>NZ_CP050699.1:1015000-2468750 GCF_005116675.2 Desulfosediminicola ganghwensis
CAATGCCGATCTTCATTGCGGTTGTTTTTGTCTCTTCATCTTTATGCTTGGTGAAGAGGATAAGCTTTATAGAGTTTAAGTTCTTGTCAGCTCGCAATCTTTTGCAGAGGTCAAGGCCTGAGATATCAGGCAGGTCATGATCTATTATAGCGCCATCTGGTTTTTCAGTGATAATTCGTGCCAATCCATCTGTTCCATTTTTGGCCGTGAGTATGTGGAAGCCTGAACGTTGGAATATCCTGGTGTAAAGGCGGCGAATCACGGGGTTGTCATCCACGAGAATGATTTTTACTGCATCTTTAACGGTACATGATGACGGATTTTTTTGGCAGATGCTTACCGTTAACAGTCTATCCCCCAAGAGTATTTCCTCATCCGGGTGCGGCATAAGGATATTGCTTTCGTCTCTCTGGATTCCGACGATTTTAGATTCCAGAAAAGAATTGGCCGTATCTACTACATGGCCTGCAAGGTCAGATTGAGGTGTCACGTCAATCCAAGCGGGTTCCTGGTCAAGTTCGGTAATGGGGATCGGTTCTTCTTCCAGCTTGTCTGATAGCTTTAGAATTTTTTCTGCAACGCTCCTGCCTGCGGCTGCGTAGGGTGAAATTATTGAATCTGCCCCTGCTCTCAGCATTCGTGATTCGGAAGTCGCCATTTCTGTTCTGGCTATAATGTGCAGGGTTGGGTTGAGTTCTCGAGCGGTTAATACCGTGAACAGGTTTTCCGGATCTGAGTTGAGCAGGGCAAGGAGGCCGCTTGCCTGTTTGATGCTTGCGGCAAGAAGGGTGTCTTCTTTGGTTGCGTCGCCAGGCAGATAGTTGAAATGGTTCTCGGAGATCAGCTTAATCTGTTCATCATCGTTTTCAATAACAACGAATTCCGTGCCTGTTGAAGCAAGATGTTCTGTGGCTGATTCGCCAACTCTTCCGTAGCCGCAGATGATCACGTGATTCTTGAGCTCTTTTATCCGTTTCTGCATGGTGCGCTTCTCCATATTGCCGCTGGCCGCCCGCTCGACCAGTGCTTCTGTGAAAGTGTGTGCCAGAAAACCTATGGAGCCAAATCCGAACAGAATCAAAAGAATAGTGAAAACTCTCCCCGTTTCCGAGAGGGTATGAACTTCTCCAAAACCGACAGTGGTGATCGTGATAACTGTCATGTAGAAGGCATCCAGAAATGAATAGTCCTCTATAATGGCATACCCGGCTGTGCCTGTGAGCAGGAAGGTTACAGTAAGCAACAAACCGATAAAAAGTTTCCCGTGATAATTCATCCGGAACCTCTCTGCCAGCGGGCCAGCAACGGGTCGATTGGGTGGTTTTCTTTTAATCTTGTTTAATTATAGGAAAAGCAGGCTGGAAAGAAAAGAGAACAGCAGGTGGGGAATGAAGAGCAAATCTCTTATTCAGCGTAAGTTATTGGCAGGCTGAATAAGAGATGAATGTATCATTTATAGTATGGGCCCGATAAACAGCCAGATGATTTGCAGGCAGATAAGGGCATAGAGTCCGGCGATAACGTCGTCCATCATAATGCCGAAGCCGCCGTGAATTCGTTGGTCAAACCAGGAAACCGGGAATGGTTTGGCGATATCGAATATACGAAACAGGATAAAGGCGAGCGCCAGGGCTACCGGGTGATTGGGGCAGAGTAGCAAGGCGATGAACATGCCGAGAATCTCATCAATGACGATAGGCCCGGCATCTGCCCGGTCGAGAATCTTTTCGGCTGAGCCGGCAGCAAAGAAACCTATGATAAAAACACCAATCAACGTCAGCAGGTAAAAGGGCAGGGTGAGCCCTTTTATGAGCAACCAGGGTAAAAAAGCAAACAGTGAACCCCAGGTGCCGGGAGCTTTGGGGAGAAAGCCAACCCACAGGCCTGTGGCGATTGCCATGGTAAGAGTTTTCATTCGATAAATAGTGTGGTCGGGGATGTCAGGATGTGAAAACTGCACCGTTTTCAATGGATCTGCCGCAAAGCAGTGCTTCGACCGTCATGCGTTTTTTGCCCTCCGGTTGAACTTCCTTTATCAGCAGGCAGTTGTGGCCGGTGGCAATAAGCAGACCTCGTTTGTCTGCAGAAAGGATTGTGCCGGGTGCGGCTTCAGGGTCCTTATTGCTGATTTCGGGGGCAAAGAAGCGGAATCGGGTGCCTTCAAGAAAACTGTAGGCGGAGGGCCATGGATCGAGGCCCCTGATGAGGCAGTGAATCTCCCTGGCGGTCTTGCTCCAGTCGATTATGCCATCTTCTTTTTTCAGCATCGGGGCAACAGTTGCCAGGGATTCGTCTTGTGGAGTGGCCGTTAGTTTGCCTTCGCGCAGGAGGGCCAGTGCCTCAAGCAGCGTCTTGCCACCGAGTTCTGCAAGCTTTGGGTAGAGACTACCTGAAGTTTCGTTCTCGTCAGGTGTGATAGCCGCCTTCAGGAGGATATCACCTGTATCCATACCTTCGTTCATCTGTATAATGGTAATCCCTGTTTCAGGGTCTCCGTTTATGACAGACCATTGGATCGGTGCAGCTCCCCGGTGAGCCGGCAATAACGAACCATGAACGTTTATGCAGCCATGGGGTGCGAGGTTCAGGATATTAGTGGGGAGAATGCGACCGTATGCTGTCACCACGATAACATCAGGCTCAAATGCGGCAAGCTGATCGTGGAACTCCTGGGTTTTGATTTTCGTTGGCTGCAGTACGGGCAGTCCAGCCTGTTCGGCTAGCACCTTCACCGGTGGAGGGGTGAGTTTTTTACCTCGTCCCTTGGGTCTGTCGGGTTGAGTTACAACTGCTACCACAGAATCGGGGCCATCCAGCAAGGCTTGAAGAGTAACCTCGGCAAAGTCAGGGGTTCCCATGAAAATAATGCGAAAAGGGCGGTCTGTCATGCGGTCACCTTGGCTTTCGGGTTGTCAGCCAGCCATTTCTTTACTTTCTTTTTGTAGAGGTTGCGCTTGAGCGTGCTCAGGTGGTCGATGAAAAGGATGCCGTTCAGGTGGTCGATCTCGTGCTGAAGAACAACTGCAAAGCGATCTTCAGTCTCTACTTCGAGCTTGTTGCCCTCAAGGTCCTGGTAGGCGACAGTGATTTTTTTAAATCGCTTGACCTTGGAGGTGAGTTCCGGCACGGAAAGACAACCTTCTTCGTCGAGCTGGTGGCCCTCATGGGCGATGATTTCAGGATTGACCATGGCCATGTATTCCTGCCCTTCTTCGCGGTCCTGGGAAATGTCGACGACAATGAGTTTGCGCGATTCACCTATCTGTGGTGCGGCAAGGCCTATGCCGGGGGCGTCATACATCGTCTCTGCCATGTCTTCGACAAGCTTTTTCAGCTCATCATCAAACTGCTCTATCGGTCGTGTTTCCTGCCGGAGAACCGGCTCGGGGTATTGGTAAATTTTACGTATACTCATCGGTGTTCTTGTTCCGTTTCTGTTTTCTGTTTTCTGTTTGTACCGGGTTGCAATAAAGCAATATAGTATACCATAAGGTAGCCCTGATGGCTACGGAGCAAATATAAGCACATGCACAGCTAAAATACACCTAAGCATGTTTAAAAGACCTGTTCAGAGTAAAGCTGGGCATCTGGTACTCAGGGTGCGTGTGGGCTCAGAGCGTTAGGGCGAGAAGGGGTGTCGCTGGGAAAACTGGACTAAGCAAAGTGATAAATGGAGTATGTAAACCAGGGAATATCTCTCAAAAATGTAAAGATACCATAAAACAGAATGATGTTTTCGGCCAGTGATGTTGATGCTCTCACCTGAATCGAGCCGGAAGGCGTGGGGTGTGGCTACCCGCACTGTATCGAATGATTGTATACAATATCTGTTTAACTCTCTGGGGAAAAATGATTTTTAATCAGCAAAAGGGCTTGACTTATCGGGTCATATGTTGTGATTTAATAGCTTTAAATTTATCACAAAAATGTAATCGATATCGGGTGTTGCGCCTTAGTGGTTGTAGTTGGCGCAGGACCCTTGCATCGTTTGGAGGATTATGGCGTCAATGAATCTTCACTGCTCGTGCTAACGTTTGGTGGGGGGTTCTTAAACACAAAAAAGAGAGGAGAAGACGAATGAAAAAAAGTGCGTCCTTAATGGCGGCTGTTGCTTTTGGTTGCGTAACCGCTTTCAGTGTAATGAGTGGAGCAGCTTTTGCTCAGGATCAGAAATTTGTTACCATCGGAACCGGTGGTGTAACCGGTGTTTACTACCCGACTGGTGGTGCAATTGCCCGTCTGGTAAATAAAGGCAAAAAAGAGCATGGAATTCGAGCTACTGTAGAGAGTACTGGTGGTTCCATCTACAATCTCAATGCTATCAGATCCGGCGAACTCGATATGGGTGTTGCCCAGTCTGATTGGCAGTATCATGCATACCACGGTACCAGCAAATTCGAAGAAGCTGGCCCTAATAAAGATCTTCGCGCAGTATTTTCCGTACACCCAGAGCCTTTCACCGTTGTTGCCCGTGCAGACTCCGGTGTGAAGAACTTCACCGATCTCAAAGGCAAACGCGTAAACATTGGTAACCCTGGCTCCGGTCAGCGCGGAACCATGGATGTTGTCATGACCCAGCTCGGATGGACTCTTGATGACTTCAAACTGGCTTCCGAGCTCAAGCCTGCAGAGCAGTCCAAAGCTCTTTGTGACAACAAGGTAGATGCAATTATCTACACTGTTGGTCATCCAAACGGATCTATCCAGGAAGCTACCACCGCTTGTGATTCAGTTCTGGTAAATGTTGATGGTCCCAAAATTGAAGAACTGGTTGCTGAAAAGGATTACTACCGCATCGCTACCATTCCTGGCGGCATGTACCGTGGTTCAGATGAAGACACCACAACTTTTGGTGTTGGCGCTACCTTCGTTTCCTCTGCAAACGTACCTGAAGAAGTTATCTATAATGTAGTGAAGGCTGTATTCGAGAACTTCGACCAGTTCAAGAAACTGCATCCCGCTTTCGCCAATCTCAAGAAAGAAGAAATGATCAAGGATGGTCTTTCTGCTCCTCTGCACGATGGTGCTGCGAAATACTACAAAGAAGCAGGCCTGATGTAATTTGCTCCTTGTTGTTCAGATGTTGGAGCCAGATCGCTGTTTCGCTTTGAAGCAGCGATCTGGCTTTTTTGTGTAGGTGTACGCGACCGTGATTCTGATTGTCACCAGCTGGCACATACTAACTATTTGGACATTCCATCCTTATTGTCTCGGGTGGGATAGGTATAACCTGAGCCGTCTGACCTGCTGCGTTGTGTCTTTCCAAAGGCGTTCCCCTGGAGAAGTCTTTCACTACCAAATCGATCAGGGATCAGTAGGTTTTTTTTTGTTCGTGGAGTTTCCCGGCAGGCTCAGTGGGGCGCAGCTTTTCGCCTGTCGTGGGATCACAGATTGTGATCTGCCAATAAACTGCACTCTGTAAAATTCATAGTATGGACAGTTATAGATGCAGGGTGGGATGTCGGTAATTGCACTCGAGATTTATTAGCACAGGAGGAGTCAGAAGTATGACGAAGCCGAAAGAGAAACCGCTATCCGATGAGCGAATTCATGAAATGATCGCAGATGCGGATATCGGAGCGCGTATTCCAGAGGGAGCTATCTCCAAAAGAGTGCTCTTCTTCGTACCGCTTGCCTGGACATTGTTTCAGCTGTGGTATGCGTCACCGCTGCCATTCATGTTGAATCTTTTCGTTCTAAACGACACTGAGGCGCGGGCGATTCACCTTGCTTTTGCAATGTTTCTTGCATATACCGCCTTTCCAACCCTCAAGTCTTCCCCCAAACGATATGTTCCGATTCAGGATTGGGGGATAGCCTTGCTGGCGGCGTTTTGTGCTGCCTATATTTTCTTATTTTACGCCCAGCTTGCCGATAGGCCAGGAAACCCGACCACACCTGATCTTGTTATCGCGGTAATCGGTCTGGTGCTGCTTCTTGAAGCGACAAGAAGAGCCCTGGGGCCGCCGCTTATGATTGTGGCCATTGTGTTCATTACCTACACTTTTGCCGGGGCACACATGCCCGAAGTCATATCTCATAAGGGCGCCAGCCTGGTCAAGGGCATGACCCATTACTGGCTGACAACCGAGGGTGTCTACGGTGTTGCCCTGGGTGTTTCCACCAGTATGGTGTTCATGTTTGTTCTTTTCGGTTCACTGCTTGAAGCGGCCGGTGCTGGTAATTATTTCATTCGTACCGCATTTGCCGGTCTTGGCCATATGCGTGGGGGGCCGGCAAAAGCTGCAGTCGTTTCTTCGGCAATGACCGGCCTTGTGTCGGGCTCATCGATCGCCAACGTGGTAACCACCGGAACCTTCACTATTCCACTTATGAAAAAGGTGGGATTCCCAGCGGAAAAAGCGGGTGCGGTTGAGGTCGCGTCGTCAACCAATGGCCAGCTCACCCCGCCGGTCATGGGCGCCGCCGCGTTCCTCATGGTGGAGTACGTCGGTATTTCGTATATCGAAGTTATCAAGCACGCATTTCTGCCAGCGGTCATTTCGTACATTGCCCTGGTCTATATCGTACATCTTGAAGCGTGCAAACTGAATTTGAAGGGGATGAAGAAGAGGTACAAGAAGACTCTTGCCCAGAGTCTGTTAAGCTTTGTCAGCACCATGTTAGTGATGATTGTGATTGGTGCGGCCACATACTACGGATTGGGCTGGATAAAGTCGGTTGCTGGCGGTGCGACTCTCTGGATAGTGATAGCACTGTTGGTCGTGGCCTACTTGTTGCTGTTAGCTTTCGCCTGTAAGGTGCCCGAACTGGAAGTTGACCATGAGATCAAGGAACTCCCGGATCTTGGCTCGACCGCCCAGGCCGGTCTGTATTTCCTGCTGCCCATCGTGGTGCTGATGTGGTGCCTCACGGTTGAGCGGTTGTCGCCGTCACTTTCCGCTTTTTATGCGACTGTGCTGTTGATGGTGATCGTGATCACTCAGCGCCCGCTGAAAGGCTATTTTCGCAAAATGCACGGAGATGATTTCTCAATACGACGTGGGTTTGCTGACCTGATTGATGGTATGGTCTCCGGGGCACGAAATATGATCGGTATCGGTGTCGCCACAGCCGCCGCCGGTATTGTGGTTGGCACGGTAACCCTTACCGGGATCGGCCTGGTAATGACGGAGTTTGTCGAGTTGATCTCCGGTGGCAATCTGATGCTGATTCTCATTTTCACAGCAGTCATCAGCCTTATTCTTGGAATGGGATTGCCGACCACCGCCAATTACATTGTTGTTTCGACTCTGATGGCACCGGTTATCGTCAATCTTGGCGCCCAGAGCGGTTTGATTGTTCCCCTTATTGCCGTTCATCTCTTTGTGTTCTACTTTGGCATCCTGGCAGACGATACTCCCCCGGTAGGGCTTGCTGCTTTTGCGGCGGCAGGCATCTCGGGCGGTGATCCCATTCGAACAGGTATTCAGGGCTTCACCTATGATATTCGAACCGCGATTCTGCCATTCATCTTCATTTTTAATACCGAATTGCTGATGATCGGTATTGGCAGCCCCTTGCATTTTGTGGTTGTTGTTTCTGCGGCTGTCGTCGCCATGCTTGTTTTCGCTGCAGCTACCCAGGGCTATTTTCTTACCAAAAGCAGAATCTGGGAAACGGCAGCTTTGCTGCTGGTGGCGTTCATTCTCTTTAGACCTGGTTTTTTCTGGGATAAGGTGTATGCACCTATTGAAGAGCTGCCCGCCGCTCAGTTTGAGCAGGTGCTCGGTGATATGGAGGCTGGCAAGCAGTTCAAGATAGCACTGAAAGGTGAAAATCTGCGTGGAGATGAATATATTAAAACAATCATGCTGCCTGTTGGCGAAGGTGAAACTGGCGCCGATAAACTGATGGAGATTGGTATCGAGACTCGCGTGGAAGAGGGGAGAACCTTTATCGACATGGTTGGGTTTGGCAGTCCGGCCCAGCGGGCCGGTATTGATTTTGATCAGGAAATTCTCAATATTCAACTGGATGCCGACAGGCCACCGAAACAGTTGATGTTTATTCCTGCTTTGCTGTTGCTGGCAGGCGTATGGGTGTCGCAACGCAGGAGAATTACAAAACATGCTGCGGCTTAACCGAGAATCGGGTAGAAGTTGCTGTCAGTAATTGGTGCCGCTATCATAACAGATGATAGCGGCGTACTGATATGAGAAGGACGTCGCTCTTACGGAGTTGAAAATGATTAAAAAGATACTGGTCCCAATCGCATTTTCCCCATATTCCAAGGAAATACTTGAATACGCCGGTTCCATTGCCGGTCCTGTCGGCGCGGAGATGATTATCGTCAATGTCATCAATGAACGGGATCTTGAGGCTGTCGAGCGAATAGCTTCCTACGGGTATAAAGTTGATGGTGAACATTATGTGCACATCATTCAGGAGGAGCGCAGGAAAGAACTCGAGCAGCTTACCGACAATCTGACCCTTGCTGATGAGAAGGTTTCCTTTCAGTTTCTGGTTGGCGACCCTGCTACGGAACTATTGAAGATGGTCGTGGACGAGGAGATTGATATGGTCGTCATGGGAGTGAAGGCCAAGGACATCAAGCATATGTTTACCGGTTCGGTGGCGGAGCGGCTTTTTAGAAAATGCCCGTGCACGATTGTCTCTTACCGTGACACCGGTACTGCCGAGCGCTTGAGAAGACGTATCGAGAGACACCGTCATAAAGCGTGACCTCCGCTCATCGGTAGGATCTGTTGCAAAAGAACGACATCGCCTCACAGAGTGACTGCAAAATCGAGTTCTGTGGGGCGAATTGCGTTTAGGGAAAGTTAATAATGCATGAACATTGCCATTGCCTATAAAGTGCGGTAGGTTGCTGCAAAATCAGTAACCTGGTTCAATCTAACACATCGCAACATATCTATTTTTATAACGGTTTTCTATGTCATATCTTTTAATTATCTTGAGCTACCTGCTCGGAGCGGTTCCCTTCGGACTATTGATCGGCAAAATGGCCGGAAAGGATGTCAGAACCGAGGGAAGTAAAAATATCGGCGCGACCAATGTCAGTCGTCTTCTGGGGAAAAAACTGGGTTTTGTCACTTTGGTCTGCGACTGCCTGAAAGGTTATTTGCCGATGCTGTTGGCTGCGGCAATTTTAAAAGATGCGCCTAATAGTGAAATCATCGTTCCCCTTTGTGGTGTCGCTGCGGTGGTTGGGCATATGTTTCCTGTTTACCTGGGCTTTAAAGGTGGCAAAGGCGTCGCCACAGGACTGGGTGTTTTTCTCTACCTCTCTCCTGTTGCAATACTGATCAGCTTTGTGGTGTTTGCCGCGTCAGTCGCCTTGAGCGGTTTTGTTTCGGTGGGTTCACTGCTGGCATCGGCCTTGATGGTAATCTGGCTTTGGCTGCTGGGGCACTCAGCAATCCAGATATTGACGGCTGCCGTGGTCGCCGGTTTGATCTGGTTCAAGCATCATGAAAATATCGGCAGATTGCTTAAAGGCGAGGAAAAGAGCTGGAAAAAGAAAGCCTGATACTGAAGTCCTGAGCAACCCTTTCTAAGGGGTTCAGAGGGTATCTTTGGGGATGAACGTCATAACGTTCATCCCTTTTTTGTTTGCAGATATCTGCAAACAAGTCATCACAGCAATAGATTTCCCTTTAATGTTCATGGCCTAAGCTGAAAAATGATTATGATTGAGGTTAACTACCTATCAGCCAGCTATCTTCCGGCTGTGGATTAAACTGATGCGCGGGTTTCATAATCTGAAGAGTGAGGTGAAATATGCGGATAATAGAAGTGAGGCAATTTGGTGGGCCTGATGTACTTACCCTGGTAGATCGGGATATACCAGTTCCCGGCAAAGGGCAGGTTGTAATCAAGGTCGAGGCGATCGGGGTCAACCCGGTTGATACCTATATACGGGCCGGTACCTATCCCGTTTTGCCTGAACTCCCCTATATACCGGGTGGTAATGCGGCGGGCACGGTACAGAGTTGCGGTGAAGGTGTGACTGAACTGTCACAAGGTCAAAGAGTCTACACTGCCTGCACCTTCGGGGCTTATGGAGAATATTGCCTCTGCGATGCCACACAGGTTTATGATCTGCCGGAGGAGGCAAGCTTTGCGCAAGGGGCGACGCTCGGTGTGCCGGGAGCTACCGCCTGGCGAGGGCTTTTTATCAGGGGCTTGGGTAAGGCTGGCGAGAAGGTGCTGGTACATGGAGCCAGTGGGTCGGTCGGAGGTGCTGCATTGCAGCTTGGTCGTGCGGCGGGCATGGAGATGTATGGTACGGCGGGTAGCGAACAGGGGCTGAAAATTATTGATGAGCTGGGGGCCGTGAAGTCAATGCTGCATCAAGGTGATTATGTTGACAGGCTTCGCGCTGCTGTACCTGGAGGGTTTGATCTGATTCTTGAAATGCTGGCAAATGTGAACCTTGAAACAGATCTGTCATTGCTGGCACCTCATGGCAGGGTTGTTATCATTGGCAGCCGTGGCAGAATTGAGATCGATCCGCGCTTAACCATGGGCAAAGAAACGGACATCAGGGGGCTCGCCCTTGCCGCCGCGAGTTCCGTGGAACTCAAGCAGACCCATGCTGCACTGGCTGCCGCCGTGCGGGCAGGCGTGTTGAGGCCGTTAATCGCTGCGACTTTGCCCCTCGAAGATGCGCCCAGAGCTCATCAAAAAGTGCTTGAACCTGGCCTCAACGGTAAAATTATTCTTTCTCCAGGCCTTTGATTGGAATGTTTCATAATATGTTCAGCCAACTGTTAACTAGCCCCTGACCTACTCGTTGCGCGGTTTTTCGAAATCCGATGAGAAAAAGTTCTCATTCTGGACGACTCGTTCCAACACCCTGGATATTTATGCTATGGAGGCAGAGAAAAAGGTTTAAGAAGAAATCAAGGCTGTTGGTGGTCCGGAGCTTGTCCAGGTGGTTGAGAACCGGGTTAATGGATTTCTTTCAAAGTGGCACATACTCGTGCCGGGTGGAAGATGGTTTTTCTTGGGGTATCAGGCTGCGCATGGCCCGGTGGGAACCGGAGTGACAACTGTGCATGTCACTTCAGTTAACGAAACAAATACAATATGTGAACTTGAGCAGTGTTCTTTGGCAAAGCTGCGGCTGACAGGAAATTACTGATTCAGTGAGAGACAAGATGCAAACAGCCGGAAAAGGTCCTTCCAATTTCCGGCTGTTATTCAGATAAGAATACAATTCTGTTCAGATCTAAATTCTATCTTCAAGCAAGGTGAACGATACCGTTGAGCAGGTTACGGTGGAACGGCCGAAATAGATGAAAAAAACTACCCAGGCAAGCTGCAGGCCAATGATGACTCCCGGCGTCCAGACATTTTGCAACCCATGGCTGATGAGAGGCTGAACGTTTGTCACGCTTGTATTCAAGAGGGCAAGGCCAATGGTGTAGATAACAGCAATGGCGCCCATTTTCTGATAGACACTCACCTTGCCAAAACCTCGGAAATCAGCACGTAGCACCTCAGAAAGAAGGCGCCAGATCTGAGTTACAGCCATACAGAGTACCAGGGTTGCAGTAAAGAAACTGTTCAAAAAGAGCCAGCAACCCATCAATGCGGTAGCTGTATAAATGATACAGGTTATGGCCTGGATCGGGACCAATCTTTCGCCTGCAAGGTGGCTCTCGTACTCTGCTTTTTTGATGTTGCCGTAAAAAATTACTCCGGTACGTTTGAAGATGGATTGTATCAGTGCGCTGCAATCCTTAAGCGGCTTGCCGTAGCAGCAACCGTAACTGAGGCAGGCGAGTCTGCCAAGGCCCTCTCCCAGTGAATACGCAATCGCCATGGCGGCAAGAACCGGCATCATGGGCAGGTAGCAGTCGCCGAAATTGCTGCAGATGAGCCCTGCTGCCAGAATAGCGAATGGCGCCAGAACGATACCGACGAACGAGGCGCCGCCAATAGTAAAGGTATGTCGCTTTTTCTCGACGATCATGGCTACAATGCGGGCTGCCGGCAGGCAGACTGCAAGCAGCATTGCTGTTGCCAGCGCCGTTCCGGTGAGGGAGATCTCCATGGCGCCCAGCAGAATAAGGAGCAGGGTAATCGCCAGCAACTGACTGGTGGCAATGAAAAAGCCGTAATAGGTAAGGTTGGTCCCCTGCCAGTTGGCTGAGTCGCCATGTTTAACTTTGGGGACAATGGCCATCATCTGCCAGCGTTCACCCGGCAGGTATTTGAAACCCCAGAGCAGCAGACAGCCGAGGAGTATGCCGGTGATGATAATGAATAGTAGGTTTGTCATTGCTGCACTCCTTGTGAAGGGCTGTTAAGGCAGTTTGCCGGCCACTGTGGATCGAACTGATACCTCTGTTTCCACCAGCGGACGGCCGACTTTATTCGTAAATCTGCTCTGCACATCATTGCGTTTGGCATTGGCGAGAATATCAGGCGAAAAAGAGATCCTGTTCGGTTCAAAGACCAGAATATCGGTTGAACTCCCAGGTCGGTAGAGGCTTTTGGGACATCCTTTTTCCAAAAACATTCCGGCCTGGACAGGCTGTGGGTTGTGATATTGCAGTTCGCTGTAGGCCTGGACGATATCACCGATCATCAGGGCCACGACTTCAATCATGGCGACCCTACCAACCCCGGAGCCGCCCTCGACATCGGTGTCTATGATGGTGACCACCCGCTTGTTCCTGGCATACAGGGAAGCAAGTGCAATCTGGGCCGCAGGGTTGCAACTGTGGTAGGCGCCATCGATTTCGTAAATATCGAGGACAATGCCGCTAACCGGCACATGGTTATAGTGATATTTGTCTGGAGTGAGGCGGAACACACCGAAATCACCTTCAGAAAAAACATTATGCCACTTGCGATCAGTACCAAAGAGTTCTTCTGGCGAGAAAAACTTCTCCTTGATAAAAAGTTCTGAAATATCAGTGAAAGAGCCGACAAGCACCCTGGAATCTGCAGGTGAGACGATTGCCTTGCGGTCTTCCTCCATCGGGCGGAGTTGCCAATAGCGAATCTGACGTTCAAACACTTTTCGCGGGGTATCGTAGCAGTCCGGTGCGGCGACGCATTCTGTGAGGTCGACAGCTAGGCTCGCAATCATCCTGGCCGCTTTGAACTTCCTGGAATCGAGAAAATCGTAATGGTAGAGGCTCAGCAGGCTGGACATTCGGGCAGAGGTGAGGGCCCGGAAAAGTGCCGGAGCGTTCTCTCGCAAGGTGTTGTAGAGGAACGAAACCGATCTGTCCCCAAAGAGTTGCTCGGTGACGATGGCATTGGTGGCTCTTTCTATGTACTGGTGAGCGGTTGATGGTGTTACTGCCTGGGGCATAGGGAGTTACCTTGGAGTTGAAGCTGGTGCCGCATGGGTTGAGCCTGGGTGGACATTGTGCCAGAACCAGGACTATCCGTTTTCATGTTCAGCGGTTTGATTTCCTTTTTATTTTTTATTTAATGATCATGAGTAATTCAGGTCAGCGCTGGGTATTGAGGTCATGAACGACTGCGAGACCGAGATGCAGAAGCAGTACAAGATCTTCAGGTGCGGCGGTCTCTTCAAGAACATCGTTTCGTATTTGATCGAAAAAGCCGGTTACTGATCTCGCTCGCGCCTGTGTGTTTGTGCACATGATCTCTGCTATAATGGGATTGCCGCTCTGTTCAAGCCGCAGACAATCTTCTTCAAGTACTGCCAACCCTTCGCTGCATTGGGCTTTTTTCAGGTCGTTACGGTAATATTTTTCGCTGGCAGCATTAAAAATATCGGCTGGTATTTTAGTTGGCTTCCTCCTATCGCCACTGGTGGCAATTGAATTGTAAACAAGTCTCCCTGAGGCGGAATACTCCGGATCTGCCAATCTCTCATGAAGATTATCGAGCAGGGGAGTTGCCTGTAGCTGATCGGTCAATTCTGCCCCTTCGATTTTGAGAAAGCTGATCAGCGCCTGTTGGTAATCACTTACCTTGATGCGCAGGTAGTTGCGGTACCGTTTACTGTGCCGCTGTTGTTTTACATGTTTGAGGATTTTTACCAGAAACATGTTGCTGGTGTTGGTACGGATATAGACCGTCGGCACCCCGATTGCGGTAGCGAAAAACATTTGTCGTCGTTCACTTTCCACGGGTGGTAAATCAGGAATATCCTGATGCACAACTTTACCATCCAGCACCATCGAGTAGGCGACAGCGGTAACCAGGTTTTGCAGCTCAACGGCCTGGGCCATATCTTCGAGAAAACTCGGGAAAAGAGAATATATTCTGCCTTCAAACCCTGAGTAGCCCATCTGTGACTGGGCACGCATTCGATAAGGCAGGTAGATAGACATGCGGCTGTCGAAGATGCCGATCTCTGCGAGTTCTGCTTTCAGTCGTTCCTGGTTGCCGGGCATACCGTCGAGAGCAGGGCAACTTTCGGTGGAGAGTAAGGTGATAAAATAATCTATCAGCCTGAAGTCCGGGATCAGGTCACCGCTCAATCCCAGTACTTTCGACAGCATATTGTCGAGTTTACGTGGGCCAAACGGGGTGAATGAACGGCCGCAGAACTGAATATCAGCCTTTTTCTTCCAGCGTCTCCACAACATCCTGAGATGGGTGTAGTCGAGTTCGTGGGGGAGGAAACCGAGCACGCTTTCAGGGTGAAAATCGGCAAAATCAACCCTGTATGGAGCAGCAGTATAGGTGCCCGCGAAAAGTGGTAGAAAATGTTCGACAATCTTGATCACCAGATCCCCCATATACTTCTCAACCCCGGGCGTAAAACTTGAACCAGGATCGGTTGCCAGCCGGGTCAGTGCGGAACTCCCTAAAGAGACATGGGTTCCGTTATTGGCGAGGCAGGTGTTGGAGGTGTTTGGCAGCACGATCAGGTTGTTGGTGATGATGCCGGCATCTTTCAGCTTGCTGATAGTATTCAGCTGGCTGCGGGATAAGGTCCTGTGGCAGAGGGCCATGTATTTATGTTTTTCCTCGCCGCGCTCCCAGCCGGAGAGGCATGGGCTCATGAAAAGATGCCGGTAGTACCCGTCAGGGACCAGATCGTTGAGGCGTTTTTGCCGGTAAGGAGCGTGGGGTGCGTTGTAGATGATTGCCCGCTGGCCTGATTCCTTCAGCCCGTAATGACTGTTGGCAAACTGGCCCAGCAACTGGGTGAGAAGAAAGGTGCGTGCGGTTTCTCTAGCGGCCAGGGGACCTATTGCGCCAGCCTGTGCCGAGGGGATGGTAAATGAAAGAATTTCCGGTGAGGTATTATCACTTTGAAAATAACTGAACAGAGAATGGCCACAGCTCTCCAGCGACTCCGGCAAGGAATTCCGGTCGAGGATTTCTGCAAAGGCGAGTTTCAGCAGATAGCTGATCGGTATCCTGATATGGGAGCGGTCATTCTGCTGAAAATGAAAGCGTTGACTGTCACCCCGTTGTGGTCCTTTAGGGTATTGTTTGTCGGCAAGGAGATCTGTTGAGAAAACTCGGGATGCGAGAGCGCCGAGGCGCTCTTTTTTAATTCGTACCCAGCTGTTCTCCCAGACATTGGCACGGTTCTCATCGAGAAACTGCCTGATATCCTCAATAGAGCTTGGCGGCAGGTCTCCCCGGCCCACCCGTTTTTCAATATTGCGGAAGAAATTAGACTGGTAGATGGATATGGGCAGATCGACGTCAGCTGCTTTTCCCTCAACTGCGACCTGTAGTTCATATTCCATTCCTGCGCTACTGTCGCCAGAACCAAAAGGAGTAATGCCAAGGGCCTTAAGCTCCTGGCTGAATTGTATACTGCCAAGCCTCAGCGACTCGGCATTATTCGAAACCAAAACTGGTGGACAGGATGTCATGCTGGGGGTTGTCTCCGGAGCTGAAACAGCATTTTTAAATTACCTCACTCTGCCAGGCATCAGGCGTTGGCTGCTGAAGCGTGATTCGAACTGCCAAATGGCTCGACTATTTCCAGGTTATGGAAAAACTGTTCAGAGCATGCTTTCCACGAGTATTGTAACGCGGTATTTCTGCATGACTCCCTGGAAACCTCCATCGCTTTGTGCACTGCAATTTGCAGATCTTGATCAAGCCAGCCGTTCACACCATTTTTTACCACGTTGATCGGCCCGGTTACTGGATATGCCGCAACGGGCACACCGCAGCCGTTTGCCTCAAGCATTACGACTCCAAAGGTGTCAGTAAGGCTAGGGAAAACCATAACATCTGCGTTTGCGATATAGCCGGCCAGTTCTTTGCCTCGGCGATAACCGGCAAAGAGAGCCTCGGGGTATTTTCTCTCCAGCTCTTTTCGGGCAGGGCCGTCACCGACTATAACTTTGGTTCCGGGCAGGTCGAGTGAGAGAAATGCCTCAATGTTTTTTTCTACAGCGACCCTTCCTACATAGACCTGAACCGGTCCTTCTACCCCCAGGTCTATTCGGGTATCCGGTTGAAAGAGTTCGGTGTTGACCCCTCTGGACCATGGTGCAGTATTGGGAAAGTTGCGCTGGCTGAGTTCGTCCCTGAGTGCGGGGGTGGCGACCATCACCCGGGTAGCCTGTTTGTGAAATTTGCGAACCACCGTGTAGGACCAGGAAAGCGGGATAGGAATCCGTATTTTGATATATTCAGGGAACCTGGTGTGATATGAGGTCGTGTATGGAAACTTTTTATTTAGACAGGCCGAACGTGCCGCCCAGCCCAGTGGTCCTTCCGTGGCAATATGAACCGCGTTTGGAGCAAACTCGGCCAGCAGTTTTTTCAGTTGATGTGTCCACGCCAGTGCCAGCCGTATTTCAGGGTACGAGGGGCAGGGAATAGACCGGAAAAGCTGAGGATTAATAACTTTCACCCGGTGGCCCATATTCTCCAGATGCTTGACGGTCTGGGTCAGCGTGGTGACCACACCATTAATTTGGGGATGCCAGGCATCCGTCACTATAGCGATCTTGTTCATATTCTTCGTCGGTTGTCAGCTCTTTTACAGGATTCTGCTCAATCCATTGGATGATGCCAATGGTGCCATTGCTGTTTTCGGCCAGGGCGGTGCAACTTTCCACCCAGTCTCCTGAGTTGCTGTAGAGGAAATCACCCATCGCCTTGATTGATGCGTGGTGAATATGACCGCAGATAAGACCGTCCACCTGGTTTTTTTTGATTTCGCTTATCAGCACCTGTTCAAAATCACCAATGTAGTTGACAGCCTTTTTGCACTTATGTTTCAGCCAGGCGGAAATGGAGAAATAATCTTTGCCCCTGAAAGAGCGGTACGTGTTGACCCAGCGGTTGAGTATCAAAAGTGAATCGTAGAGGGTTGAGCCTATGTTGGCGAGCCATTCACTATTTTGCACTACACAGTCAAACTTATCGCCATGCAGCACGAGATAGCGTTTGCCGTCGACGGAGGTGTGCACAATTTCTTCGCAGATCTGTACACCATGAAAAGAAGTGCCGGTATAGCGACGGACGATATCGTCATGGTTACCGGGGAGGTAGTACACTTTGGTGCCATTTTGGGCCTTATTGATAATGAGGTTGACGATATGGTCATTAATTTCAGGCCAGTGCCAGTTGTTTCTGAGTTTCCACAGGTCGAAGATATCTCCCACAAGATAGAGATTGTCTGATTCGGTGCTTTTCAGAAACTCGTAGAGTTGGTTGCTTTTCAGGTTCCTGCCGCCTAGGTGGGTGTCGGAGATCCAGATACTCCTGAAGTGCAAATGCTGCATGTATACCTCGCATGTTGTATTGTTGTTGCCTGGAGAATAGGCTGGCAGTGTTACAGGTCAGTAAGATGATGATTATAATTGCATTCGTTTGTTGCTCAGGCTGAAGCGTGTGGCCTTCCAGCTTTAAGCATCGGTAGAGTGGACCTGGGAGAGGGCCAGAAAATGAGATTTTTGCCAATCAAAGCGGTAACTGTATTTGTGTTATTGATGCTCTGTGGCTTTCGTTTTTCCCTTCTTTTTGGCGAGCTGAGTTGGGAGAAGATTGACGCTGTGTTAAGCGAGGATTTCCCTGATGTTAAGATTATGGAAATTGATGAGTTATCCAATCGGCTGGAGGCAGGAGAAAAGCTTTATCTGGTGGATGTAAGGAGTCGCGAGGAGTATCTGGTAAGCCACATTCCCGGCGCTGTGCTGGTAGAAGAGTTTGCTGTCAACAGTCGTCTACCAGGGGTGGTCATTGTTGCTTATTGCTCGGTTGGATTGCGTTCTGCAGAGTATGTACGAAAACTGCAAAATGAAGGTGTCAAAAATGTCTACAACCTGCGAGGGTCTATTTTTATGTGGGCAAACAGGGGCCTGGCTCTTGATTCACCGAAAGGAACAGTTGACGAGGTACATCCGTTTAGTCCCAGGTGGGGAAAGCTACTCGACAAAACACTGCACGCCCGCTAGCCTGACACATTGAAAGGTCAATTTGCTTTTTGGATCGAAATATTTTGAGAGGGCCCAAAAGGCAGGTCCATTGTCAACAAAGGTCTGCTTCTGCTGTGGGGGAATTTCCGCAACACTTTGATGTGGCGGTGATTTATATGGAAAGGGAGCAGATTTATCTTGTGAATTCAATTTTTAGCTGAAAGATGAACCTGACTTTCAACAATCTGATGGAAGATGCTATCTGCAAGTGTATATATCCAGGAGCAGTGCCATAAACTATTATTGCCGTTCCCGCCAGTTGGTTGGAAGCTGCTACCATATCACTTGGGGCCATGTCTTGATGGTTGCGTTCTATTTATGTGCTCGGTATATCTTTTTGGGGCTAAAAGTCTGTCGCGTGCATCCAGCAAATTAATTATATCTAACAATGTCGACGATTGGACTAGGGTACTACTGTTGGCCCTGGTAATGCTGGCTGGGTGAGTACAGCCCTGTTGCATGACATTTGGGGGTTGAAACAAAATTCAGCCTTTTTCTATAGTCGCTAACTAGTTGCTATAGGGCAAATGCTGAAGGGTCTGTGATTGCAGTGTCTCGAGCTCTTTCGTTTTTTAGTGTGGTGTATTCTTGTGCTTGTATGCTAATATGGCGAAAAATTTACTGCCTGATTACAACAGTAAAACCCTAAAAAAAAGAGGAAAGAGATCATGGCTAGTTTGAAAGGAACTCAGACCGAAAAGAATATACTTACCGCTTTCTGCGGCGAATCACAGGCTCGCAATCGCTACACCTACTATGCATCCCAGGCCAAAAAAGATGGATATGTACAGATTCAGTCCATCTTCGAAGAGACAGCCAACCAGGAAAAGGAGCACGCCAAACGCCTGTTCAAGTTGCTTGAAGGTGGGGATGTTGAGGTATCCGCTTCGTTTCCTGCAGGTGTTGTCGGTACTACCGCAGAGAATCTTAAAGAGGCGGCAACGGGGGAGAACCACGAACATACTGTGATGTATCCGGAGTTTGCCGAGGTTGCCCGGGAGGAAGGGTTTGCCAATATCGCCGATATCTTTATGGCAATTGCCAATGCCGAGGCGCAGCATGAGAAGCGTTTCAAGGACCTGCTCGGCAACATCGAGAAAGGCTGTGTTTTCAAGCGTGACGAAAAAGTGGTCTGGAGATGCCGTAACTGCGGCTACCTGCACGACGACCATGAAGCTCCGGAGATTTGTCCGGCCTGTGCTCATGCCAAGGCCCATTTTGAGTTGCTCGGCGAAAACTGGTAGCTTAAGGCTTCTGTTTTTATAGCGTAAATTCTCTTTTCCCTGAATGATGATAAAAAATCAGAGCCTCCGGAGATGAGCAAATCTTCCGGGGGCCTTGTTTTTTCTACCTCAATTTGGTTTCACTTTTTTTTCGTACCTAATCAGGGTTGAAAAAAAAGAAGCGTCACTATTCTCTTTCAATTTCAAGTGATTACAGTGTTGACATGCCACAATGTGGGGGCGCATGGGGGAGAGCTGGTATACCAGGCGTGCTGGAGTTGCAGGAGAATGGGAGGACGTTATGGAAACAAATCGCAGAGATGTTACGATTCATGTACCGGATAAGGTGTATAGTGGTTATATCGACGTCCCTAACGAGACGCTTCGAACCATAGATATTTTTAACAGTACCAGTGGGTATTGGAAAGATCCCTCTGAAAAGGGGTTTGATGATGCATTATTGTTAAACAGTGCGACGGTGACCCTGGATAGCGATACCCCTTTGCTCGAACTGGACCGAATCCAGATCAGGCTCGCCGATATTCTGTTTTTTTTCGATGATGAACTGGGATGTGGAGACAGCAGTGAGAAAATCCGGGCAGAAGCTCTGAGCGCGAGAAATGGTGAGAAAATTTCAAAAGTTTATATCATTACGCATATGCAGGGGGATTCCTTTTTCTATATCTCCGGTCTCAGCCACGGTCGTTTCAGGAGTAAGACCAAGCATCGCTATATTCCACTGACCAACCCTACGATTACTGAAGTCCACAGGGCTGGCCAGGGCTGGAAACAGAAAAACATCCCGGTGCAGGGCGCATTTGTCGGTGTGAATACAGCTCATATCGAAGCATGCACGTTTTCAGGTGTCGGAAAGCATTGACGATTGGTGGCTTTGCTCTGAAGAAGTAAATTTGCCTGACCTTCAAAACAGGTTCAAGGAGGTGCGATGGGGGGGATTCATGACAGGTTGCGACTGTTACTTTGTTCGTTGTCTCTCACTGTTCTGACAGGTTGCGCCGGATTACCCAAGGGAATTGAGCCTGTTCAGGATTTTGAGCTGAACAGGTATCTTGGCAGGTGGTATGAGGTTGCCCGGCTGGATCACTCATTTGAACGGGGACTGACCAGGGTAATGACCGAGTACAGTATGCGTGATGACGGGGGCGTCAAGGTTGTCAACAGGGGCTATCAGGCTGAGAGCGGAAGTTGGAAAGAAGCTGTGGGCAGGGCGTACTTTGTGCGCTCACCCCGGGAAGGTTATCTGAAGGTAAGCTTTTTCCGGCCATTTTACGGCACCTATGTGATTATGGAACTTGATCAAGGGTATGAGTATGCTCTGGTTTGCGGGGCGAACCGAAAATATCTCTGGATTCTGGCCAGAGAGCCGGATCTGGATGAGGTGGTTAAGCAACGTTTGATCGCCAGGGCGAAAGAATTGGGGTTTGCTGTCGACAAACTGATTTATCCGCAGGTAGGTGATCCCCGAACTTCAGCTGCAGCTCAAGTCGATTTGTAATGAAACCTGATTTCCTGTTCTATCTTGGCATTGCCTGGGCTGCCTGGTGTTGTATGCATAGCCTGCTGATTAACCGATCAGTCCAGGATAATACGGAGAAGTTTTTCGTAAGGATGGGCTTTCCCGGTTTCAGGTATCGCCTGTTCTATACCATTGCAGCCTGCTTGAGTTTGCTTCCCCTGGTCGTGCTGACAGTTATGGTTCGAGGTGAGGTGGTTCTGGTTTGGCGCGGTCTCTGGCATCTGCTGGAGCTTGTGTTGGCAATCGGTGCGCTCGGGCTCTTTTGGTGCGGATCCAGGCAATATAATCTCCATGACATGGTGTACGGTAGAAAGACGGCTGCCGGGAAAAGGGATGACGTTGAATTTTCCAGGGACGGTGTGCATGGCGTGATACGTCATCCCTGGTATCTCGGATCCCTGCTTTTTTTGTGGTCCTGGCCGGTGTATCACGAGGCGACCATTCTCTCCGCGGTGATTCTCTCCTGTTATTTGCTGATCGGCGCCTTCATCGAGGAGAGGCGGCTGGTTGCGGAGTTTGGGGAAAAGTACCGACAATATCAACAGGAGGTTTCCATGCTGATTCCCTGGAAGTGGCTTTCGAAGAGAGTGTCACAAAAACTAAAAAGGCGCGATTGATGACACCATGGGAACGGCTTCAGGAAGCATGGTGCCGGGTGCGCGGCTGGTACCCTGCCCGGGTCGCAGGCCGACAGTTGCGATGCGATCCTGATCACATCAGCTTCTGGTCCAAGGTTGATAATGGCAGCTGGGAGCCGCAAACCTTTACGGTGCTCGATTCGATCCTGGCGCCAGGTGGGATCCATCTTGATGTCGGTGCCTGGATAGGGCCGACGGTGCTGCATGCGGCCCACTGTTCGAAAAAGGTATTTTGTTTCGAACCGGATAAAGTCGCCTATATGTACCTGCTCGCCAACCTGAAACTCAATAAGCTGGACAACGTTATCCCTTTTAATATGGCGGTTGCCGAAAAAAGCAGCATAAGCCGGATGGCCAGCCCCCGTGGTAAGCGAGGGGACTCCATGACCAGCCTGCTCTACCCGGACGGCAAGGCAGGTATGGAGGTGGTGGTGATAGCCTGGCAGCAATGGCTGGAGCTCGTTGGACGCCCGGTTTTTACGAGCATAAAGATGGATGTAGAGGGAGGCGAGTTTACCCTTCTTCCTGCTATGAAGAGTTACCTGCAGCAACAGAAACCAGCACTGTATCTTTCACTGCACCCGCATCTGCTGCCCGTCGATAAACGACAACAGCAGATGACCGCAATGGTCGATCTGCTGAGTCCTCTTTACGAGCTGGCAGATTCCGGCTCAGGTGAGAGGCAGCCTGTGGGAAATCTCCTGACAGCAGAAAGAGTGGACCGTGGGGGCTCGTACCTTCTGCTGCCGGTTGCTTAAAGACTAAAGACCGATGTTGGCCAGGTCCGGCCCAAGATAGGTCCTTTCGTTTTCGCCAAGAATTCCCAAAGAGAGACAGATAAGGGTCCAGAAGTGGACCACGTTATACGCCCCGCCATAATGATGGCCGATGTCTTCCATCTGGGAGTGGCAGTTGTGGCAGGGGGTGAGCACGTAATCCGCCTGGGTAGCCATTATCTGGTCAAACTTCCGCTTGCCGTAGGTGCGTCGATGCTCGGTCATGCCAGCCTGCAGGAAGCCACCGCCACCGCCACAGCAGTAGTTTGCGCTACGGTTCGGCTGCATGTCGATAAAGTTCTCTTCACCGACCAGCTTTTTGGCGACAAAACGTAGATCATCGGCGATAGAGTCCCCGTAGGCTTTTCGCACGATCTGGCAGGGGTCCTGCACCGTAAACTTGATATTGTTGGTGTTCCAGTCTGCGTTGACCGGCAGTTTTCCTTCGCGTATCCATTTCGCGTAGTAGCTCACCAGACTCTCAACCCGGAAGTTGGCTTCCATGCCGAAGCGGTTCACCGCGTTCCACATGGTGTAATAGGAGTGTCCGCACTCGGTGTTGAGCCAGACCGCGCACTCTAACTCGTTGGTGGCATCGACGCGGGTTTTGATGACGTCGTACCATGCCTCTTCATCACCGGAAAACATACAGAAATTTTCCGCAGCCCAGCCTTTGGAGGCGTAGGTCCAGTCGGCTCCGACCAGGTGAAAGATTTTCCAGAGTGGCACCATCTCATCGGGTTCGCTCATCGGCTCCCTTGAGTTCTGGTTAACGAAAAAATGTGCTCCTTTTTTATCGATCGGGGCAACCATGTCTTTGAATTGGGGTTGCTGCTCGCGAACTTCCTCAAGTACGTCGTTGACTACGAAAACAAAATCATCAGGCGGCAGACCCATGGCGCTCGTGGAATCGGTTGAGCGGGTCAGCTCGCATGATCGCACGATGCCGTTCGGTTTTTTCTCTTTCGGCCAGTTGCCACGGGCGAGAAAAACCAGTTGGGAAATATCGATGTTCATCGGACAGACATGTTGGCAGCGCTTGCACTGGGTACATGTCCAGACCCACGGGGTGGTGGAAAGCTCTTTGTTCATGCCGAGCATCGCCATGCGGATGAACTTGCGAGGGTCCATGTTCTCAATCCCCGAAGCCGGACAGCCCGATGAGCAGAGGCCGCAGGTAAGGCAGGCGTCAAAGCTGGCTCCCTCGGGCAGAAGTTCGATTGCCTTTTCCTTAAAATTTATAGTGGGTGTTATTGCATCAGACATATTCATTCCTTTGGCTGCGAAATGTATCGCTATAAGGCCTTACTCTACTCATGCTGCTTTGAGGAGTTTATGCGCTTCATTGACTGCTCTGTAGGCGGTTGCCAGGGCAACGCCTGCACCGCAACGGCCACGAATCCAATCTTGATGGGCAAGAATTACGCCGGCCGCAAAGAGCCGCTGGTCGATAACTTTCCCATCGGCATCGATAGGGTGGAACTGGTCATCCACTTCAATTCCTGAGAGATGAATGGAATGCCCGGCCTTGTCCAGGTAGTTGTGGCTGTACCAGTCGTCGCGGTTTTCCGGTTGGTTGACATGAAGTCCAAGCAGAGGCTCGGTGATACCATCATGGTGGGCCTGGAGACCACCGCTTAAAAAGCGACCGGTGGCAAGCAATACCGTCTTGGCAACTATGTCGATGGGACCGAAATTATCACGCAGCGAGAGTGTAATTCCATCCCGGCCGAATTCTACGTTGGTGACTTTCTGCTGGGGTACCAGTGTGAGCCCTTTTTCGGGAAATACCTGTTCGAACATTTCCCGCAGACGAATGCCTGGAACAGAGGGTGGCATAGTCGGAATTTCGAAGATCGGCACACCTATGAGTCTGGCAAGATCGGCCATGACCTGATCGGGTTTGTGCATGCCGAGTAC
The DNA here is from genome assembly GCF_005116675.2 of Desulfosediminicola ganghwensis. NCBI lineage: Bacteria > Pseudomonadati > Thermodesulfobacteriota > Desulfobulbia > Desulfobulbales > Desulfocapsaceae > Desulfosediminicola > Desulfosediminicola ganghwensis. The sequence continues at coordinate 1,039,457 of NZ_CP050699.1, forward strand.
CGCAGGCATGCCGATGACCTCACTGTCCCCGGCGACCTTTTTGATCTCTTCTGCCAGAGCCTCCCTATTGGCAGGCACTTCAAGAGCGCGGGCCATAACCTCAGCATAGATCTCGCCGTGCTCCATATTGGGAAAGGTGACCCGACGAGCCTTTAACAAAGGCCATTCCTTTTGCAGATTGGCAACGCACTGTCTGGCACTGAAACCGCGCAAGCCTTTGAAGTCAATTATAGTGCATTTGCTTTTAGCGGCAAAAGCCTCTACCCCGGCCTGCATTGTGGCCGGGACGCTGAAGGTCGGTTTGCTCGTTCCCGCAGGAGTCAGTGCCATCACATTGCGTTCCTGTGGTGTGCCGTATTTGATTCCGCAACTGCCTATAAAGGCGGTGAACTCGTCAAAGCCGGCGCGTATTTCCTCATCGGAAACCCTGCTCAAAGGGTGGCGCGGCTGACTTGACCGCAGGCTGGCAAGAGCATGCCAGGGGTCGTTGGAGAGCGGTGAGTTGCTATCAGCCTTACCCAGCAGATCGAGATAGCCTGTGGTATAAGCGATAGCACCGGTGTTTCCAGCAAGAGAAGTGGAGATGCCGCGGTTAATGGCAAAAATAGCGGCAGCCATACCGGTAAGGCCTGAGCCGATGACCGCAAACTCCGTGGTGAATAGTCGTTTATCCTCAATCATTTGGTTTTTCCTGTGCTGGTTGGGGCGATAGTGTTATCTGCCGCTGCATTCACATCTTCATCTAAGCAGTCAAGGCCCAGTAAGCCGCAGTGCAGGGCTTCTGCGAGTTCCATCTGGGCAGCCTGCTGGCCCCAGATCACTGTGCGCATACCTTTAAACCGCTCGCTGAAGAAGTCGCGCATGTGATTCAGGCCAGTCTGGTCTGTGTAATACCCTCTGTCGTACAGATATGAACCTATGCGAATGCCGCAGAATGAGCCCTGACAAGGCCCTTTGCCCGCCCTTGATCGAAGGGCGATGGCTTCAAGGGTCATCTCTTTTTCAGCACCGGGAGCGCACTGCACAATCTGATCGATGGCAGACTGCGGCACCATCTCACACTCGCAGAGAATCATGTCATCGGGGTTATTGGCTTCATACCAGTATTTAGGGGAAGCGCCGGGCTCTGTCCATTTGCATGAGGTGCCAGCCGGCATAGGGGTGACCCTGGTAAGGCAAGGGTTGGTATTGCCGAGTCGTTGCGCCACAAGGTCTGCGGTTTTTTCCGCCATCAGTCTGAAGGTGGTGAGTTTACCTCCAGTGATTGTGCAAAAATTCGAAAGATTCTGGTCTTCGTGATTTTTTAGGGAAAATGATCGGGTAACGCTTCGGTCATTGTTGTCATCACCTTCCTGTACCAAGGGGCGGACCCGGGCAAATGCCCTGATATAGCGGGCATTGCTCAATGCCGGAATCATGGCTGATCCCTCGGCAACGTTTTTATTGACCTCGTCTATGGTCGGCCGGGAGTTTTCGGGAGTATCGGTTCGCAGGGAGGTGGTGCCAAGAACTGAAACCGTACCGCCGGGGACAAGAATATCACCATCAGCAGGTGGGCGAAGACGATTGATGACCCTTTTGGTTAAACGGTCATTGGTGACGAGCAGAGTTCCTTTGGAATAGAGAAGGCTTACATCATTGCATCCAGCCATTTTGGCAATGTTCATGGCCCAGGCACCGCCTGCGTTTACATATTGCTTGGCAACGATTTTCAGCAGCTCACCGCTATGGTAATTTTTACAGATTGCAGCCTTGATTGTTCCATTTTCTATTTCAAAGTCTACAACTCCGGTGTGAGAGTGGTAGACGGACCCGCCCAGTTCATGAGCGTGGTTGACATTTTCTAAAGCGAGGCGGAATGGATCGACAGTTGCATCTGGAACCTCGAACGCTTTTATGGTGTCTCCGGACAGGTGCGGCTCAAGCTGGAGAGCTTCGTCGACGGTCAGTTCCTTGCAGGTGATTCCAGCGGCTTTACAGAGTTCCGGAAATTTGGCGGCGTACTTTTCATCATCTCCGGCAACGGCAACAAAAAGGCCGCCGGTTTCTTCTACGCATTGGGGAGCGAGGCGTTTGAGGAGATCTGCCTCCTCGCGACATTCAATTGCAGAGTGGGGATCACTGAAAACATAGCGAGCGCCCGAATGCAGGAGGCCATGGTTACCACCGGATGCACCGGCGCAGAGATCTTGTTTATCAATGAGGTGGGACTGGATAGATCGCAGAGCAAGATCACGCATGATCCCCGTTCCGGTAGCACCACCGCCAATTATGAGCACTTCAGTTTCAACGGTCCGGGAAACTGAAAGAGGCTGGCATGCTCTCTCTGGTGAGTTCATTTTAGATGTCCTGTGAATTCAATTAACGTGCTGTTTTTTTATAGTTAATATGCGAAAGAGATAAAAACGTAAAACTGGTAATGAATGGTATCCTACATCTCCCCTTTTGCGCAATTATACAAGAGAATAGATAAAAAGCTTGTCGAAAATCTTCAAATGAAAAGAAATTGAGCGATAAGTGAAACTGCGAAAGGTTTAAAGCGAAAGTCCTTAGGGTCTGTATTATAGTTATATGAAAGTTGTTGTGCCAGGTCTTGCACAACATGGAGGGCAGGATGCTGGGAAGCTGGCTTTGGTGTCAGGAGGTGTGGAACAGGTGTCTTTTTTGACCATGAGATTTGAATAATTTTAAATCTTCCAACTAGCAAAATTGTATTGGGCTCTTTTTATGACAATTCTGATAGTCGCCAAATTTAACCTGGCAAGCCGGGCAAGCCGCTGCTTACCACTAAGACTCAGCTTCAAGGCGTGGGGAGAAAGACGATAGGAGTATCAACTTAAAGCAAAGAAACACTTCTCCATAAGCCTATCGCTGAATTATTCCAGGGATTGGTCACCTGCTAATCCGTCGCGTCTCCCCTCTACGTCTATCACGTCACGTTTTCGAACTGAAAATTGGGGGGTAATCAGAATTATAAAAGAATCAGCTGCGATCACTGTTGTCGGGGGCGATCGAAGAAAGAGAATTCTGGTTGGAAGGATATGCATGACAGCAGGCCGGTATTGCCTTTGCTGAGCAATACAATGGCGAAGAGAAAATAGTGTCAATGCAGATTAGAAGCGGTGATTCAAGAGAGCGTGATTGGATGGAACTTTTAATCCGCCTGGGATTACAAGTGCTGATTCTGAAAAATATTAAAAAAAAGGCAGCTTCAACGGGCGGAAGCTGCCTTTTTTAAAGGACTGATGTTGAACGGATTATTCAATCATTAAGCAAAGCCAAGGAAAGCGATGAAACCTGCTACGAAGCAGTAGAATAGAGCCGGCAGTAAGGTGAAACGAATTATCTGTCCTTCCTTTCCTACCATGCCAACAACAGAGGCGGCTGCAACAACATTGAGCACGCATATCATATTACCAGCATTGGCACCAATAGCCTGAAGGGCGAGTGTTGTGGTCTGGGAGAAGCCTACGGTGTCTGCGGTGGCGTACTGCAGATTGCCAAACATCATGTTGGAAAACGTCGCACTACCAGCAATAAAGGAGCCGAGGCAACCGACCAGCGGGGCGAAAATTGGCCAGAAACCTGAGAAGGTTGCGGCAGCGAGTTGACCAAGTTCGATCGGCATACTCGCAAGAGCAGCAGTGTTCACATCGGAGTGCAGGAAGATACGGACCATTGGTACTGATGCACCGAGAGCGATAATAGAAGGTCCGAGTGCCTTGATGGATGTCATCCAGGCGGTCTTGATCTTGCGTGGTTCCTTCTTGTGGAGAAACGCGGTGAGGATTACCACGAATACGAATATGGTGCCTGGCAGGTACAGGGTGTGTGCAGTTACTGAAACAGAGGTGGAGAGAATGTTATTCCAGCTGACCTGGGCAGCAACCATCCATGCTTTGAAAGGGAGAAAGTCAAGCCTGGTGAGAACCAGAAAACAAACCACGAGAATGTACGGAGTCCAGGCAAGCCAGAGAGGCATGGACTTTTCTTGACAACCTTCTTTGGCTTTCATGCTCTCTGCCTGGGAATCGTTTTCGAAAAGCCAGGTTGTCTTTGGCATGAGGAAGCCTGATCGGGCAGCACTGATACAGATACCAAGAGCGATGAGTGCACCAAGTATAGAAGGGAATTCAGGTCCGAGAAAACGAGCGGTGAGGTAGGCGGAACCGGTGAACGAAATACCGCCCAGTAAGGCGAACTTCCAGGCACCGAGGCCTTCGGTCCAGGACTTATTCTTACCGAAGAAGCGGGTAAGGATGGCAACCATAATCAATGGGATGAAGGTTGCTACCATTACATCGAGAGTAATGGTTTTAACAGTAACAGTCAGCAAGTCTGCCGAGGAAATCCCCTGTACACCCTGGCCAATACCCACGAGGATCGGTGTGCCAACGGCCCCGGTAGATACTGCGGCACTATCAGCAATAAGCGCCAGTACAACAGCGGCGAGTGCAGGGAAACCGAGTGCAACAAGGAGAGGAGCAACAATTGCGGCTGGAGTGCCGAAACCAGCTGCACCTTCAAGGAAAGACACGAATAACCAGCCGATAATGACGACCTGGATACGACGATCAGTTGTTATTTGAGAAAATCCATCTCGAATAACTGAAATTGCGCCACTTACCTTAAGGGTGTTCAAGAGGAGCAGGGCGCCGAAGACAATCCATAGAATGGTTAGTGAGATGGCCCATCCCTGAAGAATCGAGGCGGCCACCTGAATGGGCGTTACCTTCCAGACAAAGACTGCCATTACTGCGGTAAGCAGCAGGCTGATGGGCATTGCCCGAGTCGCAGGAATGCGTAAAATAATGAGAAATAAGAATACTGCGATTACTGGAGTTAATGCAGCAAAGACTTGAAGTAATGTCATAATTCTCCCCAATACCCTGAGATTGATGGTGTGTATGTTGCTTTCAACTGGTTATGAGCGACAGGAGTACCTTTGGGCCAATGTCGTATAAAACCGAGGAAAGGCATTTCGCATGATTCCCGATTTGCATTGGTATTGGATACGTTCCATCATCGACGGGAGTTGGAACGAGCCTGAATGCGCACGGCGGTTTTCATCAGTGACTTGTACAAGTCTGCTTAAAGTGTGGCCAGCAGTTGCGGGTGGGGGGTACAACTATGACGCAGTTTTGTCTTTTCTGGGTTTTTTCCAGTCACATTGATTCCGGAAGGGGAGAATTCATCTGGCAAGACCTACTCTCTCCCGGCGTGCAAACATGGTTTCTGTTGCATTGAGCCGAAGCAAAACGTTACACCTCTGTGACTTCGAAAGCCTAACGTGCCAATGCTCTCGAAGAATGCATTTTCACGATAATTAACGCCCTGTTGTAAGGTTGTTATAGTGGTGTTTGATGCGGTCTATCCTGGTTTGCTCCTGAGCATGCAGCTGTGATTAACATCAAATATTGCAATGTGCAAGCAGAAATGAAGTCGGTGGTCTGACTAAGGGCTTTATGGCCTGTGTAATTTAAGGGGAACCATAAGGCTTATCCGGTGGGGTAAACGAAAAATATCACGAAGAAACTTGCCTAATGGGCCCTTCGGCTATTGCAGTAAAAAAAGAACGAAGAAAAAACTTTCCATATGGCTGGACAGACCAGGAAACCATGGTTCACGTTCAAGTCTTAAGGTGGCAGGTTCGCGGCAGATGGCAATGGGAAACAGATGGTGGTAGTTGCGTGACATATTGATACGTAACTGCACAGAATATAACACTAAATGAGGGGGGATGCTTTGTGTGATGATGGGCAGTGGTCGAATGCGGTTCGCTTTGAAAAACAGTTTATGCCGGAAGGGATACAGTCTGGCAAAAAGGCTGTTTTGTGAGTGGGCTGATCTGTAAGTTGTGTGGAAGGGGTTGGATGAGAACTGGGTTACGGTACAGGTTGTGGTTTGAAGTGCATACGCGTACCAGACAGTGACAGGACTGAAGGCAGGCGGCGGGGAAGCTGTGGGAGTACGGGAGATTGAGACAAAAAGGAGTATATACCCGGATGACTGATCTGGCTTGCTGCAATGTGAGGTTGTGCAAACAGGGACAACCCTGGGGTGCTCTGGCAGTTCAGGCTTCGAAGTTGCAGGTCAGGCAAAGAAAGATAAGTTTAGCACGACAGGGTCACGGGGGGAAACGGAAATGGCCCCTTTCCTGCTTGCTGAGGATAGGGGCCATTCTTGGGAAGTATCCCAAAGCTTGGGAAAAAAAGACTACTGGGCCAAGCTTTGGTTGTGGTTAAGCAGTGTATTTAACCAGTACGCAAAGAACTCCTACGGAAACCATTACAACTGGTGTTTTGAAGATGAGGGAATAGTTCTTAAGCATCGCTTTACCAGGATTTGTTCGGTCGTATAGGACAGATACTTGGTCCCCGATTTCGGCGTGAACATTCTGCTCTCCGGTATCGAGCCTGGCGCTGTGCTGCCTGCCATTGTGGTCAGAGAAGACAACTTTTGGATTGTTCACTACCTGCACGCGTCCTGCGTAATCACCAAAGCCCACGAGCGCATTCTCGGATTGTTCAAAATCAACAACTTCTGCGAAGGTTGATGTAGAACGTTGTGTCAGATGAATTTTGAGCATTAATACAATTAAGCCTACGCTCAATAAAACTTCTGGTAAATGAATAATTGCTCTTTCCATGTCGGCCTCCCCTTGATTGCATTAAACCCCCGGATGAAACAGGTTCAACCGGGGGGGGAATAGATGTTAATCCATCTTTAAAATGACCGTCGCTTGGCTATTAGCCCACAAGTGGGTCGGTGATACCGAGCATATAGATGGCGACCATGCCGATGGCGCCTGCTACAAATACGTAGTAGAGGGTCGGGATGATGGTCATACGCAGGGTTTTACCTTCCTGGCCAAGAAGACCAACAGTCGCAGAAGCGGCAACTACGTTGTGGATTGCGATCATGTTACCCGCAGCAGCACCAACAGCTTGAAGTGCAACCATCAGGCCGCCGGAGATGGTCAGTGCCTCAGCTACTTCAAACTGGAACTGGCTGAGCATCATGTTGGAAACGGTATTGGAGCCAGCGATAAAGGCACCAAGTGCACCAACACTGGAAGCGAACATCGGGTAGATGGAACCGAATGCATCAGCTACGAAGGAAGCCATGGCAACTGGCATGGATGCGAGTTCTGCACCGTTTACGCCAGAGTTGATCAGGATACGTACCATCGGGATGGTGAACATCAGAACAAAACCTGCAGAAACCAAGGTCTTACCAGCGTCAGCAGCAGCGCTTACCAACTGGGCAGGCTTCATTCTATGCAGGAACATGGTAAGGAAACATACGAAGAGCATGATTCCACCTGGTAGGTAAAGTGGCTGAATTGCAGCACTTACACCAGCCTCACCAAGAATATTCTTCATGCCGAAGGAAAGGCTTTTGGTAAAGCCTTTCAGTTCTGGGGATACACGGGTGAGAACCAGGATTGCAGCAACGAGCAGGTATGGGGCCCATGCCATTGGCAGGGAGATTTTTTTCTCATCAGCTGAAGGTGCTTTCGGAGTGATGGTGCCGAACCAGCCTTTTGGCCATTCGCTCTGTTCTGGGAAATCCCAGGTGGTCTTAGGCATGAGGAAACCGGCCTTGGCAGCAGGTACCACGATAGCCATACCAACCAGAGCACCGATCAGGGATGGGAATTCAGGTCCAAGGAATATACCGGTAAGTGCGTATGGAATGGTGAAAGCAAGACCTGCAAAAATTGCAAATGGAGTAATGGAAAGTCCTTCAGACCAGCTCTTGTTTTTACCGAAGAAGCGGCAAAGCATAACTACCATGAACAGCGGCATCAGGGTGCCGATGATGGCATGGATGATGGCTACTTCAGAGGTAATGAGCATGTAAAATGCATCCCAGCTGGAACCGGCAGCGGTAAGATCTGCGCTGATTCCGGTAAAGTCGAGACCATTTTTGACACCGATTACAATCGGGGTACCAACAGCACCGAAAGAAACCGGGGTGGACTGGATCATCATACCGATCATGACCGCGCCCAGTGCAGGGAAGCCGATGGCAACCAGCAGAGGTGCAGCGATAGCAGCAGGAGTACCAAAACCAGACGCGCCCTCAATGAAACAACCGAACAGCCATGCAATGATGATAGCCTGGATACGACGGTCAGGGCTGATGTCGGTAAAGCCTGCGCGAATTGAGGTGATTGCTCCGGAATTCTGGAGGGTGTTCAGCAGCATGATAGCGCCGAAAATAATCCAGAGAACCGATACCGTAATGATTGCGCCCTGGATGGTAGAGGCGAGGACACGGTTCATTCCCATATCCCAGACAAAGAGTCCGATAGCTGCAGCAACGAGAAAACAAATAGGCATTGCGCGTCTTGCCGGCCAGTTAAGACCTACAAGGAGTATGGCGGCAACGAAAATAGGCATCGCAGCCAGAAGGGCCAAAATGGATGTTGACATAACTTCCTCATTCTAAGAAAAATGATTGTTCCGCAAAATTAGTGGTGTTTCTTCCACTGATTTCGATACAGACAGCCTGACTATCCTGAAAGGTCTGCACAAACATCGTCAAAATCAATTACTCATTTGTGGCGCTAGGTAATCAATAGCATTCCCAGGCGGGGGACCATGGTAAAGCTTTTGATCAACAGGAACCACTGACCGTTTGAGTTGCTGGTTTCCGATATTGTTCCTTCAGGCAGGCTGAGCTGCGCTTTCAGTTCCTCCGAAAAACGACTTCGTGGCAACTTATCGCTCTGGCAAACGATGCATTGCAAAACTGATCGTGCAGTACACGTCTGGTGATTTGTAGACCTGGTTTCAGGAAGGTTGTCGAAGAGTCTGGTTTCTCATCTGGAACCACGGTTTCCTGGTCTGACCACAAATACCTAACGGGTGGGTAGTAATGCATAATCAACATTCGGAGCAACATTATTCTATCAGTATAAAGCTTGTCAAGTAGAAATAAATAGGCTGAAAGCTAGATAAATCAAGGATAAGAGTATATTTTGTCAGGACTCTGTGGCTAACAGCTTGTAGTAAAGTCAAAAAATATCAAAAGGTATTAAATGAAGACCAGCGGTAAAAAAAAATACCACGTCGTGGTTGGGCGAGTAAGGTTGGTTGGGTCGAAGGCATGGTGTTAACCGTTTGCCTTTGATCATAAGATCCCGATAAGGCATTAAAAGATCTGACGTTGGCGTCGTTTGGCAATTGAAGAACTGAATCAGCTCAATAGATTGGTTCATTGCGTGGTCCGTTGCCGGAATACAGTGATGCATTATAAACCACTATAAAAACAAGTATATATGGCGTTTAATCGTTTTGGTTGCAGTTGGAAGCTGGTCGCGTCTGAAAGTTAGAATTTTCGGAAGGGCGAGATGGTTGGCAGAATCTATTGGATTGTAATAAAAATCAGGAGGTAAATGCGGGTTATTGCCGTGTTGGTACATTCTGGATAAAAGGCAGTGGCGGTAATGGCAGAATGGGGTCTGTTGACTGTTTGATTCCGGTCTTTCGGGAAGTGAGCGAGGGAAGATTTGAAGTCTTTTGTCACGGGAAGCTGCCAGGTAATGTGTATAATCAATGGATTAGCACAATCCTGGCAGTTTCTCTTTTTTTGTGAACTCTGGTTTCCGGGGAGGGGCAAGTCCTCATGCTTCCTTAACAACCCCTAGGTCAACGTCCTGCGTACAGCATCCTTCCAGCCTTTGTATTTTCTGGCCCTGATTTCATCATCCAGAGCTGGGGCAAAACGGCACTGGCGTTTCCATCTCTCAGCGAACTCTTCAGGGGGAGGGAATATGCCTTCGTAAAGGCCGGCAAGGTAGGCTGCGCCAACCGCTGTTGTCTCAAGAATTGCAGGTCTGTCTACTGGTGCATCAAGAATGTCAGCCAGAAACTGCATGGTCCAGTTTGAGGCAACCATGCCGCCATCAACACGCATTATAGTGTCTCCTAAATCTGCACAGTCGCCGGCCATTGCTTCAAGCAGGTCGCGGGTCTGGTAGCAGACAGACTCAAGAGCAGCGCGAGAGAGCTCTGCAGGGCCGGTAGCGCGGGTGATACCGAAAATAGCACCCCGGGCTTCAGGATCCCAATGCGGGGCTCCAAGGCCGGTAAACGCAGGGACCAGATAGACATCCTGATTGATATCAGCCTTGCGGGCGAGTTTACCTGTTTCGTTGGCCGCTTCGATAAGGCCCATGGCATCTCGCATCCATTGCACGGCCGCGCCGGCGACAAAAATCGAGCCTTCAAGGGCGTAGGTGGTTTTGCCATTCAACCGGTAGCCGATAGTGGTTAGCAGGCGATTTTTTGATTGAACTGCAATATCACCTGTGTTCAGAACAATGAAGCTACCTGTGCCATAGGTTGATTTGATCATACCAGGTTCAAAACATGCCTGGCCGACCAGGGCAGCCTGCTGGTCACCTGCGATACCGCGAATGGGAATCGCCGCACCGAACAGGTTCACATCGGTTTCACCAAAATTGTCTGAAGAATCTTTAACTTCCGGCAGCAGGGAGGCGGGGATGTTGAGCAACTCGAGCAAATCGTCATCCCAGCGGTTTTCATGGATATTGTATACCATGGTGCGCGAGGCATTGGTGGCGTCAGTGGCATGGACTTTACCACCCGTGAGTCTCCACAGCAGGAAGGTGTCGACAGTGCCGAAGGCGAGTTTGCCAGCCTCTGCCTTTTCCCTGGCTCCTTCCACATTGTCCAGCAGCCAGCTGATTTTAGTGCCGGAGAAATAGGCGTCGAGCAAAAGGCCTGTCTTGGCGGTAATCATCGGATTGTGGCCGCCCTGGGAGAGGGTGTTGCAGTAGTCTGCTGTGCGGCGGTCCTGCCAGACGATGGCTTTGTGAATGGGTTCGCCTGTTTCACGATCCCAGATCAGGGTGGTTTCACGCTGATTGGTGATGCCGATTGCGGCAATCTGCTCAGCGTTCAGGCCAGCTTCTGAGAGTGCCTGCCGGCAGGTGGCGAGGGTTGAGTTCCAGAGATCTTCAGGAGCGTGTTCCACCCAACCAGATTTGGGGAAATACTGTTTAAACTCCTGCTGGGCCACAGAAACAATATCAAAATTCTCATTAAAGATAATTGCTCTGCTGGAGGTCGTTCCCTGGTCAATTGCCAGGATGTACTTGGTCATGGTCTTCTCCTTGATCAGGATCGGTTGTGCGATTGAGGCCGGGCTAATAATTTACTAAAATAACATGGGAATAATAATGTGGCTTATAAGCTTACGGGACAAAGCCCTTGCTGCTCATCCATTCATTTATTCATCGAAAATCATTCAGGTACTGTCAAGGCAAGCGGCTTTCCCCGTTTTCCTGATGATTCCTTCTTCTGAGACAAAGTGGCCTGATGGCTCGACTCCGACAGGCTACACAAAAACGTAGTAATAATCTGCTGAGATAGAGGTTAAGCGACTTGCGTCTTCTCTAGATAAAAAAACAGGCTGGAGATTGTCAAGTCTCCAGCCTGTTGTGAGGTCAATCAGTCTGCATCCGGCCAGAGTATGGCACAGCTGTCAGCTTTTGACTATTTCTTCGCTGCCTGCCAGCTTTTTACGAGCTCATCGTAATCGATGGTCATGCCCTGCGGCTTCTCGTTATCCAGCTTTGGCTTTGGAGAGCCTGGCTGATTAAGCCAGAAAGAAGGATCTTTTTTCTCGTTCAGCTTCGGACCGCATTCGCCCTGGATACCGGCACGCTCCAGACGCATCATCACTTTATCCTGCTGAGCGGCCAGAGAATCCATAGCCTCCTGTGGGGTCTTGTCGCCGGTTACTGCATCGGCTACGTTCTGCCACCAGAGTTGGGCCAGTTTCGGATAGTCAGGTACGTTGGTACCGGTCGGAGTCCATTGAACGCGTGCAGGACTGCGGTAGAATTCTACCAGACCACCAAGCTTTGGAGCACGCTCGGTGAAAGACTCATCCCAGATATCGGATTCACGAATCGGGGTAAGACCAACATGGGTCTTCTTGAGACTTACGGTTTTAGAGATTACGAACTGCGAGTAGAGCCATGCAGCTTTACGGCGATCAACCGGGGTAGACTTCATCAGGGTCCAGGAACCAGCATCCTGATAACCGAGTTTCATGCCCTCGGTCCAGTATGGGCCATGTGGGGACGGAGCCATACGCCATTTAGGATTGTCGTTTTCGTCAACAACCGGGGTGCCGGGCTTGGCCATATCGGCGGTGAAGGCGGTATACCAGAAGATCTGCTGAGCGATAGCGCCCTGGGCCGGAACGGGACCAGCCTCGGAGAAGGTCATGCCTGCTGCTTCAGGTGGCGCGTATTTCTTCAGCCAGTCAATGTACTTAGTGAGAGCATATACTGCTGCGGGGCCGTTGGTGGCACCGCCACGCTCAACAGAAGAACCGACAGGGGAACAACCTTCTACGCGGATGCCCCATTCGTCAACAGGCAGACCGTTGGGAATGCCTGCGTCACCGGCGCCGGCCATGGAGAGCCATGCATCGGTAAAACGCCAGCCGAGTGAAGGATCTTTTTTACCGTAATCCATGTGGCCGTAAACGCGCTCTCCGTCGATCTCTTTAACTTTTTCAGAGAAGAATTCGGCGATATCGGCGTAAGCGGACCAGTTTACAGGTACACCGAGGTCGTATCCGTAAATATCTTTGAACTTTTTCTGCAGATCAGGACGCTTGAACCAGTCGTAGCGGAACCAGTAGAGGTTCGCGAACTGCTGATCAGGAATCTGGTAAAGTTTGCCATCAGGACCGGTGGTGAATGATATGCCGATGAAGTCATCGAGATCAAGTCCCGGGTTTGTTACGTCCTTGCCTTCACCTTCCATCCAGTCGGTGAGTGGCACAACCTGCTGGTAGCGGAAGTGGGTACCGATCAGGTCGGAGTCGTTAATGAAGGCATCGTAAATGTTTTTGCCTGACTGCATCTGGGTCTGCAGTTTCTCAATAACATCACCCTCACCGATCAGGTCATGGGTTACCTTGATACCGGTGATCTCGGTAAATGCCTTGGCCAGAGTTTTAGATTCGTACTCATGGGTGGTGATAGTTTCGGAAACAACGTTAATTTCCATACCCTTGAATGGTTCAGCTGCCTTGATGAACCATTCCATCTCACTCATCTGCTCTTCTTGCGAAAGAGTAGATGGCTGGAATTCACCCTCGACCCACTTTTTAGCCGAATCCATGTCGGCTGAAGCGGGCCCTGCCATGAGAGCCAATACCGCTGCTGCTGTCGCAAGCTTTTTGATCATTTCTTTTCTCCTCAGTTGTTTTGCGAGTAAGCTGCCGTGTCTATTCGAAACGGCAGAACAAAAACAGCTATCTCCAACCTGCAGCCAGCGTGCTTAATTACGACGGTTGCAGGATTGAAAGTGATTACAACTCAAAGCGATACAGCAAAAAATTAGACAAAGGTAAAGACAAACAGCGCAAAAACTACTGCGATTGCCAATGCCCACCATAGGCTCAGGCTGGTAAACGCCAGCCAGAGTATGTTGATGTAAGCTGATCCAAGCAGCGAAATGAAAAGCCTGTCGCCGCGGGTAGTTTCAAAGCGCAAAAGCCCTTTGCGCGGTGCTCCGCCGGGCACGAGCAATTCCCAGACGGTGAGCGTGACCAGAAAGCACGCTATAATGATAAAGAATATTGCCGTGGGTTTGGTCCAGGCCATCCAGCTAAGATCCATGGCGATGCCTCCTTCTTAAACTCGTCCAAGAGCAAAGCCCTTGGCAATGTGGTTGCGGACAAACCAGATAACCAGCGCACCGGGTACGATGGTTAGAACACCAGCCGCTGCCAGTACTCCCCAGTCGAGACCTGAGGCGGAAACTGTTCTGGTCATGATGGCCGAAATTGGCTTGGCGTTTACCGAGGTGAGAGTTCGTGCCAGGAGCAGCTCAACCCAGGAAAACATGAAGCAGAAGAAGGCGGTGACACCGATGCCGGAGGCAATATTCGGGATGAATATCTTGACGAAAAAGCGGGGCCAGGAATAGCCGTCGATAAAGGCTGTTTCATCGACTTCCTTGGGCACGCCTGACATGAAACCTTCGAGAATCCAGACAGCGAGCGGCAGGTTGAACAGACAGTGGGCCAACGCTACTGCAAGATGGGTATCGAAGAGGCCTACGGACGAATAGAGCTGGAAGAACGGCAGCGCGAAAACGGCGGGCGGTGCCATTCTGTTGGTCAGCAACCAGAAAAAAAGGTGCTTGTCACCCACGAAACTGTAGCGGGAGAAGGCGTAGGCGGCAGGCAACGCGAAACTGACCGAGATGACCACGTTGATGGAAACGTAGATCATGGAATTGATATAGCCGGAGTACCAGCTGGGATCGTTGAAAATGACCCGGTAGTTGTCAAGGGTGAGGTCTTTGGGCCAGAGACTGAACACTGAAAGAATTTCGGTATTGGTCTTCAGGCTCATGTTTATAAGCCAGTAAATCGGCAGCAGTAAAAAAATGATATATACAGTTGGAACTATCCATTTTAAGCGTCTTTTACGCATCTTATGCACCTCCCTTGCTCTCTTCGCCGATATTGCTCATCACTGTGTAGAAAACCCATGAGAGAAGCAGGATAACGAGGAAGTAAATAAGTGACATCGCCGCGGCCGGACCGAGGTCGAACTGACCGATAGCCATCTTCACCAGATCGATGGAGAGGAAGGTGGTCGAGTTACCGGGTCCTCCGCCTGTGATGACAAAGGGTTCGGTGTAGATCATAAACGAGTCCATGAAGCGCAGCAGCACCGCGATCAGCAAGACACGCTGCATTTTAGGGAGCTGGATGTAGCGGAAGACGGACCAGCGTGAGGCGCTATCGATCTTCGCTGCCTGGTAGTAGGCGTCAGGAATGGAGCAGAGGCCTGCGTAACAGAGCAGTACCACCAGGCTGGTCCAGTGCCAGACATCCATTACTATTACAGTGATCCATGCAGCAAGCGGGTCCTGGGTGTAGTTATAGTCGATACCGAGAGCGGCAAGGGTGTGACCGAGCAGACCGATATCAACACGACCGAAAATCTGCCAGATGGTGCCTACTACGTTCCAGGGAATGAGCAGCGGCAGGGCCATGGTGACCAGGCAGACCGGCACTCCCCAGCCTTTCTTGGGCATGGCGAGGGCAATACAGATGCCGAGCGGAATCTCGATCGCCAGAATGATGCCGGAAAAGAGCAGCTGGCGCATAAAGGAAGAATGGAAACGATCGGAGTGAATTATTTCCTTGAACCAGTCGAGACCGACCCAGAAGAATTGGTTATTGCCGAAAGTATCCTGCACCGAATAGTTGACCACTGTCATCAGCGGTATGATGGCACTGAAAGCTACCAGCAGGAAAACCGGCAGAACCATAAACCATGCCTTTTGATTTACCTGTTTCTCAATCACTGCACTTCTCCTGTCACACGATGTTCATCAACGTAAATGTTGATATTTTCAGGGTTGATGATGAGCGAGGCTGTATCAGCAGTCATGGCGGCAAGTTCGGGCATGACCACGTTCATTTCGCTTTCGCCCAGTGCCACTCTGACGATCTTGTGGCGTCCGATATCATCCACTTTCAGAATTTTCACCGGCAAGCCCTCCTGGTCTGGTGGCACGATGGTGAGATGTTCCGGCCTGACACCCAGTTTGACATTGGCTGAGGCAGGTGTGGCATAGGATGAACCGAGTTGAATCTGATGGCCGTTGATACGGGCTTTGTCGCCTTCGAGTTTGCACTCCAGCAGGTTCATGCCGGGGGAGCCGATAAAGTAGCCGACAAAGGTGTGTTCCGGGCGCTCAAACAGATCCTTGGGAGTACCCACCTGAACGATTTCACCTTCGTACATCACCACAACTTCGTCGGCAAAGGTCAGGGCCTCGGTCTGGTCGTGGGTGACGTAGATCATGGTAAAGCCGAACTGTTTGTGCAGGTGCTTGAGCTGGGAACGGAGTTCCCACTTGAGCTGTGGGTCGATAACAGTCAGCGGCTCATCGAACAGGATGGCATTGACGCTCTGACGGATGAGGCCCCGGCCGAGGGAAATCTTCTGCTTGGCATCTGCGGTAAGATGTTGTGCCTTGGTATAGAGGCTCTCCTCCAGCCCAAGCATTCGGGCCAGTTCGATAACCCGCGGTTTGATCTCTTTTTTAGTACGACCCCGGTTTTTTAAGGGGAATGCCAGGTTCTCATACACCGTCATGGTGTCGTAGATTACCGGGAACTGGAAAATCTGGGCGATATTACGCTGTTCAGTGGGGAGCGAGGTGACATCCGCATCGTTGAACAGGATCTGGCCGCGGGTTGGTTTTAACAGCCCGGAAATAATATTTAAAAGGGTGGTCTTGCCGCAACCTGAAGGGCCGAGTAGGGCGTATGCACCGCCGTCACGCCAGGTGAGGTCCAGCCGTTTGAGCGCGAAATCATCCGGGTTGTCGGATTCTCCGGTGTAGGAGTGTGCAATCTCCTTTAAGGTGATATGTGCCATGGTGATCTCCTCTATGCCATTGCAATTGACTCTGGGGTTACAACGAGGCGATCACTGCTGTCGAAGACATAAAACCTTGCTGGATCAAGATAGACCTCGATATTGGTGTCGATGTCGATGTTGTGGATACCCTGGGCAAGAACTACCCAGCGCAGGCCAGCCAAATCAACATGAACAAAGCTCTCTGAACCGGTAATTTCAGTTACAGCGACCCGGGTTTGAACAGCGATATCATTTTCAGACTGTCTTTGCAGGGTGACATGGTTCGGTCGGAAAGCGACGGTGTAATTGCCGTTACCTAAATTGGCCAGCTCACTGCCGCAGGAATCAAGTGATACCTTGATATGCCCGTTGAACTTCAGGTCATCATTACTTTTGACCATTGGCAGCAGGTTCAGGGGTGGATCTGAGAAAATTTGGGCTGTTATGAGGTTGTCAGGCCGTTTGAAGACCTTGAGAGTTTCTCCAAACTGGGTTACCCGGCCCTCATGGAGGGGAGCGCTGTTGCCACCGAGTAGCAGCGCCTCGCTGGGCTCTGTGGTGGCGTAGACGAAAATCGCTCCGGTGGCGGCAAAGATTCGTGGAAACTCCTCGCGCAGTTCTTCCCTGAGTTTGTAGTCAAGGTTGGCCAGCGGTTCATCGAGCAGTACCAGGTCGGCACCTTTTACCAATGCCCTGGCAAGAGCTGTGCGCTGCTGCTGGCCGCCGGAGAGTTCCTGGGGAGTTCTCTGCAGCATTTCTGTCAGCTTGAGCAATTCCGCCATCTCCATTACTTTTTGTTGAATGATGGCTTTGGGAGTCTTGGCAATGCGCAGTGGTGATGCGATGTTTTCATATACCGTCAGGTTCGGATAGTTGATGAACTGCTGGTACACCATTGCCACGTTGCGTTTCTGCACCGGCACACCGGTTACATCCTTGCCATCGACCAGCACCTGACCGGAGGTGGGCTGTTCGAGACCGGCCATCAGCCGCATCAGGGTAGTCTTCCCTGATAACGTGGGGCCAAGCAGGATGTTGAGTGTCCCGGCTTCCAAGGTCAGGGAGACGTCACGGATGTGATGTTCCTTGCCGACCTTTTTGCAGACATTTTGTAACTCGAGCTGCATTGTTTCGCCTTTTATGGTTGTAGTTTATTGATATCTTAGTCGTATTCCTGACTAGCCGCACTTTATTTTGTTTATAAAGGGTCCCCTGCCGGGACGCCTGCTTTACCAGTTCTTATCGTTTAAACTCTTTCATCCAGTTTTCGAGCTTCGCTTTTTGTTCATCACTGAACTCCAGACCAAGTCTGGTTCGCCGCCAGAGAACATCGTCAGCACTTTTGGCCCACTCGTGCTTCATCAGGTATTGCACCTCAAACTGGTAGAGGTTGGAGCCGAAACATTCACCCATATCTTCTCTGGAAGTTATGCCGGCAACCATGGTTTTTGCTCTGGTGCCGTAATGACGCACAAGTCTTCTGGCATGTTCAGCATCGAGAACGGGGCAGCATGCTCGCAGTGAGTTCACTTCGTCCTCAAAGCCTGAATGGGGGAAGTCTCCTCCGGGCAGACTGGCTCCAGCGGTCCAGGGGGCACCCATCTGTGGGAAATATTCTTCCAGCTTTTCCAAAACTGATTCCGCCAGTTTGCGATAGGTAGTAATTTTTCCACCGTAAATGGAAAGCAAAGGGGCTCTGCCGTTTTCTTCATCGAGTTTCAGCACGTAGTCGCGAGTGATTGCCTTGGCATCGCTGGTGCCGTCATCGAAAAGAGGGCGGATTCCTGAATAGCTGCTGACCACTTCCTGGGGACTGATGTTTTTGGTGAAATACTCATTTGCCGCAGAGCAGAGATACTCTGTTTCTTCAGCGCTGATTTCGACGAGGTCGGGATCGCCCTGAAAATCGACATCCGTGGTTCCGATCAGGGTGTAGCGGTTGTTTTCATAGGGGATGGCGAAAATAATACGACCATCGCTATTTTGAAAAATATAGGCTTTTGAGTGGTCAAAGAGTTTATCAACTATAATATGGCTGCCCTTGACCATCCGGATGTGTTCCGTGCCGTGCTTGTACTCGATGCCGGCGAGTGTTGTATCCATCCAGGGGCCGCTGGCATTGATAAGGCACTTTGCCTGGATCTTGTGTTGCTCTTTTGTCTCATTGTTTTCAAGAGTAATGTTCCAGAGGTCGTTTTCACGATTTGCATGGATACAGCGGCTGCGGGTTTCCACCACAGCGCCTCGTTCGGCGGCATCCATGGCGTTCAACACCACCAGCCTGCTGTCATCAACCCAGCAGTCGGAGTACTCGAACCCCTTATGGTAGTCACCCTTGAGCGGGATGCCGGTCTCATCATTTGTCAGGTTGACTGTGGATGTGGCAGGCAGGATTTTTCGACCACCTATATGATCATAAAGAAACAAACCAAGACGTATCAGCCAGGAAGGGCGTAATCCCTTATGGTGTGGCAGGATAAAACGGAGTGGCCAGATGATATGCGGGCTATTTTTCAGGAGAACTTCACGTTCGGTCAAAGACTCTCTAACCAGTCGGAATTCATAGTACTCAAGGTAGCGCAGGCCACCGTGAATAAGTTTGGTTGAAGTAGACGAGGTGCCGTGGGCAAGATCGTGCTGTTCGCAGAGATAAACGGACAGGCCTCGGCCTGCGGCATCCCTCGCAATCCCACATCCATTAATTCCACCGCCGATGACGAAGATATCATATACCGGGCTATTCATGGTGCTTCTCTCAACGCATCAGTCCCAAAGTGCAGAAACCTGGTTTCGTCTTTAGCTATAAATACTTTCGATATTTGATTTAAATGTTACTTAATCGAAATAAAATATCTATTCAAGCGAAAATGTGACGGTTTTTTTAAATCCCGTGGGCAGGCAACAAAGGTGAGGTTAGGAAGAGTCTTTCGAGAGTGTTAACTACCCTTGCGAAAGTTGGCTTTGCACCCGTTTTCGACTTAACAGACTTTTGGGGGATGGAGCGAAGAAACAGTGAGATAAAATTTCACTTTAATCTTAGTCGAAACGTTCTGTGTAAAGATACATGCAACTCCTCGTTCTCATCCTATGGGGTGACCACAATGACTTCAACTCCATGGTCTCTGCAAATGGAACATAGTTTATCTGGGAGTTCCCCGTCCATTACTATAGTGTTGATTTGTGAGATGTGCCCTATACGAACCGGAGCGTTTCGCCCGAGTTTCATTTTATCTGCAACCAGGATCACATGCCGGGCATTGGCGATAATAGCCTGGGCGACACGTACCTCCCTGAAATCATAATCAAGAAGAGAGCCGTCCTCGTCAATGGCAGAAACACCTATGACTGCATAGTCGACCTTGAACTGGTTGATGAAGTCGACGGCAGCGACCCCGACAATACCACCATCGGAGCGCCGGACCAGTCCGCCTGCGATAATGAGTTCAATGCCCATGAAATTTTTCATGATATGGACAGCATTGACATTGTTGGTGATAACCAGCAGGCCGTGATGGTCCTTGAGAGCGTGGGCGACCTGTTCGGTAGTCGTGCCGATGTTTATCAGCATGGAGCTGTTGTCAGGAATAATCTGTGCAGCTTTGGCACCGATCGCCTTTTTGCTGGAGGGTGCCAGCAGGCGTCGAGCCTCGTAGCTGACGTTTTCTATCCCTGAGCCGACGATTGCCCCGCCATGTACGCGTTGGAGCAACTGCTTTTCGCAGAGCTCGTTCAGGTCTTTACGGATGGTCTGGGGAGAAACGCCAAAGGAGCGAGACAGTTCTTCGACGTCTACGCGGCCGTGTTCTCGAGCGATGGCCAGAATTTCATTTTGCCGGGTGGAGAGATATTCCATTCGTCTACCTAAGCTGGTTTCTGTCAAATGAGTTAATAGCGGCCATTATTGTGTAATTACCAGGCAATGTCAAATTGAATTTCGAATGAAACCGGGAAGGTGTTAAAGTGAGTGGTCGCGTTGCAAGAGAAGGGCTAAGTCGAAAGGTTTATGTCGGTTAAACTGGAATTCGGCGCCTTTTTTACAGCCATACTTGTAAATTCCGCTTTAGCCTGTATACTGCCTTGCGATTTTTTTCAGGGACCACAGTTGACAATTTCCCAGACATACTTTTTCCCGAGGTGGGTATGAACCGTATTCAAGCCAATTTATTACTTCTCCTTGCTGCGATGATTTGGGGTAGTGCCTTTGTCGCCCAGCAGGTTGGTACTGGCAGCCTCGGCACCATATCTTTTACTGGCGCCCGCTTTATGGTGGGAGCGCTCGTTGTGCTTCCTTTTGCGCTACTACAGTTCAGGCGGGTTCATAACACAGAGAGAACTTTCGTAAAGGGGGACTGGCTGATCCTGGCGGTAACAGGCATGGTGCTCTATCTGGCCGCGGCCCTGCAGCAGTATGGGATTCTTCATACCACCGTCACCAACGCCGGATTTCTTACCGCGATCTACGTACCCATGGTGCCGGTGATCGGCCTGCTGCTGCTCAGGAAAAAAGTGCATTGGTCAGTATGGCCTGCCTCCATCGGATGCGTTATCGGTACCTATATATTAAATGGCGGCAGGTATGCAGAGCTGCAGATGGGAGATTACTGGGTATTGACCAGTACTCTTTTCTGGGCCAGCCATGTACTGCTCGTCGGCTATATTGTTTCAAGAACCAGGGCACCACTAGTGGTGGCGACTACCCAGTTTTTTGTCTGTGGTTTCGTCGGACTGGGAGTGGGATTCATTGTTGAACAGCCTGCTCTTGCAGATTTTACTAGTGCTCTGTTCGGTATCGGTTATGTGGGGATTTTCTCCGTTGGCATGGCTTTTACCCTGCAGGTTGTTGGTCAACGCTACACCCCGGCGGCTGATGCCGCCATTATTCTTAGTTCGGAGACGGTCTTTGCCGCGATTGCCGGAGCTTTTTTTCTCGGTGAGAGACTTTCCCTGTTTCAGATGTCCGGTGCAGCACTTATTCTTTCAGGAATCGTTGCGGTCGAGCTTCTGCCGCTCACCCGCCTGGGAAAACCAAAGCCTCTTGAGTGAGGTTGGGTTGCGATTCCTAATGAAAACACTTGCTTTTTTCAGATAAGTCATTTATGTGATGACCAGTCATTACCGGAGAAAGCTTGAGAAAAGATTCAGGTAGGTGACCGAATCCGCGAGTATATATATGTGTTGCCGGCGGGAGCTGTTTTTAGCCGGTAAATGCTGTGGATGTCTCAGGTCATCACCGCAATCATTAAAGCAAAAATCAGGAGACTATTATGGCCGTTCATGTACCGGATCATCCGCTCATCAAACATAAGCTTGGTCTGATGCGCCAGCATGACATATCTACCAAGGATTTCCGTGATCTTTCCTCAGAGGTGGCTCGACTTCTCACCTATGAGGCCTCCAAAGATATGGAGACCCAGAAGAAGACCATTCAGGGCTGGGCCGGACCAGTCGAGGTTGATGAGATCAAGGGAAAGAAGATCACCATTGTACCGATCCTGCGTGCAGGTCTCGGCATGATGAATGGTGTGATCGACCTTATCCCGTCCGCCAAGGTCAGTGTTGTCGGTTACTACCGTAATGAAGAGACCCTGATGCCGGTTGAGTACTATGTGAAGACTGCATCACGCATGGAAGAACGTACCGCGCTTATTCTTGATCCGATGCTGGCCACCGGTGGAACCCTGCTTGCAACCATCGATACCCTGAAAAAGTCTGGTTGTAAAAAGATCAAAGGGCTTTTCCTGGTGGCGGCCCCGGAGGGGATCGCCAAGATAACCTCTGCTCATCCTGATGTAGACATATATGTTGCGGCAGTTGACGACAAGCTCAACGATGTCGGATACATACTACCAGGCCTAGGTGATGCCGGAGATAAGATCTTCGGCACTAAATAGCCAAAAAAGTCATTACAGTTTCTGTAATGACTTTTTTTTTGCCGGTTGTTCCGGAGGGAACCCGGTTTTTTCATGAATAGTGTTTCATCGTCATGCTGTTCATGGGATATGCGAACCAACGGAAAATCCCCCCTGTCAGGTAAACAGGGGTGTTGTAAGAAATTTGAAATACGTAATAATGGGAGGGAAATTTATGTCTGTAGAAACACCGAATACAGAGTACCAGTTCAGGCTTGGTGACAGTCTGCTAGGTGCCCAGATGTTGTTTGTGGCATTCGGCGCATTGGTGCTGGTTCCGATTCTGACCGGTCTGGATCCGAACGTCGCACTTTTTACCGCCGGTTTGGGTACACTTATCTTTCAGGTAATCACTAAAGGTAAGGTTCCGGTATTCCTGGCTTCATCTTTTGCTTTTATCGCACCGATTATTTACGGCGTGCAGACCTGGGGCATTCCGGCAACCATGTGTGGCCTGGCTGCCGCTGGTGTTTTCTATGTGATTTTGAGTTTCCTCATTCGCATTTTTGGCTCACAAATGCTGCACAGGCTGCTGCCTCCCATCGTTACCGGTCCCATCATCATGGTTATCGGTCTGGTGCTGGCCCCCGTTGCAGTGAATATGGCCATGGGTCTTACCGGAGATGGTTCTGCCTGGCTGGTGCCGGGGAAAACTGCTGCGATTGTTGCCGGTGTTTCTCTGACCGTGACCGCACTGGTCTCCCTGCTTGGCCGTGGCTGGATTAAGCTTATTCCTATTCTCTGCGGTATTATAGCAGGGTATGTAACTTCCCTGGCCCTTGATGTGACCGGCTTTACAGCCAGTGTTCAGGCATCGTTTGCGCCTGGTGATCTGGCAAATTATACCGCCCCTGCGCTTATCTCCATGGCGCCTGTCGGCGATAAAGCATGGTTTGCAATGCCTTCCTTTGTTTTTCCTGAGTGGAGCTGGGCGGCTATCCTCTTTATTGTTCCGGTTGCCATTGCCCCGGCTATTGAGCATTTCGGTGACGTACTGGCGGTGGGTTCTATTACCGGCAAGGACTATGTCAAGGATCCTGGGATCGAGAACACTATGCTCGGCGACGGTATCGCAACTTCTGTTGCTTCACTGCTCGGTGGGCCGCCAAATACCACCTATTCTGAGGTGAGTGGGGCCGTTGCGCTGACCAAGGCTTATAATCCTGCGATTATGACTTGGGCTGCGATCTGTGCTATCCTTCTTTCATTGGTCGGCAAGGTCGGTGCGCTTCTGGCGACCATTCCTGTGCCGGTTATGGGCGGTATCATGATTCTGTTGTTCGGTATGATCACCGTGGTCGGTATCAACACTTTGGTTAGATCCGGCAAAGATCTGACTACCCCGCGCAACCTGATCATCGTTGCTGTTATTCTGGTCTGCGGTATTGGTGGTATGAAGTTCACTGCAGGGAATTTTGCCATTGAAAAGATTGGTCTTGCAGCGATTCTGGGTCTTCTTCTCAATCTGATCCTGCCACAGGAGCGAAAGGAATCCTAACCCGTACTTCTCATCGGCTCAGGTAGTGTCAGGTTCGAAGTTTTGGTAGTAAGCCATCGGAACCCATGATCACACCTAAATAGTCGAGATGACGAGGTCGCATGGACCGTGGCCTAAAGGCTTCGAAGTCCATGCGTATCTCTTGCAGGGCAACTGCGGTGAGCATTTTGTCGAAAAAGCCGAGGACTCGTGTTGTGTAATCGTTGAAAATCAAGTGCTTTTATATGTCGACACATTGCTCCTGAAGAATTTGTCCTGGGCTTCCGATGGAGTGCTATCGAGGTGCTTTTTCCTGTGCTCAGCTGGAATGTTTTGCAAAGATTTTGGAATTGGACTAATTTCATCCTTTGGGAATTATAAGGATTTTGTTGCGGAATCCGTATTTTCCCCCTGTATTGAATGCTTAAACCGCGAAAGTATGGTCGAAAAACTGTCGCGGTTTGAACATGTTACATGATGAATATGTCACATATCGCGAAGTCATCTGTAAGAAACAACACAAAGAGGAGAGAAAGAACATGAAAAAGTCAAATTTGTTGGCCGCTTTTTGTGGTGTATCATTGTTGACCATGGGAGCACTCGGCGCCCAGGCAAAGACACTGGTATACTGCTCTGAAGGTAGTCCAGAGGGTTGGAACCCGTCCTTGTATACCGCAGGAACCACCTTTGACGCCACTTCCCGCCAGATTTTCAACAAGCTTGTGGAGTTCGAGCGTGGAGAGACCAAGATTGTTCCCGGCCTGGCAGAGAGCTGGGAGGTTTCTGAAGATGGTCTGGTTTACACCTTCAATCTGAGAAAAGGCGTAAAGTTCCATACTACCAAGGATTTCACCCCGACCCGTGATTTCAATGCCGATGACGTTGTTTTCAGTTTCATGCGTCAGCTTGACAAAGAACATCCATTCCATAAAATATCAGGTGGCTCTTACGAGTATTTTGAGAGTATGTCCATGCCTGATATCATCAAGTCTATCGAAAAAGTTGATGACTATACCGTCAAGTTTGTTCTCAACAAGCCTGAAGCTCCGATGATGGCCAACCTGGCTATGGATTTCGCCTCAATCTTCTCCGCAGAATATGCCGATAATCTGGTGGCTGCAGGTACCCCGGAAGCTATTGACCAGAATCCAGTAGGAACCGGTCCTTTCCAGCTGGTTGCGTACCAGAAAGACGCTGTTATCCGTTACAAGGCCAATCCTGACTACTGGGCGGGCAAAGCAGCTATCGATAACCTGGTATTTGCCATTACTCCTGACGCATCCGTACGGTACCAGAAGCTGAAAGCCGGCGAGTGTCATGTAATGCCTTACCCGAATCCTGCAGATCTGAAGGCGATGGCTGAAGATAAGGACATCAACCTGATGGAGAAAGAGGGACTGAACGTGGGTTATCTTGCGTACAACTCCCAGATGGCTCCTTTTGATAACCCGGTTGTCCGTAAGGCGCTGAACAAGGCTATCAATAAGCAGGCTATCCTCGACGCGGTATTCCAGGGTGCTGGTAAAATAGCCAAGAACCCGATTCCGCCGACCATCTGGTCGTACAACGACGCGGTTCAGGATGACAGTTATGATCCAGAGGCTGCTAAAAAGATGCTTGCTGATGCCGGTATCACCAGCATTGATACCAAGATCTGGGCAATGCCTGTACAGCGTCCATACAACCCGAATGCCCGCCGTATGGCAGAGATCATTCAGGCTGACTGGGCCAAGGTTGGTGTAAACGCAGAGATCGTTTCCTACGAGTGGGGTGAGTACCTCAAGCGCTCCAAGGATATGGATCGTGATGGTGCAGTACTGTTGGGCTGGACCGGTGATAATGGAGATCCAGACAACTTCCTGGCAGTTCTCCTCGGTTGTGATGGTGTTGGAAGCGCAAACCGTGCCCAGTGGTGTCATCAGCCTTTCGAGGACCTGATCCAGAAGGCGAAGGTTGTTTCCGACCCTGCCGAGCGTACCAAACTCTATGAAGAGGCGCAGGTTGTATTCAAGGAGCAGGCTCCTTGGGCTACCATCGCTCACTCAGTAGTATATGAGCCGATCCGTACAGAGGTTCAGAACTACAAGATCGATCCTTTTGGGGGTCACATCTTCTACGGTGTTGATCTGAAATAGTCCAGTCATATCTGGGTCGGGTACCTTAAACGGTATCCGACCCAAATCAATGGGCTGATATCCTGAATAATCATAAGAAGTAATTTCTGATGTTTACATTTCTATTAAGGAAACTGGGCGTAATACTGCCTACTTTTTTCGGGGTTACTCTGGTGGCGTTTGTCTTTATCCGTATGCTGCCGGGCGACCCCGTTATGCTGATGGCGGGCGAGCGCGGCATGTCTGA
The DNA here is from genome assembly GCF_005116675.2 of Desulfosediminicola ganghwensis. Classification (NCBI taxonomy): domain Bacteria; kingdom Pseudomonadati; phylum Thermodesulfobacteriota; class Desulfobulbia; order Desulfobulbales; family Desulfocapsaceae; genus Desulfosediminicola; species Desulfosediminicola ganghwensis. The sequence continues at coordinate 1,065,651 of NZ_CP050699.1, forward strand.
AGAACGGCATGCCCAGATGATGAAACAGTTCGGATTCGATCGCCCCATCTGGGAACAGTATCTCTCCTATGTTGGTGATCTTGCACAGGGTGACCTCGGTAATTCGATTATTACCAAGAAGCCGGTTGCGGAGGAGTTTTTTACGCTTTTCCCGGCGACTATGGAACTTTCCCTGTGTGCGATTATCATCGCGGTCTTTATTGGTTTGCCAGCGGGAATGCTAGCCGCGACCCGGCGAGGGTCGGTGTTTGACCACACGGTGATGGCCGGCGCCCTCACCGGGTATTCAATGCCGATCTTCTGGTGGGGTCTGCTGCTTATAATTTTCTTCTCAGGTATTCTCGGGTGGACTCCTGTTTCCGGTAGAATTTCGCTGATGTACTATTTTGAACCGGTGACCGGGCTGATGTTGATTGACAGTCTGCTCTCCGGCCAGAAAGGTGCATTTGCGTCCGCTATCTCACATCTGATTCTACCCTCTGTTGTTCTGGCCACAATCCCGATGGCAGTGATTGCCCGTCAGACCCGGTCAGCCATGCTGGAGGTCCTGGGTGAGGATTATGTGAGAACAGCCAGAGCGAAAGGACTTGGACCTGGTCGGGTCATTGGTCTGCATGCGCTTAGAAACGCGATGATCCCGGTAATTACTGTAATCGGTCTACAGGTTGGCGTACTCTTTGCCGGTGCGATTCTCACCGAGACTATCTTCTCATGGCCCGGTATCGGCAAATGGATGGTTGATTCTATTTTCAGAAGGGACTACCCGTCAGTACAGGGTGGTCTGCTTATGATTGCGGCCATTGTTATGACGGTCAACCTGATAGTAGACATACTCTACGGCCTGATCAATCCACAAATTCGACACACAGATTAATTATGTCAGATGCTTCTTCACTTCAGGATACAGTGATCGATACCCGCCAGGGGGGCCGTATGGCCCTTTTGAAGGAGTTTTGGTCATATTTTAGCGAGAATCGTGGTGCGGTAATCGGGCTGATCTTCTTTGTCTGTATTGTGCTGATCGCCATTTTTGCCGATTTTGTCGCTCCCCATGCACCTAATCAGCAGTATCGTGACGCCTTCCTGCAGCCACCTTTCTGGCTGGATGGCGGAAGCCTGCGTTTCCCGCTGGGCACCGATGCGGTTGGCCGTGACCTGTTGTCACGACTTATTTACGGTTCGAGATTCTCTCTTTTTATTGGCTGCGTTGTTGTTTCCGTATCGCTCTTCGCCGGTATAGTTCTCGGTCTGTGCGCCGGATTTTTCCGGGGCAGGGTCGATACCTTCATCATGCGCATCATGGACATCGTGCTGGCCTTTCCAAGCCTTTTGCTTGCACTGGTTCTGGTGGCGCTGCTCGGGCCAAGCCTCATTAATGCCATGATAGCGATCGCCATCGTGCAGCAACCACATTACGTGCGTCTGACCCGTGCTGCGGTGATAGGCTGTATGACCAAAGACTATGTGACTGCCGCACGAGTGATAGGTGTCAGCAGAATGCGCCTGATGTTCGTGACTATCCTGCCCAACTGCATGGCACCACTTATCGTTCAGGCTGCGCTTTCCTTTTCCACCGCGATCCTTGATGCCGCAGCACTCGGCTTTCTTGGAATGGGTGCTCAGCCTCCGACTCCGGAGTGGGGCACCATGCTGGCGGAGGCGAGGGAATTTATTTTGCGGGCATGGTGGGTTGTCACCTTTCCGGGACTAGCCATTCTGTTGACGGTGCTTGCTATCAACCTCATGGGTGATGGTCTTAGAGATGCACTCGATCCGAAACTCAAACGGTCATAGAAGAGATGTCATTACTTGAAATAGAAAATTTATCCGTCTCCTTCCTGACTGCCGGCGGGCAGTTCAAGGCGGTTGACGGTGTAACTTTAAATGTCAATCCCGGTGACGTCGTTTCAGTGGTAGGCGAGTCCGGGTCGGGCAAATCGGTCGCGATGCTGGCGCTGATGGGGCTTCTGCCCTGGACCGCCACCGTTACGGCAGACAGGCTCTGTTTTGACGGCAGGGATATGCTTACCCTGGGCCGCAAGGAGCGTCGTGCTATTATCGGTTCCGAGATGACCATGATCTTCCAGGAGCCCATGACCAGCCTTAACCCCTGCTTTACCGTGGGCTTTCAGCTTACGGAATCGCTCAAGGTACACAAGGGAATGGATCGTAAGCAGTGCCGGGAGCGTGCTATCGAGTTGCTGGAACTGGTTGGTATTCCAGAACCGAAGCGTCGCCTCAACGCCTTTCCACATCAGCTGTCTGGTGGTATGAGCCAGAGGGTGATGATCGCCATGGCGATCAGCTGTAACCCCCGCCTGCTCATTGCCGACGAGCCGACTACCGCACTCGATGTGACCATTCAGGCCCAGATTCTCGATCTGCTTTTAAAATTGCAGAAAGAGAAGGATATGGCGCTCATTCTTATCACCCATGATATGGGTGTTGTTGCTGAAACAGCGGATCGTGTCGTGGTGCAGTACGCTGGTCAGCAGGTTGAGAAGCAGGATGTGAAAGGTCTCTTCAGTGATCCGCACCATCCCTATGCCGCAGCGCTTCTGGCTTCATTGCCTGAGAGGAGCAATGCCAAGATACTGCCATCCATCCCGGGCGTTGTGCCGGGCCAGTTTGACCGGCCTGCTGGTTGCCTTTTCTCTCCCCGTTGTTCCTACGCGACGGAGCTGTGCAGGACAACCGCCCCAAAAGAGTCGTCAATGGAGCTTGGAAGGGCCTTGTGCCATTATCCACTGGTTGGTGGTAGACCCACAGGACATCCTGAGAAAGGGGAGGATGCGGCATGAATGGCAATATAGTTCTTGAAGCGGAAAATCTGAAAAAGCACTATGAGGTTCGGCGGGGCGCCTTTAAGGCCCCTGCGGTTGTGAAAGCCCTTGATGGTGCCTCCTTTAACCTGGAGCGTGGTAAGACCCTTGCCGTGGTTGGTGAGTCCGGCTGTGGTAAATCTACATTGGCCAGGCTGGTGACCCTTATCGAGGAGCCGACCTCAGGTGTCATGAAAATTGATGGTGTCGATCTCGCGTCTATAAGCGCTGCCGAGCGCAGGAAGTATCACGCCAAGGTGCAGATCGTTTTCCAGGACCCGTATGGCTCGTTGAATCCACGTCAGAAGATCGGTCATGCCCTGGAAGAACCGCTGCTGGTCAATACCGACACACCGAAGGTTGAAAGGGAACGATTGGCTCGGGAGATGCTTGATCTTGTGGGATTGCGCCCTGAGCACTATGATCGTTATCCACACATGTTTTCCGGTGGTCAGCGACAGCGTATCGCGGTTGCCAGAGCGCTTATGCTTGAACCGGAAATTCTGGTTCTCGATGAGCCCGTCTCAGCGCTGGATGTCTCTATTCAGGCCCAGATCCTTAATCTGCTGGCTGAGCTGCAGGAACGGATGAACCTGGCCTATCTCTTTATCAGCCATGATCTCTCGGTTGTACACCATATCGCCGATGAGGTGATGGTGATGTATCTCGGTGTTCCGGTCGAGTCCGGTAACAGGGAAACCATTTTTAACAATCCAAAGCATCCGTACACCGAAGCCCTCCTTTCAGCGACCCCGGTTGCCGACCCGTTTAAAGAGAAGAAGCGTATCGTACTGACTGGTGAGTTGCCTTCGCCGATGAACCCGCCGAGTGGCTGTACCTTTCACCCACGTTGTCCGAAAATGATCGATATCTGCCCTAAAGAGGTGCCGATGCCTCGTCAGGTCGGGGAGAGTCTTACGGCCTGTCACGTAGCAAAGCCCTGAAAAGATACTAAAGGTTGTCCAGCGCGACGATTTTCGTCGCGTTGGGGTCGGGTTTTTGTTGACATATGACGGAATATTGATCATTTTCCTTGGGGGTTTCTTGACTGAAACTCCAATGTGGAGCACTGTATATATGTGGTCTGCCCGAAATAGGGGTTGTAATTTCACTGGGTGCGTAGCCCCGGATAGCCAACTCTTTCTCAGCCGATTGGATTCGGCTGTTTTTTAACAGTATTGTTTCACACCATGCCAAAAAAAGTATATGCCGTTTCGGCACTCATCAAAGCCAATGAAATTCTAGAGTTTCTCCTACAGAAAGGGGAAGCCTCGTTCACAGAAATTCACACTACCCTTGGACATCCCAAGAGCAGCACATACAAGACTATCAGCACTCTCGAATCGCTGGGTTTTATCAGGGAGGTTGGAGAAAGCGCCAGGTATACCCTGGGACTCAGACTGATAGAACTCGGTGCCAAGGCGGCGGCTCATGTGGATATGACCACAGAGGCCAGACCTTTGGTGAAAATGCTCTCAAATGATACCGAGCGGACTGTCCATCTTGGTATCCTCGATGGTACCGAAGTAATCTACCTGTTAAAAGAGAACGTTCACGGTTCCATTTCCATCGATACCTGGGCCGGAAAACGGGTAGGTGTCCACTCTACTGCCATGGGTAAAGTGCTCCTCGCCTGGAAGACAGAAAAAGAGATTGACCGGATCCTGAAAGGTGTTGACCTGGTCAAGCTCACCCCCAACACCAGAGTTAATGCGGAAGAGGTGAAGTCAGGTCTGCAGGAGGTTCGGAAACGCGGCTGGGCGACGGATGACGAAGAGAACTGGAAGATGGTTCGTTGCGTGTCGGCTCCGGTACGCGACAATGCAGGGAAAGTCTGTGCTGCACTCAGTGTTTCTACGTTGACTGACCTCGACAGCTACGAGCAGATGCTGGGTATCACCAATAAAGTTATAGAAACCGCACGGGAGTTATCACGACGACTTGGTTCTCCTGTATCTGTGGAAAGCTAACGAACGTTAGGACATTTTTGACGAAATTAGACATAAAAAATCATTTCGCACAATAAAGAGTTTTTTGTCCTGCACTGTTTTATGGGTATGTGCTCACTTTTTCTGCACATACCCATAGTTCATTTCATCGGCACGGCTTTTGCTGAAGCTGCAGTGAGCTTTTGGACAGCAGGCTAAATAATTTGCTGCGACATTCCTATAACGAATAAACCTCGAATACCCCTTTTTGAGTTGAACTTCCCTGGAGGAAAGAAATGAAATTCCCGATTGATTTAAGTGGCTACACTCCGCTACGGTTGGATCTGAACCAGACAGAACTGACAGGCGAACAGCGTGCGACCTTACAGGAAAACATCCGCATCGTTCGTGACAGTCTGATATTTTTTACCGCTCTTGCAAATGTCAAAGGTCTTGGCGGACATACTGGCGGTGCATACGATATCGTGCCGGAGTTGCTGATTATCGACGGATTCATGAAGGGTTCCGATAAGGTTCACCCTGTATATTTCGATGAGGCTGGTCACCGGGTGGCTATCCAGTACATGATGGCTGTATTGAACGGTCATCGCGAAGTGGAATCTCTGCTTCATTACCGCGAATATGACAAAGGATATTACGGTCATCCTGAGCGTGAGGATGAGGAAGGGGTGTTCTTTTCTTCCGGTCGTCTTGGCCATATGTGGAGCTATGTGAACGGTGTTGCCGAGGCTGACAAGGAAAAGATCGTGGTAATGTTCGGCTCCGACGGCTCCCAGATGGAAGGTGACGATTCCGAGGCCGCCCGTTATGCGGTGATGCGCGATCTGAACGTGAAGCTGATGCTCGATGATAACGATGTCACCATCGCCGGTCATCCGACCCAGTACATGAAGGGCTATGATCTGGTGAAAACCCTTGAAGGCCATGGCCTTGAGGTGAACGCCGGTGACGGTGAAGATCTGGATGCACTCTTCGGTCGCATACAGCAGGCAATGGTAGCGGACGGCCCGGTTGCCCTGGTAAACCGCCGCCTTATGGCTGTTGGCGTTCCCGGAATCGAGGGACTGCCGAAAGGTCACGACGTTATTCCGGTCAACCTGGCTATCGATTATCTCAAAGAGCGTAATTACGATGAGGCTGTGGAGGTGCTTGAGACCTTCAAGGTGGACAAGACCAAGCAGACCTATATCGGTTCCACTCCCGAAATGGGCAAATGCCGTGACGACTTCGGTAAAGTGGTTTGCGAGATCCTTGGTGGTATGGAAGATATCAGCCAGAAAGTTCTGGTGGTAGACTCCGATCTGGAAGGTTCCTGCGGCCTGCATCATATCCGTAAAAACTATCCGGAAGTGTACGTGACCGGTGGTATCATGGAGCGCAACAATTACTCTGTTGCGGCCGGTTTCGGCTCCGAGGCCGGGCGTCAGGGAATCTTCGGCACCTTCGCCGCATTCCAGGAAATGGTCATCTCCGAGATCACCATGGCGCGCCTGAACAAGGCTAATGTGCTGGCACACTTTTCTCACTCCGGCGTTGACGATATGGCGGATAATACCTGCCATTTCGGTATCAACAATTTCTATGCAGACAACGCTCTGGCCGAAGGTGATACCACCCGTCTCTATTTCCCGGCCGATACCCTGCAGCTGAAATCCATGCTGAACGCGGTATTCAATGATCCGGGTCTGCGCTTTGTTTACACCACCCGCTCCGCTACTCCCTGGATCTTAAATGAAGAGGGCAGCAAACTCTACGATGAGGGGTACACCTTCGTGCCCGGCAAAGACGAGGTTGTCCGTGAAGGTTCTGCCGGATATATCGTCAGCTATGGTGAGATGCTGTACCGTTGCCTCGACGTGGTCGAGCAACTTAAAGCTGAAGGCATCGATGTCGGCCTGATCAACAAGCCGACCCTCAACGTTGTCGATGAGGAAATGATGGCGAAGATCGGTAAGTCCGGCTTTGTTGTCACCGTCGAGACCCAGAATGCCAAGACCGGCCTTGGTTCCCGTTTCGGTACCTGGCTGCTCGAGCGCGGTCTGGCGCCTAAGTTGGGCACCATGGGTAGCTGCAAGATCGGCCATGGCGGCCTGAGCGAGCAGATTCCGCATCAGGGTATGGGCGCGGATGATATTAAGGCTAAGGTTCGCAGCCTCATCTAAGTATAAATCAGCCAGGGAACGCATCTCCTTTAGTATTTCACCAATGGACAGAGTAATGCTGTAGTCCATCGGTAAAAACTTCGAATATGGCGTCCCCTGGACAGATTTTGAAAAAGCAGAATATTCTTACCAATTCAATGTGAAATGGTTGGGCGGATTGGGGAAACCCTTTCCGCCCTTTTTGTTGATACAGGATTCCTAGGAGACGTTCATGTTACCGTTCGATGTTATCTTGCTGTTTTTTACTTCGTCAATTCTGCTGGCCATGGCCCCAGGGCCGGATAATCTTTTTGTTTTGGCGCAGTCGGCGCAGCACGGTAAAAAGGCCGGCATTGTTGTGACCTTTGGCCTTTGCACCGGTGTACTGGTGCATACCGCGGCGGTGAGCATGGGGGTTGCTGCAATCTTCCAGACTTCGCAGTTGGCTTTCAATATTCTGAAATATATCGGTGCGGCGTATTTGATTTATCTGGCGGTGATGTCCTTTAGGGCGAGCGGTGCCGCAGGTGGTCCGGGCAGGGTGGAAAAACTCCAGTACCGACGTCTCTATGGACGGGGGGTGATTATGAATATCACCAACCCGAAAGTTTCGATCTTCTTTCTGGCATTTCTGCCGCAATTCGCCAGCCCCGCTCATGGGCCGATTATTCCACAGATGCTGATGCTTGGAGCGCTCTTTATTGTTTCAACCATCCTTATTTTTGGGGCAGTTGCTCTTTTGGCGGGATCATTTGGCGAATGGCTCGCTCAATCGGAACGGGCCAGCAGGATACTCAACCGAACTGCCGGAACGATTTTCGGAGCGTTGGCTATCAAGCTGGTAATGTCTGAACGTTAACTGTATCAGTCCACACATTTTCACCGTCAGTAACAAGTGACGCAAAAAATCTCTTTCTTGTATTGGAGACAAATACTCTACCCATGCCTCATCAGAATAGAATAGTACAACCCGGCTTTAAAAAAGGCACAGTAATCTCAGAAGAAGATAATGTACTTACCCCCCCGGCAGACTGGAAGTTTCTCGGGGCGGGGGATGCTCCGCTCACCCGTAATGTGAAGAAAATGGGGCCCAGCTGGCAGGTGCAGGTGCAAAGAGGGCGCCGCAAGATATCCAAAGGTATCTGGGCACCCGCTGCGAATATCGATACCGCAACAGAGGAGCTTGAAGCAAAGCGTTCCACACCTGAATATGCCAGAAAGCGTACTACGGATTTAAAGCGAAAAGAGCGGAAACATAATCAATATGTCGACGAATTTTATGCTGCTACCTTGCAGTTTCTCAACTTTCATCCTGATTATCGGCAGCATGCTGAAAATCTGGCCAGGGCTGTAGCGGCCCATGCAACTCCTGTAGGTTCAGGTACTGTTGCCAGAACCGAGCGTATATCGTTGGCAGAGAGAGTGCAGGCGGCTGTAATTGCCTGGATGCGTCACCAGACGACCAGTTATGATAACATGTCCATTGCCCGTATAAAGGGTAAGAGACGAGAGGTTAGGAGAATGCTGGCAGAGCGTTCAGGGAGGCTATTGTCCCGTTACAGATCAGGCCTGCCCGTGGAGGAGGGGTGCCCCCTTTACAAAGCTCTCACCAGCTTGGACAATAGCTGAGGTCAACCGAATTCTCATAAATACTTTGTCGAGAGAAAGACAACTCGTTTGATTTCAGGTAGTGGCTTTTAATTGGGTCTCTGCTCTTTCACAATGATGGCAACGGGAGATCTGTCGGGGAGCACATCTGCTTTACTCCTTTTGCAGTAGCAGGAGTCAGGAGTGTTTGGCAGGAAAAATATCGAAGCTTGTGACGTCTGCATTACAAAAAAGATATCCGGCTAACTGTTAAGCATAGCGAGAGAAAAAGCTTGTGAGCATTTGTGTTAGAGTATAATTTCCAGTTGTTAGGTACGTGCTTGTTGCCTGGGTGTGGTGATTTGGTGTAACAAAAGATCATGCGAGGAAACGATGGGTAAAGACGATAAGAGTGCGGTTGTACAGACGACCCGGGAGCGCTCGGCGCTTCTGGTAGCAACGCTGACCTCGTTTATCGGGCCGTTTATGATATCCTCGGTCAATGTTGCCCTGCCCGTGATTCAGCAGGATCTCAGGATGGACGCGGTGGAGTTGAGCTGGATTGCTACATCCTATCTGCTCGCCATAGCCGTATTCCTGCTGCCTGCGGGAAAACTTGCCGATATCCATGGCAGAAAGCGTATCTTTGCCGTGGGCCTGGCTATTTATACCGTCGGCGCCACTTTGGCAGCCTTTGCCAATTCAGCTGCCATGCTGATTTCCATGCGGGTGATTCAGGGGATTGGCGGGGCATTGTTCGTGACCACGGGCATGGCGATCCTTACCTCAATTTTTCCGCCGCAAAAGCGCGGGCGGGTCATTGGTATCTATGTATCGGCAGTCTATGTCGGTTTATCAATGGGACCTTTTGCCGGCGGCTACATCACGCACTATCTCGGTTGGCGGGCTATATTTTTGTTGATGGCACCGTTTGGCGCCTTCTCTCTTTATATGACACTCAGGCATTTGAAGGGGGAGTGGTACGGCGCAAAAGGAGAAAAACTTGATGTGCCGGGTTCCTTTTACTACGGTTTCTCCATCATCGCTTTTGTCTACGGCGCAACAAAGTTGCCTGAATTGACCGGGATTATTCTTTCAATTTCAGGGCTTTTGGGGTTAGTCTTTTTCATCTGGCAGCAAAAACGCTCAAGCATGCCGCTTTTCCATATAGAGCTTTTTTCAATCAACAAGGTATTTGCCTATTCAAGCTACGCCGCGTTGTTGAATTATTCGGCTACATTCGGCATAACATTTATGGTTAGCCTGTATCTGCAGTTCATCAAGGGCATGTCCCCCCAGGCGGCCGGGAGCGTGCTGATGGCACAGCCGGTAATGATGGCCCTGCTCTCACCGTTGGCTGGCAGATTCTCCGATCGTATCGAACCGAGGATACTTGCCACCGCAGGCATGACTATTACCGCTATTGGCGTCCTGTTATTCAGCAGGTTGGGCGAGACAACCCCCGTTGGCCTGATTATTGCCAATCTTATTTTTCTGGGCACTGGCTTCGCCCTGTTTAGTTCGCCCAATATGAGCGCCATGATGGGTGCGGTGGAAAAGCGTCATTATGGGTTGGCTTCGGGGCTGGTGGCAACCATGAGGCTGTTGGGACAGATGTGTTCCATGGCTCTTGCCACAGTGGTTCTGGCTCTACTGGTTGGGCGTGAGGCGATCGCACCGGAAAACTACGATCGTTTCCTGGCAAGTATTGAGATAATTTTTGTGATCTCCGGTTTCCTCTGTATCCTAGGTGTATACTTCTCCTGGTCAAGGGGGAGACTGGCCAGACCCGGCAGATAGGTTGCAAAGACGGATGACGGAGCTGATGGCTCCTGGAGTAAAGGTGCCCTGGCTGTGTGATGCAGGGAATATGAAAGACAACAGCAAGGAGGAGATGCATGCAGAGCTTCATGGAAACAGCAATGGCACGAAGAAGTATCAGACGCTTTGAATCCAGGTCGATAGAAGAGGACAAGCTGGCAAGAATCCTGGAGGCAGCGCGCTGGAGTCCCTCGTGGGCGAATACCCAGTGTTGGGAAATTGTTGCTGTTGAATCTCCAGAGACATTGGAGAAACTCGGTGCAGAACTGTCACCCAAAAACCCGGCAACTCTGGCGATCGCAAAGGGGCCACTGACCCTGGCAATCTGTGGAGAGAAGGAAAAATCAGGTTATTACAAGGGAACAAAGTCGACCAAATTTGGTGACTGGCTGATGTTCGATCTCGGTCTGCTTACCCAGACCATTTGCCTGGCTGCCCATGAAGAGGGGTTGGGCTCGGTTATCGTCGGTTCATTCGATCATGACAAGGTTAACGCTCTATTAGAGATACCTGATGAGTACGAAGTGGTTGCTCTGTTGCCTATGGGCTATCCTGATCACGCACCTTCACCTCCAAAGCGTCGCGAGTTGTCTGAATTTTGCCACAAGGAAAAATTTGGCCGGAAAGGCTGATTGTCCAGGTTGTATCATTTCGAGGAGTGATGTTCCGGCACACCTCGAAATGATACTGCTGAAATAGTTTGTGAGTTACATCTCCTCAATGGAAATTATCTCACTGCAGTTTTTACTTTTTCGGGATTCGTGTTTAATGCTGATCTCCGCCCTGGTGTTCCGGAGATGTTCAGTCATCCTGGAGTGCGGGTGCTTTCGTTCAAACCCTGAACAGAGAAAGATATCGATAAGCTCCAGAGCCTGCCCGTAGCATTGCATGGCAGCGAGTGACTCGGCGAGATTATTGATCACCGCCGGGTTTTCCGGCTCCTGGTCGAGTAGCTGTTTATAGAATCTTGCCGCAGCCCGGTACTGCTCTTTGCCATACATGGTGTTGGCAAGACCAAAGAGCGCTGTACGATTGTCCGGCTGGCTTTGCAGGAAGGCGATATAGCTTTTCTCGGCAAGTCGCATATTGCCTGACTCTTCAGCTTGAGATACCGCACTCATATACTTCTCCACATTGCCGTCAGCCGGCATCTCCCCAGGCTTGAGCGCTACAATGCCCCAGCTTTCAGCCCTCTGCCAGCTCCTCCAGAATTTCTTTTTGCTGATCATGAGTCTTTCAGTGGTACCGGATCGGAGTATGAATTCATCCTGGTCGGAAATGCCTATTACTACAGCGTAGTGATAGGCAGGAAGCGTTTTCAAACCGAGGTTTTGCAGCACCAAAACGGTACGGCCCGTAGCTATTTCGTCGGCGATTGCCTCAAGCGTCGGTTCGATGACATAGGGAATGCGGCCATGTCGGCGCGTGGTGGCAATTATTTCCAGCTGCAGGGAGCCCTGGCGGCCGGGAATATACACTTCATCGACAAGAAGGTCAGGTAGGGTGATAACATCAGAACTGACCAGCAACGTTGCCAGGGCGGCTGGACCGCACTGATATTCTTCCTGGGGAAAGAACGGGGTGGTCGTAAGTTCTATTGTTTGGGGCTGGTTGAAGTCGGTGACCAGTTTGGGGTGATGGCTGCAGCCGGCCAGAAACACGATCAGGCCGGCTATACCCATCAGGCATAAGTGTCTGAGCATTTAAATTTTACTAAACACATTCGTTACGCCGAGTAGATCGAGAACAAGGAGTACCAGGAAGGTGATGCCGAGAACCTCAATTACACCGGCACCTGCTGGCAGCTCTCCGATTCTTGATTGCAATTGTTCCAGCTCGGCTGGAGAAAGCGCAGCAATACGCTCTTCTGCCTTGGCCGGATCAACGCCAAGGCGAACCAGTTCTTGTGTTACATCGTCGTGGGTCAAAATCTCGCGAATCTGTTCCCTGGTGGCTTCTGTACTCTGTGCTTTCTCGGACTCGATCATAGTGTGAGTGGAGATAAGTGCAGCCTTGGCGCCGGGAAGGGAACCTGATACCAGGAAAAACTGTAATAGTGTGAAAAATATGATAGATTTTTTACAACGTGAATTCATTTAAAACCTCAGGAATAAATTGGACGCGGGGTGAAAAAACAGGGCTGAACAGAATCTACATGCGTCCGATGGAGTGTCGATGACCTGGGGGGCTGCATCGAGAGTCCTGCAGTCTGTGCGGTCTTTCATTACAACCCATGAACTTACACTTGTACACTTTCATAGGCAATTGTTTTTGACAATAAAGGATCAATGATATACCTGCGTATCAGGCCATCACGAATATTTTATAATAACTTTCAGCTCTTTCCGGGTATATCATATATCAGCACTGTATGTACCCCTGTGGTCATTCTTTTCAGGATGATAGGTTGCCCCCGTTGCTTGCAGCCCGGGTACGCCTGTTGATCTCATATTTCTGGTTATAAATGCTTGCGACTGTTTGGTTGCTGTCCTGATTGCCGAAATCAGCAAACAGCTGAATGCCTGGCTCGCAAGTGAAGAAGTTATAAAACCGGTGGCAAAATATAATCTGGAGAGTAGCAAAAAATGTCAGCTGAAATTCTATTAGTTTTTGGAATCCTGATAGTTGTAATAGGGGTGCTGGTAACAGAGGTGATGCCGCTTGAAGTGCTGGCTATGCTGGTGCTTGGTGTACTGGCGGTGACGGGTTTGGTGAGCCCCACCGAAGCCCTTGCCGGTTTCAGCAATCCGGCAGTGGTGACTATCTGGGCAGTGTTTATCCTGAGTGGCGGGCTTACTCGCACCGGAATCGCTAATATTCTCGGCAGGAATTTGTTAAAGGTTGCCGGCGAGGGTGAAAGTCGCCTGATTCTGCTCGTTATGTTTGTGGCTGGTGGGCTTTCAGCCTTTATGAATAATGTGGCAGTTGCGGCCCTGATGCTGCCGGTGGTGATGGATATCTGTAGAAAGACCGGTCATCCGCCTTCAAGGATGCTCATGCCTCTGGCCTACGGATCACTGTTGGGCGGGTTGACAACCATGATCGGTACCCCGCCTAATATATTGGTATCCGAAGCGCTTCGGGCCAACGATCTCACGCCTTTTGGTCTCTTTGATTTTACTCCGGTGGGTATCATCGTGATGGTGAGCGGTATGCTCTTCATCACCTTTGTCGGTATTCGATTGTTGCCAGAGAAATCGGCCATGGCAGATGGTGAGGCAGCTGGTACTGGAGACGTGAATCTGATGCTCGAGCAGTACCATCTGGAAGAACGTCTGTTCCGCATTCATATTCCTAAAGACTCTCCACTGGTGGGACATACCCTTGCTTCAAGTCATCTTGGTTCCAGACTTGGTCTGAACGTGGTCGGTATCAATCGGGGCAGACGCAGTTTTTTAGCCCCTGCAGCGAGCGATGAGATCATGGGGGATGATGAACTGATCGTAGAGGGGAGGCTGGATCGTATCCAGGAGATGAATAACTGGGGACAACTGCTCACCCTCAGCGATCTGAGCAGGGAAAACATTCTGATAGAACATGGCATGAAGGTCGCAGAAATTCAGTTGGCGGCAGGTAGCCCGTGGATAGGCAAGACCCTGTCCGGGCTCAACTTTAGAAACATGTTCGGTCTCAATGTTCTCGAGTTGAGAAGGTTTGAACGGAGGATAGAATACAATGTAAAATCCCAGCAACTCAGGGCGGGTGATGTGATAGTTGTCCATGGCCCGGCAGATAAAATCAGCGAACTGGTGCAAGTCGAAGGTATCATGGCGCCAGTAGTGCTGGGATTGTCGGATATTCATGAGGATTATGCGCTGGGCAGGAAGGTGCGAATCCTCCGTGTTCCCAATCGCTCCCGGCTGCTCGGCATGTCTGTTTCTGAGAGCAGGCTGGGTGATGCCCTGGATGTCCAGGTCCTCTCAATCATCAGGGAGAGTGGTGAAGCCATCATTCCCGCTTCGGACACTATTTTCGAAGCAGGCGATATGCTTGTTGTTTCGGGCATGTCAGACCTGATTGCAGTGCTGTTGATGCAGGGTCTGGAAGCGGTGTTTGAGAAGGGGACGGACGGAGTAAACGATATTTCCCTGCTCGAAGATGATAAGGTCGGTGTGCTCGAGGTGATTGTTTCGCCCCACTCCAACCTCAACGACCAGACTCTGGATGAGATAAACTTTCGTGAAAAGTTCGGCCTCAATGTGCTGGCAGTGTGGCGAAAGGGCAGAGTTATTCGAACGGGTCTCCGTGATCTGCAACTGCAGTTTGGTGACGCCCTCCTGCTCTTTGGTTCCTGGAAAAAACTGGCAGTCCTGGGACGTGAACCGGACTTTGTGGTGCTGACAGAGACAATGCAGGAGCCGGCCCGTGAGGAAAAAGCCAAAACAGCTTTGGCTATTATGGCTGCCGTGCTGTTGCCGGTGATTTTTGGCTGGGTGCCGATATATATCGCAGTGGTGATCGGTGCGGCGTGTATGGTACTCACGAAATGCCTGACCATGGATGAGGCGTATCGTTATATTGAATGGAAGGCTGTCTTTCTTATTGCCGGGATGTTGCCTCTGGGGGTGGCTCTGGATAAAACCGGAGCAGCGGCCATGGTCGCAGAGAATGTGATCACAATTATGGGTCCCTTCGGCCCTTATGGCGTACTCTTCGGGCTCCTGTCGATCACTTTTGCGGCAACCAGCATTATTCCCACTGCTGCGCTTGTGGTGCTTATGGTGCCCATAGCCCTCCAGACCTCGGCGGGGCTTGGCATCTCACCATACCCGCTGATGATGGGTATCGCCATGGCGGCATCCTCGAGCTTCACCTCACCGATTTCACATCCGGCAAATGTGCTGGTGATGGGACCGGGCGGCTATTCATTTATGGATTATGTCAAATTGGGTTTGCCGTTGACCGTATTGATATTGGCGCTGTTGATGATTGTTATTCCAGTATTCTGGCCCATGACTGTTTGAAGGGGGGGTGAGAGCAACTGTGTTCAAAGTCAAACCTAATCGTACAGATGAAATCTGCAACTGACTCAGAGGTAAGGGTTTTAAATTTCATCATCTTTGTTCAGCATAAGTAGGCGACCAAGTGGTTTGATTTCTCACCATGACATTTAGGATGGTTAAGAGTTTCCGCATGCATGCCGTCAGAGCAACCTTAGGCTTTTTTCCACGAGCAATTAATTGCTCGTGGAAAGTCCTGATGACAGGGTTGCAGCGTGCGGCTGTCAAAGCCCCCATGTACAAGACAGA
Source organism: Desulfosediminicola ganghwensis (assembly GCF_005116675.2). Classification (NCBI taxonomy): domain Bacteria; kingdom Pseudomonadati; phylum Thermodesulfobacteriota; class Desulfobulbia; order Desulfobulbales; family Desulfocapsaceae; genus Desulfosediminicola; species Desulfosediminicola ganghwensis. The sequence continues at coordinate 1,081,220 of NZ_CP050699.1, forward strand.
TCTTATCTGGGCTCTCCCTCCCCATATTCTTCGGGAACCGCGAAAAAAGCCGCTATCTCGATTGAGTGGAGCTACTCCGGCCAGTGCTGCCACCTCTTTTCTGTTGAGTTGGCCCAACTCAGGCAAGCCTGCTAGGAGTGCAAGCGACAATACTGGTCCTACACCTGGCACGCTTTGTAATATTTTATCGTTTACTCGCCAGACATCTGATTGCTGGATGAGCTTTTGGAGATCCCCATCAACGTTTTGCAAACGTTTTTCCAGCCATTTGATATGTGCTTCAAGATCTTTGCGAACATGTTTTGTAGAGCATCTAAGGCGATTTTTTTCCATAGTTAACATGTCCACAATTTGCCTGCGGCGCACTAGAACAGCATCCAATTCTCGAGCTTGCTCGTCTTTGATCGGTCGAGGTTCTGGTCGAATAGCTTCACCAAATCGAGCGATTATTTCAGAATCGATAGAATCTGTTTTTGCCAACTTGCCAGTAGCTTTAGCAAAGTCCCTCACCTGTCTGGGGTTTACTACGACAATGGGTAGGAATTTCTTGGCAAGTTCACTTACGAGGGGAATCTCAAGGCCGCCCGTTGATTCAAGAACAATCAATGTAGGCTGTAATTCCTCAAAGCGTTTTACCAGAGCGGAAATTTCCGTTGGAGCATTGGCTGTACTCCATTTTTCCTTGGTTGGCCGAACGGCGATGTCCAGCTTAGTTTTTGATACATCAATTCCAATAAATATCTGTTGATCCATGTTAGATTTCCGTTTCCCAGCCTTGTGAAATGCGGGCTCTTAGTAAGGCCCCGGCAACTGTTCGGGTTAAGCAGAAAGGACCATAACGACCAGCGCTCACACACGGGCTCGTAGTTTAATTGTCCCAAGGAGTGGTCGATCTGTTACGGTCATGTAGCGAAATATGTTACTTAGTAAACTATGTAGGAGTATGGGCGCAACATACAAGGAGTTAGGAGTGGTTAATATGGTGGGAGAATTGTCCCCCGAACTTCGCCAAACCCGACGCGATACCCGTCACCCTGGCACCAGCCGGTCATGGTGACAGTGTCGCCATCCTGTAAAAAAGTGCGTGTTTTTCCCTGGCCTATGGCAACTGGTTGAGTCCCCTTCCAGGAGAGTTCAAGCATACTGCCGAAGCTTCCCGGTTCGGGGCCACTGATTGTACCGGATGCCATCAGGTCTCCCGGCAGGATATTGCAGCCGGTGGCGGTATGGTGGGCAAGCTGCTGACTCATGGTCCAGTACAAATTCCTGAAGTTACTTCGGCAGACACGATTATTGCCAATATACACTTCAAGGTTGATATCGTAGGTGCAGCGTTCCCGGCTTTGCAGATACGGGAGAACCTCGGGAGATTGTACCGGGGCGTCCCTTCTGAATGGGGAAAGAGCTTCTATGGGAACCACCCATGGCGAGATGGATGTGGCGAAGTTCTTCGCCGTGAACGGGCCGAGTGGCTGGTATTCCCATTTCTGGATATCCCGTGCCGACCAGTCATTTACCAGCACCATGCCAAATACATGATCCATTGCCTGCTGCATGGTGACCGGCCTGCCAAGCGCGGAACCAGGGCCGATAAAGAAACCCATCTCAAGCTCAAAATCCAGTGATCGGGTGGCGGCAAATTCAGGTATCGGGCTGTCATCCGCCTTGACCTGGCCCACCGGCCGATGAATCGGGGTGTCACTGACCACCACAGAACTTGAACGGCCATGGTAGGCTACAGGCAGGTGCAGCCAGTTGGGCATGAGGGCGTTCTCCGGTCCCCTGAACATGGTGCCGACGTTGGTGGCATGCTCCCTGGATGAATAGAAGTCGGTGTAGTCGCCGATAATTGCCGGGAGGTGCATTGTCACATCCTTTACAGGCAGCAACGCGCTTGAACGGAGTTGATGATTATCGCGCAGCGTTGGTTCCTGCTCATTCAATAACCGTGAAATAATTGTGCGAACCTGGCTCCAGGCAGAGGGGCCTGCAGCGAAAAAGAGGTTGAGCGAGTTCCTGTTGAACAGTCTTGGCAGAGGTACGAAGAAACCCTCGGTTTCAAGCAGGGCCAGATCCAATACCAACTCCCCGATGCGGGCTCCAATACGTGCCGTGCCATCGTGGGAAAACACCCCGTACGGCAAGTTCTGGATTGGGAAATGACTGTGCTGGTCATAATCAACGAAGGAACGCAATGTCGGGTCGGTGGATGCTGTCATTTGATCACAACTACCTCGTATATGATGACGTAATGAGAAAATCTATCTGGTTCAATTCGAAATATTCGGGTTACGCCTTCACGTTATCAGTAAGCAGACCGAGATTTTTGAGCCCCTCAAGGGGCTCAGCAAAAGAACAACTGCCAAAGCTTATTACTCTGGTTGTGCGGAATCTTTTCAGTTCCGCCAGCGGCAGAAAGTGGTTACGCCAATGAATGCCATCGGGGGCGAAAGTGAAATTCCCGTCGTTTTCATCGGTCAGACAGGCGGAGATATCATGCTGTTCAATGGCCTCTCCCTGGTAAAGCAGAGTGGCGAAAAAGATGTTGAGAAAACCGTGCTGCATTATATCAAAAGTTGAGGATACATTGCGTAAGGGATGGTGCAGTCCGGCAGTAAACTTGATGGGAACATCCTTTTTCTTACAAAGGGTGATTGCGGTGGCAACTTTTTTCACAGACGGGAATGCGCTCGCCATAACCCCACCGCATCTCAGTTTGAAACCGGCCTGGGCGGAAGAGGATGTCGCTCGGTTACTGCCGTTAAAGATCGCCAACGCATCTGTTGCTGTCTCGAGGTCAGAACTCTCAAAGAATAATTTCACATCACCTATCCCGGCTAACTTCAGGAAGTTGTGCAGCCGTACAATACGTTCCAGGCAACGATCCCGGGAGAGGCAATTGCCGGGGATGGTGGTCTCGACTGCGTTGATGACCTCGCCAAAACGTTTTAAGAAGGCATAGTCGGCGGAATCACCGTCCGGAGGGATCAGAACACTTAAGGGAAACGAGTTGTCGATTCCTGATTCCTGGAGCCGGGCGGCAGAGATGATAAATCTGCCGAGCATCCATCCGTGGGGGCTTTGCCGGGCGCTTCTGTACTCTTTTTCGGCATGGCTGATATCGAGTGCGGCAGGCGGGAAAAGACCTGCATAGTCGATAAGCGAAGTCATGAATGATCGAAATGTTGGGTTCATAGTTCTTCTTCAACCCAGGAAAGGTGGTAATCGCTCTCCTCGCAGGGGAGTAGCCCTTTGGCAACGTGCAGGGGCTCGAACGTATCTATCATTACTGCCTCCTCTTTAGTCGCTTTTTTGCCGATAGAATCTTCAACTTTTCCCGGATGCGGGCCATGGGGGAAACCGTCGGGATGAAGGGTGATAGAGCCGAATTCTATACCTTTTCTGCTCATGAATGTGTCACTGCAGTAGTAGAGCATTTCGTCAGAGCCGATGTTGGAATGATTGTAGGGCGCGGGGATGGCCTCGGGGTGATAGTCGAACAATCTCGGTACAAAGGAAAAAACTACAAAACCATCGCTCTCAAAGGTTTGGTGTACCGGCGGGGGCTGGTGGATACTGCCGGTAATCGGCTCGAAATCGGAGATGTTGAAGGCCCAGGGGTAGTAATAGCCGTCCCAGCCCACAGTATCTATCGGGTGATGGTCGAGCACGGTCCGGTGTAATGCGTTTTGCGCTTTGACGATTATCGGGAACTCCCCACGTTCATCATGGGTATAGAGCAGGGTGGGGGGACGAATATCGCGTTCGCAGAAAGGGGCATGCTCGTGGAGTTGTCCATGGGAATTTCGGTATCGTTCAGGTGTCCGGATATAACCGCGGCTTTCGATAATGAGAAAAATGTTCTTGGTATTGGTGAACCGGTATCTGTGGGTGATACCTTTAGGCACCACCAGAAAATCACCTCGCCGGAAATCCAGCTCACCCATTTGCGACTCGAGAACCCCTTCTCCCTGGGTGACAAAGACTATTTCGTCTCCCTCACCGTTACGGTAGAAGAAGGGATCGTCCATGGCAGGCCGGGCAAACGAAATCGCCACATCATCATTAAAGAGCAGGGGGATGCGGTCGAGAGTAGGGCTTGGGCCGGCGGTGGGGAGCCGGTGGGTATGAAAGAGACGCAATTTCAGCATCAGGTTTGGGTCAACTTCCCATTTCAGTTCTTTTACAAATTCAACCCGCTTGACGGGGGTGGGCGGACGCAGGGTATAGAGCAACGACTTGATGCCTGCAAAACCGAGTGTGCCCATAAGGTGTTCGTGGTGGAGCGAACCGTCCGGTTTGCGAAAAACGGTATGTCGCTTATGTGGAATCTTGCCAAGCTTGTGATAAAAAACCATGAGTCCCCCAAGAAAAATCACCCTGGCTCGTGGGCCAGAAAATTATTACCAGGTACTTACAGGTTACCCCGCCTCCTCTGTTCCATTTCCATGGATTCGAACAATGCCTTGAAGTTACCTTTACCAAAACTCTCACAACCCGCCCGTTGGATAACCTCGAAAAAAAGTGTAGGGCGGTCCTGCAGGGGTTTGGTGAATATCTGCAGCAGATAGCCGTTTTTGTCGCGATCGATAAGGATGTTGTTTTCCCTGATTTCCTTTCTGTCTTCCTTAATAGTCCCTACCCGGTCCCAGACAGTGTCATAGTACGTATCTGGTATCGAGAGGAAATGCAGGCCATTTCCCCTGAGTTTTCTGACAGTTGTTACAATGTCGGCGGAGTAGAGAGCGATATGCTGAACACCTGCCGAATAGTGAAAATCTATATACTCCTGGATCTGACTTTTCCGCTTAGCCCTGGCAGGTTCATTGATCGGCAGTTTGATATTGCGCGAATCGTTGGCCATGACCTTGGAACGCAGGGCAGAGAATTCTGTTGAGATGTCTTTGTCGTCATAAGAGACAAACTGATGGAAGCCGAACACCTCTTTATAAAAGTCACACCACCTGTCCATCTGGCGCTGTTCGGTATTGGCGACGACATGGTCGATCCGGCTGATCCCGACAGATTCCCCGGCAAGCTCCGCCGCCTGATAGCCGGGCAGAAAAGGCCCGTTGTAATTATTCACAGAGACAAAGCTGTGCACCACGTCACCATAGGTGTGAATAGCGGCTCTGCGGATACGGCCGTTACCATCTTCAACGTCATGGGGAAAGGTGGACGGTTCGGCACCGCGTGCCACTGTCTCATGGAAAACACCATCTACAGAGTCCACCTCAAAACAAATGTCTGCGACACTGTCTCCGTGCAGGGTGAGGAAGATATTGCGGGAATCGGCATAGTTCAAAGGGGTGGTGAGTACGAAAGTCACCCTGCCCTGTTGCAGAACATACGATGCTCTATCTGGAAAGCCGGTCTCCGGTCCGAGGTAGGCAACCTGGTTGAACCCTAACGCTTTCCGGTAGAAAAAGGCGGACTGGAGGCTGTTTCCCACGAGCAATTCAATGTGATGTATGCGTTTGACAGGCAATGATCCCATTACTTTCTCCAATATCACCGAGGTTATGGCGTGATATCTGATTCAGTCCACATCAAGAGCGTTGCAAAATTGCATAGAGAGGGCAAAAATACAGGTGCCTCTCATGCTCCTAAAGGATAGCGCAAAAAAAGAGGGCAAGGCAAGGTAAATGGGCTGGAGAGTGCGAAATTGCTAGATTTGCACAAATGAAAAGCCTGACAAAACTGATCCGGCAGAGCAGGTCGTTTTGTCAGGCGAGGAAAGGGGGGCGGCTCAAGCTCTACAGGCCACCGATCAGCATCTTGGTGCCTACCACGTAAAGCAGAATAGAGAAAATCTTCTTCAATCTGTCCACCGGGAGGGTATGGGTCAGCCTGGCGCCGATTGGGGCGGTGCAGACACTGGCTAGGACGATACCGAACAGACCCGTCAGGTGGATATACCCAAGGTGGGGAGCTGCGATGTCGATCCCCATACCGTTAACGACATAGCCAGCTGTTCCGGCGATGGCGATGGGGAAGCCGATTGCGGATGAAGTGGCAATAGCCTTGCGTATCTCGGTATTGCACCAACTTAAAAAAGGTACCGAGAGGGTGCCGCCGCCAATACCCACCAGGCTGGAGAAGATGCCGATGGTACCTCCAGCGCCAAACATACCGACGCTGCCGGGCAAGGTCCTGTTGGGTTTGGGCTTGAAACCAATGAGCATCTGGGTTGCAACGAATATGAGAAAGAGCGCAAAAAAGATCTTCAGGAAATTGGTAGAGAGCTGAGCTGCGATCCAGGCACCGAAAAAGGTTCCGGCGAGAATGCCCGGGGTGATCCGGGTTACAGCCTGCCAGTTCACTGCCCCTCTCTTATGGTGAGCCCGCACACTGGAAAGTGAGGTGAAGACAATACTGGCCAGCGAGGTACCAAGCGCCATATGCAGTACATACTCATGGGGCACGCCGTGGGCAATAAAGGTGTATGTAAGCATGGGTACTATGACCATGCCTCCACCGATACCGAGAAGCCCGGCCATGAGCCCGGCAATTGCACCGGCACCGAGATACATTGCAAAAAACATCATACTTACATACTCCTGTAAAAAAAATACTGGCTAAGCCAGGATTTCGCGGCTCACGTTGCCGGCGCTGGCTGTGCCGGTAAGAACCATGGTCTGGATCAACTCACCGCGAATCTTTTCAAGATATGCCTGAACTCCATCCTGCAGTCCGCCTACTGCGGCAACAGAGACCGGGCGCCCTATCATGACAGCGTCTGCGCCGAGGGCCAGAAGCTTGAGCACATCTCCACCGCTTCTCACACCGCCATCGGCTATGATGGTGACCTTGCCTTTCACGGCATCGGCGATAGATGCAAGTACATCTGCGGCGCCTGGGGCAAAGTCGAGCACGCGGCCACCATGGTTGGAGACAACGATTGCATCCACACCAATCTCGGCTGCCATCTTCGCTTCATCCACGGTCATTACACCTTTCAGGATGAACTTCATGGAGGTGGAGTCGATGATCTTTTTGAGAGCCTCGGGGGTTTTCGGGGAAACAGGACGGCCCATCTGGCGCAGGGTAACGAGACCGGCTGCGTCTATGTCCATGCCAAAGATTTTGGTGCCGGATTTGACAGCCTTTTCAATTTTCTGGTCGAGCTCTTCATTTTCCCAGGGCTTGATAAAAGGAATACCCTTACCATCGTTTTTCTCGATGGCGGAAAATCCGGCGCTGTGCAGCCATTCAGGTACACCGTCACCGGTACAGCCGAGAGTGCCGGCGGCGAGACAACCACCGATTACTGAATCTATATATTCTTCCTCGCTGATACCTCCGCCCATGTTGAAGCTCACGCCACCGATCGGTGCAGCAAGTACAGGCATAGAGAGTTTCTGGCCAAGAAAATCGATGCTGGTATCCGGTGCGGTGACATCATGAATCAGCCGCATGTTGAATTTGTAACGCGCGAGCGCCTCAACATTTGCGGCGAAGGAGGAACCGGTGCCAAGCCCCCCCATGCCTGGAACCTGGCCTACACAGGCCTTGCCGTTGCACTGCGGACAAACACGGCAAAAGCCTTTCATTTTCTCTCTGGCGACATCGTAATACTCTTTCACGTTGATTCTCCTTTATCAATTTAACGGGTTTTCCTGCGAAGGTGGTGGGGTGCAGTAAAAACGTCTAAATTCTATGTGTAAGGTGCGTTGAAGTGTTATCGGGTTTTCTTGATAGCTGTGAACTTATCCTGCGGCCGCTCTTCTGTCAGATGGGCGAGGTTCTGTTCGACCTGTACCATATGCTCCTGCATGTGGCGGGCTGCATCGGCGGAAGATTTTCGTTGCAGGGCATCGAATATCTGTTGGTGATAGCCCAGAGACATCACGCTTCTTTCCTGGCTCTGAAGCTCATTGACGCGACTCTCAGCCAACACGTCATGAACGGTGTCATAAATATCAAGCAGTACCCCATTGCCTGTGGCGCGAACAAGAAGCCTGTGAAACTGTTCGTCGTACGAAGCCCTGTCCCGGCCGCTGGCCACGGCCTCAGCCTGCACGTTTAAAATTTCTTCCAGCTCTTTCAGGGTCTGGTCGTCTATGCGGTTGGCGGCGAGCGCGGCTATCTGCGGTTCGAGCATGGAACGCAATTCGATAATCTCGTTGATGCGACGTTTTTTTCTGGTAACACCGTCTATCATGCAGCTCAGGGCGCCTTCGGCAACAAAGGTACCGGCACCGCGTCTGCTGACAACCACAGCTTTTTCCGCCAGTGCCTTTATCGCTTCGCGCACCGTATTGCGGGATACCTGATATTTTTCAGCCAAGTATCTCTCGGAGGGAATCCGGTCACCTGCGGCCAGTTCTCCGGTCCTGATGAGATCTTCGATCAGGCTGACAATTTCGTCGTGTCTTTTCTGGGTCATGGAGCCTCCTCAAGGGGTCATATTGGCCCAACCAATAGCAATAATTGCCGGGGATGTCAAGATTAATAACAGTAGAAGAAGCGGGCAAGACCAGCCAATCCTGGTAGGATAGACAGAAAAGGGTGGGGAAGCTTCTGGAAAAAGAGCTATTCTGAAACTACGATGGAATAAGAAACTAATACAGAGAACAAAATACAAGGCCGGTATAAATAATACAAGGGGTGGAAGATGAATCCTGGTGGGAGAAGAGCAAGCAGGGGAGTTACATTATGGGTGTCAATATTCCTGATGATGCTCTGGGGGTGTTCTCCGGTTGCTGACGAGGTAGCAGAGGGGCAGTTACAGGAGCCATCTTCGCAGTATGTGCAATACACCAGGCTGAGTCTGCCGGCCACTTTTGTCGGCTCTATTCCCTGCGAGGATTGCGTTCGAGTTGATATCGTACTGAATTTGCGCCCGGATCAGCTCTATCAGCTTCGTAAAACCTACATTTCCAGTGGTCAGCGAGTGAAGAAGGTGGAATCGCAGATGCGTAACTGGCGATATTCCAGCGACGGCAGAATGATAATTCTCGGCAAGCAGAAAGGCATGCTCAAAACCTATGTGGTTGCTGATGATAATACCCTGGTTTTTCTGGAACTGGAAAGCGAGCGGGGTAAAGATCCTATCACCTATACGCTTACCCGGTCACCTGGATACGATCCCTTCAGCGACAGTGTGAAGATGCTGGGAATGTTCAGTTTAAGCGAAAGCGGCGGGACAATTATTGAGTGTTCCAGCGGTGAAGTGTTCAGTGTTTCAAGATCTGGTGATTTTGAAAGGATGGCAAAAGAGTATCTGCGAATGCCGCATAACCAGAGCGAACCTTTACTGCTATCATTTACGGGGACAATCCATGGTACAGGCGAAAGTTTTGGTGACAGCATCACGATAAATGATTTTAACCGTCTGTATCTTAATGGAAATTGCCTGGGAGAGCAGCAAAGTAAAAGTCTTACCGACTCAGTCTGGACGTTGGAGACAATCGGAAACAGGGATATGGCCGGTTATGAATACAGGTCTGCTCCCTACCTGATCTTGCGCAGGGACAACACTCTTCAGGGGTTTGCCGGTTGTAATGATATCTCCGGCACATATCTGGTGCGTGGTGATGTATTGCTCTTTAAAAGGATGATTCAGACCAGATTGGCCTGCTTTGAGGGGAATGAGCTGGAGAGCCTTTTTCTGGAGACTCTCGATAATGCCGAGCTTTTTACGATTGAGGAAGAAACGATGACAATTCTTGACCAGAATGGGGAGGTTCTGGCCACATTCACCGGCACATAATGTAGTCTGAGCAGATACGACCCGCTATTTATTGCCGCGTTTTGATTCACATACTGAAAAAAGAGTGAATCCCAAATGTCCCCGGTTAGCAGGTCGTTTCAACTCCTGAATGGGTAATGCTTTATTCCGGCCACGAGAAAATTAAAAGTCTGTTCTGATCTTCAATAGAGCTTTTACTCTGAATAAGCAAAATAGCCAGAATTATTAAAACACACCCCACTCCTGTCTCTTCACCCGTGACTTCCCGTTTACAGAAAATGATAGTGAAATAGATTGAGGTAACATGTTTCTCAGCGTAGCAGGACTGTTAAACCTCAACCACCATTCCCGCGGCTACCTCCTGCTTCTTCTCATCACCCATTAGAATACCCAGCAGCTCAAGGGAAAACTCCACAGCTGTACCAGCACCGCGACTGGTTACGCAGTTTTGGTCCATTACTACGTTTTTCTCAGATGTTTTGCCACTTTTCAGGCCACCGATAAAGCCGGGATGGCAGGTGGCGGATTTACCTTCGAGAAGACCATTCTCACCAAGAACCAGCGCGGGTGATGCGCAAATAGCGCCGTAGAGCTTGTTGGCCTTGTTCTGTTTTTTAAGGATATCGATAAGTGGTTTGGAGTCTCTTAGATGTTCAGCACCGGGAATACCACCAGGAACCACTACCAGATCATATTCTTCATCCATGCAGTCACTGATACGTTTATCTGCATGAATCTTCACACCATGAGAAGAGGTTATAACCAGGTCATGGACTGAAGCGATATCGACATCTGCACCTGCTCTTCTGAAAACATCCACGATGGCAAGGGCCTCGACCATTTCAATTCCGTCCGCTACAGGGACTAGTATTCTCTTTGTCATTTTTATGTCCTTTTAGGTAGAGGTTATGAATTCGGAGCCTGACCACGAGGATGATTGTAATCGGAGGTGTGAAGTGCGGCAAGGAGGAAGTTTGTTGAGTAGAGTAGATGGATTAGTAGAATAGCTGTAACGTTTCAGTAAGTTTTACAGATATAGTCGGTTTTTTGGGGTTGGAGTGTTTAGGGTGGTCGCCTCATAGTCGCTATTTAGAGAGTGAAGATAAACAATCAATGAGCACGTTTATTCTGGTATCGTAAATGATCACTTCGGCAGGTTTAATTAAGATCTTTTATCATCGTAATCCAAAGGTGAATATAACTCATTCATAACAAACCCTTTGCGCGGAATCGTTGGCTCTACTATGAAAAAATTAACAGGAATGCTTTCAACAGCATTGATCTTACTGATATCAGCATGTGTAACCAGGCAACATGGCTATTTCACCGGCATCAACGTACCGCCGATGGCTGAAGTACAGGCAGGGAGTTTTAATATTGGCGAGGGTGGGAATTGGCCTTGGGCGAATGGGCCAAGACCAATACAGAAAATCACAATCGGCTATGACTACTTTATAAGCAAAGAGCCTATAACGGTAACTGATTGGGATGAATGTGTAAAAAATAAGATTTGCGAACCATTGGATGGGCAAAATCGGGGTCATGGTGCGGCACTGGTGAGTTGGGATGGAACTCAAACCTATATATCCTGGTTAAACAGCAGTACCGGGAAAAATTTTCGCCTTCCCTCTGAATCAGAGTGGGAGTATGCCATTAAGGGACCAGAGCCTCTGCCTGACTCATGGTTTGTCATCAATAGTGGCAAGGGAATGCAAATGACCAGAAAGTCCTATGTCAATAATTTTGGTCTATACCCAAGGTTGGGGATGCATGGTGAATGGGTAGAGGATTGCTGGAATAACTCCTATAGCGGGATTCCATTGGATGGCGCCCCCCGTGCTGTTGGAGATTGTCAAAAACGAACGTTCAGGAACCGAACGGGAAAAGATGATTTTATCTATATGGTAAATGGCCGGGACTCTTTCTATAAGGATATCAGAGGATCCAATATTACATTCAGGATAGTCCATCTAAAATGAACTCTATCTTTAAAGCTAACCGGTGTGGATTTTCTGAACCAACTCTATGAGCCTTTACGATCTGGAGACTCATTATCTATAATCTCCAATTTTGTCATGACTAAAATACCTCACTTTGTGATTGTAGCGCTTTGAGTAGGTATCTCCCTTACCGGGTGAAAGAAAACTGAAATGACCGGTAATCAGTACTTTACGGTTTCGGATAATCTGGTATGATACTTTAAATAGTAATGATTATTATTGCTGAATCGATGTGACTTGGAATTTGCATCATCAAACCAGATACCAGGGAGAATTCGTAATGTCTAAAGCACTCATCGTTTACTCAAGTCGTACAGGTCAGACCAAAAATATTGCCGAACTCATAGCGGAAGGATTACGACTTTCAGCCATTGATGTTGCCATAAAGGATGTAACCGAGATTAAGCGGGAGGATGAACTTGCAGATTATGACCTCTATGTCTTCGGTTCCTCGACCTACCATGGCGCGATGATGGATAGGATGAAGTCCTTTCTTTTTCTTGCTGAAAGAGCAGAGTTACATGGCAAGCCTGGTGGTTCATTCGGTTCGTTTGGCTGGAGTGGTGAAGCTGCAGAGCGTATTTACGATACCATGAAAAACATCTACGGTATGGACATGGTGAGTACTCCGCTGATGTTGAAGACCGGCGCGGTTGGAGGTGGGATTAAAGTTGCCCACGATTATGGCAGGGAGCTAGCTGCGAAGATCGCATAGCAGGAAAGAGGGTGGCGTTTCGAGAGCTGAGACTCCCCTCTGCCCGCAATTTCACCTTGTCACCGGTCGAAGACCTGGCAACCACCCGAGCAGGGTTGCGCGTCAATCGGGGAGATCCCACGATTGATTATTCGTCATGCCTGATCGATCCTAGGCTGCCCCCGATAACGTGCATTGAACGTTGACTTGTATCTTAATTTAATTTAATACTAAAACAATCTATTTTACCTATCATCAAGCTTCTCATTATACCTCTGGCATGCACTGCACTGAAAGAACTTGGCTGCAGTCTGCCTGTTAATCTATTTCATGCGGAAGGTGATGCAGAATGAAATCGGGATACAATCTTTCGGTGCTGAAAGGTGACTTTTTTGGAGGGTTGACGGCCGGTATAGTTGCCCTTCCCCTCGCTCTTGCCTTTGGCGTTTCCAGCGGGTTCGGCGCAGCTGCCGGCCTTTACGGAGCTATTGCCGTGGGTTTTTTTGCAGCTCTCCTGGGAGGCACATCCACCCAGGTTTCAGGGCCCACAGGGCCAATGACTGTTATTTTCGCAGCTACGATAGTTGCCTTCCCCGATAATATTCCGGCAATCACAGCAGTCGTCTTTCTGGCAGGCATATTTCAAATTCTGCTGGGGTATATGAAAGTAGGCGGATTTGTCAGATATATCCCCTATCCGGTCATTTCAGGCTTCATGAGCGGCATAGGCGTTATCATTATCCTCATTCAACTTCATCCGATGCTCGGTGCGCCCGGAGTAAAATCACCTCTCGAAGCTGTGATAGAACTCCCGGCTGCAATGGGGAATATTAATATTTACAGTCTGCTCATTGCACTTTTTACCATGGCTGTGGTCTTTCTTACCCCGGCAAAAATAAGCAGCAGATTTCCATCACCATTGCTGGCTCTTGTCAGTGGCACCTTGCTGGCTGTAATTTTTGATCTGCCGGTCGAGATTATCGGAGAGATCCCATCGGGTATCCCCGAATTCAGGCTGTCTTTATTCCCTCTCGATCTCTTGCCGAAGATCGTCCCAATGGCTCTTGCTCTCGCCGCATTGGGGACAATCGACTCTCTTCTCACATCGGTGGTCGCAGATTCCATGACCAAGACCAGGCACAACTCAAACAGGGAACTGGTGGGTCAGGGTATTGGCAACATTGCCGCCTCGTTCATTGGTGGTTTGCCCGGAGCCGGTGCGACGATGCGTACCGTCGTCAATATTAAAGCGGGAGGTACAACAAAGGTTTCGGGTATAACGCACTCCTTGTTCCTGTTGGCAATTTTACTGGGAGCCGGACCATATGCATCAGTCATTCCATTGCCTGTGTTGGCAGGTATCCTGATGAAGGTGGGGATAGACATTCTTGATTACCGGCTGTTACGCATGATTAACCGTATCCCCAAACCAGATCTGGTTGTTATGCTCAGTGTTTTTGTAATCACGGTTTTCGTCGATCTTATCATGGCCGTTGGAATAGGTATTACCCTGGCGTCCCTGTTGATTACATATCGAATAGCCTCACAATCAAAAATTGATGTGAGGGGGGTGCAGCATCAGGAATGGCACAGGGATCTCGAAAAGAGTCTGGAAGAGGAGACAGGGTACCGCATCCGAACCATATCCGTCATGGGGGCATTCTTTTTCGGGACAACATCGAAAATGCAGGAACATGTCAGTAAATTGATCGGCACCAAGGTCGTCATTATCAACCTCCTTGACGTGCCGTTCATGGATTTGTCCGGATATTTCGCTTTAAGTGAGATGATTGACAGGTTGAAAAGAGAAAATATCAAACCGATCGTCGTGGTCAATGAGGGGGAAGGTATCCGGCGGCAGATGTTTGATATGGGCTATGGTGATCTATTGGGAGTTGATGGTATTCACACCGACTATAACGATGCTCTCCATCTGGCCTGGGAATACATAGAAGATTGAGTAGAAGGCTCGGATTCTGGTACCTCGGTTATCGAAGGACAACATTTTAAGCCGAAGCGATGAGATTGGGCAGAAGCTTTGCTTCAGGACGGAAAATAACCGGGATTAGTGGACTATACCCTGGTGCTCCAATGAAAAAACAAACCACTTGTGTGAGTCCTCCTGCCTGACAGGGAAAAGCGGCAGCTGTATTTCGATAGCGTTGGGAAATCTATTTTTCATGAAGTGTATATAACCGATGGCCTCCTCCTTCTTCTTAAACGGACCCATTTCAATATCAGGAGCCATCCCTGCATGTATTGTCAGTAAATACTCTCTTGCGCAGACCAGGTCCTGAGTCATACCAATATAGATAGCCATTGTTAAGTACCCTTTGCTAAGTCATATTTCAGGAAAAACCAAGAAAAAAGTCAGTGTTTGTAAAGCATTGAGGAGCATTGGTGCGGAAACCATACCACGCTGAGTAGATTGCCGCCATGAGATATTTTCCCTAGCCCATAGAGGGTGTTTAAATCACATTGGTTGCCTAATGGGATGGTGTTATGTATAACACTGCAATAACATAATTTATTCAGATCTCTGATTTCGTAGATATATCGAGGCGGTTGACTTTGCTGAAATCGATTCAACAGAAAAATTCTACTCAGGAATTGTTTATGGAAAAGAAGACAGTGAAGGATTTGATGGTACCCATTGAAGAGTATGCGACTGTTAAGATCGGTACATCTTTGCTGGGGGCCATCCTGGCTTTGGAAAAGGCGCAAGAAGCATATACCGACAGCAAGTATCAGCACCGTGCAATTCTTGTCATGGATGAGAAAAATAAAGTCGTCGGTAAAATCGGACAGTTGAGGGTGCTCAAGGCAGTCGAAACACGATACGACCTGAATGAGGAACTTGATGATTTGGGGAAATTCGGTTTCAGTGAAAAATACCTCAACAGAAGCAGGGAGATCTACCGGCTTAAAGGGCCAATCTTGAATAAAGAATCTCTAAAATCGGCGGCAGAAAGGCCTGTAGAGGAGTTTATGCAGCAACCAACTCCCGGAGAGTTCGTCTCTGAAGATTGCTCACTGGACATTGCCATTCACAGACTTGTCGCCGGTACGCACCTCTCACTTCTGGTCACAAGGGAGGAGGAGATCGTCGGAGTACTCAAAATGGCCGATGTCTTTGCAGCAGTATCCCATGAAATGAGAGAGGCGGCCATGGAGTAGATCCGAATGGCTCTACCTCTATTCCTGCCCAAAAATAATATGGATAACTTGGAACAATCTATCTTGACCAAACATAAATAGTGAAGAGGGAAGATGAACGAGTTAGAGAAGCTCTACGACAGAATCATTCAGAGGCTGAACATAAATCTGCGGGAATTGAATTTTGATGCTGAACCATACTCCTCAGGTCTCATTGTTCCGGAACAGATGAACAAATTCTATGCTTTCTACGGGATCTCGACTGACCACCCGTTGAGCCTGGAAATCAGGCACTCGGGTCTTGCCGGCAGTTATTTCTTGGGGAAGTGCCGTGTCTCGAACTCCCTGCTGTATAAAACCGACATCCGTGGTGATGAACTGAAGCGAAAGGGGAGTATGTTTGCTTGTCAGGGATTTGACATAACCATCACGCAAGACGAATGTGTAAATATCGCTCACAGTGCCCTTGTGAAGACACTTGTTCATAACTTTTCGCATGACCCCGAGACTCCCGAGGAATTCTTTATCAGGGATACGCTGGCTATGGATTATGCGAACATCCACGGCGCTCCCACTGAGGGAGCATTCCTTGGGCCGTTTGCAACCGTTGACCTCACGACCGTCAGGGACTGCGTGATCGGAACATACTCATATATACAGGCTGGTGAGATCAGTCATATGACTATCCCGCCTGGTACCGTCTGGGTTAACAGCCCAGGCAACTTCAACTTTTATTACAGCTATGACCAGGCCTTACTCAGCAGCTATGCAAGTGTGATCCCCGGAGATCTTCCACATGGCTATATCATCGATTTTATAGGCAAGCACGAAGCAGCTTTTCAACGGGTTTTTGATACGGTAAACCTTGAGGCGATAGAGTCGATACCCAAAACAGCATCACTTGATCGCTACGCTGTTGTCCTCCCCAAAACAAAGATAGCTGACAACGTTCTTGTGTCGCAGAGGGCATATCTCAGCAACTCCTCACTGGGAAAAGGCTCTAACGCACAGGAAAACTGTTATATAATTAATTCAAATCTCGCAGGGTTCAATGTAACGGCCCATGGGGCAAAGATTATCGAGTCGGAGCTTGAACGAGACATATTCGTCGGGTTCAACAGCTTTCTATTCGGCAAGCCCGAGAGCCGCATCAAGATCGGAAAGGGTTGCATCGTTATGCCCCACACAATTATCGATATTAATTCACCATTGCAGATCCCTGAGGAACACCTTGTCTGGGGGCTTATCCGCAATGAGCAGGATTTAAAGGAGAACAGTATTTCAATAGCTGAACTTCAGGAAAGGAAGTCTGGATTCAGCAAAGGGCGACTCAACTTTGAAGGTGATGGTGGACTTTTTGTAAAAGCCTTCAAAGATCGTATACACCACATCCTTGATGTGAATGGGGCGTTTTTCGATGGTGAAAAAAATATGGGTCATGCCCAAAGAAATCAGAATCTCTCACTGAACACGATTCAACCCTTTCAATTCGGGGAAATGGAGGGATTGTATCCAAACATAACCATAGGATTGTAGTGATCTGCAGTTATTGTCCTAAAACTGTTGCACCCGGCCCTGACAGCATGAGGATGTCATGCGTGGAAGGGTCGGGTGATGTTATCTGTGCACGATCTTGTTTCGCCTGCGTGTCTGGCGTAATTGAACTCCGATGAACCCGGCCAGGCCAGAGCCGAACAGCACCATGGGAGCAGGCTCTGGAACCGGTTCCGTTGCAAAAGTAAACTTCCCTTCGATGTTGTCAAACAGTTTGTTTTCCCAGTCGAAAACACTGTAATAATAAACGGAGCCCGTCCAGGCCCCGCCCAGTTTTCCCTCCACCGTGAAGATTTCCTGCCACCATTCATACTCCACACCCTCTCTGAACCTGAACCAGTCATCTGGTATCACGTTGTCAAAAGGATGGGTATAAGCGACCTCCATTGTTTCAGGGTTGTAAAAAAAACTCAGGATTGGAGGTGGTGCTTGTCGTCTGGTGAGGTTCGGCGCTGAATGATGGGACAATTTTCATGGGGAAAGTAAGTGATACTCTTCAGGCTTGGCCTGACCCTGAACACGTACAAAGACATGATTCTTAACTACTTGAACATCCGATAACAAACGCAGTGGTGGAGGACACAAATAACAAGACCAAACGCTGAAACGACAGGCATACGGTTTGCGGGATATGGAGTATTTCAAATTACGATTATACCACCTTCACAGGTCAAGGTACTCGTTTGCCGGATGAACCTTTTAATAAAAATACTCAACAGGGCTTCTGATTGCCCCTGCCCCCTGTTTGCCACACCTCACTGCGTGAGTTTTGTTCTTTGAAAAGGAAGAGAGTGAGACGGACTATTTTCATGAAATTGACAAGTTAGTACACCACAGCCTTTCAAGGGTTGCTGAAAGGCTGTGGTGGAGGAATAGTAACCGGTGAAATCTTCGGGTTTCGTATCACTTATCTGAGGTCAAAACGATCCAGATTCATCACCTTTTCCCATGCTGCCACGAAATCCTTAATAAACTTTTCTTCGGCGTCAGCACAGGCGTAAACTTCTGCCAAAGCTCGTAATTCTGAATTTGAACCGAAGATCAGATCGACACGGGTACCGGTCCATTTGAGCTCTCCGGTGGTACGATCGCGGCCTTCAAACTCATCCCGATCCTCTGAAACCGGGGTCCAGACAGTGGACATATCGAGCAGATTGACGAAGAAGTCATTGCTCAGCGTTTCTGGGCGGTCTGTAAAAACGCCATGCTTGGTTCCTCCATAGTTTGTGGCCATGGTACGCATACCACCCACCAGAACGGTCATCTCCGGAGCAGTCAGGGTAAGGAGTTGTGCCTTGTCGACCAGCATTTCCTCGGCTGGAACTGTGTACTTGGTTTTCAGGTAGTTGCGAAAACCGTCTGCTTCAGGCTCCATTACAGTGAAAGAGAGAACATCTGTCTGTTCCTGCAAGGCATCCATGCGCCCGGGAGAGAATGGAATCCTTACGTTGTGACCAGCATTCTTCGCGGCTTGTTCGACCCCTGCGCAACCGGCGAGCACGATCAGGTCTGCCATGGAGATTTTTTTGCCAAAACCGTTTTTGATGCTCTCCAGTGTTTTCAGGACCTTTGAAAGCTGAGCTGGTTGATTTACTTCCCAGTCTTTTTGAGGCTCCAGGCGAACACGGGCGCCATTAGCACCACCGCGCATGTCTGAGCCACGAAACGTCGAGGCGGATGCCCAGGCGGTTGAAACGAGTTCAGAAACGGAAAGATCTGTGGCGAGGATCTGGTCTCTCAAGGTTGCAGCATCCTTGTCGGTTATCAGTTCATGGTCCACGGCCGGAATCGGATCTTGCCAGATAAGCTCTTCTGCAGGAACTTCAGGGCCGAGATAGCGCGTCCGCGGCCCCATATCACGGTGGGTCAGCTTGAACCAGGCACGGGCGAAGGCGTCTGCAAATTCCTCGGGGTTTTCATGAAAACGGCGGGAGATCTTTTCGTAGATCGGGTCCATCCGCATGGACATATCTGCGGTGGTCATGATGATCGGCACCTTCCTGGTGGGATCATCCGCTGCAGGGGCCATATTTTTGTCGGTTGGGTTTTTCGGTGTCCATTGCCAGGCTCCGGCAGGACTCTTGGTCAGCTCCCACTCATTGCCAAAGAGCATATCGAAATAGCCCATGTCCCATTGGGTCGGGGTCGGGTTCCAGGCACCTTCCAGGCCACTGCCTATCTGATCCCCACCCTTGCCGCTACCAAAGCTGCTTATCCAGCCGAAACCCTGCTGTTCGATACCAGCAGCTTCTGGTTCCGGGCCTACGTGGGCGGCATCACCGGCGCCATGGCATTTACCAAAGGTATGGCCGCCGGCGGTCAGCGCTACAGTTTCTTCATCGTTCATGGCCATGCGGGCAAATGTTTCACGTACATCCCGGCCTGATGCTATCGGGTCTGGCTTGCCGTTTGGTCCCTCTGGATTGACGTAGATCAGACCCATCTGGACGGCTGCAAGCGGGTTCTCCAGATCACGATCGCCAGAATACCGCTCGTCTCCCAGCCAGGTTGTTTCTGAGCCCCAGTAGATATCTTTTTCCGGCTCCCAGATATCTACCCGGCCGCCACCAAAACCAAAGGTCTTGAATCCCATAGACTCCATAGCCACATTGCCGGTCAAAATGATAAGGTCGGCCCAGGAGATTTTTTTGCCATATTTTTGTTTGATAGGCCAGAGCAGCCTGCGGGCTTTGTCGAGGTTGACGTTGTCTGGCCAGCTGTTGATCGGGGCAAAACGCTGGTTACCGGTTCCTCCGCCGCCACGTCCGTCAGCGGTTCGATAGGTGCCTGCACTGTGCCAGGCCATGCGGATGAACAGTGGCCCATAGTGACCGTAATCCGCCGGCCACCACTGCTGGGAATCTGTCATCAATTTTTCCAGATCTTTCTTTACCGCTGCAAGGTCAAGAGTGTTGAACACTTCAGGGTAGTTGAAGTCCTCGCCCATCGGATCGGATTTGGAGGAATGCTGCCGCAAAATATCCAGCCGCAGCTGGTTTGGCCACCAGTCCCTGTTTGTTGTTGCTTCTGCCAGCCTTTTGAAACCTTGTCCAGTCACAGGACACTTACTCTCACTGCTCATGTTGCATCCTCCGCTTACTTGTAAGGTTGTTGGATGATCTTTAGCCCTCTTTTTTAATACATGTCGTGCAAATACCTTCCACTTCGACATGTGTTGCTTCAATCTCACCGAATGCGTTTACCGAGTCGGGGAGCTTGATGCTATCAAGATCCGTGCTGTAAAAGTCACGGGTAATACCGCATTTTTTGCAGACGAAATGATGATGAGGTGCCAGGTTGGCGTCGAAACGGGTACGCTCATGGCTTAATCCCAGGGTTTCCACCAGACCGAGATCATTCAGCCACCACAGCGTCCGGTAGACAGTGTCAAGCGAGACTGTGGGGATACGCTTCCTTACCCGCCTATAAACGGAGTCAGCATCAGGATGTTCTCCGGTTTGAGCGACTTCCCTGTAGATCTCGATTCGCTGGTGTGTAAGCTTAAGACCTTTATCCCTGCAGACGCCCTTAAAGTGGCTGATTCGCTGTTCGACTTCCTGTTCAGTTATTTTCATCATAATAATCCAGTAGTAATGATTACTATTTAATAGTCAACGTTAAATAGCCCGCTTTGTCAAATAGGGCATGAATAATTCACCACCAGGAGAGGGTCGGTTAAGTATTTGTTTTTGCGTCATCAATTAAGTGCATCGGGGCGAGGGGGAGGGGTCGGTGCTTAAGCCGATGCCCGTAAGCGAAGGACATTAAGGGGAATTTAGTAGAGAGAAATTGTTAAAAAAGAATCCTGAAGACGACCAAACAGCATATCTCACGAGTTCAGGAATACAGCCTGGAGCCTCTTGCACCAGTGAGCAAGGAGGCCCAGGCTATCATGGTATGAAATTGGGAAGTTCTATTCTTCAGGGCTGATGCTGAGCCAGGCCTTGTTCAGTTCTTCCATATCGGCTTGCATGTCCAGAGCCATTAATTTTTCCAGGTCGGCGTTGTGCTTCTGGTACATGCTGATGTACTGCTCTTCGTCCTTACGGTGAATCTTGTACAGCTCGGGCATGGTCTCTTCATCTTTCTTTCTGAAAAGTCGTTTTAGTTTATATGCCTCGTAGGGGTGCACACCGAGTAGCCTGAGCGTGTCCTCGCCAAGTGAGAGTGCACTGCCGAAGGTTTCACGCCGTATGGTGGTAATCCCGAGATCCATCAATTCATAAACCGAACCGCGGTCCAGGGCATTGGCAGCAATCTTCAGGTGGGGGTAATGTTTTCGAACCAGTTCTATCAGCTCCCGGGTCTTTTCAATATCACCGATGGTGATGACCAGAACCTCTGCTTCGGCTGCACCGGCAGACTCCAGCAGATCGAGTCGGGTGATATCGCCGTAGTAGACTTCGAACCCGAATTTTCTCAGCACTTCAACATTTGCCGCGTCATGGTCGAGGATAACCGGCCGGATACCTGCCGAGATAAGCAGACGTCCAAGATCTGTCCCCATTCGGCCGAAGCCGGCCATGATAACCTTTTGTCCACCTCGTTCTATATGATCGGCTTCTGCCGTTTCGGGAGCTGGTGTCGATTTTTCGGAGATCTTTTCATAGGCGATAAAGAGCAGTGGTGCCAGAAACATGGAGATGGCAACTGCGGAAATCAGCGGATCGATAGTTTCAGCGGTGAGTACTCCGTTGGCCTTGGAAAACTGAAAAAGCACAAAGGCAAATTCACCTCCCTGGGCTAAAGCTACAGCAAAGAGTGAGCGTTGTTTGCCACCTATTTTGAAGATCAACCCTGTGGCTATCAGTATAAGCCATTTAATCGCGATCAGACCCACCACCAGGGCGGCGATCAAAGTTATTTTTTCCAGGATCATGGTGAAGTTCAGGCTGGCACCGATCGAGATAAAGAAGATACCGAGTAGCAGCCCCTTAAATGGCTCGATGTCGCTTTCAAGCTCGTGGCGGTATTCGCTGTCGGCCAGCACCACACCGGCCAGAAAAGCACCAAGTGCGGGAGACAGACCAACTGCGATCATCAGTAGCGAAATGCCCACCACGATGGCAAGGGCCGCAGCAACGAAAATTTCGCGTACCCTGGTGGCGGCGATGGTGCGGAAAATTGGGCGGGCGGCGAACTTACCGAGAAAGAAGATAGAAAAAATAGCTCCAAGCGTAACCAGTATGCGAAGGTAGCCGGGTAGGGCGGCAATATCAAAGAGCGCAGGGCCATGGTGGTCTGCTCCATGGGCAACGACGGTCGCCAGCAGTGGGAAAGCTGCCAGCATCGGGATGACCGCCAGATCCTGAAAGAGCAGCACGGAAAAAACCGAACGCCCGGCGGAGGTGTTCATCAGCCCTTTCTCCCTGAGGGTTTGCAGAACAATGGCGGTGGAGGAAAGGGAAAGGGTCATGCCGATGGCCAGTGCCTGTTGCCAGGGCAGGAAAAAGGCGGCGATTCCGGCAATGGCCATGCTGGTGGCTATAACCTGAAATCCTCCCATACCAAGGATGGGCGTGCGCATTTGCCAGAGCAGGGAGGGCTTGAGTTCCAGGCCGACCAGAAAGAGCATCATGACCACGCCGAATTCGGTGAAATGCATGACCTGCTCAATATCAGCGATCAGCGATAATCCGAAGGGGCCGATCAAAATGCCGGCTATCAGGTAACCCAGTACGGAGCCCAGCCCGAATTTCTTGGCAATCGGCACGGCGACGGCTGCAGCAGCCAGAAAGATAAAGAGTTGTAGCAGAAACAATTCCATGGCTATCCCTTGAGTACCCCTTTGAGGTCGCTGTTGATGTGTGAAG
This sequence comes from Desulfosediminicola ganghwensis, assembly GCF_005116675.2. Lineage (NCBI taxonomy): Bacteria > Pseudomonadati > Thermodesulfobacteriota > Desulfobulbia > Desulfobulbales > Desulfocapsaceae > Desulfosediminicola > Desulfosediminicola ganghwensis. Next base: position 1,104,131 of record NZ_CP050699.1, read on the forward strand.
ATTTAACCGCTTTGCCAAGATTGATGCGATTATCACGTAGGGCAATGATGAAACGCCTGTAATCCTCGGCATGACTGTTGATTTCCTGCTGCGGCATGCCACTGTGGGCGGCAAGCACGGCAAATGGTGGCAGCCAGGTCATCTTGCAGAGTTTGGCAGTGGCACAGAAAGGGGAGAGCAGATGTTTAAGGGAGAATGGATTGTCTCCTTTCTTCAGGTAGGTTGCCTGATCTCCGGCGCTGAGTACATTCAAAAATAGTTTGCCGCTTAAGGCGTTGCCCTTGGAACCATAGGCCCAGCCGTGCTGTAGTACCAGATCGAGCCATTCCTTCATGATGGCCGGCGTTGAATACCAGTAGAACGGGTGCTGGAAGATAATCACATCATGAGCTTCACAGAGTCTCTGCTCATGATCCACATCGATTAGAAAGTTGGGGTAACTGGAGTAGAGATCGTGGAAGGTGATATTCTCAAGATTCTCGACGGCCTTACGCAAAGCGGAGTTGATACAGGAGCGATTAAAAGCCGGGTGTGCAAATACTATGAGTATTTTTTTCATGGTGATTGAGTAGTGTTTAACGCCGATTTCTCATGACAGCCTGTAAGTTTTGCTGATTGTATCAGAGTATATCATGAGCTTGAATATAGGTTTTATTCGTTTTCGGATAACGGGTTGCAGCTGTCGGTAGGGAGCATATCCGCCCTTCAGCACTGTCTGCTGAAGGGTGGATACGGTATCCGGCTGGTAAGGGGTAGTGGTTTTCGAGCCGGTAATCCTTTTGAATGTTTAGATACTCTATTTTCAGATGGTTTTCAGTAGTTCGACTATCCTGGTCGGGTCTGGGCGCCATGTGTAATCCGGGTGGACTTCCACGTTTTGTATAACCCCATCTGTGCCGATAATGAAACGACCCGGCAGCGGCAGTCGCCAGAGATCATCACCGTTAAACCGGTCCAGTTCGATGCCGAAACTGGTGTAGATGGTTCTCAGATCTTCGGGCAGGCTGAAGACCAGACCATAGAGACTGGCCACATTGTTGCCGGGATCTGCCAGGACAGGGTAATCGAGCCCATGCTTTTTGATTACCTGCTTGGAGTATTTCGGCAGTTGCGGCGAGATGGCAACGAGGCTCGCGCCAGCAGCACGGATATCGTGAGCGACTTCCTGCAAAGCTTCCAGCTCTGCATTGCAGTACGGTCACCAGACTCCTCGATAGAAGGTAAGCACCAGCGGCCCCTGGGAGAGCAAATCTGCTGAGCTGATATCATTGCCATTCTGGTCACAGAGGGTAAAGGCCGGGGCTGACGCTCCAACGTTCAATACGTCATCCATGATACCTGAGCTCACCAGCTCCGCCGTTGAGTTGTGCATGATTGCAAGGGTGTCCGCTGGGATACCGGCTTCTAGTTGTTCGCGCAGATTATCGAGTTTATCCTGTAGATTCATTGTGACCTCCTTGGTCATTGACTGACTGATCAGATCAAACTGAACTCAGCTGAAGAGAATTAACGATTTACAACCCTCACCTGTGCAAACTGTCTATGGCCTTCGGTTGAACCGTGAAAACCAAGCCCGCTCTGTTTTGCTCCAACCCAGGGGGAGTCTCCTTCGCCCCCCACACCCTGGTTGATACCGATCATTCCAGCTTCGAGCCGACCGGCAATTGTGTTTGCGCCGGAACCGCCAAAGACCACAGCTCCCAGGCCATAGTCACTGTGATTGGCTCGTGTTATGGCATTTTCAATATCGCTATAGGTGCTGATGCAGATCAGTGGCCCAAAGGTCTCTTCCTGCTCGACCCGCATGTCTGGTGTCATGCCTGCTATTACGGTGGGCTGGATATAGGGTGGTTGCTGGTCGTCAGAGCCCAACAGCAGCTTTGCGCCCTTTTCAACAGCATCCTTTATGTGGGCCAGAACTGTGCGATGCTGGCGGTGATTGACAATGGGGCCGATGTTGACGTTGTCCATGTTCCATGGGCCAACCCTGTACTGACGGGCGTAACCTACCACCAACTCATTGAATTCGGCGGCCACAGTTTCATCCACGTAGATTCGCTCGGTGGAGGTACACATCTGGCCAGCGTTCTCGAAACTGCTGGCAACGGCAAAACGAGCGGCGGCGGCGAGGTCGGCATCGGCCATGACGAGCATCGGGTCATTGCCGCCCAACTCCATTACCAGGCGTTTAAGACTTGTGGCGGCTCTTTGCATGATATCTTTACCTGCGGCACGGGAGCCGGTAAACGCGATCATGTTCACATCGCTCTCTACCAGCATTTTGCCCTGTTCTCCGTCGCCGTGGACGATCTGCAGCACATGTTCAGGTAGTTTTCCTGCCACCAGGTCGAAGAATGCCTGGGCGATGAGCGGCGTTTCTTCCGATGGTTTCCAGATGACAGTGTTGCCTGCAACCAGGGCAGGAATCAGCAGGTTGTTAGCCATTGCCAGTGGATAATTCCAGGGGGAGATCACTGCCACGATCCCGAAGGGTTTGTATTCAATTGTTGTTCGCCCAATAGAGGAAGGCTGCAGGGCGTTCGCTACCGCCTGAGCAATGTAGGGGCCGCCGTAGATGGTGCCGCTTACTTCACCGGTGGCGCGACGGATATCCTTCCCCATCTCCCGGCCGAGAAGCTCCGCCAGCCGGTGAAGTTCCGGCTCGGCGGCGGCCCATGCCTTCTCAACCAGGCCGGTGCGTTGTGCTGTGCCGAGATCACTCCACTGGGCGGAGGCTGTTCTGGCCTGGATAACCACTTGCTCTATCTGGTTCTCCGTTGCCACCTCAACCGCCCCGAGCAATTCACCATTGCCGGGATCAAATGATTGCAGTTGTTGACTCATAATCTATTCCAATCGCTGACTGTAATTTCATAAAGGTAAGGTGTCCTGCTCGTTTGTTAACCGACGGGTGGAAACTGATCGTTCATGTGGTCGGTAAATCGTTTGAAATCATTCTCAACATCCGGGTTCTTGAGGACATCGTAGCAGGCGAAGGTTTTCAGTGGTTCCATGCCGAAAAACCTGAAGTTCAGGTGGGTCGGCCAGAACAGCTCATCATGCCCTTTGCCTTCAAAAAAGGTCTGTTCAGAGTTGTCAAAAGCAATGGCCGGAGCGTTGTAGGTAAGAGAGATCATATACTTCTTTCCCGCCAGCGTGCCGCCGCTGCCATACTGCTTTGCCGGGTCTTTTCTGGTACGGCCGTCGCCATCGCAGAGTCTGCCATCCATGCCGGCAGTGTACACTTCATCCATATATTTTTTAAAAGTCCAGGGCACACCCATCCAGTTTGCCGGAGTCTGCAGGATGATGACATCGGCCCATTGATGTTTTTCGATCTCCTGTTCAACCTCATATTGGCTCATGGAACTGTGTTGAATAGTATATCCCCTTGTCTGCAGGTTCTCTGCTGCCATTTCAACCAGGGTTCGGTTGAGTTTTCCTTCTGAGAAAGGATATGGTTCGTGGGTGTTGATAATCAGTACGTTTTTCATAGAATTTCTCCTGTGTGTTGTATCGTTGACCGGTAGCGGGTTGTCTCAACAATACCTTTCAGCATTTTCACAACCTGTCAACCTACTGAAAGGTAGGCTGCCTTGGTAAGTGTATTAACCACTGAAAATCAGTTCAGCGACGCTAAGGGTAGCTAACTTGAGACAGCCTGTCAACCAATCAGTAGGTAGGCAGTGTGTTTTTATTTTTCTATCTTTAACGTTACTTCTGATATCTTGAGGGATATTGGGCAACTGGCAACTTCAATTTTTAGAAAGGGTAAAGTTGCCCAATGTGCGGCTTTGTTTTTCAGCAGGAGCTTATCAGCGTCCCTGCCATTCGGGCTTTCTTTTTTCCAGAAAAGCGCTCACCCCTTCATGGGCGTCGTGGGTGGTGCACAGCCGGGCAAAAGCGTCATTCATATAGTCGAACTGGTTGAGGTAGCCCAGGTCTTCGGAGCCGTAGAAGCCTTTTTTGGCAATCTGTACCGCTACCGGGCTTTTCCTGGCCAGCTCCACAGCCCATTTGTATGCCGCATCATCCAGTTCTTCTTTGGGGACCATACGGTTGATAAGGCCAAACTTAAGGAGCTCGGGTGCCTTGATGAGGTCGCCGTAGAGCAGCAGTTCCAATGCCTTTTTCCTGCCGACAACCCGGGCCACGGGAATAACCGGGCCAACACAGTTCAGGCCGACATTGATGGCGGTCAGCCCCATCTTGGCATTCTCTGCAGCAATAGTCAGGTCGGCCGAGACGGCCAGCCCCATACCGTTGGCGGCAGCCACGCCCTGCACCTTGGCTATAACCGGTTTGGCAATTTGAGCAATAGCGACCAGGGGCCGTTCCATATGCTCTATCCAGGCCTTGTATTCCAGCGCTGTTTTGCCCTTGAGTTCGTTGATATCGATGCCTGCGCAGAACGCCTTGCCTGCACCCTGGATCATAATGACCCGAACATCATTATTCCGGTCGAGGTCAGTGAGGGCCCTGTAGAGTTCATCCGCCATGTTGCTGGTGAATGTATTCAGTGCATCAGGTCGATTGAGTGAGATGATAGCAACATGGTGTGTGTCAACTTCAACAACAAGATTTTCGTAGCTCATGGGCTCTCCTTTTTATGAAATTGAGACAGGGCTATAACTTTTTTGAAGCGCCAAACATAATATCCGAGCGGTTGTTCGGTTTGACTAGCATAATCCTTGCAAGGCCAGACTGTCAACGCCTTATAAACTCCAAAATTTCAGGGTATGCAGTCTGTACTGCCCTACCAATCTCTGCGGTATAGCCATACAATTAAGCTATGCTATTTTCTGAAGCCTGCCGAACCACGTTCTTTTCTCTCCAAATCTGCCTTATTGAGAGAAAATTACTATACACCGACAGACATTTGAGTGGAGACCGTCGGTCAGGTTGGTGCTGAAACACATGCTCTGTAGCGATTGTTGACCTTTGGGCTTGGTCAGTGCCACTTGATCTAAACCGAATTTCTCATGAGTATTTTGTCAAGGATGAGAAAAAAACGATTCAATTCAAGCGCATTGATACCATTATTGTCGTTTTTGATATCTGCAAAATGCTCATCGCAGGTGGTTCCATGCGGCACTATTTTCTTCAGTATTTCAGCAATAAAAGGTTAGCGCAGACTTCGCAGTTCTCTATGGTTTTTTTGCTAAAGGCGTTGAAACCCGTGCCGCCAGAACTTGTTAAAAATCCGGGCTAATAAGAATTATCCCATTTCTGATTCAATACGATGACCGCTGATTTTCTACATGAAAATTCCTGGCAGGCTGATGCTATTGGCTTCATTGCCGCAGTTCACGGACCTGTGGTGGAAGTCAACTGTCGCATGCTGCCGCCATTGCGGCGGGCACTCATTACCCAGGTGGATGGCGAAACTTTTATGTTTGAGGTGCATCAGCATCTAGATCAACACCATATCCGCGCCATAACACTTCATGAAACAGGTGGCCTGTACCGCGGCATGCCGGTGTATGACAGCGGAGCATCTTTGCATGTACCCGTTACTGGGGATTGTTTGGGGAGACTGCTCAATGTTTTCGGAGAGCCGCTGGACGGCGGAGAACCGCTGGCAGCCGAAGAATTTCGCAATATACATACTGGGCCTCCTCCTCTTGCTGCCACTCTTGAGAATCGTGGAATTATCGAGACCGGCATCAAGGTTATAGACCTGCTTTGCCCCTTTGTTGCCGGAGGAAAAACCGGACTGTTCGGAGGCGCCGGGGTGGGAAAGACGGTATTGGTAATGGAGTTCATGCATGCGATTGCCGCAATTCATCATGGTGTGTCTGTGTTTGCAGGAGTGGGGGAAAGGCTGAGGGAAGGGCATGAACTGTGGACCGAGATGCGCAAGGCGGATGTGATGCGCAATACCCTGATGGTTTTCGGGCAGATGGATGAGTCTCCCGGGGTACGGTTTCGAGTTGGACTTTCTGCGCTGAGTTATGCCGAATTTCTTCGGGATACCATGAAAAAGGAAGTGCTTTTCGTGATGGATAACGTATTTCGATTTGTTCAGGCCGGCAGTGAGATTTCTAGCCTGCTCGGGAGAATGCCAGCGACTGTTGGTTACCAGCCGACTCTGCATACCGAGGTTGCTGAGCTGCAGGACCGAATACTTTCCACAGACAACGGCTCTATCACCTCGGTCCAGGCAGTCTATGTCCCGGCTGATGACATGAGTGATCCTGCGGTCAACGTTATCCTTAAGCATCTTGATACAACAGTTATCCTCTCGCGCCAGCAAGCGTCCAAAGGAATCTACCCGGCAATTGATCCCCTCATCTCCACCAGCAAGCTGATGGATCGATATTCATTGGGCAACACCCATTATGCCGTTGCAGAAGGAGTCCGTGAAGCCATGGCGAAATATGCGGAGTTGGAAGACATCATAACCATGCTGGGCATAGAAGAACTGTCAAAGCAGGACAGGATGACAGTCCTGCGGGCAAGAAAGCTGCAAAGATATTTTACCCAACCGTTCTGGGCAACTGCAGCCTATACCGGGATGGCGGGGAAATCAGTTCCCCTCGCGGCTACCCTGACCGATTGCGAGGCGTTTCTGTTAGGCAAGTTTGATGATATTCCGGAAGAGCGATGCTATTTCCAGGGCAGTATGCAGGAGGCCTTGCAGTGAGCACCATGACCCTGAAAATTCTTGATAACCAGAAGAGCCAGACGAGAGACGGGGTGATCTCTTTTGTTGGCGAGGATAGCAGTGGCAGCTTTGGAATTCAGCCGGGCCATGCCCGGATGATGACCGTGCTGATCTTCGGGTTAGCCCGTTTTTGCTGTGAAGGCGGGTCCTGGGAGTACATTGCCTTGCCCGGGGCAGCACTCTACTTCCGAGAGAATGTCCTCTATCTTGTTACAAGTCATTATCTTGTGGATACGGAATATTCACGGATCTCCAAGCGACTTGCCGAGGAGTTGAGAGTTGAAGAGGAAGAATTGAAGAACGTTCGCCAAAGCCTCAAAAACATGGAAGAGGCCTTGCTGAAACAGATATGGGAAATGCGGAGGCAAGGGGTAAGCCTGACATGAAAGAGAGAAAACAGCTGAGCAGGGATGTGGATCGTAAGGTTGAACGGATGAAAAAAGCCGAAAAAGAGCACCACACCATTCTCGGCCAGACCATTTACCTCACCACGCTGGGGCTGGTGCTTGTACTGCCGCTCATTGCAGGAGCATACCTTGGCCGTTGGCTCGACAGTATGCTGGAAGGATATTCGATTCGCTGGACTCTCAGTCTTCTGATTATCGGGCTGGTTGTAGGTGCAGTCAATGTCTACTTGTTGATTCGGGGGCGTTGAATGGGTGATGTTACAATAGGGGTGGATACTCTCTTTTTTGTAGGACCATTTGCCATCAGCACCAGTCTGGGAACAAGTCTGCTACTGACGGCCGTGGTGAGTTTGGCGGCCTGGTTGATGGTCCGCCGTATGGGGGGAAAGCCGACTCGGCGGCAGGCGGTTACAGAGGCGATTGTGTCCGGTTTGGAAGACGCGGTAAGGCAGGTCGCAGGTGTGCATGCAGAGCGCATTATGCCCTTTATTTCGACCCTGTGGGTATTTCTGATCTGCGGGAATCTGTTGGGACTCGTACCGGGAATGGACTCTCCAACGCGCGATCTGTCGGTGACAGCTGCTTTGGCGGTTACTGTTTTCCTTTCAGTTCATTGGTTTGGTATCACGACGCAGGGATGGGGCAACTATTTCAGGCATTACCTCAGTCCGAATCCCATTATGCTGCCATTTCATATCATCAGTGAAATTACTCGCACGGTGGCACTTGCGGTACGGCTGTTCGGGAACATGATGAGCCTGGAGTTGGCGGCCTTTCTTGTGCTGATGGTCGCCGGCTTCCTGGTGCCAATCCCGATCCTGATGCTCCATATCGTGGAGGCGTTGGTTCAGGCGTATATATTCGGGATGTTGGCTCTTATCTATGTTGTCGGAGGCATCCAATCCCATGAAGAACGTTCGAATTCCTCCAGGTAGTGTGAATGCCTGGCAGAAGAGGAGGAAGATATGGCAGAAATGAATATGATTGTACAGATTTCAACTCTCGCGGCTGTTATAGGGCTTGCCATTGGGGTACAACTGCCGGCGCTTGCCATGGGGAAGGCAATAACCAGTGCTCTGGAAGCACTGGCCCGACAACCTGAAGCTGAAAAAGCCATTATGCGGACCCTGTTCATCGGCTTGGCAATGATTGAATCTCTCGCCATATACGTGTTGGTTATCGTCCTGATCATCCTATTTCGTAATCCATTGCTGGAATATCTGCTTCATCCTTAATGAGGAGTACCGTGGAACTGAACTGGACGACTTTTATTCTTGAAATACTGAATTTTCTGGTTCTTGTCTGGCTATTAAAGCGTCTTTTTTATAGGCCGGTGCAGGAGATGATTGAAAAGCGCCGTAAGGGCATTGAACAACAGTTTGAAAATTCCCGAAAGATCCAGGAAAGGGCGGAAAATCTCCAAAACCAATATGAATACCGCCTGGAGGAGTGGGAAAGTGAGCGGCAGGCGGCACGTTCCAACCTGGAAAACGAACTGGCTAAAGAGAGTCGGAGACTGTTCGACAAGCTGCAGGATGAACTGGAGGCTGAACGAAAAAAGCAAGAGGTTCTCACTGAGCGTCAGGTAAAGGAGCAGCTGGAAAAGGCTGAAATCCGTGCGTTGGAGCTAGGGGCCCGTTTTGCAGCGTCTGTTTTGAAAGAACTAAGGGCGGAACAGTTGGAGGCACGAATTATTGACCTGTTGCTGCGGCAACTAGGGGAGATTTCAGGGGAGAAACTGAACGGTCTGGCCACCGTGAGTGAGCAGGGGCGTCAGCAGGAAGTCTATATTGTCAGTGCATATCCTCTGAACCGTATTCAGCAACAGAAACTTGAAGAGTGCCTGCAAAAATTGCTGTCTGCCCCGTTGGCACTAAGCTTTTCAGAAGATGATGAGCTGATTGCCGGGTTGCGTATGACTATCGGGCCGTGGGTGATCCGTGCCAATCTTAAAGATGAGTTGAAGACCTTTGCTGACATGGCCCGAATCTCGGGTAAACATTTTGTCTAAAAACAGGAAAAATATTTTTACTTGCAACCATTGCAATGACCACAAGCAAAGGTGCAATTCGACAAGATGTTCAGGGGAAATGCGGGATGGCCCACAGGCTCCTAATCCCGATATTTCATAACTACTTTTCAGATGAAGAGGGCATTATGCCAGACAACATGCCTGTTTCCGGAACCGGCGCCAGCCTTCTGCAGCGCCTCGAGTCCTGGGTTGCCGATTATCGCTTTCGGCCAAGGTTCACCGAGCAGGGGCAGCTGGTTTCAGTTGGTGACGGTATTGCCTGGATCAGCGGGCTGCCATCCGCAAGAATGAACGGACTTGTCATGTTTGCCGATGAAAGCCGGGCTATGGTCTTTGACCTTTCCGTTGACCGTGTGGGGGTGGTGCTGCTTGATGACAGCCAGGAGCTCACCTCGGGCATGCCGGTTTATCTCACCAATGAGCGGCTCAGTGTACCGACCGGAAACGGGCTGATCGGAAGGGTTGTGGACCCATTGGGGCGGCCGCTCGACGACGAGGGTGAGCTTGGTGATTGGGTTCTGCGTCCAATTGAGCAGAAATCACCACCGATAATTCACAGGGATTTCGTAAATAACCCGCTCTATACAGGTATTAAGGTGATTGACACCCTCATCCCGATCGGCAAGGGGCAGCGTCAGTTGATCATCGGCGATGAGGGGCTGGGGCGCAGCTCTCTCGCCATTGATGCCGTTATCAATCAGCGCGGTCTCAAGGTGTTATGCGTCTATGTGCTGGTGGGGCAGAAACGCTCTTCGGTAATCAGCACCATTAATACTCTGCGTAAATTTGAGGCGATGGAGTATACGACAATTGTTGTAGCCGAGGCCAGCACCTTGCCCGGGATGCAATTTCTTGCTCCATTTTCAGGCTGCACCATGGCGGAATCATGGATGCATACAGGGCATGACACTCTCATAATCTACGATGACCTCAGCACGCATGCGAAGATTTACCGGGAACTGTCGCTTCTTTTGCGTCGACATCCCGGCCGGGAAGCATATCCGGGTGACATCTTTTCAATACATGCCGGTCTGCTTGAACGCAGCACCACCCTTTCTGCAGAGACCGGTAGCGGTTCAATGACTGCCCTGCCGATTGTTGAGACAGAGCAGGGGGATATTGCCGGTTATATCCCTACCAACCTTATTTCCATTACCGACGGCCAGATTTATCTCGATCTGAATCTGTTTTCTGCAGGCTATCGTCCGGCTATTGATGTGACCAGATCGGTTTCGAGAATTGGCGGTCAGGCACAGCATTCGAAGATCAAGAAAGAAGCGGGAAGAATGAAGCTCGACTATCTGCAGTTTCTGGAACTTGAAATGTTTACACGGTTTGGTGCCAAGCTGGAAGCCTCGATGGAACATGCCATTCGCCGGGGGCGAATTTTGCGGGAAATACTTAAGCAGGAGCAGCGCAACCCTCTTTCGGCTGAGTTTCAGCTGGCCTGGCTCATTGCTTATAACACCGGTCTATTCGATAAGCTTGAACACTCTGAGGTGCCGAATGTACTGGAATACCTTGCAGGAAAACTCAATGATGAGCCGCTTAGTCTTGAGGCGAGCAGGGAAAGCTGGCTGGAGAAAGTGAATTTCTGGCTCAAGAACTTTCCACGACAGAATATGATATGAGCAAGTTCAGAAAGGTCGAATACCACATTCAACAGCTGCGGGAGTTGCAATCGATCATTACCTCAATGAAAACGCTCTCCCAGCTGGAATTGCGGAAACTGACCGGCCGGGCAGAGCATTATCGGGAGATCGCACGGGTCCTGCAGGAAATGGTTGACGATTATATGGTGAATTTCCCCCAGCCGCACCCGATTGCAGGTGATGATTTGGTTATGGTTATTGGTTCTGAGCGGGGATTTTGCGGCCCCTTCAATGAACTGCTTGGGGAAGCGCTCCTGACAGGTCAGGCGAGTGTGAAGGAAAAACCGTGGCGGGTGCTGGCAATAGGCAGAAAACTCTGTAGCCATCTTGATGACCGGCTACCGGGATACATACCATTGGCAGGGGCCGGAACCAGTGAAGAGCTAGCTACTGTATTGCCTCGGATAGTCACAACTGTGCAGCGTCAGATGGGTGAACAAAAATGCACTAAGCTTCTGGTTCTCAGTCATGGTGATGATGAAGGGGTGGTGGCAGTCAGTCACCTGCTGCCTCCCAAGCCGGTTCAAAAGGAGAGGGAGAAGCTGATTCCGCCACATCTCTACCTGGAACAGGCTGTTTTTTTTCGTGAGTTCCTCTCACATTACCTGTACCTCAGCGTTATCCGGCTATTCACCGTCTCACTAATGATTGAAAACCGTTATCGGGTCGAACACTTGGGGGGAGCAGTGCACAGGCTCGACGAGCGGCTGCAGACACTGTGCACCAAGGCAAGATCGTTGCGTCAGGAGGAGATCACAGAGGAGATTGAGATGATACTCTTAGGTAGCGGCACCTTTGATGCTGGATTGTCTGGGTTCTGAAAGTGCATTGAGCAGATCCACAGCTTATGAGTTTTGAGGAACGAATTGGCAGGGGGAAGAGGATGGACGTATTACAGAATGTCACTTTGAAATGTTCAGGAGAACTTTTGTCTGAAGAGATTTCCTCTATTTTTGTGACACAAACAAGAAAATGTTGTTGGCAGGACTTTTGCCTTCATTACTTGCAGCCAGCTGTCGCACTAAGCCTTTTCTGCGGAGTCCCGCAAAGCTCGTTTACCTGATTTGGCGAAAAATTGTAATAGCCCGACAGGCTCCTGACGTTATATATATCGCTGCATGATCCTGTCGATCACCTGGTCCATATTATCGACCCGGACCCCGAACTGGTCGCACATCTGCTGGGCATAGCCGCGGGTAACAGGGCTTTTCAAATCTCCTATGCTGGAGATGCGGTGGGTACGGCGTCCTATGCAGAACAGGAGCTGTTCTTCAGGTTCCAGTTCAAGGAATTCCCGGACAGGCCTCATCATCTGTTCTTTATCACCGGGCAATACTCCATCAACTTCCGGGAAAAGGTTGAGCACATGGTCGCTCCTGACCGTACTGGTGATGCCATCAAGCGACTCAAGGAAGAGCAGCAGCTCGCGGGAGGTGTCTACCTCACCCATTTTGTCGAACTCGTTATTCCTGAACTGTTGGGTCAGCGGCGCGGCGGTCGGCATGGCAAGGGTTCTCAGCCTGATAAAGTCCGGATTGATCTGATTCAGGGCGTCTGCAGTCTCTTCGGCATTTTCCTGCCAGAGACTCTTGCCGCCCAGGCCAGGCATGTAGTACTCAGAAAGTTGCATGCCGGCTCTTTTAATCTTTTTTCCGGCGTGTATCTGGGTGGCTTTGTCGGTACCCTTTTTCACCATTTTAAGGACTTCATCGGATCCTGATTCCATGCCGATATGAATCCGGTTGAGGCCGGCTTCTGCCATTTGAGCCAGATGATCGTCACTGATTCTGGCAATGGTATGGCTGCGGGCATAGGAGGTAACTCGCTCTACATTGGGAAACGCCTGACGGAGGTGGCGCAGGATACGGATAAGATCATCCGGCTTTATGATGAGACTGTTCCCATCCTGCAGAAAGATCGATTTCATGCCACCGGAGATGAAGTTGTATGCTCCGTTTATGGCATAGTTGTCCTGTTGCTGGCCTGGAGGGGCAATGTTTTCCAATGAACTGCCAGTTCGCCGAGCCTCAAGAATGGCGTCTACATACCACTTCACTGTATCTATGTCCCGAAGCACATGTTCAACAGGACGCAAGCTGAATGTCGTGCCTTTATAGACTGGGCAGAAGGTGCATCGGTTCCACGGACAGTTACGGCTAATGCGGATAAGTAAGCTCTCCGCTTCACTGGGGGGGCGAATTGGCCCCTGTTCGAAACCTTTATATTCTTCTACTTTTTTCATTGTATTTCGAAACCTCAATACAGATTCACGGACATTGCACCTATCGGTAGGTAGGTGCAATGTTCGCAAAAAAAATCCCTGTCAACACTCAAGGGCCTTGATCATTATTTCCGCAGCTTTGTTAAACATGTCATCTCCGCCGTGAGATCGTGCAACGATCTGGGTTCCAACCAGAAAAGAGAGAAAGGTGTAGGCGACCTCTTCATCTGTTCCGCTAATACGTAATGAATTATCCTCTCTTCCCTGGGCAAAAACGGTGGCGAAAATCGAAACAGTCATTTTTATGGAATCCTTCAGGATGTCGCAGGAATGTGCTGGCAGGGTGTTTTTATCGGTGCTTATCGATCCCACCAGACAAAGTTTGTTCTGCAACAAGCCCTGTTCAAAGACTCCGGCGAGCTTTCTGAGCTTTTCCGGAGCGGTCCCGTCTTCGTCCACTATTGCGCGATAGTTTTCACCGTATGTTGTTTGGCAACGCTTAAGCAATTCATCCACCAGGTCTTCCTTCTTGGGAAAATGATGGTGAATGCTGGCTTTTCTAATGCCGACGGCTTCGCTTATATGCTTGTAGCTCATCGCGTTGACACCAACGGTCTGAACAAGATCCTCGGCCACATCTAATATTTTGGTTCGTGTATCACTCATAGCTGACAACCTGCCAGAAGGTAGGTCGCTTGTCAAGCGTAGATCGAAATGGTGCAGGTTGCGCCAATATTCGTCGGAGAGTTTGGGATCATCCTCCAACTATGTCTGACATCAAGGTTACCCTGTCACCGTCATCAAGAGGATGTTCGAAGTTGGAAGCTTTGCTGTTAACGGAGACTGCTCCGATATGCCATGGTGTTAGCTCGATTGTATCTAAAAGCGAATGAATTGTTGCTGGCTCCTCAAGCTGGATGAGGCGATTATTGAAGCGGCCAATTTCTAAACTCGCAAGAAGGCGGACATCTACTTTGATCACAACGGTACTCCTAAAAATTTAAGACGAGAACTGATAGGCGTTCACCAGGCATCCTACCAGAAGGTAGGCAGGGTGTCAATGATCATTGATCAGGGTAAGATTGTAGGGCCTGTATTGATAATTACCGCAAATTTGCAGAGCCCTGAAAGAGGCCGTTATGCTGCAATTTTTTTTGCAATTTTTGACTCAAATGGGTGGCGAGTATATCCCATCTGGGAGCAACGAGCAGTTCAGGGTGAGAAGTAGCCCACAGGCGGTGAATTGTGATATCGGAAGGGATGCGGACCAGTGCTTTCTGAAGGAATTCAAGATAGCCGTCTAAGGTGAAAGGGGAGAATTGGTTGTGCTGATACATCTTCTCTAGTTCAGTACCCCGGATAACCTGGAGATGATGCAGTTTCAAAGCATTTATGCCGAGTTTGCAGACCTTATCCACCGATACGAGCATTTCTTCTTCATTCTCTTTTGGGATACCGAAAATGAGGTGTACGCCGATCTCAAATTTTCCGTAACCTTTTATGCGGTGAACACAGTTGGTAAAGTCATGATAGCTGTGATTTCGGTTAAGAAGTTGAAGACTTTTGTCATGAACAGTTTGTAACCCCAGTTCAAACAGACATTCTTTCTTCTTTTCAAAAATCAGTGAAGCCAGGGGCTCCAGCAAATCATCGTTTACGTAATCAGGCCTGGTGGAGAGGATGAGCCCTATACAGTCTGGATCTTCCAGGATCACAGAAAGTGCCGGCAGGAAGGAGTCGACGGGTACGGCCGTGCAGGTTTCCTGCTGGAAATAAGCGAAGTATTTACTGAATCGGCCTTTCAGTATAGTGTTTTTGCCACGCTCAATCTGTGTCAGGTAGTCATCGGTGCCGTCGAGATACCCCGGAGTAAAGCTTGCCGGTCTGCAGAAGATACAGCCACCTTTTTCCCTGTTGGGGCAGATCATACCGGTGTCTATGGGGATTTTCCCTACTGGCACCCCATACTTTTGCCGATAGTGGTGGCTGAAGGTTCGTATGATTGGCTGGTTCATTGCTGGCTGGTGACGGTTTATCGATTTTTCTCAATATTAGTAAATAAAATAATTACAAAAGGCCTGACAGGATATACTAGTATTATCAATCTCTGTCGATTTTTGTTTTTACTTTACCTTCCCTGCCGTGAGATGTGGTGCATGCAGGTGGTTGCAATAGATCAGTTTGTATGAGTTTTTTGTGTTTTCTACCTGTCTTCTGTGCCTTGGCGGTTATTTGACAGTGTACAACAATATCCGATAAGCTTTTGTTAGAATACTCTTCTGTTAAATCGTTTAACCCTCATTTTTTCATGAACATTGTGTCAGTTACAGCTGTGCGCGTGTCGTAGCGTTTATGAGCCGGTCGGTAATGGTTGGCAAATCACGACAATGTTAATGAAAAATATTTCTAATAATCATCAGTTGGGACCGGGCATGAATGTCAGTTGCAAAGCTCCATGGCCCCGATAGTCCGGTAACTCATTGGTGCAGGAGACTTTATGTCGAAAAAGCCGGTGTGGAATATCTTTCAGCGTGGGTTTGCATTACGGATTGGGCGACTGGTGGTTTTGTCAACGCTTCTTGTGGTGCTGGTGTACGGCTGTATCGCTACAGTATATGCCAGTAAAACCATCTTCAAAGTAAAGAAGAATTATGCGGTGGTTCTCGAAAAGCTGGGGGGAGCAAGGGAGGCGGTAACTGACGTCGGCTGGCATGTCCGCCTGCCATTATTCACCAGGATTGAGCAGGAAGTGACATTGATGAACCAGACACTTTTTCTGGGTGGCTCCAATGATCCCATGCGGATTATTACCAGGGATAATGTCGCGCTCTGGACTTCTGCACTACTCACCTACCGGATTCGGGATTTAAAGATATGGGCCATTGAGAACCTGCAGCCAATGACGCTCTTGCAGGGAGATTATGATGGCATAGTGAAAGACCTGATGCAGGCAGAGACCGTGGTCCATCTCATCAGCGAACGGCATCAGGTCAAAGAGGATATCTTCAAGGCTTTGAAGTCCAGGCCGATAAATGAAGGCGGCCCGACCCTTGAGGAGAAGTACGGCATAGAGGTTATCAGTTTTGTGTTGAAGGAGACACGATTTGGCGACCAGCTGGTGGCGGCATCGGAAGAGAAGAAACGAAGGGAGCTGATCGCTGAGGCGGAGAACTACGCAGCGGATCAGGAGGCGAGCAGGATACGAAAACTCTATGCTGCCTACCTGGATGGTATCTCGACTCTGCAGGAGGCTGTGGGACGACCGGATGGCTCAACCGATATGGCGCTATTGAGATTCCTGGTGCAGCAGAAATGGGCCTCTGCCTATGAGAAGAATCAGACCGGTCAGAATACGGTGGTTATTCAGAATACCAGCAGCGATGGCCCGTCAATTACCCTGCCGCTTTTGGGTGAACACCCAGGAGAGAAGGATGGTGGTGGGAAAAATCAGCAGCTGAACGCCGTGAGTTCAACGCCATCAACCATTCTTGCGCCGACTGTCCCAAAGTAGTAATGCACTCGCGTAAGGAGCAACCTGGCTGGTAATTATGCCCCGCAGACTGACCAAAAAAATAGAGTACATCCGGCTACCGGAAAAGCGCATTCGTGAGATGGAGGAGATCGTCGCGGCCTGGCCTTTTGAAACCAAGGAGTTCATGCGGGCGCGGCTCAACCAGTATCGACCACCATCTGGTGTGTTGTGGCGTCTGAAGTTGATTGGTAAGTGGGTGGTGCCGTTTTCCGGTGGTGAAGAAAACGAACGGAGAAAAGACAATTTTACCATTCTCCGTGATCCGGAAATTATCACAGATTGGCAAAAGCGGTTTGAAATGTCGGGCCAGGCTTCTCCGCGAAAGGCATGGAACGCCTTACTGGAGCGTGAAGTGAGCAGCAAGGATCGCGCATTTCTGCTCTCGCTGCTTGACCAGGAGCTTGCCGATGTTCACCTGCCGGAAGAGTTGGCCCGGCTTTTTGAAAAAGTTTACCGGGCTCATATCCTGAAAGAATATGTGACAGATCCTGAAACACCGCAATCTCCGCTTATACTGCTGATCGGCGGTAGTGGCAGTGGCAAATCGGCTACTGCGGTCAAGGCGATTGAGCAGGTGTTTTTTGTCAATCAGGTGCGTCCGGAAGTCGATCTGGAGCGCAAGAAGGCCAGAATTCTTGCCAAGGTGCCGTTCTGGAAAACTCTCGATGATGTAGAGCCGGAGTTGGCTGACGAGATTCGCCGCAGACAGCGGTTGCGACGCTATCAGCGCTACTCCCGCATGCCAATAGTGCGTTTCCTGTTCAAGAGACAGATTGGCAGAAACCTCAGTGATCTCGAAGAACAAAGTCTGGTCGTCGATTATGCGAAAATAACCCCCAATGATTTTCAGACTTCGCTTGCCGGTGAGCCTGGCAACTATCTGAAGAAAGCTTTTGGCAATCCTCTCCGGACATCTGTTCGCCACCTCGAAGAGGCGCACAGCGCTTTTGCCCGAAAAGAAAGCACCGGTGCCGGTGGAGGCGGGGTGGAACGACAGCAGGGCACGCTGGTCGATACCTCGAATATCATAATCGATGAGATTATCAGCGGTAGCCGCGACTGTGTGCTGGTTGCCACGTCGGATCAGCCGGAAGTATTCGATTCAGCGATCTACCGGCGTTTTGCCGAAAAAGGGATAGTGAAAGATGTTTCCGAATACTGGCAGAATAAACGCAATCTCAAGGAAATAATCCGCATTGAGCTTATGCGGCACAATATCCGGGTGGCGCATAAGCTGGAGCAGTTTGAGCACGATACCATTAAATGGATTTCGCCGGACAGCCTGATGGTTGCGGTGGGCAAGGTGTATCGCGTCTTTGCCGAAAGATCGCTGCAGGTGACGCCGGCCTATGTGCGGAAACTGGTCGGGTTTATGGTTAATCTCAAGGGTGATTTTCGCGCAGAGTATATGGATGACGGGTTGTTGGTGCGGAACGCGTTCGAGATGGTGGCGCGTAATGCCTTCGGTGACCTGTTCAAGAAGGTGGTCAACCGGATCGACCGGACGGCAATCTGGGATGACTATGTCGGAGACATCAAAAATACCTTCTCCGAGATGGCCAACAATTGCCTGCTCTACAATGTAAATGAAGAAAAGGGCGTGGTATTAAACGGTCCTCCCGGCAGTGGTAAAACCTTTCTGGTGCGTAGCTGGCTCAGCGAAAATGAGTCTATTCATGATATCAGTGCCAGCCCTTCAACCCTGCACAACCCGGCAAACCCCATAGACGGTACGGTGACTAATCTGACCAAGGTCTATGACATTGCCAAGATGATCGCCCCTGCGGTGGTCTTCTTTGATGAGGGGGATGCCCTGGCACCTCGGCGCTCGGCAACAGGCGGCAGCCCTTCGGATCGTTTGACCAACAAATTCCTGTCAATCATCGATGGGGAGACGCCACTTTCCAAAGTGCTGACCGTGCTCACCACGAACCGCCTCGATCTGCTGGACCCTGCATTGATTCGTTCCAAGAGGTTGAAAGTGATGGAGGTCTCCGGGCAACTCGGCATGCGCGATATCAGCGGCATAATTGAGGCAGCACTGCATGAGATTCCTGTGGCGCAGGGTTTTTCTGCTGAGAACGTGATAGAGGCCGCTAAAGGCATTTGCCATACTCCTGCGGATTATTCCGCATTTGTGGAGAAATCACTGGCCCTTCGCTCAACGGAATTGACAGTGTTGAAGAAGTTCAGAATGCTGCCTTCTCTGCCTGAGGACCAGCAGCAGAATTTTTTAAAATTCAACATCAAGACCTTGAGCGGAATTCTGCAGGCAATAGGCGAAGATACAGGTCTTCAGCAGGCTTTGAAGGATTCGCCGACAAGTTTTTTAGAAAGATATGATGAGGTAATGAAAAAGTTTGAGACCATCGGTGCAGACGCGGATTATCCGCTCTGTGAGTCCCATTTGAAGAACGCCCGATTCGAACTTTCTCAAAGCCCTACCAGAAAGGGCAAGTTAGAACTGGATGATTATCTGGAGACCGAACTGAGCAAGGAACCACAGAAGGGTTTTATTGTGGGAGTTGGCGCAAACGATACGGAAGGCGTGTTGTTGCCCATCGCCACCAGCCTCACCTATAGCCTCTCGCCGGAAAAAGTGCTGGTGACAGGAGCAGTCTCGTCCTCAGGGGGCGAGGCCGCGCAGATGGAGATGGCGGTGCAGATGACCCAGCAGTCGGCCCAGGAGGCGCTGACCCTGGTGAAGAACTACTTCCAGGCTCTTCATCCTGATATAAGCATGGTGAAACTCCTTGGTGAATTTCTGGTTAAGTATACCATCCATCACCAGTTGCTCTCTGCTTCCTATAATGTCGGTGGCCCGTCGGCCGGTTATGCCCTTGCGCTGAATACCTTATCGGCGATTTTGCATATCCCGATCTATCCCGATTTCGGTATCACCGGCGCGCCCTGGACCAAGGGTGTGACCAAGGATACAGTTGGTGGCTCGGTGATCATAGGTGGCCAGAAGAAAAAGGCTGAGAAGGTTCTGCAATATCTTCGCAGGATGTATATGCCTCGTCAGAATTACAAAAGTCTTGAGCTTGATTTCCTGATTGGCTACTGGAGCCAGAACAAGGATATCCTGGCAGTCAGTTACTTTGGCGAACTGGTGCCGGAGACAATCTGGCTTGGAGACGAGTATGAAAAGATGCTGCTCGAGTTGATTGAACTGCGGATACAGTACAAGCTCAAAAAATACCAGAAGAATGAGCGTGATGATGCTGCAAAGGAAAAGATCATCCGCTATCGGGCAACTCTCAGGCAGCAGGCAGAGGCAGAGATTATTCGCAAGCTGGAAGCGATTCGTTACTATATCAGCAACCCGGACAACGACCCCTTCACCTCCATCGATGTGATTTTTGCCAAGCAGGGGCGAAGCCCTATTGCACCGGTCAAAAAAGCGCTCAGCACCTTCGAGAGCCTCGCAGGTTTTTTTAAGAAAGAGAAGCTAGAGAATGTGATTCAGAAATAAGTATGAAGGCAGGAGCCGAATAGCTCGAGTTGATTGGCAAGCATGCCCGGGATGTCGCTGAAGATAAAATTGTAAGAAGCAAAGCATACAACTTAACAACAGGATTCGTCTCGGAAGTGCGGTGAGGGTAGCTTACTTGGCGGCACGACGTTGTCATGATCTGTGCCGATGGTGCAGCGAAGCACATGACATGGAGGGATTGATCATCATGGCCAGAAAAAAGGGGCTGGGGAAGCAGGGGGTGCTGAAAGAAGCACAACAGACCGTTGAAGAGATTGCGGATATGGTCCTGAAGCAAAAGGCACCGCCAGGTACGCCGGGTGCGAAAGAGTTAAAAGACAAAGAGTCAGCTCAAGACAATGACTACGCTGAGGATAAGCCGGATACGGAAAGCCAGGAGCGCACGCCATATACCGGGGGGACTGCAGACGGTGAGTAGATTCTGGAATTCTTTCATATACAACAGATTTGAAGCTGGTATGAGGGTGCTCTGTCGTTACATTAATCCAAGCCAGATAGGTGATGATGGCCCTTGGGAGAACCCCACGCCTTTTCTGATGTACGCCTACAATACTTTCCAGACCCAGCAGAAATTTGGTGTTCGCCTGAGCAGTTCTATGCGTGATTATTGCAGCATAGAGATCATGTAACCATTCGAGGTATCAAATTGGGCAGGTGAGACAGCCCGCTTCCAGCCATCCCCTTATTCATATGGTCATGGGGATGGATGAAAGCGGGCATTTTTAGGCCGAACCAAATTGATGTTGTGGTAAACCCGCTTTAAAGCGAGTGGCCTGCTGTGCTTGAAGGGAAGGGGCGAATGCTACGTCCGGGCGATGAGCTGGTTATCCTCTCTAACTCCTAAGGATAATGAGGTTATTACCCCACATGCGCAGTCTGAGAGGTGAGAGTTATTTTGCAAGAAATTCTTTTGCGAGCTTTGGCAGCAGAATATCCACAGACCCGCACAGGTGCTGAAAATCCTCGGGAGCATTTGGGCTGCCGGGATCAACAAGATATCGTCTGGCTGCGGGTGGCGCATGGAGGATCATGGCTGCCGCTGGATAGACCTGCAGAGAGGTGCCGGCAACAATTACGATATCACAGTCGGCAATTGCTGCACATGCCTGTTCTGTATGAAAAATCTCTTCGCCGAACCAGACCACATGGGGGCGGAGCTGGCTGCCTTTCTCACAGAGATCGCCCGGGTTCAGGAGACCTGGGCCAATATCGTAGACCAGATCCGGATCAATGGTGGAGCTGGCTTTGGTCAATTCACCATGGATGTGCAGCACGGAAGTTGAGCCGCCACGTTCGTGGAGGTTGTCCACATTCTGGGTGACGACGGTTACTTTGTATTGCTGTTCGAGTTCGGCGATGGCCCGGTGTCCTTCATTGGGTTCGACCTTGGCCAGCTGTGTACGGCGAACGTTATAAAACTCCAACACCTTTTCCTGGTTGGTGGCCCAGGCTTCAGGCGTAGCAACTTCTTCGACCCGGTATCTGCTCCAGATGCCATCAGGGTCCCGAAAAGTGGCAAGACCACTGGGGGCGCTCATCCCTGCTCCGGTAAAAACGACGATATGCTCTTTCTTCATGGTCCTTTACTCTATCCGGGTATTTCCCAGTTCCATGCACATGCCAACCGCCAGGGCATAAATAATATCCAGGGCAAAATGGCTGTTGATCGAACGGTCAAAGAGCAGCTTTGCCTCAGAAGGGAAGTCCTCGTCGCCAAGCCAGTAGAGTATCGCCACAGGTATTTTCTCGGTTACCTGAAATGAATAGGCAGCATCTGCCATGTCGAGGGAGGAACCTCCCCGTTTCCGGCAGAGTTTACGAAACGTTTCAAGGGAATCGGCAACATTGTCGGTAATCAGCCGGGTGGGAATTTCATGGGGACCACGGAAGAAGGTCGCACCGCCAGGCAGATCCTTTTCGGAAATCCATTCCTTTTTCGGCTCAACATTCTGGCCGGTCAGCAGATAATGAACGGCGAACAGGTTGAAGTATTCGTGGAGCGGCGGGAAACCATCCTGGGGTCTGACGTTGCATTCCTTCGGCGAGATCAGGCACCGGCTGTCGAGAATATCAAGCGCGTAGTTCTGTTCCTGGTCAACAGAGACAGCCGGTACTCTGGCGCTGACTTCGCCGGCATCCAACCCGGCCAGATTCTGATAATGCCCCCTGTCAATAAGCTCAGACATAATTCCCTATCCCTGAATGAAGTTTGTTCAGTCATTAACGATCGTTGATCAGCCTCTTTCCCATCACCGTTACAGCTTCTGCAGCATATCCGAGAGACTGGTAAAAACCGATAACTTTATAATTGGTACTTCGTACCATCAGATCGATCTTCGGCGCACCTTTGGCAAGCAGCAGTTTCTCAGCCTCAAGTACTATCACTTTGCCTATCCCCTGGCCTTGATGCTGCGGGCTGACAGCCAGATAATAAATCCAACCCCGATGACCTTCATAGCCTGCCATCACTGTGGCGACCACCTGTCCATCCTTATCACCGACCAGAAACAGATCCGGGTCCACCTTCATCTTTCGTTCGATATCTTTTAACGGATCGTTGTGGCTGGCAATGAGTTCACACGCTCGCCAGAGTGCTATGGTCTGTTCTGTGTCTGCTAAGGTGAAGGGCCGGATAATCATTATTGAATGTGGGAAGAATCTTTAAAATAAGTGTTGGTTGGGGCTACTTTGGGCCAGGATGATTTCATGGGTCTTGAGCATTGCGAGAGTCAAATTTCATGTAAGTCAATCAAGGGATTTCGAGGCTGTCAGTGATTCATACTTTTGCATCATAGAATGCTCACGAGACATTCGGGCTAGGGGACTCGGGCATGGGCTATGGCAAGTATCGGCGTTGCCTGCCGCTCTTCATCATCCTGGTAATAGGTTTTATTAAAAAAGTCACTGCTAACCGTGGTGATGTCGGTGAAGCCCCTGCGGCTCAGAAAATCGTCGACTGCGTCGTCTTCGATACCAAACAGGAGTGGTTCATCTGATTTTTTGGTTATCTCAAGCCACGCTTTGGCTTCTTTTCTATCTATCGTGTTTTCCAGAACACCGGGATAGGTATAGTCAAAAATGAGGCGACTACCTTCTGCGCTGTTTCTGGAGATGAACAGTAACGTTTCGTCAATGGCCTCAAGGTCGAGGTACATGATGACGCCTTCCATGATAAAGAGACTTTTTTTGCTGCGGTCGTACCCGTAGTCAGACAATAGCTCCAGGTTTTCACGGTGAAAATCGATCGGGACGTAGCTGACATGATCGGGCAAAGTGGAAAACAACTCCTCAACTTTGGCTTTTTTGATTGCCTGGGTTGCAGGGTGATCCACTTCAAAAACCCGAATCGCGCCTAACTCCTCGAAGCGGTGGGCGCGAGTGTCGAAGCCCGCCCCGAGGATGACCAGCTGTTCCAGGCCGACAGTGAGTTGCCCCGCGAGATAATCGTCGATATATCTGGTGCGGGCCAGAAAAAATTCGTGAAAACCGGGAACGAGATCCCTGAAGATGGCAATTGTCTCCTCGCCAGGGAGCTCTGATTCCCCGATAACGGAGAAATTGTCCGGCAGAAATGATTTGGCATATTGGTCGCTACAGATCCGATTGGAGTCCGTTCGAGAATATTCATAGGCCCTGTGCGCTGCTATTATCGCTGCTGAACGACTCGCTTTGTCACTGTCCATGCTCTCCCTCCCTGGGCCTGCAATGATCTGGTATAATTAGTCACTTGGCAACCGGGCATACTCTACCTGGTCTATGATGACTATCCTATCAACTCCCCACTCGATTTTTTCATCAGCCAGCTTTTACTTTTTTCTATGTAATGATCCAGTTCGTTATACTGGTGGTCGTTTCCGGGAATGGTGAGCAGGTTTGCCGGTTGCAATTCTAACAAGAGTTTTGCGTGACCGAGTTTATCCTCCTGCTGCTGGATGAGTAAAAACGAAGAATCGGCGAGCTGCTTGAAGGCTTCTTCTGCCTGAAACCCTTTTACATCGGTGGCGATCTTGATAGGGATGCCGAACAGGATGGCGCTGTCACAGCTTAAACGGCCCTCGAGCAGTGCCTGGAGCAGGACGAGGGTGCCGAATGACTTGGCAATAATAAGATCAAACTTTTGAGCCGGGAGTCTGCCGATTTCTTTCTTAAGGCTCGGCTTGTCGTCCTTGTCGGACCAGAAGGAATATTCAAAAGGAAAAGGTTGCTTGGAACTCAGCTCAAGCTTGTGGAAAACAAGATCGAGCCATTCTATAGTTGCGGGATTCACCCCGGGGAGTAACAAAGTTTTCATGGCGTATATACCTGTGATAATTGATACGATGAGTCAGGGTCCTGTTTTTGACCTGATGTTATCGGTTCATGTCACGTTACGTGGGAACTTCTCTGTTACCAGTGTTTGTACTTCCTCAAGCCACTGCCGGCGCTGGTCCTCACTGCTGGTCACCACTATGTTAAACATGCGCCGGTGAAAGTCACGGCAGCCGCAAAGGTCGAAGATACAATTTCTCCAGATGGTCTCAAGAGGGTCGCCGAAGACCTGCTGCTCCCGTTCACTTTCGGTGTTGGAGGTGTTGAAGACCAGAGCGGTATCGGCCTTGAGCAGACCAAGCGGAACTCCTTCCCCCTGATCCTGTTCGATGAATTCATAGGCGACACCGGGGCGGATGACTCTGTCAACCCAGCCTTTTAATATCGCCGGCGGCATTCCCCACCAGTTGGGGTGAATAATGATAACTCCATCAGCCTCGCCTATTTCACGGCAGTGGTTCGCGATGATTTCCGGCAGATCAGCGGTTCTTGCGATTTCCGCGGACGGCAGGTTCGGAGGGAAATCCTCGGCGTAGAGGTCGTGAAAGTGGACCTGATGGCCACTGTGTTCCAGCGCGGTCACAACCCGTGTTGCGATAGCATGGTTGAAGCTGTTTGAATCGGGATGGGCGAGGATGACAGAGATATTCATTGGTCAGAATTTCGGTAATTACGCTTTTTTCACAAATTGGGTGAGGATAACGATCTGCTGTCCACTGACCCGGCCCTCGATCTGTTCGGGGTTGTCGGCAACAAGGCTGATGTTGCGGACGGTGGTGCCGCGTTTTGCAGTGAAACCGCCACCCTTGACGTTGAGGTCCTTGATAAGGGTTACACTATCTCCGGCCGCAAGCAGGGCGCCGTTGCTGTCTCTATGTTCAACCCCACTCTCTTCTCCTTCGTGCTGGCCTTCTTTCGCCCAGGCAAGGGTCTCTTCTTCGAGGTACAGCATGTCGAGCAAATCCTGTGGCCAGCCCTCGGCCCGGAGGTTTTGCAGTATGCGCCAGACCATCACCTGTACTGCCGGTACCTGGCTCCACATGGTGTCGTTGAGGCAGCGCCAGTGGTTGGCGTCCATTGATTCCGGTGTTTCTATCTGGTCAAGGCAGACTTTGCAGATCATGACGCTCTGATCTGCGCTGCCGT
Source organism: Desulfosediminicola ganghwensis (assembly GCF_005116675.2). NCBI lineage: Bacteria > Pseudomonadati > Thermodesulfobacteriota > Desulfobulbia > Desulfobulbales > Desulfocapsaceae > Desulfosediminicola > Desulfosediminicola ganghwensis. Next base: position 1,129,592 of record NZ_CP050699.1, read on the forward strand.
CTGAACTTGGTGGTACTTCGTAAGCAGAAAGGTTTTTGTCAGATCTGCATAATTCGCATTGTGCCTCGCAACGGGCGAGCAATTCATCGTGTACACTCATTTTGGATAATCCTGGGTTCAGCTTTGAAAAAGGGAAAAGAAAGGAGCCTCCTTTTCTTTCCGGGTAAATCAATGGCATCGAGCATGCTCTTTGCCGGATGGGCAATACAATATTGGATTAGAAGTTATCTGTCCACTTTTCCACTAAATTTTTTAAAAATACAATCAGGAAGAGTAGAAGGGATAACCGCGCGCGGAAAAAACGGCGATTTGGGGAATTATATTGACAGGAATCAGAGACCTGGGGTAGAGTTTCGAATACATATCAGGCTCCACTTCGGTGGATGAAAAGGGAATCCGGTGAAAATCCGGAACGGGCCCGCCGCTGTAATCCTGCCCCGGCATTTGTACTATGCGCCGGGGAACGTTTCTGGCTGGAAGAGTCACTGCTCAGACCATATTCAATCGAGTGGGAAGGCTGTTGGAAACGGGGGAAAGTCAGAAGACCTACCTGAAGACATAATTAGGAATCTCGTGGACCAGCTATTCCTGAACCTATCCGAGTGGACAACAGGGCATCCCCGGCGCACCATGCAGAACACATTGCATGATGGTCCGGGTTTTTTTATGCCCGGGCAAGTGAGAACGTAATTGCGTTGCGCCTCCCCGCGACCTTGCTCCTACGCCACCCAACCCATACCTGGGGAGCAGGGTCGTGGTTTTTTTTACAGACTCTCTATTCTTATCCGGAAGTCCGAATCTGAGGTAACCGGAACTGGTCAGATGAATTGCAACCTATCCGGCATTCCTGAAAAATATTAACAAAACCCTCACTGAAGTGATGAGCGCAGCGATTGAGGTCGCAACGAATAGAATACAGACCAGCCAGTACCAGGACCTGTTTAATTTGTAGCGGATTCCGGCGAAGAAACCTGGCTTGGTGATAAGCGGCCCCGGCACGTTTTTGAAGGTGGCGATGAAGAAGTAGCCGCAAAAACCCCACAGGGCGCAGACAATCGATGGAATTATCAGGTTCTCACCTGAGATGAGTCCCTCGAAAACTATAATGATGCAGAGCAGCAGTATGCCGCCGATACCCAGCAACAGGGCAGGGTATTGCAGTAAACGTATGGTTCGTGCTATTTTTCTGAATGTGTCGAGCATGTTGGTCATATGATTTTGGAGTTTTTAACTTTCCTGCAGGACATCCTGCAAAGCTTCTGGTTCGTGGTCCTGGCTGGAATAGTTTGCCAGATATACGGCGGCCAGTACTATCCCGCCACCTGCCAGTTGCAGCGGTGCCAGTGATTCACCAAGCAGGATCCAGGCACCGAAGGCCGTGACCACCGGTATACTGTTTATGCAGACCGCTGCCCGGGCAGCAGGTATCCTGCTCAACGCATAATTATAGCAGAGAAATGCGCCAATGGTGGCAAATATAGTGAGTGCCGCCAGGGCGATTATGCCTTCATAACGAATTTCCCCCCAGCTCACCTTTGGCAGATCGTAGAGAAAGGCAGGGAAAAAGATGATAGCTCCGAAGATAATCTGCATACCGGTTATCTGAACCGGAGTGACAGACTGGCCGAGATGGCGGGTGATGATCATATATACTGCGGCGGAAAGTACTGCACCGCAAATCATAAGGTCACCGATCAGCGCACCGCCTGTTGTGCCGCCAGTTGTCTCACCGAAAACCAGCAGGCAGACTCCAATCATGGAGATGCAGATGCCTATGGTGTTTACCCGTCGCAATCGCTCTTTGAGGAAAAGAACAGACAGCAGCAGCACCACGATAGGAATGGTGGCGATGATCAGTGAGGTTTTGGTTGCTGTGGTGTACTGCAGGCCAATGGTTTCGAAGGTGAAATAGAGACCGGGTTGAAAAATGGCTAGCAGCGCCAACATCTTCAGGTTTGGCCGGTTCAGTTCAGGGAAGCCTGTACGGTTGAGCAGCCAGACAAAGAAGATGGCGGCCACGGCAAAACGGAAAAAGATAAGGCAGAACGGAGTGAAGCTGGCGAGTGCGACCTTGGTGGCAATAAAGGAAAAACCCCAGAAGATCATGGCGAGAGCAAGGGCCAGATATGTGAAAAGGGCCGGACAGGACTGGTGGGGAATACGTTTCATATTCAATCTATTGGCATTTGGGGTAGTGTTTTATCATTCGCAGCACGAGTTCAGGGTGCAACAGCGAAAGTGGCCTGAGGATACAGCGAACTCCGGGCGTCGGGCGAAGGGCGGGCGGGCTGCAGCAGGTGCCCGAACAGGTTGAATCGTCAACGGTCGAAATTACGCCGATTTGTTGATTTTGTCCAGTAATCATCTTGGCATGATTATAAGCGGCTGAAGGGAAGAGTTTTTTCGGCGGTTTTTTAAAAAATCGGATCGTTTTGTGACAATCTGGTTTTTAAGCAATCGAGATTAAATAAATTGTTGTAATGTCATGAGAATGGTGCGGGAACTGAGCGGAACCAAAGGATCTTACACCCACAAGCCTTTTAACAGTCGTATTTCCGGTATGGTTTGTGTTTCGCCCAGCCAAAACAAAGTTGTCCTGCGTGCCTGTCTGTGTTAATAAGACCATTTGGGAAACTGGCATTTTACGGTAGCGAAAAACCTGTATGAGGTGAGAATCATGCGTGGTGAGAACGAACCTGTTTTGCTTGTGTGTCCAAAGTGCAGGGAAACAAAGATAGTTTACCTGCCCATCGAAGATTTGCCTCCCTGTTCCAACCCTGAGTGCGAGGGCACAAAAATGGTGATTGAGGAACTGCTGGATGAAGGCAAGTCCTATTGATGGTTTCGTCAGTTGGTGTGAAGGGTCGTGGTGGACCCTTTTTTTATTCGTAAATGACGCAACAAGAGGAGATGAAATGAGAAAATTATCTGTATTGTGTGCCCTGTTGGTGGCAATGGTGCTTACCGCTGGTGTTGCAATGGCCGGAACTCTGGAGGATATCCAGAAGCGCGGTAAACTTCGTGTTGGTATGGAGCCAGGCTACATGCCTTTTGAGCTGACCAACCAGAAAGGTGAGATCATCGGTTTTGACGTTGATATGGCGAAGCGTATGGCTAAAGCCATGGGCGTTGAGCTGGAAATCGTTTCCACCGCCTGGGATGGAATTATCCCTGCCCTTTTGACCGACAAGTTCGATATCATTATGTCAGGTATGACCCTGACCCAGGCTCGTAACATGAGCATCAACTTCGCTTCTCCATACATCGAGATCGGTCAGTCCATCATCGTGTCTAACAAAATTGCCGGTGAGATCAAATCTTACAAAGATCTCAATGATCCAAAGTACACTGTTGCTTCCAAGCTTGGCACCACCGGTGAGCAGGCTACCAAGCGTATGATCGGTAAAGCCAAATACGTAAGCTTTGAGACCGAGCAGGAAGGTGTACTCGATGTTGTAAACGGTAAGATCGATGCGTTTATCTATGACATGCCATACAACGCCGTTGCAGTGAGCCAGCGTGGCCAGGGTAAAGTCACCCATCTTGATAAAGCCTTCACCTTCGAGCCGCTTGCATGGGGTATCCGTAAAGGTGATCCTGATTTCCTGAACTGGCTGAACAACTTCATGTACCAGATCAAGAATGACGGCGTATATGACAAGATTTATGGCAAGTGGTTCCAGAGTGATGCCTGGCTGAAAGAAATTCAGTAAAAGAGGATATCCAGACTAGTGAATGCCACAGATAAAACGTGGCCCTGGAAAATCTTGCTTGCGGTCATCCTGATTGGGATGGCCGCATCAATTTATGGGTCCGTAAAAAAGATTGATTACGAATGGCGGTGGAACCGGATCCCCCAGTATTTTGTCTATCAGGGAACTGACGCTCACAAAATACCCTTTGACGGTGTTATCACAGAGATTACCCAACAGAAAAAAAGCTCAACGATTGTTATGACCTCCGAGTCCGGGGATGTTGAGACTGTTGTGGTCGACAGTGATAGTATCCGGGTTTCTGCAGGGGAGGATCTCTTTGAAGGAGATACAGTAGGCTATACTTCAGACTGGTATCTCGGCCCGTTGATGAAAGGACTGTGGACCACCATCTGGCTGTCGGCGGTTTCAAGTGTCATTGCGCTTTTTATCGGGTTGTTTACCGGGCTTGCCAGGGTAGCGAAAAATTATGTTGTTAGCATGCTGGCGGCCATCTATGTCGAAATCATTCGTGGCACTCCACTACTGGTTCAGATATTTATTGCCTATTTTTTCATAGCCACTGTCTTTGACTTGAGCAGAAACGTCGCCGGTATCGGAGCATTGTCCCTGTTTGCCGGAGCCTATGTGGCCGAAATTGTCCGTGCGGGAATTCAATCTATTCCCAAAGGCCAGATGGAGGCTGCCAGATCGCTGGGTATGACCACTCCACAGGCCATGAAGGACATTATTCTGCCGCAGGCGTTCAAGCGAATTTTGCCGCCGTTGTCCGGCCAGTTCATCAGCCTGATCAAGGATTCGTCTCTGGTCTCCGTCATTGCCATTACCGATCTGACCAAATCAGGTCGGGAAATCATTACCAGTACGTTTGCGCCCTTTGAGGTCTGGCTGGTTGTTGCGGCCATGTACCTGATTATCACTTCGGTGCTGTCGCAGCTGGTCTTCTATATGGAACGGAGGCTCGCAGTCAGTGATTAAAGCTCAGAACGTTTTGAAAGTATTTACCGGCCGCGGTGTAGAAGTCCGGGCGGTGGATGATGTCACGGCCGATGTGGGCTCTGGCGAGGTGGTTGTCGTCATCGGGCCGTCCGGGTCTGGTAAGTCCACCTTTCTGCGCTGTATAAACGGGCTGGAAAAGTTTGATAGCGGTCATATCATCATTGACGGGGTTGACCTTGCCGACAAAAAGACCAACATCAACCACATCAGAGCTGAAGTTGGTATGGTGTTCCAGCAATTCAACCTCTTTCCCCACAAGAGCGTGTTGGAAAATGTAACACTCGCTCAGATGCGGGTGCGAAAACGCTCCAGAGCCGAGGCTGAGGAAAAGGCGAGAAGCCTGCTTAAAAAGGTGGGTATCGCTGAAAAAGCTTCGGAGTATCCATCACGTCTCTCCGGTGGTCAGCAGCAGCGTGTTGCCATCGCTCGCGCCCTGGCCATGGACCCGAAGATTATGCTCTTCGATGAGCCTACTTCGGCGCTTGATCCTGAAATGGTCGGTGAGGTGCTCGATGTCATGAAACAGCTTGCCCGTGAAGGTATGACCATGGTTGTGGTAACCCATGAGATGGGTTTTGCCCGTGAGGTTGCCGATCGTGTCATCTTTATGGATGAAGGCAAGGTGGTAGAAGTCGGAACTCCTGAGCATTTCTTTACCGACCCGCGTGAGGAGAGAGCAAAACTCTTTTTGAAGCAGGTACTGTAGCAACGCATTGAGGGGTGAGAAGTGGAGAGTGGGGAGAGAGGTTTCTCCATACTCTATACTTTTCACCCCTCACCTTTTTAAATGTCTTACCATGTAATATCATATCCTGTAGTTTCCGATGAAGTGTCTGGAGTGTGGATTCTGGCTCCGCTGCGGAGTCGTTGATTCCCCATTTCTGACCCTTTACATGATGTGCGGGTTATCGCTAAAATAATTTATCCCTACAACATACTGGAGTTACAAATGGATCTGGTGAAATCTCTTTTCGCCCTTGCTGCAGGTATCGGCATGTTTGCTGCTACTGCTTCAGCCAAGGATTTGCAGGTTGGTTTTGTATATGTTTCCCCCATTGGTGATGCGGGCTGGTCGTACGCCCATGATGTCGGCCGCCAGGAAATCGACAAGATGGATGGCGTGAAGACCTCGTATGTCGAGTCTGTTGCCGAGGGACCAGATTCAGAACGTGTTATCCTGAATATGGCCCGCAGAGGGTATGACCTGATTTTTGCCACCTCTTTCGGCTATATGGACCCGATGCTGAAAGTTGCCCAGCAGTTTCCTGACACCACCTTTATGCACTGTTCCGGTTTTAAATCCGCTGATAACATGGGCAACTATTTCGGTCGCATGTACCAGGCCCGTTATCTCTCCGGCATCGTTGCCGGCAGTATGACCAAATCCAACACTATCGGCTATGTTGCCGCCTTCCCGATCCCGGAGGTTATCCGTGGTATCAACGCCTTCGCCCTCGGTGTGCAGTCAGTGAATCCCGATGCCACCGTACGCGTGGTGTGGTCCAAAACCTGGTATGATCCCGCCACTGAGAAAGAGGCTGCCAAGTCCCTCCTCGATGTTGGTGCAGATGTGATTGCCCAGCATCAGGACTCCCCCGGTCCGCAGGAAGCGGCTCAGGAAAGTGGTGCGTATTCAATCGGCTACAATACCGATATGTCCACATTTGCTCCCAAGGCGCATCTGACCGCACCAGTGTGGAACTGGGGACCGTACTACAAAGGAGTTGTCAAGGCTGTGCAGGACGGTACCTGGAAATCAGAGTCTGTCTGGCCCGGCATGGAAGAGGGGCTGGTAGATCTCGCACCTTTCGGCCCGATGGTGCCACAGGATCTGCAGGACAAGGTTAACGTTGTCAAAGATGAAATCGTTGCCGGCAGCAATACCATCTTTACCGGCCCCATCAAAGACCAGCAGGGTAATGTCAAGATTGCTGAAGGTGTTACTGCCACAGACGAAGAACTGCTTGGCATGACCTGGTTCGTTGAAGGCGTAATCGGTACAACCAAGTAAACGGAGCATCCGGTGTAATGCCGGATAGCATAGAACCATATGATCCGTCTGCGGATAATTAAAAGACAGGAGCCTCTCGGCTGGCGCTCCTGTCTTGTTTTATTTTCAGCCATTGCCTTATCGCTTTTTTTGAGTGGTATTCTGCTCTGGCTCAGGGGGACACCACCCATTGAGGGCATTGTCTCCCTTTTCAGTGGTGGTTTTGGCTCCCGTTGGGCCATTGAGGACAGTCTGCTCAAAGCGATACCGATCTTTTTATGTTCTCTGGGGGTTGCGATTGCCTTCAGATTGCAGATCTGGAATATCGGTGCTGAAGGTCAGTTTGCCCTGGGCGCGATTGGTGCGACCTGGATGGCACTCAGTTTTCCAGAGCAACCGGCCTGGGTGATATTGCCGCTCATGATCATAATGGCGATGATTTTCGGCGGCATGTGGGGCGTGGTGCCGGCGGTGCTACGGCAAAAGCTGCAAACCAACGAGATCATCGTCACCCTGATGATGAATTACATAGCCATACTGCTGCTCGATTATCTGGTTTTTGGTGTCTGGAAAGATCCAACCTCTTTTGGCTTTCCCATGACACCGACATTTTCTGACGCTGCCATTGTAGGCAAAATCGCTTCTACAAGTATTCACTGGGGCTTGGTGCATTGTGTGATCCTTGGCGTGCTGGTTTGGGCTTTTTTCAGATTCACCAAAACCGGTTTTGAACTCAAAGCGAGTGGTGATTCTGTGCGGGCCGCACGTTATGCAGGTTTACCCTACAACTGGCTGGTCGTGCTGGTGATGGCCATGAGCGGTGCGCTGGCAGGTTGGGCCGGTTTTCTCGAGTCTTCAGCCACCATCCATCGCCTGCAGCCAAGCATTATGGTCGGCTATGGCTATACTGCCATTGTCGTCGCCTGGCTGGCGCGGCTGAATCCGCTTTCCATCGGCATTGCCGCTTTCCTTCTGGCAGGCCTGAGGGTAGGAGTTGAAAGCATGCAGCTCGACCTGCAGGTCCCTGCCGATTTTGGTGGGATCATGGAAGGCCTGATTCTCTTGAGCGTGCTCGCCGGCGGGCTGTTTACCAACTATCGTTTGAAATGGGAGAAGAAACATGACAGTTGAAATGCTCATCCCACTTCTGGCGGCTACGGTGCAGTCGGGTACCCCCATTCTTTATGCCACTCTCGGCGCGATTTTTAACGAGAAGTCTGGTGTGTTGAACCTGGGGGTCGAAGGCGTGATGATAATTGGAGCGCTTGCAGGTTTTGTTGCGGCCCAGGCCACCGGCAACCCTGCTCTGGCATTTCTGCTGGCCGGCCTTGCCGGGACTGCTGCTGTGGCCATTCACGGTATTGTCTGTCTCTGGTTTCGTGGTAATCAGGTCGTCTCCGGGCTGGCGTTGACTATTCTTGGTGTGGGCTTTGCCAATTATCTTGGAACTTCGCTCGTCGGTCAGTCGGCGCCGGGTTTTTCGAAGATGCCCATTCCACTGCTTTCAGATATTCCGGCTATCGGCCCCATCTTTTTCAACCATGACCCGCTAGTGTATCTCACCTATCTGATACCCCCCTGTATGTGGCTGTTTCTCAACTTTACCCGGTTTGGTCTCGGTCTCCGTGCTGCTGGAGAATATCCGGCGGCGGCCACTGCAGCGGGTCTTAATGTCCAAGGGTACCGCTGGGTTGGTATCCTGGTGGGCGGCTTTTTCATGGGACTTGGCGGTGCCTATCTCTCTCTGGCCTATACGCATCTTTGGACCAACAATCTTACGGGAGGGCGGGGCTGGATTGCCGTGGCGCTGGTGATTTTTGCATTCTGGCGACCGGGAAGAGCAGTATTTGGTGCGTATCTGTTTGGTGGTATTATGGCTCTGCAATTGCGTATGCAGGCACAGGGAACGGCGGTACCATCATCGCTGCTGCTTATGTTGCCATATGCGTTGACAATTCTGGTGCTGGTTTTTTCCTCCTGGCGGCGCGGGGTATCTGATGCACCTGCCGCACTGGGAACCAATGTGGAACCTGCGGATTGATGTAAATTGCACATGGAGCTGTTTTAGTAACAGATATTGACAAGAAAAAGGTTGATCAACGGACGCCTGATATTTATCAATTATCTGCGATACATGCTCAATTGTATTTGTGTTGTCTAATAAAGGACAAAGGAATAACCAATAAGCTGTCTGCCGGGGTTCTGGCGGAACCCGGCGGCAATGAACAACGAGGGAAAAATGGCATCGAATGATCAGTATAAGAAAACATATCCGATTAGTTGGGAGCAATTGCATCGTGATTCCAAGGCATTGGCCTGGCGGCTTCTCGATCGTGATTATTTCAAGGGCATCATAGCAATTACCCGTGGCGGTATGGTTCCTGCGGCGATTATTGCCCGTGAACTTGACATTCATCTGGTGGATACCATTTGCATCTCAAGCTATGACTGGAAAGACAAAAAGGGTGATGCAGAGATGCTCAAGCGTTTTGAAGGAGATGGTGAGGGCTGGCTGCTGGTGGATGACCTCGTCGATACCGGACGTACCGCCAAGGTTGTAAGGGAAATGGTACCCAAGGCTCATTTTGCCACGATCTACGCCAAGCCTGCCGGTCGCCCGCTGGTGGACACCTATGTTACCGAAGTGAGCCAGGATACCTGGATTCTCTTTCCCTGGGATACCGAATCTCAATTTTCAACACCCCTCGTTGGCAGGGAGCGAGAGTAATAATGGCGCAGTCAGCTTTGCCGCATATACGCCTTGAGAACATCTCCAAATCTTTCGGAGATGTCCAGGCAAACAAAGATGTGAATCTTGAGATCGTTCCGGGCAAAGTATTGGCCCTGCTCGGTGAGAACGGGGCAGGCAAATCTACCCTGATGTCCATTCTGGCCGGTCAGCTGCAACCCACCTCAGGTACCATTTATCTGGACGATGAAGCAGTGGCTTTTTCCTCGACAGAAAAGGCCATTGAGGCGGGCATCGGTATGGTCTATCAGCACTTTAAGCTGGTGGAGGCCATGACGGTTGCGGAAAATATTTTCCTGGGACAGCGTTCAGGGTTCTGGATGCGCTCCCGCACCATGCGTAAGGAAGTGCAGAAGCTGGCTGATCTGTACGGCATGAAGATTGACCCTGCGGCTCTGGTATGTGATCTCTCAATGGGGGAAAAGCAGCAGGTGGAGATATTGAAACTGCTGCACAGGAAATCGAATATCCTCATCTTTGACGAGCCCACTGCGGTGCTTACACCTTCGGAAGCTGAGACTCTTTTTACAACCATGCGGGTTATGGTGCAGGAGGGCAAAGCCATTGTCTTTATCAGCCATAAGTTGGAAGAGGTTATGGCTGTTGCCGATTATATCGCCATATTGCGGAGGGGAGAAATAGTCGACCGTGTAGCGACCCTGGATGTCTCTTCGACTGTGGAACTGGCCGAGAGAATGGTTGGTCGTGAGGTTCTGCTTGAGGTGAATCGTGAGCCAATGGCACCCCGGCAGATCGTACTCAAGGTTGAAAACCTTGCAGAGGACCGCCTGAAGTCGGTGAGTCTCGAGCTTCGTAAGGGCGAAATTCTCGGTATCGTGGGCGTCGCCGGGAACGGTCAGAAACCGCTGGTTGAGGCAATCTGTGGTCTGCGCAGGCCGAAACAGGGCTCTGTGCGGATTCTTGGTAAAGATTGGGCTGAATTTTTCAGCTCAAGAAGCTGGGATCATGCGCTCAGCTATATTCCTGAAGATCGTCAGGGGTTGGCGACCTGCCAGGGGCTTGATCTGCTCGACAATTTTTTGCTCACCACACGTGGCGGCTTTGTAAAAGGTCCATGGCTGCAAAAGGAGAAAGCGCGAGAGAAGGCTGAGCACCTGATGAAGGAATTTGATATTCGCCCTCCGAATCTGGAATCTCTTGCCTGGCAGCTTTCCGGTGGCAATCTGCAGAAGATGGTTCTGGCCCGTGAATTTTACCGCAAACCGCGACTGATTGTTGCCGAACAACCGACCCAGGGGCTAGATATTGCTGCCGCAGAAGATGTCTGGAATCTCCTGCTGAAGGCCCGTGAACAGGCAGGTATTATGCTGGTGACGGGAGATCTGCCCGAGGCCCTGGCCCTTTCGGATCGTATTGCCGTGATGTACAACGGCGCAATTGTTGACTGCTTTTCTCGTGAAGATGAAGAGAAGGTAGCAGTAATTCCTCAAATGATGGCTGGCCTGAGTATATGAAAGTATAGCCCGGATTTCTTATGGACACTGTGGCAATGGATTTCGATTTTACCATTCCGCCATGTTCATAAGAAAGAAGAGCCCGCTCATTTATTTCCAACCGCCTGCCCCAGGCTTGTTAACTAGATCATTCCCTGACAAGATTAAAGAATCGAGACTATATCCCGGCTTGATCTAAGAGATACGGGCTAGCCACAGTTTGGCTGAAAATCTGGTTTTAATCATATGTCACCATCAGATTGTGCTGCCGGGGGAGCATATGTTTTACGTCTATGATGTTGATGGGTTGCGTAATGAGGGGTCAACGGAGTCCCTGATGAGGAAGAAAAAATTCAGGGCCAGGGTAAGCCTCGTCAGGCTCAGCATGTCCGGTCTGAAAAGTACGGAGACTCTTTGCCAAACGAAATCCCTGGGGTCAGCCATGAGGTTGCCAGTTACCAGAAACTTGCTCAACCCGAAAATGTGTTGGAACCGGTTCTCCGCATCAGTCAGATCATGACCCGTCCGGTTTTCACTATAGATGCAGGCTTTCCTGTCGATAGCGCATGGCAAAAACTCGCGGAATACTCTGTTTGGCAGCTGGTGGTGACCTCGCCGCTCAATGAGGTTCAGGGTGTTCGTTTCTGAAAGGGGATGTCTTGAGAACGCTCGATATCCGTATAACCAGGACAAGTCACGCAGATCAGGGGGTGTAGCATCATATTATACAGCAGGGTGGCCCGTGTCCTTGCCCTGCATCATATAGACTCCATGCCTGTTACCTGTAAAGCAGGATATCTTGTCGGAATTGTGACCAGAGGTGATATTCTCAGAAGTTCTGCCGAAAACCCACGTCTCGATCTCTGGGGTTAATGCTCTAATCCGGTACGTTGCTTATTAATCCGCACCGCTGACTCATCCCTCCTCACGATTTGATTCATGCAGCCGAGCTCTAGGGGTAATCAGATTATTTTATTGCAAATTTTTTATGAGCATCACCAGGGGCTTAAAACAGCTATGCCAGACTCCGGGTTTGTGCCGTAACGTATCGACATAACAAATAGAAACCAGGTTTCTATTTGTTATGTATTTGTATTAATGTGATTTATTATCATTATCACCAAGGAAAAAAACCAGAATAGTTGATTTTATCCTTGAGTTACTGTGAAGTGTTTGATAAATAAAATTGATAGATGACAAAAGTTGTTTAACGGGCTATTGTCATCGACCGATCTTAAATGCCTGGGCAGTGCATAGAGATCGGGTACCGGCAAGATAACAGCAAGGTAGTAAAAAGTAGCTGTATAATAAGATGATTGCCGGAATACAGGGGCCGGGTTTTATAACTCGAACGGTTCAAGTTCTCTTTTCATTTAGTACCATAATGTGCTTTATCGGGCGTGATATTCTTCGAAAATCTGCTGTTATGAGTTTTCAGTAGGACTGAAAATACGGTTAGAGGGATGATCGACAATCACAAATCGATTCTTATTAGAAACCAGGTTTCAAATAAGAATCGATAAGCCCGGTCAGTATGGTAATCATAGACGTTTCGTATTGTTGCAAGATGTACTACTGACACAAGGTTTGGCTTGTCTGAATAGGGTGTTCATCGCTTACATGGGCGAAAAGGGGCCGGTTGATACCGCTGTTCAGATATAAATCAATTAAATGTGCGGCCAAGATAGGGTCGCCAGAAAATTCGGAGGTGAAAACGTTCAGGTAGCAAACGGATGTATCGAATGGAGAAGGTCGACGAAGCTCCTGGTGAATCATTTTTAATCACTATCCTGGTCGGCTAAGAATGGTGGCTACTCAACCATAAAATACAATCAAGGAGAGGCAAATGATGCAACAGGATCAAAAAGTACCAATCCAAGCGTGGATCACGACATTTGCCGGAACATCGATCAATCTATGTCTCGGTATCCTCTACGCATGGAGTATTTGGAAATCTGCATTGGTGAATGTGGATCTGGCAGGCCAGCAGTTCCCGGCCGACAGCATGAACGCGGGGTGGACATATCTTACGAATGCCCAGGCGGCTACCCCCTTCACCATGTGTGTAATCATTTTTGCTATTTTCATGATTCCCGGCGGCAAAATCCAAGATAGGATCAGCCCTAAATTTGGTGCCACACTGGGTGGCCTTTTGCTGGCTGTCGGCTGTATCATCGCCGGACTGATGAAGTCTTATACCGGTCTTCTTATTGGTTTTGGACTCTTCGGCGGAATGGGCATGGGTATCGGTTACGCAGCACCGACCCCGGCTGCCCTGAAATGGTTTGGCCCGAAAAAACGTGGCCTTATCGCAGGACTTGTTGTCGGTGGTTACGGTGGAGCCGCTCTCTATATCGGCTACCTTGGCCAGTACCTCATCGATAAATATGGTGTTACCGGCAGTTTCATAGGTTTGGGAACCTTCTTTGCGGTAGTCGTCATCATCGCCGGTCAGCTTCTGAAAACTCCTGAGGAAGGCTACGTGCCTCCGGGAGTCGACACAACAGCGCTCAAGGATCAGACCGCTGCCCAGAGAAATGCCCTGGCAAACTGGACTACCGGTGAAATGGCCAAAACATGGCAGTGTTATGCACTGATTTTCATGTTCATCCTTACCACTCAATCCGGTCTTCTTATCATCAGTAGTGCCAAAGGTATACTTTCCTCAACTGCCAAGGACATCCCATTCTTTCTGGCGAATGCCTGGCTTCTCGTTTCATTCGGCGGCTTTGTTAATGCATCAGGGCGTGTCGGTACCGGTTACTATTCCGATAAGATCGGCAGGACCAATGCCTATGCTCTGAACTGCTCGATTTCGGCACTCTGCCTTTTCTCGCTGCCGATGGTTATCGCCAGTAAAAATGTGGCGCTGCTCTTTTTGGTAGTCGGTATTGCTTACTGGCAGTATGGCGGCGGTCTGGCGTTGATGCCATCGTTTACCGCAGACTTTTTTGGCCCGAAAAACCTTGGCGCAAACTACGGAATCGTTTTCCTGGGCTGGGGTTGTGGTGTTTTTGTTGCTCGCCTTGGTGGCTGGATTCAGGATGTTACCGGTAGTCTGAACTACGCCTTCTATCTCTCCGGGGCCTTGCTGGTACTTGGTGTGATTCTGGCAGTCTCCGTAAGAAAGCCTGACTACGCGAAATTCAAGGGTGAGGATGTGGAGCGGGTGCAGGTCTAGTACAGACACACTTTGAGCAAAAAGCTGAATTAAAGATTTAGGAAATCGTAGGGGACGGGAGAAAACCGTCCTGGGCATTAACTTTTCAATATTCACTAAAGGAGTGATTGAATGAGCGAGGAAAAACAAATTGTTGAAACTTCTGAGGCGCAAATCGCTGTTCACTGGAAAGAGGAAGAGTATATCAATCCATCAGAGGAATTTATCGCCCAGGCTAATCTGACCGATAAATCTATTTTCGAGCGTTTTTCACTCGATAACTTTCCTGACTATTACACCGAGTTTGCAGACATGCTGACCTGGTACAAAAAATGGGATGAGGTTCTCGACACCAGCGATGCTCCAAGCTTTAAATGGTTTAAAGGCGGCAAACTGAATGCAAGTTACAACTGTATCGATCGCCATCTCGCCAAAAACAAGAACAAGACCGCAATTCACTTCGTCGCAGAGCCGGAAGATGAGCGTGTAAGTCACATCACCTATCAGGAGCTCTACACCCGCGTCAACGAATTCGCAGCACTATTGCGCGATACAGCTAAACTGAAGCGCGGTGATCGTGTAACCATTCATATGCCTATGTCGGCAGAGCTGCCGATCACCATGCTGGCCTGTGCCCGCCTTGGCGTTATTCACTCGGTGGTGTTTGGTGGTTTCTCCGCCAGCGCCTGTGCCGATCGTGTTATCGATTCCAACAGCCGGGTACTTATCACCATGGATGCCTATTACCGCGCTGGTAATCTGCTGGATCATAAAGCGGTGGATGATGAGGCATGCAAGCTGGCTGCAGACGGCGGTCAGAAAGTTGATACTCTGTTGGTATGGCAGCGCTATCCTGGCAAGATGTCGAGCGAAACTCCTATTGTTGAGGGCCGTGACATAATCGTCAATCAGGAGCTGAAAAAGTATTACGGCGCTATCGTCGAGCCGGAAGAAATGCTCTCTGAGGAGCCCCTGTTCCTGATGTACACCTCCGGAACCACCGGCAAGCCCAAAGGCTGTCAGCATGGTACCGGCGGCTACTTGAGTTATGTAACCGCAATGTCCAAGTACATCCAGGATATTCATCCTGAAGATGTTTACTGGTGTATGGCGGATATTGGCTGGATCACTGGACATTCCTTCATCGTTTACGGGCCGCTGGCACTCTGTGCTTCTTCCGTAATTTATGAGGGTGTACCGACCTATCCGGACGCTGGTCGTTCATGGCGTATCGCCCAGGAGCTGGATGTCAATATCTTCCACACTGCTCCGACGGCAATCCGCGCTCTGAGAAAAGTCGGGCCGGATGAGCCAGCCAAGTACAATTATAAGTTCAAGCATATGACCACCGTTGGTGAGCCCATCGAGCCTGAGGTATGGCGCTGGTATTACAACGTTGTCGGTCGTGGTGAGGCAGCAATTGTCGATACCTACTGGCAGACAGAGACCGGTGGTTTCCTCTGCTCAACAGTTCCGGGAATGCAGCCGATGAAGGCTGGTAGCGCCGGTCCTGGTGTTCCGGGTATTCACCCAATCGTCTTTGACGAGTCTGGTGATGTACTTGAGCCTGGCTGCGGTAAGGCTGGTAACATCTGCATCCAGAACCCATGGCCGGGCATGATGCAGACCGTCTGGGGCGATCGTGAGCGCTTTATCGAGAGCTACTTCGGCATGTACAACAAAGACCGCAACTCCAAGGATTGGCGCGACTGGCCATATATGACCGGTGATGCCGCGGTGCTGGCGGGTGACGGTTATGTACGTGTTCTCGGCAGGATCGATGACGTTATCAACGTCTCCGGTCACCGTCTTGGTACCAAGGAGATCGAGTCTGCAGCACTGACCGTGCCTGAGGTTGCCGAGGCTGCGGTTGTACCTGTGGCCCATGAGATCAAAGGCAAGGAGCCGGAGCTGTATGTATCTCTCAAACCAGGTTATGATGCAACTCCGGAACTGCAGCAGAAGGTCGCAGATGCCATCACCTTCCAGATTGGTAAGATTGCCAAATGTAAGAACGTCTGGATCGTACCCGATATGCCGAAGACACGTTCCGGTAAGCTGATGCGACGTGTCCTTGGCGCCATCTCCAATAAAGGCGATGTCGGCAACGTCATGACACTGGCCAACCCGGAGATCGTGGAAGAGATCCGCAAGATGGTTCAGGGCTGATTGAACCGGTAATTGTAACTAAACCTAGGAAGCACGGTTCCTGCTCGGACTGTGCTTCTGTAAAAAAACATTGGACGTTGGATGTTGGACGTGGAAGTAAATGGGTCGGCTTCGGTATGTGGTGCGGTCACGTTAGCCGAGGTGGCTCAATACAAGTCTTACATTCAAAAACAATAGCCAGAGGTGAAATTGCATTGTTCATAGTCGAGGCCTCCAAGGTGAAGCCGCAGTAATTTTGCCGCGATGCCTGGATAATCGATTATAACCTCGAGTAAAAAAGAACAGAGGTGAATCTGAAAAGGTCATAGTCGAGGCGTAGAGAGTGAAGGCGTAGTTGTTCTACGTCGAACTCTCTACAACGAAGAGAATGACCTTTTCAGAACACCAAATTGCAGGCACGGGCATGTGAGCAGACAGCGCCTGTGTGGGTGAGGGAGGCCGGTTTTACTGGCTTCCCTCATTTTTTTTGGCGAAAAGCAACATCACGCAACTAGCTTATCTGAATCCTATTTACGAAATAAGTGGAATGGCTGCATCGTTGATTTGGATGGGAATTTGTGTTTAATCCTTTATCGCAACGGCCAGAGGTGTTGAAAATACAATGCCTTTGCGCGGTGGTTGAATCATGTGTAAATTTCTTTATCGTTTAATCAGATAGTAAGTCAGTGCCTTACCAGAGTTTGCAAAAAGACGATTACGTGCGATAGGCTATTTAGGAGGATTTCCCTGAAATAGCTTTAATCACAATCGATCTGGAGGCTTTGGTGAAAGAACGTCTGCTTATCGTTTTAACCGTATTGGTGATTTTCTCTTCTATTTTCGGTGAAGGAATTGCAAGTGAGGGGAAAGGTGATTCTACTATCGTTTCAGAGATACGGTTTGGTCTGCTGAGTCATGATGTAGGTGTCTTTGCCCAAAGTTTTGAGAATGGAGTAGACATAAATTTTGATATCTTCTTCAAATCGCCAGACAAGTCATTCTTCCGTAAATTCAGTTCTCCCAGACCAATGATGGGGACTTGTATCCACTCAGATGGGCAGACCAGCCAGGTTTATGGGGGCCTTGCCTGGGACTTCAGGACAACGGATAATATTCTGCTTACTTTTGGGCTTGGTGGCGCAGTTCATTCTGGTGAATTGGATAGCGACGATCCGGGTGAACAACGTCTGGGCTCAAGAGTCCTGTTCAGGCTGGCAATGAATGTTGGCTATTATTTCAGCGAAAGATGGAATGCTTCATTTTACTGGAACCATATTTCCAATGCGAGTCTGGCTACCCCGAATTACGGCTTGGATAGTATGGGGCTGCAGATTGGTTATGTCTTCTGATTACATCGCTTATTACCCTGGCAAATATTTGAAGTAGCCTGTGCGGGCAGCATATCAGTTTGTGTTTGCAATCACATAGCTCTTCAGTTGACATGTATAACAAAAAAAAGCCCGGACCCCATCATAAGATGGCGTCCGGGCTTTGGGTACAGCAGAGGTTGTACAGGCCTCAGGTTGTTACACCATGAACTATCTTTCAGGCTTAGATAGTCTTGGCGGCGCGCAGTGAATCTGCGAGAATCTCAACCACGAAGCGGACGTTCTCGTCGCTTTCGTGCTGGGAGAGATTATCGGAGATGTGCATTACGCAGGTCGGGCAGCCGGTGGCGACCATATCGACCTTGGCATCCTGAATATCCTTGATCTTGTGGTTGTTGATCTTGATCGAGGTGTCGTAGTGAGTGATGCAGTAACTACCCGCAGAGCCACAGCAGGTGTCGGCATTCTTCATCTCGGTGAACTCTACACCCGGGATCATTTTCAGCAGATTTCTCGGCTGATCTTTAATGCCCTGGCCGCGAACCATGTGACATGGATCGTGGTAGGTCACTTTGTATGGCAGACGTCCCAGTTCTTCCTGCTTGAACTCGATGTTCTTTTCGATGAACTCGTTGATGTCAAATACCTTACCGGTAAACTCACGCAGCTCGGGGCTGTCGTCGACGAATACCTTGATCTCTTTCTTCAGCGACATGCCGCAAGAGGAACAGGCAACAACGATGGCGTCAAACTTCTCTTTATGGAACAGTTCGAAGTTGTGCTCCATAAGCCGCCTGGCGCCCTCGTAATCACCATTGGCGAGAACCGGGGTGCCGTTACATTTCTGGGCTTTGGGGATGACAACCTCGTAGCCGTAGCCGGTGAGAATATCCACAACGGACTTGGCGACGTTAGTGTAAATCAGGTTGCCGGCACAGCCGGTGAAGTAACCGATGCGGCCCTTCTTGGCGCCTCTCTTCGGTGGATTCACCTCGGGCAACTGGCGCTGGGCGCTCTTGATTGCCAACTGCGGGAAGTTTCTACGTTTGGAGAAACCGAGCAGTGGATAGAGGTGACGAACCGGGTTCTTCGGGCCTATGCCAAAGAGCATCTTCTGGGCGATACCGCCAAGAGCGCAACCGATGGTGATCGGCCATTTTCTCCAGAGCAGCTGACGGAAAATAAGCGCCTTGAAGAAGTGGAGACCTTTCTGGGTGGTGATATACCACCTGAGGCGCAGCACAACGTGCTCGGGGCTTACACCAGCCGGGCAGTTGGCAGAGCAGGTCTTGCAGTTCAAACATTCATTGATGGCCTGTTCAACCCTCTTGGTGATCTGAATATCACCGGAGACGATTTTCTCGGCCAGTTTGTTTTTGCCCCTCGCCACGAAAAGCTCATTGCCGAATTCCTTGAAGACAGGGCATACACTGCGGCATTTACCACATTGCATACACTTCTGGAATTCTTTGGCAGCTTCGAGGAGATGGTCTTCCGCGAGTTGTTTTTGTGAAATATGTGCGTTCATCAGTAGGTCACCCCTGCTTAAGCTGCTTCACCCGGCATATCGAACATCTTGCCTGGGTTGAGAAGGTTTTTCGGATCGAACATGCGCTTGAGATCCTGGAGCATCTTGATGCCGGCTGCGCCGATCTGGGCCTCAAGGTATGGTTTCTTCTCAAGGCCGATGCCGTGCTCACCGGAGATGGTGCCGTCAAGATCGATTGCCAGCTGGAACAACTCATCTACAGCCTTGTGGCAGCGGGCCATCTCTTCCTTATCGCTCTGGTCGATCAAAAAAGTCGGGTGCAGGTTGCCGTCTCCGGCGTGGCCGAAGATACCTACCTGGATGTCATATCTCTGGGCGATTTCAATGATGCCGCGAACCATGGCAGGCAGATCGCTGCGCTTTACGGTGGCATCTTCGAGAATCAGGTTTGGTTTAACAGAAGCAAGTGCGTTCAGGGCAACACGGCGTCCGGCGAAAAGCTTGTCGCGATCTTCGCTGGTCTTGGCGCGGGCAAACTCCCGGGCGTTATTCTTGCCAACCTGCTCTTCTACAGTGGCAATCTCGGCCTTGGCAGAGTTCTCCTCACCATCGGTCTCGATCAAGAGTACCGCCTGGGCGTCGCGTGGCAGGCCGCAATCCTTGAAATTCTGAATGGCGTTGATGGTGGCGTTATCCATGAATTCCATGGTGGAAGGGGTAACACCGGCGGCAATAATGTCAGATACGGTCTGGGCAGCGTCATCAAGGGTGTCGAAGATCGCCAGGGCAGACTCACGGTGCTGCGGGATAGGCAGCAGGGCAAGAGTTACCTCGGTGATCACACCAAGCAGACCCTCGCTACCAACAAACATCAGCTCGGAGTTGAAACCGGCAACGTGCTTTACGCATTTAGAGCCGAGGGTGACGATATCGCCCTGTGGCATCACCACCTTGAGCATCTTGACATAATCTTTGGTTACACCGTATTTCAGGCCGCGCAGTCCGCCTGCGTTTTCGGCAACGTTACCGCCGATGGTGGAAAACGCTACAGAGCCTGGATCCGGTGGGTAGAAAAGGTTTGCTTCACCGATGATAGGATCGATATCAGCAGTGGTAAAACCAGCTTCGACAGTAATGAGTCTGTTGGCAGGGTCGAACTCGATGAGGTTCTTCATCCTGTCCATGGAAAGAACGATACCCTGCTTGAGCGGAATTGAACCGCCGGAAAGACCGCTTCCCTGACCGCGAGGAGTCACTGGAATCTCTTCGCGATATGCCAGCTTCATAAGTTGACTGACCTGCTCGGTGGTAGTCGGAAAGACAACCGCTTCAGGCTCTATTTCTACAGGCGCAGCGTCATAGCTGTAGGCAATCATGTCCTCACGCTCGGTGAGAACGTTTTCCTGGCCAAAAATTGAGACCAACTCGTCGATAATGCTCTTCTTCATGGTTGTCATAACTCCATTCGATGAAATAGTCAGGGATACGGTGGGTAACTCACTAACTGCCGTTTTAATTAATTATATGAGGGGAAGTTTCTGAAGCAGAGATGACAGGTATGTATCATCCGTTTTGGAAACCTGATTTCAGGATGTGGTACGCGGTTTCCGTAGAAAGCCCCTCAAAAGGTCAGACCAATACTAGGAGATACCAATAGCGATGTCAAGAATAATTGAGTTGAGAGGAATTCCTGATAGGTTGCAATTGCCAGTGCTATTAGGTGATCGGAGTTTCGGGGGGATACGGGTTTGACAGGGATGTCCGAAAAAACGGATTGGTATTACCAATGACCCGAGGGCGGTTTTGCCATAGATAAGGGCCTAAAATTGCACATACTGTAAAAATTGGCAAAATATCACGAATAAACACCAACAAGATAGTGGAGCGGATAGCGAAGGGAAGAAATTGGAGTTTCCCTGGAAATAATCTGGTTTCTAATTGGAAGTCAGATTATTTCCAATTGTGCATTTCTGAGATAATCTGTTCGACACCTTTTTTCTTCTTCTTGAATATCCGGCCTATTTCATCAGCGGTGGAAGGGAGCGATTTGTTGGCGTCGTAGATGTCCATCAGCTCGTTGTAGTATTTGTAAAAGAATAGAAAAAGGTCCTGGTAACAGTCTTCGGGAAAAGAGCTGGCGCTCACCTTCACCAGCTTGCCATCTCTGCCGGCTACCAGCTTGGTGGTCTGGAACGGCTCAATGGTCTCCTGAAAGATACGAGTGAGGTGTTCAACGTCCGTTGCCGACTGGATCAGCTCAAATTCGTCCTGGAAGCGGGCAACAGTTGAACAGACAAAACGGGTTATCTTGTTCTGGTCAACAACCTTTTCAGCCTTTGATAGTGCGCTCTCGAATAATCCCTTGCTGCTGGTGCTTTCAATTTTTGCTTTTCTCTCAGCATCGGCGACGCGCTGGCGAATAATTTGTTCGAGATGGGCTTCGCGCTCCTCCAGTCTGGTGACGCGAGACTCCACTTCCTTAAAAAGACCGCTGAGCGCTTTTTTGCAGATTGCCTCGTCAAAATATCGGTCGAGCTCGTGAGCGATTAAGGCAATCTCCTTGATTTCCTCCGCCTGCGACAGGCCCAGTTCTTTTGAAAGTATTCCATCGAGATGATCTGTTGCGTCAGATATTCGTTCTCTGCTCTTCTGGATATTTTGCACAGACTGGTTGGCTGCGGCGTGAACCATGGAGGTCAGGTTGGCCATGGCCTTACGGACTTCATCATTTTCAGATTGCAGGTAAACGTTAATCGCTTCCGCGCCGGTCAATGAGGTGACACTGCTCATTCACTGTCTCCAAGCTGGGCTGTATAAATGGGGAAAATCTCCAGGTCAAAACCTGAAGGAGCCATTATTGACTCAGAGCCGCCAGGGATCAACGTGGAGTTTGCATCGTACTGTATATAATTGAGGATATACCTAATACCGCAAATTTTTTCAGTAGTTTCCTTGAATGGCACCCTATTTCTACGTTAGTCTGATAATAGACGGCTTCGGTCAATATTAAGGATCTCTTTCGATTTTGAATGCTTTGTACTGATTGTTCAAAAGCCGTTATACGGCAGCCAGCCAGCTGTGCAGCTAAACCACGCGATTGAAGGAGATGTCTTGTGATATGCCAGTGTACAGCGTAAATGGAAAATCAGCCTCCGAGCGGGGGAATAACGTTTGCCCAAGGCAGGAATTGCAGCGGGTCAATGTGCTGTTTATTGGTGGCGGCCGCGGCTGTTATGAAATCCTGAGACTGCTCGATTCATATACCCCGGTACGCATTCAGCCCAACGTGGTGGCGGTGATAGATTTGAACCTCAATGCCATGGGGAGTAAATATGCCCGCCAGCTTGGAATCGATACAGTTACCACCTGGGAGAAGTACGTAAGGGATGAGCGGATTGATCTGATCATTGAGCTTACCGGTGATGAAAGAGTGCTGGCGAAGATAGTTGCAGAGAAACTGCCGGCAGTGAAGGTGCTTGATCATCTTTCCGCACTGTTTCTCTGGGAGATTATTGATATCCAGGAGCAGAAGCTGCAACTGGAAGCAAAAGTATCTTCTCTCGATACAATGGCGGCGCTCGGAGAGATCGCCTTTCGCCTTACCCATGAACTGCGAAATCCGCTACTCATTGTCGGGGGGCTGGTCCGCAGGATGATGACCAGGCCGGATTTGCCCCATGGCGTACGTAAACGGTTCAAGCATCTCGCCAATCACGTACTGCACATGGATACGGTGCTCTCTGATATTTGTGATGTGGTCCGGCCCATGAGCCCCCATTATGTACTCACCGATATGAATGACTTTTTTGAAAAATGGTGTACCACCGTCAGGACTGAAGCACGGTACATCGGAGCGAATCTTGAAGCGTCAATAGAAGATGATTTACCGTGTATGTACATCGATCCAATTCTCATCAGGCAGGCGCTCTGGCATATTCTGGAAAACAGTCTCGACGCCATTGGTGAAAAGGGTGGTGGCATCTATGTTACTGTGCAGATATGCTGGGATGAGATCGATATTCAGTTGTCAGATTCAGCCGAAGAATTTTGTGCGCTTTCTCCGCTGAAGGCGGTTCAACCCTTCACCACCACCAAGTCAGGCCGGATGGGGCTGGGGCTTTCGTTGTGCCGGCAGATCATTCTGGATCACGGAGGCGATTTGAAACTGGTGCAGAGAGCTGATGGGGGGTGTATTGTACTGGTACAATTACCTATACGTTTCAGGGAACCCAAAACTGTTGGCACTTCGGAATCGGATGGGGTGGTTGTTGATAATGGTGGAGCGGTTGAGGAGCCTGTGGAGTGCTAGTGGGCAGGAGGTGATATGAAAGAACAGGTGACCAGGGATGGTAGAACGTTTTCGGGTTGATCAGCGCAGGGTTAAGCGGGTTCGTAAGGGGCACCGGGGTGAAGGCCCTGTACTCTACTGGATGAACAGGGACCAGCGGGTTGAGGACAACTGGGCACTCCTGCAGAGTCAGGATCTGGCCTTGAGCGTAGGTCGTCCCCTGTTGGTGGTATTCTGCCTGCCGGACAGGTATCTGAGCGCCAGCGCGAGGAACTTCTGGTTTACCATAGTCGGGCTTGAGGAGATAGTGGCCCAGCTGGCACGACTCAATATCGACATGCGTATTCTCTATGGTTCTTCGGTGAAGGCCATCGCGAATTGTGCGAACAGTCTCGATGCCTATGCGGTGGTTACAGATTTTAATCCGCTTAAAATACGCAAACGCTGGTTGTTTGAGATGGGAACCCAGGTGCGTGTGCCGGTGTATGAGGTAGATGCGCATAATATCATTCCCTGTTGGTACGCTTCTGACAAACAGGAATATGCTGCCTACACTTTCAGGCCGAAAGTAGCCAGGCTACTGCCTATTTTTCTTAACGACTTCCCTGAAGTGAAAAAACATCCATACCGGGTTGAAAACCTGGATAAAGCTCTGGCCCCGCCAGACTGGCCTGAATTATATGCGCGATATCCGGATACGGACTCCAGAGAGAGTTATCCGCGGCCGGGATCTGTACAGGCGAAAGAGGCGTTGAAGGAGTTTATAGCAAAACGTCTCAATGGTTATGACCGAAAGAGGAACGACCCCCTTGCCGAGTGGACTTCACGACTGTCCCCGTACCTTCACTTTGGTCAAGTCTCTCCACAACGGGTGGCCCTGGCTGTTCAGGCTGCGGCCGGGATACCGGATGAGGACAAGGACGCCTTTCTGGAAGAACTCATTGTTCGCAGGGAGTTGAGCGACAATTTTTGCTATTATTGCGATGACTACGACAGTGTTGACGGGTTTCCCGCCTGGGCCATCAGGACACTGGACGAGCATCGTCATGATCAGCGGAAGTATGTGTACACGGAAGAGGAGTTTATCTTCGGAAAAACCCATGAACCGCTTTGGAACAGCTGCCAGAATGCGCTACGGGAGACAGGCAGATTGCATGGTTATCTGCGGATGTATTGGGCGAAAAAAATTCTCGAGTGGAGCGCTATCCCGGAAGAGGCCTTACGAATCGGCAACCTGCTGAACGACACCTTCGCCTTCGACGGCAGGGACCCGAACGGCTATACCGGGGTGAGCTGGGCAATCGGTGGGGTACATGACCGGGCCTGGAAAGAGCGCCCGGTTTTCGGTAAAATTCGATATATGAATGAGGCGGGTTGTCGTCGAAAATTTGCGGTGGATGACTATATCGCCAAATATGGTGGTGAAGAACAATAGCAGAGATTGGTTTACGCTTACGTCCCTACAGAACAATCCTCAATACAGATGAGTTGCCTATGAAACTGTTAACCACACCGAGACTCGATCAGTGTATTGGATGTCATTCCTGCTCATTGGCCTGTGCACGGCTGGTACATCGTCGGCTTTCATGGTCAACTGCGGGAATACGAATAAAGTCCTCAGGCGGTCTTTCAACCGGTTTCCTGGCAATCCGCTGTCTTGCCTGTGACCCGGCGCCTTGTGTCGAAGTCTGCCCAACAGGCGCCTTCAGTCAGCGAAAAGGCGGTGGGGTGGTGGTCAGGAAGAAGCTCTGCATCCGATGCGGAAAATGTGTACCGGCCTGCCCGGTGAATGCCATTTATGAAAACGACCTGGGGGAGGTGTTTGTCTGCATCCACTGCGGGAAATGTGTGGAGTTTTGCCCCCAGAGCTGTCTGGAGATGCGTGAAGCCAGTGAGATCGAGGAGGTGCTGCTATGATGCGCGAACAATTCAGGGTGCTCGTCTACGATCTTTCGTCAGGCAGTGGTCAGTTTGTGGAGCTGGATGGACGTGACCAGGTGGCGGGTGGCAGCGGCCTGGCGGCGCTGCTCTATATGAAATATGGTCATCCGGATAAACCGTGGCATCATGAGGAACAGCCGCTGATCTTCGCCATCGGGCCTCTGACCGGTTTGTTCCCGTTGATGTCAAAGACAGTCTGCTCCTTTCGTTCCTCCTATCACAACGAGTATACCGAAAGTCATGGTGGTGGCCGCATGGCGCTGGCCCTGCAGTTCTGCAATCTGGATGGACTGGTGATCGTCGGCAAGGCGAAGCGGCTGTCATGTCTCACCGTGGGCGCAAGGGAGCTGGAGCTGAAAGATGTGGAGTTCATGCGGGGGATGAATGCTGAAAATACCGGCAAATTGCTGCGGCGCATGCATGGCAGGTCTTCGGGACATCGCTCCATACTCCGTATCGGTCCGTCCGGGGAGATTGGTTCCGGCATGGCCTGTATCAACGTCGAGACCTATCGGCACTTCGGTCGCATGGGTGGCGGGGCTTCAATGGGGGCTAAGAACCTCAAGGGTATTATCGTCAGCGGAGAAGGTGAGCTGGAGCTGACAGCGGGTAAGGAGTACCGGAAAGTTTTTCAAGAGGTGTACTCCAAGGTAACCTCAACCGATATGTTGCGAAAATACCATAATCTGGGAACTGCGGCCAATCTGCAGACGTTGAATGATATCGAGGCATTGCCGTGGCACAACCTCCAGCGAACAAGCCACTCCGAAATCGACAAGGTGACGGGCGCAAAATTCGCAGATGACACTCTGCTGCGTAACGGTGCCTGTGCCGGCTGCCCGGTAGGCTGTATCCACATAGGGTATATCCGGCAAAAAGCCAAGGTGGACAACCGCTATCATTATCATCAGGTCGCCTATGATTATGAGCCGATCTTTGCGGCAGGCACCATGCTCGGAGTTACCGATACCTTTGGGGTGCTGCGGATTCTCGATGAGATTGAGAAGGTGAGTCTCGATGCCATGTCGGCAGGGGTGGCCCTGGCCTGGGCGACTGAGGCTACAGAACGTGGCCTGGTGAGCGAGAAGGAGACCCTGGTTCCCCTGGCTTTTGGAGATGTGTCGGGATATCAGCAGGCGGCTATGCATCTTGGTCGCGGCACCAATGAATTTTACCGCCTGCTCGGCCAGGGGACATTGAAGGCGGGAAAAGAATATGGTGGTGAGGCGTTTGGCTGTGTACTTGGTCAGGAGATGGCGGGCTATGCCACCGGTGAGCTCTATTTTGCCGCCCAGACCCTGGGGTTTCGCCATTCACACCTCGACACCGGTGCCTATAGCTACGAGCAGAAAAGCACGGATAAAGATCTGCAGAAGTCGGTGGATTTCCTGATGAACGATGAGCCGGGCAGGGCTTTCCTTACTTCAATGGTCTCCTGCCTCTTTGCCAGATCAATCTATACTGATGAACAGTTGCAGGAGTGTCTGGCCAGTGTTGGCTACGGCGCACTGGCCGGGACAATAGCTGAAACGTCCGAGTATATTCGAGGGCTTCGCTGGAAGGTGCGTAGTGACACCGGTTTTAAGCCTGAGAACTTCTCGGTACCGAAGCGGTTCTACTCTGTTACCACCTGGAAGGGGCCTGTGGATGGGGCGTATCTGGATCAGGTGAAGGCTGAATACGGCAGGCGGATTGTGGAGCTGGTTGATGGGTTTGTTGTGAAGGAGTGAAAAGCTGGGGTTGGACGTTGGACGTTGGATGTGGGACGAAGCGGCAGAAGCAAAAAAGGCGCGGCCCGTGCGGGCTGCGCCTTTTTTCTGCCTGCAAAGAAGAACGGAGATCCTAGAGCATTTCTTTGATTGCTTCGCGCTCAGATACCAGTTCGTCCTCGGTTTTCTTCATCATCTCGCGGCTGAAGTCGCTGACCTCAAGGCCGGTAACTTCTTTCCACTCGCCATTTTCCGTGACGATGGGACGGGAGTAGACGATGTCCTCATCAATACCGTAACTGTTGCCTTTAGAGTAAACACCCATGCTTACCCAACTGCCGTTGGAGCCGAGGGCCCAGTCGCGCATATGATCGACGGCTGCAGAAGCTGCAGAAGCTGCACTGGAAGCGCCGCGAGCCTTGATGATCGCCGCACCACGCTGCTGAACGGTAGGGATGAAATTTTCTACATACCAGTCGTTGTCGACCTGCTCTTTAACTGCCTTACCTTTTGCGGTGGCGTAGCTGATGTCGGGATACTGGGTCGCGGAGTGGTTACCCCAGACAACCATCTGCTCGATGTCGGTGGTGGCACAGTCGAGTTTGTCGCCGATCTGGGAGAGTGAGCGGTTGTGATCGAGGCGCATCATGGCGGTGATGTTCTTCGGATCCAGATCAGGTGCGTTTTTCAGGGTGATAAGAGCGTTGGTGTTGGCCGGGTTGCCGACTACCAGCACTTTGACGTTGCGGCTGGCGTTATCGTTCAACGCCTTGCCCTGTACTGAGAAGATCTGGGCATTGGCCATCAGTAGATCGCCGCGCTCCATTCCAGGTCCACGAGGACGCGCGCCAACCAGGACTGCGTAGTCGGTGTCCTTGAAGGCAACGTTTGGATCGTCAGTTGCGACGACGCCTGCAACCAGTGGGAAAGCACAGTCTTTCAGCTCCATGACCACACCCTGGAGGGCATCCATTGCGGGTGGGATTTCAAGAAGCTGGAGAATTACAGGCTGATCTTTACCAAGCATGTCGCCTGCTGCGATACGAAAAATGATGGAATAACTGATCTGGCCTGCTGCACCGGTAATTGCTACGCGTACAGGTGTTTTCATCATTACCTCCGTGGGATGGAAAGTGTTACGTGAAAAATTCACATAATAGCGCCTGAGCGGCAAGGCGGGTTCTGGTTCATTACGCCGGTTGTCGCACTCGTTATAGCGGTCAGGCGGTAACCAAGTTTACAGTAATGCGCCAGCACGATAACACAATGTCCTATAAGAATCCAGAATGAACCGGGATTCATTCAGGAAAAATATGAATGGCGTTACTAAGGATAATTGATCAGGAGGCTCCGAAGCCCCCGCCTCCCGGAGTTTTTATGACGAATACATCACCTGGCGCCATGCCTGTCTCAGCATTGCCGTCAAGTTCTTCGGTGGAACCATTTTTACGGATAACGCTGTTACACCCAGTGGCTCCATCACACCCTCCGGCCAATCCGTAAGGATGTTCCCGTCGGTGCGAAGAGAGAATGGTAGCAGTCATCTGCTCAAGAAAACGAATTTTCCGGACCACGCCATCGCCGCCACAATACCTGCCAGTGCCACCTGAATTTCTGCGGATTGAAAACTCGTCAATACGTACCGGAAAGCGCCACTCGACCACTTCGGGGTCTGTCATGCGGGTGTTGGTCATATGACTGTGTACCGCACTGGTGCCGTGGTGATCGGGCCCTGCGCCGGTGCCGCCGCAAATTGTTTCATAATTCTGCACTTTCTCATTGCCATAGACAAAGTTGTTCATGGTGCCCTGGGAAGAAGCGAGAACACCCAGTGCGCCGAAAAGAGCATCGGTGATCGCCTGGCTCACCTCGGTGTTGCCGGAGATGACGGCCGCAGGGTAGCTCGGGCTGATCATGGTGCCGTCCGGGATTATGATCTTCAGCGGTTTCAGACACCCTTCATTTAAAGGGATATTATCTTCAACCAGAGTTCTGAACACATAGAGTACAGCGGCTTTGCACACCGCGGTCGGGGCGTTGTAGTTGCCTGCAGACTGCGGTGATGTGCCGGTGAAATCGATTGTGGCCTCCCGGTTGGCGCGATTCACTGTAACCTTCACTTCTATTCTGGCCCCGTCATCCATGGGGTAGCTGAATGCCCCGTCTTGTAATACGTCGAGCACTCTGCGGACGGACTCCTCGGCATTATCCTGTACATGGCGCATGTAGGCCTGCACCACTTCAAGAGAAAAGGTGTCAACCATTCGGCGCAGCTCCCTTTCTCCTGTGGCGTTGGCGGCGATCTGGGCAGCCAGGTCCGCCATATTCTGTTCAATGTTTCGACAGGGATAGCGACCTGAAGAAAGCAGTTTTCTGGTCTCTTCGTCTTGCAATTTCCCTGACCGTACCAGGAGAAAGTTGTCGATAAGCACGCCTTCTTCTTCAATATGCTGAGAATCCGGAGGGGAGGAGCCGGGGGTCCGGCCACCGATATCCGCGTGGTGTCCCCTGGAGCCCACATAAAAGAGCACTTTGTCGCCAGTGTCATTGAAAACGGGGGTTATCACGGTGACGTCGGGAAGGTGGGTGCCGCCATTGTATGGGGCGTTCAGCATGTAGACGTCGCCTGTTTGCATGGTGTCGCTGTTTTCCCTGATGACCGTCTTGACGGACTCGCCCATTGAACCGAGGTGCACGGGGACATGCGGGGCATTGGCCACCAGGTTGCCGTCTGCGTCGAATAGGGCGCAGGAGAAGTCAAGCCGCTCCTTGATGTTGACGGAGTAGGAAGTGTTGGCCAGGGTCGCTCCCATCTGCTCAGCGATGGACATAAAGAGGTTGTTAAATACCTCAAGCATTACCGGATCAACGGTGGTGCCGATTGCCTCGACTTTCCTGCGTGCTATATACCGCTTGAGAATAAGGTGCTGACGGGTGTTGAGCGTGGCCTGCCAGCCTTCTTCTATCACCACAGTGCCGGTTGATTCTGCAATAATGGCAGGGCCATTGATCACATGCCCGGGGAGCATCCGGTCCCGCTCGTAAAGTGGGGTCCGGTGAGCTTTGCCGTCACTGAAGATTTTCACCTCGTCTGTTGCCACAAGGTCTTCCGTGGCTTTACTGGTTGTTTCAGGGTCGAGGGTCGGCTCATTGATGCCAATTGCTTCAACGGAAATGGCCTCAATCACCAGTCCGCGGTTTTCGGCAATGAAACCGAAACGCTTTTTATGGGCGCGTTCAAAGGCGTCCTGCATCTGCTTGATGGTGCCGCAATCCACGAGCAGGGCAGTGTCTGTGCCTTCATAGCGAAGGTGGGTTTTCAGTACAATGGAGATGTTGGCCGCATCGACACCCTGGCTGATGACTTCTGTGCGCGCCTCTTCGATCAGCGGTCTGGCCGCTTCTCTGGCTATGGATTCAGCATTGGCGTCAAATGGCTGCTCCACCTGTTTTTCCCGCATGGATCTGATGTCGGCCAGTCCCATGCCATAGGCGGAAAGTACCCCTGCATATGGATGGAGAAATACCTGTTGCATTCCCAGGGCATCGGCCACCAGACAGGCGTGCTGGCCACCGGCTCCGCCAAAACAGTTGAGGGTGTAGTGGGTTATGTCATAGCCTCGCTGAACCGAGATTTTCTTGATGGCATTGGCCATGTTTTCGACAGCAATGCGCAGGAACCCCTCTGCAACCTGCTCCGGTGTGTGGAGGGCCGCCCCGGTGGCCGCGGCGATTGATTCCGCCAGGCGGCTGAAACCTTCGACGACTGTCTCCCGGTCCAGGGGCTGGTCGGCTGTAAGGCCGAAGACTTTGGGGAAGTGTGCGGGCTGAATCTTGCCAAGCATGACGTTGCAGTCGGTCACTGTCAATGGGCCACCACGCCGATAACAGGCCGGGCCGGGATTGGCCCCTGCGGATTCCGGCCCAACCCGATATCTTGAGCCGTCGAAATGGAGTATTGAACCACCGCCGGCGGCAACGGTATGGATGTGCATCATCGGCGCACGCATTCGAATGCCGGCCACTATAGTTTCGAAGCTGCGCTCGTATTCGCCGTCGTAGTGGGCCACATCGGTGGAGGTGCCACCCATATCGAAGCCGATGAGACGGGTCAGCCCGCTCATGGCGGCGGTACGTGTCATTCCCACCACGCCACCGGCAGGGCCGGAGAGAATGGCGTCTTTACCCTGGAAATAATTGGCGTCGGTAAGGCCTCCGTTTGACTGCATGAACATCAGGCGGGGGCCATTTTCGTCGTTTATGTTAAGCTGGTTTGCCACCTGGTTGACATATCGGCGCAGAATGGGCGAAAGGTACGCGTCCACGACTGTGGTGTCGCCTCGGGAGACCAGCTTGATCAACGGGCTGACTTCATGGCTGACAGAGATCTGCTCAAAGCCGATCTTGCGGGCTATTTTCGAAAGGAGCTGTTCATGCTCCGGGTAGCGATAGCCGTGCATGAGGACAATTGCGACAGAGCGGATTCCTTCATCATACGCTGCCTGAAAGTCCTGTCTGGCCTGTTGCTGGTCCAGTTCGATCAGGCACAGACCGTCTGCCCCGATGCGCTCGATAATCTCAACACTTTTTTCATAGAGCATTTCCGGCAAGACGATGTGGCGTGCGAAGAGGTCCGGCCTGCTCTGGTAGCCGATGCGAAGAGCGTCGCCAAAGCCCTGGGTAATAGCCAGCAGGGTGCGCTCACCTTTACGTTCCAGAAGAGCATTGGTGGCAACTGTGGTGCCCATTTTGACATGTTCAATCGATTTGGACGGCAGCGGGGCGTCTGTGGGTATCTGCATGAGATCCCGTATGCCCTGAATTGCTGCATCTTTATAGTTCTCCGGATTTTCGGAGAGCAGTTTGTGGCTTACCAGGGTGCCGTCCGGACGTTTCGCAACGATGTCGGTGAAGGTGCCACCTCGATCGATCCAGATTTGCCATTGTGGCATGGTTCCGCTCCTATTTGGGTTTGATCTAAAAATTTAATATATCGACTAATATGGTTAATTCGATTACAAATTCGTTATATAAATATATTTTTTATCGACAAAATGTCAACGTTATGGAATGATGTCAATATCGTATTGAAAAGTCAATGTAAATCTTGCAATATTGTAACTCCTGCGGATTCCTCGCAGGGGCCACCACTCCGTTCGGGGTGAAAATCAATTCAGGAGGAGAGAACGATGAAGATGCGTAAGACACTGATGTCCGCCCTGTCTGGAATGGCGGTAGCCGTGGGCATGACCGGACTGGTTGCGACTGCCCAGGCAACAACCTGGGATATGCCGACGCCATATCCGGATAAGACCTTCCATACCCAGAATATTTTGCAGTTTTCCAAGGATGTGGAGGCGGCAACGGGTGGGGAGCTGAAAATCAAAATTCATTCTGCAGGGTCGCTCTTTAAACATCCGGAGATCAAGAACGCTGTACGTGGCGGACAGGTACCCATCGGCGAATTTTTTCTTTCCCTGCTCTCCAACGAGCATGCGGTATTCGGGGCAGATTCCCAGCCTTTTCTGGCGACAAACTATGATGAGGCGGCAAAACTCTGGAACAGCCAGCGCCCTGAAGTTGCCAAGCTGTTGGACAAACAGGGCCTGATGCCGCTCTTTTCTGTACCCTGGCCACCACAGGGGCTGTACACCAATAAAGAGATCAAGACTGTAGATGACCTCAAGGGTATTAAGTTCAGAGCATATAACGCGATGCTTGAGAGTTTCGCCAATAAAGTTGGTGCGGCACCGACCCAGGTCGAAGTACCTGATATCCCACAGGCATTTGCCACGGGCCGGGTTGAGGCGATGATCACTTCACCATCAACTGGTGCCAACTCCAAGGCCTGGGATTTTATTTCCCATTTCACCGATATTCAGGCCTGGGTACCGAAGAATATTGTCGTGGTCAGTAAAAAAGCTTTCCGCAAGCTCGATAAACCTACCCAGGAGGCTGTCCTGGCAGCAGCGGCAGAAGCAGAGTTGCGCGGTCTTGCCATGAGCAAGAAGGAGACCGAAGAGAAAATAAAGATCCTGAAGGATAACGGGGTCATCATCGTTGCTCCGAGCCCGGAACTGATGGCTGGTCTGAAAGAGGTCGGCAAAGAAATGCTGGTTGACTGGAAGCAGGACGCCGGTGCAGAGGGTGAGGCTGTGCTGAGCCATTATCAGCAGTAACAATTAGGTAAAGTAGAAGAAGTTTTTTGAAAACCCGGCTGCATCCCTGTTTTATAAAATGTTGCCGGGTTAATTTGTATTTTTTATCAGTGCAGAGTTTATCGCATGGGTTGTTCCCCATGGCTGTCCGTATCGGGCACATTTGGCGAGCATTTCAACTATAAAACGAAAACGTTGGATTGACCGGCGAGGTAAATGCTCTGACTAAGATTTTCCAGTGAGGTAAGGGAGATGGTACGTAACTGGTTGAACCGGCTTTACACGACAAGCGGCTGGCTGGCGGCCTTCTTTGTCGCCGCGATATGTCTATTGGTCGTGGCACAGGTGATGCTCAATCTCATCGATCGTATCTGTACAGTGATGACTGGCTCAGCCATTGGTCTCACTATTCCCTCCTATGCCGACTTCACCGGTTTTTTTCTGGCTGCGGCTTCGTTTCTGGCGCTGGCCCATACCCTGCGTGAGGGGGATCATATCAGGGTAACGCTGCTGATAAGTAACCTGCCGGGAAAAATCAGGCGAATCGCTGAGTTCTGGTGTCTTGGCGTTGCTGCCGGCATCTCGATGTATTTCAGTTACTACATGGCACTTCTTACCTGGGAATCCTGGAGTTACAACGATCTTTCAGCTGGCCTCGTCGCGGTTCCAATCTGGATTCCCCAGTGTGGGATGCTGATTGGTTTGCTGGTGCTGACCATCGCGGTTATCGATGAGTTTATCGAAGTGCTCATGGGGAGGGCACCAAGCTATTCGAAGAAAAAAGGGCCGAAGAAGGGTTAAGAAGTTTCAGAGCATGGGGAGAGTACCCATGTCGACTCGAAAACCTGTTTGCAAAAGGAAGGGAGCTGAGAGGTCGTTATGTCGGAATTATCGATGATTGTGTTGTTGCTGCTGGTACTTTTTGCGCTTCTGGGCAGCGGCATCTGGGTTGCTTTCTCACTGCTTGCGGTCGGTATGACCGGCATGGCAATATTCACGGAGGCACCCGTCGGTGAGGTGCTGGCCACAACGGTCTGGGGTGCGTCGAACAGCTGGGCACTGGCCGCATTACCGCTTTTTATCTGGATGGGTGAGATTCTTTTTCGTTCCAGATTGTCAGAGGATATGTTCAGTGGCCTGTCCCCCTGGTTGTCAAAACTTCCGGGCAGATTGCTTCATGTCAATATTCTCGGCTGTGGAATCTTTGCAGCAGTCTCCGGGTCATCCGCCGCTACTGCCGCCACCATCGGCAAGATGTCTATCCCGGAGCTTTCAAGGCGCGGCTATCCCGAGAAGATGATTATCGGCACCCTGGCAGGTTCAGCAACCCTTGGCCTGTTGATCCCACCATCCATTATCCTGATTGTGTACGGGGTCGCGACGGAACAGTCCATCGCCCGACTTTTTATTGCAGGGCTCCTGCCCGGTTTGATGCTGGTGGCACTTTTTATCGGTTATGTGGCTACCTGGTCGCTGCTCAACCGTCAGTCCATCCCGGTCGGAGAGTGTGAAGCAGACCTGCCGTTGGCAGAGAAGTTCAGACGGTCGAAAGGCTTGATCCCTGTGGTGCTGCTGATTGGCGGGGTCATCGGCTCCATCTACTCCGGCATTGCCTCGCCAACTGATGCTGCTGCGGTCGGGGTGGTGCTGGCGCTGGTTCTCTCGTGGCATTCGGGAACCTTGAGTAAACAGACGTTTTTTGATGGCTTGCTCGGTGCCACCAGAACTTCATGCATGATCGCTTTTATTCTGGCGGGTGCTGCCTTTCTTACAGTTGCCATGGGTTTTACGGGTATACCGAAAATGCTGGCAAGCTGGATCGGTACCATGGGCCTGTCGCCCTATGCCCTGCTGGGAGCGCTGACCATCTTTTTCATCGTCCTTGGTTGTTTTCTGGATGGCATCTCGGTGGTGGTGTTAACAACATCGGTGATTATGCCCATGGTGGAGCAGGCTGGAATTGATCCGCTCTGGTTCGGCATCTTTGTGGTGATCGTGGTGGAAATGTCCCAGATTACCCCGCCCGTCGGTTTCAACCTGTTCGTGATTCAGGGGCAGACCGGGATGAATATCTTACGGGTTGCGGTTGCAGCCTTACCGTTTTTCCTGCTGCTTCTGCTGGCGTTGGGCATAATTGTGGTTGTCCCGGAGATTGTTACGATTCTACCTGATATGATGGGGCGCTGATTGTTCCAGCACCTGTTTCATGATGTCTCTGGAAACAGGTGCTTAGTGGCTTGAAACCACTGGCAGGATCGATAGGGAAAGAGGCCCTGAAAGAGTTATAATGAAGAAGCAGCCCTGGAAGCCTGATCATAAATGCCCGACATCAAACGTAGCAGCGCTGCGGCCTGACTCATCTCGTCATTTTCCTGATCCATCGCCCGGTACGTCGAGGTGAGACATTTCTCCCGAATTTTTCTATACTGCGCGCACGCGGCATCGCCTTCTTCAGTGGCAAAATAAAAAATCTCCTTCCCTCGTTTTTCCCGGCCTACCAGACCTGCCTTAACCAGTTTTTTAAGCGAGTAATTCACCGTGTGATGATCCTCGACATGGAGCACGAAGCAAATATCTATCAATCGCTTTTCGCGTTTACGGTGATTGACGTTGTGGAGCACCAGGATATCCAACGGACTGAAATCCACATATCCGGTGGCGCTCATGCAGCGCATCATCCAGCGGGCGAAGGCGTTATATGAGATGATCATGCCATATTCAAACTCACTGAGCTGCCAGCTGTCAGGGGAGGCGAGATGCTCTGAGGATACAATTGGGGTGGGTTCGTCCTGGTCTTTACTCTCTGTCATGATGTTGGCAAGGTTGAATGGTTAGGGGTATTAAAGTTAAGGAATCAGAATCAATTTATAACATGTTTCTGAAAATTTCTGAAGAGAAGATGGAGCGTAACTGGTGAGGCGAGCGGCGCGCGGCGTGGCGGCTTGGTCAGTGGTTTCTCCATGAATCGATTCATTTGTAAAAATCATGACTCGATCTGATATTAACATCCAGGAAGATTAGATCGAACCTAACCGTAGTGTCGATAAAAGGAAACCTGAGATTTACGGGAAAAGTGTCAATTAGCAGTTTTACTTAAAAGCGTAACTATTGGTAATGGACTTCTTTCGCCAGCCTTATGGTGTACCACTGTGTCTCATTGACATGGTTCAGAGCCCAGAGGTACCATGAATTCAACTACAATTAAGGTAATCTAATTTTGATAAAGCCAATCCTGTTGCATGGTAGGTTAGTGAACTCCATGGGTCTTAACAGGGAGCAGGGGTACTTTTCAACACGAGGTAGCTCTTGCTTGAAGATGCAATTTTTTTATGGTGCCTAGAAGAACACAATTACTTAAAATTCATCACCACAAGAAGTGGGAGGCAAAAAATGAAGACTTTCATCAGAACGTCCGCAGTGCTCGCTTGCATCATGCTTTTGCCTATGATGGCCAGTGCGGAAAGTAATTCGAGTCAACTCAACCGTATGCGATTGGAAAATGGACGTGCGCTCGTCGAAGTGGATTCCGTGAATTGGTCAACCGTAGTGCCCTATTACACCAATGACATTGAATACCACGATCCTATTGTAACCATCCAGGGCATCGATGAGATGACGGAATTCCTCTCGAGATTGTTTACGAGTTCCCCAAATCTAGTCACTACGGTTGAAGACGAGATTTGCATTGATGACACATACACGGCTGCCTGGACGATGACCGGTTATTTCAACGGAGTGCCCTATACTGCTAAAGGCATGTCGATCATCAAATTCCGCCCCAAAGAAAGTCAGGCGTATTATCAGAGGGACTACTATTCAGAAGGTGATATTATGATCAATATCACGGGTGGTTTTGCCGAGCCGGTTGAAGCTTTCAGGCAATACTACAGGTGCGCCGTGGATCCCGATCCCGCGTTCGTTTGCCCCTTCTACACCATAGAGTAAGCGGCTTAGGGAAAGGTAGAGAGGGAATCCACTGGGGGAGATGAGCACCCAGGTAGAAAATATCTGGGTACGAGTTTCGCCAGCCCAACGGTCAACTGTAACACGTCGTTCGAAAAATGCGGGTGGTTGAAGAGTCTCCGCCCCACAAGCATCGAATCACCTGTTGTTATAGTAACTCCCAAATCGAAGCCGCCTTTGCCAACATCATCCCTCTAAGCAAAATTGCAATTTGGTTACCAGGCGTAGGATAACTTTATCTGTACATCTCTTAACGATAAAGTTGCCTGCACCGATTAGACCTTACAACTGCGAGCCGGTTTTCGAAGACGGGGCCCTGAACAATTACCATCTTTTAGTTCCAATGATCTGGCTGCCATCCATGCATTTATCTTTTCAGGTTTAGTCATAGTTGATTCCTCCAGTGGCATAACAAGAACATGAGGTAGGTGGGGGGAGCAGCGATCACCGGTGGAGCTGTCATTGCACGACTTATGACCAACCGCCACCAAAGATGCCTGACAAATATCTGTCCCTTCTGTGGAGTTCTTTGTACAATTGAAATGATCAGGGCTGACATCTTTTCAAGGGGGAGAGCGGATGCAATCAGGAGAAGCGGATGTACGTGAGAGAATAGTTCAGGTTCTGGAGAGTCAGCAGCTGGGAGTGCTGGCCACCGAGCGCAACGGGCAGCCTTATACAAGCCTCATGGCCTTTGCCCATACTCCGGACCTGACCAGGATAGTGGTGGCGACAGGACGTGCGACCAGAAAACACACCAATCTGCTTGAGCAGTCCCGGGTCTCTTTACTTATCGATACCCGGTCGAATACTGAAAAGGATTTTCATGCAGCGGCTGCGGTAACGGTAATTGGTGAGGTGGTAAAATTGTCTGAGGAGGAGCAGCAGACCTATCAAAGCCTCTATCTCCGTCACCACCCATATCTGGAACGGTTTGTAGAAGCTCCAAGTACCACGATGTTGTTGATAAAAGTTCGTCATTATCTGATAGTCAATCGATTTCAGAATGTTATGGAGCTGCACTTAAGTGATGAAACAGATATTTTTGCTTGATACCAAAGATCAGTTATTCGCAAAAGATGTGGGCGGCAAAGCTCTGGCGCTGGCAAAGCTGCTTAATGCCGGAGAGCTGTTGCCGAAAACTGCCTGTCTTACCACGGCAGCATATAAGGAGTTTCTGGAGATTAATCGTTTAAGCGAAAAAATACAGATGGAGCTGAACACCAAGGAGTTCAGTGACATGCGCTGGGAGGAGATCTGGGACATTTCGTTGCGTATCCGTCAATTTTTCCTGGCCACCAGTTTGCCGCGTACACTGGCTTCAACTATACACGATTTTGTTCGAACAGAGTTTGGTGAGGTTCCACTGGCCGTGCGCTCTTCGGCCACGGAGGAAGATGGCAGCACAGCATCATTTGCAGGCCTTCATGAATCGTATCTGAATATACGCTCCCAGGACCAATTAGAGCGGGCTATACGAAAAGTGTGGGCCTCTCTCTGGTCTGATAAGGCTTTACTCTACCGCCAGGAGTTGCAGCTGGCTGTGGGCTCCAGCGCCATGGCCATTGTCATTCAGGAGTTATTGCCAAGTTCATGTGCGGGCGTGGGCTTTACCCATGATCCGATGGATAGCAACCGTATGGTAATCGAGGCGGTCCATGGTCTGAACCAGGGACTGGTCGATGGTGAGGTACCGCCGGACAGGTTCCAGGTCAACCGGGAGGATTATAGCCTCGTTGCCCATATTCCCCCTGAGAAGAGGGAAAAATATGTCATAGCTGACCAGAGCGAGAGGGAAGGAGTTGAAATTGCGGTGTTGCCGCCGGAGTTGGCTGAGCAAAAGCCACTGGACATTGAGGAATTAGAGACCCTGGTTCAGGCCATGGATCGGCTTGAAAAAACGTTCGATACCCCTTTGGACATAGAGTGGTGCCGGGTAGAAGGCCAATTGTATATTCTCCAGGCAAGGCCCATTACGGCGATTTCTGACGACAGAACCGATCGAAGGGCGTGGTATCTGAGCCTTCACAGGAGTTTTCAGAATCTCCAGGGGCTATGGCAGGTAATTGAAAAACAGATGTTGCCTCAAATGGAAGATGATTGGAGAGAAATGGCTGTTGTCAACCTGACTGGCAGCTCTGATAATGAACTTGCCGGGATAATCAGGCACAGGTTTGAGCGGGTATCCTATTGGAGTAAACGCTATTGGGATGACTGCATTCCCTTTGCTCACGGAATTCGCCTTTTTGGGGAAATATTCAACGAGGTAATGGCGCCGGCAGACCCATATCTGTTTGTCTCCCTGCTGAGTGGCGAGGAGATGCTCAGTACCAAAAGAAATGCCATGCTGAAAAAGCTGGCAAGTATGGTTCGTGCCCATCCGCAGATTCAGAGCCAGTTCAATACTGGAGGATTTGCAGGGATAGAAGACGAACGCTTTTGCCGCGAACTTGAAAAGGTGGAAAGCATCTTCGGTAATTTTTTTATTCAGCAAAACATCGGCAGCAGAGACTCGCGGGACAATCTGGTGAAAGTTATTTTGCAATATGCCACGCTTGAAAACGATAAAATTGATGATCGCGCATCAACCCGGAGGAACCTTGAGAATCAATTTCTCTCAAAAATCGGGGAGACGACCTTGAACATTGATGGTGAGCAACTGCTCTCGCTGGGCAGGGCAAGTTACCGGATGCGCGATGACGACAATATCTATATGGGCAAGATTGAGCAGCAACTTTCCCTGGCAGTAGCAGAAGGCCGCAGTCGCCTTGCCACCAGGGGAATGGCAGAGATCCTGGCAACTCCGGAAGAAATTGCCGCCCTCCTTGCCGGTGAACAGGTGGAGTTGATCAGGCCGGCTGGGAAAAAGCCTGAAAAAGCAGAAGAAAGCAGCAAAATTAGATTGGCAAAAGAGACGGGGCCTTTGATCCGGGCCAGGCAACTGCAAGGCCAGCCTGCGTCACGCGGCTTTTGCCGTGGTAGGGCCAGAGTCATAGAGCGACCGGAGCAGATGCCGGAATTCAAGGTTGGCGAGGTGCTGGTCGTGGACAGCATTGATCCCAATATGACGTTTCTGGCACCGCTGGCCCTGGGGATCGTGGAGCGACGGGGAGGGATGCTTATCCACGGAGCCATCATCGCAAGGGAGTATGGAATCCCGTGCGTTACCGGTGTGTCAGCTGTTCTGCGTTATATACGTACAGGTGATATGGTCACTGTTGACGGCTATCTGGGGCTGGTGATTGTCGACAGGGACACAGATAGCCCGGAAAAATAATCAGATTCCCCCCTGGCTCCTTCTCTTAGCCACGTGAAGCGGAACTTCAGGGGTAAAAAGAAAAAACAGGTCGTGTGTCGTAGCGGTAATGACGCGGATTTTTCAGGCGTGATTACGGAGTTTCAGCTCAATGGGGTGTGGGTTCAGGTAGTATTGCTCGGCCAGATACTCCTGATTGTATTTGCGGACATAGTGGTTTATCAGGGTTATCGGCACAATGAGGGGTACCAGGCCAGCCCTGTACTGGTCGATGATTTCCAGCACTTCCTGCTTTTCATCCGCGCTCAGATTCTTTTTGAAATAGCCAAGCAGATGCATCAGTACATTACTGTGGTTTTTCAGGGTGCAGCGCAGTTTGAGTGCGCTCATCAACAGTTGCTCGTATCTCTGGTAGAGTTCATCGGCGGGAATCTGCTTAGCCTTGGCCACCAGCGGCCCCATTTCCCTGTAAATCTTCTCGCCATGGGCCATGATAAGTAACTTGTGTCTGGTGTGGAATTCCACCAGGCCGCCGACAGTTTTCTTTTCGGCGAGCAGCTTTCGCCATCTTCGATGAACGAAGATTCTCTCGATGAAATTTTCACGCAGGATGAGGTCGTGCAACCGCCCATCCTCTTCCACCGGCAGGTTGGGGAAATGCTCCATGAAGGCGCGGGCAAAGATGCCCACTCCTTTCTTTTCGGCCATACCCTTGCCACTGGCAGGGTAGACTTTGACCCTCTCCATGCCGCTGCTCGGTGAGCGGTTCTTGAAGATAAAGCCATCCAGATCTTCAGCTTCGAGTTTTTCCAGCTCCTGGGGGATCCAGTCCAGCATCTGGTCTGTCATGTCAACATTGGAGCGGGAGGTGACCAGGCGGGGACTTTCAGCCTCACCGACCAGCCGCATCGCCTCCCTTGGGATAGACATACCGCATTCCACTTCCGGACAGACAGGAACAAAGTCCACATAGTTGCCAAGAGTTCCGGTTATATAGCGATCATGTTGGTGGCCGCCATCAAAGCGTACCAGATTACCCAACAGGCATGAACTTACTCCCAGGCGAATCTTGTCTTCCATAATGGTCTCCATCACCCCAGTGAAGTGAGAGAAGACAACCCGGAGGGCAGGAAAACTACTTGCGGTTATCCTCTTTCATCAGCTTATAGTTGATACTGTCAACCAGAGCCTGCCAGCTTGCTTCTATTATATTAACAGAGACACCGACAGTTGACCAACTGCAATGCCCATCGGTACTTTCCACCAGAACGCGAACCTTGGCTTCGGTGCCATGCTCGCCGGTGAGAACACGGACCTTGTAGTCGGCGAGTTGCATCTCCTCCAGGCAGGGATAAAAGCGCACCAGCGCCTTGCGGATTGCATTATCAAGCGCGTTAACCGGGCCATCGCCCATGGCGGCGGTGTGGACCTCGTCACCTCCCACGAAAAGGCGGATGGTCGCCTCGGTGAGCGGCGGTTTATCCATGCGGTACTTGTGGTTCATAACCCTGAAGGTTTCGAACTTGAAGTAGTTGCGTTGCAGGCCCATGGCCCTGCGCATCAGAATTTCGAAACTCGCTTCAGCGCCCTCAAAGGAAAATCCTTTGTTTTCAAGGTCTTTCAGCTCGCTGATGATGGCGTTCAGAACGGGATCGTTGGGCGCAATTTTCAGCCCCCAGAGATTGGCCTTATGCAGGATGTTGGAGCGGCCGGCCTGATCAGAGATCAGGATACGGCGGATATTGCCGACTTTATCAGGGGCAATATGTTCATAGGTTGTCGGATTGCGTTTGACCGCGCTGACATGGATACCGCCCTTATGAGCAAAGGCCGACTCACCTACGTATGGCTGGTACCGGTTGTGGGGGAGATTGGCCAACTCGTTCACTAGCCTTGAGGTTGAGTAGAGCTGGTCGATATTACGCTGCACCCCGCAATCGAGGCCCATTTTGAAAATTATGGCCGGGATGATCGAGGTGAGGTTGGCGTTACCGCAGCGCTCGCCAAAACCGTTGATGGTGCCCTGTACATGGTCAGCCCCGCAATCAAGGGCGAGAAGGGCGTTGGCCACGGCTGATTCCGAATCGTTATGGGAGTGGATGCCGATTTTTACCCTGTGGCCATGATCTTCAATATGTTTTTTGACATGCTGAACGATCGGACCGACCTCCTGGGGAAGGGTGCCGCCATTGGTGTCGCAGAGTACCAATGTTTCAGCGCCTCCTTCAGCCGCCTTGACCAGGGTGGCGAGTGCATACTCTTCATTATTTTTATAGCCGTCGAAAAAGTGCTCGGCATCGTAGATAAGGTGTTCAACCTGGGGGTGCAGGTAGGCCAGGGTGTCCTTAATGATCTGCAGATTATCCGCCAGTTCGATCTTTAGCGCCTCGGTGACGTGGATGTCCCAGCTTTTACCGAAAATGGTGATCGCCTGCGGCTTGGCATCGAGGAGAGCCTGCAGGTTTGGATCATCTTCAGGGGCATTCTTGAAGTGGCGGGTTGAGCCGAACGCAGCCAGTTTGGCGTAGTTCAGCTTGATCTTACGCATTTGGGCGAAATACTCGGCGGAAACCGGGTTGGAACCGGGCCAGCCGCCTTCAATGAAATCGATACCGAGTTTATCGAGCGCCTGGGTAATTCGAATCTTGTCCTCAACCGAAAGATTGAAGTTTTCCGCCTGGGTGCCGTCACGAAGGGTGGTATCGTAAATTTCTATTGATCTCCCCATCTGCAAAGTTCCTCGTTTGATGATTGGTGGGTATTCCGAAGGAGTTCGGTAGGATTATAACTGATTTTCTACTGGAACCGCTCATGATATAGAAAAAAAGCGAAAATGCAAGCCATTAACCTCTCCTCATCAGCAATCCTGCTACGCTCTTGCGGAAAAAGTCCGGAAAGCCGGGCAAATTGGCACGGGCATAGAGGTGTGCATCTGATTCGCTTTGTCCGGGGGGATTGCAGCGAGTCATGGAGAGCCAACGGTGTCTGAATGTATACTCTTCAGGATATAGCCCGGAACCATTATAGTGGTTTGCTCATCGTGCCATTACCTTGAGCGGTTTGCAGTGCCAGCATCACTGAAAAAACATCCAAATGCTCATTATAAATTCGGGTTAGAAATCTATGACAAAGTCATACATGCCCTGATTGAAACTGCTGGTAACCTTGTGGCCGGAATGGTTGAATATGATCTGCATTCGCTGATTTTCACGCAGCACTTTGGCTGTAAAGCCTATTATGCCATTGGCGATAGCCAGCTCGGCCAGATACTCGTAGAGCATGGTGCCGACACCCTTGTTTTGCCATGTGTCGCGGACCACAAGGGTGATCTCGGCCCTGC
This sequence comes from Desulfosediminicola ganghwensis, assembly GCF_005116675.2. NCBI lineage: Bacteria > Pseudomonadati > Thermodesulfobacteriota > Desulfobulbia > Desulfobulbales > Desulfocapsaceae > Desulfosediminicola > Desulfosediminicola ganghwensis. The sequence continues at coordinate 1,173,277 of NZ_CP050699.1, forward strand.
TGCCTTTCTCGGGCAGCAGATATTTGCCAACGCCTATGAGGTGCTCGCCATACGCCTCGGGAATGGATGCGACCACGGTGGTTTCGTGACGATGGTTGACGTAGACAAACTGGTGGATCTGCTGCAGGGAGAAGTTGGCCTGCCTGCTCATGAAGCGGTGATAGACTGTCTGTTCTGAGAGGTTGTAGAGCAGATCGCGCATACCGGATTCATCCGTAGGCTCAACAGGGCGCAGGTCGATCTGGCTGCCGTCCGGGAGCAGTCTGGTAGTCCGCAGATTCTTGTCGGGTGGGATGAAAAAGGCGTGGCCAATCTCCGAGAATTCCGGGCGCAGAAAGTGGGCTTCGATGGCCTGCTGAAACAGCTTTTCCCTGAAATCAGGATGGGCTATGGAGATCAGTGCCATAACCCGTTCCTGGATTGACTTGCCATGGAGGTAAGCGACACCATATTCGGTAACCACATAGTGGACATCGCCCCTCGTCACCACCACGCCAGATCCTTCACTCAAATGGGGCACGATGTTGGATCTGGTTACCTGGGGGTCGGTGGAGGGCAGGGTGATGATAGATTTACCATCGCGGCAGCGGGAGGCGCCACGGTTAAAGTCGATCAATCCACCGATGCCGGAGTAGAGTTGACCCTGCTGGGAGTCGGCGGCGATCTGGCCGGTAAGATCTATTTCCCGGGCAGGATTGATGGCGATCATCTTTTTCTGCTGACTGATGATCCTGCTATCATTGACATACTCCGTCGGCCTGAAACTGAAGGTTTCGTTGTTGTCGATGGCATCGTAGAGTTTACGGGTGCCGAGACAGAAACTGGTGACGATTCGGCCCCTGTCGCTGCTCTTGCGGCTACCTGTCACTGCGCCTGATTTCACCAGCTCGAGGATCGTATCGGTGATCATTTCGCTGTGGACACCGAGATCCTTCTTGTGGTGGAGAAACTCAATGGTGGCGTGGGGGACGCGGCCGTAATCATCCAGTCGGCCAAAGCCGAACTCAATGGTGGCACCGTCAGGTATCAGTTCAGCCACCCTTCGGCCAATTTCCCGGCTGATCGGGTGCACCGGCTCTACTTCCCGTTCGAGTATCGGCACATCCACCGGGACCAGAATATCCAGATCATCGACATCGACCTGGGAGTCGCCAAGGCTGCATGGCATCCGTGGATTGACCTGGGCTATGACCAGCGAGGCATTTTCTATAGCGCTTTTGACTATATCGACGGAGATGCCGAGGCTTACCATCCCTTGCTGGTTCGGCGGGCTAACCTGGATAAGCGCCACATCGATCGGCAACCTTCCCGAATTGAACAACTGCGGAATATCGGAGAGCAGCATCGGTGTGTAATCGCCCATGCCTTCCTGGATCAGGCTTCGGACATTCTGGCCGATGAAAAATGAGTTGATACGAAACGTGTCACTAAACTCGTCACGTGCATACGGGGCATCGCCTTTGGTGAAGAGCTGGATAATTTCCACATCGGCCAGATCGTCAGCCCGTGCCACCAGAGCGTCCACCAGCACAGTCGGTTCAGCGCAGCCGGTACCGATAAAGACCCGTTGTCCGGAGCGAACATTACGAAGCGCTTTTTTGGGGCTCTTTACCATGGCCCGAAAGCTATCCTGCCAGTTATGATCGAAGTTCATACGTACCTCTGCCTAAACTCGGTTATCCGTGAGCGCTTTGATATGGGAGCCAGCTGAATTCGGGCATCGGCCACCACGGGGTCTGTCCCGAACTGGCCGACAAAGAAAGGATTGATCTCCAGTTCAACAATTTCAGGGAAGTCGGTGGTGAGTTGGCTGATTCGTTGCAGGGCGGTGGCGATAATATCGATATCGACCCCTTTTTTGCCGCGTTTTTTCTCGAGCACGGCAAACGATTTGGTAGACGTCAGCATCTGCAAGGCTTCATCGTGGGTGATCGGTGCCAGGTGAAAAGTGACATCTTTCATCACTTCGATGAATACGCCGCCAAGACCAAAGGTCAGCATGGGGCCGAACTGCGGGTCACGGTTCATACCCAGGATAACTTCAATGCCGTGGTCGGCCATATGCTCCAGATAGATACCCTTGATGCGCGCCCGGGGGGCATTTTGCGAGATGCGGAGCATCATCAGGTCGTAGCTGTCCCGCACCTGCTGCAGGGTGGTGATATTCAATCGTACCCCGCCAATGCTCGCTTTATGCAGAATGTCCGGTGAAACGATTTTCATGGCCAGGGGAAAGCGGATACGATCGGCATTCTCCAGTGCCTCTTCAACGGTACTGACCAGAGCCCCCTTGGGGATAGCGAAGCCGTATGCTTCGAGTATTTTTTTGGTTTTCACTTCGCTGAGGGTGAAGATGGCGTTGGCCCGACTTCGCTTGATGATATGGGCGACCCTGCGTCGGTTGACCCTGAATCTGGTGACTACCCGCGCTGGTCTGGCCCGCCAGGTTGCATATTCATACATTGCCTTCAGGGCAGCCACTGCCCGCTCAGGGGATGGGAAGTTGGGGAGTTTCGCTTTGGCCAGCTCGCTACGGCCAACCACCACACCTTCTCCGCCCATGAAGGTGATCAGAATCGGTTTCGAACCGTCGCTGACCCTGGCAATGGTCTTGGCAGTTTCCTCGGCGTCGGTCATGGCCTGCGGGGTGAGCACGACAATCACTGCGTCTACCTGGCCGTCAGTCAGGGCGGTTTCAAGCGCGGCAGCATACCTCTCGGGTGGCGCGTCACCTAATACGTCGATGGGATTGTTGACGCTGGCGGCCACAGGCAGCCTTCCTCTAAGGGAGGCGGCACTGTTGCTTGCCAGCTCGGCCACTCTCATTCCGGCATGTTCAACGGCATCTGCGGCCATGGTACCGGGGCCACCGGCGTTGCTGATGATGAGCACCCTGTTGCCACGGGGCAGCGGCTGCATGGAAAAAGCTGCGGCGAAATCGAAAAGAGCCTCAAAGGTATCGGCCCGCACGATGCCAGAGCGTTTGAAGGCGGCGGCGTAGGCGGTGTCTTCCCCGGTCATCACCCCGGTATGGCTGGCGGCGGCTTTTCGGCCAACTTCACTGGTACCTGACTTCAGAATGATGATCGGCTTCTTCTCAGCGGCCTGGGTGGCTATTTTTATAAAGCTGTCACCTGAGACGATATTTTCCAGATAGCCCACTACCACATCTGTCTCCGGGTCATTGCCGAAGTAATCCAGCATGTCATCTTCTGTGAGATCTGCTTTGTTGCCGATGCTGACAAGCTTTGAGACGCCAAGCAGCCTGTCTGCAGCTACATCGAGAATAGAGGAGCAGAGGGCGCCGGACTGGGAGAATATGCCTATCCTGCCGCTTATCGGCATGGTACCGGCAAAACTTGCGTTCAGTTTATGACTGGTGTTGAGCAGCCCCAGACAGTTGGGGCCGAGCAACCGTGCCCCGCTGCGCTTACAAAGTAAGGCCAGTTCCTCTTCCCGGATGGCGCCATCCCTGCCGGTTTCCTTGAACCCTGCGGTAATGACCACAATGGATCGTGCCCCTTTTTTCAAAGAGCGTTCGGCGGCCCCGATGAGATGTTCTAAGGGCACGGCAATTATGGCCATATCTATGCTGCCGGGGATCTCCTTGACATTGGTGTAGACCGGCAAATCAAACAGATTGTCGCCGCCGGCCGGGTTCACCGGGAAGATCTCTCCGGCGAATTCGCCGGCAATCAGGTTGGCGAGAATATCATGGCCGACCTTGCCAGGGGTTCTGGAGGCGCCGAGCAGGGCTATTTTTTGTGGAAAAAAGAAATGTGTAAGCATAGTTGCAGTAGGTGAATATGCAGAGATGACAGTCTTAGGATAACCAGTGATTTAAACCCTTTGCCATAATGCATTTAAAACAGGAACTGCATGCCATGTCCAGAAATATAAACTGCTTAAGAGGTTGGTGACTGGCCAGGTGTAAAGTGCTGAAGGGTGTGGAAAGATTACCTTGGGTAACCTTTCCACAATTTAAAATGAAGTAAACCTGTTCAAATTAATTACCATTACTCGGGAATCAGCACGCTGTCGATGATGTGGATGACCCCGTTGGAAGCAGGAATGTCAGTCTTGGTAACCATGGCATTGTCCACGTAGACCATATCCCCTTCTACTTTAATAGAAAACTCCTTGCCGTTAACAGTCTTGGCCGAACTCATCTGGACTACATCCGCTGCCATCGCTTTGCCTGGAACCACATGGTACGTCAATATTGCCGTAAGTTTTTCTTTGTTTTCTGGTTTTAAAAGGTCCTCAACAGTCCCTGCCGGGAGTTTGGCAAATGCCTCATCGGTGGGAGCCATCAGGGTAAACGGTCCGTCACCTTTGAGTACCGGGGTCAATCCCGCTGCTTCAACCGCTGCCAGCAGGGTTGTAAACTGCCCGGTGTGATCAGCGAGTGCCACGATGTCCATGGAATCTTTCATGGAGTCATCTTTCTTGTCTCCATGATGTGCTGCAAACGAAGATACCGCAGAGAGGAGTGCAAAAATAAGAGTCGAGATGATGATTTTTTTCATATGATTCTCCATAAATTATCTGATGTTAGGAGTATGGTATGCAGAATAGGCAAATACCTAAAAGAGCCTCAGCATACCGCCCATTAGAAGCGCAGCATGAGTTACATCACTCCTGTAGAGACGTTTCATTTGGTTATCTCAAGTGTAGGTTCTTAGGAATGCCTGTCAAGAAAAGTCATCCGAATAGTGAAAGAACTGGAGTTGCGTTCCAATATATCCTGAAGTTCCTCCGGAACTCATAACAGGTTGAAAAATGGATGCTTATATTCCAGAAATTTTTCTTATTGATCTTCAAAATCATTGCTGAATTAATTTTCTTGAAATAGCAATTTCAGGGCGTTACCTGGAAGATTTTAATTATCGGAAAAAAACCTTTGCACTTGCAATGTTTCGAAGCCAATAGCAATGCTTGTAAAATTTGAGTTTGACCAAAGAAGAAGATAAGCTTTTGATAAGAGATTTTTAAGATGACCTGAAACCTGAGACATAACGGGCCAGAATTATGTAGTTACCTGAAATTCATGTGTAGGAGGCAGTATGAACATCGTTGAAGCGTTGACTGACCATCACGATACACTGCGTTCGCTGTATGGGCAGGCGGAGAATGATCCTGCACTATTTGAGACGTTCGTCCATCACCTGATTGTGCACCACACCATGGAGGAGAAGTATTTTTATGATCTCCTCAAGCAGTTTGAAGAGGCGGAACACGACTCTCTCGAGGCGGTCAATGAGCATCACATAATTGAACTGATAATCAAGGATGCCCAGGGGTTTCCACGAGATCATTCCGGATTCCCTGTGAAGATAGAAGGATTGGGCGAGTATACGGTGCACCATCTGGAAGAGGAGGAGCTGGAAATCTTCCCCCTTGCAAGCAGGCTCTTTTCCCTGGAAGAAATGACCACCCTCGGTGCCCTGTTTGAAGAGGCCAAAGAGCAATTGCTGGGAGTCTCCCTGCCGGAGATCCCCAAAGCACTGGCCGGTAAATTTGCAGAGCCTCAAGTGGCCGGCGTCAGAACGGCGGGCGGTGGTTCATTGATGACAGCCACCGCAAGAGGCTTGGGCATCGGCAAGCTCTGATCGAACAATGGATGAGGATACCGCGTTATACGAGCCATAACTCATAACCGAGGATCACAAGATGGATTTTCTAAGACGAGAACTGGCCCCGATTCCCATGGAGGCGTGGGCGGAGATTGATGAACAGGCAACCAGAAGCCTTACCGCGATGCTCTCGGGCAGAAGGGTGCTCGATGTTACCGGTCCAATGGGTACCGATTTTCCAGGAGTGCCGGAAGGGCGGCTCGATTATCCCAAAAAGCAAGCCAAGGGTGGACTGAAGTATGGTATTCGCAAGGTTCACCATATCGTTGAGGTGCGTGTGCCTTTCGAGCTGGAAATCGCTGAACTGGATAACGTGGTTCGCGGTGCGAGGGATGTTGATCTGTCGGCACTGGAAGATGCGGCGAAAGAGGTAGCACTCTTTGAGGAAAAGGTCATATACCATGGTTTGCCCGAAGCAAATATAACCGGGCTCTACCTTTGCCAGGGTGAGGAATGCTTAACTATTGGTTCTAAGCCAGAGCAACTGCTGGAAGGAATTGCTGGTGGAGTGACGGAATTCAGCGGTCGCTCAATCGAAGGACCGTACAGCTTTATCGTGGGGCCGAAGTTGTGGAGCAGGATGTCCTCTCATATTCAGGGCTATCCTGTAAAGATGCAGGCGGAGGCCGTGCTGGGCGGGCAGGTGCTGCTCAGTTCCTATTTAAGCGGTGAGCATGAGAATCAGGCTTTTATGATGAGCCAGAGAGGCGGAGATTTCGAACTCATTCTGGGCCAGGATCTGGCGATCGGTTATGAAAGCCATACAGCGGGTAAAGTACGGCTTTATTTTACCGAGTCCTTTACCTTCAGGGTCTTTGAGCCATCAGCGGTGTTGAACTTTACTGCCAGAAAATAGATTCTAAAGTGCGTAGGCGGTCAGTCAGGGAATCTTGGTAAGGGCAGGGTCCTGTTTCTTACAGTTTGTCGATCCCTTCAAGGTACTGCTCTGCCTGCCTGAGAATTGCCTTCTGTTCATCCTCGGTTTTTCTGTCCCAGGTTCTGTAAACCATGCCTATCCTGGGATTGTTCTCCAGTAATTCGCGGTGACGGTGGTGAAAATGCCAGTAAAGACTGTTGAACGGGCAGGCTTTAGTACCATGGCGTTCCTGGTGCCGGTACCGGCAGTTTGTGCAGTAAGAACTCATCTTATTGATATAATTAGCGGATGAACAGTACGGTTTGGTGCCGACGATGCCACCATCAGCGAATTGGCTCATACCTCGGGTGTTGGTGATTTCAACCCACTGGATGGCATCGATGTAAATGCCAAGATACCAGGCATCTATTTCCTCTGGTGCGATGCCTGCAAGTAATGCAAAGTTACCTGTTATCATCAGGCGCTGGATATGATGCGCATATGCGTACTGGAGTGATTGGGATATGGCATGATGCAGGCAGTTCATGTCGGTCTTGCCTGTCCAGTACCAGGAGGGGAGCTGGCGGTCGGCCTCAAAATAATTGAGGTCGGTAAATTCCGGCATATGAGCCCAGTAGACACCCCGCATATATTCACGCCATCCGATGACTTGCCGCACAAAACCTTCAATTTGGGCAATGACTATTTCATCCTGCCGTTTACTCCACTCCTTAATTGCCCGTTCAACCACCTCCAGTGGGGAGAGAAGTTTGCTGTTCATGGCTGCCGAGATTCGCGAGTGGTATAACGACCAGTATTCCTCGCTCATGGCGTCCTGGTAATCGCCAAAGTGGGGGAGAAGTTCAGCGGTGAAATACTCGAGTAATTCAAGACATTCATCACGTGTCACGGGCCAGATGAAGTTTTTCTGGTCAACCTCGCCGATCGTTTTTATGCCGGCTTTATCGAGTAGCTTCACCAGATCGGATACATCTCTTGAAAAGAGAAGGGGGGCTGGTATTTGGAGGTCAGCAGGGAGTTTTTTGCGGTTAGCGACATCGTAATTCCACTTTCCCGTGAGAGGTTTGCCCGTGTTTTCCGGATCCATCAGGATGTCAAAACGTTTTCGTATATCACGGTAATAGGATTCCATGAGGTAATTCTTCTCACCAAAAAACGCGGCCAGCTCGTCACGTTGGGTCAGGAAATGCTCGGTATCAAACATTTCTGCAGGAATGTTGAGCGATTTCGTTATTTTGCTGAGTTGCAGTTCAAGCCGGTACTCATCCGGCATGAGATACTCGAATTTTTCGATTTTATGCGTGCTGATGAGGAGGGAGATGTTTTCTGTCAGATCCTGTTTGTTCTTGTTGTCATTGAGCTTCAGGTAAATCACTTGGTGACCTCGCCCACGAAGTGTTTCGGCAAAGCTGCGCATGGCGGCAAAAAAGAAAATGATCTTCTGAATGTGGTGAGTGACATAGTCGGTTTCCTGACGCATTTCGAAAAGACAATAGAGAATCTCATCATCGGTTGTATTAAGCCATGAGTGGTTGATGTTAAGCTGGTCACCGAGAATGAGCCTAAGTGTTTTCATCGCCATTTTTCCTCTTGAATCCGGAACGTCTGCAGCGTTCACTGCAATAAACGATCTCCGGCCAGTTGCGCCGCCACTTCTTTCGCCAGGAGAAGGGGCGATTACAGACCGGGCAGATTTTTGTCTCTAACGGTTTTCTGGCCATCGTAACTATCATATACTTTCAGTAGCAAGGTTGAAAACGATACTGCTGGGATACCCAAGTTCAATACGAGGATAATTATGCTACGACTGCTCATTATCTGGCATTTGAAATATTTTGATTTTCATATCCCCCGACTGCATCTGATTAAGCATTATAACATGCCGGTGGCGCCACGGGGATTGATCACGGCTGAATCAAAGTGTTCGGCAGCTGAACATGGTAAAAGTTTTCTGGGGATACCAAGAGTGTCGGCTCATCGCCTGAATTTTTACGACGCGTGCGTTGAGGAGTTGGGCAAACAATATGCTGCGGCAAATCTGCCATTGGAGATAACGGAAAAGAAGGCTGCGGAAATTTTTATTGAACTGGCGGAGCGTTATGATGAGGTCGAAGTCTGGGTGCCGGATCAACCCGGGACTGAAGAGGTTGATTTCCTGCTGGAACTGAAGAACGTCCTACCTGCAAAGGTGGTATTTCACCAGTTACCCTCAAATACGCTTTTGCAAGCGGATGAATTGCCAATGGAGGTCGGGAAAATCCCGCGGACCTTCAGCGGCTTTCGAAAGAGGGTGGAGAAAAAGGGGTATCATCAATATGGCTTTAGCAGGATGCAGGAGGTGTCGGATTTCCTGCCAACCAGGTTTTCTCCTGCAAGACAGCGGGTGAAACAATATATCTTCGAGGACCAGCACATAATAAACTATAAATACACCAGAAATGGTCTGGGGCCAGGAGATTATTCAAGTCGCTTTGGGAAATGGCTTGCTGCGGGGACCGTCAGCGCGGCGGAGATCGGGGCGGCTATTCTGAAGTATGAGAAAGAACGGAAAAAAAACATCTCAACCTACTGGCTACTGTTCGAATTGCTCTGGCGGGACTATTTTCATTTTCTCCACAAAAAGATTGGCGCGCAGCTTTTTACTCCGCAAGGGATGAAACAGCGGAGGAGCCCGGGGTTAGTCGATTCTATAGCGTGGCGTTTTACCGGCAGTAATGTGGCGATGCAAATCCCTGCGGCTCACCGAAAAGAGGCAGAGGAGCTGTGGGGCGCTTTTCGTTCCTGGGCCCTGGCCTCAAACGGCATGGAGTTCATCGATGCCATGATGCTCGAATTGTATGCGACAGGTGAACTGAGTAACCGTGGGCGTCAGTGTGCGGCAAGTTATCTTATCCACGATCTTCATGTCCCCTGGTGGTGGGGGGCGCAGTGGTTTGAGTATTTACTGACCGACTATGATGTTTCGTCGAACTGGGGAAACTGGGCGTATATTGCTGGTGTGGGAGCAGATTCCCGGCCGGTTCACCGATTCAACATCACCAATCAGGCCCGGAAATATGATGCGGACCACTTCTACCGTGATTGGGTGAAGGAGCAGAAGTGGTCCGTTCCCGAGGATGCCCTGCCCGAAGAGTTCCCTGGGGAATTCGTCTGAGCGAACTACTTTTCGAACAGGGATGGGGGTCAGCTTATATAACTTTGTCCGGCGTAGAGGATAAAGTGTCTCAATGCCAGGACCCCGACCAGGCTTGAACATGCAGCAATTATGACAATGCCTCTGGAGTGCTTGAGCGCTTTGGGTAGAGTCATGGTGAGAAGCGGGATGCCGAAGCCGATCGCCACCACGCAGATCCAGAAGGTCCTCGCCCAAAAACCGTTACGCAGCGCGCCAACGGCCTCGGCAGCTGCCCCACCGGCGAAATAGAGTGCCATAAAAAGCATGAACAGAAACATCACTTCAAGGAAGATAACCACTCCTTCAAAGCTATGTGTTTGTTGCATTTCTCGTTCATCAGCTTTCCCCTTGAACATGGCTATTGCCAATAAATTGTTGGCAGCGGCTCCGGCCGACAGTGCTGAAACCAGAAAGAGCGCCGGCAGTATTGCGGTGTTGAGCATTGGGTAGGCGTTCATTGCCGAGAGCAGAAAGCCGGTGTATGCCGCGACAATGATGGCCATGAGAAAAAGAAATACTTCAAAGGGCCCCCGTATCGTTTCGACGATGACGGCTATTTTTCCCAGCAGTGGATAGCGCGGTACAGGGCTGTCCTGCAGTACCAGGATGGCGTAGAGAAATGCCACCGGTGTATAGATCAGCAGGGCAATCACACCGAGGGACATTACGGACGACAGGTTGTATTTGACAAGTATAACCCAGAAATTGAGCGGCTTGGTCAGATCCAGCACCAGACAGGCGAGGCCAACAGTGATCGTTAGCGGGGCGATAAAGGCAGCAGCTTTCAGCACCGGTGGTTCGCTTATGGTGCCATCCGGTCGCAAATTGCCACTGGTACCGTTGTACCATTTGAGACCAATTCCGATAAGCAGGCAACCGGCTGAAAGGCCTGCAAGAAACAGATAGACGGCGATAACCCAGTTCCAGACAACAGGGTCGTACTGGGCAACACTTCCCCAAACGCTATTCATAATGAAATCCTCCCCTTTTTCGTCGGTACGACATAAAGCTTCGGCCTGGTGCCGAGGTGGGTCTTGTTACGGTGGGTAGCGATGGTGTCGAGTACTTTAGCCACCTCGCTTTCGGGGTTGTTGGCGTCACCAAACATCAACGCTCCGGTGGGGCAGATTGACACGCAGGCGGGCTGTTTGCCTTCTTTCAAACGTGTTTCCTTGCAGAAATTACACTTGTCGGCACCTTTGTGGACCGGATTGATGAAACGAACCTTATATGGGCAGGCTGCGAGACAATACATACAGCCGACGCAGAGTTTCTGTTTGATGCTCACTATGCCGTCTTCTTTGCCGATATAGGAAGCTCCGGTGGGACATACCGTCACACATGGTGGGTTTTCGCACTGTTGACAGGATATCCTCGGATATTTGAAATGCAGGTTTGGGGTGGCACCGAAGGGGCCTTCGATATGAACCTGGAGACGGGAAACTGTCTCAGGCACCTGATTGACACTCCGGCAGGCAACGCTGCAGGCCTGACAGCCGATGCATCTGTTTTCATCGTGAAGCATTACATAACGCGTTTTCATTCAACTCTCCTATATTTTTTCTATCTTCACACCGCTGGTGTGGAGATTCATACCGCATACCGGTGCTGTGATGTGGGGGAGCAGATTACCGCAGTGGATACCACGGTCATAAGCCCGTTTCAGTTCTTTGTTTTTGGAGCCGAATCCCATATAGGCGAAAACCGTGTCCGGTCTGATGCCCGGGGTGACAAGGGCAGATCCCTCCTCGCTGCCGAGATCGTTGTAGATACGAATTTTATCACCAGTAACGATCCCCATTTTCTTTGCGACTACCGGGTGAATCCAGAGGCCGTTGTCAGACATCATGTTCGAGAGCATTGGTACGTTATGTGTGGCACCATTGGTGTGGATAGCGGTTTTCCCTTGAATAAAATAGAGTTCATCATCTTTCTTCAAGGTCACCGGGCGATAGCGGATGATGCCCCGGCCGGGTGCCATCTCTTCAACTTTGGGTGAACTGAGCTCTATTTTGCCTGTGGGGGTATTGAATTTGAGTGACGAGCTGTAGGTGCCATCGTAGTCTGGGGTGCGGGCATTCGGGAAAGCTTTGACAAAGTTCGAAACTTCACTCTTTTCTCTGGTGATTAAAGGTGCTTTGCCAAATTCAATCCAGCCATCTTGTTTAAGTTTATTGAGCGTTGCTGCATCTCCCTTGAACTGGGCAAGTTGAAAATCGTCGATGTCATTCCAGCTTTTATAGTATTCTCCCAATCCCATGGCGAGACCGAGTTCACGCCAGATCTGCCAGCCGGGTTTGGTGTCCCCGATGGTTTTAACTACTGGCTGCCTGATTGAGAACCGAGGAAATTTACCGGATCGGTCGAAGATGTCCTCAGCACGCTCAAGGTAGGTGGACTCGGGTAATATGATATCGGCAAATGCCGCAGTTTCACTTATGTACACATCACAGGCAACAACAAGGTCAAGAGCCTTGAGGGCCTCCTCCACCCTGGCACGATCGGTCATCGTCTGCATCGGGTTGGAGCGGGTAATAACCCAGGCTTTGAGCTGATACGGGTCGGCAGAAAGCGCGGCGTCCAGGATTGACTGGTAGACCCCGCCTGACGACCAGAGCAGATAATATTGGGTGTCTGCCTGATCGATGCGCTGGGCTTCAACCTTCGGCACTTTGTCAAAGGGGCCTGCCGGCACCGGCGCGACTTCTTCCCCGGCAAAGGTATTGTATTTAGCAGGATTACTCGAGAAGTAGAGGCCGCCTTTACGTTCAATGTTGCCAAGCAGCACATTCAGGGCATACAGGGTGCGGCGCAGATCGAACTCTTCGGTGGTAAAGGTGGTGCGGTGGCCATAATCAATCAGGGCATGGGGGGCGTGGGAGGCAATTTCGCGGGCTATACGCACTATATCGGCCGCTTTGACATCTGAGAGTTCTTCCGCCCATTCGGGTGTATAATTGGCAACAGCCTCGGAAAATTCCTCAAAGCCATGGACATAGCGATCGACAAACTCTTTGTCGTAAAGGTCTTCCTCTATCAGCACCTGGCACATGGCCAGGGCCACACAGATATCGGAACCGGGTCGTATTGGGTGCCACTCGTCTGCTTTGTCGGCCAGAATTGAGAAGCGTGGCTCGAAAACAATCAGTTTTGCCCCTTTTGCCCGCTGATTTTCCATCATGCCGATTGTCTCAGGCATGTTGATGCCTTCGTAGACGTTGTGGCCAAAATTTATGATATAGCGGGAGTTGCCTATATCCCGGCTCAGACTTCCGGCAAACATAGCCCTGCCCGCTACCTGATAAGCGCCTGGACAGGTGGTTGCGTGGGTAAAGGTATTCGGGGAACCGTACGCTTGTGCCAGATGGAAAAGATGACTCTGGCCAGATCCGGACTTTGTTGAAAATGCAACAGATTCAGGACCATGCTGCAACTTTATGGCAAGGAGTTTTTCAGCAATGTATGAATATGCTTCTTTCCAACTGATCTCCTCCCATTTTCCTTCTCCCCGTTCTCCAACCCGCCTGATTGGCTTAACCAGTCGATCAGGATCATAGAGCAGACTGTGACCGGCACCTCCCCGCGCGCAGACGCTGCCACCAAAAGATTCGGCTAAAGGATTGCCGCCCAGGTAGACATTTTTACCGTTGATGATTTCCGCCGTGATGGGACAGCGGGTAGAACACATTTCACACATACTATTTATGTGTTGGGCTACCAGCTCCGGCGTTTCAGCATAGAGGCTCGCGAGGGTGCCGGGCACGGCCCCGGACAGAGCACAATAGGCTCCGCCAATGGTAGCACTTTTGAGAAAAGTGCGTCTGGTGATTTCCATTGATTAGCTCCTTGAATCTTTCTTGGTTAAAACAGTTGGTTGAAGCTGCAGCCTGGTGGAGGGTGGGTGATGTTGCAGTTCTTCGGAATTGCTCAGCTTGTTTCGTACTTATTTGATGCTACTGCTTTTAAAATCAAGATGTCAAATAGATGGAGCGATTTAACAGTGGCTAATGGGGGCGAAATTGTCGTTTGGTTCAACCTCGATGCCTACGAGAGAATTTTTTTCCAGCTGACTGTTTAACTTTTAAATCGCATGGCCAGAATAATTCTAAACAGATGAGGACAGGCTTTTTCACCAGTATGATGCACTTTCTCATGTCGGCAGGGTGTAGTTGCTATAAGTTTCGTCTTTGGCAGACAGGTTTTGTGCCGACGCAAATAGTGGTCATGTACCTGGCATGCCGGAGAGTGTACGGAGGTGTAGAGGGGAAGCAGGGGCAGGTCCGGTGATGGCTGAGTCTGGTGCGATGACCTGCATGGTGAAAAGGGAAAATCGCAGCCGGTTTTGTAAGGGAAGAGTTAAAAGCGTATTAGGATATTGTTGGTAGTTCTTCAGCCCCTTAAGATAATGGTTTGTATTAATAGCATGTTGGGCGAAAAGGGCTGTTTTGGTCCAGCCACCGGTATATTTACAATTATATCCTTTATGGTAGGTTGCCGTTCAAGCAGATTGCTCATAATAACATCTTTAAATAACAGACTTTTGCGGTTGCATCTATGGCGCTCGTTGTACCAACCGTATGTAGGTTGTGTCTGTGCAATTATAGTGTTTCATTACCACATATCTTTGGGGGGGAATAAATGAAAGTTCGTGCACTGCTGCGTCTTACTGTGCTGGGTCTGGCTGTGCTGGTTTCCGGTACAGGGCCTGCGTATGCTGATTTGAATATTAATGGATCAGGCGCAAGTTTTCCGTATCAGACATATTCATTGTGGTTCATGCTGTTTAACAGGGACCACAAGGGAGTCAATGTAGACTACGTTGCCAAGGGTTCGGGAAATGGTATTAAAGATTTTCTTGCTCATAAAGTTGATTTTGCTGCCAGTGATGCGGCCATGAAGGACAAGGAAATCGCCCAAATCAAGGAAGGTGTACAGCTGTTGCCGATGACCGCGGGCCAGGTGGTGGTTGTATATAATATTCCGGGAGTGAAACAGCTGAAACTGTCCCGCGAGGTGTACTCAAAAATTTTTCTGGGCGAAATTACTAACTGGAACGATCCACTCATAGCTGCAGCCAATCCCGGGCTGGAATTACCCGATCTGGAGGTCACGGCAATTACCCGTGCAGACAGCTCCGGTACAACCTTTGTTTTTACCAACCACCTCTGTGCTATTTCACCGGCGTTTGCCGCGAATGTGGGGAGTGGCAAAAGAGTACAGTGGCCCGAAGACTTAAATATGAAAAAGTCTCCAATCAACGCGGGAGTGGGTGCCACCCTAAACCGTACTCCTGGTTCCATCGGTTATCTTGATTATGGTTTTGCCAAAATCGCCAATCTGGATATGGCGATTCTTGAGAACAGGGCAGGCAAGTATGTAATGCCAAGTCTGGCCAGCGGTCAGGCTGCGCTTGCCAATGTTGAACTACCCGAGAACATGATCGCCTGGTTGCCTGACCCGGAAGGCGATACTTCATATCCGATCACCACCTATACCTGGATGATGTTTTATAAGAAATATGATGATCCAGCCAAAGCAGAGGTGTTGCGGAAGATGATCGAGTTCGGCATAAATGAGGGGCAGAAGATCGCCCCCAAGGTGGGGTATATCCCTTTGCCGGAGAAGGTGGTGGAGCGGGCGCGGGCGGTGATTGCCAATATTGAGTAATGTGAATTAAGAGTACCGGCGATGCCTGATTGATGCGATCGATTGTCGTTCATCAGTGTTGATTGTGATGAACAGACCATCCCGGTCGCCACCGGCACCAAACACAGCAATACGGTTTCTTGTGTACCATCTCTGACAGAATGCTTTCTGTCCTGATTAGCTGAATACTGCCATGGCGCTACGAGCAGCCTGAGAACGCGCCTGGTAATAGCCAACCCAATCCCACTCCTTGCAGAGCACTCGAATTTCCCGTCTCCTGTCGGGAAATACGAGTGAGCATTTTCTCGAGTTCCTGTGATTCGCCTACCGGAAATCCAAATTTAGAATTCTCGTTCAAAGAATCTCCATGTCCAAAGTGTGACAGGGTAAGTAGCGGTGATGAATGCATAAAAAATAGGTTTCGCGTGAGCTGGTTTGTGTGAGGGATGTGCTACTAGCGGTATGGTGAAAAACCACGCAGGGTCGGGAATGTGTGGGTTTGGTAATACCAATATGGTGGTTAACTGCTCGTGACCTTTTCTTTTGGACGTCTTGTCAGTTGCAATCGGTTGTTCTATCGGTAATAATGCCTCTATCAAAAGGTGTTTTAGATGTGGTTGATTGGTACTTTTATGACCCTAAATGGTCGTACCAATACGGGATTTGGTGGTTCAAGACCCCAGAAATTCACACCTGTACGGTGGTTGCTCGGCTTTCATCCGGTTTTTTTCTGACGTGTAATTATCAGAAAAGGTACGGGGAAGTGACACAAATAACTGAATTCTAACAGGCAATGTCCGAAGAATGCGGCAGGAAATCAACAAGGCTGCATTCGGCTATAAATGATGTTGTTTGAAAATATATTCTAACAGAAGAAGGTATCATGAAGCTTAAACCCATCAAACCCAAGAGAATATCAGATCAGGTATTCGAGCAGATTCGAGAGCTTATCTATAAAGGTGAGTTTAAACCGGGCCAGCAGATTCTGCCTGAGCGTGAGCTGGCTGTTTCCATGGCAGTCAGTCGAACTTCAGTGCGCAATGCAATCAATAAGCTCGTCACCATGGGGTTGCTTGAGCATCGTCAGGGGCAGGGAACTTTCGTCAGTTCCCCGGACAGCCGCAAAGGCAACCCCCTTGCCGCGGTAATGGCCACTGAAGATGCAACGCTGGATGACCTGCTCGAAGTTCGCCTCGGTCTGGAGGCCAACGCAGCGGTTCTCGCAGCCCAGAGGGCAAGCGATAATGATGTCCTCGCTATGGAGAGGGCTCTGGAGGAAATGACTGAATCCCTTGATTCCAAAGACCGGATCAGTACCGAATCCGATGCCGCATTTCATATGGCCGTGGCCTTTGCCAGCAAGAATCCGGTACTCATCCACCTGATGAGAAATTTCTATGATTTCCTGTTTATCGGCATCAAGAAGAATCTCGCTCATATGTATCAGGATGTCGATACCTTGCATGATGTGCTTGAACATCACAAGGAAGTCATTTCTGCTATCCGGGCTCATGAACCGGAAAAAGCCGGGGAAGCCATGCGTGAACACATGCAATACGTGAAAAAATATTTTCGCTCCCGCTGAAAACCTCTCCTTCCATGTTGCAGCCTGAGATTTGTCTGACAACTCAGGCTGCAGCTTAAGAAAATTTCCCTCAAGCCTGCAAAGCTTAATATAATTAGGCCAAATCCAATTATGTCCTGAATTGTGAGGGTGTTTTGCCTCGAAAAAATTACTTTCCTTATGTAAACCGCGTTTCTGTACTTGCGAAACCGGTTTGAAGTGTATTAGATATGTGCCGGGAAAAGCACTAATCCGTGTGCGCAGAGGCGCACTGGCTCGTCGGAATTTCTTGTTAGTTTTGGCGAATATTGTCTCAAAATCATGCGTGTCAGCTTTTGTCTTCAAAAGTTGCAGCGAAACCTGCTGTACATGGTTTGGTTCAATGTTCGTGGGAAATTCGGGATAGGATTAGGCTAGGAGGGACAGATACGTCGTAATACAGCACAGGAGAGAAGATGAAACGCTTTACAAAAGTAGCGGTAGTGGCTGCAGTGTGCCTGCTCGCAGCCTCCCCGGCAATGGCAGCAAAGAAGATTCGCTGGAAATTGGCGACCACTTGGTCATCAACCCTGACACCTTTGGCATCGGTTGCTCCACAAGTAGCTGAGATGGTCAAGGAAATGAGCGGCGGTAACTTTGAGATCCGTGTAGAAGGTTCAGAAAAACATAAAGCTCCTCTGGGAATTCTCGACATGGTTAAGGGCGGCCAGTACGAAATCGGCCACTCTGCAGCGTACTATTGGAAGGGCAAGGACATCACTTCCGTTTTCTTTACAACTGTACCTTTCGGTATGACCGCAGCTGAGCAGCAGTCCTGGCTGTACTATGACAAGGGGATGGAGCTGCAGCAGAAAACCTTTGATAAATTCGATGTGCTCTCGTATCCAGGCGGCAACACCGGTGTTCAGATGGGTGGCTGGTTCCGTAAGGAAATCAATTCTCTTGAAGACCTGAAAGGCCTGAAAATGCGTATCCCGGGTCTGGCTGGTGAAGTTTTTGCCAAGCTTGGCGTTAACGTAACCAACATTGCTCCCGGAGAACTTTACACCTCTCTTGATCGTGGCACCATCGATGCCCTTGAGTGGGTTGGTCCCGGTATGGATATCAAGATGGGTTTCCACAAGGTCGCCCCGTATTACTATACTGGCTGGCATGAGCCTGCCTCCGATATGCAGTTCCTGATCAACAAGCGTGCCTACGATAAACTGCCTCCTGAATATCAGGCGATCCTGATAACAGCTATCAAGGCAGCCAATGCAGACATGTACTATGAAAACTTCAACGCTTCTGCCAAAGCCTGGGCCCAGATGAAGGCAGAGTATCCGAACATTAAGGTAAAGACTTTCCCAGAGGAAGTTCTGAAGGCGATGAAGAAAGCGACTGACGAGGTTATGACCGGTTATGCCGCTGGCAATGCGGACTTCAAGGAAGTCTATGATTCCCAGCAGGGTTATATGAAAATGGCACGTGAGTGGACTAAAATGTCTGATTATTACTATATCCAGACAAGTGAAATGGTTGAAGAGTAAATCTGATATTTGCTGATCCAGGAGTAAGGTGCAAATCTTTATTCCCGTATCAGAAATACGGTTACTCAGCATTTCCGGTTTGAAGTGCCGGTAGTTGCAGTGCTTTTAGCCGCCCCTCTTCCGCTGCCGGAGGATGGGCGGTTTTGTTATGATGGTGTTGTATGTCGGAGAGCGAAAAGGATACCGGCAAACGCCAATCTCAATGGAGCTTCATCATGTTGGTCAGGGTCGAGCAATTTTACAAGCGGATAAACCGGGTCGCCGGGCGGGTACTGGCGGTTGTTCTGGTGCTGATGACGGTCAACGTCTTTTTCGATGTCATCATGCGTTACTTTTTTCACAACAGTTCTGTGGGAATGCAGGAGATGGAGTGGCATCTCTTCTCCATCGTCATTCTTTTCGGTGTTTCTGTTTCTCTGTTGGAAGAGGAACATGTCCGGGTGGATTTTCTTTACGACAGGTTCAAACCTACCACCAGGGCCTTGATCAATATCTATGGCACCATTTTTCTGCTTTTGCCGTTGGCTATGCTGATCTTTTTCGGTTCATTCGGCTTCGTCCGTGATGCCTGGGAGATCGGCGAAATCTCCGAAGATCCGGGCGGGTTGAAATATCGATGGCTTATCAAGGGAATGATCCCGATGGCCTTTGGCTATCTGATTTTTTCTTCGGTGGGGTATTTGGTGAAAAACATCAATCTCTACCGGGTATTTCGGGAGAATGCGTCCGGTTCAGCTGGGGAGGTGAAGTAATGGTTGGTATTGTCATGTTCGCAGCGGCATTGATGATGCTGGTTGTCGGCTATCCGGTGGCGTTTACCTTCGGTTCTGTGGCGATTTTTTTCGGTATTTTCGCAGCGATTGTCGAACTGGTCCCTGATCTGAGCGTGATCTATGTGGCGGAAGAGTTTCTGCAGATGTTTTCCATGATGCCCTTTCGTATTTATACCATCATGAACAACACCATCCTGATGGCGGTGCCGCTCTTTATCTTCATGGGCATTATCCTGCAGAAGTCGGACCTTGCAGAACGTCTGCTGGAAGCGATGGGTACCCTGTTTGGTAAAATTCGTGGTGGTGTTGCGGTGAGCACCGTACTGGTGGGAACGCTCCTGGCAGCTTCCACCGGTGTTGTTGGCGCCTCCGTCGTGGCAATGGGCGTTATTTCCCTGCCGGTTATGCTCAAGTACGGTTATTCCAAGCGTCTTGCCACCGGCACTATCTGTGCTTCAGGAACCTTAGGGCAGATTATCCCGCCTTCGATTGTACTGATCATTCTTGGCGACGTCTTTCAGCAGCCTGTGGGAGATCTGTTTCAGGCAGCTGTGAAGCCGGGCCTTATTCTGGTGGGTTGTTACATAATCTATATTCTCTGCATATCTTTTCTGGACAAGAGTGTCGCTCCGCCACTGCCACCGCGGGAAGGAACCAGATCGGCCAATATCGGTAAGGCGCTGAAGGCCATAGTTCCCCCCCTCACTCTTATAGTGATGGTGCTCGGTTCGATCTTTGCCGGTATCGCCACTCCGACGGAGTCCGCCGCAGTGGGTAGTATAGGTGCTATGACGCTGGCGGCGCTGTATCGTAAACTTTCCCTGAAAGTTGTCGAGCAATCGGCACTTGAGACAGTCAAGATCACGGCCATGGTGTTTGCTATCCTGATTGGCGCGACAGCCTTTTCCATGGTTTTTGTCTATTCAGGAGCAGATTATATAGTTGAAGATGCGCTGACCAGTCTTCCCGGCCAGAAATGGACCTTCCTGATTCTGTCGA
Organism: Desulfosediminicola ganghwensis; assembly: GCF_005116675.2. Lineage (NCBI taxonomy): Bacteria > Pseudomonadati > Thermodesulfobacteriota > Desulfobulbia > Desulfobulbales > Desulfocapsaceae > Desulfosediminicola > Desulfosediminicola ganghwensis. The sequence goes on from NZ_CP050699.1 coordinate 1,193,476, forward strand.
TGCTGGCGATTATGTTGCTCGGTTTTTTCATCGACTTCATCGAGATCAGTTATATCGTGGTGCCGATTCTGTTGCCCATATCAGCTGTGATCGGCCTCGATCCACTCTGGTTTGCTATCCTGATCGCCATGAATCTGCAAACCTCTTTTCTAACGCCGCCTTTTGGTTTTTCACTCTTTTACCTGAAGGGGGTCTGCCCCCCCGAGGTGCGAACCACCGATATTTACAGGGGAGTGATACCCTTTATCATTATTCAGGTAATGGTGTTGCTCTCCATCGTTGTCTTTCCGGCTTTTTACGGTTTTAACGTTTGATAGCTGATTAAAAGAGAAAACAGAAAAGGCGTCTGCTTGCAGTTGAGCAGACGCCTTTTCTGTTTCCGGCAGACGGCTAGATAATTGATTTGCCAAAGAGTGAAGCTACCAGTGAGACTGCCATCTCGGCGGAGCGGTTACTGATATCGAGAATCGGGTTAATCTCCATCATGTCCAGGGAAATGAGTTTATTTGAGTCGGCGATAGTCTCCATAATGAGCTGGCCTTCCCGGTAGGTAAGGCCGCCAAGGGAAGGAGTGCCGACCCCCGGCACCTCGATGGGGTCCATCGAGTCCATGTCGAAGCTGACATGGATTTTTGGCAGATGTGAGAGGGTGTCCAGCGCTTTGAGCAGGATAGTGTGCATGCCGAGCTCATCAATATCGCGCATGGTGAAAATGGTGCAACCCGATTTTTTCATCAGCCTCTTTTCCGGCGGATCGAGATCGCGAACACCGATAATCACCACATGCTCAGGGGCAATTTTGGCACCGGGCCGTCCCAGGTTGACGAGTTGTTCCGGGCCTTGACCAAGGAGCACAGCTAAAGACATTCCATGCACATTCTTGCTTTCAGAGGTGTCTGGTGTATGGAAATCACCGTGGGCATCAATCCAGATTATGCCCACAGCCTCGTTATGCGTTATACCGCCTATGGTGCCTATGGAGGCAGAATGATCACCACCCAGAAAAATTGGGATCTCGCCATTTTGCACCGCCTCTCTGCCAAGCTTATAGGCTGATTCGCAGGCTATCCGAATCGGTTCAATGCGATCCTGCAGCCCGGTTGTTTTAAGGCTGTAGTGGCCTGGAATGACGATGTCGCCGCTGTCGGTTATGCTGTGGCCAAGTTCCTGCAAGGTGTGAGTCAGCCCCGCATAGCGGATGGCGCTCGGCCCCATATCGACTCCACGCTGGCGTTGGCCCAGATCCATTGGCACGCCGATAATACGAACCTTTCTGCCTTTCATCCGGTTCACCCCACAGGAGATGTTTTTTTTTCTTTCTGTTCGTTCCTCTTTCTTCTAACTGTCAAAGTCAGATAAGGATCTTTTCATTGCAATTCTGATAGCCATCAGATCGCCCTGGCTGTGGCTCATTGGGGTTTCCTGTCACTAACATTCCTGAAGATGGTTCCAGAGATTGACAATGAAATCCTGTACATTGGTCAAGATTGCCTTGGCCTGGGCAGAACCGCGGTTGGCAAGCTTGTCGGCGCTGAACTCTGACATGTCGACAATATAAAAGTAGACCGGGCGGATGGTGCCATCGTCCTGAATCTTGTAACTCGGGGTCATATTGCCGAACGCGATGGAGTGCAGCTGGGTGGCCATGGTGATTACCGTGGTGGCGCGGCGGGCGTGCTTGCGCATACTATCCTGGGCGTCGTAGACGTTGCCGATTACCTCGGGCATGGGGCCGTCATCCCTGATGGAGCCGGCCAGGATGTATGGTACGTTCTGTTTTTCACATGCGTACATGATACCATCCTTGATCTCCATATCTTCCAGCGCCTGTTTGATGGACCCGGCCTTGCGAACATCATTGAGAATATCGAGATGGTTGTAATGCCCGAGGGGTTGCAGCGCCTGGCTGTAGATATTCTGGCCGAGACCGGTGCCGAAATGCGCTGCCTCAATGTCGTGGGTGGCAAGTGCATTTCCGGCCAACAGAGCGTGGCAGAAACCGTTTTCAATCAGCCCCTGCATGGCGTCGCGGCTGTCCTTGTCGAAGGCGACAGCCGGTCCCAGCACCCAGACGATATGGCCATGGTCCCGGTCATGTTTCAATATCTCGTAGAGGCTGTCGTAAGAGTGGGAAAATGGGGTCTCTCTGGTGCCGCGCGATCTGAATGTGAACTTGTCTTCGCTCTCTTTTTTCTCGCTGAAGCACTTGTCGTGGACATAGATGCCTTCTTCGCCATTTTCGGTTCTGCCTGTGACAACCATATCTCCATGCTGCAGGCGTCTTGCCTCAACTACCTCGAACTCCCCATCTTTGAAGACCAGTACCGCATCCATCCGCCCTTCAGGAGCAAGTTTCCACTCACCGCTCTCAATTTTGATATATTCCGGAAAATTGGATGTGGCATGGTAGTTGGCTGGAGCGATGCCGCTTGCGGGTGCTGGTCGCATCTGGGCTGCAGGTGCATCCATGAAATGCGATTGGCTGAAATCGGGGGTGTTGTAGAAGAGAGTAAGTGCCATTGATCACCTCGTGAGCTGAAAGTGCAGTGAGCGACGTCCTGTGGACGTCTGGGTTCAATACCATGAGTATACTCGTAAATATAGAAAAATACATGGTTAAAGACAGGTCGGCCCGGGGCTGTAACGTTCTGTTCCGGCCCTGCAATTGGCGGCGCTGCTTCCCTCATTTTCCCTGGTATTCGCCCGTGGTGCAAGTCGGCGGCTCCCCAGTCGACAAAATATTTCAAAAGACCACCCCACCATTTAGCCACCCTGCTTGACCAGTAGAAATAAGATGACATATAGTTATGTGATGACACAATTTTTCCGGTGGATTGTTTATATATCTGTAGGCTTAAGTGTGCGGGGGCTTCGTGTATGAATCGATCCGCGTATCTGACCACTGGCCTTGCCATTAAAGCACTCTCCAACCTGACCAAGGCTGATGTTGCCCTGCACGATATCGAGCATATTCCCGATGCGCCGACTATCTTCGTGATTAATCATTTCACCCGGCTTGAGACCGTTCTGCTCCCATATCATATTTATAAGCTCACCAATCTTCCTGTATGGTCTCTCGCTCACTCCGGTTTGTTTCAAGGTGGCCTTCGCACCTTCCTTGATATGGTGGGCGCCGTTTCCACCGACGATCCCAAGCGCGACGAGTTGATCGTTCGCAGCCTCCTTACCGGAGAAGCACATTGGATAATTTTCCCCGAAGGCAGCATGCTCAAGACCAAGCAGATAACCCACGGCGGCAAGTACATGCTCACCTCGGCCACAGGAGTGCGTAAGCCGCATACCGGAGCTGCCGCCCTGGCTCTTCGCAGTGAACTGTTCCGGCAGTTTCTCTGGCAGAAAGCAGAGGATAAAGAAGATGACTCAATGGAGTTGCTGAATTTTTTCAACCTTGAGTCGATTCATCAGGTACGTAAGGCAACCACCCATATTGTACCGGTGAATGTCACCTATTACCCGATACGGGCCAGGGAGAACCTTCTCTCAAGTCTGGCCTCCAAGATGGTGCGTGATATTTCGGAACGGACGGTAGAAGAGATCATGACCGAAGGCACTATGCTGCTGTCCGGTGTGGATATCGATGTGCGCTTCGGCAAGGCGATCGCTATTTCTGAATATCTTGGTAATGGCAGGATCAAACGCGAGCTCGCAAAAGAAAAAATCGACGGGTTCCTGCTTTCACCTGAGCTGAAGAGTCGAATGCGTGAACTTTCAGAAAAGATCATGCAGCGATATATGGGGGATATTTATTCACTGACGACGGTGAATCACGAGCATCTTTTCGCTTCAGTCCTGAGGCGTTATCCCCAGGCAAAAATTACGGAACTTGAGCTGAGGCAGCGGGTTTTCCTGATGGCCAACCGGGTAGGTGAGATGAAGAACTGCGAAAAATGTCTGCACAGTACTTTGCAGGGCAGCCAGTCTCACCTGTTGACTGATGACAGGTACTCAAGTTACGAAAATTTTCTGAAGCTGGCCGTAGATAAAGGGGTTCTGGTCCGTGATGGGGATATGCTGTACCAGGACAGAACCCGCCTAACCACCCCGATCAGTTTTCACCGTGGCCGGATAGACAACCCCATAGAGGTGATGGCCAACGAACTGGAGCCGCTTGAGTGGTTGAGCGGGCCTCTCAATTATCATGCTCTGCAGCCGGCATCGATGCTCCGCTTCAACATCGCCCGCTACCTCCTGGCCCGTGATCGCCGGAGGTTTGAGGAGGATTACCATGCGTACGGGTACGGGGATGACCTGGAGCGCAAGAGTTTCGGTAAGCCGTTTCTGCTGCCAAGTTGGCGCGGCTGGCGGCGTAAGCTCGGAGTAGTGTTGATTCACAGCTATATGTCGTCACCGGAAGAGATGCGAAGTCTTGGCAATCACCTCCGGCGAGAAGGTCTGTGGGTATATGTTGTGCGGCTACCCGGCCATGGAACCTCGTCCCGTGATCTGGCGATACGCTCCTGCGATGAGTGGACAGAGGCAGTAGAGGACGCCTATGTACTGATGAGCACGATCTGTGAAAAAGTGGTCTTTTGCGGCATCTCACTTGGTGCGGGGCTGGCCCTTGATGTCGCAGGCAGGGCGCCGGCGGCAGCCGGTGTGGTGGCAATCTGCCCACCCTTGAAGCTCAGTGATTATTCCACCAATTTCATGCCCGCGATCGACGTATGGAACAGAATGGTCACCAGGGTCCGAGGCACCAGTACCGATCCCTATTTTGAATTTGTGGCCGATAATCCGCATATCGCGTACCGACGTAACCCTTTTACGGGAATACGGGAAGTGGGCAGGTTCCTGGTCAAGATGGAAGATATCCTGCGGGCGGTGCGGGTGCCTTCATTCGTTCTTCATACAGAGCAGGACCCGGTGGTCAGCAAGAAGGCGGGCAGAAACGTCTATAAAAAGTTGCGGGTTGAAAATAAGCAGTTCACTGTCTTTAACCTGAAACGCCATATTATCATCAACGGTGAAGGGGCGGATCTGGTGCACCGGAATATTAGTGATTTTATAAATCAGCTCAGTCGGCCTCAGTCCCCGTAGATCGTATCGATTTCATCCTGCAGGTGGTTCATGATGCTTTTGCGTTTCAACTTCATGGTGGGAGTTAACAGCCCGCTCTGCACTGTCCATGGCTCAAGCGAGAGAACCGCATGTTTGATAAAGGTGGGGCCCGGCAGTCCATGGAGCAATTTCTCAACCCGCGAAAGGATAACCTTCTGCACAATCTCCTGATTCAAGGCCGAGGCGTCGTGGGCAACTCCAATCTCTTTAGCGAGTATTTCCCACCGATCCCTGGCGAGGACAGCCAGGAGCACCAGATAGGGTTTGCCTTCACCGATAATCATTGTCTGTTCAAAAAGCGGATCAAGGGAGATTGCCTGTTCGACATCGCCGGGTGAGACCTTCAGGCCATTGCTGAGCACGATGATATCCTTCAATCGCCCGGTGATATAGATATGTTCATCAATGATTTTCACCTTGTCACCGGTGTGAATCCAGCCCTCAGTGTCAATAGTCTCTGCGGTAGCTTCCGGTCTGTTCCAGTAACCGAGCATAACAGATGGTCCGCGGGCCAGCAGTTCATCGTGTTCTCCGATTTTCACCTCGAAGCCGGGGATTGGGCGGCCGACGCTGGCGGGAATGTTATGGGCGGGTGTGTTGACGCTGATAACCGGGCTGGTTTCGGTTAAGCCGTACCCTTGATAGATGGGCAGGCCGAGACCGATAAACACCTTGGCGATATCGGCTGAAAGAGGCGCACCGCCACTTATGATGACCCTGAGCCTGCCACCGAGCCTGGTGCGCACCTTTTTTGCTACCAATAGGTCGGTCAGCGGTTGCAGTAACTGGCCCGGACACCACTTGGCCCGGTTCTGGCTGATTTCGAATTTATGCCAGCCGAGACGTACCGCAGTCTCAAAAAGCTTCCTGATTACAGGTGGTTTTGCCTCCAAGTCATGCTGTATTTTGCTGTAGATCTTTTCGAATATCCGGGGCACGGATACCAGCACGGTGGGTTTTATGTGGCGTATATCTTCGGCAAGATCTGGGATAGAGCGGGCAAATGCCACGCTGGAACCAGACATCATCGGCATATAATAGCCGGCGCATCTTTCCAGCATATGGGAGAGAGGTAGAAAGGAGAGAAAGATGTCGGAAGGATAGCAGTCGATGCACTGCAGGCCGGTATAGGCGTTATTGATGATATTGTTATGGCTGAGCATAACTCCCTTGGGCCGGCCGGTGGTGCCTGAGGTGTAGACAATTGTTGCTGTGTCTTCCGGGGATACCGATAACTCGGGGATGTCTTCCGCCTTCTCTGGTAGCCAGTCTGAAATGCAGGCTATACGAGGGTCGTCTTTTACCTGGTGACAGAAATCAATGGTAATTATTCGTTTCAGGCTCTCAATCTGGTTGAACACCGGAGAGAGATGATCCCAGCAGGTCGATCCCGGACATAGAAAGAGCCTGGCCCCGGTGTCTTTCATGATATAGCCGATGTTTTCGGGTCGATCATTGACATAGAGCGGAACCACGATCAACCCCAGCGACTGGGCTGCGATATCGAAATAGACCCACTCCGGGCAGTTCGGCAGCATCAGCGCGATTCTCTCTCCGGGTGCCAACTGTTCACCGGCCAGGGCTGCGCGCCATTGCGTTACGTGCTGGTATGCTTCCTGCCACTTCAGGGTGTGCCATTGACCGCTGATTGTGTTGCAGTAGCGGTAGGCTTTACCATGGGGAGTGCGCTGCACGCGCTCTTTGAACAGATCATAGAGGGTGGGGGCTTCCCGGGGAGATATGAGGTCAGTGTGTGTCATTGCATCGTGCTCCTTGTGCGTTCAGATCGTGAAGATAGCTCTTGTCGACTGCAAAGCACCTGCGGATGATCCTGATTCAAGCTGTATATTTTCAGTATATGTCAACTGGGAAGAAATGGATAAAAAAACGTTTAGAGCCAGACGATTGCATTCCTCGAGAGAAGGTTTGCGTGGATCTTTATCGGTTGTGTGGTTTTCTTGTATAATATCTGACCACAAGCTCTATAAAATGGGCAGGGATGTGGGACTAGTAATTGTGATAAGATATCCTGTGGCACGTGTCGGCAGAGAGTCTGGAGAAAGTCATGGTTTTAGGTAAAGTTTTTCAAATATGAGATCAGGGGAAGGGCAGAACCATATGATAGATAAATGTACCGAATTGTTTTCAAGTGATACTGACAAGGTATTTCTGGGGCACTGTGCCATATCCCCGCTCTTTGCAGGAGCACGGGACGTGATGCAGAGTTATGCAAAGGAGATGGCAGCAGGTGGCGTAACCGCGCTTCACCAGTTTCTCGATTATATTCCCAGGCTGCACAACAGCGCCGGGGCAATGATGAAAACAGGCGGCGAGAATATCTCCTTTGTCCAGAATACTGCTACAGCTTTATCCATGATTGCGGGCGGCTACCCATTTGAGCCGGGTGATCAGATTATCAGCTACGTCCACGAATATCCGAGCAACCATTACCCCTGGCTGATCCAGCAGAGCCGGGGTGTGGAACTGGTGTTGTTGCCGGATGTGGGGGAAACCGGGGGTAACGGCACTTTACTCGGCTGGTCAATGGGAGATCTCGAAAAACTGGTGACCAGCAGAACCAGGGTTATTGCCATCAGCCATGTACAGTTTGCCAGTGGTTTTGCTGCCGACCTGGTTGAGCTGGGAGCGTTTTGTAAGGAGCGGGATATCGATCTGGTGGTCGATTGCGCCCAGAGTTTTGGCTGTCTGCCGGTCTACCCCGAAGAATGTAATATCGCTGCCATCGCCACCTCGGGCTGGAAGTGGCTGATGGGCCCTTTTGGCGCGGGCCTGATGTACACCTCGCCAGAGTTTCGTGCCAAGTTACGTATCACCATGGGTGGTCCGTCGATGATGGAGCAGGGGCTCGATTATCTTGATCTGAGTTGGCAACCTCACAAGGATGGCAGGATGTTCGAATTCTCAGCCTCGCCCTTTGATCATATGGCGGCGCTGGCGGAAGTAATGGAGAATGTTTTTGCCAGAAACTCCATGGAGCAGGTGCGTGACGAGGTGTTTCGCCTGCAGGACCTTTTTGTGGCAGAGTTGTTGTCTCTGGGCGTTACCGGGAGGGAAGCGAAAGTGCTGATGCCGACTCAAAAGCATCGATCGGGTATCGTGCCGATCCAGGTTGCAGCAGACCCGCAGGCCGTCATGGCCAAGTTGCAGAGCGAGGGGGTGACGTTCACCGGGCCTACAGGCGTTCTGCGCCTGGCACCTCATTTTTATATGAGTGATGCGCAGATCGTAAAAGCGGCTCATGTTTTCAAAAACGTTGTCGGCTGAGGGGCGAAATGTACGGAAGACTCCATATAATAGAGAATTGGAGTTGCAGGGTAGAGAGAAAATAGAGCGTGTGATACGGTTATAGTTTGTTATGACATTGTCCGGTTCAGGCCATTCATCCGTTAAAATTACTTGTGATAACGAATTCAGACGCACAACAGGAGGCGCATGTGAAACTCAGACACCTGGTTGTATGTATTTCATTATTGGCTCTGGCTGTGACTGCAGACGCTAAAGACAAGAACCCTTTTCTCCAGAACCTGCCGTTTGAAAGCGGTAAAATTCAGTACGCAATATCGGGAATGGAAGAGGGCACCGAGATTCTGTACGTTCGCGGCTACGGTGAACAGACGGCTACGTATCGCCAAACCATAACCAGTATGATGGGGATGAAGGTCGAGAACAAGACCCTTGAAATCACAGACCCGGAGTGGGTTTACAGTTACGATCTGAATGAAGAGAGCGGGGTGAAGAGTGTCAACCCCATCAGGCTCATGGTGGAGGAGTACGAGAAGCTGAGCGGAGCAGAACAAAACACGGTGCAGCAGAACTCAGAGCGGTTTGGCATGAGCGTCGTCAATGGTCTGGGCGGCAGTGTCGAGCAGTTCGCGGCGCGTATTCTCGGCTATGATTGTGACAAATCAAGCGCCATGGGGGTCACGGTATACTCCATACGCGGCTCGTCATTGCCTCTCAAGACCGAGTCAGACCTGATGGGCATGAAGATGGACATGGTGGCAACCTCGCTTGACAAGGGAAGGGTGGATGGCAAATATTTTAAACATCCGGCCGGGATTGAGGCCATCTACGATAAAGAATCGGAAATGATGGCGAGACATATGGCCCAGCAGACCATCGCCTGGTTGAAAGATCCATACGGTTCATCTTCACCACAGATGAGAATGATGCAGTCTGGTCCGACACAGCACGCCGGTGGTCGTATGCACCATGTGGCCGAGGACGAACAACCGTCTATGGATGAGGCCATGAAGCTCCTCAAGGGCATGTTTGGCGATCAGCCGCAGCCAGAGTGAAACTATCTTCTTGGAATTGCTGGAGGCTTTGTGAATTCAGGTGTTCGGCCCTATACTTTGGCCTGATCTGTGCTACAATATTTAGTGCACGATCTATGAAGATACAGTGGTTCGGATTGAAGGTTTATGCTGACGGTGACCGCAGCAGAAAAGGGCGTCAGCAGGAAAAACGCAAAAGAGTTTGAAGGTCGGTCGTTGAAATTCCGTGAGTTTTGCTGATTTGGCGAGAAAGTAGAAAAAAAGGGTGAAAAAGTCGTTGACACTACCCCCCCATTCGTCTATATTCTCGCCTCATCCGGTTGCGACGGGCAAAACGAATTGTCGCTGGCGGATAGTTTAATCCTCGGTAGCTCAGTTGGTAGAGCAGGTGGCTGTTAACCACCCTGTCGGCGGTTCGAGTCCGTCCCGGGGAGCCAACAAATACCTAGCCCGGTTGATTGTTTGAGATCGGGCTGTTTTTTTGATAGAGTCGGGGCGTAGCGCAGCCTGGTTAGCGCGCCTGCCTTGGGAGCAGGAGGCCGTAGGTTCGAATCCTACCGCCCCGACCATCGATTTCAAGCACTTACGGCAATATGCTGTAAGTGCTTTTTTCGTTTTTGCAGACTTTTTGCAAACAAATGGTGGTCTATTTAAAGTGACTTCCAGGTCTTAAACGAAAAGTTCAAATCCTCTGGAATCTAGCATATAAAACATTGGGCTTCAGCTAATTGGCTGAAGCCCAATGTTCATTTCTTGTGTATTCTTCACGCGCTATAGGTTTCGAACCATATTTCCAACAGTGTTGAGGCTCTCGTAAAAGAAAAACCGGAGTTTCATGATTCAACTGATCGAGGAGGGGACGGGCATTGGTTATCCCTTGGTAAAAAAATCCCTTAGCTACAAGTTTTGTGATTGCTGAGAAGCGGTTTGTAATGCTTACGTCAATTTTGTAGCTGGTCTTGGCACTTCTACTCGCTGCCGGGGGCGCCTTCACTGAAAGTGATGTTCTTTTCCTCTGTAAGTCTCCAAATTTTGAAAATGTTTTTTCACCACCCCTTCCTGGATCAGAGAATCTTTTTGGGTTCTTTACGGAGCCTGACCGGATGTGGCTGGTGTAGTGGGGGGCCTTGGTGGAGTCTCTGGCAATTGACAACTCCCTCGCCGGTGTAACGCCTTTCTGAAGGTGTTGAGAATATCGTCCCAGTCCCACAAGTATCGAGCCAGGGGCTTTTGCTCTTCGGTGGGGCGCCCTGCGCTTGTTTTGCTCAATGTCTTTCAGGGGCTAGATAGCCGCGATGTTGTAGCGGAACTTGACCGATTCGCCACCTTAACCCTGGTGGACGTCTTCGGTGATCCGGACATTGCTGAGGTGTTGAGGTCAGTTCAGGTACTACAGCTCCGACCAGTCGTTCATCTCTTCCTCCGGTTCTAGCAGGATGTACTCTCTCAGTACCACCTCCTCAGCTTCGTGGTTCTGATACCCTGCCCTCAGCAACTGCTGAATCTCCCTATGCGCCCTTTCCGCCGCCTTTTGGGCGTCGTACCTGAGTCTCCCCGCCTCCTGCAGTGCCGCTGTCTCCTTCGGACGCCATTCCTTCCAGTGCCGAAGCGCCAGGTTCCGCAGTTGCGGTATCGTCTTGCCGTATGGAGCCCCCATCGCGGCCATCGCCTGCTGCATGTTCGTTATGGCCATATCCCCTCCCTTACTTTTATAGGCCGAGGTAGTTAACCTGTTCTTTGCTGAAAAACGTTCTGCTAATTTCGACAAGCGATTGCCAACACCTTCAATGCTAACCTACATCTTTTGAAGACGCTGCAGGCTAGCTAGAGTGCGTCTTCTATCATTGTTTTGTATCAGATTGATTTACACCGGTCACCATTAAGCACTTTAAATGTTCAGTTACAAAACAAAATCTCCCATCTGGTAAAGTTTGTGCACTAAGCGAGCCTCATGCATGGCATCATCAGCACCACGGTGAGCTTCGACATATGGTTCTCCTGGAAAAAAATGCGCCCATGCTTCTTCAAATTTTGGCCACTTGTATTTCCCATGACTAGGGTGGCGTGAGGGTAATCCGCAGATAGGTGTCGCTAGTTTCATAGGGCATTCCAACTCTTTCGGAATGGATATGCTCCTTGAAGACAAAAAATCAAAATCAAAATTTTTGTTATATGCGGTGACTCCTAACGGATAACTATTAAGAGTATTTTGGATAACTTCTAATAGGTCTTGGAGTAATGGAGCATTTAATACATCGTCAATGCGCATGTCGCTGTTTTGAAAAATCCATGCATTGAAGGGATTTGATCGAAAAGGCTCTTCTACACACAAACTGTCAAAAACTACTCGCCTTCCTCCAGTGTTGAGATCCAACTCAACAATCCCAACTTCGCAGATAGTTCCACCGTCATTCAAAAATCCTGTGGTTTCTATATCTACTACAGCGATTTGTTTGGACATATATTCGTTCCCTTATGATTTTGAATGTGCTGATTATTTGATGTGTTGTTAGCACGCTTGGCGACCGTAAAGTTCGCGCCCTTATCACTCATTTATTACTTGATTACTCAATAATCGTTGCGTGAACGATAATAGATGACATCCCTGGTGGCCAATTGCCTGATTGTCTTGGTCATAGGGAGACCTTAGTTGATTACCTCTTCACATCCATTAACTTGGCAATGATGTCTTCCGGGCGATGACGCTTCTTGGTCATGACCTGAGCCCTTATCAATATCAGGTTCAAGCTATATTTAACACTACAGCACATGAATCCCAAAAGTCTGACGGACTCATAGGGGGGATATTGTGCAAGCAGTTAAATAAATATAGAAAGCAATATCTTAATCGTCACGACTGCATTTGTGTAGTATTTTCGTGTTAGGCACAGCGATATAGTTCTCTGAAGTTACAGTACAATTCAATTGACTGCGGCGGTGGGAGTAGTAGGATAATCCCACGCAAAATGTATTGTTAGATGGGGTAATTAGAGCGCAAACGTCAACGGCAGGCTGCCTGAATATATGGAAAATCAAGTACATTATGCACCCGGAGCGCGGGTGGTTATAAGAGATGCCGAATGGCTGGTAAGAAAAGTCGACCGTACCTCGACGGGTGGTCAGGCGATTACTGTGGTGGGTATATCCGAGCTTGTAAAGGATAAGGAAGCTATTTTTTTGAGCCGTATTGATACAGATATCGAAATCCTTGATCCTGTCGATACCAAATTGGTGCAAGACACCTCCAGTGCCTACCAGGCTTCAATGCTCTATATGGAAAGCTTGTTGCGCCGTAAGGCACCTACCGATGCCAGTCTTTATGCAGGGCATAAAGCGGCTATGGATCTTGTTCCGTATCAGCTCGACCCTGCAATACAGGCGTTAAAGCAACCACGGCAACGTATTCTTATCGCAGATGCTGTTGGTCTTGGTAAGACGCTGGCCAGCGGGATTTTGATGAGCGAGCTGATTCGGCGCGGACGCGGCAAGCGTATCCTGGTGCTGGTGGTAAAGTCCATGCTCACCCAGTTCCAGAAGGAGATGTGGAGTCGCTTTACCATCCCACTGGTGCGTCTCGACTCTGTCGGTATTAATCGGGTACGCAATAGAATCCCGACCAACCACAACCCTTTCTACTATTACGACAAAGCCATTGTCTCTATTGATACCCTGAAACAGGATACCGAGTACAGAACTCACCTCGAAAATGCCTACTGGGATATCATTGTAATCGACGAAGCACACAATGTTGCTGAGCGTGGCAACGGCAAGTCGCAAAGGGCCAAGTTGGCCAATTTGCTTGCCGACAGGTCTGACACCCTTATCATGCTCTCGGCAACCCCCCATGACGGCAAGGCGAGAAGCTTCGCCAGCCTCATGAACATGCTTGACCCCACCGCAATTGCCAACCCGGAAGATTACGGGCCTGAAGACATTAAAGGGCTCTATATCCGGCGCTTTAAAAAGGACATTCAGGACCAGGTACAAAACGCCTTCAAGCCCCGTGAGATCAGCAAAGCCTACTGCCAGGCCTCACCTCTTGAAGAGCAGGCATTTGATGTGTTTGCCCGGCTCAAGTTCGCAAGACTCGATCAGCGCAAAGGGGCTGGGCAACTTTTTAAGACCACTCTTGAAAAAGCGCTGCTCTCGTCTCCTGCAGCTTGCCTGCAAACCATCAATAACAGGCTCAAGCGGCTTGAAAACGATTCAGGTAGAGAAGCATATAAGGATATTGAGAGCCTCACCGAGCTTGCCGAACAGGTTGAGGCTATAACTCCCGATCAGTTTGCCAAATACCAGAAGCTAGTTGCCGTCATCAAAGACAAGAAAAAAGGCTTTGGCTGGAGCGGCAAAAAGAAAGATGATCGCCTGGTTATTTTCACAGAGCGAATTGAGACTCTTCGTTTTCTCGAGGCAAACCTTACGGGGGAATTGGGGCTAAAAGAAGATCAGGTCGAGATTCTCCACGGCTCAATGGCCGACATCGAACAACAGCGCATCGTGGAGGATTTCGGCAAGGAAGAGGCAAAAGTCCGGTTGCTGATCGCGTCCGATGTTGCCTCCGAAGGTATCAACCTGCATTATCTCAGCCACAGGCTCATCCATTTCGATATCCCTTGGTCGCTCATGGTGTTCCAGCAGCGTAACGGCCGTGTGGACCGTTATGGCCAGGAAAAGGCTCCCCAGATTCTCTACCTCGTCAACCAGAGTGAAAACCCGAAGATCAAGGGCGATATGCGTATACTTGAGCTTCTTATCACCAAGGATGAGGAAGCGGTGAAAAATATCGGTGATCCTTCCGCCTTGATGGGGGTCTATGATATCGATGCAGAAGAGAAGATCACCGCAGATGCCATGGAGCGAGGCCTGAGTGAAAACGAGTTCGGACAGGAGCTGGAAGCTGATGATCCGCTCTCGTTATTTTTTGAAGATGCAGATAAACAGGATGAACAGAACGACAGCGCGGTGGATGCAATTCGTTCTATGTCGAGTCTTTACCAGAACGATTACCACTACCTGAAAAGCGCAGTTAACTACCTGCGGGAGAAAGATAAGCTGCAAATCAGCTTTGATGACGACAATCAGGAAATCGAACTTTTTGCCGGGGAGGATCTGAAACGCAGACTCAAATATGTTCTGCCGCGCGAGGTATGGCCTGAGAAAGATAATTTTATTCTTTCTGCACAAACAAACACAATTCAAAACGAAATCAAGCGCAGCCGAAAAGACGAAAACGCCTGGCCGAATGTCCACTATCTCTGGGAGCAGAATCCGCTGGTCGAGTGGATTAACGACAAGGTCGTGGCAGGATTCGGCAGGCATGAAGCTCCCGTACTGACTCTTCCAGGTAGGCTGGCTGCCGGAGAGGTCGTGGTACTGCTCTCAGCACTGATCCCCAACCGTAAGGGACAACCGCTGCTGCATTACTGGCTGGGGGTGAACTTTAATCAGGGTATTTTTCAAGAGATTGAGCGGCTTGCACCGCTTCTGGCCCGCACGGGTTTTGGCACCAGAGAATTTCCCAATCCGGATCAGGAGGTGGATCTCGATAATCTCAAAAGGTTGCTTCCTGAAGCTGTCAAACAGACAAAAGCCTTTATGACCACTGAACGGGCAAGCTTTGAGGAAGATATCAATACTAAACTGCAAACACACCTCGACGCACTGGAGAAGCTGAAAGGCAAACAATACCGCCAGCTGGACCTCTTTTTCGAAGAAAAACGTCAGCTCAGCAAAAAAGAAGAGAAAAAACGCGAGATCGATCGCAAGTTCGACGAATTTATGCGCTGGGTGGAAGACAGCATGACCACTGAGGATAACCCGTTTATCCAGGTTATTGCCGTACTGAAGGGAGATTCCTGATGACTATCGATATTACTGGTATCAGCAACGAAAACGAGTTCTATACCCATCACTATCTCTCGGCAATTTTAGAGAATGACCTGAAATCGGTCTTTGCAGGGTGGAAGCAAAGAGAAGAGGAAGAAGCGATTAAGCAGCCCTACAAACAGCTGCAGTCTCTTCGTCAGCCCTATTTTTCCATGCGCGCCAGCCTGGCGAAGGTAAAAAGAACCGCAGACAGGCTTACCGTGCAGCGCGAGTTTATAGCAGCTTTGCTGGATGCTTTGGGCTATCGGTTTGAGCCGCAGTTTGCCGATACCGAAAACGGTGCCATTCTGCCGTTGATAGGCGGGGTAAAAAGAGCGGATGGTTCTCCCGAGCTATGGATTGTCGAGGCTGTGGATATTCACGGTGAAGAACTTGACCCGTTTGAGCTTTCTTTTTTCCCTGAGCAGTATCCGGCCACAACAGAAGACAAAGATCGGATCGAAGACCTTCTTGAAGAAGTGATTACCAAAGTAATCTTCAGTCGAAGCGAACCGCCTCGCTGGGTGATTCTGATAAGCTCTAGCCAGCTCCTGCTGCTGGATCGAACCAAATGGCATGAGAAGCGCATCCTGCGTTTTGACTTCCGCGAAATTCTTGATCGCAAGGAACCCTCCACCCTTCAGGCAATGGCTGCCCTGCTGCATCGTGAGTCAATTTGCCCGCAGGACGGTACGCCGCTGCTCGACACCCTTGATGAAAACTCCCATAAGCATGCCTTCGCAGTTTCTGAAGATCTGAAATATTCGCTGCGTGAGGCTATCGAGTTGCTGGGCAATGAAGCGCTCTGGTACTTAAAAGAAACAAGAAAGGAAAAAGTTTTCGGGCTCGATCGTGCCAACCAGCTCAGCCGTGAATGTCTGCGCTATATGTACCGCATGCTTTTTCTCTTTTATATCGAGGCACGGCCTGAGCTTGGCTATCTGCCGACAGAGTCGGAGGAATACCGTAAAGGCTACAGCCTCGAGTCGCTGCGCGATCTCGAGATGGTACCGCTTACTACCGAGGAATCACGTAACGGCTATTACCTTTATGAGTCGATCGCAACACTCTTCAAGCTGCTCTACGATGGCTTTCAGCCCAAGCAGCTTGATATGTATGCTGATTCCATCCACCATACCTTTCGGATGGCCCCACTCAGATCGCATCTTTTCGATCCGGCCCAGACGAAGATCCTGAATAAGGTCAAATTCCGCAACCATGTTTGGCAGAGAATCATCGAGCTGATGTCGCTCTCCCGTCCCAAGAAAGGCAAAAAAAATAGACGCGGCCGCATTTCCTATTCCCAGCTTGGCATCAACCAGCTGGGTGCAGTCTATGAAGCGCTGCTCTCCTATCAGGGGTTCTTTGCCGAGACCGATCTCTATGAGGTGAAAAAGGCGGGTGATACTCACGATGTACTTGCCACCGCCTATTTCGTACAGGCGGAGGATTTGGAGCAATACACGGAGGATGAGCGGGTCTTCAATAAGGACGGTAGCCTGATGGTCTACTCCAAAGGCACCTTCATCTACCGACTTGCCGGGCGAGACCGGGAAAAATCCGCTTCCTACTACACCCCAGAGGTGCTCACCCAATGTCTGGTGAAATATGCCTTAAAGGAGCTGCTCAAAGATAAAACCGCAGACGGTATCTTACAGATCACCGTCTGCGAGCCCGCCATGGGCAGTGCGGCGTTTTTAAACGAGACGGTCAACCAGCTTTCCCGCGCCTATCTCGATCTTAAGCAAAAAGAACTCGGCACCACCATCCCCCATGAGGAGTACCCGCAGGAACTTCAGAAGGTGAAGATGTATATCGCCGACAATAATGTCTATGGCGTTGATCTGAACCCTGTGGCGGTGGAGCTGGCGGAAGTCTCCCTTTGGCTCAATACTATTTACAAAGGGGCTTATGTGCCCTGGTTTGGTACCCAGCTGGTCTGTGGTAATTCTCTGGTGGGCGCGCGACGGCAGGTCTATAGCTCAAACCTGCTGAAAAAACGACAGCGTGGCGACAATCTCTGGGTCGATGAAGTCCCCGAGCGGGTAATGCCGGGTGAGGAACGCCAGCCTGACACAGTCTACCATTTCCTGCTGCCGGATAAATCCATGGCCAACTATACCGATAAGGTGGTCAAACAGCTGGCAGGAGAGCAGATAAAAGCAATCAATGAATGGCGCAAGGAGTTTACCGAGCCGTTCCAGCAGTATGAAATCGACCAGCTGGAAAAACTCTCGGCAGAAGTAGATAAGCTCTATAAACGCCATGTACAGATGCAGCGGGATATCTGCCGCCGCACCACCGATCCGCTTAAAGTCTATGGCCAGAATGAGATCGATTCTGAGCTGCGATTAACCACCACCGAAGCAAAGGACCGGATTTATAATCAGGAGGTGCTTGCCAAAGATGTACGCAACTCCAGCCCCTATCGTCGGTTGAAACTGGTGATGGATTATTGGTGTGCGCTGTGGTTTTGGCCTATCGAAAAGGCGGATCTGTTGCCGAGCCGTGCCGAGTTTATGTTTGATATGAGCCTACTGCTTGAAGGGAATCTATTTGAGGCTGAGCAGACCGATGCTGGTGGGCAGATGCGGCTTTATCCGGATACCAGACCGAAACAGATGTCTATTAATCTGGTGGACGAGCTGGGTTATGTGAATGTGGATAAGCTGTGCCGGGAGAATGACAGGCTGGGATTGGTGCAGGAGCTGGCTGGGCGATATCGGTTTCATCATTGGGAGCTGCATTTTGCTTCGATGTTTGCTGATCGGGGTGGCTTTGATCTTATTCTGGGGAATCCACCGTGGTTAAAGGTGGAGTGGAATGAAGGTGGGGTGATGGGTGACAAGGATCCGCTTTCAGTATTGCGGAAACTGTCTGCCTCGAAAATGGCGGAAAAGCGGCAGGAGGTTATAGGGAAATATGGTTTGCTCAGTGGATATCTTGCTGGCTATGAAGAGTCATCGGCTACCCAGAATTTTCTGAATGGTTTTCAGAACTATCCACAATTGAAACGAATGCAGACCAATTTGTATAAATGTTTTCTACCACAGGCATGGGCAATTGGCGCAGGAAGAGGTGTGGCTGGATTTCTTCATCCAGAAGGGATTTATGATGATCCGAAAGGAGGAAGTTTTCGACAGGAGGTATACCAGAGACTTCGGTATCACTTTCAGTTCCAGAATGAACTAAGTCTTTTTGCAGAGGTGGACCATCATGCGAAATTTAGCGTGAACATCTTTACCAACACAGCAGATGAAGACAACCTTACTCTTGATGTCTCATTTGCTCATCTTGCCAATCTGTATATTCCCTCAACTGTAGACGCCTGTTTTGACTATCAAAGCCAAGCACCGGTTCCTGGCATAAAAGATAATGAAAATAAATGGAATATTGCAGGGCATCGTGAGCGGATCATTCATTGCTCAGAACAAGAGCTGGAACTTTTTGCTAAACTTTATGACTCTGAGGGAACACAAGCTCTACAGGCTCGTCTTCCTGCCGTGCACTCAAACCAGATTGTTGAGGTTTTGAGAAAGTTTGCTGCTCAACCAAAAAGATTAGGAGATCTGCAGGGGGGGTATTACTCAACTGAAATGTGGCATGAAACGAATGCCCAAAAAGACGGTACGATCAGTCGACATACTAGCTTTCCGGAGGATGCCACACAGTGGATTCTGTCTGGGCCACATTTTTTTGTCGGGAACCCGTTCAATAAAACGCCAAGGGCTGAATGCACACAGAACTCTCATTACGATATTTTAGATTTAACAACGTTACCCGATGATTATCTGCCAAGAACCAATTATGTGCCTGATTGTGATGCAGCTGAGTATCGAAGGCGGACGCATAAATTTCAAAAATCAGAGCTCCCTGTAACTGATTTTTATCGGCTTTGTTGCAGAAGGCAACTTAGTCAGTCGGGCGAGCGCACATTAATTTCATCTATATTTCCTAAAAAAACAGCACATATTCACCCCGTTATATCGTTAACTTTCAAGGATGAGAATGTGCTGGTTGAGTATGCAGTCTTGTGCTACTCACTGGTGTTCGACTTTTTTATCAAGACTACAGGTCGCAGTGATCTTTATGAATCAACTTTGCGACTGATGCCGTTATTACAAGAGTCATCAAGCTCTTTAGTGGTAAGGGGGCTTGGTCTTTCTTGTTTGAATTCACATTACGAAGAGCTTTGGCAAAATTCTTGGAGGGCCGGATACAAATCCGACTGTTGGGCTAAAAACGACCCTCGCCTCCCCAACGCCTTTTTCACCGACCTCACCCCTACCTGGAACCGCAACTGCGCCTTGCGCACGGACTACGCACGTCGCCAAGCCCTCGTCGAGATCGATGTCCTCACCGCTATGGCTTTGGACCTCACCCTCGACGAACTCAAAACCATCTACCGCGTCCAGTTCCCGGTAATGCGCCAATACGAATCCGACACCTGGTACGACCGCAACGGCCGCATAGTCTTCACCTGTTCCAAAGGCCTCCCCGGCGTAGGTTACCCCCGCAACAAAACTAAAACAGAACCCATAGGCTGGAATGATATAAAAGACATGCAATCCGGCACCGTTGAACGCACCATCATCGACGACACCCAACCCGGCGGCCCGAAAGAACGCACCATCGTCTACGAGGCCCCGTTTGACCGTTGTGACCGCGAAAAAGATTATGAGATTGTTTGGGCATCATTTGTAAAAAGATTAAAAACCTCCAAATAGTATTGAAATGAATGAGTATTGATTAGGGCGATATGTCAAAAAAATCAGCTGAGAAACCACAATTACCAAAATTTTCGCAATGGTTGAATGTAGACCCCACTGTGAATGGAAAGAAATATCTACATGTTTTGCTGACTGAACTATCTGGTGTTCCGGATGAGTTTTGGCAGGAGCTTGTGGCATATATCGACCATGCGCATCAGGGAGCGAGAAACGTTTTACGGGCACCGCTTGGTGATAGTCTAAGCCCGGTTCATTATGGGAAGAAAATAGATCCCGCATTTGGGTACCCCCATAAATTTGACATTATTGCTTTGCAAGGTTTTTTTGGAGAGATTCTCACTGGAATTATTGCCGAACATATCGATTTATTGGATGACGTCGATTGGGAGGTACCAGTTTATCTGTTTCGAGCCCATACAACTGCATTTCAACAGTTAGAAGAAATAAAAAATACAGGTGAATGGGGAAAGAGAATAATGGGGAGAACCGGCGATGATGGACTGGCTTTTGCCCGTGATGAAGAGGGCAACATTGTTAGCTGGATGGCTTGTGAAGCAAAATGCACAAGGGGACATAGTGCCGCATTGATTAATGACAACCATGAAAAGCTATCGAAATCTGCGGTTAAAAAACCTGTAGATTTGTTACGAACTATAAAGGCATTAGAGGATTATGCCGATGATGATTATGCAAAAGAGTGGATAGACGCTTTACGAAAACTCTATTTTGAAAACGGTAGTGTGAAACGTTATGATTTTAGCGTCTATGTATGTGGGAGAAAGCCTGTAAGAGAAACAACATGGATACCGACTGATAAACCTCACACGAGCTATGCAGCTAAGAGAAAACTCAATGCTGCAGAAATCCAGATCTTAGAGGTCGTAGATAAGATAAAACGAATTTACAAAAAACTGGGGGAGATCCATGACTGATTTATCTCCAGAGCTTCTCGAATTGATTCATGCAAAAGGGGAACGGCTGGCCGGTGATAAGATGGCCAGGTCTATAGCTAGGCTCTATAGCCATCAAACACGATATCAGGAGAGTAGTGTTGGACTACTGTCCTGGAAAGCTGGTGAAGCAAAGCAAAGATTACAAGATGCAGAACAGTTGTTGGAGGCAGGATTACTCTTAAGAGAAACCGACCAGAACCAAAGTAAAAGGTATTTACGCAGAGCTGCTGAAATTTATGAGTGGTTGGGGGGAGTACAGGAAAATCCATCCGACGTAAATCTATACTTTTTTGCAGCTGCTTCATATCAGTTAGCAGGGTACTCGGCTAGAGCGCTTGGAGTTCTGAGTAAGGACCAGAGTAGAGGTGGGTATTCCAGAGCAATTTTTTATTTTTTAAAGGGTGATTATAAGAATCTTCAAAAAACAGTAATACTGGGTGTAAGGAATTTACAAGAGGCAGCAGAGCAGGCAGAAGATGTACAACTGAAATACGGTATTGATCTATCAATTGATGTTTTGAGGTGCTTTGGCATTTTCTGTTCCTGGCTTAGATGGGGTGAAGAAGATCGTATTGAACGGATTTTCGACGATATAGCGAGAATAAGTAAAGCTATGTTGTATGGTGATGATACGCATTCATGGCTGCTTGCAAGACTAATTCATATTATTTTTAGAGATAATCATGAAAAATCACTCAGAAGATCGGTGCAGGTACTGATTGGTACCGTAAATGAAACAGGACAAAAGGCGTTTGAAAGGTATGTCCAGAGATCGTTCAACTCAAATACAACCATAACTTGGCCGTCACAGTTAGCTGGTATTCAAGAGTTGTCAGCCAAAAATTCATTCGCACTATGCACTCCAACTGGATCTGGGAAGACAAGGATCGCCGAACTGGCAATACTTCAAAGTCTCTTTTCAACGAAATTTACTAGTCTTAGCGATACATCACCCATAGTTCTGTATCTCGTCCCTTCTCGCGCTCTTGCAATGGAGGTTGAAGCTACTATTGCCGATGTATTTAGAAGAGTTGGAATCGCTGATGTTTCTGTTTCATCAATGTATGGGGGAAATGATTGGGGCCCTTCTGATGCGTCAACAAATATTGAAAACTCCTGTGTATTGATCTCGACCCATGAAAAGGCTGAGGCATTGTTGAGGTTCTTGGGCTCTGGGATTGTTCAACGAATATGTTGTTTGATCGTTGATGAAGCCCACACCGTTGCGTTTGATGATAATATTGAAACGTTGAAAACGTCGAAAAATCGATCGCTCCACCTTGAGTCACTTGTCGGGAGAATATTTTCGTTAGTTGATCGTGACAAACTGCGTGTAGTTGCCTTATCTGCCGTTGCATCCAATGCAAAAGCAAACCTTGCCCAGTGGGTAACGGGAGAAAAAGAGAGTGCTGCGATTGCCACCCGATACCGTAGTACCCGACAATTAGTTGGTCGATTACTGTGCAACAGTAATGGTCGGACGAAAATCGAGTATGACATGTTGGATGGCCAAAGGCTTGTTGTGCAAGGAAGTTCTGAGGAAGAACGGCCATATATTGTCAATCCATTCCCCCAACATCCCCCTACTGGAAATGCATTTGCAGCGAGTGCAAGTTTAGAGGTGAAGATGCGTGCACACCTGTTGTGGAGTGCTATGCATCTTGCAGCAAAGAAAGAAGAGGGTGATAGCTTTCATGCTGTACTCGTATCAATAACAGCTAATCCTGAGCATTATGCAAAATCGTTTTTAGACTTATTGAGCAGGGACTGGAAAGATGTTGATAAACCAATATTTTTTCTCCAACCAGAAGAAGGGAAAAAGAAAAAATTATACGAAGACTGTTTAGCAACATGTGCAGATTGTTTTGGTGAAACATCCAGGGAGTATAAGCTGTTAACTTATGGAGTGGTATTGCATCATGGCAAAATGCCTTCCGTAATGTCGAATATGCTTATTAAGCTCATTCAAAAAAAGATAATAAATATCGTTGTAGCTACTTCGACTATATCAGAAGGTGTTAATTTACCTTTTGAGACAGTACTCTTGCCAACCCTTCATCGTTATCCTGGTACGCTTTCTGTAAAAGAATTTGCAAATTTAATCGGTCGAGCAGGTAGGCCGGGAACATCTATTGAGGGAAGGTGTTTAGTCCTATTCAACCCGTCATCTAGCAGCGTATCACATTTTCGAAGTTTAGAGGCATATGAAGAGTGTGTTGAAGAACTCGTTGGCTCAGTAGGCGAATTAGATGATTCTGATGAAGATACAAAGTATGGGCCACTTGCAGAGCTGATCAGATATATTTGGGAGCAATGGAAACTGCTAAGTAAATCTGGAGAGGTGGATTTGTTCTTTGAATGGCTCGAAACCGCAGTTTTTGAGAATGATGCTCCAGAAACTGAGAATTATGCCCTGTTGGCTTTAGATTCATTTGATGAGTTTTTACTTGCTGCTATATGCGAGCATGAAAATGATGATATGGATGAGGATCTTGAAACTCATCTTGCAGATTTATGGAAGCAGACTTTTTCATATTACTCAACCTCATTTAATGATGTTTTTCAGGAATGCGTGACCGTCAGAGGTAAGGCCATTGTAGAGAATGTTTATCCTGACCCTAAAGAGCGTAGATGGTTATATAACACATCATTACCCCCTCGAGATGGTAAAATAATTCTTAAAAAGCTTGATGATATTATAAAATTACTAGAATCTGCAAAAGATTATGTTGAATGGGATTCGGAGGAAAGGATCTCTTTCTTTCTTGCTTTAATGGATGAAGTTCGGGAAATACCGTCTTTTCACTTTGAAGACGCAGGGAACTTTACACGTGCTGATGTGCTTGGATGGTGGATGAAAGGGTATGGGCACACTCTTAATAGGCAACCGGCGGTTGCTAGTATCTCTCGTTGGTATAAATATGGCTCTGTAAACTTCGCGTATTTATTCAATTGGGGCGTTGGGTCTATTGTCGGCACTTTACTTGGTGATGTCGATTCAGATAACGGAACCCTACAACGTTGGGAGAATGCTGGTTATCCTTGGGCTGTTTTATGGATTAAAGATATGATTTCCTGGGGGGTGCTTGATCCTGTCGCGGCTTGGTTGATGAACGAAAGAAGAGTAATAACCAGGGATGATGCAATAGAGGAAGCACAGAAATATTGGGATGAACATGAATCGAACATTGATGATTCGCTTCTGGATCCTCGTTTAATTAGGAAGTGGTTTATTTCAGAGAAAAAAGAAAAGAAAAAAATCAGAAAGAAAAGGACAGGTATTCCTATAGAACAGATAGTAAAAATAGATTTGTTGCCTAATGATAAATGGAGAGTTCTGCCGATCGTTGTTGGGGATAAAATCCTATGGAATGATTCAGCTTGCTATCCCCTAGTTAAGTCAGATATCCCGGCAGATTGGGAGAAAATTGCTAAACGGGAATTTATTTTGAATGTTAAGAAACGGCAAATATCTGTTCTCAAGAAGTAAATAAATATCAATGCACTGTTATCGAACTGCCTGCATGAGTCGATTGCAAAGATGGTAAAAGGAAGAGTAAACATATGATCCCTTCAGTACTGGCCCAACATGTTGAGCAGGGGGTAAAGGATTTTCTGCGCACCACCTTTCCTGTAACGACTCCGCATTTCGATGAAGTACTTGAGCGTTTGCTCGAAGAGCCAGGAAACGTGTTTAAAGGGCCGTATCTGGATATACAGCTGCCTTTTCAGCAGGGTAAGGGCGGTGTTGGGTATTTCCCTGACCTGCCAATGAAATATCCTCCGTATCTCCATCAGGAAAAGGCGTTTGATCGGTTGTCCGGAGAAGATCCCAAGGCCACTATTGTTGCTACAGGTACAGGTTCAGGTAAGACCGAGAGTTTCCTTTATCCTATTCTCGATTACTGCTACAGGCATCGTAATGAGCCGGGTATCAAGGCCATTCTCATATATCCGATGAATGCGCTGGCATCAGATCAGGCGGGACGACTGGCGAGTCTTATTTTTAACAGTAAGGCGAAAGGGCATGTTACCGCCGGTATCTATGTTGGACAGCAGGAGAAAGAGCCTACCAAAGTGATGCAGGAGGAGAGGCTGATTTCAGATAAGAGTACAATGCGTCTCTCTCCACCGGATATTCTGCTTACAAACTATAAAATGCTCGATTACCTGCTGCTCCGGCAGGAAGATAAAAAACTCTGGGAACATAATACACCTGACAGTCTCAGGTTTTTGGTTGTCGATGAACTCCATACCTTTGACGGGGCGCAAGGCGCTGACCTGGGTTGTCTGATACGTCGTTTGAAAGCAAGGCTTGCGATAGAAGAAAAATACTTATGCTGTGTGGGCACCTCTGCTACTTTAGGTGATGGCGGCGTGCTGGATGAACTGCTTGACTACAGTTCCGCTGTATTTGGTGAGGAGTTTACGAGAGCCTCTGTAGTAACTGAATTCAGGCGATCTGCCGGTGAGTTTTTGGCCGATGGTTTGATAGCTCGTTCGGATGTTATACCTGCAGCACGGGTGGACATGCTAGATCCTGAATCGTATGAATCCTATGAAGAATATATCAGGGCCCAGCATGAGCTGTGGCTCGATGAGGAGATTAAAGGCGACTTTGCAGAAAATGGTTGGCGGATCAAGCTAGGCGAGCAGCTAAAGCAACACCTATTTTTTCACAACCTTATCAGGATCCTTAAAGGCGGTGTAAGCAGCTACGAAGAGATTTTCCTGCAGTTTGAAAAGATTAATAAAGAATTTCGGGATGGGGACAGAAAATATCAGCAGAATTTGCTGAACAGTTTGCTGGCTCTCATCTCTGAAGCCCGGGCAATCGTATTGAGCTATTCTTCTGATGGTAGTACAGAGGAACAGTACATGCCTTTTTTGAATGTGCGTCTTCAGCTTTGGCTCAGGGAATTGCGACGCATGGTATGCGAAGTTGCAGAGCAGCCTGTTCTGCGTTTTGCCGATGACCTCAATGATGAACAATTAAATATCCATCTACCGCTGGTTCATTGCCGTGAATGCGGCAGTATGGGGTGGACCGGGCTGAAGAAACAGAATAACACGGCAGTGATGGGGGAACTGAAGAGTTTCTATCAGGCCTTTTTTAAGCATGACCCAAAAGTTGTATTTATTTTTCCAGAGAAAAATGATGTTCGGGAGCAGGCTCCGCGGGTTGGCATGTATTATTTCTGCCCGAGATGTCTTCATGTAACTGCAGAATCACGCTCCGGTGGTTGCGGCCATTGTGATCATACGTCGTTGCTGCTGGTCTATATGCCGGATACGAGAGTAAAAAGGAAAGATAAACAAGCAAGTGTCAATGACTGCCCATATTGCAACAGTCGAAACAGCCTAACTTTGCTTGGTTCTCGTGCAGCCAGCCTGACCAGTGTAATGATTGTGCAGCTTTTTTCATCGACGTACAACGATGACAAGAAGCTATTGACCTTTTCCGATAATGTACAGGATGCAGCACATCGGGCTGGATTCTTTAACGGCAGGACATATCGATTTAACTTCAGGGCTGCCCTTCAGCAGTTTATTTTGGCCGGAGGGGATGGCCTCCCGTTAGCATCTGTCCCTGATGCTTTCATAGAATACTGGAAAAAGTGGGTTGATCAAAACCAGTATATATCCACTTTTCTTGCCCCGAATATGGAGTGGTTTAAAGATTATGAAGTGCTGCAGCAAACCGGGACATTGCCTAGCGGATCAAAACTGATTGAGGATATAGATCTCAGAATCGGTTGGGAGATCAACTGTGAGTATGGCTACCAGGCCAGGATTGGTCGAACATTGGAAAAAACTGGTTCTTCAGTCGTCCACCTTGATCAGGATTTGCTGGATAGGGTTGTTACGCGCCTGCTACCAATTCTACAAAACGAATTTGGGCCACTACGCACATTGAAAGAGGAAATGCTTGGGCGGTTTATTCTGGGCTTTCTTGTGAACTTAAAGAACCAGGGTGGCATTTTTCAGCCTTCTCTCAGGTCGTATGTGGTTGATTACGGTAATACCTACCTCTTGAACAGAATAAACTGGCTACCGAATTTCGGGAGAAATTCACGATCCCCATCTTTTCTTACCACAAAGTCACAAACTCGATTTGACACACTCCACAGCACCGGGAAAACGCACAGGACATGGTACCTGAACTGGGCGGATAAATCTTTTGCAGAATTAATTACCCTTGTGTCAGGAGGCGAAACTGTCTCCAGAGACATTTATAAACCGGTACTGGATGCACTGGTTGAGGAGAAAATTCTAGTAGAGCTTGAGTCCAAAAAGGACAAAATTTGGGGAATCTCAACAGATGCGCTAAAGGTTTCTCTGCGTGTGAGCCAATATCGGTGCAGTGAGTGCGGGCACAATCTCTCAGTTGCTGAAGAAGAGGAATCGTATTTTGAAGATGGTAATTGTCTGCGTTTTTATTGCCCTGGTACATACAGCAGACTTTCAAATGGCGTTGATTATTATGGCAAACTCTATGCAACTGGAGATGTTGCCAGGATCTTTGCCCGGGAGCATACCGGACTTTTGGCAAGAGATGTCCGAGAACAGTTGGAAATAGATTTCAAAACTGAAGAAGACGAGCGGAAGCCCTGGTATCCTAATCTGCTTTCTTGCACCCCGACCCTGGAGATGGGTATTGATATCGGTAGCCTTTCATCACTTGTGCTCTGTTCGGTACCTCCACGGCAGGCAAATTATGTGCAGCGTATTGGCCGGGCAGGTCGACGCGATGGTAATGCCCTGAATCTTACGGTCGCCAATGCTCGGCCTCATGATCTGTATTTCTTTGCCGATCCGAAAGAGATGCTGGCCGGACATGTTGAATCGCCGGGCATCTTTCTTGATGCATCTGCTGTGCTTGAGCGACAGGTCACAGCTTTTGGTTTTGACCGGTGGGTTGCTCTTTCGGATATCGCTCTTGTTCCTAAAACTTTGGGCAAGGTCCTGGGTAATCTGGACAAAGTGGACCCCAGTAAGTTCCCCCATAATTTCATAAAGTTTATAGAAACACATCAGGTTGATCTTTTTCAGCAATTCCTGGCCCTGTTTGTTGGTAGGTCACAATTAAGCGATGAGTCTGTAGAAAGGCTGAAACGTTTTGTTGAGGGAGACAGTAAAGGGGAAAGCGGACTTCGCCTTGCGATTATGAATGGTTTGCATGCCAGAAAACTGGAACGGGACTCGCTGCAAAAAAAGACCCGTACGCTTACCAAAAAGATCAAGGCGAAAAAGGGTGGTCCAAAGGATATGAACTATGAGGAGGAACTTCGGGATCTCGAGATAGAAAAATCGGCTCTTCAGTCTCTTGTAAGAAATATCAAGAACCGGGACACCTTTAATTTTTTTACCGATGAGGGATTGTTGCCGAACTATGCTTTTCCTGAGGTCGGCGTCATGTTGCGTTCATTAATCTACCGGAGAAAAAGTAAGGTTCAGACTGGTGAGAGTAATTACGAGACCTGGCATTATGACTACGAGCGTCCGGCAGTGGCAGCCATTCAGGAACTGGCCCCGGCAAACACCTTTTACGCAGGAGGACGGCGTGTAACGATCGATCAGGTTGACATGGCTGTATCAGAAGTGGAAGCCTGGAGATTCTGTAATAACTGTGCGCATAAAGAACAGGTTGGTACTGCAGAAGAAAGGGAGAGTTGCGTTGTCTGTGGAAGCCCGATGTGGTCCGACAGTGGTCAGAAAAGGCAGATGTTGAAGTTGAGGCAAGTGTTTGCCTCGACAGCGGATAACAAGAGCCGGATCAGTGATGACAGCGATGATCGTGATCCGGTCTTTTATAACAAGCAGATGTTGGTGGAGTTTGACGGTAAACATGTGCTTGATGCGTTTAAGATTGATGCGGATTTTCCTTTTGGTTTTGATTTCATTTCAAAGGTTGATTTTTGTGAAATCAACTTTGGTGAAGTGAGCGAGATTGGCAGCAAAGACACCATTGCAGGTAAAGAAGCAGTTCGCAAAGGTTTCTCTCTGTGCAAGGTGTGTGGAAAGTTGCAGGAGAAGCCGGAAGAGCCCGTGCATGATTTATCCTGTACTGCTCGTGACAAGACTTCTGAGAAGAACCTGATAGAGTGCATATATCTTTACAGGCAATTTACCTCTGAGGCGATCAGGATACTGCTGCCAGTTTCTATAATTGATGAATCTGAGCGTAAGCTGCAATCACTTATTGCTGCAATTCAATTTGGTTTAAAGCTCAAGTTTAAAGGGAAGATCGATCATCTGCAGTCGACGGTGGCAGAGGAACCTTTGCCTGATTCGGCCTTGAAACGAAAATACCTTGTTATATACGACAGCGTACCTGGTGGTACAGGGTACCTGAAGCAGTTGATGCGCTCAGATTCACAGCTGATGGAAATTTTCGATATTGCTTTAAAGGCGTTACGTGCGTGTAACTGTAACCAGGTTGAAGGTAAGGATGGCTGTTATCGTTGTCTCTATGTGTATAAAAACAGCTTTTATATGCCTGAGACTTCAAGAGATACGGCGATTGACCTTCTCTCTGAAATATTGGGCTATCGTGAGCAGCTCGTTCGAACAAAGAGCCTTTCATCAATTTCCTTCAATTCGTTCCTGGAATCTGAGCTTGAAGTCAGGTTCATAGGGGCATTAAAACTCTATGTAAAGGATGCTGAAGGGACCTTTAAAAATGATTTGTTGAATGGCAATAAACCAGGCTATTTCTTTAGTTTTCAAGATAAGGCCTATTATGTAGAGCCTCAGGTTGAGTTAGGCTCTGCGGATGGTGTGGCCATAGCATCAAGGGCAGATTTTGTCATTCGGCCTGCACGATCTGGGCAGGGAGGAAAGCCGATAGCTGTTTTCCTTGATGGATTTGCTTATCATCGCGACAGAGTCGGCCAGGATATGGCGCAACGAATGGCCATAGTTCAGAGTGGTAAATTTCATGCATGGTCCCTGACATGGTACGACGTTGAAAACAAGTTTGAATCAAAGGGTGCCTACTGGCAGAAGATGTTGGAAATCAGTTCATTGCCCATGGGCAGCAAGTATGATGTGCTGTTGCAAAGTTTTGGTGTCACTGGCTTTAAAGGGTTGGAGCAGCTTAACAGTTTTGAATTGTTATTTAAATTTTTAGAGAACCCGGATAGCGACCTCTGGGCGAAGTATGGGTTTACCCTGGCTACTCTTTTTAGTGATCATGCAAGATTCAATAAGCCTGGCGCTTTGGAGGAGTGGACGACGGAACTTGAGACTCGTTTCCCATATACGATTTCTGACGTTGTCAAAGAAAGTGAATGCCCATGTCTTTATGGTCATCGTGAATATGAGACTGACGTAGACGGCAAGAAGATAATGAGCCTGTTGATGGTTGCAGAGCAGGCAGCTATCAAACCACCGCAAAATATGAATGGTGTTCGTCTGGGGTGTTGGCTGGATGATAGTGAGAAGATAAGGACAGATGAAGAGTTTCGTTCTTTCTGGAATGGGTATTTAGCTCTTTATAACATATTTCAATTTCTTGGTTATTCCTATTTCGTGACCCGGGAGGGTGTTGCGGATTCGGTGTATGGTGAATTGAAATTGGCTGTATCTGCCTCATTTACTGAAAGGACTTCAGAACTGTCCGCTGCAGATGATCCCGAATGGAGCGAAGTAAAGGAGCTGACGGATGATTCACTGCATGAACTACTTAACCTGTTGAGGGGCGCTGGTTGGCCAATACCGGTCGTGGGATATGAGTTGGAAGGCGAAGATGGAGAAATTATGGCCTCTGCCGAGCTTGCCTGGGAAGATGCATCAATAGCATTTCTCGAGGAGAGTGAATTGGAGTTTCAACCAAATTTCACCAAGAAAGGGTGGGGCACCTACTCCATAGTTGAGGTGTTGGAGAATCCTGAGAAGCATTCAAATTTATATACGGATAAAAAGGACTAAAACAGATGGCATCAGCGAATGCAGCAAAGGTAGCGATAGCATCGGAATTTTTGAATGCCTTTTCGAATATTCCGAAAAAGCAGCAGGGCAAGGTTATGGAATTTATTGCAAAGTTTCGGGCAAACCCGCTTGCTCCCTCTATCAACTATGAAAAGATCGCATCTTTCAAGGATCAGACTTTACGTTCTGTACGGATTGATAAAGTGTATCGCGGGATAGTAAAAAAACCTGATACGAGTAACGTATTTCTGCTGCTTTGGGTTGATCATCATGACAAAGCCTATCAGTGGGCGGAGAATAAGAAATGTACGATTAACCCGGAAACTGGAAGTCTTCAGGTATATGAGGTTGATGAAGTCAGTCTGCAGGAAGCTGATAGTACTAAATACCACAAGCATGATAGTGATTCAGGTGAACAGCCATTATTTGAAGAATATCGTGATCGTCAGTTGCTGAAACTCGGTGTCCCTGAAGAATTAATCGTACTTGTTCGTAAGATCATAACAGAAGATCAACTTGATAATGCAGCCAGGCAGCTTCCGGCAGAAGCAAGCGAAGCTTTGTTCGCTCTTGCAATGGGGTACTCGTTGGAAGAGGTTTATCAAGAGATTGGCCGGTCTGAAGCTGAAGAATTTACAGTCGATACTGAAGATTACGCGAAAGCACTGGAAAACGCGGATACCAAGCGGCGTTTCTTTGTAGTTGAAGACGATTTGATATTGCAGGAAATCCTTGATGCACCTTTGGAAAAATGGCGTGTATTTCTCCATCCATCACAGCGCAATCTCGTAGAGCGGGACTGGAATGGTCCGGTACGTGTTTTAGGCGGTGCGGGTACGGGTAAGACGGTTGTTGCCATGCATAGGGCAAAGTGGCTTGCACAGGAGCGATTCATTCGCAATGAAGAAAAAATCCTTCTGACCACGTTTACTCGAAATTTGGCAGCCGATATCAAAGAAAATCTTGGAAAAATCTGTTCCGATGACACCATGAAACGGATCGAGGTGATCAACCTTGATCGTTGGGTAGCCCATTTTTTGAGAAAGCACGATTATAATTATGAAATTGATTACGGGAAAAAATCCGCCCCACTCTGGGAAAAAGCCTTAAGCCTTGCTCCTGAAGAACTTGGTTTGGGTGATCAGTTTTATAGAGAGGAGTGGGAGCGCATTATCCAACCATATCGGATCAGTACATTCGCTGAGTACGCAAAAGTTTCTCGAGTAGGGCGTGGAACCCGGTTGAATAGGAAAGAGAGAAAACTGATTTGGCCGGTGTTTGAAGAATATCGATTGTTGATGAATGAGAAAGGTCTGCGTGAGAATGTCGATGCTATAGGTGATGCCAGGGCGTTACTGAAGGATAAAGGTGATATCCTTCCATATAAGGCTGTGATTGTTGATGAAGCCCAGGATATGAGCGGACAGGCATTTGAGTTAATTCGACAGATGGTCCCCGGT
Source organism: Desulfosediminicola ganghwensis (assembly GCF_005116675.2). Classification (NCBI taxonomy): domain Bacteria; kingdom Pseudomonadati; phylum Thermodesulfobacteriota; class Desulfobulbia; order Desulfobulbales; family Desulfocapsaceae; genus Desulfosediminicola; species Desulfosediminicola ganghwensis. Next base: position 1,225,797 of record NZ_CP050699.1, read on the forward strand.
GGTAATCAGAAAAACGATATCTTTATTGTGGGTGACGCCCATCAGCGCATTTATCGGCATAAGGTTGTTTTGGGACAGTGCGGTATCAACATCGTCGGCAGGGGTAGGCGGCTCAAAATCAACTATCGAACTACTGATGAAAACCGCAAGTGGGCAGTTAACCTTTTAAAAGGCGTGAGCTTTGATGATCTGGATGGCGGGCTTGATGATCAAAGAGGGTACAAATCCCTGGTATACGGAGAAGCACCAGTTGTGAAAGTATTTACCTCATTTCAGGAGGAAATTGAATTCATCAATAACTATCTGGAAAGAGTTGAAGCTGAAGGTGGCGCTTTGAATGAGGTATGCCTGGTTGCCAGGACTCATGAGTTACTGAAGCAATATGAAGGTGTACTGACAGCCAAGAGTCGAGAGACATTCTTTATACATCGGAGCGAAGCCGAAAATCGCAAAATTCCAGGGATTCGATTGGCAACAATGCATCGTGTGAAAGGGTTGGAATTTGACCGGGTTGTTATTGCGGGTGTTAATGATGGAATGGTCCCTTTTACAAGGATGAGTGAAGGAACCTCTGATAAGGTTGTTGAGAGAGAAAGTGAGATACAAGAGAGAGCTTTGCTCTATGTTGCGGCTACGCGTGCTAAACGCGAGGTTGTTGTGACGAGTTTTGGCAAGGTGAGTAAGTTTCTCGGGCCGCAGCAACTTTGTAAGGGGTAGTTTTACGATTGGTTGAGTGATAAGAAGAGTATCGGACATGTCCTCCACATTCTTATGGATTGATCATGACTCGAAAGCTCGGGAACGCACGTTTTGAATCTACATTTAGGGGAGTTTGATGTATTAGTGATTCATCATTCTAGCTCGGATAATTCACGGGGCAGGCTATTTCATGTGCAAGGCATCAATGGTGAAGCTGAAGTAGCCTACTGCAACTCCCAGATAATGCCGCACATGATCCTGTCAGGCTCGGTCGAAGGGTGAAAGCGCCAAATCTATACCCACCGGTACAAACGGTAATTGTAAAATATCTAGTAATTTCGATCTATTGTTACGAAATTAAAAGATAAAATAAGAATCATGCAGTTGTTTTTATGACGTTTTCGGGCTAGCCCTTAGGTAGGCCTTTACTTGTTCCGTCTATCGAACTGATGATGTCATTGATCACCTGCTTTGTCGTGTCTCCTAGTTCAATCTCTCGTTTTTCTTGCCATGCTGAAACATTGACATGGCGACCAATAAGTTCCAAGACCTTAAGTTTGTCTGGCCATCGTATTTTCTTTAATTGGCCAATTGATGAGCGGCGAGCAGGCCCAGTTCCTTTAAAAATTTCCTTAAATTCGACATTAGAGACATTCTTTCGCCAAACGTCCGGCCATTCTTTAATAGGCTTCACTATCCCTTGGTCGGTAAGAATGTCGGCAACATCCATTTCCAGAATTTCAACCAGTCTCATAAGCTCAAGCTCTGCGTCCATCTGGACCTTTTCACAACGATTTTTTTTGGCTATTTGAATGGCGTTGAAAACGTGAGGTTTGGACTGACTATTACTGACCCAAACGTATGCTTTGTTATCTGCTGTGCTCTTTGCATAGCCAGCAACTATGGCTGCTCTTTTCGGATTGAGGTCCACCAAATATTCATTTACGAACCTCTGTTCTCTTGCATTTAATTTCGGATTCATTCCAATTTCCTCCCGGTAGAAGTAGTAATGCGAAAAGACTAAAATTCTATGTTTAAGTGTGATTCTAGCCAGCCTGGGTCCCTATGACATTGCCTTGCACTTGTGTTTTAGTTTCACCCACCTCTGGTCGCCACTTTTAGATTCATTCCAGGTGATTAAGTCTGGATCGAGATCTTTTTGTCGCGTTATTCCGAAGGCTTGCCGGGCGCCTTGAGAAGTCGTGCCATAAATCAAACAGTATAGTGTGGATGGCTAATTTGTTTGAAATGTTGCATAACCAGGCCTTGGTCCCCCGGATGATCTGGAATAGTGAGAGTGACACCGTTTCTTCTCGTTCATTCTTAGGATGAAGGCGTGAACTCCGAATAACTGAACCGGTTTGTGCCCAATTTGACATTTCCAGTCGGTCCGGAACGATTCTTGGAAACGATGAACTCAGCTTCCCCTTTGCGCGGATTATTTTGACCTGTGTTGTAAACCTCATCCCGATAGATGAAGGTGACAATGTTGGCATCCTGTTCGATGGCGCCAGAATCCCTCAGGTCTGCCAAGGTGGGCCGTTTGTCCGTCCTGCTTTCAACACCTCTATTGAGTTGCGAAAGTGCTATAACAGGTATTTTTAGATCCATAGCAAGGCATTTGAGGCCCCTGCTCAACGAGGCAACTTCCTGTTCGCGTGTATTGCCTTCTCCCCGCATAAGTCCCAGATAATCAACGATGACGAGACCTAAGCCATGCCTCATATGAAGGCTTTTGGTTGTAGCGGTAATCTGATGTATGGAGAGTCCTGGTTGGTCGTACAGAAAGAGAGGAACTGTCCGGAGCTCATTGGCTGCATGTTTAATCCTCTCGCGTTCCTTTGACGAAATGTGCCCGCTACGGATTCTTGTCAGCGAAACCGACGAGGCCCTGGAAAAGAGCTTTTCTGTTAGTTCTCCCCTTGCCATCTCCATGCTGAAGAAACAGACTGGCGCTCCTGAACGAGCAACATTTTCAGCTATATTTAGCGCTAGGGTAGTTTTCCCCATAGAAGGTCTTGCAGCCAAAATAATTAGATTGGTTGCAACAAGTCCACCAATGAGATTGTCAATGTTTGTATAGCCTGTAGGCAATCCAGGTAGGCCACCACCGTTGTCGGTTCGCTGAAAGATGTTTTGCAGGTCTTCCGTAATAGTGTCAGCTAGTAAAGTGGCTTTGCTTCCCTTCTGGACAGTTCGCAGAATCGCCGGGGAAAAGTCTTCAATGACGGTGGCTATGTTTTGACCAGCTAAAATTGCGTTTTTTGCTTGATCAAGATCCTGCAAAAAACTTCTGGTAGAGGAAAGCCGTTTAACAGTGTGGCAATGCGAAAGACTGGGAATGAATGCCCATGAAGTAAGAGAAGCTATATGCTCTGCATCGTCTGCTTTAAGCTTTCCCGATTCACGCAAAGCATTTAGCAAGGAAACCATATCAACTTCATTGCCTGTCGTGAATGTTTGTTTGATTGCCTGGAAAAAGCGCCTGTATCGGCTTAGCGTGAAATCATCGTGGATGAGGATATCGAGCGTTTCAGGAACCAATACCGGCTTCAGAAGCAATGAACCAATAGCTCCCCGTTCAGCCTCTTCGCATTGTAGAGCCTTCTGGATCATATTCCTGCCTCCACCGTCTGGAATGAGTCACAGTTTTCAGGGTTGAAGTCAGGTTTGCTGAGATTGGGGCATGGTTTGGGATGGTTGTAATTGCATCGGGTGCAGTCGTTACTAGTGGTCATGCATATTTGTTCTTCATCCTCCCAGCGGCGACCGCCAATCCATCCTTGTGCCATTTTTGGGGTCTGGCCTTTTGCAATGAGGGTTTGTCGTTTTATTGCTTCACGCTCCGCACCTATAAGAATGTCCTCGATTAGATCAGGCTGATAGACGGTAAGGAAAGCGTCTGCTGCCTCTGCCTTGCCTTTGCGATAATCGAAAGTTTTCCAAAACAGGTTAAAGTCCCATAGGATTTGTCCGGTTAGTTTCTTCTCTTTTTTCGAAAGGTAGAAATCTTCATACACATCATCTGTATCGGAAGATGCAGTATTAGTTTTATCTATACTTTCCTTTAGTTTACTTTGTTGCATTCTCGCTCCAGAGTTCCCCGTAATCTCTATACTGGTTGAGTTTTCTGCCCGAGAACTATCGTTTTCAGAACGAGAATTCGGTTTTTCAGGCAGGGGGGTTCTCCGCTTGAGGTAGACTGGTTCAAGGTTTTTGACAAAATTATCACACCAGATGATTTTGTTATCATAAAGCTGTGGGTCAATTGCTTGCAATTCGGAGAGAAAATCCAATATCTGCATGGTTTTTTCTCCGGAAACTTTCCACAGTGCCGCGAGGTAATAGAGGTCTGCCGGTTCTTGGATGCTGTAACTGTGTCCATGAGTTCGGCCCAGAAGCTCAAGGAGTTTGAACCAAGCGGCGTAGCCGTCATTACCGAAACTGTTTTGTAGTGAGTAGAGAGTCTTCCCATGGTGTACGTCGTGTGGGAAATATTCGACAGTTTCTTTTCTGGGTCTAGCCACACTGTACCTCCTTTTCGAGAGTCTCATCTTTCTCAGCAGCAATTGGTGGAATGCAGATAGTGAGGGTAACGGTATCAAGGTCGGTTTCTACTTTGAAGCCCCAAGTGCTGCCATGTCGCTTGAGTTTGTTGGCTACGTCCTTTGTTTTTGTTATCCCAAGTGTTGTTTCGCAATAACTGATGGGCAGGCACCCATTAGAAGTACTGCTCAGCAAATATGCCAAGAGAGTTCTTTCGTCTCCTGACAGTTTCATTTGAAGGGTATGGAGACGGATCATTACTATTGTAGGGATATTCACAATCATTAGACGCCCTCCTTGTTTACCATGCTGGGGGCTTGGCTCCTTTCCCTAATGTTGTATGTCTTCTTAATGCGATGAAGTAGTCCCAGAATTTCAGTATACTTGTCAGTTTCGGAGTATTGAGATGTTAGGTGAGGTGCTTTGTTTTTTTTCTGTAATTCCGAGGCGGCCTCTAAGCTACCAGGCTTGTTCGCTGGGGCCGCTTTAGCGGTGTTTCGCATGTTACACCTCCAACCTATCCAGCAGAAACTGCACACTGCTGGATTTTGGCAGAATAGTGTTTCTTCCTAACTTGAACGCTCCGCTAGGCCCCTTATCCTGGGACAGCAGATTGGCTATGTATCTGGAGGAGTATGCTCCGGCTGAGAACTCGCCGAACTTTTTGAGGGGAACAATTTCCCCAGGCCACGCTTCAGCATGTTTCAGGATCGTGTCTATTGCTTTTCTACGTTTTCTTTCCTGGTCTTCTTTTGTTGAATTACTTGGGCTTGCATAGTCCACCACTTGTACGTTTAGGGTGTTCATAATTCTCCATGATGATCTAAGTCAGAAGTTCAGGTGTCGACCCCTGAACTATGAATCGCATGCGACCTCATTTAGGCCAACTCTATCATCAAAAAAGAGTCTGTCAATTTTAAAAATCACGTTAATACGGTGATATATGTGGAAATTGTGTGGGTCGGGCAGATGTGAGATGAGGAAATCTGATATGATCAAGAAAGATGCGGAAATGACAATAGTACAACGAGATAAAAGTGAATGTTCATGTGGAAAATTTTAGGGACGTAATGGTAGGTGATAGGGAAATTATTTTTTTTTTGATTTATTAGAAGTACGCTTGAAGATAAAGTCTCTCAAGTCATTAGCAGTGACTGTAGGGATTTTTTTGGCTCCGAGCGGTTTGTAATTTATCCTAAGCCCTTCTTTTTTGTAATTCCTCATCTGTCTAGGGCTGACCTTTTTTTGGCCTAGGGAGGCCCATGCAGCTATAATTTCTATCCATCCGGTGTACTCTTTATTGTGTTGTTCTGATGAATTTTCATGAGCAATTGTACTCTTGGGCATAAGGTGAGGGAATTCTAATTCAAAATCAGGCCACCAAGGAATGTGTTGGGTGATGTCGCTATTTACTGCCCATTGGAAGTAAAACTCTTTATATTCTAGTCTTTTATCGTTTTCTACTATCGCTTCGGTTCCTTCTGATGTTATCCATTCCTCAACAATGATATTGAAAATTCTCTCACTTTCTTCATAATACTTTAGCCAGCGTTTACAGTTTTTCATGATGTCCTGGTCTATGAAGTTGTTCAAGCAAAAGGAAGGTACCACATTAGATTTTGTCAGCATGATGAAGTCATTCCTGGCTGAAAGAAGACAGTTCTCAGCTTCTTTCCTATTTGACTTTATCTCATTCTCAAGCTGTTCTTTGCTGTAAAAAGAGTACAAATCATGAATGTACTCAGATCCAAGCTTATTGATATGCTTGAGCTCAGCAAAATTCAGCAATCCTCTCCATTTAATTTCAGCTGGAGTTACGTCCAAGCCAGAAAATAGTAGTATAGCCATGAAAGGGTTCCATTTTTTTTTCAAGAGCCATTTGTAGGGTGGAGGGCTATGCCATTCCCCGTTTTCATATGCGGTTAAGCACTTATTTACATTTTCTTTATGTAGAGAGCCTGCTTTGGTTTTCATCGTCATAGGTATTTATCCTGAAAATTCGTTACAATTTAACTGGGCCAGGAGTATAAATTTGGTCACGCAGTTTTCAACTCGATGATTTTGGCAGTTTTCTCTTTGCCTAAAATGCGGTCAATTTCGTTGGCAAGTTTGTTGAGCGCATCAGCTTTTTCTTGCAAGTAGTCATATCTGTCGTAGACGCCCTGAATTCCTCCCTGCGCATGATTCAGAACCCTCTCACGGATGTGGTGCTTTATATTCAAGCGACTCATGATTGTTCGAGCCGTTCTCCTCAGATCATGTGCCGTCCAGTCGGTCACGCCAGAGGCTTGTTGGACTTTCTTTCTGGCTTCCTTGGTGGATTTGGCATGTCCGCTATTGGCCCCTTTGTTCAGGTTGTACCTGGAGGGGAACACAAACTCACTCTCTTTCATCCAGAGCATTTTCTTGGTAAAGCCAACACCTTCTTTCCTATCTCTCAAAATTGACAATACTTGGTGAGATAAGGGAAGGAGGTGGTCATTCCCGTTTTTGGTGTCTTTGAGGGTCCATACACCAGAATTCAGGTCCAAGTGTTCCCATTTCATGGCCAATATCTCTCCTGGGCGTTGTGCTGTGAGAATGCCAATTTTGAGTATATCTCTTGGGTTGGGTCGGAGCCTTTCGAAGTGAGGCCATAGACAACGGATTTCGTCATCAGTGAGAAACCGTTTTCTGGCAGGCTCAGAACCTCCGGGTTTGTCGAGCCATTGCATTGGGTGGATGTTTATCCAACCGTTGGCTAGCGCGACCTTAAACATCACTCTAAGCAATGTATGGAGTCTGTTTGCTGATATGGGGGCTTTTGCTGCCACCTTGTTCAGGAGAGAGGAAATGTGGATGGGTGTAATATCCTCAACTTTCATGTCGCCAAGGGCAGGGGATATGATCTTTGTCCATCGGCGATTTTCTTCGTATTCCGTACTAGCTACTTTCTTTTTGGCTTTTCTATTGAGGGTCGCTTGATATTCTTCCCAGAGGTCAGAAACAGTGGGGGCTGACCTCCTGATAACTTGCTCTTGCATAGGGTCATGGCCTTCATGAATTCTAGCCATGGTGTCTGCTGCAAGCTTCCTGGCATCCTTCAGACTGAGTTTTGGGTAGGTGCCCAAAGTAAATCTCTTCACCTTGTTGGATTCAGTTTTGTACATGATGAACCAAGTTCTTTTGTCCTTCGGGCTGATCCTTAGCCCAAAAGATCCTTCACCATGCTTGCGACCTTGCTCGAAGTACTCAACTGTTTTTGGTTCTGCCTTAAGGTTCTTGATCGTTAAGGGGGTGAAGTTTATTTTCGGCACCTGTTTCTCCTTCAGGTTCGGGAAAGGAAAATTTGCATGCAAACATTTTGCAAACTTTTTATAGGTTATTGAGGATGAGAACAAGTGATGCTATATGAAGTAGCTTTAACACTAAAATGGTGCTAAAGCAATGAAAATAGGATTTATTTATATTGCTTTGTGACGGTAAATGAAATTGTGTGAAATTGGCAAAAATGATAGCAGTAACTGACTTGGGAGCAGGAGGCCGTAGGTTCGAATCCTACCGCCCCGACCATCGAATATAAAAAGGGTTCCAGCTTTTAGCTGGAACCCTTTTTTCGTTTGTGCAGAATTTGTGCAAACAACTGCCAGTCTATCCGAATTGACTTCTGATCCTGTAGGGCGTACCAGATACTACAGTCATTTAGTCTCTATCGCCATAACCTCAGCAGTCCTTACTCTTTTACCTTTCAGCCACCATCTTCTAACGATTTAATGGACATCTAAGGCCAGCTGATGGCCAAATTCTTTGGTGTTACTTCTGAGAACACGTTTCCTGGTTAAAGATCCCATGATTTTCTTAGCGAAATTCTGTGGTCTGACTTCCCAGGTTTTATTGAATTTGGGTGTTACGTCCGTTGGCAAAAGAGGATCTGTGATCACCGGATAGCCAAAATTCAAGACCTGACTACGCTCATGTTGTGACCACGCTCATGCTGTGTGATCACCGGCACCTCAATTGGAGTTCTTGCCGCCTATCGAGGGGCCACCGTCATCCATGCCTAGGTATACGATCAGCAGGTTATGCGCCGCCTATCCTTATCCTTTGGGGTCCATGCCGATTATATCCACATGGATCTTGGCAACGGCACCGCCTTGCAGTCGTCAATCTGCAGTCTTGTAGCAGAAAACCGTTTTCACGAAGACGACCTGTTCGTCATTCTCGCAGGCAGTTTCGGTCCCCGCCAGGGAGCGACCTATATCGGGATCAGCTACAACAGCGAACTTCAAACTTAAATGTCGCTGACAATATTTTTTCTGATTCCCGCTCATCTACGGCTTGAAAATGTGAGGAGAGAGGTGTGAGGTGAGGCGTAGCAGATTGACAAATGCCACCCCTTGAAATGGATTCATTTTATCGAGTTGAAGGGAACATTTTTGTAGGTTTAGGCTTTTATTCCTCCCCCTAACTCCTTGCTTCTCACGCCTTGATTCGTGAAGCTGAGCTTTTGGGGGAAAGCATATATTTTAGAGAATATATGCTGATGAATTGAGAGAGTTAGAAAAAAAGAACTCGTGCTACGCTGAGTACTGTCTTGCATGGCAAAAGGGCATTCTGACTCTTTCTGCCCTCAAAAGGAAATATTGAATTACAACCAAACGATACTGTCTCACTATCAAGAACTACTCTTCACGTGCTTGTTTCGAACGTAATGTAACTCCCAGCCTATAAAGACTGACAAAACACTGTTTACTGATCTTTTTGTATACTATTCGACATAACACCAATTGATGTCACTGGCGATTTGACAAACCAACTAAATGTAGTTGTACGATATCGTAGTACACAATATGCAAGGTTAGGAGAGTCTAACGATTATTGAAGTTGCGTAATATACCCATACTCCTATATCACGGATATTTGCGTATTATAGGAACTCCCAGGAGTTGCCTGATTAACGCTTGCAACTTGAAAATCAATCGCCTACTATGCAATAAATGAATGACATTATAACAAGATAAGCAGTTTGTTGCACAATCCGAAAAGAAATATACCACAACGGGTAGCTACCCGTTGTGGTAGTCGTATTTACTTAAAATGATGCAGAAATCCCCAAAAAGGGAGTACTCCTATATTACACGTTATGTGATCAGTACAGTACATGGAATCAACCAGATCATTAAAAATGAAATTAGTCAAACATTCTAAATGGTTGTTTTTAAGCTGCTCTTTACTAGGCATTTTTTGGTATTTCTATCCATGTATCTTGTTTGTTTGGCTATGGCATTTCAACTATAATGATGAATTTCGTAGTTATGTTAACTGTGTGCCAGAAGAACAATATGTTAATACAGTATTCCGCAATCCTGATACGTATGAAAAATTTTATGATGTCAAAATTAATTTGTTTGAATTTGGAGCAGATCAAATAGAGAGAAGTGAGAAGATAATTCAGCTAAAAATGCCGAAAGGTAAAGCTATTATATTTCATAGTCCCTACCTATTGCAAGGCTCACAAAAAACTATAGCAGGGCAGTCTATAAATTACTTTGATCTCCAGGATCGTTTAAATATTATTAACCAGACATCAGGCGACATTTCCATCTTTAACAACAGGAACAGAAATGTAGAAATTCTTCAAAATATAATCTTGAAATCGATTGGAATAACCAAGGGTGGTTATAGTAAAATCTTATTAGTAAAAAATGATTATTTTGATACAATTTGTAAAATATCCATAAAATCTGATAATGGATATATGTGCTTTGTATACATTTTTCAAGATGATATTGAGTTGCCTGTAAGTGTTGTAATGAAAGATTATGAAAATGTTAATGAAGTTGAAAATGACTTAATTAAATTAATTCGTTTGTTTAAAGCGTAAAAAAAACAAAGGTAACATAACAATTCGTTAGAGAGGGACGCGCAAAAGGCGCGCGCCCCTCAACTCCACGTTGAACCTGTAGAAAAAGGTATTGGTCATAGCAATATCAGGCATTTAGGGTTATATTTAGCTTCATTCGATGGTAATCAACCCCTTAACCCTGCCGAAAGTCGGAAGCCATGGCCAAATACAAGCCGTATTCATACGCTCAGGGGATGTTCATACCAGTATTCTTCAATGAGCAGATACAAAAAGGGACTTTCGAGTACACCCTGAACTATCTGGTCGATCACGAACTCGACCTTTCCATCTTTGATGCCAGGTTCACCAACGACGAAACTGGTGCCCCAGCCTATGACCCACGGATTTTGCTGAAGATTATCCTGTTTGCCTATTCACGAGGTATTACTTCTAGTCGTGCAATTTCCGAGTGCTGTGAGAAATACATCCTTTTCATGGCCCTTTCAGCCAATACCAGACCCCACTTCACAACAATTGCCAGTTTCGTCTCCAGTATGGACAAAGAGGTTGTCTCTCTCTTTCTTCAAGTACTGCTGATCTGTGACCAGCAGAACCTTATTGGCCGAGAGATGTTTGCTATTGATGGCTGCAAACTCCCAAGCAATGCCTCTAAGGAATGGAGTGGCACCAAAGCCGATTTGACCAAAAAGGTTGAAAAGATAGAGCGAGCTCTGCACAGAATGATCATCCGTCACAAGTCCATGGATCTTGAGAAGATAGAGCCGGAAGTTCGGGATCATGAAGAGAAATATAAGAAGAAACTACAAAAAAGTGCTGCCAAGATAAGGGATTGGCTGAAAGACCATGATGACCGACGTGGCAGTGGCGGCAAACCGGTTAAATCAAACATTACCGATAATGACTCTGCCAAGATGGCTACATCGAAAGGGGTAATACAGGGGTATGTCGGTGTTGCCTCAGTGGACAAGAAGTACCAAGTCATTGTTGGAGCAGAAGCCTATGGGCAGGGCAGTGAGTCCAATCTCCTTATACCTTCGCTGAAGTCGATACAGTCTAACTTGGAACAGATAGGCGACCAAGATGTATTTGGTAAGGCCAAAGTTGTAGCGGATAGCGGTTATCATTCCGAGAAGAATCTCGAGTACCTCTATACAGAGAATATAGATGGGTATGTTGCGGATACTCGTTTCCGCAAACGAGATCCTCGCTTTGCCACAGCAGAGCGCTATAAAGATCTCCCCGCTTATCACTTTGCGACCAGGGCCGGTGGAAAGCGACTCTTTCGGCCTGAACATTTTACTTTCGCTGATGATTTGAGCCACGCTATTTGTCCGGCCGGCAAGAAACTCTACCGCAATGGCTGCAACGCCAAGGTGAAAGATTATCAGGCCTACAAGTTCAAAGGAGCTAAGCGAGACTGCCTCCCATGTCAATTGCGACGTGAGTGTTTACGCAAGCCAGAGAAAACCGAGGCCCGCCAGCTAGCTTACTTTCCGGGGAAAAAGCGTAACGGTAATGAGCGATTCACAGAGAAGATGAAACGAAAGATTGATTCAACCATTGGTCGAGCAATCTATGGCATGCGACTCGCTGTTGGTGAGTCACCCTTTGGCCATATACGGTCAACCATGAAACTTGATCGATTCAGTCTTCGAGGAAAACGAAAAGTGAATGCGCAGTGGAACCTGTTCTGCATGGTCCATAACCTGAAAAAGATCCACTCGTATGGAGCGGTAGTAGGCAGCTGACAGGTAGATCGTAGAGGAGAATAGTCCCAAGAAGGTTCACAAATGGACTGAGGGCAAATAGAGCAGGGTAAAGAACAAGTGGAATCGAAATAGGCGGCTAGGAAAGTAGATTTTTGGAACCCTCCTGAAATCGGTTGAGGGAATCTTCGGGATTTTGAACTGCATTTTTCTACAGGCTCGTTGTGCTACCAAAAACATGAAACACATAATGTTCGATATAGATGGTACTTTGTTGGAATCAACTGAAATTGATTCCATTTGTTTTGAAGCGGCTGTTGTGTCAGTAACAAAAATACCCATCAGAAAAGATTGGCATTCTTATCACAATATTACTGATTCTGGAATATTAAACGAGTATTTCAAAGATAATAACATTCAAAATCAAGAAAATACAAAACTAAGAATTAAAGAGAAATTCATTTCAAACCTCAAGCAAGCACTATCTGTAAATTCAATTACGGAAGTTCCAGGGGCGAAAATATTACTAAGAAATTTGCTATGTAAAAACAACATTTCTCTCTCTATTGCAACTGGCGGGTGGCTAGATAGTGCAGTTTTAAAATTAAATTCAGCCGGAATATCAATAGAAGAGATACCTATAGCTACTTCCGATGATCATTACAAGCGCATCAAGATAATGCAAATTGCTAAATCTAGATCAGTCGGTAATGTGAATTGTGCTTGTACGTATTTTGGAGATGGTGTTTGGGATAAAATGGCTAGTCAAGAACTAAAATACAAATTCATAGCTGTTGGCAATAAGGTAAATCATTCTGTAAAAGTTGATAATTTTTTAAACTTACAAGAAATATATAGGCTACTAAATATATAATAATTGCACAACAAAGCGTTAGAGAGGGACGCGCAAAAGGCGCGCACCCCACAACTTCACGTTATCGACTTAAAGGAATGATCTAATGGCACGCATAGGCATATTAACTTGTTCAAATTGCACTCAAGATGCGAATTGCGCTTCTGTTGTATGTTTAAGAGACCTGCGTAAGCGAAAAGGTCTATTTGAACAATATAAAGAAGATGAAAGATTAGACCTGATCGGCATAATTAATTGCGCTGGTTGTCCAACTAATGCTGCAACTGAAAAAATTCTTAAAAGAACAAAAGCACTTACTGAATATAGACTGAACGCATTACATTTTTCATACTGCATGACAGCTTTATGTCCTTTTCTGAAAAAATATGAAGCTGTAATCCAAGCTCAAAACCCAGATTTAAAAATTGTCCATGGTACGCATCGTCCAGGAGACAATAATCTATTCAAAAGACAAATTAAAGAAATGGTATGTCCTCAAATCATCATTCCTCAAGATATGAATGATGTAATAACTGGCCGTTTTAAAATATAATATTTCTATAACAAGGCGTTACCTTTAGGCGAATAAAGTCAAGCATCAGTGCATAGCTGTTCGCCTACTTCTCCCATATTTTTCTTCAGATCCGGTTACTCCAGTTCCCAACCGGCAACGTTACCATGCTTCGGTCCTGGCCCAATGAGGGGGCGGGACATCCATACTTCATCGACCATGTTGTGAACTCCCGGCCCCAGTGACGTGTGTAGAGATGATGATTTCCCATAAGGAATCACAAACGAGTTGCGGTCATCTGTGAATCAATTGAGGGCAGACCACGGATATTGAGAAACAACCTTTGATGACCAAGATTGTTTTACTCCTGTTTCTTTCCCTTCGAATCAAGAAGAGCCCTGGATTCAAAGGGAAGAGCGGTGTCTGGTCTTGAATTTGGGTGTTACGTCTGTTGGCAAAATAGTATCTGCGACCACCGGATAATTAAAATCCAATACCCTGACCACGCTCATGCAGGATTTATTTCTCCGGGAGTGAATCAACTACTTTCATTATCTCCTTTCTCAGCCATTTATGGGGTTCATCATACTGATAGGACTGATGCCAAATCATATTCATTTTTCCCGGCGAAAATTGAAATGGTAGTGGAGAATATGCAAAATCCCTCATCTCGGTGAGTCTCATCAGAGATGGCAGAGTTGCAAGCATGCCTGTTCCTCTCAAATAGCATGCAACACTAGAAAAATTTGGAGCAGTAATTTCAACTTTGCGACATAGTCCCTGGCTAACTAAAAAATCATCTAATCCTCCCTTAAAATTCTGGAGAAAAGAAAGCCCTATGTGTCCAGAGTCTAGGTAATCCTGTATATCTCCAGGGGCATCCCGCATAGATGGATCATAATAAACGACTGTGGTCATGTTGAAGAGAGGCCTTTGCATTATGTCGGCTGAGTTGGGGCTAAATCCGACAATGGCTAGATCGCACTTCTTCTCACGTAATAGTTCAACCGTGGGTATTTGAGGCGAAATAACTTTAAGGGTGAAACGCTTAAGTTTCCCTTTAACCTGTGCATAGAAACGGGGCATGAGTAAACTGCTCTGGAAATCGTTGGCAGCGATAACGAGATCCATTTCACATTCAGCGGGCGAAAAGGTGGGTGTTTGAACAAGCCCTTTCAGGTCACCGAGAACTCTCTCAACTTTTTCCGCCATCTGTGCAGCATACGCTGTCGGGGATATGGTTCTTCCAGCCCGTATAAAAAGGGGATCTCCCACAATCTCACGTAGTTTCTCCACAGTATGACTCACGGCAGACTGAGTAATACCAAGTTTATCAGCTGCGCCAGTGATAGTACCGACTTCCATTACAGTGAGAAATACACGCAGGCTTTTTCCATCAAGAGACAACCAATCGATTTTATTCATGAGTAACATGAAAACACATCTATTGGTTAGATGCAACAGGTCGTGCATAATATGATCACAACAACACGGCATCGATAATTCAAAATAGAGGGAATACCAAAATGCTGCGACAATTTGTATCAATCACACTTGTAATATCATTTATTGCGCTTGGCCTTTCAGGAATACTGATGATCATCCTGAACAGCTTTACCTTTCAACTGCAGATGCACCCTGTGCATAAAATATTCGGGGTCATCATGGTTCTCGCAGGTTGTCTTCACGTATACCTGAATTTAGCGCCCATCAAGAACTACCTGAAAAACAAGAAAACACTTGTTCTCGGTGTGACCCTGTCATTTGTTCTCATCTTCCTTTGTATCATTGGTTTAAACAAACCGATGGATACTACAAGCGTTGAAAAGATTGAACAGTTGATGTTGCAGATGGGGTCCAGGCAGTAAGTCGGGCTTGGTTTGCACCATCGTGCCCCTGCCCATTAACAATGATTGGAATTCAAGTATAAGATATTATATTGAAAAGAAATTTGTGTAAAGTTGCTGTTGAGTATCTGGAAGATTCAAAAGGGAACACCGTTGAAGCCACTGCTGTCTCATAAATAATAATGCGATTACGAATGCATAAGACCTGACTCCACCTTCAACTACCACATTTTCTTTATTGGATAACTTTTGCCCACCCAACCTTAAAATTACCCTTATTCATTTAACACCACAAAATAATTAACGATACAAGATCGTAATGTTACGATAATGCGGCTCACTGCGACTATGTGGCACGAGATTTGTGTATTATGAATCTGACGGTTGTGAATTACCTCACCCCCAAAAAAGCTGAACTGATATGTGGGGAGAGAGTTTTGGTGAGTGGGCTTACAACATTTGTGGCTCCGGACCAGCGTTTGGACATGGACCTTGGTTTTCCCTTTGTTATTCTGGGTGAGCATTGTTTTCGCTATTTATGCAATTGCAAAATCGTTACTTGTTTGGCAAACAGGAGTCGGCAGGAAGATAGTGCCCTGGAGCTATTGAGGAAGCGATTTACTTCTGGTGACACCAGCGAAAAAGAATTTACCGGTCAAAAAGCCGATCTCAGTATACGGTGACACCAGCGTTCCGATTAAAGAGTTGCAGGTAAAGCTCGCTTCCTTGCCGAACTGGGCAAATCGCCGATATTTAATTCAAATTATACCACCGCTACTTGACGAAAGCATACTGCTTTGGTAGCTTAGAAATAGTGCCACAATGTGGCACTATTTCGGTCGGCGGTCTTATCCCTTAACTGCCCAAGTTAATCACTTCCGCTGCCTCCCCCTGCTGGTATCCTGGCAGGGGGATTTCTTTTGGGTATGGTATGATTTTTACCAGTTCCTGGGGCGGTTGAGAAGAATAAGCCCGTAAAAGGCTCCTGGCTACTTGTAGCCTGTCATTTTAGCAGTAGCTAAATACTCAGATGTTTGCAGTGGTAATATAAGACCGCGAGAGCTGTCTCCAGAAATTGGATATCGACGAATCTGCAATTTAGCTTTCACGTCTGATGAATACTTTATTTTCAAAACAAAAGCACAAGCTATCATTTTGGCCTGATTTGTGCGTGATCTAATCATATGCGCTATCCTGGGGTATGGCGGTCCCGGACGACTTTCTTGAATTTAGCGCAAGTCACCACTGTTCTAAAACTGGAATGACCGCTGTTTCAGTGAATCGTGGGCGATTTCAGCAGGGGCCTGCATGCACAGGAAGCACCTCAAGCTAGAGGGGAAGACTAGACGGCTTATCTTTGTCCTGTCAAGGAACCAAGTTAATTTGCAGTGAGCTGAAAATACCCAGCAGCGCAGGGTCGAAATGGTTACCGGCATCCAGTTCCAATACACGAATGGCTTCCTCGGTATGTGTGGCTTTGCGATAAGGTCGGTCTGTTGTCAAGGCGTCAAAGGCGTCAGCAATTGCGATGATCCTCGCCTGTAGTGGGATCTGTTCTCCAGCCAGGCCATCCGGATAGCCGCTGCCGTCAAACCATTCGTGATGATGAAGCACTCCTGGAACCACCTCTTGCATCTCGTCGACATATTGAAGAATATTTGCCCCAATCCGGGGATGGTTATTCATTACCCGTTTTTCTTCTGCTGTCAGTTTTCCACCCTTTTTCAGGATGTTGTCATCAATGCCTATCTTCCCTATATCATGCAAGGTGGCAGCAAGGCACAGAGTCTGTTTTTCCTCTGCCGTCAGATCAAGAGAGTCTGCCAAGAGGAGCGAATATTTCTGCACACGCCTGGTATGGCCTCCGGTGTATGGATCACGGCTGTTGATTGCTTCTGCCAACGCTTCTGCTGTGTGTAGAAAAGTCGAATGCAGTCGAGCATGCAGGCTGGCGTTCTCCATTGATACAGCTGCCTGACTGCCTATACAGCAAAATATTTCAAGTTCTATTTGGGAAAAACTTTCGCTTCTCCCGGCAACTCCCAATAATCCATATGTCTCGCCCTGTACTTCGAGAGGAGCAAAAAGCATCTCAAGTAATTGAGGACAGTCCCGAATGGCGCTAGTTTAAGCGTGTTTTATAGGTGAAAAGCAACTGAATATATTGGCAAAAATTGGTATAATTTGCTATGCGAAACCAACACCAAATCATGCCAATGTTGCCCGGTTTTCACCTTCCCAAACGAGGTAGAAAACCTCATAGCCAACAACAAAAATTTGCTCGAAAAATCACTTCCCTCAGACAGAACTCTTTTAAACAGATAGGAGAGATTTTTGGGCAATTCATTCCCACGAAATTGCTCAAACAGGATCCTTCGGGAAAGATGAGCAGACGACGTTTGTTTACCAAGGAAAACACTTTTTGGTCCTTCTTAGGCCAAGTCCTTGATGCAGACGGTGGATGTAGAGAAGCTGTAAAAAAGTTGCAATCATATGCATCTAACCACGGCCTTCGGCTTCCATCATCATCTACCGCTTCATATTGCTGTGCACGTAAGAAATTAGATGAAAATCTGCTTGTTGAGGTGTTTCAACATACTGCTAAATGGTCCGGAGCACGACGTGCATCTCATTCATTAAATGATCGCCAGGTAATTGTTGTTGATGGGACAGGTGTTACAATGGCGGATACAGCAGAAAATCAAGAGCTTTGGCCACAGTCATCGAACCAGAAACCAGGATGCGGCTTCCCCTCAGCACGAATATGCGCATACTTTTCATTGCAAACCGGAACAATGCTCAGCTATGCCATCGGTAATAAAAAGAGTAACGAACTTCCATTGTTCCGTAAGCAGTGGTCCACCTTTGAGGCTGGTGATATCTTTCTTGGTGATAAAGGTTTTTGTAGTTACTTCGATTTAGCCGAGCTGAAAAAACGCTGTGTTGATAGTGTGATAACACTTGCTCGTAGAAAACCAGTCGGTAGGAAAAACTGCATTAAAGAATTCGCTCCTGATGATCTACTGATTGAATGGAAAAAACCAGTATACAGGGAAATGGTGTCGTATTCGCGGAAAACCTGGGAGGACCTTCCCGACAAACTCGTTATGAGACAAATCAAAGTAAAGGTGACTCAATCAGGGTTTAGAACAAAAGAATTTCATATTGTTACCACGCTAATCGATCAAGATCAGTACCTGAAAGACGAAATTGCAGCGTTATACCTTAAGCGTTGGGATGTCGAACTTTTCTTTCGTGATATCAAGACAACGATGGGATTTGATATCCTCCGGTGCCAATCGCCTGAAATGATAAAGAAAGAAATTTTAATGTACTTCATAGCGTACAACTGCATCCGGCGCATAATGTTACAAGCGACACAGCTGGTAGACATTGATATCCGGTCTATCAGTTTCAAAGGAAGTCTACAGGCTATTAGAAGTTGGGAACCACGGTTGGGGTCCT
This sequence comes from Desulfosediminicola ganghwensis, assembly GCF_005116675.2. NCBI lineage: Bacteria > Pseudomonadati > Thermodesulfobacteriota > Desulfobulbia > Desulfobulbales > Desulfocapsaceae > Desulfosediminicola > Desulfosediminicola ganghwensis. The sequence goes on from NZ_CP050699.1 coordinate 1,244,269, forward strand.
CTAGGTTGAGCACAAATGAAAGACAAAACATGCTCTCAGATTTATCCTTTGTCGTGGCTCGTTGCAAAGTTTTCGACAGGCCTGGACGAAGCGATCCGCGGTGTCTTAAGCGAAGACCAAAACCTTATCAGTTACTCAACAAACCTAGAAGTGAAATGGTCGAAATACAGCATCGGAGCAGATATGAAAAAAAGGCTTAAACTAGCGCCATTCAGGACAGTCCCGCTGTAATAACTGCTTGCCCGGTTTGGTGATGAGTTCTTCAAGGATGATAACGCTTCCTTTGTGGACTATGCAGTGATCAAATGGTTGAATATTGTCGATTCTTGTCAGCAGTAGCTCTTCATGGTCAAATCCGATGTAATTATGTACAGATAATGACTGTTTATGTTCATCCAGCAACAGGATGAGTACCTTGGGTGACCCCATAAGTTGGGATGTTTTTCGCAGAAGCATTTCCTCTACACGGGAGATGTCCAGAGTTGAATTGATGGCTTTCGATAGATCATGCAACGTTCGTATGGACTGAGTGACTATTTTGTTGTCGGCATTCATCTGCTTTCCCCATCCTGGGTCTTGATCAAATAGAGATCTTGATCTTGGCTGCCTGATGCGATGAACCTGAGCAGTGCTCCATACTCCTGTGCAAAATTTTACCAAACTATCATGAAATTTCGCAGCAGGAACATGCTCTCTTGAAAGCTTATTAGAGAAAAACACCAAAACAGAACTCTACTGATTGATTTGATGAAAAGAATTGACGAATAAGCAATAGAGCCAGAAAATTTGGGTACACTAAAGTTAAGCTCTTGCCTTTATGGTGGTAGCGAGACAAAGCTCTCGAGTACCATGAAGCTGTAAGGAATTGTTGAATTCTAACTATATATTCTCCAGTTAGGTAGGTAGTGGGCATCCTGAAACTATCATGATTATGTTTTGTCTCAATGTACTACTTCGCCTAGTGGTACGGATAGGGGTAAACCTAAAAAGGAGGGTGTCGTGAATAAAAATAATTCCAGCTTCGCATATTCAATTTTTTACTTAGCTTTTTGTATTATTTTCGTACCATTTTTAGCTCAGGCTCGAGATTTTCACAAATCTCCGCGGGATTTTCTGTTCGGCAATCATCTTGACACACACCAAGAGACCAGATTAACACTTGCCAGGGATGGCTCCCCAGAAAGCCTGTCAGGGTTATTGTATATCATTTTCACTGAAGAGATCGACACCGTTTCAGGACTGCCAATAGCCAGGCATCCAAGAGGTGCTGCTCAAGGTGAAGATTGTAATGAGGATGCAATTGATTGCGTAGTAGGGTGGCAGATTGATGGTCTGCCGGCAGTTGCTAAATTTCTTTTTTCCACAGGCATAAACGGTGAAGATCATCCTGTGTGGCTGGTAAACCGCGCCGATATTGTCCAGCCGGGCAGTTTTACCCACTTTCACTGGATAGGTCAGGATAGTACTGATCCAGGAAGCGTTACTGTCCCAAACGAATGTGATGCAGATACCGCAAGAGAGTTAGAGGACTCGGCTGAAGATAAATATTGTCCAGGCTGGTTTTTGGAGATCAAGGCATTGCGTGAATTCGTTTTTGATCATGGAGGTGAGAAGGTAGTCGTAAGACCTGGTATTGACAACACCACCCATCTGAACCTGGTGACGAATTATGATGAAGTACCGGGTATAACCCGTTCTCGATAATCAAAGAGAGGACAGGTAAAGATAACAAGGATTCTCGCAAAGAACATGCTAGATTTTCCTAACAAAAAATGTTTCCAGTAGCTATCTTTAATTTATTAGATGGCGGCAAATTGTAGATAGCTACTGTGCATCACCGATCCCGAAGCTTTGGGTCGGTGATCGATCTCAAGCATCCTGGTCACCTGAGGAGCATCAGGAAACATATTTACTTCCCTCATTGGCCAATAACCTTAGATTGGCGAAAAACATCTCCATACCCGCTTGCATGGTTGTGTCGTGCTATATTGCAGCGGCCCTGACAATTAAAGTTCTCATTTATTCAGAGGCATTGTACTTATGGCCCCTCACCAAGGATTTGCCGAGATAACCTTAGATACGAGTTGACATCCTATGCCCATTGTCGTTCGCATTCCGTTTTTAAACTACATTGATTGGCGAGAAGCTACTTGGATTCAGTTGCAATCTTTCTGTATAACATGTGTTTTGAGATGTCATACAGATCTATACAATTATTTGTTAAATCTGAATAAAATGAAAACACATGTCATTCTGCTAATAATTCTGCTCATTTCAACACCCTGTTTTCAAAAGAAATGAAAGAATATAATTTTGTAATGTCATTAGATGATGAATTCATTGTCAGAGAAACCGATGATCTAAATGTTGATGTGCAAAAAGAACTAACCTTAAAATTTGCAGATGTAAAAATTACTCCAAAACAAGATAATAGTTTTAGCATGATATTGTACTTTAAGTGCGACACTAAAGATCTTGCTCAATTTGATTCTTTGTCAAAAATCAAAAAATCAGTTAAGCGATCGTCTGAAAAATAGGCTCCTCGACGTTTTGAGTGGAAAACCGCAAAAACAGTGACATGGCGTCGCGTCATAGCCCAAAAATCTCGAATACAGCCAGTTACCAGCACAAAGCAAAAATCTTCTTCCAGGCTGGCTAGAACATTCGAGCGTAAGTTAGTAAATTCGCAAAACCCCGTGCCCTCGCATGTTTTGCTCTCTCAATCAACCCTCTTGCCAGATTGAGAAGGGATTGATTGAGGGAGTAAAACATGCCTTAATCCACAGGAAATGTCGAAGAACCGAAAAATATTTGCCATATGTTTTTGAAAAAGAAATTAAATTGATAGACGTTAACTGGAAAGGGCAATATGGCAGTTATTGCATCCTTACTGACTCTGCGCTGGCGAACGCTAAATCAATACCACCAAATCAATTCAAATATCTTACAAGAGGAATGGTGCGCCTTTCAGAAGACTCAGCTCTTGGTTTTAGTTTAATGACTAACGAAATTAATACTGAGAAATATCAGGAAATGTTGTCTCATATAAAAAGCTGGATAAAATAATATATTGATTTAACAAACCGTTTCAAGAGGCGCGCGCCCCTGAACTCATCGTTCGATCGCATAAAAAAAAAATAGGTGCAGAAAATAGAAATTAAAAATAAGCAGTGAGATATTAAAAAGGCGTAAAATCTAATAGATCAAAACCTTTTGAGAATCACTCATGACAAAAACACTCAGAATAGTACTTGATGTACTAAAACCACATCAACCAAATGCTTTGGAATTTTCTTCTGCTCTTGCTGATCTGGGGGAAGATTATAGAGTGAAATTAACAGTCACTGAGGTGGATAAAAAAACGGAAAGCACAATTGTAACTATTGAAGGCGCTGATATAAATTTTGAGAATATTAAAAATGCTATCGAAAAAATGGGGGCATCTGTTCATAGTATTGATGAAGTAGAAGTGTGTGGAACTAAGTCAACATAACTTTCTCATTAGTCTTCTACATGGCCTTTGATAGCGCGAATGTCGTATCTAATTAAGTTATTCTGTGTCGTTCACATCACATGATCTTTAATAAAAAACAACTGCTACTGCATGTCCTTCGTGCCAGAAGTATTGCACGGCGCTATTTATTTACCAATGGTTTTGACGGTTCATTAACCATGCTGGGCATGGTGACTGGTTTCTATGTAGCTGAGATGAAAGACCTGTCGGTGGCAATCAGTGCTTGCCTGGGCGCAACAGTTGCTCTGTTTATAAGCGGATTAAGTAGCGCCTACTTGAGTGAGAAAGCAGAGCGTGAAAAAGAATTACGTGAGCTGGAACAGGCCTTGTTGGTCAACCTGAAAGAGAGTGACTACGGGCATGCAAGCCGATATCTACCAATACTTGTGGCTCTGGTTAATGGACTCGCACCATTGGTGCTATCTCTGGTGATACTCTTACCTTTATTTTTTGCAGAACAACTCCGTTCGCTTCCTTCATCACCTTTTTTAAACTCTATTTTTGTAGCACTGATATGTATCTTTTCTCTTGGGGTATTTATAGGTAAAATCAGTAAACAATTTTGGTTATGGTCCGGGTTGAGGACATTGATAACCGCCATAGTAACGGTGATAATTATTCTTCTTTTTGGCCTCTCTATTTGAAATTACCAAAAAATTATCAGATCTATTGAATTCATAGAAAGCGAGGAAGCAAACGACAAAATCTGGATGAGTACAATAAGTGCAACAGACCAGGAGGCGCGCAGTTGATTCCCGTAATAGTTTGGTGGCTAGCGGGTGATGGAAACGTTATAGATAAAGACGACCATGAGCTTTACTGTAGATCTGATACTAACTGATGTACCCAGAGATAACGGGACTGCGTGGAGATACATAGAGGCACTCCGGGACGAGTATTACGAAGACAAGTCTGGTGCTCACGAAAAGCTTAAAAAGTTGCATGCAGTGCTTATCCAAAAGTATCCCTGTTTATGTAGCTACGCCGATGATGACCCGGAGATGGATAATAGCCCTTGGGCAGATGGTCCAATCATGGATAACTTCGCAAGTAAAATGGGAATGCTCGCCATTGTTTACTCTAGAGCCAACGAGGTTTTTCCGTTGATCTTAGAAAAGGCATTGGCACTGGATATCATCGTTGCAGATGGTCAGAGCGAGAAAATATACCGGCCTGGTGAAGAGCAAGAACCAAATTAAAAGCCTTGGTGAAAATTTTGGTAGTTACCTATAACAAAACAATTACAATAAGGTAGGCAAACGCGTCCCACTTTTTGTCTTCGCAAAAACTGCGCCCCATTTGTCTGCTAGTGAATTGAGCGCTAGCAAAATTGAAAATTCAATCTGTCTTTATATGTAAAATCAGAAATGATAGAGGGGAGAAATGAAAAAACTCAGCTCGAAGGGTCAAAAGTGGTTGAAGTGTTTACACATATACTCTGGAACTGTTTGGGTTGGATGTGCAACCACTTTGGCTATTATGCAGTTTTTCGTGAATCCATCGACCGGACCTGAGCTCTATGGAATTGTCGCAACTCTAGATTTCATCGATCTATTTATTCTGGTGCCAGGAGCAATTGGAACTTTTGTAACTGCGTTGGTTTATTCAATCTGGACACACTGGGGTTGGTTTAAACATAACTGGATTACAGTGAAGTGGATTATTTGCATTTTTGGGCTGGTATTTGGAACATTTGCATTGGGGCCTTGGACCAGTGAAATGGCTGTGATAGCAAAAGAGAGGGGCCTTGATGCATTAGCTGACACCCAATATTTATCAAATAAACAAAACTCAATGATATTTGGTACCATCCAGGCTTTGACAGTAATATTTGCTGTTTTTATTTCAACACTAAAACCCTGGAAAAAAAAAGGTATTACCCAAAATTAATTTGCTACTACTACTAAGGCAAGAGTGGAGTCAGGTCTTGAAGTTGGGTGTTGCGTCTGTTGGCAAAATAGTATCTGCGTTCATCGGACAGGCAAAATTTGAGACCTGAGTTTAGGCATTTATTCGGGATTGCAACACGAATAAATGCCGAAACACGGTGACAAATTTGTCCCCAGTTACCCCCGAAAAGGTTGGAGTTCAATACTATGCGAGTGTATTGTCTTCTGAACCTATTTGGCCGTTGGCCCTTATGGCTGAAAGCACAACTTTTTGGAGTATCATCTCTTTTCCCAGCCCAGGCTTATCGAGCTGCATTCTTTTCAGATATGATTTCGCCAGCTTGGGGACCGGCTTGAAGATTTCTGCAATAAGACATTTTGCAACAGCAGTTTTTTTCTTTGCCGCCAGTTGTTTCAGTGATCCACCAATGGCTATCTCTTCATCGGTCAGGTCTGTTCCAAATGGAAATGGCGCAAAGTGACCTTCATCCCTGAAGGGTTTGAGCAACGATTCAATTTTTTCTGGATAATTCTGTTTATACTCGGGTGCCAGCTCAAAGTCTGCCGCCAGTTTGCCATTAAGTTTTGCTTCCCTGATCAGCTCATCCTGAAAACGTGAATCTGTGATCTTCAGCATCTCCTCAATAGTTTGTGAATCAGATTTCCCCCTGATATCGGCAATACCATATTCAGTGACAATGATATCTCTGAGATGCTGCGGTATCGAGGTATGTCCATAGGAGTAGACTATATTCGATTTAACCTTTTTCCTGCACATTCTGGTACTTCGTATCATCATGACCAATCTGCCATCTGGAAGGGCATGGGCCATGGAAACAAAATTATACTGACCGCCTATACCGCTGACCACGCGTCCGCACTCCAGGCTATCTGAGGTTATGGCCCCAAAAACATTTGCCATCATGCCGGTGTTGACAAAGCGGCCATCTTTTCTCTGCAGGGTACGGAGTTCTTCGTCGCCATAGAGTTGATTTACTTTTTCCACGCCAGACATGCCAAACTGCATCCGCTCTTCTTCACTCATGGAGTTAAGCGCCTCATAGAAGGCACGGGGGCCGATAAAGAATGCTCCAAGGATGACCTTTCCGTGCCTGAGCCGTTTGCCAAGTAGGGCTTTTATGGCTTTGAGGTTTTCCTGACGGTTAAAATCTGCCTGGATACTGATGTCATGACCAACAATAGAACCATTTGCGAATTCCACTCCCTCTTTCAAGATCCCGTATTCGGATAGCATGGTAAAATCTTTTTCGGTCAGGGAAGGGGAGATACCTTCAATTTCTATCAACAGTTCAATAATGTTGTCTGGTATTTTATCAGCAGCGAGTTTACCGGAGTTTATCAATTTCATAAGGGGTATGCTGTCATACACCTTTCGCTTTAACACCCCACTTCTATAGAGTTGGTAGAAGGCGTCCACCAGCATCTCAGATGACCCGTAAAGCCCTTGTCTAAAGGTACCGGTCCCACCGATGTTTTTGATCAGTTCCGGGTATTTCTCCGTTATTCCGGTGGATTTTAACACCTGGTTGTATTCTTTATTTTCATTCTGGCGCATACTCAAACCTGCGGCTATTGCATCACCAAGTGCGCCTATCCCAACCTGCAGGGTTCCACCATCTTTAATGAGCGTGCTGACATGGAGACCAATGGCGTGATCTCTGAGGCTTACTGAATCTTTCGGTGGTCCAAATAACGGGTAGTTAAATTCCGGGCCCTGGAGCAGTATGTCATATTGCTCCCCATCAACAATTGCATCACCGTACATAAAGGGTAATTGTGTGTTCACTTCGCCGATGATAGCAACCTTCTTGCCCGCTTCTCTCTGCTTGCGAAGTTCCTTTATAGCCTCAATGCAAATATCGGTATTACAGCTCATGGAGTAGAGCAGTTTCCCGTTAATTTCCCGGCTGGTAATAAGCTGGCCAAACACATTGCAGCCAAAATCGATAGCATCACGAATTACATGGGTATAGTTAGAACTCAGGTGGTTTCTTTGTGCTGCCGGAGTATTGAGGTAACCACCTGCTTTGCTGAAAAATTCAAATATTTCAACATTATCGGGGAGGAGTCCTGATCGGAAATCCTTCATGTAATCAAATTCAGGAGTCCCCTCAAATATTCGGTCTACAAGAGGGGATAAAAATCTTTTCTCGATCTCACCTTTCACTTGTGGGCGTTCCAAAGCAAGGGCGGTGACTATGTTCAGCTTTATTGAAGGGTCTTCTTTGGCTCTTCTGTAGAGTTCGTTGATAAATAGAATTGGTTTACCAAGGGCCAGAGTCATGGCGAAACTGATCTCTTTCCCCACAAAGTTGATTACATCGTCAACACTTTGCTCGACATCACTACAAATCACTCCGGTTTTTCCATTCATCACACCCTCCTGCCATTGATGGTATTGCTAGGTGAGTCAGATAGCACCGGGCGACCATTCATATCCCGGCACTGAGTTCTTTTTTCGCAAGCCAGTCACAAGGGGACAAGCGCCCTCTCATCTCTCCGGTTGATCGGGGGGAAAAGATTCTCTCAAGAGAGATTTCCTGTCTTTGTGAAAGGTGAAGTTGAAGCTATGAAACGTAGCCGACTGAGAGTGATTCTGGAGAAGCAGAACACCGCGGGCATTGGTAGATGTAGGTTGGTTTGGTTTGATGAGTTTCATAATGAGCCCTTTATTTCTGAGTACGATCATCTTGAAAATCGAACTCAGCAATATTAGCCGAAGCTTTGCCCTTACACAATGTTTATGTTTACGTAATAGTTAAATAAAGGAGGTGGTTGAATAGTTCGCTCGCCAAAGCCTCCCGGTCGCAAACAAGCTGGCAAAGTACAGTTGGATTTTGATCACCCATTAAGCGGGTCCTGGAATTATTTTGATTGGGATTTTTTTGGCTTTTCATTAATTATCCATAATAACGGTTTGTTGAGATGCTTAATTCATCAATTCATCTTTGGATTCGGACAAGAGAGTTACCTTCAATTTCCCAGTCCAGGATTTAATAACCCTTCTGGTTATAGTATGTTGGCGAGTACAAAAAGCGTGGTTCATCCAATTTGATTATGGTAATGTTTTGCTATTACTAATACGTAAACGTTAACAAGGCTAAAGGGGGACAGATGGAAATCGTTCAATGGGAAAGGCAGGGACACGTTGCTGTGATCACCATGTGTAATGGAGCAAATCGACAGAATTTGGCATTTGCAGAGCGGATGAGCCAATGTTTTGATCAAATATTGGATGAACAATCGATTCAAGCCATAGTACTGACATCTTCTGATGAAAAGAACTTTTCCCAGGGGATTGATGTGGAATGGCTGATGCAGAAATTTGCCGCAAAGGACTACGATACAATAAAAACCTTCATGTATGCGATGAACACAGTTTTCACACGTCTTCTTCTTATGCCGCTGCCTGTTGTTGCGGCCATTAATGGTCATGCCTATGGCAATGGGGCTATTATCTCCTGCGCCTGTGATTTCAGGTTCATGAGAAACGATAAAGGCTTCTTCTGTTTCCCGGAGGTGGATGTAAATATTCCGTTTCTGCCCGGTATGATTGCCTTTGTGAAGAAAGCTATCCCGGAGGCTCTTTTTAATGAAATGCTGCTAACAGGAAAGCGGGTTACGGCAAAAGAACTCGAACTGCACAACGTGATAATCAGCTCCAGCGAAAATCAGGATGAACTTTTAACACAAGCGATGAACTTTGCCGGGACTTTTAACAAACAGCGACCCATATTTGGTGAGTTGAAAAAACGCAAACATAAAGAGGTGGTTCGTGTCATCGAAGAAGAGGATCCGGAATTCATCGAACCACTGAACTTAATGATGAAATAGCCCTGTCCTGAGCGCCTTTTCGGGAAAGACCTCAATTTCTCAAAAGGTAAACATTCTGAGTATCAGGACTAGAGCGTGTATGGCTCAGAATGTGTTGCGGGAATACTCCTGCAACACATTCAAGATCCAATGCATAACCCTCAGCAGTAAAAAAGGGAGGCTTACTCTGCTCCCTCTTCGTTACTCCTTGTGTTAACAGAATTCAAACTACACGGCATGCTCTGTTATCATGTCAGGAGGGTGAGTATTGCAATTGTCTGGGATGCCATTTCTCTTGCTGTAACCGCTTCTGGACATGTGCCCGGTACTGGCTACTGCTCCAGTATCTTAATGCATTGCCATCACATGCTTTTTACCTTGAAGCGCACCTTTCTGTTCTTGGTAACAAAGATAGCTCATAAACAACTCAGTTCTGTTTCCAAATATGTACATCCTTAACTCCAGCGATAACCATGTGTTATTGAAATCAGACGATGATATGGTATAAATCCGTAAATTGAATAGCCGATATGCGAGCTGATGGAAAAGCTTATAGATAACAGCATAATCCGCCGAGCCTGTTTAAGTGCAATGCCGGTTGATCTTTTTTTTAGTAAAAAAAATACGAATCTCATGAGTTACGAAGTTTCCGGTGGAATGCCCCTTCGTGCTGTATAAATTGATCATGGAAGATAAGGAGGGGAATATCGATGGCCCGAAAAAATAGCTTTTGCCATACCGGAGGATTGGCTGGACTCATAACAGACAAGGCCAAAGCCTGCGGGGCCGATTTAGCGGGTATTGTAAATCTCGAAGAACTGAGACGTTCACCTTCTTATACAATAATTCCCAGGATTGGTTACTTCGGTGATGGCGATAAGGAAAACCAAAGAACGATTGTGCGGGATTCGGTGCAATGGCCGGAAGCAGCAAGATCAGCAATAGTGATAGCTATATATCATCCTGCTGAGAAACCTGAATTGGACTGGTGGGTTAGCAAAAACGGTTCCGTTGGAAATACTGAAGGGAATAGACTGCTCATCCGGGCAATGTCAAGTTTGGTGGAATGGCTTGAAACCGAGCAGCACATCGATTGCTTCAAAGTTCCCTATAATGTCGAACGTGGCGGTGTATTTATGAAAGATGCGGCTGTGTTGTGCGGGTTGGGTTGTATTGGGAAAAATAATATGCTGATCACGCCAGAGTATGGTCCCAGAGTAAGGTTGCGGGTCATCCTGTCGGCAGAAGACATACCCTCCACCGGTGGTCTGGACTTTGATCACTGCGGGGAGTGCAGCATGCCGTGTCGCAAGGCATGTCCCCAGGGAGCATTTTCGCAACAGGTTTACTTTTCAGATACCTTGGGTGTTGAATCGCTACCCGGCAGAAGTGGTGTATACGATAGAATATGCTGCAATTTGCAAATGGTTGAAAATGAGTCAAAAGCAGAATCGACAGGCGCTGATGAGCATGCAAACGGCGCAATGGAGCTGGTTCAATACTGTCGTAAATGCGAGCTGATTTGCCCGGTCGGTTCTGCCTGAATACTACCTGCGGAAAGGATTCAGGCCAGAACGACTACAGATGCATCTTTTCCGTCTTCGCGGCAACACTGCTTACCGATGAGTGGATTCGGGGCATGGGTTGCCGCTACCGGTTTTCGAGCATCGCTTTGATTTGCTCACGGCTATCAACAAGCATGTTGCGATTGGCATCGAACACTTCGAGAGTGAGGGTGTCGTCGTATCCGACGCCCTGCAGGCTCCGCACCAATTCATCAAAATTGACAGATCCTTCTCCAATAGCCAGGTGGTCGTCCCGTCTGCCGTGATTGTCACTGAAATGAAGATGGCCGATGCGGGCGCCATGCAGTTGAACGAATTTTTGCAGACGACTTTTCTGGTGGTCATGGATATTGGCGTGTCCGGTATCCAGCGTTAGTTTGACAGAAGGGAATAGCCTGAAGATTTCTTCAAAGTCTTCAGGTTCCACGCCCAGCAGGTTACGTGAAAACATGTTTTCGAGACAGATAGATATCTTCAAGTGCTGGCTGACGGTGACCATTTCGGACAAAAAATCAAAGAAATGCCCTTTGACTGTTTCCAGAATGAAGGAGCCCATGCCAATAACCATGCTGGGATGAAGGACAACCTTCTTCACGCCCATTTCGGCCGCAACGTCGAGGGAACGGAGCATTTCTGTAAATGATGCCTGACGGAGGCTTGCTGTGAGGTCGGCAGTTGTCACGAAGGTGGGCAGGTGACAGACTAATCCCAGCCCGGAATCTTTCAGAGCCCGGGAGATGGCTGCCTTGTTCGATGCCACGATACTGTGATGTGCCATGGGGGGATCCATGGCAAGCTCGAGATAGTCGAACCCCAACCGTGAAATTATCTCGATTTCTTCCAGTATCGGTCTGACTGGAAAATTCATGGCACCATATTGCATGTAACACCTCAGCTGAAAGTGAGAATGTCTCTGAAAGAATAGCACGCATAGAAGAATTTAATCCATCTGAGCGTTTAGTCCCAGCTATATATAGTAAAGCAAAGATGGCCTGTTAGAAAATCCGACTAGCTTCTTGCCACCCCAGGGTAAGATTTGTCAGGGGCAAGAGCAGTGCACAGGTTTTCAATCATCCATTGGATATCTCTCCCTATCTCTACGCAATAAAGTCTATAAAAGTGTAGACTGCTCGGCAGAGTGAACCTCCCCCCATTTTAACGGACACGTTGAATACGTATCATCTGCTCTGCAGGGGAGTGTTTCGGCCAACCATTCCTTCCTCCTTGTTGATGCAGGAAATGCCCGGCAATATCACTGGTCGGTTAATTCACTGTAATTGTTTTGATTAAAAATGCATTTGAGAAAATTCTTGCCATACATTTCAGGCTATGTTAACAGCTGTTAACATGATTGGAACAAAGCAAACAATTCTCCATGCGGCTTGCGACATTTATCTGCTTGAAGGCTATAAGGGCATGAGCATGCGCAAGGTCGCAGAGAAGGCGGCCATCTCGGCCACCGCCATCTATCGTCATTTCGAGAACAAGGAGGCCCTGCACCACCAGGTGTTGCGGGAAGGTTTCAGAACCTTCGATTCCTACCTGCAGCCGGCCCTGCTCGGCACAACCGGGATGGAACGTCTCGATCTCGCAGCCAGGCGTTTTTTCGCTTTTGCCACCGAGCAGCGGAAATATCATGAGATACTCTTTCTGACCATGGATCACACCGTCGAGCATAAGGTCAAAGGGGTACTGGCCAAAGACGCGACCGTAAGCCAGAAATTCATGGTGGAACGAATTCAGGAGTGCATGGCTGAGGGCAGCCTGCGCCGCGATGATCCGGAGGAGGTCGCCATGTTGCTGCTCTGCACCTGTAACGGCTTTTTCGCGCAGTATGTTTCAAAAAAGGTCGTTGATGTGCCGACGATAATGAAGGAAAAATATTGGCGGATGTATCAGCGCCTGCTGCATGGCTTGAAATAACAAGGATAAAGCGAAAATCGGTTCCATGCCGGAGCAGAGGCATGCTGATTTTTTTTTTAGCCCACAAAGTTAACGCTTGTTAACCAGTTTATATCAGCGGCTTGTTCATCAGTATCATCTATAACCTGAAGGAGGTATTGCCATGTTGCTCAATAGCGGGAATGCAAAAACCAACCAGGACTCAGCGCAGGATGAGAGTATCCAGGTAACCAGAAACCTGCTCCTGAACCCTAAAACTGTGTCCTACGAGCATCTTGACAGCGAATCCAGGCAACTGGTGCTGAAGACCATCGAGTTTTTTGAGACCAAGGGCAAGGAGCAGCTCAAGCACGACGATCACGAACGGGTCTGGTACGCCGACTTCCTCGAATTCTCGCATCGGGAGCAACTCTTTGCCACATTTCTTACTCCTGCCAAGTTCGGTGATGGAGCAAAACGTTGGGATACGTCCAGGAATTGCGCCATCAACGAGGTTTTGGGCTTTTACGGTTTGAGTTATTGGTACACCTGGCAGGTGACTATTCTTGGTCTTGGCCCCATCTGGATGAGTAACAACGAGGAGATTCAACATAAAACTGCGCGCCTCCTGGGAGAGGGTGAGATTTTTGCTTTCGGCCTCTCGGAAAAAGAGCATGGTGCAGATATCTACACCAGCGACGTCGGGCTTACCCCACAGTCTGATTCGGGCTGGCTGGCGAATGGTTCGAAATATTATATCGGCAACGCCAACGAGGCGGCCCTGGTTTCAACGTTCGGCAAGTTCAATGATTCCGGCGACTATGTCTTTTTCGCAGTCAACTCCCAGCACGAGAACTACGAACTCGTAAAAAATGTCATAAATTCGCAAAATTACGTCGCAGAATACAAGCTGAACGACTACCCCATCAGCGAGAATGACATTCTGGCCAGGGGGCGGGATGCCTGGGATATGGCGCTCAATACTGTCAACGTCGGCAAATTCAACCTCGGCTGGGCCTCAATAGGCATCTGTAGCCACGCCTTCCACGAGGCAATCAACCACGCTGCCAACCGCCATCTTTTCGACCATTACGTCACCGATTTCGTCCATGTTCAGCAGCTTTTTATTGATGCATATGCGCGGCTTACGGCCATGAAGCTTTTTGCTCTCAGGGCCATCGACTACATGCGCGTCGCAGGTACCGAGGACCGGCGCTATTTGCTCTTTACGCCAATGGTCAAGATGAAGGTGACGACCCAGGGCGAAGATGTCGTCAACGCACTGTGGGACGTTATTGCCGCCAAAGGTTTTGAAAAGGATATGTACTTTGAGATGGCTGCCAGAGATATCAGGGCGCTCCCTAAACTTGAGGGTACCGTTCATGTAAACATGGCGCTTATTATTAAATTCATGGCCAATTATTTTTTCAAGCCGGGCAGCTATAGCGAAACGCCGCGGCAAACTGCGCCGGTAAATGACGATTTTCTTTTCAGGCAGGGGGCGACCAAGGGCCTGGGCAAAACACGCTTTCACGATTATCGCACGATTTACAAAGAGTTCAACTCGCCCAACGTCAAAATTTTCAAAAAGCAAATCAGGCTGTTAAAGATCCTGCTGGTTGTCGGCAAGCCCAGCAAGCAACAGATCAAGGATTTTGATTTTCTGCTCAACCTCGGCGAACTGTTCACCCTCGTGGTGTATGGCCAGTTGATCCTCGAAAACGCCAAGTTGATGAAGATTGACCCGGCACTCATCGACCAGATTTTCGAGGTCATGATCCGGGACTTCTCGAAATTTGCCCTGCAACTCTATACCAAAGGCTCCACCAGCTTCATCCAGCAGAAGATCTGTACCAGGATGGTAAAACGCCCGGCAGTGAACCCGAAGCAGCTGCAGCACATCTGGGAAACGTATGTGTATAGCATGAAAGACCAGTACGAGATGAATCCATGATCTACGGCATAGCCTGATAAAGTGGGGGCAGGTTATCGCCCCACCTTTGTTTGAAGCAGGTGACGATAAAAGCTGGTGCCCGCGCCATTCGAGATCGGCCACGATTACAGTGGTCGATTATTTGTGGGAAAGAACTCTGATTGGACATTGGTTATTTTGTTTTGCAGGCCAGGTTCTTATCCACACCATCCTCAACGCTCTCCACAAAAGCTTGACCTGGCGAGGAGCGACTGGTAGTTTCCCGGGAAAATGTTCAATGCAACTGTCCATCAGAAAGAGTTGCATGCTTATTGACCTGGGGGAGTCTTCGGACTGAGAGTTTCGTTTTTCGTAGAATAACGAATCGACCCTTTGAACCTGATCCGGATAATACCGGCGGAGGGAACGGTCGAATCGTCCGCGGCATCCTGCCGCGCCCCGATCGAACCCTTCGATATCTTCACTATGGGGCACAACAATGTATAAAACACAGATGGAACTGGCGCGTGAAGGATACGTGACCGAGGACGTATCGATAGCAGCCGCAGAAGCCGGTCTCGACCCGGAAATACTTCGAGATCGAATCGCTGAAGGGACGGCAATAGTATGCCGGAACAACAGGCGAACGAGCGGAAAGCCGCTGGCGGTAGGGAAGGGAATCCGAACCAGGGTCAACGCTAATATCGGCACCAGTAAAGACGATACCTCCATTGAGAACGAACTTGCCAAGGCAAAAGCAGCAGTAGCCGCAGGTGCTGACGCTATAATGGACCTCTCCACCGGCGGACCGATCGATGAAATCCGGGCGGCAATCATTGCCGAAACCGATATCTGTATCGGTTCCGTTCCTCTTTACCAGGCAGCATGCGACACCGTTGTTCGAAAAGGAAAAGCCATCGTCGATATGAGTGTGGATGATATTTTTGACGGTATCAGGAAACATCTTGAGGACGGCGTCGATTTCATCACCGTTCATTGCGGTGTTACCCGGGCAACACTTGAGAAGATGGACAACGAGGGACGCATCATGGAGGTTGTCTCCCGCGGAGGCTCCTTTACCTGCGCCTGGATGCAGCACAATAATGCGGAAAATCCCCTGTATGAATACTTTGACCGCTTACTGGAATTGGTAAAGCCTTATGACGCAACTCTGTCGCTGGGTGACGGTTTCCGCCCGGGCTGTCTTGCCGATGCAACAGACAGGGCCCAGATCCATGAGCTGTTGACCCTTGGTGAGCTGACGCAGCGTGCCTGGGATGCCGGTATACAGGTGATGATCGAGGGACCTGGCCACGTGCCGCTTGACCAGATCAAGACCAACATCCAGTTACAGAAGAGACTCTGCCATGGTGCGCCGTTCTATGTTCTCGGTCCCCTGGTGACCGATGTCGCACCAGGCTACGATCACATAAGCTGTGCAATCGGCGGCGCTATAGCGGCAAGTGCCGGTGCGGATTTTCTCTGCTATGTAACCCCCAGCGAACATCTCTGTCTGCCGACCATAGAAGATGTGCATGAAGGTGTTATGGCAACCCGCCTAGCGGGTCACGCTGCTGATATTGTAAAAGGTATTCCCGGTGCGATGGAGTGGGACAACAAGATGTCACGGGCCAGAAAAAATCTGGACTGGGAAAAACAGTACGAACTCGCGCTTGATCCAGATCTGGCCAGAAAACGAAGAGGTGCAACAGCAGAGCTGGCAGAAGCCCATGGTGCGTGCACTATGTGTGGTGAATTTTGCGCGTATAAAATGATGGATCAAAGGAAAGAAGCAAGCAAGGCTACGGCCTGCAAGTCAGCTCAATAACAGCGGAAGTACTAGCTTTTTAATATCATTTTCGGGACAGAGCCGAATGGAGTTCCACTGTTCGGCTCCGACCTTGGCACCAAACAATAAAGCCGCAATCTGAACAGTCTGGGGATTGGGGTTTTTGTTGTTTTTATCAGTAACCAAAACGAATCGAGTTACAGGGCGCATTTTTTTCCTATTTCCTGCCTGAAGCCAGTATGTACAGCGGTTGTTGGGGGCTACTTTGCATGCTTTGGTGTGAGAAATTGAAAAGAGAGAGTGAAAAAACTTGCAGCCATAAAAAAAATGGTGTAATTTGCCCTCCCCTGTCTGGGGGTGCAACGTTTTTTCCAGGATAAATCCACGTATTAGTGGAGTTATTTCGACTAATCCTCGGTAGCTCAGTTGGTAGAGCAGGTGGCTGTTAACCACCTTGTCGGCGGTTCGAGTCCGTCCCGGGGAGCCAGTGTCCACTCAGCCCGATTCCGGAATCGGGGTGTTTTTCATATAGGCCAGAGGGGTTTCCCCTGGCCAGCATTGCCGAAAAGGCCGAACATCCAGAGGGTGTTCGGCCTTTTTTGCGTTCTATCTCAGTTCTGGTTGCTGCTTTGAGTCTGGACGTTAAAGCTGTCAAACCTTCTGTGCCTGTTTCTCCTTCACTGTTTCTTTTCAGAATGCCGAAGGGTGCCGCTGAACAATAATAGCTATATTACAGCTGATTGAGCCAAAAGTTTTATTTTTAGGTTCATTGACGTTTCGAGTGAAAATTACCAGAAAATACGGGCAAATGAATTCACATTTTGATAAATATATTACGTGAACGTAAACGGGATGTTTCTAATCAATACTAGTGAGCCGCCATGACCGATACCGACAGAGTACAGTTAGAAGTTCGTGATCACATAGCTTATGTGACCCTAAACAGACCGGATAAACATAACGGCCTGGATGAAGCGATGTTGAAAGCGATCATCAGTACCGCCCGGACGATTCGTAAGGACCGGTCGATTCGTTGCGTCATCCTGAAAGGTAATGGGCCTTCTTTTTGTGCAGGCCTCGACTTTGGGTATGTGGCGAAAAATCCACTTATGGTGCCGAAATTCTTTGCCAAGCTGCCATGGACGAAAGACAACGTATTCCAGCGCGTTGCCCATGTCTGGCGGGATATGCCAATTCCGGTTATCGCCGCTGTGCATGGCAACTGCTTCGGTGGAGGCATGCAGATCATTCTGGCCTGCGACTATCGTATTGCCACTCCGGAGGCCACACTTTCCATCCTCGAGATGAAGTGGGGGCTGATCCCCGACATGAGCGGCATGGTGACCTTGTCCCGCCTGACCAGGGTCGATATTGCCCAGGAACTGACCATGACCGGCCGTTTCTTCTCAGGAGTTGAAGGGGCGGAATATGGGCTGATCAGTAAGGTGAGTGATGAGCCGTTGGCTGAAGCGGAAGAACTTGCCCGGACAATCTGCGAAAAGAGCCCGGATGCGGTTGCAGCAAGTAAGTTCTTGCTCAAAAAGGCCTGGAAGAAGGACACCAGGATGGCGCTTTTGTGGGAACGGTTGACCCAGTTACGTCTCTTTATCGGCAAGAACCAGCGGATCGCTATGTATAACGGCATGAACAAGGAGAAGGGGCCGAAACCTTATATGATGAGAAAGAGTTTCAGATAGAAGAGAGGTGAGGAAGGGGGAGAGGTCATCTTGTTCATTAAATGTCAAACTCGTGAACTGGCTGGACACATCCTGGCAGCAAGGCTCGATTTTGCCTGATACCTCTTTTGTAGCAAGTCTCAATACTTTCAGGAAGTATCTTCAAAATCAGAATATGAATCTACACAACTGGGTGTGAATCATGTGTGTAGAGCGAAGATATTCATTGCAGACAGAGGTATGTTCAGTCTTGCGGTATCGCTTTAACTGTCAGATGCATTCAATAATGCAGTTTGACCGTATCCTAAGTCAGAGAGGATATAATCCTCTATCATGGGGTTCACATTTCAATCCAATTGCTATCCAGTTCCACGGATACCGCAATAGGCTTGGTAATACTATTATAAACTGGTGAATACTTCTGAGCCATCAGAAGCAGTTCCTCCTTTTTACTCTCTGAAACATCTGCATCAATTGAAAAAAACACACGAATATTTTTGTATCCAACAGGAACTTCCTCTGATATTCCAAGAAATCCGCGAAGGTCTAAATCTCCCTCAAATCTGGATTTCACGCCTTTGATTTTAACCCCCAATGCTGCGGAATGTGCTATCAGACTTGTCGTCAAGCAACCTGACAGGGCCGCAAGAAGATACTCAACTGGATTGGCACCCAAATTGTTTCCGCAAAGAACAGGTGGTTCATCTATTTCGAAAACTATAGGGTCTCGGGTATCATCTTCCTGACAGGCACCATAAAAACTCTTTATCGTCGCTCTATTATGAGTACCGTCGATCCATCGATTTGTTGCACAAAATTTAAACTGAGCAATTTCTGGTTTTTCTTTAATGAGCTCTATCGTACTGAATAACTGGTCTACATTGATTCCATTGATTTTCTTTTCCTGTTTCATCGTAATATCCTCCAATAAGATGGATATAAGTTGTCAGTATGTACTCCTGCATTCAAATTGAAAACCACAATTGCTCAACACAATAGACTTATATAAATTTTGCAAAATGATGAGCGATTTCAGGTGGAAACAACTTGTCAGGGAGGAGTGGCCGGAATCCTTGTAATTTCTCATCATGAAGTACAAAAGTTGCAAAGTAGGCATACACAGTTTTTATCAAGCAAGATAGACTGACTGTCATTCTTACCATATCAAGACAGATAAGAACTGCCCCTAAGCCAAGCAACACTTCAATTACTTTTCGTTAGTCAAGCCGATGCGTAAGTGCTTAAATCAGGCAATAAGGCCTATAGAGCGGTCGTTGATGTTAACAAAGCCAATAGCTGGAAATACGGTTATATAGCGCAACATTTCAGAGATGACTCATATTGCCAGAAAATGAATTCGAGCATGGAAATGAGTTAAAAACCAAAGTCTTCGACGCCAATCTTCTCTTGTTTAAAAACTTTAGGCTTTTCTGCCTTTTCATGAATATCCATCCGGTCGATGTATATGGCGATTTTGCGTACCGGGCAGATCGACTCGCAACCACCGCAACCGATGCAAGCCTCTTTGTGAACTATCTCAGGCTTGGTAATACCCGGCTTATAGGGCACCATTTTAAGGGCGCCTGTGGGACAATGTTCAGCGCACGCCCCACAGGCCTTGTCGTCTTTTTTGACAATACACTCATCTATTACCAGCTTTGCAATGCCGATTCTGGTTACTTTCTTTTCTGCCAGGGACATTGTGCCAAGTGCCTTGGTCGGGCAGATCTCAATGCATTTTCGACATTGGTAGTCACAGAAGTGGTGGATTCCATATTTGAGTACCGGTTGCATGAATCCAGCGATACCGTTTTCAAGAAAAGCCGGTCGTAGTACTCCGGAAGGACATTGACTGACACAGAGTTGACAGGCAGTGCAGCTCCTGCGGAATGCCTTGAGGGATCCGGCACCGGGTGGAATGGGCGCAGAACCTTTACCTGATGCCGATATCGTTGGTGCATTGGGTGTATCAAGTAGATTCGGTGGGGTTGGTGGGGCTCCACCTTCCGCTGCTGTCGATAATCCTGGCAGGGGAAGTGTGCAGACGACAACAAGGCCGGTATGCATCAATTTAAGAAACTGCCTTCTTCCCATTTGAGCCGTCGTACTCATATCGATTGAACTCATACCGATTTTCTCTTTATGGGGGAGTTATAAGAAATTGCTTCATAATTACAGACGGGCAGGCAGTTAAAGCAACAAACACAGTTACTGGAGTCCACCTGCTCTGTTTGGAGGGTGATTACCCCAGCTTTACAATGTTGCTCGCAAAGACCACAGGAAACGCATCTCTCATCATTTATGGTTACTCGAACAAGAGGTTTTATAGCAGCCAAACTCAGCACTGTGCCTACAGGACAAATGGTATTGCACCAGAACCTTGGTCCATAAGCATAGAGAAAGTAACAAATAAGTGACAGTGAGAGCACTGCGACGAGAAGCACGGAAATCCCTGCAAAATGATAATCTTTGGCCACAACACTGTATATGCCGAACTGATTGAGCACAACAGAGAGCTGGTTATTGGCGAAGGTGAGTGGGGGGACTGCAAACGTCGTGGTCAAGCGCCCGAAAAGAGACCATGGATCAACAAGCAACAATGCCAGCGACGCCCCGGAAAATATCGATATAACGCATACGGTAAGGATGCTGTACCGTACTATCGCCGGGCCTTGGCTCGTGTTCTTGACCTTTTTCTTTTGGAACCGGGCCAGAATATCATGCAAGATACCGAGCGGGCAAAGAAAAGAACAGTACCAGCGTCCGAAAATCACTGTAAACAAAGTGATTGCAATAACGATTGCAAAAGAACCCGCCATCAGGGCTGGAATGAATTGAATGCGACTGAGCAGGGAAGGATCAAACCCGTAAATTTCGGAAAATGTCCCACCAACATATAAAAGCAGCAGTAGAAAAAAAGATCCGGCAAAGATTCGCCGGACCAATTGCAGAGTACGACCCATAACCGAATTGTTACAGTTTAACGCGCATGATATTTAAAGAAGCCAGGTCAGTTGTGCCAAGACCGCTCTCTTCCCCTTTCTGGATGTGGCTGACGTCGCTCACATCCATTGGTCGTAGCTGGGAGAAAAACTTTGTAGCCGCCGTATCCACAGCAACGGGGTCAGATGAGGTGAACATTGCCCTGGTCTGAGCCACATCTTCAACACTGATGCCGGATGGCCCGTTGCGCACCATTGTGCGAAAACCATCAACAATATTGAGCGTAGGCTTTTTTTCCCAGGTGCAGAGATCGGCAATACATTGTTGCAAACCGGATCTGTGGAAAATTCGCCTGTCCCAGACTATGCCCATATTGTTTTTCATGGCAATAGACATGCTCGCACCGCCGTGGTGTTTGAGGGTGGGAACATTGAACCAGACATCACTGTTAATCAGGGATTTATGGATCTTTGTCTCTTTGAGAACTTTACCTTTTGGTAGTGAAACCGATGTATAGTATCGTTCATTGTTGCCGGGAACCATGGTGCCACCATGGGACTCAACGGCCTCTTTAATGCCACTGAGTTCATAGCAGCTTTTCCACTCCTGACAGGTGTGGTCGAAAACTTCAACTCGACCAGCGCCAGCTTCAAAAGAGAGCTTAACCAGCTCACCAATAACTTCCGGGCTGGTATTGGCACCAAGTTCAGGTGTTTTTGCCCAGCCGATATTGGGCTTTATAACTACCCGGTCACCTTTCTTTATAAATGCCTCAATACCGCCAAGCTCCTGGACAGTCCGTTGCAGCATATCCACCGGGGAATTGCCACCCAAGACCGCTACGAGATCCTTGCCATTTTCTGCGAAGGCCTGTCGTACCCAGAGGGGTAAGCCAAAATCAAGTGAGGTTGCTGCTGTTACCACCATTCCTGTCTTAATGAAATCACGCCTGTCCATACTCACCTCCAATTGTCTTGTGGCAGCCAGTGTAGCATGTCTGAAAAGTATACCCGCTTTTTATAAAAATCGCCGAACCGATCGGGTGTCAATTAAAATGACGGCCATACAATATGATGCGGTCACTGGGATTATGCGGATTGTGGTAGGTTATTTCTGGAGTTCAGAGGAGGGCAGTGCCCACGCATATAGTGTCAGGAAGTTGAGCCGACACGAGATTGCCAATACAATCATCGGTGGTAGGCCTATTGCGGCAGGTTACTGACCCCTTGTGGATCTGGAGGCTGTGTACAGTCGCATACTGGATGGTAAGATACTCACCCTGGCTCCTTCGGGTTGGACCTGTAAAAACACCTTCCTGTTATATGACAAAGAGACTATGAGCCTCTGGTGCCCTGAACGTAAAGGATTACGCGGTATCAGCGGTGAACACTACGGCCAATATCTGCCTCTGATCGAGTCGGAAGACACCAATTGGCAGGAGTGGGTTGAGAAACACCTGATTCAAAACTGTTAAAGTGATTGCCGGGCATTTGTTTAACAAGGATTTCCTAATGACTGTCTTGATCGCTGGCTGTTCCTGGTTGAGCGGGAGAGTGTTTTAACAACCTCGTCCAGCCAGGATGAGCCGCAATTCGTGCTTGATAAATATAGATCTTCTACTGACCGATGTGATTATGCCTGGTATGAACGGCAGGGAGTTAGCGGATGGATTCAAGGAAATAAATCCGAACCTGAAATGTATGTTTATGTCAGGGTATACCGTCAGCGGCGTCACTCACCCGAATATACTGGGCCCGGAGGTGAATTTCCTGCAAAAGCCGATTAGCAATAGAAAGCTTGCTCCGGGGATCAGGGAATCCCAGGATAGCTGAAGCACCAGTTCGTTTAAGCGAGGGAGTTCATGGTGATCGCCGCCTGCAAGTATGCAATTGATTAGCCTGCAAAATACCAAACACTTTGTGGTATTTTTCAGGCCTTTTGCATTTACGTTTCTATGGGGTAAGGGTTATCGCTTTGGCCAGGTTTTCCCCAGCCTGGATGACTTTGTCCAGTTGTTCCTGATCGTTTTTTACCTTGCCCCGGTGAAATATCCTGAAGATTGCTATCTCATCTACTATTTCATAACCCAGGGCTTGAAGCGGCATACGCATCGCCTCCAGGGTAAATCCCATATCCTTTTTATTTTCCTGTTCACAAATAGCGACAATGACAGCTTTACGATTTTGTTCTGCCAGATTGCTGGACCAGGCTCTGGGAATGGTATCCTGAAAGTTGTATAAGCAGTATAGCCTGTCAATGAAAGCCTTCATCCAGGCGGTGATGTTGTAGTTGTGAGTAGGGCAGGCCAGCACAAGCCCCTTGGATGAAAGCAGCGGTTGATACAGCATCGACATACCATCGAGAAGTCCTGTACAGATCTTATCCTTCCGGCACATCTCACAACCGATACAACCTTGAAATTGGATATCCCTGAGTTGATACGATTCAGATTGCACTCCCTGCCGGGAGGAACCTTTGAGGGCATTTTTCAACAGTATGTCTGAGTTGCCGTTTCGTCGGGGACTACCGCCGATGCCGAGAATCTTATTATCTGGTGGGGTGGAGGTCGAAAGCTCTTTAAGCATGGCGTGTATTGAATTCATAGAGAAGCCTTGAAGACGAATTGGGCTGGTGAATCAGGGGAATTGAGAATGAGGTACACACTGGGCGATACAGTTGCAATGTATTCTGCTTGAAAGGTACATCAGAACGCAGTTGATGGTAATTGAATCGCCAAGTGGATCAATTTGAAATCATAGCAGAGAGTAGTGCCACCCCTATTTTTGTTTCAGCAGTCATGTGCCGGGAAATCGGTCAGCGGTATCAATATGCCACTGCAGAATAGCATAGTGCCTGACAAGTATGTGCTGGACTAAAGTGTCTGGCCGTTGTAGAAAAATATATGTAATAACGATTTTTTGTCTGGTACTTTGTGGGGTTTTCGATGGAGGTGAATATGCAATCTCCGCTTGAAGGCAGACCACTAAGTTATCCTGCCCGGTTGTCTGCCCGAGTACAGGCTGTAAGACAAAGTCCGGGATACATGCGCCTGACGGTTGGCACGGGTCTTTTTACCGGTGTCGGGCAGGGGACGAACCATTCTGCCTTCTCCACGAATTTCAGTAAGACCTCCTCTCAATTATGTTTCTTCACCCTTCAATTACAAGGGGTTCCGCGTCGGTCAATTGCCGCTGGAGTCATTAAGATCATCTGCTGCAGTACTAAGAACGCATCTGGCAAAAAGCTGTTCAACTTTCACTTCAACCGCAGGAGGAAGTATGAAAATTGCTTTTAAAACAATTGTTGTAGTTTTCGCTGTGGTGGCATTTGCACCATTCGGCGTATATGGGGCCGGGGGCCCCAGGCCCGAACCTCCTCCAAAGGCGAAAACTATCGCCGAGCTGGCAGAGCGTTATGATTCGGAGAGATGTGCCGACTGCCATGAAGATGTCCATGACGAATGGTCTGAGTCGCTCCACTCGAAATCTATTCTGGGTTCTCCGCGTACAGCGCCAACTATCATCACTGCCATCGAAAAGGGGTTAAAGCGTTTCCCGTATTCGGGTGTGAAAGAAGATTCTGATATCACGGTGGAACATCTGATGATGTGCATGAAATGTCATCTTCCCCAACTCGATGAGGCAACAGATGACGTTGCTCGTGAGATCGTCGCTACCATCAGGGGTTGGCAGCAGGCATACAGGGATGGAGATGAAGACAAGGCAGAAGAACTGGAAGAGACAATCGCCAGCCTGAATATCGGTTGCATGGTTTGCCATAACAAGGTGGCAATCATTCACAAATATGCAGATGGCTACCCCCAGCCGGATACGGTATACGGTGCTCAGGAAGGTGAGCATGAGGACGAGGAATATCAAAAGATGGCAGAGGCTCCGGCACTTGGCGAGTCTATCTTCTGTGGGCAATGTCATGGTCAGGGGCCGAACTTCGAGTTGGACCATCCCTCGCAGTGCGCCACCGCCTATGGCAGTTATCTTTTTGCCTATGCAGCCCATGGAGGCTCCGAGTCGTGCCAGGAGTGCCATATACACAAGTCTGAGCTTGGGCATAACATGCAGTCGTATCGTAATGATGCCATGATCGAGATGGCGCTCGATGTCCGCGTCGAGGGCCGGTCGTTATTCTGGCGCAAAAACAAGACAGAGGGTGTATTGCCTATCGGTATTATCGATGTTGAGATCTACAATAAGACGGGACATGGCGTCCCGGATGGCTGACCCACCCCGAACCGGCTGGTCCTGGATGTGACCGCGAAAACAATGGATGACGAGGTGGTGTTTAACGAGCAGAGAATTTACATGCCATTCCCAGGTCGTTTTGGCAGGGGCAAGGAGATGGGCAGAGGGCCCTACGAGAAGAGTGGGTTGCTTAGGGAAACAAGCATTCCGCCGCTTGCCAGGGTGCATGAAACATTTGAAATCACCTACCCATTTGAAGATGTCGCTAAGGGCGATTCCACCCGCAGAGAGTTGGTAAATGACGAACTGAAAGTCTCTGTGGTGCTGTGGTATGTGCCCTTTGGCGAGTTTGACGGTAATGAAGTCGCTTTTTTTGAAGAAGAGAGAACGCTCGACCTGAAGACCGAGTGGGTCTGGAGATAAGGGAGGCTTGAGCTATTCGATGATCCGGCCCGTGCGTACAGTCGTGAACTGCTACGTGCGGGTTGCAGTGCTGGTACAGAGCTTATTTGTGAGATAACGTTCTATCGGTTCCCCAAAATTGAAGAAAAGGGGGCGTTACATGAGAATTCTCATCGCGTGTGTTCTGTTGGTGCAGGCTGCTGTGTGTTTCGCGACTGAAGATTGCCCAAATCATGACGCATTCAGGGAACAAGGTTGGGTAATCCATGATAAGGAAGAGTTCAATCAGATACTCACCCAGCGTCTGGAGGACTTTTTACCACAGGTGGGTCAAGACCTGGTCCTCGATCAGGATGAGTACTATAAATCATGTTATTGCTATGATGACTACCTGATAATGCAGATCGTTATTTACGACCGGCTTTCAACCTGTCGGGATGAGATGTGGGGCGATGTGGCCTTTGCCCTGACTGGTAATTTCGACGGAGATTACGTTGAACTGCGCTGGTATGATCCGGTGTCGAAAGAAAAACATATTGTGTGCAACCCAGATTATGTGTGCTGTGTAACCACCAAGGTGCCTCTGGCGGTGAATACTATTTTTTAGGTTCGGCTCTGGGCGCACTTGCATTAGTAGGAAAACGGCACCAGCTGGACTCGCAGGGGGATGTGTCAAACCAGTACTATTGATCCCCGCCGCCTTTACTCGACCCATTCAGCATTTTCAGCCAATGGGGGCAATATAGTAGCGGCCGGAGACGCCCTCAATATCATGATGATAATAGAAACATTCGGGATCGGCCCCTTCAACAGCTTCTATGAGTTGGGGTAATTCTTCGTGGGTGATAATGGTTCTTACCATCTTGAATGATTCCCCGCTGCGACCGCCCAGCCCGGGTTGTACTGTATAGGTACGATGGTCGAGGGTGGAGGTGATCGTTTCTCCGACAATTTCGAACTTCCGGGTTATTATCGCGACCATTATGATCTTAAATTTTCGATAGAGATTATTCAGCGTCTGGGTAGAAATGAAAATGTAAATACAGGTGTACATCAGCGTGTTTATAGCGGCTTCGAAGTTGCCGTTTTTCATGAAATCCATGAGCAAACCGAAGCTGGTCGAGCCGATAGCTGCAAAAACGGCGATTGAGCCGACGGGTTTTAAATACTTCATGGCAAAGTAGGCGCCCAGTATATCTTCGTCACCCGTTGAGCCCCGCCTTTGGAAGGCAATTGCCTTTGCCACACCAGCCAGGAGACCACCAAATATGACGAGTATGATGCGCTCATTCTGAGGTTCCGGTTCCGCGAATTGTAATTCAGGCAGGAAGGCTAAAAAGAGTACAACGGTTATAACGATAATGAGTGAGCGCGTGGCAAACATGGAGCTGACTCGAAGAAACGCGAAAATCAGTAAAATGAGTTGAAATACTAGGTATAAGGCGATGAATAACCAGTAACTGTCGAAATAATAGGAGAGAGCGGAGGCGACTCCTTCAGTGCCTGTCAAAATCACTTTTGAGGGTAATACGAAGTACTTCAAGGCGATAGCGTACAAGGTGCCGGCACCGATAATCATCGAATAATCAACCAGACACTGTTTGATTGTTTTAAGTTTCATTTTGCGATTCAGCTCACTCGGTGAGTAACATGCCGGGCATTTTTGTCAGTTCAGGCGAAGGGAGGTCTTCGTTGAGTCGAGAGATTAACTGCTGTTTCCGGCATGAGTTTTCCAGAAAAATGCACGGCAATGAATAGGGAGTATGCTTTGATTGTACGCTGACAATCACTTGAACTACAGGATATTCTGATAGCATGCACCATTTGTTGGTTGCGCATTCAGGTTGAGCCTGAACCGGTTAGAGAAGGCTTCATTGAGAATAGTTGTAATGCGAACAACGGTTATTGCGTTGGAATGTTGAGTTCCATGTCGTTGATCGAAGAGGTTGCCCGGGGGGAATTGAAAAGCACCAATAGGCTTGATTCACTGTTTTGGCTCATCGCCGCCAGAGTAATTGGATTTGCCCTTTTGCATAGTGATTTTAGATGATAAGTGAAATCAGGCAAGTTTCAAGTTCTGAATTGTTTACCTTGTTGACAGGTTGAAATGGGCTTACTATCATGAAGTTGATAACGTACAAGGAGGTTTTATGCTGAACAGTTCAATGGATCTTGTGGTTGCAGTTGCTGGAAGGAATGCAGCTCAGCGCACAGGCAATTGATCAAGCAATTTGTAGTATTAAATTCCAAAGATCGTAGATGATATCTTTGAATTACCCACTCCGAGTTGGTTCGATCGAACCTATGCACCATTTTTGCGTCTTTTTTCAGCAACACTTTTCCGATAGTAACTACAGTATCTTTGAGGTGGCTGCAGGCAGCAGAATGGATGTTGGCAATCAGGCCGAATATTTCATGAAAATGAGCCGGGATTATTCGTTGTCAGGGATCTGCAGTAAACAATTAGAGCTGCATCCTTGATGCCTTAATCGTGGCAGAAGCAAAAAACGTGAGATATTCGGGATAACGTCAATTGCTCTCCTACATGCTTCTGACAGTGGCCGATCATTGTTTGTCAAAAACAAACGACTATTTGGAAGTGCAATGAAATCAACACAGAACAATATGCAGACAATTTCACAGGGAAATACCACCCACCTGAACCGTCTTGGCTGGTCTCCATTTTTTCAGGATCAGCTGGGCAATGAGGATATTGCATCCGGCATTGCAAGGGTCATCGGAGTGAGGAGAAACAGCTTGGTGGTGAGTCAGGGGGCCAGCGAGATGCTGGTGACTGTCTCCGGAAGTATCACTAATACCCGCGAAGCTGCCTACCCGGCAGTCGGGGACTGGGTTCTGTTGCAGGACTCTTTTATTATAACCGTTCTTGCCAGGCAGAATGCTCTTGTGAGAAAGGAATCCGGCAGAAAAAAGCATAAGGAAAACGATAGGTTGGGTCAGGATCAGGTTATCGCCGCAAACCTGGACAGAGTTTTCATTGTTTGCGGGCTCGATCGGGATTTCAACCTGCGGCGAATAGAACGGTACCTTACCCTGGTTTATAACTGCGGTATTTCACCTGAAATCATACTGACCAAAGCTGATCTACATCAGAACCCGGGTGAATGTCTCGATGAAGTCGAAACCGTGGCCTGCGGTGTGCCCGTTTACCTTGTTTCAGCTCGGGACGATGAGGGCGTGCTGGCGCTGAAATCGAGTCTTCCGGCCGGTGAAACTGCTGCTTTGATAGGTTCATCCGGTGCCGGTAAATCCACCTTGATCAATCGGCTATATGGCAAAGATATACAGACTACCGGCTCGGTGAGTGAGAACCTTGGTAAGGGAAAACACACAACTACCAACCGTGATCTCATCATCCTGCCGACTGGTGGAATGTTGATTGATAACCCGGGAATACGGGAGGTGGCGCTGGCAGCAGGAGATGCGAATTCGCTTTCTGCCTTTCCGGATATTGAGAAAGTGGCGAGATCCTGCAGGTATCTGGATTGTACTCATACCCATGAGCCGGGGTGCCAAGTATTGATAGCTGTTTCCAACGGGGAACTGAACGACGAAAGGCTGAAAAGTTACCAGAAAATCCGTGATGAACTCAGGTATATCTCAGATCGTGAGGTGAAAAGTGCCGCGCGGGTGGAAAGGGAACGATGGAAAGGGGTAGCACAGAAAATTAAGACCATTAACAAGAAGAAATATCATAGATAATGCTCTTTTTTGCTAAAGAGCGAAAAAGCTACAGCCTTGTTGCGTTGCTGGTCAGCGGGGCTGTGGCAACGTAGCAAAAAGCAGGTCTTTTTTGATGCAACAGGCATATCAGCCTTATTTCCTGACTTCTCTGATTATACTGTCGGCCTTATCGCTCTGGTGAGGCAGAAGGTGCTGTGGACAGTGGTTGGCACCCACTTCCACAGCAATCCTGTATCGAGCACATTTCTGATAATTTGTATTGCAATATTCCTGCTTACGACGATCGAGGAGTTCGGGGATCTCCTCAAAAACTCTGCAATTGAAGTAGTCGCAGACGTCAGCAAATTCACACTTATCCATTGTACGCTCCATGCACAGTAGTTAATACCTACACTCATTTTATCCCAGGCCCTGCTGCTTTTCAAAGTCTGTATCAAAAAACAGGTGAGAAGTGATATAGAGGTAAGGTGCATTTTCGTAGGTATGTTTTCTGATTGGATTTGATCCTTGCCACGATCTACCAGAAACCTGCGATTCAGAGACTTACGGTGTCTCGTTGAGAATGTTGTTTTCATCGGGCATTTCAACGATTGCAGGGTACATTCCCGAACAATTCAGCCGGTAACAACGAGTTGAGGAAAAAGGGCTTAGTCTGACAGGCTCCTGGTGTAATGCAGAAACGAAAAAGAGACAGTAACGCTGCAGGTGGCAGATGAAGAGGAGGCTGCAGCGTTACTGTGGTGTAGGCGAGTAACACAAAATCAGAAAAAGTGTTACTCGTTATGTTGCCGGAATATCAACAAGCTGTCAAGAAAAAAAACTTCGTGAGTTTAGAGGATCATTATCGAAGTGGTCATTATCGAAGAGGTACTGCCCAGGATTAATCCCGTCTGTCGTCTCACGAATTGTCGGCCTCATCGGACCCGTTTGCACCATTGGTATCAGCTTCAGGTAATCGACTTGCCATGACTTTATCAACACGATTGCCGTCAAGATCGACAATTTCCAGCCGCCAGCCCTGCCATTCGGCAACATTCCCGGAATGTGGGACTCCCCCAAACAAGCACATCATCATTCCACTGAGTGTGTGATAGCGTTTTTTCTTCTCCTCGGGAACACTCTTTAGTTCAAGGAGATCTTTGAGTTCCGGGACAGGGATTAACCCGTCTATCAGCCAGGATCCGTCTTTACGTTGTACTGCCCAGACATCTTCCCGATCGTCAGGCTTGAATTGTCCCGTCAATGCTTCAAGAATGTCCTGCAAGGTGATCAGGCCAAGAATCTGGCCATATTCATCAACAACAAAGACCATTTGGATATCCGATTCGCGGAACTGTTCCAGCAGTTTCATGCCCGAGAGTGACTCGGGTACATAAACAGCCGGTAGTAGATGATCGGTAATATGTTCAGTCAATTCCCCTCTGAGGTGCTGCTTCAATAGCTCTTGCGCGGTAATTACCCCGAGGAGATTGTACATTCCACCACGGCAGACAGGGAGGCGGGAGTGATCGGAATAAGCAAGCATTTCAAGGTTTTTCTGAAATTGCTGCTCAATATCCAGGAATACAATTTCGCTGCGAGGTGTCATGAGGGAGGCAATCTGGCGGTCATCGAGGCGGAACACATTGCGCAGCATTTCGTGCTCTTTCTCTTCGATGATTCCCGCTTGGGAACTTTCCTTCAGTATTGCCCGAATGTCCTCTTCTGTGAGGGATGCACTGTTCAAATCCTTTTTACCGAGGAGCTTCAGAATAATATCGGTTGATTTGGAGAGCAGATAGACAAAAGGCCTGGACAGTTGCGCCAATATCGCGATGGGGCGGGCCATCATCCTGGCGATTCCTTCGGCGTTGAATTGAGCGAGTCGCTTGGGTACCAACTCGCCCAGCACGATGGTCAAATAAGTAATAGTGACCACAACGATAGTGGTTGCCGCAATCGCACTGCTCTTTGGCGCCAGGCCGAAACCTGAAAGCAGTTTGGCCAGGGGACCGGCAAGCGCAGCCTCACCAACGATACCATTCAGGATGCCGATGGCCGTGATTCCGATCTGAACGGTGGAGAGGAACCGGGTAGGCTCCTGACCAAGTTGTATGGCAACAGCAGCTGAGCGGTCACCCTCCTCGGCAAGCCTCTGCAGACGGCTTTTTCGAGCAGTGACCAGGGCGATCTCCGACATGGCGAAGATACCGTTGAGAAATATAAGAGTGATAAGTATGGCGATCTCCAAGTATCTTCTCCTTTAAGTTAAATGAGTTTATTCCAAGGTATCCTGTCTTAACCAAACGTAGTGCTGACCAGATAGACCGTATACCCGGCATAGAAGAAAAGCAGCAAAATTCCTTCAATACGGTTGATACGGCCGGGGCCGCGGAACCCATAACCGATGGCAAACAGTGACAGGGTCAACACTGCCAATACCGGCATGACATGGCCTAAAACTTCAGGCCCTATCGAAATCGGATGAATGGTCCCGGCGATTCCAACCACCGCCAGGGTATTAAACAGGTTAGAGCCAATTACGTTTCCCAGGGCGATGTCGTGCTCTCCTTTGCGAGTGGCGATAACAGCCGATGCCAGCTCTGGAAGAGAGGTGCCGACAGCGACAATGGTCAGACCTATTATCAAGTCGCTCACGCCAAAACTGTAGGCTATTTCCACGGCACCCCAAACCAGAATTCGGGAACTGATGATCAGCAGTATCAGTCCTGCTGCTAGCCAAAATAGTGCTCTCTTGATTGGCATGGTAGTTGTTTTCAGCTCCTGCGCCATTTCGACTCCCAGGGTATCCTGACTTTTATGTAGTCCCTGCCGGATGGTCCAGATCATCAGCCCAGCAAACAGGAAGAGCAATATCGCCGCATCCACTCTGGAGAGCATTCCATCCCAGACCTGCCAGGTGGCGAGAGCGGTCACAGCGGTTAGAATGGGCAATTCTTTGCGCAATACCTGGGAGTGAACCGCGATAGGGCTTATTAATGCAGTGAAGCCAAGGATAAGTGCGATATTGGTGATGTTTGAACCGTAGGCGTTACCGATTGCAATGCCAGGGCTTTCCTCAAAAGCTGCAAAAGCCGAGACAACCATCTCAGGTGCGGATGTGCCAAACCCGACCACAACCATACCGATTAAAAGCGGAGGCATGCCGAAATGGCATGCTGTAGAAGCGGCACCTTCGACAAAACGGTCTGCGCTTACGATGAGCAGTATGAGTCCCAGGACCAACGCAAGACTTGGTAGTAGCATTTTTTCCTCAATAGTCGTGCTTTTTTCAAATATCATCCTGCTATTTCGTGCCGATTATCAGAAATGCAGCATGTATCCATATGATAAAGGTAGACGGGTATGCCTGGCAATGGTATGTGTCCGGCACCTGACAGCCTGGATCGGTCTGGCATGATATCGTTGAAAGAATGCGAATTAATTCCAATGCACAGCTGAAGATTTGTGAACGGTGAGGCGAAAGGGCGATAGTAAATCCTCGGATATTGTTTATTTTGTCAGGGGATTGTTTGGGAAAGTCTCCCCAGGATAGGCAATGCATGTGCTACGCTATGTTCCAGGTCTCACTCTTTTTTCTTTCAAATCATCGGTAAACGCAATTAGTGAGCAACGGGGAATACCAACAACCAATTGGAATCTGCAGGCTCACTCAGATATACTTGCCGGAATTTCAGGAAATGGCGTATATAACAACCTTGGCGTTTGGGAATGAATATGGTGAAAAACAAGAAGTTCAGTCAAGCAGTGTTCTTAGGTTTTCTGGCGTTGATGGGGATACTGTTCTTCGGCTTTGACCTTCATCATCTGCTCACTTTCGAACGTTTGAAAGCATCCCAGGCGGAGTTCGCCGCCATGTTCAGCGATGAGCCGGTGAAGGTGATCGTTGCCTACTTTGCAGTCTATATCCCCTATGTTGTCCTTAACCTTCCGGGAGTAATCATTCTCGGGCTTGCCGCCGGTGCCATGTTCGGAGCCGGACTTGGTACTCTCATTGTCTCCTTTGCAAGTACGATTGGCGCTGCACTTGCTTGTATAATTTCACGTTACCTGTTGCGAGACTGGGTGCAGGCCAGGTTTGGCAGCAAGCTCGACAGTGTGCATCGGGGAATCGCAGAGGAAGGACATTTTTATCTTTTTTCTCTTCGCCTTATTCCGGTGATTCCGTTTTTTGTGATCAACATGGTGATGGGGGTGACCCATATGCCGCTGCGCACGTTTGTCTGGGTTTCCATGCTTGGCATGTTGCCGGGTACTTTTGTGTTTGTTAATGCCGGTAGCCAGCTGGCCAAGCTTGACTCTGGTACCGGAATACTTTCCCCAGGCTTGTTGCTTTCATTTGCCCTTCTTGGTAGTTTCCCCCTTGCTGTCAAAAGAATGTTGTGTGATTACAAGAGAAGGAGGCGTTGGAAAGATGAGTAGTGTGAGGAATACCGGGCTCGACCATCTGGTGATTGCTGCCCATACCCTTGAACATGGCGTTAACTATGTGGAGAAGCAACTTGGTGTAACTTTGCCGTATGGTGGCGAACATCCAAAGATGGGTACCCATAACCATCTGGCCAGGATTGGTAATGATATCTTTCTGGAAATTATCGCTATTAACCCGGCCGTCGGCCATCTTGAGCGGCCCAGATGGTTCAACCTTGATGACCGGCGAATGCAGCAGAGCCTCAAAGAGTGCCCGCGGCTGATCAGCTGGGTGGTGAACACCGGTGATCTGGGCAGCCTGCTTGAGGGGGCGCACTGTTCCTTCGGTACACCAGAGCCGATCAGCAGGGGGGAACTCAGCTGGCATTTCGCGCTGCCTGCAGATGGCAGGCTTTTAGGGGGTGGCTTTCTGCCGTACCTGATTCAGTGGCATGTCGATAGCCATCCGGCCGGGAGAATGGCGGAGGTGGGGCTGCGACTGAAGTCGCTTACTTTGTATCATGACAACCCGATGTGGTTGCTGGGCATGCTGACCTCTATCGGAGCCGATAGGCTGGTTGAGGTCAAAGGAGCATCAGGGGCGGAGCCGCAAAGCATTCGGGCCGTATTTGACACCCCTCTGGGAGAGGTGGAGCTAAGCTCCTTGTAAAGAAAAGGTGGGGCCGGGGTGGCGTTGACCCCATCCTTTTTCAGGAAATTCTTTTTTGGCGGAAGAATCCTGGCCTGGCATGTTTTCAGCCACCCCAGGGCATCTCAGTGTACTCTTGAAAAATCTTATCGTGTAATTCTTTAAAAAATACTTCGTGACCACGCTCCCATTTGGCAAGCATTGAAAGTGCCTGTTTGGCGTTGCCGGTGGCTTTTTCTGCGGCGTGTCTGTAAAACTCGGAGAGATCTTTTTCGATCAGGTAGGCGGTACGCAATACGGCTACATCGGGGATCATCGATTCGATCAGGGTCTGGTCGAGTAGCTCTTTCTGGGCACGCCCCTCAAACCAGCCATCTTTCTCCAGAGCGGCAGCAACCTTTCCCACCTTTTCGTCGGAGTTGCTGAGCAAGCCCTGGATGTATTCAATATGTTTGAGCTCTTCTTCTGCCAGCTTGGTAAAAACAGCAGCGATCGTTGCATGCGATGACTTATCGGCGTTTGATTTGAAGAACTGGTACCCCTCTTTTTCTCTCTGCAGGGCATATTCGTATATTTTCTGTACGTTCATGCTGTCACCTCCTTGAGCCTTGGTGGTCTGATGGAAAGGTTTCCGGCAGTTATCCAGTGTCTCGCACCTGGAAGGGTATATACACATTCGTAATCTATCGAAATTATATCGTTACAATACGCTAATTGATAATAATTCACAACTAGCATGTTATTTTATTTTCTTGCCGATACTGGTGTGGTATATTTCTCCTATCTGAATTTGAAGGGATTCTTATCATAGGGATTTCACCATGACACGCACTGTAATTACTGCAAATCTTCGTAAGAGCTATCGCTGCCTGTACAACTGTTGCATGTTGTACCACTGACCTCTTCTTCTCCCCACGAACAATTCCGTTATTAAGGGGTACGCCTTAAAGCGTGCTCTAAGTTCATTTGTAGTTACTTGCTATTCTACCACTCCTGCAGATATTTGTTGTAGGCGGAGAAAGCAGGGACGTTTCAGATCTATGGAGAAAAAGTTATGTTTGAACAGCTGAAAACCACCAACACCACACCTGAGCGGGCCGCTTCCGCAGAAGGAAATTTCTACCCTTCCACGGAGAATTCAGCATGCAATACGATAGGGCCGGGCATGAATACGCGCATCCAGCGGTTGCGCAAACTGTCCGTTGATACCGTCCCGACTATTTCCATTGAGCGTGCCCTGCACGAGACCGAATTCTATAAAGAAAATTACGGAAAGTATTCTATTCCTGTGCTGCGGGCGCTGACCTTTCTTGATCATTGTCAGAGAAAAACGCTCTATCTGGGTGATGACGAGCTGATTGTCGGAGAGCGCGGACCTGAGCCGAAGGCGATCCCGACTTTTCCTGAACTGACCTGCCACAGTGTTGAGGATTTTCATGTGCTCAATACC
Source organism: Desulfosediminicola ganghwensis (assembly GCF_005116675.2). Classification (NCBI taxonomy): domain Bacteria; kingdom Pseudomonadati; phylum Thermodesulfobacteriota; class Desulfobulbia; order Desulfobulbales; family Desulfocapsaceae; genus Desulfosediminicola; species Desulfosediminicola ganghwensis. Next base: position 1,280,087 of record NZ_CP050699.1, read on the forward strand.
AGGGAGATGCAGCGCTATCTCACGACCCAGGAGGATATTGATACGTACGCGCGAGAGGTAATTCCCTACTGGCAGGGTCGCACCCAGCGTGAACGCATTTTTTCCCATGTGCCCGAAGAGTGGAAGGCGGCCTATGAGGCGGGGCTCTTTACCGAGTTTATGGAGCAGCGTGCTCCCGGCCATACTGTACTGGATGGTAAAATCTATCAGCGGGGTATGCTCGACTTTAAACGGGAGATCGAGGAAAATATCGCGGGGCTCGATTACCGGAACGATCCCGAAGCCACAGATAAGGCCGAGCAGTGGAAGGCCATGGCTATTTCCTGTGATGCGGTGATTGTTTTCGCCGAACGGCATGCTGAACTCGCAGAGAAGATGGCCGCAACCGAGCAGAACCCGGAAAGGGTGGCTGAACTGAAAAAGATTGCCGGAGTGTGTCGCCGCGTTCCTGCCCATAAGCCGGAAAATCTCTGGGAAGCTTTACAGATGTACTGGTTTGTCCACCTTGGCACCATCACCGAATTGAATGGCTGGGACGCCATGAATCCCGGGCATCTCGATCAGCATCTGGAGCCGTTTTACAAAAAGGAACTGGCTGCGGGCACTCTTACCCGTGAGCAGGCCAAGGAGTTGATTTGCTGTTTCTGGATCAAGGTCAACAACCATCCGGCACCACCCAAGGTTGGTGTGACCGCTCGTGAAAGTGGCACCTATAACGACTTCACCAATATTAATATCGGTGGTGTGAAGCGGGACGGTTCCGATGGCGTGAGCGAGGTATCCTATATTATCCTGGAGGTGATAGAAGAACTGCACATCCTGCAGCCGGGCTCCTCGGTGCATGTTACTTCTAAAACCCCAGACAGCTTCCTGCATTCTGCTGCCAGAGTTATCCGTCAGGGACATGGCTATCCCTCGGTATTTAACCCGGATACGTACATCATGGAGATGGTGCGTCAGGGCAAGTCCCTTGAGGATGCCCGCGAAGGCGGTTGCAGTGGCTGTATTGAGGTTGGCGCTTTCGGTAAGGAGGCTTTTCTGCTGACGGGTTACCTGAATGTGCCAAAAGTTTTCGAGGTAACCCTCAATAACGGTATCGATCCTGTTACCGGCAAAAAGGTCGGTGTCGAGAGCGGTGATCCCCGGGAATTCAAGACCTATGAGGATCTTTATAACGCTTTTCTGGAGCAGATCCACTTCGTTGTTGACCAGAAGATCAGGGTTTCCAACTACATTGACAGGATGTTTGCCAAGTATGCACCGGCACCGTTCCTGTCAGTGGTAATTGAGGACTGCATCAGCAAGGGACGCGACTATTATGATGGTGGACCTCGTTATAACACCAGCTATATCCAGTGCTGCGGGTTAGCCACAGTTGCCGACAGCCTGGTGGCAATCAAGAAGCACGTTATTGAGGATGGCCGATTCACCATGGACGCATTGCTGAACGCCTGCGCCAACAATTTCGAGGGTGACGAGTTCATGCGGCAGACCATCATGAACAAGACCCCGTTTTTCGGCAATGACAATGACTATGCCGATGATATCGCGGTGAAGGTCTATGATGACCTGGTTGCGGCGATTGATGGTAATGACAACATCAAGGAAGGTGGTAAGTATCACCTGAATATGCTTTCCACCACCTGCCATATCTACTTCGGCAAGGTCCTTGGGGCTACCCCGAACGGGCGAATGGCCGGTAAGTCTATCTCTGATGGTACATCCCCATCACATGGTGCAGATACCAGCGGGCCGTCGGCGGTGATCAAGTCGTTGGGCAAACTTGACCAGATGAAGTCTGGAGGAACTCTGCTCAACCAGCGCTTTCTGCCAAGCCTCATAAAGCGGGACGAGGATATCGTGAAACTGGGTCAGCTGATTCGTTCCTATTTCTCTCTGGGGGGGCATCACATTCAGTTTAACATCGTTGACACCGCGACTCTTCTGGCGGCACAAAAATGCCCGGATGATTACAAGGATCTGTTGGTTCGTATGGCGGGGTATAGCGATTACTTCAATGATATGAACGGGGATTTGCAGCAGGAAGTGATTGAGAGAACGGAGAATGACGCCTTTTAGGCTGATTTTTTCATGAGCATCAGAGATGCGCACCGGAGGTCAGCCCAGATATCGTCATCTTTTTCAGTGTTTAAGCAGCATGCATAGTTTACTATAGCGTGCTGCTTTAAATTTCGAATCTGACGCTTTATGAATTGATGAGAAACAAGACTAACAAGTTACAAAAGTTTATAGGTACTGTAATTATGCAATCAGGTTTGATTTTTGACATAAAACGTTATGCGATCAACGATGGGCCGGGTATCCGGGCCACGATATTTCTAAAAGGGTGCCCGTTGCACTGTGCCTGGTGCCACAACCCGGAGAGTATCTCGACAAAAATCCAGAAAATGTACAACCGGGACAAGTGTATAGGCTGCAAGGCCTGTGAAGATGCCTGTCCTGAGCACGCCTGTGCATTGACGAAAGAGGGCATTGTCACTGATCTGAGTTTGTGTACCAGCTGCGGTGATTGCGCCGAGGTGTGCCCGACCCTGGCAACCGAGATGTCAGGTCGGGTGGTTACCGTAGAAGAGATGGTGGCCGAGGTGGAAAAAGAGCGGGTGTTCTTTGATCAGTCCGGCGGCGGGGTGACTGTCTCAGGCGGTGAGCCGCTGCTGCAGAGTGATTTTGTCTGTGCGCTCTATGATGAGCTTGGCGCAGGAGCCATTCACCGGGCAGTTGATACCACCGGCTTTACCAGGACCGAAACTCTGCTTGAAGTGGCGAAACGGACCGATCTGTTTCTCTACGACCTGAAGATGATGGACTCCGAACGTCATAAGAAATGGACCGGTGTTCCCAATGAACAGATTCTGAAAAACCTCAAAACCCTGGCTGAAACTGGAGCTGATATCAATATTCGCATCCCGCTGATCAAGGGCGTCAATGCGGATGATGCAAACATAGAGCAGAGCGCGAATTTCATAGCCGGGCTGCCAGGTGTCAGGCCGAAGGTCAATATCCTGCCCTATCACAACATCATGGCCGGTAAATATCTCAGGCTGGGGGAAGCATTCGATTCCACCGGGCTCGAAGAGCCGGACGAGGCGATGCAGGAACGAGTGCTCGACCAGTTCAGGGCTGTCGGCCTTAAGGCAATGATAGGCGGCTAATAATCACATGATTGGGCTTACACATATGGTGTAGGCCCAATCATTTTGTTCCTCTCTTTACATTTGGTGTGACCGCCAAATGCTCCATTGTTCGCAAGCATGTCAATCGGCAGGCCTGCCTCTTCTGTGTCAGCAAATACTTTTCCAGCGGAACCCGCCTGACCGGACGTATTATGGCAGAAGGTGTGCCATAGGGTATGCTGATGGTGTCAATTTTGAGAGGGTCTGGTTGTGCGAATTACTTCCCATCCACGAGTCTGTAGGACTAAGCCCTTTTTAGCCAACTCATTGTTATCGAGGAAAAAAATAATGCTCGCAATATCAAGAATATGGCTTCGCCAAATTTTCCTTCGATGCCTCGACTTGAGAGAAAATTGCGATAGTCCGATAGGCTCCTGGGAATTGAATTTTTCATACCTTGAATACTTCTATTCGAAACAACATTCGCGTTATGACCATTGGTTAATGATAGAGAGTGTTGAGTCTCTATCATTATCAAAAAAACTTGCATTTATGCCGAGTGCGTAATAATTATAAATGTCTGCGATAATATCATTATAGAGCTGTGTCATTTTTTGGGGGGCGATAAGGTCCCCCCATGGCATTTTTAAACTGTTCAGCTCTTGTCTCATGAGTTGTCCTGAAGTAGATGCATTCCCACCCTATCGTATAGCCCTCCAAGGTGAAATACGTTCAAAATTTCTGAAATTCCAAAGCCGATAAGGAGCTAAGGGGTCCGAAATGGATAAACTTAAAATAGGAATAATCCGAGAAGGAAAAGTGCCAACTGACAAGCGGGTTGCTCTTCCGCCGTCTCATGCCAGAAAAGTGCAGGAAATGTTTCCCCATGTAGAAGTCGTGGCGCAAAAAAGTGAGATTCGCTGTTACAATGACGACGAATATCGTCAAGCGGGGATCAGGGTTGTTGACTCTCTTGATGAGTGCGATGTGGTAATTGGTGTGAAAGAAGTACCGGTCTCGGATCTGTGTGCGGAAAAAACATACTTTTTCTTCAGTCACACAATAAAGAAACAGGAGTATAACAGGGGATTACTGCGTGAGGTTATCCGCAAAAATATAACTCTTGTCGACTATGAAACAATAACAGATCAGAGCGGTAAAAGAGTTATAGCATTTGGTCGTTGGGCTGGTATCGTGGGCGCGTATAACGGTGTCTGGGCCTATGGACAACGTTATAATCTTTTCGATACCAGGCGTGCCTGCGACTGTTTTGATTTGGAAGATTTGAAAAGTGAATTGGCAAAAATAGATTTGCCGCCAGTAAAAATTCTTCTCACGGGCGGTGGCCGGGTTGCAAAAGGCGCAATCGAAGTTCTTACAGGCATTGGCGTGAGACGAGTGACTCCCCGGCAATTCAGAGAAGAATATTTCGATTTTCCGGTTTTTGCGCTGCTCAATGCCAGGGATTACAACTTGAGAAAAGATGGCGGTGAGTTTAGCAGAACTACATTCTACGGTAGTCCCCAGCAGTTTGAATCCAACTTTTTACAATATAGCAGTGCAGCCGACCTGCTTATTGCCTCAGCGTATTGGGATCCAAAAGCGCCTGCTCTTTTCGAACGAAAAGATATTATGAGTGATGATTTCAAGATAGCAGTCATTGCAGATATTACCTGTGATATTGACGGTTCCATCCCATCTACAAAACAGGCTAGTACTATCGGCGAGCCTTTATATGATTACAACCCATGTGACGACAGAGTTGAACCTCCACTGACTGATGAGGGAAATATTACTGTAATGGCAGTTGATAACCTGCCATGTGAACTTGCTCGTGATGCTTCAGAAAGTTTTGGTACGATGCTTTTAAATAACGTCTTGCCGGAGCTTATTACTGGAGACAAAAATGGCATTATCGAGAGAGCAACTATCGCCCGAGGTGGGAAGTTGAACGAGCGGTATACCTATTTGCAGGATTATGTGGATGGCAACTAAAAGCAAATCTCTCGCTGATCGACGTGGGGGCGGTCAGTTGGGAAGATAAACAGCCTGAGTTGCTCTCAGGCGAATGGCATTATCACAGCGGCAACCGGCCGCAATATGAAACTAAGAAGAAGGAGAGATGAGATGAAAACAATCAAGTCACTGATGGCTGCATCTGTAGTTGCGGCCATCTGTTTGTCCGGAACCGCCTTTGCCAACACCTTGGAAGAGGTTAAAGCGAAAGGCTATGTGAACTCTGGTGTTTCCGGAAAAGTTGCTGGATTTTCAGCACCTGATGCAAAAGGACACTGGACTGGACTGGATGTAGATTTTACCCGCGCGGTAGCCTCTGCAATTTTTGACGATCCCAATAAGGCACGTTTTACCCCTGTGGCATTTAAAGAAGCGTTCACCGCTCTACAGTCGGGTGAGATTGACATGCTGACCCGTAATACAACCTGGACCTTCCAGCGTGACGCTAAACTCGGCCTTGAGTTTGTTGGAACCATCTTTTATGACGGCCAGGGTTTTATGGTCAGAAAAGATCTTGGAGTAAAAAGCGCCCTTGAGTTGGATGGTGCCAGCGTATGTACCCAGGCTGGAACCACGACTGAGTTGAACCTTTCTGATTATTTCCGCTCAAAAGGCATGACCTATAAGCCGGTAGTGTACGAGAGTGCAGATGAAGCGACTGTAATTTATGAATCAGGTCGTTGTGACGTTTACACCACCGATACCTCAGGCCTTGCGGCTAGAAGAACTACTCTGAAAGCAACTGAGGACCACATGATACTTCCTGAAGTGATTTCCAAGGAACCTCTCGGACCTGCAGTTCGGCAGGGCGATCAGCAGTGGAGTGATATTGTCAGGTGGACTCTCTTTGCCCTCATTAATGCTGAAGAACTTGGAATTACCTCTGAGAACGTCGATGAAATGCTGAAGTCAAGCAATCCTGCTGTCAAGCGTCTGCTTGGTGTTGATGTAGATTTCGGTCAGCATCTCGGTCTGACTTCAGATTGGGCATACCGCATTATCAAGCACATGGGCAACTACGGCGAAATGTATGAGCGGAACGTGGGTGTAAACACTGTTCTTGGTCTTGAGCGTGGCGTGAATGCACTGTGGACCGAGGGTGGATTGATCTACGCTCCTCCCGTGAGATAATTGTGCAACAAAGCAGTATGGGGCCTTTCAGTTGAGCTGAAGAGCCCTCTATTGCTTTCAGTAAAGGTGACTAAGACCGGCCGCACCACATCCTGGTGCGGCTGAGTTGTTCCTTGAGTTCTGATATGAATCTTCATGGGATTGCAGAAATAGGTTGGTTAACTCCGGTGGCGAAATGTATGAACAAAAGAGCACACTGCTCAATGACGCGAGAGTAAGGGGTTGGATAGCACAAGCTCTTGTACTGATTATTCTTTTGGGGCTCTCTTGTTATGGCATCTATAACGTAGGACAAAATCTCCAAAAGTCAGGAATAACAACTGGTTTCGGCTTTTTGTCTGAGCCGTCAGGATTTGATATCAGCCAGACGCTTATCCCCTATTCAAGCAAGAGTTCATATCTTGATGCTCTTAAGGTCGGTGTTCTAAACACTCTGCTTGTTTCCGTTTTCGGCATTATCGCTTCCACGATGCTGGGCTTCTTCCTCGGAGTCATCCGTTTGTCTCCCAATTGGCTTGTTGCCAAGATGGCAGGGGCGTACACGGAGATGATACGTAATGTGCCGTTGCTACTTCAGATCCTCTTTTGGTATCTCGCAATTCTGGCGCCCTTGCCAGGGCCTAAAGCCGCGTTGAATTTCCAGGATGTCATTTTTCTCTGCAACCGGGGTATGCAGATTCCCAAACCAATTTGGGGGCCTGGTTGCGAAGTGGTTCTCGCCAGTCTGATCGTCGCTGTTTTAGTGTCCATCGGCCTCATAATCTGGGCTGGGAAAAGACAGAGAATGACAGGTAAACGCTTTCCCGCTTTCTGGGTTTCCCTGATTCTGGTTGTCAGTGTGCCGTTCACGGTTCTTGCCGTAACCGGTTTTCCTGTTGGTTGGGATGTCCCGGCACTTCGCGGCTTCAATTTCCGTGGGGGGGTGACAATTTTACCTGAACTTATAGCCCTATGGCTTTCTCTGACCCTGTATTCTGCAACGTTTATTGGTGAGTATGTGCGCGCGGGCATCATGGCTGTTGATAAAGGGCAACGTGAGGCGGCACAGGCTCTGGGATATCGTCCCTGGCTGATGTATCGGATGGTAATTATTCCGCAGGCGATGCGTGTGGTTACCCCTCCCCTGATTGGCCAGCACCTGACCCTTATTAAAAACTCTTCACTGGCGGTTGTGATTGGTTATCCTGATCTCGTTCATGTCTTTGCAGGCACTGCATTGAATCAGTCAGGCCAGGCGGTTGAGATAATTTGTATTACTATAGCGGTTTACTTGACCATAAGCCTTGTCATTTCAGCCTTTATGAACTGGTACAACAATAAATATGCCCTTCGTGGTCTGTAAGGAATAGGTATGACCAAAGAAAAATGGCAGCCGAGGCCCTCTTTACCATCTCCAAATTTCGGTACGGGGGTGGTCGGATGGTCAAGGAAAAATCTGTTTTCAACTCCCTGGAATTCGCTTCTCACCCTATTGGGAGTCGCCATTCTTGCGATATCGATTCCACCTTTTATCCAGTGGGCAATATTGCAGGCTAACTGGCTCGGAGATTCTCGCGAGGTGTGTGATGCTGCGGCGGCAAAAGGCAGTGCAGGTGCCTGCTGGGTATTTATCAATGTAAGGAAGGATGTCTTCCTTTACGGATTTTACCCTGAATTGGAGCGCTGGCGAGTCAATTACACCTTCCTGCTATTGGCTTTCAGCCTTTTGCCCTTACTCCTGCCAAATTGGTTTAAGCGTTTACAGAATCAGTTTGCGTTGGGAATTGCGGCAATATTGTGTGCCTTTATTATTTTTGGGGTGAAGGCAGCTGTCTTTACAGGTGCGTATCTTTTCCTGCCGATAATCATGGCCAGACTGGTTGTGCAGAACATCGGTGGCCTCGGCAATGGAAATGGCAGGTTCAACACCCTGCTGCGGCTTGGTTTGACGGTAGCTGTCGGGCTGGTTGCGTACTATTTTGTTTTTGCCCTGGTCGACCCCAATGGCGCGCTACCCATAGCCATGGCTGTAGCAGTGATAGCCCTGTTTCTGCTGTTTATGGGAAAACTGGATATAGCCATCTGGCGCTGGATTTTTCTTTTCACCGTATTTCCGGTAGTCGCCTTTTTCATGTTGTCCGGTGACGTCTTTGGGTTGCCACTTGTAGAAACGCATTACTGGGGTGGTCTCTTCCTGTCACTGGTTGTTTCGGGAACCGGGCTTGGTACAGCACTTCCTATTGGTATTCTGCTGGCTCTGGGCAGGCGGTCAGAGCTTCCTGTGATACGAGTGGTATGCGTTACTTTTATTGAGTTTATCAGAGGTGTTCCGCTGGTCAGCGTATTGTTTCTGGCATCGGTCATGTTTCCACTTTTTCTGCCGGACAATTTCAGTATTGATAAGCTGCTTCGGGCGCTTGTGGGAATAGCATTTTTTTACGCGGCGTATATGGCAGAGGTTATTCGTGGTGGCTTGCAGGCTATTCCAAAGGGACAATATGAGGCCGCAGAGGCCCTCGGCTGGACCTACTGGAAGATGATGGGATTAATCATTTTACCCCAGACCCTGCGAGTGGTTATTCCGGGCTTGTCGAATAATTTCCTGTCACTTTTAAAGGATACCACCCTGGTGGCCGTTATAGGATTGCTTGATCTTCTGGGAATTGCCAAGGCAGCTATGGCTGATACCGAATGGCTTGGCTTTACCAAGGAGGCGTATATTTTCGCGGGAATTGTTTTTTGGATTCTCTGTTTCGCCATGTCCCGCTATTTCGTGTATTTAGAAAAAAAATATCACATGAATTACCAGTAGGGAATTCGTGGAAGATTGAATTTGAGAGCTGCAAGGGTGACCTTGTTGGGCAACCAGCAAGACAACTCGTAAGATTATTACCACGTGGCGAGGTGCAGGTAACATGATGTCAGAACAGGATACTAAAGTGAAAAGCGAAGAGATTATCACCATTTCCAACCTGAACAAGTGGTTTGGTGACTTTCATGTCCTCAAAGACATAAATATGACGGTTGGCAAAGGGGAGAAAGTCGTTGTCTGCGGCCCATCGGGGTCTGGCAAATCGACACTCATCCGTTGCATAAACAGGCTGGAGAAGCATCAGCAAGGGCAGATTATAGTTAATGGGGTGGAGTTGACCAACGACGTCAAGAGGATCGATCAGGTTCGTAGGGATGTCGGGATGCTGTTTCAGAACTTTAATCTGTTTCCCCACATGACCGTTTTGGAAAATTTGACAACATCTCCAGTCTGGATCAGCAAAATGCCGCTTAATGAAGCACGGGAACTCGCCTTTCATTACCTTGAACGGGTACAGATTCCGCAGCTTGCTGATAAGTTCCCCAGCCAGTGTTCGGGTGGACAGCAACAGCGTGTCGCCATTGCCAGATGTCTTTGCATGAACCCCAAAGTGATGCTTTTTGACGAACCGACTTCCGCCCTTGATCCAGAGATGATCAAGGAGGTACTGGACGTAATGGTTGACCTGGCCGAGTCGGGCATGACTATGATTTGTGTAACGCATGAGATGGGCTTTGCCCGTACAGTTGCTGATCGCATAGTCTTTATGGATTGTGGCGAGATTGTCGAACAGAATGATCCTGAGAACTTTTTTAATAATCCTCAGTATGATCGCACCATCAATTTCCTGGGCCAGATCATCTCGCATTAGGGGGCTCGATTTTACGAATTGGGTTCCTTTCTTGTTGCTGGCGTGAGGGTATTTCCACCAAAATTGTTGGTTCGGTTTGATAATTTTGGTGGATTCTGTTTATCTGCCCGTTCGTAACATAGACGGTCTGGGTTTCAAGATATCTATTATTTTTGTACAGGATGCCAGCGATGAAAGATGTAGAAAAGCTCAAGGAGCAGATTGCCAAAACCGAGAAAATTCTGGTGGAGGCAAAAGAGAATTACGAAAAGAACCCTGAAGAATATAGTGCACAACTGCTGCTGCTGAGTACGGAGAATTACCTGAATGATCTGCTGCAGCAACTCGATTTTCTCATGTTGCAGAACAAAGACTGGAGCGTCTGCAAAGATTCCTGATGCCTGTCAGGTCCGGTTCCTGTTTGTTGATGATATACTGCTGACCTTGCCGTATACGCCCGATGGCGAAAGGGGAAGGTCAGCAGGCAGGGGGTAGCTAGAAGGGATGACCAAACATGGCCCACATCGAAACTCCTTCCTCTGATGCCGCCACATCGAGCCGGACAACCGCTCCGGCGGTCATGGCCCGAAGGCCGACACCGCCGTCGTACTTCCAGTCGGAAAAGAGTTCACCGAGATCATAATCGCCTGCAACCCGGCCACCTTCGGCGAATGCCACCACCTGGAACCAGTCGAGCTGCAGCCAGTTCAGCCAGTTTACTCCTTCGGCCGGATTCCACTTCAGGGTATGGCGATATTCAGCAGTGGTATAAATGACCGATCGGTCATTAAAACGATTGTTTGGGTAGGCACGCATGCGATAGAAGCCTCCCAGACGGGACCCCTCGAAGAACGGTGGATTTTTACTCACAAATCTGTCACCGTTCTCATCGGTTTCCTCTGACCAGGAGGGTGAGGTTCCGGTCCAGAAGTTCAGGGCCAGAACCCTCTGTCGCGAGCTCTCGGATGTGCCGAGATCGATATACTTGCTCGCTTCAAATTCAATAAACGACCAGTCGCTGGCATCTGAATCCTTGCTGAAGTCCTGGGTGAAAGCGATATATTGCGAACTTCCCCGGCTGGGATTGGTCGGAAAGTCGGTATTGTTGTAGAGAAAACCGACCCGAAACGGGGTGGTGTCGGCATCGTAGGTCAGTTCATCACTCTTATAGCTCTGATACCTGCCTTTAAAGCCGAACATCGCAACAGAAATTCCGGAAGTCAAAGGATTCCAGGCATCACCGCCGGTGGCGCCGGATTGCAGAATGCCGTTTTTCAAATAGTACTCAGCTATGCTCGAATGCTGCATACTGCCTATGGGCAGCACATATTCCAGTTTTATTTCAAGCCAGTTATCGTCCCCATTCTCCTCAACGTAATCATCTTTATCGGAGTCGTTTGAGCCTGGCGGGGCAGGTCTGCTGCCGGATGGCCTTCTCGGCAGTTCTGTATAGGCACGTTGGTTGGGGAAATTGGAAATGCCACCGAGCATGGAGAAGTACAATCGCTCCGTTCCAGGAATCCTGTAATCCCAGAATGCCCCTATAAAACCTTTGGCGTCTTCGTTGCTGCCGAAAACAGTCCCGGCTATGAGAAGCTGGTCCTGGTGGTAACCTTTCATCATCCCGCCCACGCCTACTGTGGTTCCCAATGAGTCCGAAGGGAAAGCATAAGGTATGATGAGTTTTTCTTTGCCGCTATTGGCCCTTTCGTCTCGGTTTACCGAAGATTTTACCGATGCTGCCGGTTTGCCGAGACAGGGATAGGTGATTCCGAGAGTGAGGACAGAACTCAGAAAAACAATGGTGTAATAATGCATTCTTTTATTTGTCATAAGTATTTATAAACCACTTCCTGAAAATCTTTTATCAACAACAATTGTCGGATGGTCTTGAAAGGTGGAGCTGGTTTGAGCTGCATGAGAAACGATTTTTATGCAAATGCGTTGTTGTATCCTTAATACAACGTACACCGTCTATAGGCCTGAACCTTCACTTCAAATGTGCGGAGTTGCCTGGGGGGGCTGATACCAGAAAGCATTTGATGATCTATCATACTATCGCGGAACTCAGCAAACTGTGAAAAGTATATCACGGATTAAATACCAGGCGGTTAGTTTTCCGAAACATCCTGCAAAAGATTAGCTGCAGCGATGTGGCCAATTCCTCGAAGTAATATTTCATCATTTTTCATACGCAGATAAGCATTGTTATTCATTTCAATGACATACTTTTGTCTCATAGTGCTGGTCAGTTAACGATTAAACAATTGATTCATTCACTGACGAAGATATTACTACAAGGAGAAAGAGTATGTGGAAAAAGACAATGTATATGGCACTGACGGCCTTGATGTTCGGTTCATCAGCGATGGCAATTGAAATCCCTGAAAATCCGGCAGTCAATTTCAATAAGGAATCGACCGCATATTCATCAAATGGGTTTAATCAGGTACTGGAAGCATATGGTCTTTCATTCATGACCGAGCTTGCGACAGAAGTCCCTGCAGGTTATGCGAAAGTACAGGGTGCAGAGCCTGTCTTTAATGATCTTGGTACAGCATATTCACCGAAGGACTACCATGATATCTTAACTGCATATGGCCTTGAACTGACGGTTGAAAATGCTGGCGGGATTGTGGTGCGACCATACGTGCAACTCGTTGCGGAAGGGCGACTGGAATTCGAAGATAATGTATCAATAGCCTATGCCAAACAGGAGTGGCAGAATATTCTAAGCGCGTATTCCCTTGCAATTGTGGAAGAAGTCGCTGTCACCGCGGTGACTGAAGAGTTTGACAACTCGTCGGAGCAGTCAGCAGTTATTGCAGTTGATTGTCCTGAAGCACCGGAAGGTGCCAAGGTGAATGAACGTGGTTGCTGGGAATATTCTTCGGATGTTCTTTTTGGTTTCGACAAGTCCACCGTGAATCCTGATTTTCATGTGGGGTTACGTGATATTCAGAGAGTGTTTGAACTGAATCCCGGTTTGAAGATTGTCGTGGAAGGGTATACCTGCAATGTAGGCAGAAGTGAATACAATCAGCTTCTCTCAGAAAGAAGAGCCAAGGCCGTCGTCGACTATCTGGTTGATGTGGTGGGTGTTCATCCCGACACTGTTACCTGGACAGGCTTTGGTGAAGATCGACCCGCATACAGCAATGAGACCGCAGAGGGCAGAGCGAAAAATCGCCGGGTCGAACTCAAACGCTGGGAATAAGGTTTTTTGAAGCTGTATAACCATGAGTCCTCCTTGCCTTTGGCAGGGGGGATTTTTTCATTGATGCCTATCCTCTTGATGCGCTGAAGCTGTTTCTCCACTCCTTTCTGAATTGATGCCGACGACCCTGCCTTCTGACATGCACGCCTGGTGGTGGAAAAAAGACGAATCTTACAGATCATATACACAATAAAGGTTGCTTAGATTCAATCTAGCCAGTGGCTAAATTTAATTCATTTGACACTGCATTGGTGCAGCGCTAAGTTCGGCCAGGACATCAGGATATTCTAAAGGAAATTGATGATATTTATGCTGATAGGTATGTTGAATATACCGATCATTGATCTGTTCCGCGACCAAGATTTGCTCCCCCTTTTATGCTACTCATTCTCTGATCAGAGGAAGGATTGTAATGTCACAAGTAGTCTTAAAATCAAGCAGCCCCCTGTTATCCATCCTGGCAAGCTCCAAAGACAGGGTGAAAATTCGCATTACAAGCTCAAAATCATTTCAGAAAAATACCACAGCTGCTGTTCTTTTCATGATGGTGGCAGCCTGCCTGGCATTTTATGTACCCTCTGTGGAGATTGCCTGGATCACGACCATCTTATTGTTGACCATTTATCTTTTTGCCTTTGAAATTGTTGAAATAGATGTGGCTGCCATCACCATTCTGGTATTGCTTGGGCTAAGTAGTTGGCTTGCCCCTGTGATGGGGCTGGAACATGGACTGGTTACACCTGACAAGCTGTTTGACGGATTCTCGAGTAACGCAGTGATGTCTATAATCGCTGTGATGATCATTGGTGCGGGGCTGGATAAAACCGGTATTATGGGTAAGGTTGCGTCTTCTATTCTCAATATCGGCGGAACGTCTGAAAAACGAGTTATTCCTATTGTGTCGGGAGCGGTTGCTATTATCTCATCGTTTATGCAAAACGTTGGGGCAACGGCTCTATTTCTGCCGGTTGTATATCGTATCTCCCAGCGTTCCGGTTTACCCATGTCGCGCCTGCTCATGCCAATGGGCTTTTGTGCCATTCTCGGCGGCACGGTCACCATGGTCGGCTCTTCACCTCTCATCCTGCTCAATGACCTCATCCTTGCCTCGAACAGTACTTTGCCGGCTGAGCAGCAGATGCAGACCTGGTCGCTGTTTTCCACGACACCCATCGGTCTTGCCCTGGTTGCTGCCGGAATTATCTATTTCCTCATTGCTGGTCGCTTTGTATTACCAGCCAGTAAAAAATCTGATGACACAGGCCGAAAGGGCAACACCATGCAATATTTCAATAACGTCTATGGCGTTGACTATAAGATGCATGAAGTGGTTGTTCCGACACAGAGCTTTCTTATTGGAAAAACATTATCGGCGATAGAAGACCAATATGCCATTCGCGTCATTGCCACTCAACTGCCAGGAAGAGACACGAAGGTAGGTCCGGGGGCGATGCATTGCCAGACCGTCATTTCTGCGGGGATGGTGCTGGCCATTGTCTCTGAAGAGAATGGCCTCACTGCGTTTGTAGAAACCTACCGCTTGAAAGTTCGTGACAAGCTGCAGACATTTGCAGAAGATCTTTCGGCAGGTAAGGCCGGCTTTGCCGAAGTTGTTCTGCCTCCGGGTTCCAGTCTTATCGGTAACACGAGCCGCGATGCGGGGTTACGCAAAACCCACGGCATTGCCATGCTGGGCTTGCATCGTGATGGCAAGACCATGCATGAAGACGAGGATATCAGTCATGTGGAGCTGCATTCCGGCGATACTCTGGTGGTGCATACCACCTGGAGCAGTCTGATGCGGTTGGAAAAATCTGCTGATTTCGTGGTTATTACCAGGGAGTACCCGCGGGAAGTGGAGCGTCCCCACAAGCTCGGTTTCGCAGCGCTCTTTTTCGCGATTTCTCTCTCGATGGTGTTGTTCACCGACATTCGCTTATCTGTGGCTCTGCTGACAGGCGCAATCGGTATGATCTTAAGCGGTGTTTTGAGTATGGACGAGGCGTATCGCTCGGTTTCATGGAAAACGGTGTTTCTGCTTGCGGGTCTCATACCCCTGGGACTTGCTGTAGAGCAGACCGGTACCGCCCGGTGGATAGCAGACCAGACCATTATGGTGGTGGGTGAAATGCCTGTATGGGTTATTCAGTTCGCGATTGCCATGCTGGCGACATTCTTTACCCTGGTTATGTCAAATGTCGGAGCAACTGTATTGCTGGTGCCTCTGGCTGTAAACATTGCTTTGGGGATTGATGCGAACCCGGCTGTCTTCGCCCTGACTGTCGCCATCGCCACCTCAAATGCCTTTATTCTTCCCACCCATCAGGTCAGTGCGCTTATTATTGGCCCTGGCGGCTATAGGGTTTCAGATTTTATTCGGGCGGGCAGCTTTATGACCATCCTCTTTCTGGTGATTTCCATAGGGATGATGAACGTGATTTTTTAGGAAATAGTGCTCGACTCCGAATGATTACGATGTGGGCCTGTCTGGGATGTTGCACAGGTTCAAACAATCCCCCTTATCTTCTCCAGAACCGGGATAAGGGGGATTTTATGATGCTGTTTTTCAGCTCTGAACACGTTCTTTTTAGAGAACCAGTACCTGCTTACCCATCATCGTGCCGCTTTCCTGCTTGATGTGCATGGCCTGGATATTTTCAGGGGTCAGGCCATGCAAGGTTTCCTGACGGGTACTTATCAGGGTACCGCCATCAAGTAACTCGGCAACTTTCGAGAGGAGCTTGCCCTGCTCCGCCATGTCATCGGTCTTGAACATCGATCTGGTATACATGAACTCCCAGGAGATGGAGACGCTTTTACGTTTGAAGACAGTGATGTCCAGTGGCTGGGTTGGATCATCGATAAGCACAATCCTCCCCTGGGGGCGAATGCAGTCGGCCATGGCTTCCCAGTGTCTTTCCATCTGGGTTGTACAGAATATGGCATCAACTGTTTCGGTTCCGGCGGCTTTCAGCTCTTCGGCGAGATTATTTCTGTGATTGATGGTAACGTCGGCGCCGAGTTTTTTACACCAGTCAACGGTTTCCGTTCTTGAGGCGGTTGCGAAAACCTTCAAACCTGCCCAGTGAGCCAACTGTGTTGCTACGGAGCCAACTCCGCCCGCACCACCTACGATCAGGATGGATTTGCCTGTATTGGCGTCTGCTTCCGGAGTAAAGCCGAGTCTGTCAAATAAACCTTCCCAGGCGGTGATCGATGTTAACGGCATGGCAGCCGCATCTTCAGGGGAGAGTTTTTCAGGAGCAATTGCGGCTATCCGCTGATCCACCAGATGGTATTCGCTGTTGGTTCCCGGGCGGGTGAGATCGCCAGCATAGTACACAGTATCCCCTTTCTTGAAACACTCCACGTCATTGCCGGTTTTTTCTACAACTCCGTAGGCATCCCACCCAAGCACGCCATCAGCTGGCATTCGTTCGCGAACCTTGGTATCCACCGGGTTCATACTGATGGAAACTACCTTTACCAGAAGATCCTGAGCTCCTGGTTCGGGTATTGGTTGATCTGCGAGGGTAAAGGCATCTGTATCCTGTGCTTTACTACCAGTTTTTGCGATTATAGCTTTCATGTGTTTCTCCAATTCAGATTCTATCGATTAGATGATTGACTATTCACCTGGATTGTATGCCGGTGTTAATCAACTCTATTACCTTTCGCTCATCACGCAAATTAATAGTTGTTATGCCAAACATGACTGATTATCATCGATGCTATGATGCAAGTAAACCTCGATATAGATATGCTCCGCTGTTTTGTGGAAGTTGCCCAAACAGGAAGTTTCACCAAGGCAGGAAAGAATATTGGCTTAACCCAGTCCGGCGTGAGTGTAAAAATACGCCGCCTGGAAGATCGGTTAAGTAGACAAATATTCAATAGAAAAAGTAAGAAGCTATCGCTCACCCTTGATGGCGAAATTTTACTGGAGCATGCCGGGCGCATTCTGGCAGTCCATGACGAAGCGGTGATCCGTTTCACAAGGCCCCAGGCTTCCGGGGAACTGCGAATAGGGCTCATTGATTACTTTTTACCGGAACTTCTCCCCACCATCCTCAGCAAGTTCAGAAAGCAGTACCCGAATATCCATCTGAAAATACAGACAGGTGTCGGCATAAATCTCATACCGCTCTTTGAAAATGGAGAACTGGATTTGGTTGTTGCCGGCAAAGATTCCTATCATGGCAGAAGCCGGGTCCTTGCCCGGGAACCTTTAGCGTGGGTTGTAGGCAAGGACAGCGACCCAGCCATGGAAGAGCCGTTAAATCTTGTAGCATTACCATCTCCCTGCAGTTTTCGAAAAATTGCCACAGAAAGTCTTGATAAGGCAAAACGGAAGTGGGAGGTTCTTTTCACCGGAACATCCATTGCCAACATCCAGGCTGCAGTTCAGGCTGGAATGGGGTTGTCGATTCTGCCCCAGGGAGCTGTAACGGAAGGTCTGAGAAAGGCGCCATCCCAACTTGGATTGCCGGAATTACCAATGTACTCGATTGCGCTTATTATAGATGAGCAGAAGTCCAACGAGGCCAGAGATGTGTTTGTCAGCTACCTGGAGGCCGAGCTGAATACTCTCCGGTGAAAAACCGCATTGCCATTTAGCGTGCAATAGCATGTTTTCTCCATCCCTACTCTCTCCATCATTCACCTGCTACCCCCTTAGAAGCCAAAACAGCAACGAAAGGTTCTGGAGCATGTCCTGTAGTAGTTTGTAATTGTTTGTAATTATGCTGCTTGTCAGGCGCTACGCTGAAGTGTGGTTAGGGTTCAGAGTAGCGCCTTGAGCCATCCTGTCGATTTTTAAGAGTTGAGTCGTTCCGTGGTATTATCTTAAAAAAATATCATTTGTTTCGAAAAAATTATTGTTGCTGCATGATTTGATGAAGCCACTATGAAGACAAATGCAATTTATAAATTGTCTGCCAGGAACAGGTGTATATCGTGTAATTATCTATGTTTCCAAGGCAAACCACCCCTTGTGGTGGCTTCAATATTGTTTATCTTCTTCCGAAAGTTGCTCCTTTTTGCAGGAATGCTGAAGTCGAAATCATGGTTGATCGTGATAAGGAAGCAATGTGTCAGAAAAAGGATGGTTGAAGAACTAATAGATAAGATTGATAAAAATGTGTTTAGGAGAAAAGTATGTGGAAGAAAGCAGTATATGTGTCACTGGCAGCCTTATTGTTCAGCTCACCAGCCATGGCTATCGAGATGCCTGCCGATCTGGCTGTTACATTTAACAATGAATCATCTGCTTATCCTTCAAATAAGTTTGATCAGATACTGGAGGCGTATGGCCTTTCATTTATTGCCGAAAATGGTGAGACTGTTCCAGTTACTTACGCAAGCGTAAACGGTGAAGAGCCAGTTTTTAACGATCTCAGCATAGCCTATTCTCCGAAAGACTATCATAAAATTTTTACCGCCTACGGGTTGGAACTCACCGCTGAGAAGGCAAGCAGCTTAATGGTTCAATCCTATGCCAGAGTGGTTGAGGATGAAGTTGTCTTTGGTGATAGTGTATCCATAGCTTACAACAGTTGGGAGTGGCAGGATATCCTGAGCGCGTATACTGCAATATCAGCCAAGGAAACCATGGCGGTTGCAGCGGTTGCTGAACCCGACACCGATGGTGACGGAGTAATTGATATTCGTGATGCCTGCCCTGACACTCCTAAGGGTGTCCAGGCCAATGAGCGTGGTTGCTGGGAATATTCGGGCCTTGCTTTCGAGTTGAACAGTGCTTCTATTAAACCGGAATATTACGAGACATTACGTGGTGCAAAAAAAGTATTCGATCTCAATCCGGGTCTGAAGGTGGTTATTGAAGGTCACACCTGTGATCTTGGTGCTGCTACCTATAATCAGGGCCTTTCCGAAAGACGTGCAAAGGCTGTAGCGGATTATCTGGTCAACGAGGTAGGTGTTGATGCCGATTCTGTAAAATGGGCTGGCTTTGGTGAAGACCAGCCTGCTTACAGCAATGCCACCGAAGAGGGCAGAGCGAAAAACCGCCGGGTTCAGTTCAAACGTTGGGAATAAGCAGAGATGAAATAGAAAGTAATTGGTAATACTCAATTCTTTTATCCCCCATGTCCTTTTCCTCTTCGGGCATGGGGGATTTTTGTTTGTTGTAAACCAGCATATGACTTCAGCCAATTTTAACCGAAGTCATCGAGAGTGAGCCCCCAACCGGCTGATCATTGAATAGGGTAATCTCATCTTTACCATCCGTAAGAGCAAGCGCGTACAGAAGTGGCAGATAGTGCTCGGGCGTCGGGATTGCGAGTCGGAACGCTTTGCCAAGCTTTGAATAGTCGATCAGTTTTTGATGATTGCCATCGAGGATGTATCTTTTCATCCGGGTCGATGCTTCCTCGGCCCACTCATGCGCATAGTTCTGGTCCAGCTTATCCCATGCTATCAGTTCCAGGTTATGCACCAGATTACCGCTGCCAACGATGAGTATTCCTTTCTGGCGCAGCGCCCGGAGTTCTCCGGCAAGTTCATAGTGATACTTCGGACCCTGGGTTGAGTCGAGGCTGAGCTGGATTACCGGAATATCCGCCTTGGGGTACATGTGTCGGAGTACTGTCCAGGCCCCGTGATCGAGCCCCCATTTATCATCGAGATGTACCTCGGTTTTTGTAATCAGTTCTCTGGTATGTTTGGCAAGATCGGGACTGCCGGGCGCTGGATAGTGAATTTCATAGAGTTCCTGGGGAAATCCATAAAAATCGTGGATTGTGACCGGTGCCTCCATGGCCGTGACCATGGTTCCCCGTGTTTCCCAGTGGGCAGAAATACATAAGATGGCATTCGGCCTTTCGATCTGTACTGATACCTTTCTAAGACCCTGCACAATCTCATCATCTTTGATGGCATGCATCGGACTGCCATGTCCCAGGAAAAGCACCGGCATCGTGGTCGTGCTTTCAAGGGGTTCTGCAATATTGTTCAGATCGTTCAGTTTCATAATCACCAACCTTGCACCAAGAGCAGTGCGTTGTAAAGACAAGGTGCTTTTTCAGGTGAAAAGATTGTAAATTCGGCTCATTATTCTGCCGAACAGATAATGAGCCGATAGAGGCATCGGCCCCTGGGTGGGGCAAGTACCCACCCAGGGGGCCGATGCATCAGTTCTGGATAAACTCAAGGTCTACGCGCACTTCTGCGATATCGCCAATCAGGAGATTGCCACCTTTGAGGACTGAGTTGTAAATGATGCCGAAATCTTCACGGTCAATTTCACCAGTAATCTCCGCACCTTTACGGTTATTGCCCCAGGGATCTGTTACTTCAACGTCTAATCCTTCCAGTAAAACCGAGACGGTTTTGGTTATGCCGTGCATATCCAGTGTGCCTTCAACCTGATATTTGCCATCGGCCACGGCAACAACCTTGTCGGAAGTGAAAAGGATGTTCGGGAACTTCTCGACATCAAAAAAATCGGGGCTTCTCAGGTGGTCATCGCGCTTTTTAACACCGGTATCGACGGATACGGGATCAATGGTAATCTCCAGAGTAAACGGGTTAGGTCCGGACTCGTGAAATTCAATAGTTCCTGCTACATTGCTGAAAGTCCCTTTGACCTTACTGATGGCCATATGCTGAATGGCAAAATTGGCAGCCGAGTGATCGGTATCAATCTTCCAGGTTGAGGAGTATGCCCCGGTAACTCCGCCGGCCAATATCAGTACTGCACTTATTGCTACCACAACTATTTTTCTCATTTTCAATTCCTTTAATAGAGTAAGGTTGACTGAAGCTGCTTAAGAACAGCGTCTCTTGTACCACAATGTAGTCTGTGCTAAGATGCATATCAATTCGCAAAAAACGCAAAAGAGGATTGCAAAAATGCACAACAAGGCCAACTGGGACAACTATCTCTATTTTCTTCGGGTGGCACGCCTTGGCTCTCTGAGCGCGGCGAGTAAATCCCTGCAGGTGAATCACTCTACGGTGTTGCGTCGAATTAACAGCCTTGAGGAAAAACTTGAAGCCAGGTTATTCGAGAGGCTGAATAGCGGATATGTACTGACGCAGAGCGGTAAAGAGATTCTGAGCCGTGTCGATCATATCGAAGGGGAGTTTCTGGCGATTGAGAGAACGATCTCGGGTAGAGATATTCGCTATGAGGGGAAAATTAAACTCTCTACCACAGACACCCTGGGAGAGTATTGGCTACCGCCATACGTGAAAAAATTCAAGGAACTGCAACCCGGCATTCAGCTGGATATCGATATCAGAACCGATTATACGGATCTGACCAAAAGAGAAGCGGATATAGCCCTGGTGGCAGTGAATCGTCACCCGGAATATGTAGTTGGTAAATCCCTGGCCCCAATCAGGCTCAAACTCTATGCGACCAGGGAATATATACAAACCCATGGAAAGCCAACCTCCCATGAACAACTGGCTGAACACAGAATACTCATCCTCAACGAGAGACTCGGGCGTATCGGCTTTAATGAATGGCTGAAGAATCTGGTGCCCAAATCCGCAATAGCCCTGAGTTGTAATATGCTTACTACTCTTTACCACTACACTCACCAGGGATTGGGCATAGCCCCATTACCGACCTATGTTGGTGATCAGGACAAAGACCTGGTTGCTGTTCTGGATGTGCCTGAGAAGTTTCACCATAAAATCTGGATGTTGACACACCCTGACCTGAGAAATACCATGAGGATCAAGGCGTTTATGCAGTTTATGTACAACGAGACTGCTGTTAAGGGAAAAAGCGCCTCACGTTGATAGCTACTGCGAAGGTAATGTGTCGATTATTCTCAATCCGCTGATGCTGTTCCCGATCGGGAACAACCCTCCCCTGTGTTTGTTCCAAACCCGGAACAGAAACTCATTTTCGGAATCGATCTGTTCTGAATAAGATCTAAGATATCAATTGCATAGCGATTGTTGTGGTAGCTGGCATACGGCTTGCGATAGTAGCTCTCAAGAAATCAGGACGTGCGTGATAGGGAAATGCCTGCTGTATACGACAACCCGTTCGAGCATGGAAATACGCAGAGGTGAGTGTAACTCACTTCTGCGGAAGTTTGATAATGAGGAAACTATGTCACAAGCAAGTCACACCATCAGCGGTGTGAGCGCTCAGCGCTCATTGTTTAACACGGTGGCTGAAAGTCTGCCCGGCCTGTTACTGGTGGTATCGGTAGCGGTTACAGCATATCTGACAGCACCGCTTCTTCAGCAGTATGATTTTTTTAAAACCTATCTGTCGATTAAGGATTTTATTCTGGCGATTCTGATAGGTATCGCAATCCGCAATACTGTCGGCGTGCCGACCATGCTGCAGCCGGGTCTGCGCTATTCAACCATTATGACCAAGACCGGCATTGTGGTGATGGGCGCCAAGTATTCGCTTGCAGGGCTGGTCACTGTTGGCAGTCAGGCTTTGATTATGATTGTGGTGTTCCTCTTTGGCTCCGCGATACTGTTGATGTGGGCCGCGCAGAAGATGAATATGTCCACTTCACTCAGTGCCTGCATCGCGGCAGGGTTGTCAGTTTGCGGTGTATCAGCAACAATCGCAGTGGCTCCTGCGGTGGGTGCCAAAAAAGAAGAGATGGCCTACTCGATTGCGGTGGTGCTGATGTTCGGTCTCCTGGCACTGATTGTATTTCCGCTTGTGGGTAATGTCCTGCAACTTTCCGATGCTCAATATGGTGCTTTTGCCGGTGTGGGCATCGTCAACTCGGCTCAGGTACTGGCGGCTGGTTTTGGTTACAGCGACGGAGCCGGTCTTATCGCCGGTGTGTACAATATCGGCCGGGTGATTTTTCTCCCCTTTGTCGTTTTGATGCTGGTCATTATGGCAGCGTCGCGGGAAGCGACGAGCATGGGCAGTCAGCAAAGCGTCAACAAGTGGCGCATAATCGTCGATAAATTTCCGGTCTTCGTACTGGGCTTTCTGTTCGTGGTGTGCCTCAATACCGCAGGGATGCTGAACGAGGCGGATATTAACGTGGCGAAGACGTTCATGAACTGGGCGTTCCTACTGGGTTTTGCCAGCATAGGTTTGACCACCAGACTCTCTGATTTGAAGGCGGCGGGCCTTTCCGGTTTTGTTCTTGGCTTTTTTATCGCGTCTGCCAAGGCAGCCCTGGCTCTACTGGTAGTTCTCTACTTTTTCTAATACCCAAAATTTTATAGAGGAACAGTTATGTTAAATAAAATTAAAAGCCTTTCAGCTTCACGAAAACAGGATCTCGCAGTGTGTATTATCGCTATTTCTCTGATCTGCGTTTCGAAGGTTGTGGGCGGTTTTATGGTTTGATTGTTTCAACGAATTATCTACCGATGGAAACAGGCAAGGACGGAGTGCTGCAGCAAAATCGGCTCTACCAAAGGGGTTTTGGCACTTCTGTCCTGTCCTCCATCTACTAACAGATAGATACCAGGTGAAAAATGAGTAAAAAAGTGCTTCTGGCCACCAAAGGAACACCATCTTGTTCTAACGCAGAAAAGTCTGCCATTTCGTACTGCCGGGCAAACGACGCTGAGTTAGTGGTTCTCCATATTGTGGATTCTTCCCTGAAGCACTTTGGCCAGATAGATCCGCTTGCGACAGAAATTGACAAGTCACATTTTGTGGAATACATAGATAGGCTCTGTGAGTATGAAGCAAAGGAACGGTTTGAAAGTCTCAAGTCTCTGGCGGATTTGTCTGCTATACCTCTTCAGTTAAGGATATGTGATGGCTCACCGTTGCAAACAATCGTGCAGACTGTCAGAGAAGTTGAGCCGGAGCTCCTGATTATTGGTGGTAAAGCCAGACCAGCATATCGTTTTTTCAGTTTATCCAACAGGATCCACCGCAAAGTTCGCTGCCCGGTTCGCCAGGTTTATTATGCATGATGGTAAAAGAAGAAAAATAATTTTTATGAAGAACAGGTTGCTGAAATGCGACGACTTGTAGTGGCACTGTGTGTCCTTCTCTTTTGCCTGACCATTACGAACTCCACTGCGATTGCCCGTGACGTCCTGCGGTTCGGAGTCATTACCCTCAATCATCCGCTGGTGATGTACCGGCATTACCTCCCGTTTACCGATTACTTAGCCAAGCGGCTGGGAATAGAGATAGAGCTTGTGCTCGCGGCAGATTATCAGGGGATTGTCGATGCCATGGCAGAAGAGCGGGTTGACATTGCTCTTTTGGCAGGTGTCTCTTACCTCAAGGTTCAGGAAACTACAGCCACCCGTTTGATCTGCGCAGTACGTTCCCAGGAGGGAACGCCAACCAGTCGTTCTGCGATTGTAGTACGTGCTGACCGTCAAGACATTCGCTCTCTTCATGAATTAAAAGGCCATTCTTTTGCGTTTGGCTCAAAGGATTCGACTTCCAGCTATCTTGGGCCTCTGGGGTATTTGGTTAAGCATGGAATTACCCCGGAAGATTTTTCCCACTGGCAGAATTTCAGGACCCATGATGCGGTGATACGAGCGCTGTTGCTCGGGAAGGTTGATGCCGGCGCGGTTTCCAAAGAGGCATTGGCAAAATTTCCTGCAGAAAGTCTGAAGGTTTTGGCCATAACACCTCAACTGCCTGGTTTTGTGCTGGTCAGTACTGCAAATGTTCCGGAAGATCTTCATGCCCGGTTGCAGACCCTCTTGCTGAATCTTAACTATCAGGATCCAGAACTGGCCAGTTCCCTTGAGCGCTGGAGTCCGATGCTTCGTGCGGGATTTACCGGAGTTGATGAAAGTCATTATGCTCCGGTACAAAAACTGATGCATGAACTCGAGGCACAAGGATTTTATGGTGATAAACGATGATAACCGCAGGGGGGATTCGGGCAAAATTTGTTCTGCTGGCATTCTTTTGCGTGTTCTGCACGGTAGCGAGCATCAGCTATAAGGTTTTTGATCGGGAGCGGAATCTGCTTGAAAAAAATACGGAACAACAAGCCCTGCTTTTAGCAAAAAGCTCTGCGATTCTTTTTATAAACGCTCTTGTTTACGAAGAGATAGGCATCGCAGACAACGATGACATAACAGAGTTTCTGGATTTTTACGTGTCTGATGTAATGGCCATGGATTCGCGAATCAAATCTTTTATGGTTTTTGATCGCGAACTTCGAGTTGTGAGTCATGATGATCTGAAATATTACGGCACACAGCTTAAAGCGTCAAAGTATCGGCAAGTACTCAGCAGTAGCGAGGATAGAGTAGAGCGTTTCAGTAGAGATGGGTGGCCAATGCTTGAAGTTTTGGTTCCTCTGGCTATCGAATCTAAAAACTGGGGTGGTTGCAGAATCATTTTCTCGTTGAGTGAGATAGAGGCGGCCAGTCGCGATTTGCTCAACAAGATACTTGCTGCGGCCGCAGTAGCTTTGCTGATGTCTCTGATTATCATAGGTTTTGCCGCAGAATATTTTATTCGGCCCATTAAACGGCTTTCAGACAGGATGGAGCAGATGACCTCCGTGGGAGATGTCTCAACGCCCATGCCTGACTTACCGGCCAGAAATGATGAAATAGGGCAGTTGCAACAGAGCTTCTCCTGGATGGTGGCCCGTCTGCAAAAAGAGGAGCAGCGCCGCAGGCAGACGCTGGAGAAGTTGCTGCATACAGAGAAGATGGCCTCGGTAGGTCAGCTGACAGCTTCTATCGCCCATGAAATTAATAACCCTTTAGGTGGTGTGATTCTCTGCTTCAATAACCTTGTTGACGGCAAACTCGACGAAAAGAGTCGACAGCAGCATATCGAGGTCATTCAGCAGAGTCTGGACAGGATGCGCGATACCATGCGCGGTCTGCTCGATTATTCGCGCCAGCCTGAGTTGACCTTGCAGAGAGTGTCCATAGCCGAGGTTATTGTTAAATCGACAGCTCTATTGGAAACGATGCTGCGGCGCAGGGGAATCGGGCTGGAGGTGAATCTGGAAGAGGGGTTGCCGCTGATGTCGATTGACAGTCTGAAAATTCAGCAGGTCATCGTCAATTTGCTACTGAACGGGGCTCATGCTATCGAGCGCCGGCAGCAGGCCTGTGAGGGGGGAGTGCTGCGTATTGAAGCACGACAAACTAACGATAGCGTATTGCTTTCTGTGTCTGACAATGGTCATGGCGTACCCGGGGAGCTTCAGGAGAAAATTTTCGAACTTTTCTTCAGTACCATGCAACAGGGCAAGGGAACCGGGCTGGGACTGGCTGTATCCAGATCCATTGCCGAGCAGCATGGCGGTCGGCTTTGGCTCAGTGAGAGCAGTGCCGACGGATCAACTTTTACACTTTCGCTACATATTGAGGACGAAGCAGATGGAGAGCAGGCGTATACTCCTGGTTGAAGATGAACTGGCAATGCGCATAGGCATGCAGCAGACCCTGAGTACAGCAGGATATGAGGTGGACGCATATGAAGACGCCGAATCTGCCCTGCAGACGCTGCGTTCAGTAAGTTTTGAACTGCTGATTACGGATGTGCGCTTGCCGGGTATGTCCGGGTTTGATTTGCTCGATCAGGTCCATGAACTCTACCCAAACATGGGGACCATCCTGATTACCGCTTATGCCGAGGTAGAACTTGCAGTAAAGGCCATGCGCGGTGGAGCGTATGATTTCCTGTGTAAGCCGTTTTCGAATGACGGTCTTCTTATTGCCGTGGAGCGTTACTTCAATTTCTGTGAGCTTTCCCAGCAGAATCAGCAGTTGAAAGCAGAAAAAGGGCTGGAGGATATGGTTGGCGGTCCTGCCATGCAGGAGGTCTTCAACCGGATTCGTGCCGTTGCCGACTCTTGTGTTCCCGTGCTTATTCAGGGGGCGAGTGGCACCGGCAAGGAGCTGGTGGCAAACGCACTGCATAGGCTCAGTTCACGAAGGAACAATGAATTTTTGAAAATCAACTGTGCTGCATTGCCTGAACTGTTGTTGGAATCAGAACTGTTCGGTCATGAAAAGGGGGCCTACACCGGGGCGCACAACAGGCGAATAGGAAAGTTTGAGGCAGCCAATAAGGGTACTTTTTTCTTTGACGAAATAGGGGATATGCCCTTGGCGCTGCAGGCGAAACTTTTGCGGGTTCTCGAAGATGGTGAAATCACCAGGTTGGGCGGTAATGTGCCTGTTAAGGTAGATGTGCGGGTGATATTTGCCACGGCTACGGATATAGAAGAAGCTGTGGCAAGAGGTGAGTTTCGCGAAGATTTAAGCTATCGAATCAATGTAGTGCCAGTGCGTTTGCCCGCACTTCGTGAACGTGGAGATGACATCATTGCCCTCATAGACCACTTTCTGCGTGAATCATCACAGCGCTATGGTAAGCCGGATACGGTGCTTTCTCCACAGGCTGCAGAAGCACTCCGGCTTTATGATTACCCTGGCAATATCAGGGAACTACGGAATGTTTTTGAGCGGGCGGTGCTTCTGGCACAGGATGGTGTGATAAGGCTTGGTCATTTGCCGAGAAAAGTTCAGGAGCATGGTGCTGTTGCAGAGCTATGCCGTGATGCTGAGAAGGGACTAGGCCTCGAGGAAGGGGTGCATCGCTATGAACGAAACCGAATAATCGATGCGCTGGAAAAAGCCGGGGGTAGAAAACAACGCACTGCAGAAAGCCTTGGCATCAGCAGAAAGGTGCTCTGGAAAAAGATGAAAGATCTAAATATTTCCTGACACTCGACAAGAAACAAAGGTGTACGACTACCCTTGCGGATTCCCATCGAGTCACCATTGTTTCTTCAGTTTCGATTTCATCAAGAGAAAATTTATTTCGTTTATGCTTCAGCTGTTTGACGGCAGGTGGAGCGTGAGGTTCACATATAATGATAAAGGCATTCATCTTCGATATGGATGGGACTCTTGCAGATACAGAGCCCCAACATTATCGGGCTTGGCGGGAGATCCTGCTGAAAAATGGGGCAGGGGAGTTCAGCTTTGAAACATTCCTCACCTATGTCGGTACCAGTAATGAGAAAGTGGCGGGTGACCATATTGAAAATACGGGTATTACCAAGAGTGTTGAGCAGCTCATCCGGGAGAAACAGGAACTCTACCTGGAGATGATCCCGGAAATTCAGTTGTTTGCAGGTGCAAAGCAGGTAATTGAAACCTACGCAGATCGGATGACCTTTGCGGTCGCCTCATCGTCCCACCATCGCGAGCTTACTGAAATTCTACGTTCTAACGGCATTTTCGATTTTTTCAGCTCAGTGATCGGTGGAGATATGGTGAACAGGCGTAAGCCTGATCCGGAGATATACCTGAAGACAGTTGATGCGATCGGTGTTCCGGCTGGTTCATGCCTTGCCTTTGAAGACTCGACCCACGGAGTGAATGCGGCAAAGAACGCGCAAGTCCGCGGTATCGCCATCCCCAATGAGTTTACCCGTAATCACGACTTCAGCCGTGCCGACCGTATGATAACCAGTTTCCATGACGTAAATGATGAGCTGCTGCAAAGTCTCATGGAGGGTAATTCGGGCTTCTAGGAGCCTTTTCAGCAGGTCGCTGTTCCCCTCACCTCTCAATTTTTACTGAAATTGTAAATCTGTTAGGAGAAAGAGCTCTTTAACTACTGGAAAATTAACTCAAATATCTCTGAATGTTTCAATATCAGGGAGCTTTGTGATACCTTTATAGAAAAAGAATTTCCCGCTGTACTTTTTCATCTTTGAAGTATCAGTAGAATCTCGGAAGTGTTTCCCTGAACTGATTCATTCCAACCCGGCACCTTGGATCTTTGGATGGAGAACGCATATGAGTATTGTTCTGGCAATTGGATTTTTTGTTACGATTCTTTATCTCTTCATTCAGTTTGCACGGCAGGAATACCTGCAGGAATATTATGAAGAGGCTATTTTCGATGTTGAGGGGCGTCTCGAATGGGCCCGCACCCGGACCTCATTTCCCTTTGGCATGAAAGCGCAGA
The DNA here is from genome assembly GCF_005116675.2 of Desulfosediminicola ganghwensis. Classification (NCBI taxonomy): domain Bacteria; kingdom Pseudomonadati; phylum Thermodesulfobacteriota; class Desulfobulbia; order Desulfobulbales; family Desulfocapsaceae; genus Desulfosediminicola; species Desulfosediminicola ganghwensis. The sequence goes on from NZ_CP050699.1 coordinate 1,309,133, forward strand.
TGGACGTATCACTGGAACTTTTGCGCAAATCCCAAAAGCTTTGGGAAGAGAACAAATGGGACAGGGCATATCTGGTATCCCTGCAGTCCCGGGAGGCTATGGATAAGGCTCAGTCCATTTACAGTTCAGCTATCAGGGCTCGCCAGAGGAAAGAATAAGAGTTGCCCTGATCCGTAACCATGACTCACCTGATATGGCGTTGGGCAGGCGGTTGCTTTGTTCAGAAGGGTAGAGCAATTCCACTTGAGCTTGTCATGCATTGTTTTTGACAAGCTTGAGATGGTCTTTAGATATCGTGGCCAAGTGTGTCGAATCCACTTGGCCACGATATTTTGGTGATTTCAACTCAGTATGAGTTCCTCATGTGATTGTCACAAATCCTCAGCTTAAGATTTGTGAGGGGCAGGAAAAAGGTGACAGGAGTAACAACGTAAAGCCGTAAAGCCCTTCTCCACAAGCCGGTTGCATTATGATTTCAGGGATTGGTCACTTGCCAATCGGTCACGTCTCACATCTCGCGTCTATCACTTCACGTTTTCAAGTTGAAGATTGTGCTGATCAGATTTTTCATTACAGCATTTCTGGGGTAGGCACATAGTGTCTGAATCAAGCTCCGGGCCTGATTGATCTCTCGTAGACGGTTATGGAAAACAGGGGTACAATGATTGGATAAATTAAGATTTTCTTACTTTTTTTAACGTGATCTGCTGCCATGTATAATATCTTTGTTTTCAGTTCCGTCCAGGTGCTTGAAAAGTTGCGTGCCGAATTTTCATCATCCACCTGCAGGGTTATCCATATAGAAAAGGCGCTTGAGTTCTATTCCATCGCCTTCTCCCGGGTGTTTGATCTATGGATCTTTGAAGCTTCCCATCCCGGATTTAGTGAACTGACTCTTGATGAAGTGGTCAGTATCCAGAACGTTCCGCATCTTTTGGTCCTGGGCGCGGATGACAATATCAAAGCCCAGGCGACACCGTATGCCGATAAAATCAGTTTTGCAGAGTCAGACGATATTGCAAAATGTCATGCCCTCTTTCTGCAATTGATGCATAACAGACAACAGCAAAACCGTGAGCGTTATCTGGCAGGGTTTATCCAGCAGTATCCAGGCCTCGAGACTCTGGTTACCCAGAGCCCTCTGATGGAAAACCTGATTGATCTGGTAAAGGATGTGGCTCCTGTTGAGTCCCCTGTTTTTTTGATTGGTGAAACCGGGACAGGTAAAGAGCTACTTGCTAATATTTTTCACAATGTCTCGCGCAGAAAATCCGGTCCATTTATGGCGGTCAATTGCGGAGCCTTGCCTGACGCCCTTCTTGAGTCAGAATTGTTCGGATATGAAAAGGGGGCGTTTACCGGTGCCTCGGAACGACGCATAGGCAAGATTGAACATGCTGCAGGGGGAACGCTCTTCCTTGATGAAGTTGAGGCGATGTCTTCTGCCATGCAGATTCGGCTTTTACGGGTTCTGCAAGAGCGAACCCTGCAAAGACTTGGCAGTAATGTGGACATAAGTGCTGATTTCAGAGTGGTTGCGGCTACAAATTCTGATCCCGTTGAATTGCTCAACAATGGTACCTTGCGTTCAGATCTCTATTATCGTTTGTCCGTGTTTCAGATTCATATTCCACCTCTTCGTGACCGAACTGAAGATATTCCTATCCTGGTACAGCACTTTATCAACCGCAAGAAGAGGAACGGTCGTGAATACGTTAAAGGTCTTGATAACCAGGCAATGAATCTGTTGCTTTCAGTACCCTGGTTTGGCAACGTAAGGGAATTGCAGAACGTTATAGAACGTGCTGTTATGCTTGCGGTATCAGACACAATTACCGCAGATCTTATTCAGATTCCAGGCGTTCCCATCAGCGACACCTCAGTAGATGTCGGCAATCTGACCGATACAGCTTTCAGGCCGGGTACTACCCTGAAATCGTATAAAAACCTGCTTTCACAATCTGCAGAGAGAAAATATCTGGTGGAGTTACTCGACTACACGGATGGACGCATTGGTGAGGCTGCGCAATTGGCCGGCCTTACACCGAGGGCTCTCTATAATAAAATGAAGATCCACGGTTTGAAGAAAGAAGATTTCAAAAAATCGGAAAAATAGCGACACTTCGGAAAATTCTGTTCAAACAAGAAAAAAGAGCGTCATAGCATCTTTCTCCCCCCTATCCCGCCTGATTCATCGGAATATTTTGTTCACAACCCCTGTTGATAGTCTGTCCAGTTAACCCATTGTAAGTAATCGGAAAAATTGCTTTTTTTCGCTTTGGTTCTTCTGGCATGATTTTTGGTATATCGTTTTTTGAAATTTGTAGATTGGTTTTGGATTTAACCTCAAGGAATTTAACCTGCGAATACGCAATGGAGGCGGGGATGGGCAAATTCAATAAGCATCAGAGCGACAGAGAGAGGTTTGGCAAATGCCAGATATGTCTGTGCTATATCCCGGTCGAATACTACTTTGGTCAGGGAGATGAAATTGTCTGTTATGAGTGTGGAACGGAATACACAATCCTTTCCAAGAATCCGGTCAAGTTAGCAATGATCGAGGATAAATATCATGATGAGTTTTATGGAGAAAATCTATTTGACGATTGATGATGGAAATGGGCTGCGCTGGGCCTCCGGATACATGCTTGTTGCAGCTGGATAACGTGTGTACTTGATTGAAGCAGGAAATTAATATTTCCTGCTTTTTATATGAAGCATCCTATAAAGTTTTGTTAAGAATGGATTTTACAGAAATATTTTATAATACAGACTGGGCTTACGGGTTCCTGATTTTTGCTGCGCGGGTGGTTGATGTCTCCCTGGGTACCTTGAGGACTATTGCCATTGTTCATGGCAGAACGCTCATGTCTTTCTGGCTTGGATTTTTTGAAGCTGCAATCTGGCTTGTGGTCGTATCCGGTATTGTACAGGTTGTCACTCAACAGCCAGCGCTTGGCCTCGTCTACGCTTTTGGGTTTGCCACTGGAAATCTGGTTGGCATCAAGGTGGAGAAGTTCATCGCCATGGGGCATATGATTCTCAGGGTAAACAGCAACAACGATGCAGCTGGAATTGCCAAAGCCATGAGAAATCAAGGTTATAATGTTACTTCATTTACGGGCGAGGGGCAAAAAGGGCCGGTTACGGAGCATTACGTGGTGTGCCGTCGCCGGGAATTGAAAGAGTTACTGGCAACGGTTACCGCTCTGGACCCATATGCGTTTTACGTCACCGAGCAGGCGGGGTCGGTGAGCAGCATCACTCGACCGATCATGCAACCTGTTACGGGCTGGCGGGCTGTGATTAAGAAAAAGTGACCCCCTTGGATTTGTGGGAATGTGCTTCGTGAGCGCTCTACAAAAAATTAGAGGCGCTCGTTACCTTGTATGGCAGTTAACAATTCCGATCTCAATTGATATTGAGATCGGAACTGTTTTGGGCTGAATAGGGTTGTCGCCTAAGAATTTATTTCTTCTTTATAGATCCGCATGCCCCGTGCCTGATAATTTCTCAGTGCGCCTGGATGATCGAGGGTGCAGGTATGCACCCAGACTCGCCTGACCCCTTCCCAGCTCCAGGCTTTTCTGATGGCCTCGGTTAGCAGATACCCTCCACACCCCTTGCCAATGAATTGTTCGGCAAGCCCGAAGTATATTATCTCTACCTCATCACCTTCTCTGAGTAGTTCAAAATACCCGGCAATGGCACCGTCCTTATACGCGACCCAGGTGCGCAGATTGTCGCTTGCCACATAGTCCTGCCACTCTTCATCGCTTAAGGCGAGCTTGTCCGTCCAGAGCCATTTCTCGCCGATAAATTGATAGAGAAATTTGTTGTACTGATACTGACGTATAGAGCATTCGCGAATATCTATCTCGATCTTTGGCGATGAGGGACAAAGTGCCTCAGGCTCAGTCATTTGCAGGTAATAGATGGTTACTGGTTCATTCATGTTCATTTCCTGAATCATTTTTTCCGTAGTCAATATAGCCCCGGCTGCCGGCAGCACTGTCTGATATTCAGCTTGCAGACAGTCAGGGAACAGATTATCGCGGCAGACCATACCCCGCATCTGTAAGCTGACGACCCGTTTTTACTCTCAGCAGGGGTATGATTTTTACGCGTTCATCCTGTCCTTCGTCTCACTCAAAGTAAAATACCCTGATAGTTCAATGAATGGAACCCGAGCCCACCGAAGTGAGACAATAATCAACCTGCGACAGGTACGGCGAGTGCCAGCGAAAGAGCTGGTGATTAAGGCCAGATTCCAAATTATTGCACCGGCTGAAAGAGTTGACGTTGGCGTTGGGAATTAGAGGGCAATGCTGTCCTCCAGATTGTCGGGAGAAACAAGCGGTGATGGTTTTCGCTTCTCTCAACCCCATAGGGACAACGCTCATACAGCTTCTCTGGAGTTCAGCCACGATTGCAATGCTGAAGTTGCTGTGTTTGCGGGGCCTCCAATGATTTGAAAGAAAGACCTGCAGCGCCTAACATAGGAAAAGAAAGGTAAGGCTGCGACTAAAGGGCGATTAATTCAGATTTTGACCTTCCTGGCGCCATAAATCATCTTTATGACCGTACTCGGTGCCCATGCGATCGCCAGCACCAGGCTCGATGTCTGGATCATGTTCATCTTTGGTATCATCAGTTTTATCAGCAGGACGCTGAATTTTCACCCTGCACCTATCGTTCTCGGTCTGATCGACCGTGCCTTTTTTTCAGTGCTGACGATCAATAGGTATTCACCAAACTGGAGTACATCACCTTCTGCGATTCGGTGATTGAGTCAAACAGCATTTATCCATACGTAGTGCCAAGATCGCTTCGTTGAAAGCCGTCCAAGCATGTGGGCGGCTTAATTTATCCATTTTGTTCGATAGCTTGGATGTGCCGAACCTGGTCCAACCAATATTGGGCACAGTGGTGAATATTCGGCATCAAATGCGATAGGCAGGGAGGGCGAAAACCTATTAAACTCCCTGAATTGCAACAGTTTTAAAGGTTTGGGGCAAGTAGGTCTGGTTTTTGCTTTATAAAACTCTGTACTCACCGACAATCTGGAAACCTGGTTTTCCGATCTAACGCAAGTAATTGATCCACACTTTAAGGAGGAAGTACTAATGAAGAGTTTTCTTTTAACCGCAGCTGTAGCATTTGCCACTCTGATTACCAGCCCTGCAATGGCTGCTTTCCCGGAAGAGCCAATCACCTACCAGATTCCATTTGGTCCCGGTGGTCAGTCAGATCTTGAGGCTCGACGCCAGCAACCTATGCTTGAGGACATCCTTGGCCAGAAGGTGGTGATCGAATACAAGCCGGGCGGCGGTGGTTCTCTTGGCTGGTCTGAGCTGGTGCGCAAGAAGCCGGATGGTTATTACATTTCAGGAATCAACGTCCCACACATCGTGCTTCAGCCACTTGCCCGTGGTAATGCCGGTTACTCCACCGATCAAATCAAGCCGGTAGCGTTCTTTCAGGCTACGCCAATCGGTCTGGCGGTAATGAAGGACAACCCTATCCAGTCGCTAGAGGATCTGTTGGCATTTGCGGGCAAGAATCCTGGTGGCATGATCATTGGAGGTTCCGGTACCTGGTCTGGTCACCACGTGGCACATCTTCAGCTCTCCAAGCTGGCTGAAGTCAACATGACCTATATCCCAAGCACTGGTGCCGCCCAGAGTATTGCTGATTTCCTCGGCGGTCATGTACAGGCGGTATGGGCCAATAGCAACGACCTGGTTCAGCATGCGGACAAGATTCGTGTTCTTGCCTTTGGCTCCAAGGAACCTTTTGAAAACATGCCAGAGGTTCCGACTTTCAGTAGCAAAGGTTATGAAATGTATGCCTCAATCGACCGTGGAGCAGCAGTACCCCAGGGGACCCCGGATGAGGTTGTAGCCGCGCTCGAAAAGGCATTTATCGCGATTGCCTCAGATCCGGAAGTTGTCAAACAGATGCGCGAAGACGGTTTTGTTCCGCTGACCATTGGTGCCGAAGAAGCACAGCAATATATCGACGAGAAGGTCAAGCAGTGGGCTCCGATTGTTGAAGAGTTCAAGTAGGATCAGATCTATCTGATCAAATTGTAGTTCAATATGCCCGGTACGCCCTATCCGGCGCACCGGGCGATTTGCTTTGATGAGGCGTGATATGTTTGATGTTGTTTTACAAGGCCTGCAGCAGGTCTTTGTGCCGCTGAACTTCATCCTGCTTTTTGGGGGTGTTTTTCTGGGCATCACGTTCGGGGCGCTACCCGGTCTGACTGCGACCATGGGACTTGCACTGCTGGTTCCTTTTACCTTTACCATGTCACCGGAAACCGGACTGATCATGCTGGCCGGAATTTATGTAGGTGCCATGTATGGCGATGCTATTCCGGCCATCCTGATCAACACTCCGGGCACACCATCCGCCATTGCCACCACATTCGATGGTTTTCCCCTGGCACAAAAGGGTATGGCCCAGCATGCACTGGTAACAGCCGCCCTGGCCAGTACCGTCGGTTCATTGCTGGCCAATGTGGTGCTGGTTGTGGCCGGGCCACCCCTGGCTGCTGCCTCCTTAAAATTTGGTCCACCCGAATATTTCTGGCTGGGTATCTTCGGCCTGACCATTATCAGTGCCCTCTCTTCCGGTAGTGTGATTAAGGGCTTCCTGGCCGGTTGCATAGGCATGGTGTTGTCTGTGGTAGGTATGGCAAGCATCGGCGGCGATGTACGTTTGACCTTTGGTTTTCCGGTCCTGCAGGGTGGAATTGACCTGATCGTTGCCCTGATTGGTTTCTTCTGTCTGCCGGAGATACTCTCCAGCGTTATTGGTAAACGTCAAAAAACCTATACCGATAAGGCGGTTGAACCGAAACTGGGGGTTATTGGTGAAGTGGCCCTGCAAGTGATCAAAAAACCGGTCTTGCTCATTCGTTCGGCAATCATTGGCACCATTGTAGGTTTTGCGCCTGGCGCAGGTGGGAATATTGCCAGCATGGTCTCGTACAACGAGGCGCGTCGCTGGAGTAAAGACCCGGATAAATATGGCAAAGGCACCATTGACGGTGTTGCCGCCAGTGAGTCTGCCAATAGCGCCATGGCCCCTGGTTCACTCATTCCGCTGCTTACCCTTGGTATTCCGGGTTCACCGGCTGCGGCAGTAATTCTGGGTGCGCTGATGGTGCATCGCCTTAAGCCGGGCGCAGAACTCTTTACCGGGCCGGAAGCGCCGATTATCTATTCCTTTCTGATGGGTCTTTTGGTTGCAGCCTTTCTGGTGAGTTTCATAGGCGCATTCGGTAGTGTCATTTTTTCGAGGATCATCAATATTCCTTCTCGTTACCTGGCACCCGGAATCATCTTTATGACCGTACTGGGTGCCTATGCGATCCGTAACTCCATGCTGGATGTCTGGATAATGTTCGTCTTTGGCATCATCGGTTTTATCAGCAGGAAACTGAATTTTCACCCGGCACCAATCGTGCTTGGTCTTATTCTCGGGCCATTCATCGAAGAGGGTCTGGTGAAATCTGTACTCGCCGGTCAGTTCCAGGGCGTGTTCAATTACATGGTATTTAGACCGATCAGCGGTTTTCTGATTGCTCTGTGTGTGCTCTCGCTGTGTTGGCCCCTTATTGCCTCCTGGCGTGCGAAAAAGAACAAAGGCGAGGTGGCGTGATGAGCGATATCCAAAGTGATGGAAACCAGAAAAAGATTAACAGTGATCTGGTAATTTCGGTTATCGGTCTTGTTCTGGCTGCTGGGGTCTACTATTTTACCCGTGACCTCAGCCGGCTTGGTGTGATTTTTGTCAATTATGTTCTGATCGGCCTTACTGTTTTTTCGATGCTGACACTGATTACGGCATTCACCAAACCGGAGTATATTACCTTCTTCGATTCGGTGATCGAGCGAAACAACATTGTCATAGGTGTGGGAATACTGCTTTGCTATCTGCTGATGTTACCTGTGATTGGCTTTTTGCCCTCGAGTTATATCTTCTACTTCGCCTTTAATCTCTACCTGTCGGAAGAGCGATTCACCCGCAAGGGAATCCAGACTTCGCTGCTGTTATCAGTTGTCGTGGTGACTGTGTTCTATTGCATCTTCCAGCTGGGGCTGGGAGTGCCGTTGCCGACGGCTATGTGGGTGGATTAGTTTCAGGCGGAAAACGTTGTATTCCCTCTAACCCTTTTTGCTCGGTTTGGAAGGATTGCTCAGGTTTCTGAATGAAACCAAGCTCATGTAGGATTCAACCTGATTAGTAATCACGGCATATGCGAATTATGCCACAAGGCCGCCCAATTACTTTGGGCGGCTTTATTTTTCTCCAAACATCTACATGGAGCTTCAAAAAGCTTGGCAACTGCGCTACTATTTTTCTAATAGTACACAAACTCAAACCCATAAGGAGGTGTGTATGTCAGGTGCAGCCGTTCATATGAGGTCCATCAACATTCCCAAAGCTTCAAGCGGTAAAGGATTGCGGGAAGAGATCAAGGCGCTGGCAGATGCCAGGGCGGTAACTGTTTCAAAAATTTTCAATCAGGTTCTGGGGTATGCCTTGAAGAACCGTGAGGATTTCCCGGGCGAAATCAGCCCGAGAGAAAAGCCGGGTAGGCATATTGCCACCAAGGTTTCTGTGTTTAGAGCAGAAGAGCTGCGTGAGTGGGCAGAGGAGCTTGGCAGAAGTCGTACCGCCCATTGCTGTTTTCTGCTGGAAGCGGTGATGGCAGATGAGGAGTTGAAAAAGAAGGTGTTCCCGAGTTAGTAGGATTGCTTGTCAAAAGAGTTATTTGACAGAATGTAACTATCGTTCATGGACTCTACGGGAAGTAGTAGAAATATAAAATGCCGCTATTTGCTTTCGCAGATAGGGGCATTTTTTTGATTTCACCTAACCTCTAACCTCTGGCATCACGCTTCATTCCATGATGCCGTGAATGTTGCTATCGAGAAGATTATGGTGTGAGAAAATACTTGGTCGGGAAGTTATCCGTTGAAGAGTATTTTGCTATCAACAGCTGAGGCCTTGCCGGTACCAGTCAGCACCATCGCCTGTTTCAGCTCACTGTGGATGCTATCAATGTAGCTTTCAACTCCGTCTTGCAGGCCACCTACTGCGGCAACGGAAAACGGTCGACCTATCATTACTGCATCCGCTCCCAGGGCAAGCATCTTCAGTACGTCATTGCCAGTGCGGATACCGCCGTCTGCGAGAATTGTGATTTTCCCTTTCACTCTTTCGGCAATGGCGGGCAGTACTTCAGCAGTTCCCGGCGCGTGATCGAGCACACGCCCCCCATGATTGGAGACGACAATAGCGTCGGCTCCGGCTTTACATGCAAGCTCGGCTTCGTCCGCGGTCATTACCCCTTTGAGGATAAATTTCATCCCAATCTTTTTGATGATGTCGGTGAGTTCAGCAAGTGGTTTAGGGGATACCGGACGTCCCATTTTTCGTAACGTGATGAGGCCGGCGGCGTCGATATCCATGCCTATTGTGTCTGTCCCGGTTGCTTTGGCCAGCTCGATCTTTTGGAAGAACTCTTCATCTTCCCATGGCTTGATGAATGGTATACCGTATCCATCGGCCAGTTTAACGGCGTTGAAGCCTGCACTGGAGAGCCACTCCGGAACCCCATCCCCGGTGCAGCCGATGATGGACCTGGCCTTACAGCCGTTGACGATTGACTGGATATAGTCATCCTCGCTGATTGCCTCGTTCATGTTGAAGGAGACACCGCCGATGGGGGCGGCAATAAGGGGCAGGGCGAGCTCTTTTCCGAGAATACTTACTGTGGTATCCGGTTCGACAACATTATGGATCAGTCTCATGTTCAGGCGAACGTTTTCAAGAGCTGAGAGGTTGTTTCTAAAAGAGGCGCCGGTGCCGAGACCGCCCATTCCAGGTACTTGTCCGGCACAGGCCCTGCCGTTACAGACTGCACATACCTTGCATTGATTTCCCATTAATTTTCGCGCATTATCTCGAATTTCTTTCACGATCTACTCCTGCAGTTATGTTGTGATATTTCATAATCTTCTCTGGCAATGAGGTTTGAAGCATCCGGTGTTATTTGCTTCGTGGCAGGTAGGTGCCATATCCGGGTTCCACCAGGATCTCGCCCTTATGGGCGACTACTGTTCCCCGGATGACGGTCATCACCGGCCATCCGCTCAGCTGTCTGCCAAAGTACGGTGACCAGTCGCATTTGGATTTTCGATCAGCATCGGTAAAAGCTTTAGTCAAGGAGAGGTCTACGACGGTGAGGTCGCAGTCTGAACCAACCTGAAGGGCACCTTTTTGCGGGTGAAAACCGTAAAGTTTTGAGGGATTGAAACTGGTGATCTCCACGATCTTCTCAAGGGAGGTGTAGCCTTTGCTGACACCGTCAAGGAGAACAGGCAGCATCACCTCCAGGCCGGGAATGCCGTTTGGTGCCTCGAAAATATTGTCAAGGCCTGCTTCCTTTTCTTCCCGGGTGAATGGGCAATGGTCCGAGCCAATGGTGTGAACATATCCGGCATCGAGTAGTTCCCACATTTTCAGCCTGTTTTTTTCGTCGCGCATGACTGGGGAAAACTTGAGGAAAGGGCCGTGTTCGTTCATGTCTTCACGGATAAAGGTGAGAAAGTGCGGACAGGTTTCAGCCCAGATGCCTATTCCATCGTTGCTGGCTGCACGGATAAGTTCAAGGCCTTCTGCTGTGCTGACGTGAACGATCAGGGCTTTGGCGCCGGTCTGCTTCAAGAGCTGAATTGTTTTGTTGATTGCGGCAATCTCGACTTCTTCGGGGCGGGATTCATTGTACGCCAGGGGATCAGTTCTGCCCTCCCTGCGGAGCCTTTCTTCCTCTTTGCTGATCATCTCGCCATCTTCGCAATGAATCATGGCCAGCCCGTTATTTTGGGCTACGTGGGTCAGGATGTCGCGCATGCTGTCATCGTGAACAAAGGGGAATTCCTTTACGGAAAAGCACATGAACATCTTTATAGAGACTGCGCCGGTCTTGTTCCAGAGATCTGCGATAGAGTTGACATTGTCGCGGGTTCCTCCACCGTGAATCGCGTAATCTACGATGGATTTTCCTGAGTATGCGGCACGATTGATCTCGAACGAGTCGATATCGAGCACTGCCGGATCGTTGACTGGGTGTGATATCGCTGTGGTGATCCCTCCTGCCGCACATGCAGCGGTACCGTGTGCCATATCATCGCGTTCGGTGAATCCAGGGTCCTGGAAGTGGATGTGCCCATCGATTACACCTGGGAGTACGTGGAGTCCGGCCAGGTCAACTGTTTCCGTGGCTTCGATCCCTTCTGTCGAGGTTTCGATACAGGCGATCCTGCCATTGACTGAGCCTATGCAGCCGATAAATCTGCCGGTGTGGGTCACAATTGTTGCATTGATAAAGAGTTTATCTACTTTCATTTGATGTACCTCATCTGTTCTGCCTAAAAGCCCGACAAAAATGCGGGTATGCCAGGGACAGTCGTTGGGTCTTCTCCGGAATATCCACCAGGGATGCAACTGCTACAGCTGAGTGCAATCCTCTGGTGAAAGAGAGATGACGTGAACAGTAATTTCTGGGGTTATCGGAATATTGAGTTGCCCCGCACTCTTATGGGAACTGGGGGAAGCCATCACAGCAAAGGCTGCAACTCAAGACGATAAAGGGGTTAACAGGAATATCAGCAGTCGATCTCGTCGAGCAGTATTTCTTCTCCGTTTAATCGTTTTCTATAGCCGATGCCGATAGCCAGGGATTGCACAATGCACATGGAGGCTGTCAGGGAGCGGAAGCCATGGAGCACTGCGTCATGCACCTCGATGATCTGTTCTGCTTCATGGGCAATTATGCCAAGGGGGTCGTCGGTTATTGCCAGAATCCGAACACCGGCAGCTCTGGCCTTTGCGCAGAACTCGACGGTGGCCTCTGCGTAAGGCGGGAAGCTCATGACTATCAGCAAGTCGCCGGCCTGCATGAGATCGAGCTGGTCCTCGGCGAACCCGGCAAGCCCGGTGATCAGGGTGTTGGCGATTTTGAAACGATACAGTGCATAGCTGAGATAGGTGGCAAGAGGGAAAGAACGGCGCAGGCCCAGGATGGAGATACTGGGTGCTGCAAGTATCAGGTCTATGGCTTTATCCAGCTCAAGATCCTCCGAATTTTCCCGAAGATAATCCAGTGAAATCTTATTGGCTCTGGCGAAAGAGTCGATCAAGGCCCCACCATTATTGGGGTCTGAGAGGTGTTCTTCACCCTGGCAGTGGCGGATTCGCTCCGAGTAGCTCGGGGTACTTTTTTCTATGAGGGGCTCGCGAAAAATCTTCTGCATTTCGCTGAACCCCTTAAACTCCAGCGCCTGCGCCAGGCGAACAAACATAGCGGTGGCAATTCCGGACAGTTTGGATATTTCCGTCAGGGAGTTGAAGGCAAGATCATTGGGATGATTCAGCGCGAAGTCGGCTGCTTCCAGCTGACGTGCTGTCAGCATGGCCCTGTTTTTAAGGACTGTATCTTTGAATTCAGAAAGATTACCGGGTTTCATTTTCTCCACCTGGGGGCCTTGGGATAAATATCTGCTGCGAATACAGTTAGGCCAAAACCTTCTCGAGCGCTTCTGTAAGCTGATTGAGTTCATCGAGGCTATTATAATGGGCCATGGAAATACGCACCACTCCATTTTGTTTATTGAGATCAAGCTCTTCTATGAGTCTTTTGGCATAAAAATCACCATAGCGAATACCTATGCCGTAGCAGTCGACCGCATCGACGATATCCTTGGACATACGCCCCTTGACCACAAAGCTGACTGTCGGCAGCCTGCGGCCTCCTTGTACGGACTTTTCGCCAATAATGCGAACGTCATCCCTGCCGTTCAGGTAATGGAGCAACTTTTCGGTCAATTCATTTTCATGGCTTTCAAATGCGTCAAAAGCTGCCTGCATCATCTCTCTCGGGCTACCTGAGCAGCCTAATTCTTCAGCGATTGAAAGCAGGTAATCGACAATGCCCATGCAGCCGTAGGAGAGCTCGTAATTGACATTCCCAGGCTGCAGTTTGTACGGCATGACATCTTTGCCGATGAAATAGTGGTTGAGGCTCGGCAGGCCGGCGAAAAGTTCACCATCACACCAGAGAACGGCAAAATGCGGGCCAAATGTCTTGTAGAAGCTGTATACATACATGTCAGCTCCGGAGGCCTGGACATCGACCAGGCGATGGGGGGCATAGGCTACGCCGTCGACGCAGAGCTTTGCTCCTGCCCCGTGGACAAGCTGGGCGATTTTCGCTACCGGGGTTACAGAACCAAGAATGTTCGAGGCGTGGGTTACGCTGACCCAGCGGGTCTTTTCGGTCAGCAAATTTTGAAGTTCCTCCAGTTCAAGCTCAAAGCTTTCTGGATTAACGTTCCAGAATTTGATGACGGCACCATGTTTGGCGAGGTTGAGCCAGGGGCCCACATTAGCTTCGTGGTCAACGTTGGTGACGATGATTTCGTCGCCCGGTTCAATGGTCTGGCCGATGGCTTCACAGGCAAGATGGAGCAGGAGGGTGGTGGAACCGCCCATAACAACTTCCTGGTCATGGGGAGCATTAATAAGAGACGCGATAGCTTTTCGTGCCTCAAACACCCGTTCCTGGGCGATAACAGAGTCGCGATAGGTTGCTCCGGTTTGCACACTGGAGGTGAGCAGGTAACTGCTGATCCGTTCGGCAACTTGCCGTAATACGGCAGAACCTCCGGCATTGTCGAAGAGTATGTCGCTATGGGCAAGCGCTGGAAAGTGACTTCGAACCACATTGATATCTAAAGACTTCATGATCTATCCTGTTGTTTTAATAAGGTTCCGGTGAGAAAAACGCTGAAAGAGCTCAATGATTCTGAACAGCCTGCTGAAATGTCCTGAGTCGTTCATTGGTTGAGTTGTCGAAAAAATTTTCAGGGGTCTCATCGACGAGGATGCGGCCAGTCTCCATAAAAAGAACCCGGTCTGCAACTTTTCTGGCAAAGCCCATTTCATGGGTGACGACAATCATGCTAACCCCTTCCGCGGCAAGATTCTGCATTACCTCCAGGACCTCTCCAACCATCTCCGGGTCAAGGGCGGAGGTGGGCTCGTCAAAAAGGAGCACTCTTGGTTTCATGGCCATTGCCCTCGCGATTGCGACGCGCTGCTGCTGGCCGCCGGAGAGCTGATCCGGATATTTATGGATGTGGTCTTGTAAGCCAACTTTTTCGAGGAGCATCATTGCCCGCTCCTCTGCCTCAGCCTTTCCCAGGTGACGTACCCTGATTGTGGGCTGGGCAACATTTTTCAATATCGTCATATGAGGGAAGAGATTGAAGCTCTGGAAGACCATGCCGATGTCGGCCCGGATGTCCGGCAACTTCGGCCCGTCTTCAATCGGGTACTCATCGAGCAGGATCTTTCCCGCTGTCGGCTTTTCCAGATAATTGATGCAACGGATCAGGGTGGATTTGCCGGAGCCCGATGGCCCTACGATAACGATGACCTCTTTTTCATACATGGTGAGGTTTATGTCGCAAAGTGCGTTGAAATTGCCGAAATTTTTATCTAAGTGTTCGATCTCGATTATAGGTCTCATCGTTTCTTACCCGTATTCAGATAGGATTCCAGTCTGCTCACCAGGTGGACCAGTGGCAGGAGTAGTATCAGGTACATGAGTGCTGCCCCGATGAGTGGTGAAGGGTTGGCTGCAAGGGCCTGGGCCTGTGTTGCCTGTTTCAGTAGATCGGGCATTGCAACGACCGAGGCAAGGGCCGTGTCTTTGACGACGTTGATACAGTTGCTTGTCAGCGGTGGTATGACGATCTTTAGCGCCTGGGGCAGGATGATGTCTACCAGTGAGGGGATGAATCGATATCCCAGGGCCTGTGAGGCCTCGATTTGGCCACGTGGAATTGCTTCAATCCCGGAGCGAAAAATTTCTGCAGTATAGGCTGAAGAAACAAGTGAAAGTGTGACGACTGAAGCGGTGAATGCCGAGAGACGAATGCCGACAAAGGGCAACGCGTAATAGATAAGAACCAGGAGCACCAGAATTGGGATTGACCGAAAGACATCGATATATCCACATGCAATCAGACGCAGTATGCGGGGTCCGTAGATTCTCACCAGGGCCAGAACAAGCCCGGCCACCAAGCCAAGTACGATGCTCACGGCACCCAGGGCTATGGTGATTCCGAGTCCCCGTAGCAGCATAGGGAAGGAATCGATGAGTACCGGGATATTAAAAAATGTATCAAAAATATTCACGTAATCCCCTTGTTGCTCTCGAAGAAGCTGTTGGTTGTCTCCAGGCGTAAGCGACCTGATGAGAAAAACGGGCTGTCTTTTCAGATGGTTTGTCGACAGCCCGATCAGGCAATTACAGCATTGGCTGCTATTTGCCGGGAAGTGGTCTCAGCTCGACAGTCGATGATGTCTCCGGGGCTGGGAAGCCGAACCATTTTTCATGTGTTTTGGCTATAAAGCCCTCATTTTTCAGTTCGGTAAGGATAGAGTCAACTTCTGCTACCAGCGGAGCATCTTTAGCCAGCATCATTGAATACTGCTCACCTGTAGGGATGCGCTCTGCGACAGCATATTGTGGTTTGTCCTGGATGTAGTACTGTACTGCCGGGATGTCGCTGATATAGGCGTCAATTCTGCCTGCAGCAAGATCGAGCATTGCCGGAGCAAGGCCCTCGTAACGGCTGATGCTTTTCGGTTTGTACTCATCTTTACGTTCAGAGATCCACATGTCACCGGTAGAACCAGTATCAACACCTACGATTTTGCCTTTCACCTCGCCGAGGTTTGCAACTCCATTTGAGCTGCGGGTGGTCAGGGACTGGTCGCTGTCGTAATATGGCTGGGCAAAGGAGACCGACTCCAACCGTTTGGCGGTGATAGTGATCGAGGAAACTGCAATGTCGATACGACCGGACTGCACTGCAGAAAACAAGCCGTTGAATGGGATGTTCTCCACCACGACGTCTCTGCCCAACCGCTTGCCGACTTCCTCTGCAAGGTCAATTTCAAAACCTGCATTCTGGTTGTCTTTGTTTACAAATTCCCAAGGTACATTTCCGAGATTGGCGCCAACAACAAGATCTTTTGCAACTGCAGTCTGTGCCATTGTTGCGACCAGGATACTTCCAAGCAGAATACTTCCGAGTTTCATGTTCTCCTCCAAATCGTTCGTGTGATGTGTACCACCTGTAATAGATGATGCAAAGTAGCAGGAATTTCGCCGTCAATGTTGAGTGAAAAAAATATTTCACTCAGGGGGCAATTAAATGATCGGTAAATACCCTTGAGCTAATAGATACATCTATGCAAGTGCTGCGATGATGTATGAGATAAGCATTGCAAATATTCGTCCAAAATAAAACATTTTGAAAAAAATATTTCAGCAGGATTGGGGAATGACAGAAAAATAGTGAGATGGCGTCCTGGGTGGAGCGGTGTCCTCTCAAAGGAGGGGGGGGCGCTTGGGATTAATCCCGGCTGAATTTACATAATTGTTGTTAAGTGTGCAGGTAAAACACAAAAATGTCCCGTATCTACACCTGCCAGTTGCGGAAGAGAGTAGCACCGGGTTGGAAAATCAAAAGTGTCTGGGGGAGAGAGTGTGGAAAATTGGATATGAGGTCGCCGTGAGTGGCTGGAAGACAACCCACGGCGACAACTGGATCAGATCATTGAACGAACGTGAACCCGGTCCAGATCACCTGCATTGCCGCTATCAAGCGCCTGCTGCAGAGTGCCAATGAAATGCTCGCGATCAGCAGGGATATTGCCCGAAATCGAGACGGTGTTGGTGGGGTGATTGCCTAAAAAGACCACGTCGTCCAGTTCAATAAGCGATATCACCTCTACCTCTTCTTCGAGTATCTCGCGGGCGGTTGCCTCCTGGAAATTGCCGTTTTCCCGTTCATGCCAGAGATCAGTGTCTTTAGTAATTGTAAGGCTGCCGAACCAGATCATCTGAGGTTTGGTTCTATTGATAAACGCAGCATTCTTTCGAGCGTTCTCAATCCCGTTGCCGGTACCGGCACCGCCCAGAATATACATGTCACGGTGGTTGATGCCAAACCTGTTCAACCTCTCCATCTGGCTGTATGCCTCTTCAGCAGTGTGACCTTTGTTCATCAGGTTAAGCACTTTATCCCAGCCACTTTCTACGCCAACATAGAGATCATTGATGCCCGCAGCCCGAAGTTGAATCAATTCATCGTCACTCTTGCTCATGATATTACTGATCGATGCATACATGCTGACCGTCTCACATTCTGGCGCATGCTTTTTGATCAGCTCGACTACTTCCAGGAGCCTCTCAGCCCGCAGCACAAAAGGATCACCATTGACCAGATAGATCCTGGGCATTCTGAAATGCATGAGTTTCAGTTCGATGATGTCCCGTTCTATCTGTTCGAGAGTCTCAACAGCAAACTGTACATCCCGGTACATATCACAAAACGAACAGCGGTTATGCGCACAACCGGCTGTTACCTGCAACAGCGGGGTAAAGGCTTCCGGTGGTGGGCGGTATGTTGTTCCTGTATATTTCATGGCTCAGTTACCCTTGATGTGGATAGAATATCTGTGATGCGAAAATATGGTTAGAGCAATAGGTTACACAATAAACAGAACCAACAACCACGAAAGAGGGGGATGAGCTTTTTTCAAAGAGAAAGTCGTGCATGGGGTTTCCGAGGATTCCCGGTCAGGTCGGGAAGTTTGAACCGCTCAGCCAGCGCTACTCCCCTATTTCACTGCTTATCTCTGGTAAGCGTAACAGCGAGCTTTGCGAAGAAAAAAAGGACTGTCTCTATCAAGACAGCCCTCCTCTTATTTGATGGCCACTATGCCATGTACCCTGGAACTCTCTCAGGCTAAGTAGTTTTTCAACTCGTAGTTATCAGAAAAAAAATAGCGCGAAAGGATCTCAGGCTTTACTTCTTGAAATTCGGATAGTCGAAAAAATGACAACCGGCGCAGAGTACCTTTCTTTCCGAGTGTTCTCCATGACATTCCATACAGGGAACGTCTTTGGCGTAATGCATGTTGTTGTGGGGATTTTGCCATTTGTCTTCTTCAGGTCTGGCTGTGGCCTGAACAAGTTCATCGGAGTCGTGGCAGTCAAGACAGACAAAATCAGGAGGATAGGCTTCCGGCTCGGCATTGACGTGGCAGGAATCACATGCATTATCGGCATATAAGTCGGCGTGAAAACTTCTTCCCTGGACGCTGTCGAATTGCTGCAAAGTCTCTGCAACTAAAGATCCTGCCATAAGCACCACTGCTGCGGCAATGATCAGTACTTTTACTTGCGGTTTCATAAATACTCCCTCCGGGCAGAGATCATGATTTCATTATTGTTCGTGCGGCAGTCATCCCCATAACCATGCAGTCAGGAATCGAGCAGCTTCCAAGTCTGCTCACTCCGTGTACTCCGCCTGTGACTTCCCCTGCTGCATACAGCCCGGGAATCGGCTTCCAATCTGCGGAATTGATCACGCGTGCCTGGACGTCTATCTTTACTCCGCCCTGGCAATAGTGGACCTTGGGCCAGTTACGTACAACCACAAAGGGTGCTTCGATAAACTTACCCTTCGCTTTTTCCATGGGCTTACCGAACTGCTCATCGACACCGGATTTCACATAACCGTTATATTCTTTGATTTGTGCTTTGAGCGGCTCAAGCGGCACATTGAAACGGGCGGCAACCTCTTCAATGGTCTCGAATTTCCAACCTACACCATATTTGAGAACTTTCTTCATGGTGGGGTGTTCTTTGGCATGTATATAGCTCGTAATGGTGATCGGCGGTAGCGGGTCACCATTATCATCACGGCAAGAAAGCTGTGCGTCTGCACGGGTTTTGCGGTCGGCGATTTCATTCATGAACCGCTTACCGGTTTTGATGTAAATGGAAATGGAGTGGGCGAAGTTGTAGATGGAGTAGTTTGAGACATAGCCAAAGCCATCTTCGTCAGGGGATGCCCAGGGACCGGTCTGGATATAGGCCATGTGGACAGGGATGGCGCCGATCTTGAACATCTCCAACAACGCTTCACCGGTGGCGCTGGGTGGGTTGGTCGAGGTGACCTCTTCAGTTAATGTAGGATCCTGGGCCTGGCGCAAGTTGATGTTTCTGGCAAAGCCTCCTGTTGCCACCAAAATACCGCGTTTAGTCTTGATATTCATCGGGGTTCCTTCCTGGTCCCTGCCGAAATAGTGACCCATGAGCATTTTGGCGCCAATGACTTTGCCATCGTCGTCAAAAATGAGAGTGTCGAATTTGGCACGGGTGACGAGCTTGACCCCAATTTTTCTGCACTGCTCAACCAGGGGCCGAATGATACCGCCACCGCTGGCCACGGTGGTCTGATAGGTCCTCGGGACCGAATGGCCCCCAAGTTGCTGCAGATACGGGAAATATTCGCTTCCGGCATCAAGCGACATCTGCAGGGCTTCGCCGGCGTGTTCTGCTACATGGAGTAAGAGCTCCTTGTCCGCTACTCCACGACCGGCTTTAAGTTGGTCCGCCGCCATTATTTCAGGTGAATCCTTGATTCCCTTCTCTTTTTGCAACGGGGAATTTGGTACGGCAAACAGGCCTCCGTTGTAGGTCGAATTACCGCCGAAATATGGCATCTTGTCATAGACAACAACGTCTTTTGCGCCGAGTTTCTTTGCTTCGATGGCGGCTGCTAACCCGGAGAATCCGGAGCCGATAATAACGATTTCGTGTTCTTCAGCCCAAACAGTCGAACTGTCTGCAGCCATGGTTTTCAGCGCCGGTGCAGCTATGGTTGCCGCTCCGGCCAAACCCATGCTGACCAGAAACTTCCTGCGATCAGCTTGATACTCTTTGTCATTTCCCATTATGTCACCTCGCATGTTGTGGCAATTTTTTCTGACCTGTAGTGTTTGTTCAGATTGCACCAGGCTGGAATAGATGTATGCCGATATATACATTTGGAGCATATCCTGACACCTAAGAAGATTGTAGGGGAGGTTTCGGGGGCATATCGGGTAGTGCTGCATCCCCTGTATCTGTTCATGGAATGCTGAACGTTCTGGAATAACATAGAGAAAAAGGGTAGGCACGGGGTCTGCTATTTCTGTCCCTTAAAGATGTTTTGGCAACCGTTATAGGAAAAAAAAGACACTCTATATTGGCCTTTCCAGCGGTTGTTCTGAAGCTATGCGAGCGCAAGCTACCACGTCCTGTTCGCAAGAAAGGTTTGCAGGTTAATCCCCTTACCCTGCAAATGAAGTTTTTTCCGAATGTTTTTCCGGTGGGTCTGTATCGTTTCAAACGATACATTCATTTCATGACAAATTTCCTTTCCGGTCAGGCCGGATTTTATAAATCGGCAGATCCGCAGTTCGGTCTTGCTGAGTTTCAGAAGATCGTCATCCATTCCTCTAGCAGCACCCTTAGTCATCACATCGGTTGTCAGAGATTGAATCCGCTCCTGGAGAAGGGACGAGTAGTGCGCGTGGTTTTCTTCATCCGCTTCCCTACAGATCCGGGTAATGGTTGGCTGCAGCGATGAACTGATACGTGATACGAGGTTTGCCTGAAATTCTCGTTTCTCGTTTTCAATGGATTTCAAAACATTTCTGAGTGTCAGGTTCAGTTCTTCCGCATGTCGTGCTTGTGCAACAGCTTTTGCTTCCTGTTCCTTTTGGTTGGTGATGTCCCGGATGATGACCAGCCAGAAAGGTTGAGTATCGATGTGTATGGAGCTTATGGTCACCTGGGAAGGGAATTTTCTGCCATCTGCATGGGTACTTGTGCAGTCGATGGTATGTATCTCGCCTTTTGCAGGATTCCCGCAGACGCAGGAGAGAGCATGCACTCCCTGGCCATCGATCAGTACATGGCGGAAACCGCCTGTGAGGATTTCCTGGGCAATCCCATAGAATTCAGAGGTCTTAAGGTTTGCCTGGATGATGGTAAGTTCAGGGTCGAGTAGGAGAATAGCTTCCCCGACGGATTGAAAAATGGCATCGAGAATCTTTTCCGATTTTTTAAGGGACCGGGTACAATCAAAAAGTCTTTGTTCAAGTTCCCTGAGTCTATTTTCCGCGCGGTGTTCAGTGGAGATCGCAGTTTCAATGCAATCCGTTACCCGGTGCATGGTCTGTATTGCCGAGAGCTTATGTTTGTCTTTGGCTAGGCACTTCTTGATGAAATATTCAAGGGTGGACCGCAGAGTTGCAATGCTGTGAAGAATAGGTCCCAGGTCATGCCCATTGTCGCGCATATTCGCCGTAAGGTCATGAAAAAAAGAGATTTCCTCAGAGAGAATGTTGGCAATGGTTTCTCGATCTGTCTTTTTCTCAGTATATTTCCTGCTCCCTGTAAGTAATCGAAGAAAGGCACTGTTTGCACTATTGCCTGAAATGACAGGAGTATTAGTAGAGGCAGAAGTTTGATGCTTCTGAACCCAGAAGCCCACTATTTTCGGTAGATTGTCTTCAAGTTGTTTTTCGATATCTTTGAGCATGCTGGATATAACCAATTTCCTGTATGCCTGTATGGCATCTGTATGACCTCTGTGTGGCAATGCATACGACCAATTGGACCCGAGAGGCAGAGGAGCCTTCACGGTGCTCACCCAACAAGGACTATATATATTTTTGTCGATACACGACCGAGAAACAAGGTCGGAATATATGGCTGCCAAGGAAATCAGGGGGGGATGAAAATGCTATTAGGTTTATCTGTTCGGTGTTAGTGAGAAAAATATTATATCCAGCTCCGCTGAACGGTTGTGCACGATTTTTCACCAATACCGTAAATTTTATTCAGCATCGACGGGGTTATGATGGGATACTTATTAGGCTGCACAGATAGAATATTGTGGCAAAAGGTCACGCATTACGTAAAAAAACTGTGGGCCTGGATGGCGTCGTGGGAAAAGTTCCAGTCGGAGGTGAGAAAATTCTTTTTATAACTATGCACTTTCAGATCAAAGTTTGTGCCAATGGCTTGCTCTTTCCATGCCCCTCTATTCCTCTGGTACTGTACGAAAGTTCTGCTCCCCAAAACTGAAATCACCTTTACGATTTGCAGGAACTCAATTTTCATGTCGCTTATGGCCATCCTTGTTCAGGCTTATACAGGGACAGATCTGTGATGAGCTTCATGTCGACCGGGGCAATCGCGTCAACCAGCAGGAGTAGATCGCCAGCCCGAAACCTTTTCAAGATTTTATATATTTGCAGGGTGGAGAGGACACCTGCAGAGTGCCTTTCAAGAGTCTTGTACAACAAAACGGTCACTGGCACCCCCTTTCTGATTGTGAGCTGCCAGCAACCGATTGCAAAAATAGGTGGAGTAGTCTGTATGGTAGCAGCTATGCTGCTTTTTCCTCTTTCTGGTGATCCCGGTCAAGGTGGAAATTAATCCAGGACGAGGTACCTTTCAACTCCCATAGCCTGGGGGGAACGAATTCGGCGGCCAACTGATCTGTTTCGTTGTAGCGTTTCATGCGTTGATAGGCTCGAACCCAGACACATTTTTTCTCAGTGTTGACCTCGCAGAAGCCGTCACGGCTGCCGCCGCAGGCGCCATTGCGGGAATGTTTCGGGCAACCGGATTCCGGGCAGATAAAGCCCACATGCTGGATGCCGCAATCACCACACTCCTGACAGGAGAGCACCAGCTTTTTAAAGGGGTCTTCAAGAAAAGATTTCAACATCCATGAGGCGTTGTTCGCATCCAGGGTGCCGGAGATTTTTCTATACATCGGGGCAAAGGATGCAGATTTGTCAAAAAACAGGTCGTGGGCGGTGCGCATGAAAAGATAGAGTGCACTTTCCCCCATTCCAGAACTCGTGTCGTCTTCAGCTTTGACTGTCGTGTTGCCGTTGGCGGCAGGGTAAAGGTAATACCTACCAGCAGGCTGCTCCCTGAATTCTTCCAGACAATCCTGCCAGTTATGTTCCAGTTCCTTCATTCTGTCCAGGATGGCTGCGACAGTATCGAAACTTTTATGGATTCCTCCTATGTGGATGCCTTTGTAGCCAATTCCTTTAAGGGCAGCGCCGAGTCTGGCAGTGCGCTCAATAGCCATTTTGGCGCCTCTGCCTTTAACCTCGTATTCGGACTCAATCTGTCGCAGCAGCTTGTCTGAGACATACACGCCAGGCACTCGCTTATTGAACATGGCCTTGGCAGGGCCTTTGCCGAGCAGGTAGAGAGATGCGAGCACCGGCTTATTGATTGCATTTTTCTGGTTGAAGAGCAAAAGCTCCTGGTATTTGTCAATGTCATAGCCGAGCTGGGTGATGACAAAGGAGGCACCAGCTTCGAATTTGCGTTGCAGCTTTCGGTATTGCATCCAGCTTTCCGCCTCGGTGTATTTGAACGGCGAGACGGCACAGCCTGTAAAAAAGATTGGAGAAACTCCACGCTCAACCAGCCTCTGATTGAGGTCGTTGAGCATCGCGGTCAAAACAACGGAATCGAAATCAAATACCGGCGTGCCGCGACCACGATAACCGTTTCCGGAATAGTCGCCGGTGAGAGCCAATACGTTTTTCATACCGAGCCTGGCGAGCTGCAGGGCGCGGCTTTCCATACCTACCCTGTTGGTGTCCCGACAGGTGAAATGGACAATTACATCAAGGCCATAATCGAGGATCTCCCGTCCAAGTGCATCGGGGCTGAGGGCCGGGTTGCCTCCGGGATTATCAGTGATGGAAACTGCGGTGATTCGGCCGTCGTCGTAGGCGTCTTTTGAGATTTTTTTGATGGTGTCTGTGGCTGCGCCGCTGAATTCACGTCCGGGAACCAGCTCGAGTGTAACTACAAACTTGTCGGGGGTAGAAAGATCTTCAATGAAACTGTGTACCATTAACTGCTCTCCTTACTCGTACTGGCAGATCCAAGAAGTCTATGGCCTCCTGATCTGCCTACATCGAAAGTCGTACAGCACGTAATTCTTTTCCAAATACACATCCATACATCGTGATACCTACCACCCAGTAGTACATAATTCTGTCATTCTGTCGAGGGAAAAAGAATAATAAGTTAAAGCTTTTCAGTATTTACTTAAATTATGGGAGGGTCTAGCAAAGCAAGGGGATAACCAACAGGGATCAGATCACGTTTACTAGTATTTTCGAGCTAGTAAATGTGGTCTGTTCCCTGTTGGTTTCTTATTCGTGCAGTTGAACTTCAGGAGCATCAGGGGAGGATCAGATATCACATTGGCTGGAATACTTTCCTGAAATTCCGGAATACAAGGTACGTATTTGCGCAATGTCTGTTTCGGCATCCCCGGTAGGTTCGAAGGTTGACAGGAACCCACCTGTTTTATTGGCGTAATCAAGAAACGCGAGAGCTATAGGGATTTTTGCGCCAAGAGCGATATAGTAGAATCCGGTCTTCCACTTATCGACTTTAGACCGTGTGCCTTCTGGTGGTACAGCTATGACTAATTGCTCACTTTCATTAAATTTTTCTATGGTCTGCTCTACGACATTGTTTGATGATGACCTGATAATGGGAATTCCCCCCATCCACCTCATAATAGGGCCACGCCAACCTTTGAATAGCGAGTCTTTCCCCATCCAGTGCATATCAAACCCATAAACAAAAGCCATTGCTAATGATATCGGAAAATCCCAGTTACTCGTGTGGGGGACTGCGATTAAGACATATTTGGCTGCTGATGGGGGTTGGCCTTGCAGTTTCCAGCCAGCAATTTTGAGAGAAAATTTACATAGCGGCGTAACAATGGAGCGAATTATCGGAGTGTTGTACATCGTCAACTTCACAAAATCATACCTGTGTATAAGGATAAATTGGCTCTGTAAAAATAGGTTACCTTGGAGGATTGCCTTGCCCTACAAGCGCCAAGATATCGTTTACCTGACAGCGGTTGAGAATATCATCTTGATAAGAAGGTAGAAACTATTAAATTAATTAAATTTTCCGGTTTGTTGTCCGCGGTGAAATCTGAGAGAGGTGGATTCTCCACTGCCACTTCACAGGATGGCTGGTTATGGTCTACTAATCCGGCGGCAAGAAAGATATGAGCCTGACAAAAATGTTAATTAAGCATGATGTTATTGCGCTATTTGTTCCTTCAGCCAAAAATGAGGATCGCACTCTGCACTCTTCTACAATCCCACCCGTGGGTCTATTGTTACCATTTTCAGGGTTGTTTCAACCTCTGCCAGTCCCTGCTTAGCGGTTACCTTCCTCCTCAGTTTTTTACCCCCAAACATTCCTGGAGGGGAAAATGAAAAAAATCGTAACTATAGCTGCTATACTGTTTCTGACCAGTGCGTGCATGGCAGTCAAACACAAGGGACCTGGTAAAGTTGAATTGACCAACAAGGGAAAAGCTGCTGCAGTCATTGAGAGTATTGAGATCGGTAATCCGGAACCTATCGGTTACATTGACCCCCATAAGTACATCCAGCATGACCTGGCCGTGGGCGACGGCTTAGCTGGTCTTGGAGAGGCCCTTGAAGCAATGGCCGTGGCGGGTACCCCGATGCTGTATACGAAAACCCATATGATTTTTGGTGAAGGGAATTTCGTGCTCGCTGTATCCGAAGGCAAGTTTCTCGGAAAACACGCTGATTTTTACGACCTGTTCCGTATCGAATCCGGAAAAATTGTTGAACAATTTGATACCATAGAGGAAATTCCTGCTAAAGAGCTGTGGAAAAACAGCAACGGAACGTGCTGAACTTAACGCTCTTTTTAGTGATAGCGAATAAAAGACAGTGGCTCAATCCGGTTTCGATGCTGCAAATGATCGAGGCCTGATTGTTATGGGAATAACTATTGGGCAGACCACGTTTACTTGTATTTTATCGCCAGTAAACGTGGTCTGCCGCTCAATGCCGGTCGGGTTTTTTCTGCTGAACCTTTCCCAGGTTACGTAGCTGGGAGAGGAGACCATCTACGGTAAGGGTCGGGTTTACCGGGCATCCTGCTGCCTGCAGGACCACCGCAGTCCAGGAGTTACATGTCATAAGCAGGTGGTATTTCTCTTCTGAAGCGAAAAATCGGCTGAAACCATAGAGGCCTGGCCCCAAGGAAATGACCGAACCGTTCTCATCGCGCGAGAAGCTCTGGGCGATTCGCCTGATCATTTGCGCCAAACCGACAGCTGAGAGCTCTATCCTGATAATCTCGCTATTTGGAAAGGTAGCCTCTGGCGGCCTGTTCATACCGACGATGTGCAGAACACTTGTTGTAGGAAATACCAGGGCCTGGGCACCAAGAAACAGTCCCGGCTCCGGGGACCTGTAATATGCTCGATCTCCCCAACCGATTTCCAGGTAGTCCATATGAGCGAATTCAGCCAGTTTCGGCCAATCTGCCTGGTGAATGTCGGACTGCTGAACGACGATACCCGCATGCCAGTCGTGACTGACAACGTGGATTATCCTGGTCGGCTCACCTGGCAGAGGCGGGAAAAGAGTGTTGGAGCCGGTGGCGGAACAGGCAGGCAAGACTGCTATAAGGCAGAACGTTACCCGGACCAACAACCACCACATAGGCCACCTCCAGGATGAGTGATACGTCGCGAAAATCTCAAAGCGCGGCCTGATGGTCTCTTACACAATCAGACAAGATCACGGGGTATCACATAATCCCAATTTTGTGAGTAGACACGCTTATCTCCTTCATAGGCATCAAGCTCCGCCCTGAGATAGAAATATTGCGATGAAGAACTCAGTACGGTGCGGCCTTTGGTACGAATGGACCAGTTGTTCCTGATAAATGATCTCTCCCAGGTGGTTTCACCCTGAACGGAATCGAAATCGTCGCCTTGATACGTGTACCATTCTTTCGCTGTGCGACTGATTGTCAGGTCAATTCTCTTGATATACTGTGATCCGTTGTCGTTGATCACCTTCAGCTGAGATACATCCGTAGCAAGATCCCGGATCACGGTCCAGTTGTGATATTCCGGTCTGATCACCTCCATCCTTTCAGGGGGAGCTGCTTCCGGTAGATCCAATTGACGAAGTCGTTTGTCTTCAGGCTGTGGTTTTCGAGTGGGTAGCAGCAACCTGCTGTTACTTGTATACAACTTGATTCCGGCTGACTCCGGTGCAGGCCACGCCATCGGCCAATACGAAGTGGAAACAGCCACACGTATTCTATGACCGGCTGGAATCGCCTGGCCAATATAATTCAAATCCACCTTGACGGTATAGTGTTTGCCTGGCTCTAATGGTTCGGGGAATTCGCTGCTGTTTCTGTGTGTTAAATTGAGGAGGCCGTAGGAAATCCGGGTTGCTTTATCGTCCGGTGCTATATCGGACAGTCTGACAGCGATCATTGCAACGGGTTTGTCTGCTTCAAGTTCGAGCTCTACCCGAGGAGCCCCCAGTATCTCGATCGATTCCTTCAGTGGAGCACTGTCATAAACACGGGCGCCCCCGTCTTCCTGGCGCTGATCATGCGGCAGATCCGGGGCGGCTGCGTAAGAACACCATTTCCCTGCAAACAGCCCCAGTCCAAGTGGAGACTGGAGTCGACAGCATTCATTCTCGCCGCTTGGTATGGCCGTGGGATCAAGCAACCGTGCCGGTGCCATGGAATAGATTGTTGTATTGATATTTGACGAAGGCCAGGATGTTTCCCCAACCCATCTTCCCCGTCGACACTCATAACTGGTGGTGGGCGGAACACTCTCCTGCATCCAGACACGGAGCATGGGTTCAGCCATTACTCCTGTATCGATGCCCTTCAGCCATGTGTCCCACCAGCGGAGCGCTTCCTGCAGAAATCCGATTGCCGGCCCGGGTATACCGACGTGGGGATATTTATGTCCCCAGGGACCTATAAGCCCTTTCCGTGGACCGGTCAGCCCGGTGAGTAGGCGAAAAACGGCGTTGGAATAGCCATCCGCCCATCCACTGACAGCCATCACCGGACACTCGATGGCTGCGAAGTTTTCGCACACCGAGCCGTGTTTCCAGTATTCATCCCGTCTCTGGTGTCGGAGCCACTTTTCCAGCCATAATCCACTTCCACGCAAACGCTCAAACCACATCTCGCGCCATTTTTCACCGGCAATTTCCGGGTCAGGCGGGCAGGAGTTGTAAGCAAACATGGTCGATGCCCAGGAGAGATTGTCACCCAGAAGACATCCCCCCATATGGTGCACATCATCTGCAAAGCGATCGTCTGTCGAGGAGGCTGTAATAATTGCCGCAAGCTGAGGTGGTCGCATCGCCGCAATCTGAAGTCCGTTAAAACCGCCCCAGGAGATCCCCATGATGCCAACTTTTCCGTTGCACCAGTCTTGTCGTTCCAGCCATTCAAGGATGGTTATACCGTCATCAAGCTCCTGCTGCAGATACTCATCCGCCAGAACTCCTTCCGAGTCGCCGCTGCCACGAAGATCAACCCTCACACCGGCGTAGCCATTTCCCGCGAAATAGCTGTAAATCTGATTGTCACGGCTGCGCATGGAGTCCCGTTTGCGATAGGGGATATACTCAAGAATAGCGGGGACAGGATTTTCTTCGGCACTTTCCGGCAGCCAGAGCCTCGCTGCCAGCCTGACTCCGTCCTTCATCGGGATCCAGACATTCTCATACTGAACGACTTTGTGTGCAAATTCTCTAACGATCTTCATGGGATTCTATTTTGAAAGGCAACATCGCCAGGGCCGTCTGATAGTTCGCCGATAACTGCTCGTGACTGTCCGCCCCCATATAAAGAGCGGCAATCTCAAAGCTGTAACTATCCTGATCAAACAATTCGGAAAGGCGCATGCCTTCCTGAATGTGGACAAGCACCTCCGTACCCGGAAATTTCTGCTCGACCTGTCTGATGTCTTTTTTACCTGGTACCGCAACAACCCGACCATCCTGAAAAGCTCGAACCATAAACTTTGCAGCCACCTTCATCGGCCCTTGACGATATGGGAAATCAGGACGCTGCCCCAGGGCAAGATCAATCAGCACCTTGTGATGGTATTCGCCGTCAACCAGCTTGAAGAGCGGACAGTGAGATTTCGAAATTCGGGTATTGATCTCAAGGAGGTGGATGGTGTTTTTGTCTTCATTCCAATAAAACTCTATGTTGAATGGTGCATTATCGTATCCGATATGAACCATGACTTTTTGGGTTGCCTCTATCATGCGGTGTTGCACATCGGCAGGGAGGTTTGATGGGTACTGGTAACGTGTAAATGTCGAACTGTGGATGCTGTCACGAAGAGAATCTATAACTCCGTATATATGAACGCTCCCCTTATACACATACCCCTCAAGTGTGCACTGCTGACCGTGGGAGATAAGACCTTCGGCAATGCAGTGGTACCCGTCAACAGCTCTGATCCCTTCGGGCAGCTCAGCTTTGCTCAGGATTAAATTAAAAGGCTCTGCGTATCTGGCAATATTTTTACGAATAATATCAAGGCTGGTTTCGAACTCTCTGGTATCGCGTATCAGAAAACCGAGATGGGACAGTACTGACTTGACAGGTTTGAGCCAGAAAGGAAAGTCCAGCGTGCATTGTGCAACAGCATCTTCCCGAAATGGATAAATTTTCTGAAATGGTGGAACCAATTCCGGAATAACTTCTTTTTGAAGGAGGCGGCTCCAGTATTTATGCTCGCATTTAAGCACAGAGATAAGGCTTGGCCCCTCCAGGCCTATCTCATCTCGAATGAGAGGTAATGTCGTGCTGACAGGAAAATCCCAAAACCCGATAACAGCGTCAACAGTACCGTCAAATTCCAGCAATACTCTTTGTGCATGCTCAAGAAGTTCTTGAACAGGAAAGCGTTTCACACGTTTTATCTCCTGGTAAGATAAAAGAGTATGAAAGCGGTATTGATCTGAAGACTGCACTTCCTGCAGCTGGGCAAGGTGAAAATCGTCGAGACCTACCACAAAGATAATCTTAACCATTATTATTGGTACGTTGTGATTAATGGGTATTCAGGAAGTCTGCATATTTCCATCACCTTTATAAAAAAAACCGTGCCACCTGAGTTTCAAGGCAACCCGGCTATCTAAACTAAACCCGCAGTTTTCCGTCCCTGTCTTGCGGCAGGTTTGGCTTTATCGTATATCGAATACACTTACATAATTAATTTTAGGTAAGAAGGTCACCACATGTCAATGCACTGAAAAAAACAACAGCGAGTCCACACTGACATGTGTGGACTCGCTGCTATTTGAGAAAAGTGAGACTGAATTCTTATGTCGCAGGAGATGCTTTTTTGTTCTTGTCCCTTCTAATACAGGGCAACAATCTGCTCATACCGATCCCGGCTGGCATCGTGGTTAAAGGTGTAGAGCCTTGGCGCGGAACGGAAGTGAACCACACCTTCGTTGGCATCCAGGTAAAATTCAATATCGTCACTCGTACCGAACAGACCGCTTTTGCTGAGTGCGTGAATATAAGGGCCTTCCACCTTACGCAGTTCGATCCGTTCAAACCTTTCCAAAGCCTTCAGGATAGCTTTTTGGGTTTCTTCGAGGTTGCTTTTGAAAGGCATTGGTTCGACTTTATGCCGGGCTTGTTCTGTCTGGCTGGAAACAGCGTTCAAATAACCCGGAATAGGTGCCAGCTTACCGTCTTTCACTCCAATACAGGAGGGCACAATTGCGTTTCTCATGAGAACCAGACTTGCAACCACAACTACCACGGCAGAAACACCTAATATTGATCGCATACTCTTCTCCACTTTGAAAGTATTTCAGATTTGCTGTTGTACTTGTTGTATTTCGCTTTTCAGCTATATCTTTAATTTTTCAATAACATTATCTGTGGTCGGAGACCGGTTACATTGATCCGGCCTCCGACAGCAATCTGTTACATCAGCGAGCCATTGACCAGGAAATGGGCATAGATGCTGGCGATGTAGCCAAGGGCAATTACCGGGGTCCACTTGAGGTGGCCCAGGAAGGTGTACTTGCCGCGGGCAGCACCCATCAGGGCCACGCCTGCCGCGGAACCGATGGAGAGCATTGAGCCACCGACACCTGCAGTCAGGGTCACCAGCAGCCACTGGCCATGGGACATTTCAGGCATCATGGTGAGTACGGCAAACATTACCGGGATGTTGTCGACAATGGCGGAGAGGATGCCGACCAAAATGTTGGCGGTGGTTGGTCCGAGATCGAGGTACATGAACTTGGAGACCATCGCCAGGTAGCCCATGAAGCCGAGGCCGCCCACACAGAGAATGATGCCGTAGAAGAAGAGCAGGGTATCCCACTCGGCGCGGGCAACTTTGGTGAATACATCGAATGGAACCAGATCGCCGATGCGCTCGGCATCTTTTTCGGAACTGAAGGTGGCCTTGTTCTTTTTGTGGGTTTTATGCAGGTAGTAACCAAAGATCTGCAACAGGGCCAAACCAGCCATCATACCGACCATTGGCGGCAGGCCGAGGAAGTTGTGGAAGCTCACCGCGGTGGCGATGGTCCAGAGGAAGAGGCCCATGATGACGAAGGCTCCACGCTTAAGCTGGATGTTGCCGACATTGGAGTCAGGCTGGGCCTTGGGCACGGCAAAGTGCATGATCGCCGCAGGAACAAGCCAGTTAACCAGGGCTGGGACAAAGAGTACCAGGAACTCCTGGAACTGGATGATACCTTTCTGCCATACCATCAGGGTGGTGATGTCGCCGAACGGGCTGAAGGCGCCGCCGGCATTGGCAGCTACAACGATATTGATACAGGCGAGTCCGACAAACTTCTTGTCTTCTTTGCCGATGGCCATGACCACGGCACACATCAGCAGCGCGGTGGTGAGATTGTCGGCAACGGGGGAGATAACGAACGAAAGGGCACCGGTTACCCAGAACAGTTTCCGGAAAGAATAGCCGGCGTTGACCAGCTTCACCCGGAGCACTTCAAAGACTTTACGCTCTTCCATGGAGTTGATGAAGGTCATGGCCACCAGCAGGAACAGGAACAACTCGGCAAACTCGAGAATGTTGTGCCTGATGGCGACCTCGGCGGTGTGATCAACGCCCTTGATCGCGTAAATGAGTCCAATAAGGCCCCAGATGACGCCTGCAGCCAGCAACGCCGGTTTCGATTTTCTCATATGCGTTTTTTCTTCAAGCATGACGAAGGCATACGCAATGACAAAGGTTAATATTCCGACATAGCCAACCCAGTGCATGGTCAGGTCGAGCTGGATACCTGTATCCCCGCCTGAAGCCGCCATGGCCATCGAGCTGCAACCCAGAACGGTGCCGAGGGTAACAAATAACTTAATAAGACTCATCTTCTGCATTAAATCTCTCCTGTGGTGATGCTTGTAAAAACGTTCCTCGTTGGCAAGATGGCGAACGGGGGGAGCGCATGTGTTGTAGAACGCTGTATTGTCATTTGCTGCTACACGCCCTTGCGTTTCAATCCGTTACATCGGTATGTCTCAGTTCGACGTGTTGATGCATGTGATCTGATCCCATACTGTTCCAGGATGTTGAAGCCACAAAGTGTAACACTGTAGGTATAGCAACTGACATGCCAGGGCGTGATGAATCGTAACTAAGAGGGATTGTGCAAGGAGGGTTCGACCGGCGTGATTCGAATGTCACGATCGAAGAAGGGAGGTTCCGGCATTAGAGTGTGCAGTTTTAAGAGGCTGTCCGTGCGTGCTAATTGTCGTGTATGTTATGCTCTCGCATTTTGAAAAAGAGGTGTTGGGGAGGTGTAACAGCACGGAGTGTAAAGCGTGAAATTTTTCGGTTCCGGCCAGCATTCGCTGTAAAGGTATTGGGATTTGCTAACCATCGGCAGGAGAATGGAGGGTAAAAACCTTTTACAGGTTGCAAAGATTTCAGACAGGTGGAACTTTCGATCACTCCCCGGCTAACAGGATATTGGTTGTGATATTGCTTGAAGCAGAGGGGGAGGACAGCTCAATGGAGAATGTGGATATACGGAGTGACGCGGGAGGGGCGTTTTCTGGTGTATCTTGTTGAGGCGGGTGGTGAGGCTGCCTGAAAGGTGGCGGGATACATGCGATGGAAAGCAAATATAACGAGTTCACACTGATGTGAACTCGTTAAGTTTGTTTGCCATCAGTACAGCGCAACGATCTGTTCGTAACGATCCCGGCAGGTTTGTTTACTGAAGGTATAGAGTCTGGGCGCGGAACGGTAATGAACCACCCCTGCGTTCTCATCAATGTAAAACTCGATATCGGTGGATGAACCGAATACGCCATTTTTACTCAAAGCATGTATGTATGGGCCTTCGACTTTCTGCAGTTCAATGCAATCGACTTTATCAAGTGCTTGTAATATAGAGCCCTTCGTCTCTTCGAGATTGCTTTTGAATCGGAGCGGCTCGACCCTGTTCCGGGCAACCTCGGTCTGGCTGGACACTGCATTCAGAAAGCCGGGAGGTGGGGCGAGTTTGCCGTCAATAGCTCCAATGCCAGAGGGTATAATCGTGTTTCGCAGTAAAATGAAACCGGCGAAAACTGCTGCAGCTGCAGAAATACCTATCAATGCTCTCATAATACCTCCTGTTCTCGGTACGTTCAGATTTTAGCTCAAATGTACCATGATCATTTCGTCTAAATAAAGAAAAACATATGATGTTAAGCTGTTATCGTTTTTCTGAATGATCGTTTTTTCGAGAGATACTCAATGAAGGTATCTGTAAGTATAGATTTTTGCTCATTCGGAGGCCGGCTGTATTGATCCGGCCTCCGACAGCAATCTGTTACATCAGCGAGCCATTGACCAGGAAATGGGCATAGATGCTGGCGATGTAGCCAAGGGCAATTACCGGGGTCCACTTGAGGTGGCCCAGGAAGGTGTACTTGCCGCGGGCAGCACCCATCAGGGCCACGCCTGCCGCGGAACCGATGGAGAGCATTGAGCCACCGACACCTGCAGTCAGGGTCACCAGCAGCCACTGGCCATGGGACATTTCAGGCATCATGGTGAGTACGGCAAACATTACCGGGATGTTGTCGACAATGGCGGAGAGGATGCCGACCAAAATGTTGGCGGTGGTTGGTCCGAGATCGAGGTACATGAACTTGGAGACCATCGCCAGGTAGCCCATGAAGCCGAGGCCGCCCACACAGAGAATGATGCCGTAGAAGAAGAGCAGGGTATCCCACTCGGCGCGGGCAACTTTGGTGAATACATCGAATGGAACCAGATCGCCGATGCGCTCGGCATCTTTTTCGGAACTGAAGGTGGCCTTGTTCTTTTTGTGGGTTTTATGCAGGTAGTAACCAAAGATCTGCAACAGGGCCAAACCAGCCATCATACCGACCATTGGCGGCAGGCCGAGGAAGTTGTGGAAGCTCACCGCGGTGGCGATGGT
The DNA here is from genome assembly GCF_005116675.2 of Desulfosediminicola ganghwensis. NCBI lineage: Bacteria > Pseudomonadati > Thermodesulfobacteriota > Desulfobulbia > Desulfobulbales > Desulfocapsaceae > Desulfosediminicola > Desulfosediminicola ganghwensis. Next base: position 1,343,468 of record NZ_CP050699.1, read on the forward strand.
CCAGAGGAAGAGGCCCATGATGACGAAGGCTCCACGCTTAAGCTGGATGTTGCCGACATTGGAGTCAGGCTGGGCCTTGGGCACGGCAAAGTGCATGATCGCCGCAGGAACAAGCCAGTTAACCAGGGCTGGGACAAAGAGTACCAGGAACTCCTGGAACTGGATGATACCTTTCTGCCATACCATCAGGGTGGTGATGTCGCCGAACGGGCTGAAGGCGCCGCCGGCATTGGCAGCTACAACGATATTGATACAGGCGAGTCCGACAAACTTCTTGTCTTCTTTGCCGATGGCCATGACCACGGCACACATCAGCAGCGCGGTGGTGAGATTGTCGGCAACGGGGGAGATAACGAACGAAAGGGCACCGGTTACCCAGAACAGTTTCCGGAAAGAATAGCCGGCGTTGACCAGCTTCACCCGGAGCACTTCAAAGACTTTACGCTCTTCCATGGAGTTGATGAAGGTCATGGCCACCAGCAGGAACAGGAACAACTCGGCAAACTCGAGAATGTTGTGCCTGATGGCGACCTCGGCGGTGTGATCAACGCCCTTGATCGCGTAAATGAGTCCAATAAGGCCCCAGATGACGCCTGCAGCCAGCAACGCCGGTTTCGATTTTCTCATATGCGTTTTTTCTTCAAGCATGACGAAGGCATACGCAATGACAAAGGTTAATATTCCGACATAGCCAACCCAGTGCATGGTCAGGTCGAGCTGGATACCTGTATCCCCGCCTGAAGCCGCCATGGCCATCGAGCTGCAACCCAGAACGGTGCCGAGGGTAACAAATAACTTAATAAAACTCATTTTCTGCATTTAACCTCTCCTGTGGTGATGCTTTAAAACGTGTCCCGCAAGCAATCTCACCTGCGGGACGGATTTAATCTAACTAGTTGGAATTATGGTGGTCATTCCCATTAGTGGCCAGATTATGGTGACAGCCAGCCAGGTTACTGCCATGAGCAGAATTGACGCTGGTATGCCATATTTTACGAATTCTCCTGTGGTGAACTGCCTGGAGTTGTAGGCAATGGCGTTCGGTGCCGCCCCGACCAGGAGCAGAAACGGCATGCCGGCAACAACCAGGGAGGAGAAGAGTATGACTTCTCCGCTTACGCCGAGATATGGTGCAATAACAAGTGCAACAGGCAGGGAAATGGCGATTGCCGCGACGTTCATGATGAAGTTGGTCATCATCATGACGAAGAAGGCCATGCCCATAATGAATACGATTGCCGGAGCATTTTTGAACAGCTGCAACCAGTTGACGGCGAGCCATTTAGCGGCACCGGTCTCCCAGAGGCAGAAGCCGATGGACATTGCACCGGCAAAGAGCAGGATTATGTTCCAGGGCACCATTTCAAGATCATCGAGATCAAGAATATTCAGAGCAAAAAAGGCGATTGTGGATAAGAGCATAACCCCGGTTTTATCAAGTGACGCAAAGGCCGGGACAAAACTCTTGAGGGCAATAACAAGAATGGTCGCTACCACAATGAGTACGGTCGCTATTTCATTACGGCTCCAGGAGCCGAGCTCGACATACATCCGCGCCGCCCGCTCTTTGAGGCCGGGAATGCGATCTTTCTCCGGGCGGAAGAAGACCATGACAAATCCCCAGAGCAAAAACACCATCAACCAACCGATGGGGAACATGTACATGGACAGCTCGAAAAAGCTGATGTTCACACCCATAATGTCCCTGTAGAATCCTAGTGCTACAGCACCACGGGCAGCGCCGAGCAGGGTCACGATACTTCCCGCTCCTGCGACATACGCCATACCTATAAAGAGCCCCTTGCCGAATTTGGTCGGGTTGTCGTCGTCCGAGTAGAGCGCATGGATGGTCATCAGCAGCGGGAACATGGTGGCAGCCACCGCGGTGTGAGCCATCAGGTGGGTCAATGCTGCGGTCATGACAAAACATCCCAGGTAAATCATGCTGGTTCGTTCACCAATGATGGACAACATCTTGTAAGCCAGTCTCTTGGTGAGGCCTGTCTTGGTGAAGACCATGCCAATGACTATGGAGCCAAAGATGAACAGTACTGATGGGTCCATGAAGTCGCGAAATGCCGTGGCCGGGTTACGGATCAGAAAAATAGCCTGCAGTGCGCCTATGGTAAGGCTGGTGATACCGATCGGAACAACTTCGAATACCCACCAGGTAGCAGCCAGGACAAAGATTGCCAATGCGCCTTTGGCCTCTTTACTGAGGACAAAGTGTTCTCCAAGTGGATCGATAGCATCCGGCCAGGGCGGACACCAGTAGACAAATGCAAAAAGACCAATGCCAAGCAGCATGAAGAAGAGCCGCTTAAGATCGAATGTGGAACCTCTGGCCTGCTGCTGTACCGCTGTTGCTTCACTCATAATCTTTTCCTTCAGTCCTTAAATATTGTGAGCGCCGAGGTTCGGGATGCTGGTTTCATTTACTGCACGTCTTTTAGCGAGGCGTATCCCGGCAGCGCTGTGTTTACTTTTCCCGGTTACTCATTGGTCTGTTGCAATGTGTAACGGAACACCTCAAAGCAACCGATGTGCCAGTATTGTGATAAATCGTATCGAAAGGAAATGGCGGTGGGGCTGGATCTGTTACTAACCTGTCTGGTGTGAACTCCCGGATTCGAACAGCCAGAGAGTGACAGTTGTTGAATTAAGTGAGCGATTTTATGTGTATGTGATTGTGGCGTGGAGGGCTTTCAGAGCTTGTGAAAAGAGTGCCGGGAGCTGCACAAAAGAGGGTGAGGGAACCGGGAAAAATCACGTAATCGCGTGTACCGGTGACAAGCGTTCAGGGTTAGGTGAACCTGTCAGAAAGGTATGCAGGCGTCAAATCTCTTTACAGTTTGCAAAGTAATCGGACAGGTAGTAACGCCTTTTTTGCTAAATCTCTGGAGTTGTGAGGTTGGGCTACCATGTTTATTCGGCTGATTTACGGCCGTTAGGAGGCCATAAAGGGGTCGGTGATACAAAATGGTATGAAACATGCACAAGAAACCACAGCGAGGCTTTGATTTGTGTAACGCAGGTAAAAAAACAACATTTTCATAACGAGGAACACCATGTCATCAATAGCGATCTTTCCATGCATATTTACACCGGCATCCGAGGTGGCTGAAGCCCTTGCCCGCACACATGACCTGAGAGTGTATCGTGATCAGCAATTACTCGAAGATACATCTAAATTATATGGAACAAGCCTTGATAGACTGAACGGGGCTCTTTATGGCAGGACCTCTGTTTTCAATAAATTTACATTAGAGAGAGAAAAGCACCTCAATCAGCTCAAGAGCGTCCTGGTTGAAAAGATCGTCCAGCCCCAAGGGTATATGTTCTTTGGTTACATGACCTCCCTGATCTCTCCTCAAATCTCGCATATTTTTAAAGCGCTGATTGCAGATAACAGGAAATCACGCATCGAGGCAGCACTTGCTGCAGGGCTTTCTGAGCGCTCAGCGAAAAAACAGATCCATGACGAAGATCTGAAAGCTTTTAACTTAACCGACTTTTTGTATAAAAAAGAGGCGTTTGACAGCTCACTTTTCGATCTGGTTGTGCCGGTGGAAGGTCGCTCTGCCGATACTCTTACCGGGGTAATCTCAAGCTATTTTCAAAGAACATCCCTTCTCAGAACCGAGCAATCCGAGCAGGCTGCAGTTGATATGGCGGTGCAGGCTGAAGTAGAGCGAAAGCTTCTGGCGGCCGGCCATAAAATGAATGTCTCTGTCTCTGGTTCCAAGGCGACTCTGGGAGTGGAGAAAAGTGTTTTGAACTTTGACAGGCTGGTCAACGAATTGAACAACCTGGTTCTTGACGGGGTAGCAGCCATTACGGAAGTGCAGGTTGAAAAAAGCATTCACTACAATGATTCGATTTACCGGAGGCAGCGTTTCGATCTGCCATCAAAAGTTCTTTTCGTCGATGACGAGCGTGAGTTTGTTGAGACCATTTCTGAACGTCTGATAAGTAGGGATGTCGGCACTTACGGCGTGTTCAATGGTGACGAAGCTTTGAGTCTTCTCGAAGAGGATTGCCCGGATGTGATGGTGCTCGATTTGAAAATGCCGGGCATGAGCGGGGTTCAGGTACTTCGGGAAGCCAAGAAGGTGGCACCGGATGTCGAGGTTATCATTCTCACCGGCCATGGTTCCCAGCAGGATATGCTTGATTGCATGGAGCTTGGTGCTTTTTCGTATATGAATAAACCAGTTGATATCGCAGAGCTTTCAGCAACCATTAAGGAAGCTCACAAGAAGGCGGCATCCCATCAGCAGGACTGATCTGCCGGCTGACAGATTCCTGGACAAGAGATATTCAGAAGAACAGAAAATTAAACAGAACGAGGTTCGCATGGTTGAGATTCAGAATACGAGAGTTCTGCTAGTTGATGACGAAGATGACTTCTTAACGACGTTGGCAAGCCGATTGGAATTACGGGATTTGAAGGTGAGTACCGCTACCAGAGGTGAAGACGCACTCGAGGTTATGAGTGGGTCAGATGTGGATGTGGTGGTGCTTGATCTATCGATGCCCGGCATGGATGGCCTGGAAACCTTGAAGCGTATCAAGAGCCAGGTTCCTGAGGCGGAGGTACTCATCCTCACCGGGCACGGTTCAATCCGTGCCGGAGTGGAGGCAATGAAGCTGGGAGCCGAGGACTTTATCGAAAAGCCTGTGGATATCAACGAACTATTGGAAAAAATAGAAGATGCAAAACAGAAGAGGGTACTGGTGCTGCAAAGCAAGTCCCGGGAGCAGATAGATAAAATCCTGAAGGCGAGACCCTGGTAGGCATGCCATGAACTGTGAACTTTTCATGGTTCATGGTCTGGACCCATTCTGGGTGCAGGTCGCAAGAAGGTCTCGATTATATGCAGTTTTGGCTGATCCGGATTTCTCATGAGCGTTGTGTTGCCGGGAAAGAACAACTGAAAATTTCAAAATGTTTGAAAATGCCAGGAAGTTGGATGGATTGGAAGGTGATTCATGGTAAATTCGGATTAAAGGAGCCACTGTAACCATGAAGGACGCATCGGTAAATTTTGAAATGCAGACAATCCTGGAGGGTATTCCGTATCCTGCCATGATTCTGGACAGGGGATTTCGCATCGTCGACATGAACCGGCGACTCGAAGCCCTGACCGGCTATGAGGTCGACAGCGTGCAGGGTATTTTCGGTGAGTTGGTTGTGCGAAGCAACACCGGCAACTCCAGGGGGCAGCTCTACATCCGGGCTGTGGAGACCGGTAAATCGTTCGCAGTGGCAGGTGATATCCTGAGCCGTTTCCGGACAAAAATCCCGGTTCTCTATAATATTGCACCTCTGAAAAAAGATCAGGAATGTCAGGGATTGCTGGTGATTGCCGAAGATATTTCAGCACGGAGCGGTGGGGGGGAGAGCACTGCCGCAGCAATTGATACCAGTGACCTCATCGCACAAAGTTCGAAGATGCAGAAGGTGCTCGATATGATACCGCTTCTGGCTCATACTGACGCTTCTGTGTTGATTACCGGTGAGACCGGTACCGGCAAGGACAAGATTGCCGAGGTTATTCATCGTGAGTCCGAGCGGGCAGGCCAGCCTTTTATCAAGGTGAACTGTGGCGCACTGCCGACAGAATTGCTGGAGTCTGAACTGTTCGGACATGTCAAAGGTGCCTTTACCGGGGCTACAAGAAATAAGCAGGGCATGTTTAAGCTGGCAGACAGAGGAACTCTCTTTCTCACAGAGATCGGTGACATGCCTCTGTCGCTGCAGGTGAAATTATTGTCAGTACTTGATGACAGGAAGTTCATTCCGGTTGGGGGAGAGCAGAGTGTTGAGGTGAATGTCAGAATTATTGCCGCAACTCATCGCCCTTTACGGCAGCAGGTGGCCAGGGGCGAGTTTCGGGAGGATCTCTTCTACCGTCTTAATGTCCTCCATGTACACCTGCCTCCAGTAAGGGAGCGGCAACGGGATGTGGAGTTACTGCTCCATCATTTTCTGCATACGTACAACCAACGATTAAATAAAAGTATAACCGGCTTTTCCGCAGGGGTCAGCAAGCTGCTTCATAACTATAAATATCCCGGTAATATCAGGGAACTTCGCAATATTGTTGAATACTGCGTCAATGTTTGCCCGGAAGAGACGATCCGTCGGCAGCATATTCCTGTCTTTCTGTTCAATGCAGTTGAGGAGAAGCGTGAAGTTGTTACCGACGAAAATACTCTGTCCCGGGTAGAGACCTGTGCTCCGCAATCCCGGAATGACGAGATAAAGGCGGGGGAGAGTTGGGGAGCTATCGAGCGGCAGATGATTGTCGAAATGCTGACGAGGCATGGCGGCAGCAGAAAACTTGCGGCGGAGGAACTGGGGTGGGGACGCATGAAGCTCTGGCGACGGATGAAAAAGTACGAGCTGTTGTGAGAGGTGTTTGATGAAACGGAAACTTTTGATGACCATCCAGGGAAAATATGTTGCGCCGCGATTCGATCTCGCTACAGAACTGCTGGTCGCGAGCATTAGTGACGGCAAACTGGCTGGCGAGCCGAAGACCATCATCATGGATAAACCGTCCGATGAGAAGCTGTGTAAAATGATCCTCGAGGAAAAAATCACCGACGTGGTCTGCGGAGGCATCGATGAAATGCACTTTAACTTCCTGCGCTGGAAACAGATCAGTGTTGTGGATGGAGTCATCGCCGACTGGCGCAATGCCTTGAATATGCACCAGGCAGGCTTACTCAGGCAGGGGCAGATACTGTTTGATGGTACCGGTCAAGGTGACGAATCATGAGAGGAATCAATACATCGCTTGATTTTGAACGGGTGATTCCCGATTCTCTGAAACCCGGTCGATTTGTCGCTTCCAAGCGTAATTATCAAAAGCTGCGTTATGCACTTTTGGGCGCAATGGTCGTTATAGCCTTGGTGCCGGTGAGCATGGTATCGGGGCTGAGCTACTATTATTACCACAACCTGCTGGTCAAGGCAGAGTCTGAACAGTTGAACTGGCAGCTCGATGGTTCGGTCAGCGCTATGCAGCACATGGTCGACAGTCTCAGCTCAGTGGTTGAATTCGTAGCCAGGGAAGATCGCTACCAGGAACTGGTGAGCGGCCATAACCTGATGGAGGTACTCAAGAGAAAACGAGAACATTACGGATTCTTTGCCGACCTCGGGGTAATTGACAGCGTTGGCATCAAACAGGCCTATTATGGTCCCTATGACCTTGTGGGCAAGGATTATTCCAAGGAGAGCTGGTACCGGGAGGTCATGGCCAGCGGGCTCCATATCAGTACTGTCTATATGGGATATCGCCAGACTCCCCATTTTGCCATCGCCGTCAGCAAGATCGACCCGAAGACGAGAAAACCATGGGTGCTCAGGGCAACCATTGATGCGCTGACTCTGCAAAAGTTTGTCAATACCATCAAGACCAACGCCGCAGCAGACTTGTTCATTGTCGATGAGTCGGGGGTACTACAGACTCCATCGGTCTACTATGGAGATACCTTTCAGAGCTATCCAATGGCGATTGCGGCCGGTACCCATCATACCGTGGCGGAAAATGGCGAGGCGATTTTTGAGGCGATAGGCAAAATACCGAATACGCCCTGGTCGGTGGTTCTGGTGAAGAAGCATTTTATTCACCAGGCGGATTGGGTGGCTTTTAAAAAGCAGCTTCTGTACATCATACTCGGCAGTATCATTCTGGGTGTTTTTATTATTCAGTACCTGGTCAGCTATCTGATCAACCTTATCCGCAGCGCGGATGAAATGCAGATGTCGATGCTGAAGGAGGCGGAGCATAACGACAAGTTGGTTTCAATCGGCCGACTTGCTGCGGGCGTAGGTCATGAAATTAATAACCCACTGGCGATAATCAATGAGAAAACAGGGCTTATAGAGGATCTGCTCACCATAACGTCTGACTTCGAATATAAGGCTACCATCGAGAAAAACCTGAAAGGGATAAATACCAGTGTGAAGCGGTGTAAGGCTATCACCCACCGGCTTCTCGGTTTTGCCCGGCACGGCGAAGTGAGGGCTGAGAAATTTGAGATTAATGACCTTATTTGCGAAGTGCTCACTTTTCTGGAAAGCGCTATGCGATATAGCCGTATCAATACAAGTCTGCATTTTGGTGATGATTTACCGACGATTGAAAGCGACAGGATGCAGCTTCAACAGATATTTCTGAATATCATCAACAATGCCATAGACGCCATCGGCAAGGATGGTGGAATCACCATTACCACCAGTCAACTTGTGGGGGATATCCAGGTAACAGTGCAGGATAACGGGCCAGGCATGGAGCAGGAGGTGGTGTACCGGATTTTTGAACCCTTCTACACCACTAAGGAGCAGGGTAAGGGCACAGGGCTGGGGCTTTCCATAACCTATGGCCTGATCAAGAAATTGGGCGGTGATATTACAGTGCACTCAAATCCCGGCAAAGGTACCGCATTTACAATCACTATTCCGATAGAGGGGGAACAGCATGATAGCGAAGAACGGTAAGGTCTTGCGGATATTGATTGTAGATGATGAGGTGGAGTTTGCTCAAACCCTTGCCATGCGGCTGGAGTTGAGAAAATTTCAGATCGGGATCGCACACAGTGGGCGCGCCGCACTGGATATCATGGCTCAGGAATCATATGACCTGATGCTGCTCGATTTAAAGATACCGGATATTGGCGGGCTTGAAGTAGTAGGGATTTTAAGGGATAGAGGCACTTCCGCCAGGATTATTGTTGTTTCCGGTGACGGCCCGGCAGGAGAGGATCAGGTCAAGCTGGAGGCGCCTGTGGCCTCTTACATGGCCAAGCCGGTGGAGTTGAACGCGTTGCTGAAGAATATCAGCCTACTCTTTCCTGATGACGTATGAGTGGCGCTCTCCCCGCTTTTTGCAGTGATTTTATGTCGCGATGTCAGGTGACCAGCTGGGTTGCCATGCCGACTCAACCCCGCGACATGGTTTCGACTCTGTCGATCGATTTCCGGCAACAGTTTTACTGATCTTTTCCCGCAAGCAACCCTGGTTGTGTGCCGGGCTGTCGTTGAATGATTTGAAGCATTTTACCCGATTTCGGTATTGACCGGCTAACTCCCCGTATACTTTCCTTTAGTCGTTTACTTCTCCTGTCTCCATGGTATAGTCCCTGACTTTTTGTTTTTTGGGCAAAACGATATACCCGAAACAGTCTTAATCTACTGTTTTTATTGCTACATTGTTGTTTGGCTCAAAAGGAGAGTAAGGGCGGGTTCGAAGCTCGCCAGTGGAGAGAGATATTAATTACTCGTTCTTGCGTCCAATAGTTCAGGTATGAAGCGGGACGCTCATGTCAGGGTTGATGAGAGAGCGGAAGTCGGTAAAGGGAGTTCCTAATGATAAAGAATACACATCTGTTGAAACAGTCAGTGATCGTGGTGACAATAAGTCTGGCTTCGGGCCATGCCATGGCCGCAGGCTTTCAAATTAATGCTCAGTCAGCAACCGGCATTGGTCGCGCCTTCGCAGGTGATGCTGTAATCGCAGATAACGCCTCTGTAGTGGCCCGCAACTCTGCAGCCATGGCACTTTTTGATGAAACGTCAATGTCGCTTGGTTTTGAAACGATCACCTCCCTGATTGAAGTCAAAGATGCCAGCTATAATGGCGGTGCCATTGGAACTGTTGATGATGTCGGTGGCACCTCCATTGCCCCCAATTTTCATCTCATCGTGCCAATCGATGATAAATTTGCCGTGGGCGTTACCGCCTATTCAAACTTCGGCACCAAGACAGAATTTCCCGATTCATATCCGGCAGGCGAGTTTGCCGGCTTGACCGACGTGAAGAGCTATAATCTTGGATTAGCAGGTTCCTACCGCATTAACGAGCAATGGAGTGTCGGGGCGGGTCTGGACCTTATCTACGGTCAGGGCTCAATGAGACGTGCCGTTACCGGAGGTCCAACTGTTCTTGATGTGGATAAAGCAGATGGCTGGGCTGTGGGCTTTAATCTTGGCACCACATATGAGCTGAATGAAAACAACCGCTTCGGCCTGTCATATCGCTATAGCCCCACCATGGATACTGAAGATGACAAGGGCCAGAAAATCAGCTTACCTCTGCCGGATATAGCGGAATTTTCCGGTTATCATAGAATCGAAGATACCAAGTTCGCGGTGCATTACAGTATCCAGTGGATTGGCTGGAGTGCTTTCGATAAGATTGAATTTCGTGATTTAGATGGCGGTATGGTTGGCCCAAGTTATGATAAGGACTATGCCTGGCAGGATGGCTGGCATTTTGCCCTCGGCGGTACTTATTACCTGAACGATACCTGGACGCTTCGTGCCGGCTATATGTATGACACCGCCGCCCAGGATGAGGTTACCTCTATTTCCGTACCCGATTCAGATCGCCAATGGTTTTCCGCCGGCTTCACCTATGCCCTCAATGAAAAATCTGATATTGATTTCGGCTTTACCTACCTGTTGGGTAAGGATGTGGCCGTAACAGAAACGACAGAGCTGGGCACTTCTGTCAACGCAACCACCCATGCGGATGCGATTTTAATGGGTTTGCAGTATAACCGTTCATTCTAAATACTTCGGTTTTACGGTTTTACGGTTTTACGGTTAGGTGGCAAGGGGGCATGCACTCCCTTGCCATTATTTTTGGGAGCGGTAACCCGCTAAGAAGTAAATCTGCTGTTTACCCAACCGAAAGAGCCGTTTGGCAGCCGTACATAATACCAGCCATTATTCTTGGCTCTCACTGTGAGCTTAGCCCCCCGATACACCCTGTCAGTGACGGAAGAACCCATTGCCGGTGCTGTTCGCACGTTGAGAACAGGTGAATCGACTTTGACCATAAAGGTCTTTTTCAGGTTCTGTTTGGGAGAGGTGATCTTAATTCCCCTTGGTCTCTCAATGACCACATAGCCATTCCTGGATTTCTTATAATACACGCCGTAGTAATTATAATAGACGTCCGTGCCGATTTTTACCGATTGAGCGCCGGACGGCAGTTTTTTGATGGTAATGCCAACGGGTGCGGTTACAACATTAAAACCGTTTCTGTTTTTCTGGTAGTAATAGCCATTGTGGAAGTAGTAATTCTTGCCGCTATGCTTCACCACCATGTGACCTTTAGGCAGCATCTTTACATGATGCCCGGGAGCGTAACCGCTCTGGGAAGGGCCTGCTAATGCAGTTTGTGCTACGGCCACAGTGAAAACCATCAGCAATACAGCAAATGCCGTAAATTTTCTGTAATCTATATATGCTACGTGCTCTCTGTTCATCTCACATCTCTTCATGTTAACTTTTATCACTAATGTCCCGGAGTGTATCTGATAACGTTTTCGGGCTGACTTGCAGAAAACACCAATCAATTCATGTGCCAGAATGGGCATTGATCTGGCTGAAACGGTTATCGCCCTGAACTATCGAATCGAACTGGCGGGGGAAAAAATCTTGCAGTAAGGGCAGGCAAAAGAGTGGTGAACAGTTTTTACTCACTCATCTCTGCGATGGGTAATTTTTACACCTTATGCTGCGGCCCGACGTTTTGGAAAATTAACGATAGCGAGCCAGCAGAATTGCCCGAATGCCGATCGGTGTTTCTTCATCATCCCAATGCACCCGGTGCCCGGGAGTCCGGGCATCATCATTTGGGGAATGCCTGTATCAATGGGCTGTTCGGCCGTAATTCCCGGTCGACTACGTTCATTTGCTCAGCCATGATATAATTATTCTCAATAGATGGCAGGAAATATGAGAGGCATAGTTAAAGTATTGCTGTTTTTATATGCCTCTTGCGGTTTTCAGATTTTGTGGAAGCTCTAAGATTATTTCACTGTAAAGAGAGATGAATATGGAGATCCTGAAAAAGATTGTTGTACCCGTAGATTTCGAGGATAACACAGAGTATCTGGTTGATTATGCCTCTGAGTTGGCGAGAAAATTTGATGCGGAAATGTATCTTATCCACGTCATTCCCATGGGGTACAGCCTTGGCGGGGAGATGGTCGTAAGGTACTCAGCCATTAAGGAGGATGAGTACAAAAGTTCTGTTGAAAAAATGATGGAACGGCTGGTTGCCGTAACAGGCAAGGATGGCATCCGGTGTAATGGGAAAGTGTTTGTCGGTGATCCTGCTGAAGAAATTGTGCAGTATGTCGATGATGTTGGGGCAGATATGGTGATAATCAGTACCCACGGTACCAAAGGTCTCGAAAAGATTCTGCTGGGTAGTGTCACCTCCCGGGTGGTTAAACGTTCTAACTGTCCGGTATTGAGCATGAATCCATATAAGATGAAGAAGTAAATACTGCTCGTATCGGTCCGATCCGGCTGGCTTGTACCGATAATGGAGTGACGAGGGGGCTGAACTGGTTTTGCCGGCAGTCCAGTCGATTCAACATGCGGTTGTCCTGCGGAGAGGTGTGTGGTGGTGCCTTGGGAATGTGTCCGTTCAGCGAGGTGCTGGTTCAGGCTGGTTATCAGTTCATGGTCAGAACAGGCTATTACTTCTGATGTTGTGCGAAGGCGAAGCACCAGCCGTTACTCCTTGTATGTTGCGCCCATACTCCTACATAGTTTACTAAGTAACATATTTCGCTACATGACCGTAACAGATCGACCACTCCTTGGGACAATTAAACTACGAGCCCGTGTGTGAGCGCTGGTCGTTATGGTCCTTTCTGCTTAACCCGAACAGTTGCCGGGGCCTTACTAAGAGCCCGCATTTCACAAGGCTGGGAAACGGAAATCTAACATGGATCAACAGATATTTATTGGAATTGATGTATCAAAAACTAAGCTGGACATCGCCGTTCGGCCAACCAAGGAAAAATGGAGTACAGCCAATGCTCCAACGGAAATTTCCGCTCTGGTAAAACGCTTTGAGGAATTACAGCCTACATTGATTGTTCTTGAATCAACGGGCGGCCTTGAGATTCCCCTCGTAAGTGAACTTGCCAAGAAATTCCTACCCATTGTCGTAGTAAACCCCAGACAGGTGAGGGACTTTGCTAAAGCTACTGGCAAGTTGGCAAAAACAGATTCTATCGATTCTGAAATAATCGCTCGATTTGGTGAAGCTATTCGACCAGAACCTCGACCGATCAAAGACGAGCAAGCTCGAGAATTGGATGCTGTTCTAGTGCGCCGCAGGCAAATTGTGGACATGTTAACTATGGAAAAAAATCGCCTTAGATGCTCTACAAAACATGTTCGCAAAGATCTTGAAGCACATATCAAATGGCTGGAAAAACGTTTGCAAAACGTTGATGGGGATCTCCAAAAGCTCATCCAGCAATCAGATGTCTGGCGAGTAAACGATAAAATATTACAAAGCGTGCCAGGTGTAGGACCAGTATTGTCGCTTGCACTCCTAGCAGGCTTGCCTGAGTTGGGCCAACTCAACAGAAAAGAGGTGGCAGCACTGGCCGGAGTAGCTCCACTCAATCGAGATAGCGGCTTTTTTCGCGGTTCCCGAAGAATATGGGGAGGGAGAGCCCAGATAAGATCTGTCTTGTACATGGGGGCTTTGACAGCCGCACGCTGCAACCCTGTCATCAGGACTTTCCACGAGCAATTAATTGCTCGTGGAAAAAAGCCTAAGGTTGCTCTGACGGCATGCATGCGGAAACTCTTAACCATCCTAAATGTCATGGTGAGAAATCAAACCACTTGGTCGCCTACTTATGCTGAACAAAGATGATGAAATTTAAAACCCTTACCTCTGAGTCAGTTGCAGATTTCATCTGTACGATTAGGTTTGACTTTGAACACAGTTGCTCTCACCTCTCTTCTAGCTTCTAACCCCTGACTAATTGTCTTCCTGACCACCCAACTGATACTTATCCATCTTCACATGGAGGGTTGGGCGGGATATTCCGAGCATTCTTGCGGCCTGGGAGCGGTTGCCGCCGGTGAGGTCGAGTGCTTCCCTGATGAGAGTAGAAGTGATGTGGTCGATGCAGAAGTCATGGGCCTTGGGGTGCTGACCGGAGATGAGGATCGAGCGTGCCCAGGTCTGGATGGATTCCTCATGACTCATTGCGAAGGTATCATGCTGGAGTTCGCCCTGAAAGTTGATTTCTTCAGGCTGAACCGCTGCTCCTCTATTGAAAATCAGAGTTTTCTTGAGGGTATTTGACAGCTCCCGGATATTACCCGGCCAGTCATAATGGGTAAGCTTTTTCAGAGCATCCTGGGAGATACCGGGATTGGTAATATCCATGTTTTGGGAAAGCTTTGAGAGCAGATAATGCACCAGGGATGGGATATCATCCTTCCGCTTCCGGAGCGGCGGCAGGGTGATGGTCACCACTCCCAGACGATAATAGAGATCTTCGCGGAAGCTGCCATCACGCACAGCCTGTTCCAGGTCACGGTTGGTGGCGGCGATGATACGAACATCCACGGCAATCTGTTCTTTTCCGCCGATCCGCTCGATGCTGTTTTCCTGAAGCAGTCTGAGAAGCTTGGCCTGAATAGAGAGCGGCATATCGCCAACCTCATCAAGAAATACTGTGCCACCCTTCGCCTGCTCGATTTTACCGATCTTCCTCTGCATGGCTCCGGTGAAGGAACCCTTTTCATAGCCGAACAGTTCGGATTCGAGCAGTGTTTCTGGGATGGCCACGCAGTTGATCACGGTAAATGGTTTATCCACCCGGTGCGAATAGTTATAGATGGCACGGGAGGCGAGTTCTTTACCTGTGCCCGATTCACCACGAATAAGCACGGTGGCGCTGGTATGGGAGACTCTGCCGATGGATTTATAAACATCGAGCATCTCCTTGCCGCTGCCGATAATTGCTTCATGACCGGTATAGGTTTCCGACTCGGGGTTGACCGCAATTGGCGAAGACATGGCGCGGCCTGTATTGAGCCCTTTTTCAATCAGCTCAAGCATTTCCGGGATATCGAAAGGCTTGTAGATAAAATCGTAAGCGCCTTTCTGGATGGCACCGATGGCGGTTTCGGTGTTTTCGTGGGCGGTGATAATGATAATCGGGATTTTAGGGCGTTCGGCGTGGATTTGTTCGAATACCTCGATTCCACTCATATCGGGCAGCCGTACGTCGAGCACGATCAGCTCCGGATTGGTCGCCAATGCCTGTTCTATACCTTCCTGACCATTGAAGGCAGAGTCGGTCTGATACCCTTCCTGCCTGAGGATTTTGGAGAAGCTGGCGTTGAGCTGGTGGTCGTCGTCGATGATAAGGATTTCTGACATGGGTCCATCCTACATGGGGAGTCTGATTCGTATCTTGGTGCCGGTGTTTGTGGGAATAATTGACAACTTACCGCCATGTTCACGGGCGATGCGGTCGACAATACTCAAGCCAAGACCGGAACCTTCATCCTTGGTGGTGAAAAAAGGAGAGGTGACTTTGTCTCTAATAGATTCCGGGATGCCTGGGCCGTCGTCCCGCACTGTTATCTCAACAACGTTACCGTCGTTCGGATCATAGCCGCTTGCGGTCCGAATAACAATCCTGCCGCTGCCGACAAAGGCTTCGCAGCTGTTGGTCAAAAGTCCCAGCAGTGCTTCGCGCATTCGGTCATAATCTATCAGCACCTCGGGAAGGTCCGGCTGAAAGTCATAGGTTAGCTCGGCATTTTTGCCTTGGAGCTTAAACTCCATAAGCTTGCCAACAGATTGAATTACTTCTTTTAAATCATGCTTTTCCAATTTTATCTTCGGAGGGCGGGAAAACTCAAGAAAGCTGGTCACCACATTGTCTATCCTGTCGATTTCCTCAGAAATTACCTTCAGATCTTCTGTCTGGTCGTTGGACAGTTGTGATGAACGTGACAGTGTAAACATTCTCATTTTGATGGAGGTAAACGGGTTACGGATGGTATGGGCAACGCCTGCTGCCAGTTCTCCAACCATGGCCATTTTTTCCGCTTCGACAAGGTTTTTTCGGCTTCGGGTCAATTCATCATTGGCTTGGTCATACCCCTTTTTCATGTTGCCCAGTGATTGCTCCAACGAAGCTATTTCGTTTTGAGAGCTTGCCTGGAACGTGCTGCCGGTTTGAAGGGCCATATCGCGGATGGGGCCGAGAATTTTTTTGTAGAGCAGGAAGAAAAAGAGTGGGCAGAGAATCGTGAAAGAGATGATTGCCAGATATCCTGCTTGTTTAAACACTTCCGAACGTTCAATTTCACGAATCTCCTCTTCGATAATATCGTCCCATTGTTCCGTTCCCAGTTTGGCGCATAGGTAGAGCAGGTTAAAGTGGTGATCTCTTTGCCGCGCATGGGCTTCGGATATATTTATCGTGGCCGGATTTTCAAGATACTCTTCAACTGCGTGCAGGGTCTCTGTTTTGTAAATGATGTATTTTTCGGAAATCTCCTGCAGAATTTGTCGTTGCCAGCTACTCAGGTTCATGTTCAGAACCTGGTTGAGTTCCCGTTCAAAATCGGTCTGGAATGTTTCCAGCGAGTCGAGCCATTCCTGGTTGCCATCAACGAAGAAGAAGGTCAGGAGCCCTTTCTGGTTTGCCAGTGAAACTTCCAGTTTCTGAGAAATTTTATAAATAACCAGCTCTTTCTGGACCATTCTCTTAATGAGATTGTTGATTTCGGTGGCATGCCAGAGCATGGCGATACTGCAAATAAACATCAGCAGGCTCATGGTGCCGAATATGGCAAAGAGCCGGACCCGTAAACTGACGGAACTCAACATTGCTGTACTTCTCCTTTGTTAATCAGGTTATTGCTGACCAGGATCAGCGACCAGTGTTCACAAATACAGTGCTAAGCACAATTTGACAATAACAGAATGGCACATTGTGGCGGGTGGTTAGCGTGTGTTCCCCAAAAAGGATATTGTGCTGTTTACAGGCAGGTGGCGATTAGATGGCGAAGGGGAGCTCGGAGTGCTGACCTGAAAAATGTATATGGAAAGTGGTGAATAGCCGTCTGAAAAGAAAATATTCTGCAGGATTGCTTGGGGATTGAAAGCCCAGGCCAGGCAGCCCAGGTTCAACTATACGCTTGAGGGGGCTGGGAGGGAATTTAGGTGAATCCCGTGTGGGTTGCAAAAAAAGAATGAGATCGTTCAGGGATTCGATGGCAAATACCTACAGAATGTCCTGTCAGGCATGGCAAGAAACAGCGCCCGAAAATGTGCCAAACATTCCGGGCGCCGGTATCCATAACTGTCAGGCGGAACGGATTTCTATAACCTTGGGCTTTGCTGCTTCAGCCTTAGGCAGGTAGAGTTTGAGTACACCATCCTTCAGCTCCGCATTGACTTTGGGTACGTCAATTGACTGCGGGACGGAAAATACCCTTTTGTACTCGACGCTATCGAACTCTTTCCAGATCTCTGATCCGGAGGTGTCCAGTTTCCGGACTCCGCTGATCTCAAGCCTGCCATTATCAACATGCACGCTAATCTGTTCTTTGGCTACACCAGGCATATCGGCATGTAATAGGATCTGATCGTCATTTTCAAAGATATCAACCAGCGGGGCTATTACCGGCAGCTCTTTGGTGCGTTCCGGCATGCTTTCCTCTTTCAGAATCATTTCTTTTCTATCGCTCATGACTGTCCCTCCATTGAAGTTGTAAATGCACTTATGGAAGATCTATCATTTAATGGTGATTTGCTTGAGTTTGGCAGCTTCAGCCTTTGGCAGACTCAGGGTCAGGATGCCTTCTTTCAGCACCGCTTCAACCCGCTCCGCATCAACCTCCATTGGGAGAGTGAAACTGCGGGTAAACGAGGATGTCCCACGCTCCAGTCGATGCGCTTTGTATCCTTTCGGTAATTCGGCCTTTTTTTCGCCACTGATCTCGACATAGTTTCCCTGGATGCGAAGGGTGATATCCTCCTTTAAAATGCCGGGAAGTTCAACAGCGAGCTTCAGGTGCCCACCCGTGTCAGAGAGGTTTGTGAGCGGACCGCCCTCAAACGGCCTCCAGTCAAAATCCTTGTCATACGATCTGTCAAAATCCGAAAAGAGCCGGTTCATACGATTGCGGAACAGATCCATGGCGCCAAGCATACGGTCAAAGTCACTCGCTCGAGTCCACATAACATTCCTCCTTTTCTGAAGTCAGAAATATGTCGTATGTGCACAAAAATGCGGAGAAAAGTTGTTGTTTTATGTGCTCTCTCCTGTGTTTCTCAGAAATTATGAACGATTGTAATGTCTGTCAATATAGCTACCGGCGTCACGGATGTATTTTCAATTTTCATCCCGATCATTATAAATATTGGCAGAGTAATATTCGGCTCATACCGAGGCTTGGCAGAGTATTCTTGATGCATAAAATATTAAAAAGGCAGGAGAGGGACGAGTTGATATTCGCTGATTATGCCGGCATGCTCTCCGCTTGTTAAACATTCATGTTTTCAGAGGGGGGGGATCGAGCTGCCGGGCTGAAGCAGAATATTTTGAAGATTACTGATACCATGAAAAAAGGAAATGTCGTGGAGGATTGGTAATCCTTCCCCAAGAGGCTCAGCAAGCCAGGAGGAAAACAGGCCGTAAACAGCTTATGAGAAGTAACAGCAGGAGGATCTGAAATGCCTAAAAATTATTATATTATTCTTGGCGTCCCAGAGGATTCAACTCAAGCAGATATCAAAAATGCCTATCGCAAACTCGCAAAAGAATTTCATCCTGATCACCACGGGAACAACCAGTCCCGATTCCAGATAATACATGAGGCGTACAGGGTCCTGAGTGACCCCACCTTGCGCCGTAATTATGATAAGATACTTAAGGGCAGGATTCAGGTTGAACAGCATCGGCGCGCTGGATCTTCGTCACTGGGCAAAGATGATATGGTTGAGCCCCTGATTCCGGAAGAGCGGACTGCCGAGAGTACGATAAGAGCCGTGGACAGATCTATACACCACTATGGCTTTCTCTTTGACAGCCTGTTTGACAGGATGCTGACAGATTTCACCGAATCGACCATGGCAGAGGGTGTTCGCCTGAAGAGTATGACCGTCGAAGTCCTTCTCACCAGAGAACAGGCTGCCAAAGGTGGTAATGTTCATATCAGGGTTCCTGTCCGTTTGCGCTGCCCAAGTTGCCGGAGTCAAACCGGGACCGGTTTTCACAACTGCTGGCGCTGCAGTGGAGCGGGATATCTGACGGGGGAGAAAACTGTTCTGGTCAATTACCCGGCAGGATTGCAGTCTCAGCATACCATGTACATCTCAATTGGCCCTGATGGGCGCAGGCTGGAGGTGATTTTTTCCATCCAGTAATATCCTGCTCTCAGGTAAACCGTGTACGTTTGATAGTTTTTGCAGTTTCTCCGGGCTCTGGCAATTCCAAAACTGCATTTCCGGCTTACTCCGCTCTTTCGCTTCTTTTCAGAATAACTATCGAGAATTCAATTGATTGCATCGATATCTATTTGAATTTCCTATTTGACAAATCGCCCAGTCTAATGCAGTTTGCTGGCTGGCGAAGTTCTGTATGAATACTCCATCATTTTGGGGCAGACGGCGTTATCATGCCGGTAAGGCGAGAGGAGAGAAGCTGTAAATGGGTCAACATTTTGCAGGAATAGATATTGGTTCACGGACCATCGAACTGGTGATAGTCGATAAGGCCGGCACCATAATTGAGAACTTCCAGCGGGACACCGGTTACAACCCCATGAGTGAAGTGGATAGCCTGTTGTCGCAGGTGTCCTATGATGCGATCATGGCCACCGGGTATGGGCGAAATTTGTTTGAACTATCAATCGAAGCCCGGACAGTAACCGAAATCAAGGCGCATGCACGAGGCGCAATGGCCACTTTCCCTGGAGTCCGGACGGTGCTGGATATTGGCGGTCAGGACAGTAAAGTCATCTCTCTGTCTGAGACAGGACGAGTGAGCAGGTTTGAGATGAATGACAGATGTGCGGCGGGAACCGGGAAATTTTTGGAGATCATGGCCAAATCTCTGGGATACCGCATAGAGGATTTCGGAAACGAGGCCCTGGCTGCAAAAAAAGATATCACAATCTCTTCCATGTGTACGGTGTTTGCCGAAAGTGAAGTAACCAGCCTCATAGGCCGGGGCGAAGATTGCAGGGAGATAGCCTTGGGCTTGCACGACAGCGTGGTGCGGCGAGTCAGTGGCATGATTCGAAGAGTCTCGGCAACAGATGCGGGAGAGCTGGTCTTTACCGGCGGTGTGGCCAGGAACCCGTGCATCAGGATGTTGCTTGAGAGAACCCTTGACAGGGAAATACAGGTAGCTGAAGACCCGCAATTAATTGGCGCCTACGGCGCGGCTTTGCTGGCGCTGGAGAGTGCGCTCCAGTAACAGGTTCAGGGAATTGAATATATATTATTAAGGAGAACGTAGATGGAAGAGATGATTCCGCTGTTTGAGGATGAATATGCAGGTCAACCGGCTCCAAAGAGAGTGTTGGCATATATGCAGAAAAAGCAGGAGAACGACCAACCCATCGTCGGCACCTACTGTGCGTACGCTCCGATCGAGATAATGCAGGCCATGGGGCTTACGCCGGCTATTCTCTGCGCCTTTGCCAAAGCAACAATTGCCAGCGCAGAGACTGTTTTGCCGGCGAATCTCTGTCCTTTGATCAAGTCGAGCTATGGCTTCATTCAGGAAGGAAGTTGCCCATTTTTCTCTATGGCCGGTGCGGTTGTCGCTGAAACCACATGTGATGGCAAAAAGAAAATGTTTGAGCTGGCGGCAGAAGTTAAGCCGCTCCATGTGATGGATTTACCGCAGTTGCCGGACGAGGTTGAAGCCAAAGAGAATTGGACCAGAATGATTCGAAAACTGCAGGGTTTTCTGGAGGAGACGTTTAACCGCACGGCTACCGATCTGCAGATCGAAGAGAGCATTAAAAAGAGTAACAAACGAAATCAGCTGATGCGGAAAATCTTTGACTACGCAGCGATCCATCCGCCAGTTATCAATTGGCAGGAGATGTTTGATATCAGTTTTATGGCCCTGCCGTATGATGTTGATGATGCCGTTCCGGTACTGGAGGGGATTATCGAGCGGTTGGAACGGCGTGTAGCCGAAGGGGTTCACTACGGCAGCCAAAACTCACCAAGGGTACTGGTGACAGGCAGCCCGGTTGGTGGAGATGCTTTGAAAATCTACAAGATTATCGAGCAGTGTGGCGGCGTGGTTGTCACTCCGGATTGCTGTACCGGCCTCAAACTTTTTGCGAAGGACTTCGAAGAAGATATGGCGGACCCCGCCGAGGCGCTTGCGAAAAGGTATTTGCAGATTCCATGTTCCTGTATGACACCCAATGAGGGACGTCTGGAGGCGCTCAGTGAAATGATCGAACATTTCAAGCCTGACGCAGTGATCGACTTTGTGCTCACCGCCTGTCATTCTTACAACGTCGAGTCCTATAAGGTCGGCCAGTATATCAGCGAGAAGCACGACATGCCGTTTTTGAAAATTGAGACAGACTACTCCGATAATGATGAGGGCCAGATCCGTACCAAGGTCCAGGCTTTATTTGAGATAATCGACTGATCCCAATCGAGCTGAAAGGTGTTTTTTTGCCAGGAGCCTGTCGGACCCCAGCCCGCAATCGATGATTCGATTGCGGGCTTTTCAATTTGTGAGCGCATCAAGATCAAGCGGGGTTCCCCGTGACGGGTCCAGCTCCAGCCAACGGGCGTTTTCCTTACACTTGCTGACACAGACCCCGCATCCCAGGCAGCGTTCTTCATCAATCACGATACGGCCATCTTCGAGTGAAAGTGCGCCGAACTGGCAAAATCTGACACAGACTCCACAACCGGTGCAGAGACTCTGGTCGGCCTTGCAAACGTAACCGGAGGAGGCCAGCATGGGAGTACCTCTCTGCCAGGCTTGCAAGGCGCCGCAACAACAACCGCAGCAGTTACAGATTGCATAGAAACGGCCAAACAGGTCAGACTTGAAAAATGCATGGTGAACATGACCGCGCCTGTGTTCAGCCTCTGAAATTTCCACTGCTTCTTCAACACTGATTTTTCTGCTCTTGTCAGGATGGTGCTCAAGTACAAAGCTGGTGAAGACTTCTCCGGCAATGATACAGACATCAACAGGTTTACAGTGCTTTTGACGGACCAGGCGGCAAGGGCAGTCGAGCACTGCCAGGTGCAACGGGTTTTCGAGAATTATTGAGCGGGCAAGTTTGTAGGGGATGACCTGTTCCAGATCCTGGATGTCGATTTTTTTGTTTAAAGTGACGATTTTTTTTGCCTCGTCAAGGCAGATGACTTTGCCGTGGTAGGTGTCGGCAAAAGTGACGGGTTCATTGTCTGCAGTGGATTTGTTGGAAGGGTTGAATATTTTGAAGAGAAAGCTGGTCAGCGTCGGAAACCTGCGGGTAAAGCTATGTTCCCGGGTGCCAAAGCCTATGTAATGGTAGATCCAGCGCCCGTAAATATAACCATTTAACAGGTTCTTTAAGGAAAAATTCATGGTGCGACGTCCCACCCGGAAAAACCTTCTGGTGGAAGGTAAGAGAAAAAAAACGGATTTTTTCATGGTCAGCCCGCAGGTAATAGTGATCTTTTTTTTAGTATACCTTGGTAATTGCGCGATATCAAAATGTCGGATGGCTGGTTAAGTCCCCGATAATCTCCTTGAGGTGAGCGAGAAAGAAACGTACTGCTTTTGTTGATCATTGCTGTGTTTACCGACCCCTGGGAAGTGTGTTCTGTGGCCATAATGACCAGGGCTGAGAATCTGATGCTGAATGTTGTGGTTTTTATCTGAAATATCGGTAGAAAAAATTGTGCAATGAAGTGCGAATTCGTCTATCTTTGGTTTGACGCCTAACTATTATAGAGATCGTGTTTGTGACCATCTCTTTGAATCTCACTGGAAGTCATAGTACAGTTGTGTAAGCGCAATATGCCCGTACTTTGGAGTCGTGTAAGGTTCAATTTTATCTGAGTTGAAGCCATGAAAAGAACACAATCGCTATGGTGGTTGCCGGTACATCTTCTGCTTGATTTTTCTCTTGTCGGACAGGCTGTCTCGGCAGAGCCTGCCCAAAAGGATCTGAGCGCATCAGTTAAGGTGAACCAGGCAGGGTATCTGGTTGACGGCAAAGGTTACGATATCGTCTATCCCGCCCAGGCTGGTTTGCTTGAGATAGAAGATCTGGGACGGGGAAGAATTGTTGCCCAGCTCAAAGCAGTACAGCCGAATGAACCGCTTCGTCTGCCCGAACTGGACACCGGGTGGTTTTGCCTGATGGGCGAGGATCAGGTCTCGGTTCCGATCAGGGCGACTGATGACGTTCTTACATCTCCTTTGCAATTGACTACAGCGGAGCAGCAATTGGCCTGGCTGCGACCCTGGAACACGCCACCTTTGGTGCCCATTCAGCCAAGAAGAGCAGTAAGGCCCGGGATGATAACAAGGGTTGACTCCGGCAAATGATGCCAGTTGAAGATGTGCTGCCTTTTCGGTTTGATTTATACTCTGTACTTCGTTTTTTACAGTCGCTTTGACCAGGGCAAGATAGGTGTTGTAAATAAAATTAGGACATGCTAACAGTGTTTGATATTCCATAGGTGAGGCTGGTCAACCCCTGATGATCTCCGCTCTTTGAGGCCGATTTGAACGGTGGGGGCGGCGATGGTACAGAGTGATGCAAATATTGATAATGATTGAGTTGGTATAGAATTATGAGGCAACAACAGCAGTGAGGGGATTGGGGGCCGGAGACAGAGGCCGGAGGAACAATGAATATCCGTGTGCGGGGTAGATTCAGTTCAGTTATGGCGATGGACTTGAGCGCGTTTATGAAGAACACCTATCCGGGACAAGGCTATATCATCATCGATACCGAGGAGATCGAGGCTATTGAGATAAAGGCGGCCCAACTCTTTGTAAAATGCCAGGATGTGCTTGGGCTGCCTGTGGAGAAGATATTTTATACCGGGCGAAGCGCTTTGCAGATAAGCGGTCGTGAGGAAGCGGTAATGCATAAGCCACTTCCAGGAGGAGATGGAAAGATTGTCTCCGGTAACTATGAGAAATTCCTCGATGTCAGGGGCATGATTCACTGATGAGTGGGGCGGGGGTGTGATTTGATCTGCTGAACAGAGCGGAAACGAGAATCCGCTGGTAGCATTTAATTTCAATTGGTTATCAGCT
Source organism: Desulfosediminicola ganghwensis (assembly GCF_005116675.2). Classification (NCBI taxonomy): domain Bacteria; kingdom Pseudomonadati; phylum Thermodesulfobacteriota; class Desulfobulbia; order Desulfobulbales; family Desulfocapsaceae; genus Desulfosediminicola; species Desulfosediminicola ganghwensis. The sequence continues at coordinate 1,367,597 of NZ_CP050699.1, forward strand.
TACTGGGAACCCTAAAAAATGGAGAAACAAATGGCACTATCCGTGGAAGAGTTGAAAGATGCGATTGAGAAAAAAGCAACGACTTCTCCCAAACCGCAACTGTACATCAAGGATTTTTATAAATGTGACCCGGACGCCAAGCCACGAGTCATAAAGAACGTGGCAAATGAAATGGTGCGTGAGGGTCGACTGGTGTTCTGGTCATCAGGCTCGACCACCATGTACGGTATCCCATCGAGAATCCAAAGAGAAGAGGGTTAGGCAGTGAGTGAGGCAACTAGCGCCGGAGCAGTTGAGAGGTTCGACGCTTGTTGCCGCGCATTTTTTGCCAACTGATAAAACCTGCGGAGTAAGGGCCAGGCAGCCTGATGTTCGCTCAATGTAGTCCGATAGATACTAAACAGGGTAGTAACAAGACCAACACATTCACGGAGGCGACTCTATGTTGACAAAAGAGGAATTGGAAGAGCGGGTAGACGATTGTCAGATGACGGAAGACTATGTCGCGGTCGTAGCCGATATTGTTGAGAATATCGGAGATAAAGAGTGGGCTCTGGAAGTGCTGGAAGATGGTGCGGATTGGGCAGGTTCGGCCATGGAGTTCCTGCAGTTTGCCGAAAGCGCCAGCAAGGTGTTGGAAAATAATGAAAAGGCAGGAGAATATATAGAAAAAGCCAAGGAGCTTTGTCGCTCTGCAGAGGAACTCATCAAACTGGCGGATGCCGTGCATGGGGCAGGTGATGCTGAGACGGCAAAGGCCACCTACACTGAAGCTGCCGGAAAATGCAGCAAAGGCATAGAACTTCTGGAATTAAGTAAGCATGTCCTTGACACCACGGGAGAAAAGGAGCTGGCTGAAGAGATTTCCTCCCAGGCAACAGCAAAATGTACCAACGCCTCAGATTTTGCGGCCCTGGCCCAGGGCATTGCTGATAAGATTGGCGACAAGGCATGGGCTCGTAAGGTGTTTGACGAAGGACGTGCACTGTGCAAGAGCAGTAAAGACTTTCAGGACATGGCGGTTGCAGCAAGTCAGAACCTTCAGGATGCGGGACTGGTGCAGGAGGTTGTCCGGGAAGCGGCTGAAAAGTTGGAAAAGGGTTCAGAATTGCAAGGGCTGGGACTGGTCTGCGCCAAGGAATTGAATGACAGGGATAACGCAGTCTCTCTGTTGAGGGCGGCCAGCGAAAAGTTTGAAGGAGGTGCCGAGCTGGTTAAGCTGGCAGAAAAGACCCTGGAGGAGCTTGAAGATCTGTCACTGGCTAAAGAGTTTTATAGAAAGGCGGGTGACATCTCCACCAAACATTCTGAACTGCTGCAGTTGGCGGAGTCGGTACGGGTCAAGGCCGATGATAGTGAGTTGGCTGCAGAGTTCTATGTTCGTGCTGGAGAAGCAGCCGACGACTCATCTCAGATGCTTGCCACGTCTAAGGCTCTTGCCGAAAATGCGGGCAATCTTGATGGTGCCTTACGACTGCTGCGCTCTGCAGAGAAAAAGGCTGCTACACCAGCAGCTTTCGAGCAGGTGGCGCAGGCTGTACTTGAATATGCCACAGACGATGAGTGGAAAAGTTCCATCAGTCAGCAGCTTGAAAAACGGCAGGCAAACCCTGATAAGTATAAGAACTTCATGCAGCAGGAGATGGAGTGCGTGACCAGCGGAGCCTTTCGTAACCTGGCGGTTGCCGTGAACAGTGAACTCGCAGATGAACCGTATTGCAGGAGGCTATTGGAAAAAGGCGAAAAAGTGAGCAGCACCTTCGACGAGTATCTGAGTCTGGCCGGTGAGATCGGCAATCAGTTGTGTGATGCGGAATGGGCAAGGAGCATATTCGATTACATGCTTTCCCGCTGGCAGGATCTGCCCAGCGTTAACAAGGTAGTGGCAAGCGGCATCAGGCAATTGTCTGATGGTGAGGCGTTTGCTCGCACGGTCTATAGTGAGCAGGAAGAGGGGTTGGTGAAAGGTGGTGACTTTGTGCGCCTTGGCAGATCGATTCTGGCAAATCTCAAGGATAAAGAGTGGGCCACAAAACTCTACCGTCAGGCCGAAGAGCATTATGAATTGCGTGATCAGTTTGCCATGTTGGCCGGCGCGGTTCAAAAGGATCTTGGAGATCAGGCCTGGGCCCAGCAACTCTATCGTAAAGCTTTTGAACTTTGCGGTAATTCAGCGGAATTCAGCCAACTCACTCAGCTCCTCAGTAAGGATGAAGGTGCGGGTAAAGCTGTAGTGAGGGACCTGCACGCAGAGGCTGAAAGCAAATTCACCAGTGCCGAGGATCTCTATCGGCTTGCCGAGTCCACCTATTGTTTCTTTCAGGACAAATCCTGGGCTACCCGTCTTTATACCGCGGCCACTGAAGCCGGCGATGCCAGGGAGTTGCGGTTCACTATCGCATCATCTATTGAGAGTGTGCTCGGAGACAGAGGGTGGGCCGGTCGGGTAAGAACGATGTGATGATGATGGATCGTAATTAACACGAACAGCTCATTTAACAGCGAACGGACCAGAGCATGGTCCGGTATGAAGACGCGATACCTTCGGATAAACCCTGCTTCAGCCCATGGAGCGGGGTTTATCCGTCCAGATGCAGGATGACACCATAGCAGTTGAACAGTGCCCACACCTCATCACCCGCTTTCAGGCGGAGAGCCCGGCCGCTCTCGCTTGAGATGACGGCGCAGAGTGTCGTGCCGTCGGCAAGTTTCACCACATATTCACTGCTCACTTTACCACTGTTGATGGTTTGAATTACGCCATTCAGCACATTGTCAGCGCTGCTGCCAGGCCGCTCGGATGAATTTTGCAGAATAACCCAGGGTGCCTTGACTTCCGCCGTTATGAGTTGCCCTTCGCTCAGACCAAGATTTTCCAGACTGTTAGTGGTGATCATGGTAGTGATGGTGTTGCCACTGAGGGTTGCAAGGGTAATGGTTGCCTGAATTTCACCTTTGCGGATGGCTTGTATTTTGCCGAAAAAGGAATTTCTGGCACTTGTCTTCCTGTTTGCTTCACGCTCAATGTATACCCGTGTTAACCGATCGATCTCGTCAGGTGTGAATGTGACATAGGCCGAGGTGAGATTTGGTGTTGACTGACCGAGCATCTCCTGTACTGCCGGCATTGGCAGGTTGCCGCGCATCAACTCTGCTGCACGGGCTCCACGTATCATCTCCGGTCCGGCAAGCTGCTTGTCGAAGCCGCATTCATGGGCCCGCTCGTAAAATTTTCTGCGGATAAAGGCGGGGTCTACATCCAGGGAATTCAGTAGAGGAGCAAACTCCGGGAGGTCGAGCACCTCCTGCAGCTCAATGGCAAATTGTTCAGAGATATGGACCTTTCTGCTGGAAAGCGAACCATCTGCCCTGTCTCCCTTGAAGCTGATCTGATGATTGGCAAAATCGATATCATTTGCCGGAGTGAGTGACAGTACCTCGCTCAGCTTTGCACCGGTATAACGGATAAGCAGGAAGATAATGAGAATGCGCTGGCGGGAGAGACGAACATCGTCTCGCTTTGGCGCTTTGGCCCACTCGCGAAAGCGTGTTTCCAGGGTGTGCAGCTGTTCTGCATCCAGATAACTGCGCTGATCTTTAATTGCAACTTTCACGTGAGAACTATTGATGATTTTTTATGAAAAATACCTTTCACATCTCTTTATGATTATCACGATAATATGAAGTCAGCGATATATTTTACGGCTGTAAATATGATTACCACAGCGAGCATAAGCTTGATGTGTGTGGCGGAGACATACTTCTGACAGCGGGCCCCGAAGTAAATGCCCAACATTCCGCCCAGGCCGAAGAGCAGCCCTAAGGCCCAATCCGGAGAAACAGCAGTTTCAGGGAAAAATGGAGCAATGGCCTGGTAAAAAATGACTCCGGCCACTGAGGTGACGAACGTTCCCATGAGAGCGGCACCTGCCACGGTATGGACCGGGAGCCCAAAGAACGTGACCAGAAATGGGGTAATAATTGAGCCGCCACCTATACCATAGATGCCGCCAACCACCCCGACCACGAGACTGAGCATGAAAAGTGATATGATTGAGACCTCAAACCCGGTCTCATTGAAGGAATAGCACATGCGAGTCCAGCTCAGGTGCGTAACCCGAACCTGGGAGCCGATGATCTCGGTATCTTTGGCAACATTCTCCCGGGCCGCAACTTTTGAGGCCCGTTCCCGTCGCATTTGCATCAGGCTTTTTACCATCCTGATACCTATGTAGATCAGCACGCAGGCGGCAAAAAGTTTGAAATATCTGGGGTCCGGCAGATAGAGAACCCTGACTACAGCGCCAATGAATACGCCAGGTAAGGTACCGAGGATGATGATCCAGGTCAGCGGCCAGACCATTCGGCCCTCCTTGCAATAACGGTAGACGCCGCTGGGGATGGCTACAATGTTAAACAATTGGTTGGTGGCGCTCACGGAAGGAGCTGTATATCCAAGAAATGTCATTTGGTATGGCAAGAGCAGAAACGCTCCGGAGATACCTCCCATCGAAGTGAAAAAGGAGATAACAAAGGCCACCAGTGGGGGAACCCATAAAGAAACCTCAACTCCGGAAATGGGGAAAAACATGGATAACCTCGCAAATGATAATTGGTAGTGACACGGTAGTTATAGTTTTCGTGTCATGGAAAATTATCATGCCTGAATGATGGAAGTCAAGGGAAGTTAGTGGTGGAATGCGTGGAATTGTGGAACTATAGAGTGCTGTTTGGTTGAGGCGGTGACAAAAACGGAAAAGGAAAAAGTGTTTGGTTTGATGGAAAATAGATTGAGTTGCAATCCAGAGAAGGTTTACGCAGAGCTTACCACGCGCTGCAATCTGCAATGTGAGATGTGTGTTAAATATATGGAGGGCAGCAGCATCGTTGAAGATGATATGTCTCTTGCTACCTTCAGCAGGCTGCTTCCGGCTCTCGCTCACGCAGACGCTCTTGTCCTGAATGGCATAGGGGAGCCGTTGTTGCATCCTGCCCTTCCTGAAATTGTTGAAATGGCGGCGAAAGCGATGAAAGCAGACTCTTCCATCGGCTTCCAGAGTAATGGTCTGCTTCTCGATGAGTCACGTGGCCGGGAACTTGTTTCGGCCGGGTTGGGAACTATATGTCTTTCTGTGGATAATTTTTCTGAACCTGGAGATGGTATCGGTAATGCGTGCGGGACCAACGGGGGTAAGGAACACTCGTTTATCTCTGTTCAGCGTGGCTTGAAAAATCTGGAGGCTGTACGAAAATACGCGAAAACAGGCTTTCGCATCGGGCTTGAAATCGTATTGACCAGGGGAAACTACCGGCAGCTGCCAAAGTTCATTCGTTGGGGGGCAGAGAACGGGGTGGATTATATTATTACCACCAACCTTATTCTCTACGATGGCCAAAGTGAGCAGGCAAGTCTGTTCAATCCCAGTTTCCAAGGGGCCATTGCGCTTTTTGAGCGTTATAAAACCAGGGCGAAAGAGCAGGGTGTAGAGTTGGAAAAGGCCTTTGCCAATTACCGCAGGTTCGCGGGAACACGGTCCACTGCAACAGAGATGAAAATCCTTACACAACTGCAAAAGGAAGCCAGGGAACACGATGTCCGGCTGAACCTGGAAGGATTGTTTCACTATTCCGGCATATCGCTCAAGGAGGTTGAGCAATACTGTAAAGAGGCTTTCAGTATCGCTCAACAACATGGGATAGAACTTGTGTTGCCTCCATTGCAGGCCCAGGATCAGCGCAGCTGTCCCTTTATTGAAGAGAAAACTGCCTGTATAAATGTCAGAGGCGATGTGATGCCTTGCCACTTTCTCTGGCATAATTATTCGTGCCGGGTTTCGCAGGAAGAGATTCAGGTCCGGGAGCGAATCATGGGCAACATAAACAACATGAATCTGACGGAGATCTGGCAGCGGGGTGAATTTCGGCAATTTCGGCAAGAGGCTGGAGAATATGAGTACACCCCGTGCTGGAGCTGTTCCATGGCACCATGTGTGAATCTCATAAACGAAAATGCCAGCGGGGCCAATGACTGTTTCGGTAGCCAGGTTCCCTGTGGTCATTGTCAATGGAGCCTGGGAGGGATACGTTGTCTGTAGCAAAGGATGTGAGAGTTACGCTTTTTCTATCGATGTTGAGCAATTGTTTGCCGGCCATTGGTATGCCCGGCAGGGGAGGAGGAGATGACAGCTTTTTTTGATCTTGCCAACATCGCGGCGGGAGTGATTCTGGCTATTGAGGTATTGAGGGATATTCAGGGCGTTGGTTGGCGATTACAAAAGCTCGAGTGCTGGCTGAGAGAGTATCAGCAGTATATTGGCTGGGCTTGTCTGGGCTTCGGGGCATTCTTTCTGCTGCTCAAGCCGGGGTATGTGGTCCACGACCTGGTTGGAGTCTGTGCCGGCTTATTATTGCTGAAAAGTAAGGTGCTGGTTATTCCGGGAATAGGCGGTTATCTGGAAAAAGCTGCCGAAAAACTGAATTCCCTGGAAGTAGCGGTAGGAATTGCAGCTATTGTGGTTGGATTGTTTGGACTACTGAAGATCCCGATATTTGCCTGATGATTTTGGCGGGCAGGGATCATGCAATTCGTTTTGAAGGTTCTCTCAGAAAAGTTTCTGCCATTGCTCACCTTCCATCTCGATAAAATCGTCGCCGAGTCGCCAGAAATGGACTTTGTTGAGATCGGAGATTGAGTAATACGCACCTGCAGGAATTCTTTTGTGGGATTTTTTCGAGAGGAAGAGCCCACCGAAAAGGAACCTGCGATCCGGTTCGTTGTCTTCTCTCAATGTTCTGTATTCGATATAGTCAGGCGCTGCGAAATAGAGATAATTTCCAGACTCTGCCTCAAGTTGATAAATTCCCTGGGGCAGAATAATGCCTGATTCCGCATCTCTGCTGTCAAGCCATATCATCGGTTCCATAAGAACTATTTTTTTGGTGCTGTAGTCAATGCTTTGCACTTTCTGCTCAAGATCTTCAATGGGGCTCAGTCTGGTGACGCCACATCCCCCCAATGTCAGCAGAGGGATGAGTATGGCCACAAGGCCCCAGATTTTTTTGAGCATGGTGTCTCCGCGATGAAAACGAGGATTCCGGTAAGAGAGGACACCTAAAGTATACCGATGGCAGAGCAACTGTACAACCTGCCATCGGCATGAGAGCATGAAGTTGAGTTCAACCGGCACTATTTTTCTTTCTGCGACCTGCAATGCCAGCGATTGCAAGGCCTGTGGAGAATAGCAGGCAAGTGGCAGGTTCCGGAACCGGGTTTAAAACCTGAAGGGCGCTCTTTGCGATAAGTTCATGTCCGGTTGCGGATGGGTGGAAGCCATCTATCCAGAAGAGTCCTGATCTCTGCTCTTCCGGTATAGCTGCGAAAATAGAAAATGCATCAAGGAAATAGAGTGTTGTGTCAGAATGAATGTTTACAAATTCCTGCAATTTCGTCTCGAGTTCGCTATTGAACCATAGAGTCCATGCTGTCGCATTGGCTGCTGTATCGGTACCTTGACTCATAAATGCTGGTGTTGCACCAATGTCGGGTAGATTCGGGACCAGGATTTCCCGGGCCCCTAATGTGTACAGCTTTTCTAGTGCACTGTAGATATTTACAGGGCCGTCATAACGGGGTCCAATGAGCAGGTCGTTGGCACCGGCCCAGAGTGTAACGAGGGTGTCAGTCGGGGCAACTCCGGAAAAGGTCCAGGCATCGATCTGTGCCTGCAGGCCGGAGTTTGGGATTCCAACATAATTGTCATAAGCGGTGGTACCTCCTCCCACTGAATAATTGATGAGAGTTGCGGCATCAGAATGTGCCATTGTTTCAACCCAAACGAGTCCGTCGGTGAAACGTCCGGCGTTGCCGGTATCGGAGAGACTGTCACCGAATGAAAAGATTGTGGAGTAGGCATGTGAAGTTGTCGCTGTTGCGGCCGAGAGAATAAGAAAAACACCGAAAATAACGGACGGTACTGACGAATGTTTTCTTTTCATTGAGTCACCCTTGGGAAAAATGATGGTTAACGGTGAATGCAGATGTGAAAATAAAACCTATCAAACAAAAGGTGCATTGCGCAAGCGATATTATCAGTAGTTTTGAATTAAAAAAGCCATGATTTCAGCGGAGTCTTTTATAATCAATGCTGGGTGAGCGGAACCTGTCGATTGGCTTGAGGTGGAAAAGAAGGCTGGGTGTGCCAGCCTTCCTGAACAGAACCCCTGGGGGCGGTTGGAGGATTGTTTTCGCTTGATTTGTGCTGGACTGACGGTATTGTGTGGTACATAGCAGAATTTTCGTTATCCCAGCGAGCATGAGTTACTGATTCTGCAGATGTTAAACATCATATCCAGTCTCAATTTCAGGTGAAGCAATGCTTGAGAAGATGGCAACTGCTTCCGCTTTGAAACGGATTGGACACCAATCTGCCAAAATGAAGGTGTCGTAGTTCATTGTCTGGTTTTTAATGACTTTTAATCGAAAATTAGCCGCAATGGTCATGATTGGTGAGAAAAGACACTATGAAAAATGTGTAGCTGAAATTTTCTGAATGCTAAAGAGAATAGCACGAGATATGGACAAATAATATAATGGAAACATTGAAAATAATTATGTACGTGGCAAGGCAGCTTGTTATCCCCTTTTTGTTGGCAGCGTTCTTTATTGCAGCCGGTTATGTCAAGTTGGATGGGGACCCGGGGATGGTTGCGAATTTTGAGCGTTGGGGCTATCCGGCATGGTCGATGTATCTGGTCGGGCTCATCGAAATCCTTGGTGCGGCACTGCTTGTGTTTGCCAGGGCACGCTTTTATGGAGCGCTGGTTATTGTTGTTACTATGACTGGTGCGTTATTGACGCATTGGCAGGCAGGTGAAATGGAAACAGCCAGCCCGGCAATGATACTCTGGGGTCTGGCAGCGATAGAATTGTGGCGTAATCAGAAGAAACGATTGAAAAGATAAGTCATACAGGCAGGCAATAGCAGGTCTGAAAAAGAATTGAAGGCATGGCATTTCAATTCAGGTTTTCACCATTTACGATACAGGGCAAATCGCTTGGTATTGAGAACCCGCTTGTACCGCCCTTCTATAAAATGCTTATGAGAAGGGCGGTATTGATCAGCTCAACTGTTCATACTCGTCCTTCGAGAAAGCTTTGCGAAGTAGATGAGTTACTTTGGCAGCAATGACTTCATCATGCAGATGATGAAATTTGCGATTCTGAAGATCGAGCTCCTCCAACGTGATGACATTGTTTGTGGTCCGGATCTCAAGGTGGTCTGATGCAGGCTGTGGGTAGCTCATCCGAGTCTCCTTTTTACACTCCATTTTTATGGAATTGCACACGCACTGAGTGATGTGCAACAAAAAGATACAGGGTGCGGCTATACCTTGAATAAGATGCTCGAATAATTGATAGCAGAGATGATGTCGCCTGTCAAATTGACAGAGTCCTTATGTTGCGACAGAAGTGGTTGCCGGGATTGACCTCTTGATCAATTGCAACCACCCCTGTTTTTGGGCCGGGAAGGCGAAGGATTACACCGAAGTCTGCATGATTGCCGATTGTAATTGTGCCATGCAGCTCCGTGTGATTTTATGAAATTTTCAGGTTAAAGTGCGGTCCGCAGTATCTCACGGCAAGTATCCAGACTCAGGTCCTGGGTCTCAGAGAGTAGTGCTGTCATGCCATGATTTTCAAGGGAAGTGACAATCCGCTCTATTCCATCTTCTCCGATATCGTAATCAGAAAGCAGTGTTTTAACGCTTAGTTGCTGGAAGAACTCTTCAGGCATGGTAATGGCGCTTTCAATGCGGGTGTCCTCATCGCCTTTGGTGATGCCCCGGATCCTCTTTCCATATTGGAGCAGTTTGCCGCGTTTACGGTCTTTCCGCACACGCCACACGGCAGGTTGAATGATAGCAAGTGATTTGGCGTGATCCAGTGCGGGACTCGGGTGAATGAGGTGGCCAGTGTGGTGGGCTATGAGAGTGCGGCGCAATTCAGCCGGGAGTTTAATCGTTATTTTGGCAACAGCCCCAGAGAATTTGCCAGGAGGGAGCTTGCCGGGATTGTTTAACGAGGGACTCTTATGAAACAGTTGGGTGTATAACCGAAGTTGAGAGTGGTTTTCTCGCTGAGAATGGATGGTGACCAGCTTGTTTTGCTTTGTTATCACTCAGCGTGCACGCAGGGGGCTGGTTAAAGAGCAGCCTGGGTAAGTTTCAGGTACACCGCTTGGGCTTGAGATACATTCTCAGGCTCTATGTCATAATCATGAGCGTAGCTTCGGGCAGGGAGTATTGACTTGGCAAATCTACCGAGTTTATCCGGGTCCAGATCAAGGAGTGCTGCAAGCTTGGTAAGCTGAGTATCCGGGGAGTTGCAAAGCGTGTCGTAGTTGAAAAATACTAGCTGGTGGGAGTGATCATCAAGAAGTTTTCTGTATGAAACGGTCCAGTAATGAAGCCAGAATTCGATGGAGTGAGCAGGCCTCTGAGCAGCCGCCGGGAATGTGCTGTCGATTTCAAATGGTTTGATGTTCTCCCCAAACTCATGGTGGCCTAACCAGGTCATGTACTTACGTGCAAAAGGAGTCTCCTTATGAATTTGACAAAAGTGCTGATGTTGTTTGAGTAGGGAACTGGCGTGATCGATTGGCTTCCGAAACGGTACCAGAATAACGCCATCGGGAAATGCTGCTGTGATTAATTCGATTCTTAGTAAATTATTATTGTTTTTGGCGAGATACCTCGTCCCTGTTTTTGTGCTTGAGGACGCGGCGAGAATGTTGTTTACATATTTTCTATATTTTTCTTCAAGCTCTTTGTCTCGACTCTGAAATGCTAACGAGTTTTTCTGAACATACTGTTCTTTGCTGAACGTAAGCCAGAATATCTCTTCAAACGCTTCAGGGCTATCAAAGTTTACCTCTAATCGATCGCCGTGGGCACGTTCTTTTTTCTCTCCGGTTTGATAATAGTTCTGAGAGATTTTTGGCCAGAGATAAGGCGCTGTAACGAATGGCATATTACGGTATGTGAGGGTCGAAAAGACTCCTGTACTGTACAACGCCTCAAGCAATATGGTGGTGCCACCTCTGGCCAGTCCGGAGACAAATACAGGGGGAGGAGATGGCTGATCTCTCTTGGGAATTACGGCACAATCCAGATCGAATGCCAGTTCCCGGACCACCTTATAATTCAAGCTAAGATGATGCAGAAAAGATGATGATCTTGAGTAGGCATCAAGCTTACTGTGCTTGGAGTCGGTGAATTTCGTTCTCAATATGGCGTAGAGGGTGCCTACCAGTAACGCCGAAATTTGAGTGTCGACTCTGAGGAAAGAGTTGAAGGATTGTGTGAGATCGGTTTTCAGAAGATATCCTGTGGCAAGATATGTGAGAGTAAAGACTGAGCAGCAGAGTAGCAGGAAAAAGCCAAGCAAGCAGGTTGATTGAAGTATCAGCCTGGCATAATGGGGAATGACCATCCCTTTCCTGTGATCACTTATTCTGCTGGAACGGATAACGGAAACAGATTTCGTAGAATGTTTACGCAGCTTGATCAGTTCAGCATTAAAGGGCAATGCCCTGAACGATTCGATGAAAACAATACAGGGGGCGATTACGACTGCTAGTAGTGTCGGCAGAGTCTCAAACGATATCATGATGCCGGTTTATCATTGGTCCGGATTTTTTTGTAGACCCTCTTGAGCGGGTACCAGAAGATGCCGAATATCGCCAGAACGATAGAGAAGATGACTCCTAAAATGACTCCGACTACACCCATGCCAAGCCCCGGGCCAATATAGGCGTGGGCGGTTTGGGGTAACATGATGAGAAGTAATGATAAAAGTAGAATTATCTGCATACGGGGAGCTCCTCGAAAAAGTTGGTGGGGAGAAACCTGGCTTCGGATACTTTAATAAACTGCTTTTTGCCTCCGTAATAATTCAGGAATTCAAAGACAATTTCTCCGTGCTCATCTACTTCAAACACCCAGCCCTGCTGTGGAGAGGTGACAAGGATGCCATTATTTTCCAGAAACTGGTGTTTGCCCTGGTGCCAGGTGTAAAAATTATACTTTTCACCGTCAACCAGGGTTTTATGTTTGTAGCTGACCGGGTCGATCTCCATGATGCTCGAAAAACCACGGTGCATATTGTTGTTGAAAATGGAGATAGTGCCTTTACTGTTCCAGTCGGGATCATGTTGTCGGCGTGCCAACCCCTGTCGCCACCATTTCACCTCAAGTGTGTCAGGGTTTATGATGAAGATGAGGTCCGGAGAGCGCAAACTGACCAACAGGTCACCTGGTTCGAACCCTGGGTATTGTTCTATCCATTTTTCAGGCAGGGGTTCGATATCATTGGGATGCCAGCGATCAGGCACCCACTTGGAACCATCTCTACTGTCTTGCTGTAAGATACTAAAAATATCGATGCTTGGATTGGCCTCCATTATTTCCTGTAAAGGAAAGGTTCTGATAACTTCGCCAGAATCGTAGTCGACCTTAGTCAGGTTCATCCCATAACCTTTATCTATTCCAGGGATTCCCCACGCCCAGACGGAGTTATCGTTATCCAGGGCGACGGAGTGGTGAAAGTTTCCTTTCAACCGCCAGACTTCGTTGCTGCAGTAGTCATAACGGGTAAGCGAAGTTCCAGAGTCGTATGCAACCACGATGGAGCCGTCGCGGCCAATCTCTATGCCGTGCGGGAACACGTTATTATCGGGTCTGTGCTTCCATGAGACATTTTCCTGACTGATATTCCACATATGGCTGACTTTACCTTGATTGTTCAGCAATATGGCACCATGAAATGATTTTTCCATGTCAAAAGCACCATATATCAGGCGGTATCCTTCGGGTGCCTGTGGGGAGAGGTATATGAGGGGTTTTGATCTACGGGATTTTGTCGGAATATCAGTCAGCGAAGTGTATTTTCCTGAAAATAGATCACCCCTGTCTGAGTTTATGATGTGGCGTTCCGGTTTGAAGTTCAGGTCGTTTTTCACCTTTTCCACCAAGGTTTTTGTTTCCTCCTTGTCGCCGGTGATGAACTTTTCAATCTCTGCTATGAGTGGATAAGGCCATTTTTTTGTCGCGTAAACATAAACACCAATGGAGAAGGCTGATAGTATAGCCAACCAACTGCAAGAAATGATGAAGATCAATTTACCTGGACCGGATTTGGATTTCATGGCTGTATGTGACTAGGGTTATGGGAAATGCTTGTACTCGACTTGGCAAAAAATGATTTCAGGGTGGTGCAATTGGATTAAATCCTAACTCATAAAAGGACCTAAAACAAGAAGTTCCGGATATGGGTGTTGAATAGTTAATGGCTATGTGACCAATTCGAATTATTTAAAATATCTGTATTAGAGGGGCTTTTGTAGAATTGGCAGGAAATTTTCAAAAACTCAGACGAAGTCAGATACGAAATTTTGACTGCAATGTATGGTTAGCGATTTTTACAGACAAAACACTTGAGAAGATTCCACTGCATTGAAGAGGCTTGGTATGCGAACTTGAGGAGGTTGGGTTTTGAGAGTTGAACGATTTGCCGGGAAAAGAGAACCGGAGCAGCCATATGGCTGCTCCGGTTTGTAAGACTGATTTTTTAACGGCGGATTTTGCTGAACTTGGAGCCTTCCACAGTAAGGTTGTACATCAATCCCTTGTTGTTGAATACAAAACCTATGATCGGGTCCTGAACTTTGGTAGTGCTGAGGTTCTTTGCCGCACCCCATTCCACCAGGGCGACAGAACCATCAACTCCCGCTTCCCAACCGTCGCTGGCACGAAACTTATGTAGTGCGTAATCATCCATAAACACCATAATGATGGTTTTAGCCTGGGCACCAAGCTGGAAGCCTATCGAGGCGCTGGCTGTGTTGTAATAATCGACGGTTTTGCCACCAACAAGCAGTGCTCCTTCACCATACTCGCCACCAACGACAAAGCCGCCCTTGAGCACGCTCGGGAACACGAGTACTCCCCTGGCGCTGTTCAGGAATTGCTGTCCTCCGCTGACGTTCAGGGTAAAACTTTTGAGAGCCGCATCAACCTCAATATCGATTTGACGGGCTGATTTAGCCTGGGCAAAAGTTGAAAACGAAAGAAATGTCAGCGCGATGAGAGCCAGGAGCGCAAAACGTGATTTGGGTTCGACTGCTTTTATACTCTTCATGTTCAAATCTCTATTGAGTTGGTCCATTACGACATCTCATATGGTCACGGAGATGGTATGTAATATACGAAAATCTAAAACATTTCAAACTGCATTAATATAGTAGGCAAGGCCGCTATGGCAATGTTTTAGGCTAAAAAAAAATCAAATTCTCGTGATAACATATTGTTAGAAGTCTGTTGCGGGGAGGGGTATCTGCAATTTGCCATTGGGGATAAACGTGTCAAAATGTTTCCATCTGGGCAACACCTCGTTGGTGGGAAAATCCGAAAGTGAATAACTGGCAATTTGACTGCAGGCAAAACTTATAAAATTAGTTTATCGGGTGCTGATGGTGAATTAATTTCTGATTGTTGCTTGAAATCAAGTTGACAAAGAGAGAACTCAAGGTAAGATCGGCCTGAAAGAGATGTGGCTGGAGTGGAATTTTCCCTGACAGGAAGATGCTCTTCAGACTGAATTATGGCAACAAGTCGGAAACGCAAATTATCAGGGGATCTGCAATGAAGAATAGAGTGATGACAAACGTCAGAAAACTGGCGTGTGGAGTAATTGGCCTGGCACTGGTGTCCGGTGTTGCGGTATCTGCCCAGGCGAGTGTGAAGTTTGGACATGTGGCACCACCATTCCATGGTATGTCCAAAGGTATCGATGATTTTGCTGCCTATGTGAAGGAAAAAACTGAAGGCCGTATCGATATTCAGACATTTCCGGCCGGACAGCTTGGTGGCGAGCGATCAATGGCTGAACAGGTGCAGAGCGGTACATTGCAGATCGCCTCAATAACCACCGCAGTTCTTCAGAATTTTGTGCCCCAGGCTGCTATCATGGACATGCCGTTTATCTTCCCGAACAGGGCAACGGCTTACGCCACCCTGGATGACCAGGAAGTGCAGGAAAAAATCTTTTCCTATTTCCCCAAGAAAGGTTTTGTCGGCATCGGTTGGACCGAAAACGAGATTCGTGATTTTGGCAACAGCAAGCGACCTGTCCGAACCCCGGAAGATGTAAAAGGTCTGAAAGTCAGGGTGATGAATTCACCTGTTTTCCTCGACACCTTCAAGGCACTCGGTGCTTCTCCGGTTGGAATTCCTTTTCCTGAGACCTATAACGCTCTTCAGGCAGGTGTGATCGATGCCCAGGAAAACCCCGTTCTGACAATGGTCCTGGTTAAATTCACTGAGGTTACCAAATATGTGACCATGACCCAGCACAGTGTTACCGAGTGTGCCATCATTGTTGGTATCGACTACTGGGAATCTTTAAGTGATGCTGACAGACAGATCTTCAGGGAAGCTGCGAAAATTGCCACCGATACCAATCGCAAGGTCAATGCCGAGTTGCATAACAAACTGCCGAAGTCCGAGATCTCCATTGAGGAATATGCCAAAGCCAACGGGGTTGAGATTGTTCACCTGACCGATGCCGAACGCGAAAGTTTCAGGGAGGCTGTTCAGCCTGTGTGGGATAAATACCGCAAAAAATTTGGTGATGATCTGTTCGATTTCATGCTCGACAAAATCAATGAGCATAAGCAGTAATTACGAAACCGCAGTAAGTGTGAAAGATATCCAAAGCTGGCCGGTTGCTGTGAAAGTGACCGGCCAGCTTTATCTGTTTTCAGCATGAATCAAATCAGGTGGTATGTGTGATGATTGAGCGAGCAGTGCAATTGGTCGACAGGGTGGAGAAATTTACCCTGGTCTGGACCATTCTTGGCCTTGCCTTGGTCGGCTTTGTGGAAGTTTTTACCCGATACCTGTTGAACTATTCCTTCACCTGGTATGAAGAGGTCGGCCGTTATCTCGGCGTGTTTATAGCTTTTCTGGGTGGCTCAATTGGTGTGAAGAGCGGCAGTCATTTTGTGATGGATCTTTTTGTGACCAGAATCGCTTCTCCCTGGCAGCAATTTTTGCGAACCATTACCTCGTTGTTGTCCGGAACGTTTTTCTTTCTGGTGGCGTGGTACGCATGGAAGATGGTGACCAGACTGTACGGTTTTGAGACCACTTCTCCAACCTTGGAAATGCCGATGTATATAGCGTATCTGCCAATCCCTTTTTTCTCTGTGGTAATGGGGTTGCGTTTCTGCGGCCAGGGGTTTGGGCATCTGCGTAATGGCCTGAGAGTTGTGAGGGACGGAGGGGTGAAATGCTGATTGCTGCGGTTTGTATTATCTTTTTTGTATTGCTCTTCATGGGGGTTCCCATTGCGGTTATCCTCGGCGTCAGCACAGCCGTATGTCTGATGCTTTTTACCTGCACGCCTCTGCACATTGTTGCCCAGCAGCTTTTTAATGCGCTTGATAACTTTGTATTGCTAGCCATTCCGTTCTTTATCCTGGCGGGCTCGATAATGACTCGCGGCGGAATTGCCCGCCGACTGATTGAATTTGTCAATGCGCTGGTGGGCTGGTTTCCGGGTGGGCTTGGTATGGCAGGTATTCTGGCCTGTATCTTCTTTGCGGCCATCTCCGGTTCATCACCAGCCACAGTTGTTGCCATTGGCTCCATCATGATTCCGGCCCTCATTAAAGCTGGCTATGGTGAAAAATTCTCGCTTGGTCTGATTACCGTCTCCGGTTCGCTTGGTATCGTCATTCCGCCATCCATCCCGATGATCCTCTACTGCCTGGTGATGAACGTTTCCGTGGCAGAGATGTTTATGGCTGGCATATTACCCGGCCTTATGATCGGTGCGGCCCTCATGGCCTACACCTATGTTGTGGCCCGCCGCAATAACTGGCGTATTGAGAAAAAATGTTCTGTTGAAGAAATCATAACCACAGCCCGCCGGGGGGCCTGGGCCTTGATTCTGCCGGTGCTGGTGCTTGGTGGTATCTACTCAGGGCTTTTCACCCCCACCGAAGCTGCGGCGGTGAGCGTGGTTTATGCGCTCTTTGTCGAGATCTTTATCTATAAAGAGTTCAAAATCAGGGATATTACCAATGTCTGCCAGGAGGCTGCTGTGCTTTCAGCCTGTCTGCTGTTTATTCTTGCCTGCGCCATGACCTTTCTCTGGTTACTGACCGCAGAGCAGATACCCCAGCAGCTGGCTGATATTATCGTGCAGCATATCAACAGTCCCTGGATGTTCCTGCTCTGTGTGAACCTGCTTTTCCTTATTCTCGGCTGCTTCATGGATGATGTCAGCGCCATGCTCATTCTGGCACCGCTCTTTTATGAGACGCTGAACCGCTATGGTATCGATCTGGTGCATTTTGGTGTGGTGATGGTACTCAATATCCAGATGGGCATGTTGACGCCTCCGTTCGGGCTCAATCTTTTTGTTGCCTCAGGAATAACGGAACGACCGCTGATGACTGTTGCCAGAGGGGTCATGCCGTTTCTGGGCATTATGTTGTTTTGCCTGCTGCTGGTCACCTATATTCCATCGATCTCACTGCTGCTGCCGGAACTCCTTCTGCGCTGATGCTTTATTATCTGTTAACAGGACGAAGTTATTATGCTTGAACACGCCGTTAAATCAGAACTCATTGCTCTTTTAGGAGACAGGTTCAGCGATGAGCCTGAGATACTCACCTGCTATGCGTACGATTCCTTTTTAGAAGAGTCGATGCCGGATGCGGTGATTTTTCCAAAAACCACCGACGAAGTTGCAAAAATCATGGCGCTGGCGAACCGGGCCAAAGTGCCGGTTACCGCAAGAGGGGCCGGGACCAGCGTTTGCGGGGCACCCATTGCCGCTGAGCATGGCATTGTGCTCTGTTTTTCCAAGATGGATAAAATTATGGAGGTGAACACCGCTGACCGTTATGTGGTGGTTCAGCCGGGGGTGATCAATGGTGACCTGCAGAAGGTGCTGGCTCCTTCCGGTTTTTTCTTTCCACCCGACCCCGGCAGCATGAACTTCTCGACCATCGGCGGCAATGTGGCCTTGAATGCCGGTGGCCCACGCTGTCTGAAATACGGGGTTACCAAGGATTATGTGCTGGGCATGCAGGTGGTGCTCGCTTCCGGCAAAGTGGTACGTTTCGGCTCAAAGAATATCAAGGATGTAACCGGTTATAACTTCACTTCACTGTTCTGTGGCTCTGAAGGCACCCTGGGGATGGTGACCGAGGTGACCTTGAAAGTCATCGCCAGGCCTGAGACAACCCAGACCCTGCTGGTTACGTTCGCAGATCTCGACTCAACCGCGAGAGCGGTGTCAGACATCATTGGTTCCGGTATCCTGCCGGTATCCATGGAGTTACTGGACAAGATGACCATTAATGCCATTGAGGATGCGGTTCAGATGGGGCTGCCGAGAGAAGCTGGCGGAACACTCCTGATTGAAGTCGATGGTAGTCGTGAAGCATGTGATCGCGAGCGGAGCCAGATCGTCCACAAAGTGAAAGAGCACAATGTCATGGCGGTGGAGGAGGCTGAGGATGAAGCGGATCGCAACAGGCTGTGGGCAGCCAGAAGAGCAGCCTATGGAGTATTTGCCAAGATCGCTCCTGATATTCTCTCAGAAGATGTTACCGTGCCGGTGAGCAAGGTCCCGGAGATGATTCGCCGCATTTATCAGATAACTGAAAAGTATAACCTCAAAGCGGGCGTTTTGGCCCATGCCGGTGACGGCAACATGCATCCGCTTATTTGCGCCGATCGCAAGAATAAGGAGGAGTGGAAGTTGGTGAAAAAGGCTTTTCGAGAGATCTTTGTGGCCGGAGCCGAGCTCGAGGGCACTCTCTCAGGTGAGCATGGTATCGGTCTTGCCAAGGCGGAGTTCCTGCCCCTGGTGATGGACCAGGAGTCCAGGGACTTCATGGCATGTATCAAAAAGGCCGTAGATCCCAATAATATTTTGAATCCCGGGAAGTTTGTCTAATGCGTGAGTCGTCTGGAAATTGTGGTAAATGCGGTATCTGTCTTTCTGTATGTCCTGTTTACAAGGTCCTCAAGGAGGAGCAGGCCTCACCCCGAGCCAGGGTTCAGCTGATCAGGGCTTATGGGGAAAAACGACTGGCTTCAACACCTCTATTGAAGGAGTTGATAGCAAAATGTCTGATGTGCGGCAGCTGTGCTGCCAACTGTCCTTCAGGGGTTGATCATTACAGCTCATTCATGGAGATGCGGTCTCGCCTGATTGACGATCATGGAGATCGGCTGGAGATCCGCGGCCTGGTCTACCTGCTCGCGAGGGAGCGCCGCCTGCGAATGGCAATGGGGATGGCGCGAATGGGGCAGGGAGTGCTGCCTGATCGGGTTGCAGCCCGATTCAAGTTGGGCAATATTGCAGTTGACCGCTTTCCCAGGCTGAACAGCAGACAGTTCAGGAAGACTGTGCCCGAAGAAATCGCTCCGGCGAAGGAGGCGGGACAGGAACGGGGTACAGTGCTCTACTTTACAGGCTGCGCCTCCAATTACATTTATGGCGAGACCGGTGAGGCTGTAGTTGGGCTTCTTACCCGTTTGGGGTACAGGGTAATTATTCCCAGGGAGCAGAGCTGCTGTTCGGTACCTATGCTTTATCACGGGGGTGTTGATGAGGCGCTGACCAATATTGAACAGAATATTAAGTCGTTTCATCGACCCGATATTAAGGCGATAATTGTGGATTGCCCCACCTGTGGCTCGGCGTTAAAGCATGAATTTGCAGCGATGATGGAGCGTTTTGACCGGGGAGAGTTGATGCGGCAAAAGGCATTGGACATAGCCGAAAAAACGCTCGATATTATGTCGTTTGTGTACAGCCATCTGTCAGAGATGCGATTCTCCCGTGATTCATCCACCCCTATTCCTGAAGGTCCGGTGAGTTATCATCTCCCCTGTCACCTGAAAAATTCCTTTGTCTCAGCTGAGCGGGTGTTAAACAATATTGCCGAGGTGGATTATGTGGCTGCAGAAGATACGAGCGAGTGTTGCGGTGGAGGTGGTACCTTCTTCTATGAGTACCCTGAAGTCGCGGGAAAAATAGCCGGCAGCAAGATCGACAACATCCGCCGGACAGGGGCGAAAACCTGGCTCACGGATTGTCCGGTATGTCGTATCAATCTCTCGGCGAGGCTCGATTCGGCAGATGATATCACCATGATGCATCCTGCTAAATATCTGCAGCAAAAGCTGGTGGATGTAATCCGTGAAGAAGATGGAGACTGTGACAGCTGCAACGGGCTTTAACCTGATTTTGTTAAATGCAAAAATATAGGGGAAACCGGGATCCGGGGCTTTAGAAATCATGGATGAACGAATAATAGCGACCAATATAAAAAGGATCAGGACAGCCAGGAATATAACCCTGCAGGAGCTTGCAGACCGGACCGGTCTCACCAAAGGCTACCTGTCCAAGGTTGAACGATCGGAGAAGGCACCCCCCTACTCGACACTCAGCAAGATTGCCGGCGCGCTTGGCTTTGAGACCACCGATATCTTAAAAGAAGAGATTGGATTACCGCAGGATCAACCTCTTTTCTTTGCGAAGAAAGCTGACGGTAAAATTATCCGAGAGAGTCGTCATTACGTAGGCTACGATTATGAAATTCTTGCTTCGGGAAAGCCGGGTAAGAATATGGAACCATTTATAATATATGCGCCTGATGAGTTCACCTCGATGTTTCAGCACGAGGGGGAGGAATTCATTTATGTGCTGGAGGGGCGTATGGAGTTCCGGTATGGTGAGGAGACCATTTTTATGGAAGCCGGAGATCATGTCTATTTTGATTCCTGTACCCCCCATGCCGGTCGAAGTGTCGGTGAGCAGAGGGCAAAACTTATGGTAGTTATTTACTTTTATAAGCGCAACAGGCAGTAGGATTTCATGCATTGGCTCTATTGGCGGGAGCAATCACAGTAGGGCTCAAGACCATCAGCGGCAATGTCCGGAAAAAATATCAGCAGGTAACTGTTGGATAATTTTTCTTAAATGGTATAAAGGTTGAGTGGCTGACCAGATGTGATGTTTTTCTCTTGTACAAAAGCAGACAATTGCCTATATTCAGTCATTGCAGAAAAAAGTAGTACCATTTTCTACGTTGCAGTCAAACTTACACATTTTCATAAGGTGTGTTGCTGAGAATTGTAACAAGGAAAAGCTTTACCAAAAAACTTTACAGGGTATCAGGATATTGCACCATTTCCCGGTTGTACAGATTTTCCCAAGCCGACTTGAACAGAAATTTTACGCTCATTTCAGTCGTGTTCTCATCTTGTGGCAGGCGATACCAGCCGGCCAATCTCTTAATGCAGTCATAGCGGATAGTCTCTAATCTGACCGGTGTGATCGTATGTTGACCTTTCCCAACGAGATAAAGCGATTAATGATAGTTGTACAGTTAACCGGAGGGAGTTTTTTCGGTTTTTTGGTACGACAATTCTTTATTGCCTCTAATGTTGTCAGCCACACATGCCGGCAGGCGGAAGAAACGACTGCCACGAGATCCTGGAACTATACCAACCAATTGCTTAATTGTTGTTTTTCCTCGAAGTTATCAGTAAACACTTTTACAGGAAAGACTACAGAGCATCCGGGTACACGCAGCCGCTGCTTACCGAAAGGAAATACAGGGAAAAGAATAGAAACTTTCAGAAGATTATTTTTACTATCTTCAGAAAGAATAAAATATTTTCGGCAAGACGGAGGAATCACTCAACCTTGCTGAACAGAGACGGCAAAGGCAGAAATGCTCTGCAAAGAGTTCGTTTTTGCCACGCAGGATCAGTGTCGCCCGGTTATCCTGGTAGCCTTTTCCTGTACCGTATACCGTTCATTTCAGTCGATTGATATCGGCGGTAAAAGACGGTGTAGTATAATGGTTCTGAGGAGGAACCGAAGAAGAACAGTGCACTTTGAGCACGATCAACTAGGAGTAGTAAAATGGCAGAAGGTACAGTTAAGTGGTTTAACGATTCTAAAGGTTTTGGTTTTATCGAGCAGGATGGTGGTGCGGATGTTTTCGTACATCACTCCTCTATTCAGTCTGATGGCTTCAGATCTCTCCAGGAAGGCGAGAGAGTGAGCTTCGAGATTGTTGATGGAGCTAAAGGACCGGCTGCGTCCAACGTCGTTAAGCTCTAATGAGCCGATAGCTTATTGCTTATCGAACCCCGCCCTTGTGGCGGGGTTTTTTTTTGTCCAAAATTGGCGGGATGAGTTTGCCGGTTTTACGGACACTCCTCTGGTCCGGTAGCAAAACAGATTTGCATATTGGAAGGTGTCGGCTATAATCACCCGAAATTATATTTTAAATTCGAAGTATTTACCCGTGAGTTGAGTGAGCCAGTAATGAGTAAGCAGAGGTTGAAGATATTCTATCGTTCAAAGACCCTCATCTACATTTTAGAGCGGTTGCGACAGGCTGTGATAGACCTGCTGCCGATCATAATGGTGATAGCATTTTTCCAGATAGTGGTGATCCGCCAGCCATTACCACAACTTGGCGAGATGCTGGTTGGGCTGGTAATGGTTATTCTTGGTCTCAGCATGTTTATCCAGGGGCTTGAGATCGCATTATTCCCAATTGGCGAGTCTATGGCCCAGGCGCTCACCAGGAAGGGAAGTCTGACCTGGCTGCTTTTATTCGCGTTTGCCCTGGGGTTTTCCACCACGGTCGCGGAACCCGCACTGATCGCCATATCCAAAGAAGCTGCAAAGATTGCGGTGGAGGGTGGTCTGCTTGAAAATTCGCCTGAAATTATGGCTCGCTATAGTATTGGGCTCAGGCTTACTGTGGCGTTTTCCGTCGGGTTCGCAATTCTTATCGGTGTACTGAGAATCCTGCTCAACTGGCCGATTCACCTCATGATTATCGGCGGTTACGTGCTGATTATGCTGATCACTATTGTCGCTCCGGAAGAGATAATCGGCATCGCTTATGATGCAGGAGGCGTGACCACCTCGACCATCACTGTACCCCTGGTAACAGCCCTCGGCGTTGGTCTGGCAACGGTTATCCGTGGCAGAAGCCCACTGCTGGACGGTTTTGGGCTGATAGCCTTTGCCTCCCTTTTACCTATGATGTTTGTCATGATCTACGGTGTAATCGTCTTTGGTGTCTGAGGTTAATTATGATTGAACTTATCACTGATTTCAGTAAAGTCCTCCTCCTCACCTGTCGGGATTTGCTACCAATCGTCCTGCTCTTTGCCTTTTTCCAGCTGGTGGTCATCAAACAGAGTATCCCTAACCTGACGCGAATTCTGGTTGGCAGTCTCTATGTGCTGTTCGGTCTGACCTTTTTTTTGACCGGTCTGGAGGATGCCCTGTTTCCGCTCGGCAAGATCATGGCAGCCCAGCTCACCGACCCGGAATTTTTAAAAAATGGCGCGGATGCTGTTGATTTGACTGATTGGAAGGTATATGGCTGGATCTATCTTTTTGCCGCTGCCATCGGTTTCGCTACGACAGTGGCAGAACCTTCTCTGATTGCGGTTGCCTACAAGGCGAAGGAGGTGTCCGGTGGTGCCGTCAGCGAGTGGGGGCTGAGAATCACCGTGGCAATCGGGGTGGCATTCGGTATCAGCCTGGGGACCTTTCGAATCATCACCGGCACTCCGCTTTATCTTTACATAATGGCTGGCTATCTGGTGGTAATCGTACAAACCTTTTTTGCACCGAAGACTTTGATTCCGCTCGCCTATGATTCCGGCGGCGTGACCACTTCCACAGTGACTGTCCCCATAGTGGCCGCACTTGGACTCGGTCTTGCAGCCTCTGTTCCCGGCAGGTCACCGGCAGTTGATGGTTTCGGCCTTATCGCTTTTGCCAGCCTTTTCCCAATAATAACAGTGCTTGCTTATGGGCAAATAGCTCAATATAAACAGGGGCGCAACCTAAGAGTTACCGATACCAAAATGAAGGAGAACACATGAAATTCAAGATAATTCTGGCATCGGTCAAGACCACATTGACCGATAATATTGTTGATGCGGCTAAAGCCTCAGGGGCAACGGGGGCGACAATCATCCCGGCCAGGGGAACAGGCATCCGTGAGGCGAAAACCTTTTTCGGTTTAAGCCTGGAAGCGCAGACTGATATTATTATGTTTCTGTTGGAAGAGCACCTTGTTGAGAAAATTCTCGAGACCATCGGCAGGGTTGGTGAGTTTGAAAAACCGGGCACCGGAATCGCATTTGTCATGCCTGTGGACAATGTGATTGGCCTCAATTCCCAGATGGAGAGTTTTAAGAAATACGCCGGCGAGAAATAAAAAACCGGTGTTATCCGATATCAGCTGGATAATCACCGGTTCCAATCCGTATTTCTGCTACACAATGCGGGTAATGTGAAAGAGCGGTTTTGAGCCTTACTTCGTGTAAAGGGCTACTCCCAGTTCGAATGCACTATCCAGGCTCTGCTGGTCGCGATTGATGGCGGCGTGATCAGCAATTCCCATTACGCTCAGGCTGCCGACTACCTGCACATCAAGGTAGGAGAGGATCTGACGGAGGTCGTCACACACTTTTTCGGCCAGGTTCACCTGGGGATTACCACACACGGCTGCCACCACTGCACGCTTTCCGGAAATTCTGGAGCTGTAATCGGGGCGGAGAAAGCTTCCCCAGTGGTCGATGAATATTTTCATGCAGCTTGACATTCCCAGCCACCAGACTGGCGTGGCGATAACCAGACCATCCGCTTCTTCAATTCTTTGCAGTTGTCTGGAAACTTCCGGGAATTGCAGGCACTGGCCGGCCGTTCGGCAACGGCCGCAGGCACAGCAGACATATTTCTGCATTTCCACCAGATCGATCTGCTCAATTATATCATCTTCCGCGCCCACAGAACGAATACCCTCAACGATTTTTTGGGCGAGAATATCCGTGTTGCTCTGCAATCTCGGGCTTCCCATCAGAATGATGGTTCTTTTCATTGGTTCCTCCTTGCTTTTATCCAGTAACTCCCCTTCTTCAGTCAATCTATTTATACTGTACTTCGCCTAATTCTGCAAAATCATAGAAGTTACCAAGGCATGCAAACGAAGGTGATTTTTAATAAACTGTTGTCAGGCTAACGGGTTCAGCCCGGATTTTTCATGAACATTAAGACAAAGAACAATTCGATTGCCAAGAAAGCCCAACACGGACCAGTCAGGAGTGAAGTGTGGTGGATGTCGCCCCTCACGCCGTATTTTTCCACAGTGTTCACCTGGGCTGAGTAGTAACCCTTGGTTGAGTTCAACAGGAGAAAAATGATATTAGTCCGCCATGATTATTCTGTCGCCGCCTTCCTGTTGCGCCTTTTCAAGTTGGTTGTTGACGATGGTGAGGATTTCACGGCCGGAGGTCGCTTTACAGGTAGAGTATGAGGTGAGGCCTATACTGACAGTGACATGCTGGTGGGCGTCAGTACTTATAACGGGCGCTTCCCTGCAGATCTGCAGAATACGGGCGGCTACGATCTGGGCGCCGCTGATACTTGTCTGCCGCAGTACAGCGAGAAATGTGTCGGCGCTGACCCTGAAGGCGAGATCAACCATCCTCAGGGTATTTTTCAGGTGTCTGGCGAACTGATGAACAGCTGCATCCATGAATTCGCCACCATGGTTGCTATAAGCAGCGTTGTAATCATCCAGGGCGAACATTAAAACTGAGAAGTCGGTGCCATAACGCCTGGCCTGGAAATATTCGTTATCGAGATTTGACTGTATGTTTTTGTGGTTATAGAGCCCGGTAAGGTCATCAACCACGGAGAGTAGTTGTATCTTGTGTTCATTGTCCTTGTTACGCTGCTGCATGAAATACAGCTCTTCACGGGTTTCCTTTAACGATTGTGTGAGTTCCGATTTTTCTTTTAACAGATCGCTCAGCTGCATGGCATCAGAGAGTGTTCGAAAAAGTTCCTCCTTGCTTACCGGAATCCGAATAAATCGAAAGATGTCTCCGCTGTTAATCGCCTGTAGAAGACGTAAAGGGTTTGCACTCTTTATCAGGCAGACCCGCACCATTTTAGGGTAGAGAATACGGGCCAGTTTATGCAGTTCCAGTCCCTCGCCATCTGTCATGTGCAGGCCGCTGACCAGGATTGCGATGGGATGCTGTTGGATAATCTGCAGGGCTATATCGGCATTTGCTGCAAAGTGGCAGGTGAAATGCTCTTTGCGCAACATCCTTTTGATTGCGTAAAGCGTCGGTTGGTCACTGTGGACGAAGAGGAAATGAGGATCACGCATTATATTACCCGCTGGTAGCACCTTGCAGGCCGCTTTCGGCCGTGTATTTATATGAGGTTGCTTTCTCTGGAACCCTCAGGGCGAGGCAGGTCAGGTTAGAGTCCTGCTCACCACCTTCGGGGTTATTCAGCAGCCGCGGTCCAAGCTCATAAAGTGGCGGCCTGACTTCGAGCTCAGCGAATTCCTGAACCGTTTCAGCAAATTTACCGTCGCTTATCTGCCACTCGAGCTGTACACCGTCTAGTGGGGTAGTGTGCAGATAAAAGAGCAGAATGTCTCCCGGTGCCAGGGCAAGTGACTTTGTGTTGTATCCTGTGCCTTCGAGCAGGCCGAGAGGCGGATTGCCGCCTTTATGGACTGCGTAGCTACCGGTGGCACCTTGATAATGAAAGATGTTGATCTTGCCGCAGTCGATATAATGTAAGTTGTTTTTGTTGTATCTGCTGTAGAGCATGTTCATGGAGAGGCCAAGAGCGCGCAGTTTCGGCAGCGTTTCCCGGTCAATGTCACCAACCAGGTCAGCCAGGTCAGCCGCCTCAGCCCCTCTCCTCGTGTTATCGCTGTAACTCTGGATCACCGCTTTCAAGATGATATTTTTAAAACCCAAACCGAGCAGGGGAGACCTGTTGGAACCGGTAATGATGTTACCGAGCAGAATATCGGTGCAGTCAGAAGCGGTGACAAGACAATCGGAGAAAACGGTATTGATTGCCTGACTCGATTCCGTCACAGTTGCAACTTCTATATGGGTCTCCTGCTGGGGTTGCCCAGTTCTCAAAAGTTCAAGGCGTACCTGCTTTTCATATTCATTTTCAATACGATGGCTTACCTGCTGCCCCTGATCTGTGGGCACTATACCTGTTGCCGTTTCAGGCTTTACAGGCCGATCCCCACAGCTTGACTCCAGTTCCGGCAGGGTAGTGGTGAGTTCTGGTGTTCCCTCGGCGGTAACCGTTTCCCAAAGCTGGGCCATGCGGTAATACTCAACCGCGTCATGCAAGATTGAACGGAACAGTTTCGGGTTGAGCGGTTTTATGATGTAGCGAAAGATTTCTCCGCTGTTGATACTGGCCATGGTCTGTTCAAAATTGGTATTTGCACTCAGCACCATGCGTACGATAGAGGGATAATGTTCTTTGGCATACTGCACTAGCTGCGTACCGTCCATACCCGGCATCTGCATGTCAGTGACCAGGATGTTGATATCTCCTCTTTTCAGTCGCTCCAACGCCTCGAGACCGCCACTGACGAACTCCGCGACATATTCTTCCCTTTTAAGAAACCTCTTGAGCGCGTTCAGGATATCCGGCTCGTCATCGACAAAGAGTATGGTAATCTGTTCAATGGGAATCATGGGTTACTTCCTCCTTCTGGTCCACAGGCAGGGAGATGGTAAAAATTGAGCCACCTTCGTCCGGGCAGTGCAGGGAAAGCTCGCCACGGTGTTTATTGACGATGATGTCATAAGAGATCGACAACCCGAGTCCTGTTCCTTTACCGGGGGCTTTGGTTGTGTAAAACGGCTCGAAAATCTGGCGGCGCTGCTCAATCGGAACACCGGGGCCGTCATCACGAAATTCACAGAGTATGGTATTTCCTTCCTGCCAGGTCCGTATGGAAATCAGGCCCTTGTCTGTTCGATCCTGAGAGGCGATGGCATGGGCGCTATTGACAATCAAGTTGAGAAACACCTGGCTTAATTGCTCCAGAGAGCAATGGATGTCGTCAACATCTCCAAGCTCTGTGTGTACATCAGCATGATATTTATATTCGTTTCTGGCGATAATCAGAGTGTCCTCAATGCCGCTATTGATATTGGCCCAGGAGAATTCGCCGCTGAAATCGATTCGGGAGAAATCACGCATTGATTGAATGATCTGGGCAATGCGGACAAAACCACGTTCAGACTCGTCAAAGAGTTGGGGAATATCTTCAAGAAGGTGCTCGATACCGAGTTTTTTGTGCAGCATCTGCACTTCGGCCGCGGGTTCGGCCAGGAGCGGATTTTCGGCGGCTTTCTGGGTGAGGATCTCATATTTGCTGTGGATGAGCAGCAGGTCATCAAAATCTTCGACCAGGGTGGCGAAATTGGTTCGTACGAAATTTATCGGATTGTTGAGTTCGTGGGAAAGGCCCGCCGCCAGTTGCCCGACTGAGGCCATTTTCTCCTGCATAACCAGCCTGTCCTGGGCTGTTTCCAGTTCAATGGTTCTGTCAGAGATCTGTTCCTCCAGCCCCTCATTGAGTATGCGAAGCTGCTCCTGGCTTTCCTGTAGTTCCCGGGTGCGTGCCTCTACTGTGACTTCAAGATTCTCTTTAGCATCCAGAAGTGCTTTCTCCCGGGACTGGATCTGACGTGTCAGCCTGTTATATTCCTCAGCGAGTGCGGATATTTCCAGAAGGCGCTGATCCGTTGGCAACACATTATCGGTTGGATCGTTGTACATCTTCAACACCATCTGTCGCAGGTTTTTCAACGGTTTGGCATACAATCGGTTTGCGAAATAGAGCGAGATACATAGAAAAGCGAAGGCCGTGGCCATCAGTGCCAGGCTGACCTTAACAACTATACTCATTCTGGTCCGGTTAAGAGCAGTGTCATCCATGCGGCACAAGATGAGCAGGTGCGGATCAGCCATAACATGCGTGTAGGCTAAGGTGTCGATTCGCGGCCCGAAGGTGGCAACGCTCTCTCCGTGCTGGATGATCTCAATTTCTATATTTTCGGCAGTGGGAAGGTGGGAGTGAAATGTATTCAGTCCGGTAAGATCAATTTCCGCAACCAGAATTCCTTCCGGTTGTCCGCCGAACAAGACAGGTATGGCGATACGCCAATAGCGTCTTGGGAGTATGGTGGTAGTGGAGCTGATCTCCCAGTGATACGCGATTTTTCCACCAATCAGCTTTTGTACCCAGTGCTCACCGGTGTAGTCAAAAACTGGTAATGGCCGGGATGAGTTGATGCTTCGCCCCTTGAAATCAAGGAGGTTGAGCTGGCATTCTGTGCCGATGAGGGTCATGCCTTGCATCGCATCTATCAGTTGCGGGCGCATCTCTCCGGGTTGCATGACACTTTGGGTAATGAGCGGACGCTGGGCCAACTCCTTGAGAGCCTCCTTTTTATCGGAGAGAAAAGTCTTTATGGCTTTACTGACGTCTTCGGCATCCTCCCGGGTAGTTCGTTCCTGGAGATCTTTGATGGCAGAACCGACCTGGAAGTTGATACTTCCGGCGATGACCACAACCAGGATCATGGCTATCACAATTGAATAGGTGATCAATGCTCTGCTGATCGGGAATTGGGAGGGGAAAAGTTTCATTTAGCCTATTCCCCCATGAGTATAACGTCACGGTTTCTCGTAAATTTGTCCATTGTAAAATCTTCTTTGCCGAGTGCTTCATTGGCGTCCGGGTCGTCGGGGGAGTATGGACGGAAAGGTTGTTCATAGGTTTTGGCTGACCGGCCAAGGCTGTCGATTGAGTAAGGAACCATGACAGAGAAAAGAGAGATGAGAATGTTCCATCCCCAATCAAGATATGCTTTTCCCATCAACGTCCTCTGGTTGAAATATAGTACGGATGATGGTTGCTCCGGGTAACTTTGTCACGGTTTCTGAGGTAAAGTAATACCGTGGTTGGCCTCGTGAAGGGCGTGGAGCCGAGTGCCTGTCTGTCAACTGCTGCTTCTTCTATTATATGGTGCTGCTAAGCGAAGTCCAGTAAGTGAATTTAGGCCATATAGCGAGTTATTATGCATTCCCTATGCGGAAAATCCACAACCCGTGACCCTTGGCCATAACAGTTCGCCTGCAAATCATTGTTCAGGCTCTGATGAAATTGGTCGATTACCAATTGACGAGGCGTTACTACAGAGTCATAGTATTTCCAGGATGATTTGATCTTGCTGGGGGAACCGCAAGAATGTTCACTGAGGGTCTGGTAGACCTTCAGTTATGACAGAGTGAAATAAAAGACTTATTGAGGATGATATGGGTGATTTTCCTAAGTGCGACCTGAAAACCGGAGTGTGAGCTCCACCTGATTTGGCCGGCGGTCTGCCGGTACAGAATACGTCACAGCCTGTAAAGCATGTTGATCAGGTTGCTGGCGAGGCCTTTGGTGTAGGTGAGTTAAAAAACATCGCCTCTGCGGTGCACAGCAAGTACGCATCCGTAGCGAATTCTGCTGAAGGGATGTTTCGATATCCTACCGGGCGTGAAGGTGCGGTGAAGTTGGGATATGATGAGGCGATTCTTGCAGAGATGCCCGTAGAGTCACTGAACAGTTTTTGTGGCGTTGGTAATCCCCATGCCATTGCACCTGTTGTGGAAGGTGCTCATGTGTTGGATGTTGGTTGCGGCGCTGGTTTCGACCTGATTGTTGCCAGAAAAACCGTGGGTGGTTCAGGGCGGGTTTGCGGTATTGACATGACCCCGGAAATGCTGGAGCGTGCCAGGAAGAACTTTTCCGAACTAGGTGTCCAGAATATCGAGCTGGAGCTGGTCGATTCAGAAAAAATACCCTATCCGGATGAAACCTTCGATGTGGTGATCTCCAATGGAGTAATCAATCTCTCTCCGGCCAAGCTCGCGCTCTTCAGGGAGATTCGCAGGGTACTGAAGCCGGGAGGCAGGCTGCAGTTTGCTGATATCGTGTTGGCTCAACCGTTGCCTGCTGCCATGAAAGGTAATCTCGACGCCTGGGCCCAATGAGTGGGTGGCGCGGTCTCCGTGAGAGACCAGATTGCACTGATGGAAAAAGCTGGTTTCAGCAATGTGGAGTGTGTCGGTAACACAGGTATCAGTACTTCTCAATTTACTGAAGGAGCATTGTTTATTGCAGTAGCCCGATAGAGCTATCTCATTTCTTATTGTTTTTGGACCATCTCTTTCACCGTACGGCCTGCTACATTTTTGTAGTGGGCCGTATCTTTTTCTGCTGCCAGGAATAAACATGATGAATGTTTGCGATATTGCCGTTATATCAATTGTTTATGTTTTTTTTTCTGCGTATTTTTATTGGTGTCTGCAGTACGGTGAAAAGTAGTTAACAGCAGTTTAAATGAGTACTAGAGGGAAGAGATGAAAAAGTTTTTTGTTGGTGCCTGTATAGGTGGCTTGCTGATCAATTTTGCAGTGAGCGATGCAGAGGCGGCAAAACTGTATGTCAGCGGCCATCTTGGGGCGGCGTTTGCCGATGATTCAGACTGGGATTTGCCTGCTGGTGTGCCCTTTTCTTATGTGATAGGGTACGACACCGGCTGGAGTGGTTTGGCAGCGGTGGGTTATGAGTTTGAAAAAATCAGGCTGGAAGCGGAAATTGGCTACCAGAACAATGGGCTTGATTCGTTGAACGTTGTAGCATTCGGCGATGGTTCTGATGGTCCTGATGTTCCCGATGGTTCTATTCCATTGACAGGAGACCTGAATCTGCTGACGATGATGGTGAATGGTTATTACAGCTTTGACAACTCATCAAAGTTTACCCCGTATATCAGCGCTGGGTTTGGCTTTGCCTATGTCGAGTTAAAAGATCTTTATGCTGAAACTATGGATGAAGATCAGAGTAAATTAAATTTTTACGATACTGTTTTCGCCTATCAGTTCGGTGCAGGTGTTGAATACGGTATTTCTGAGCAGCTGTTTCTTGACCTGAGATATCGTTATTTCGCCACTTCTGATATTGCATTGGACTTCGGTCGGAGCGATACAGTTGATATGGAGTTTGCCAGCCATAACCTCTATGCCGGCGTGCGTTATCTGTTCTAGGAGTCTGTCGGACGAAGCCCTTTTTAGCCAACTCATAGTTCTTGAAGGAAATTTAATGCTCGCAGATAAGTGAACGAAGTGAGACTTTGATATCAAGCGTATGGCTCCGCTTAATTTTCCTTCGATGCCTCGATTTTGATTGACAATCGAATAGTTTGACAGACTCCTAGGCCGAATTTCTGCTGAAGTGTGACGGGGATTGCCATTCCGGGTGTTCCCCGTTTCTTTGTTTGTTACGCTCCTGCTGTGTTCAATCCCTTTATAAAAATATCTCCTTTGTCTAATACTTGCTTTACGGTGTTTCTCTATCTCTGTTTCCTCTGCAGAATGCTTTTTACTTGAAAAGATTTAGCCCCTTATTTATCTATACGCCCGTTCGCAGTTGCGGGCAGGCAGTACCTTGGTTCTTACACGTTGCAGTTGTTCCGGTTGTTTCTCTTGCTCCCGTCACAGGGCAGCAACTTTCCACATTTTTCGTCACCTGCAGAGGGACGAACACTCGGTAGTTTCAACTGATATATTTCAACAATTCCAGGTTCTTTGGGCTATAATGCCCGACATGTCCTTGCCGTGCGGCTGCCTGACTACCCCAGGTCATAAATTCGTAAATTATATAATGATGTTTTGGAGATATACGTGAAAAAAACAATGATTACGGCTGCTGCCGGTACCCTGTTGCTTATCTCATCCTCTATGGTAAGTGCCCAGAGCGGTCCCTACACCAGCATACATTTCGGCATGGCAATTCCGGACGATACCGATACCAGCTGGTCCGGAGTACCATTGGCAACAGTGTCAGCAGATAGCGGTTATGCCATGACGGGTGCCCTTGGTTATGACTTCGGTGGATTTCGCCTTGAAAGTGAACTCGGCTACCAGGACAACTCGATCGACACGGCTCGAGTAGGCGGTCTTTCTCTGCCGGCCAGTGGAGATATGACTATCTATTCCGGGCTGTTGAACCTCTATGTTGATTTTCGCAATGAGAGCAATATAACCCCATATATCACCGCTGGTATGGGTCTGGCACATGTGGCTATGGACAGTTTTGATGTTGCCGGAATTGTCTCATCAACCTCAAAGTACACAGATACTGTGATGATCGGCCAGGTTGGTGGGGGGCTTGAGATGGCAGTGAACGAGAACCTGGCACTGGATGTGCGCTATCGTTACATGATGACGGAAGAGGCTCACCTCGGTTACCTCAACTCCGAACTCTCCAGCCATAATGTGTATGCCGGCCTGCGCTTTAAATTTTAGCTGTAAATCCTGAAAGGGCAGTACAGTAACCCTTGAAGCAACACTGTGGGCATGTGAAACATTACCACAGTGTTGCGACGCAATAATCTCAAATATCTGCTGTTTCGCGCGGCAGCCATCACTTTACAGCCATCAGCGTTCTCCGTGACATCACCCTGTCAAAAATCCAGCTCCATGTACTTTGCCTGACGAGTTTGCCAGCTCTGGCTGTGCAAAAAAAGATATTGAACTCCACTGTCAGTTGCGAGGGTTTCCGACGTTTCTCTGTTGCCGGGGCATGTCCCTGTTTCCACCAGGGTAATTGATCCAGGTCAAGGCGGGAGGCTTTTCTTTGTGTTACTCAGGCGAGCATTGTTACATTTTAAAGGTGTGTGGTACACGAAAAGAAAAGAATCACGGGAAGAAAAAATGAAAAAAAATGTCCAGGTTTTCTGGTCCTGGCTTGGTGCATTTATCGGCATAGGTCTGGTCTCCGCTGTAACCAGGTTCGTGCTTGATGGAACCGGGCTTACCCTTGTCATCGGCTCCTTCGGGGCGTCTGCTGTGCTCATTTATTGCGCCATAGAGAGCCCTCTGGCCCAGCCTAGAAATGTTATGGGCGGGCATATTCTCTCGGCTCTGGTCGGTGTTGCCGCCTGCCAGCTTTTTGCAGATCAACTCTGGCTGGCGGCCCCTTTTGCTGTCGCCACGGCCATTGCCGTGATGCAATTGACGGCGACAGTCCATCCGCCAGGGGGCGCGACTGCGCTTATTGCAGTGATCGGTGGGGAGAATATCCATCAACTCGGTTATTCGTATGCGCTGTTTCCGGTTGCAACCGGGGCATTGATTCTGTTGGCGGTGGCACTTGTAATCAACCGGATCGCCCCGGGCAGAAGTTATCCAAAGAAGAGTTGAATTGTGGGCATTTCAATTACGGTTTTTGAGGTTCATTTGTTATGAAGATGGTGCGTATCATTCCTGCTATTCTAAGTTTTTTACTCATCGCCGCCCATTTGTACCGGGCAGGCTTGCCAATCTTTGCCGTCGCCGCTGTGGCTGCTCCTGCGATCCTCATCATTCCCCAATTCTGGAGCGCTCGAATCGTGCAGTTACTGCTGGTTCTTTCAGCGCTTGAATGGGGCCGGACTTTGTTGAACCTTGTGCAGCTTCGAATTGAAATGGGTATGGACTGGATACGGCTGGCGGTGATCCTGGCGGCGGTGATCCTCTTTACTCTGATCTCTGCGATGGTTGTGCAGTCGGCAAGGAAATAGTTTTGAAGAGAGAGGTTAGAGGTGAGGGGGGGGGAGAGGTGAGGGGTGAGAAATATAATGGATTATCGGGTGTCTCTGTGGTAGTGAGGGTATGGGTGATTGAGAGTTGAAACAGATAATTACGACTGAGTCATTTAGAGGGACGGGATGAACGAGCCGGCAGAAAAAAACGCTGAAAAGAAGGCGAAACGCAGCAAAGTGCCACAGGGAAGAATTGGCAACAGACCGTACTGGGTATTGCTCCTTTCGATCCTGGTTCGTACGGTTCATCAACTGGGAGCAGCTGTTTTTCTGGTGTTCTGTCTTTTTGGTGATGTGGTGTCGGTCCCGGGCATGTATCTCTGGCTGGCGGTGGTGAGTGGTGTCATCCTGGTTTTTACCGAGTGGCTGAGACACCGCGAGCTTTATCGTGAGTTTGCCGGAATGGCCACTCTCATCAAATGTCTGCTGCTAGGTGCCGCTATCCACGCCTATCTGCCCACTGGTCCTGCGGTGCTGGCGGCCTTTGTATTAGCCTCTATCGGTGCCCATGCTCCCAAGGAAATCCGTCACAGGTTATTGTGGTGAGTGTGAAAGTACGAGCATCTTCAGCTCAGGCCGATATCCCCTGGCAGGGAGAGAGTAGTTGGCAGGAACTGAGGACAGCAATTACGGCAATCTGCGCCGGCCTCGGGGAGAAGGAGGCAGAGATACGAGAGATCGCCCAACAGATGCAATATGGCTATCGGCAGCTCGATGAGCCGATGGATGTGCTCTGTGGCAGGAGTTGCATAACTTGTCAGGAGATATGCTGCCGGAGGGCAACACTCTGGTATGATTTGCCTGATCTCCTGTTTATCTATCTCATCTCGGCAAAGTTGCCTCCAAGGCAGATATCCAGGGTGTCTGACGGAGCCTGCTGTAATCTGGGTACAAGGGGATGTGTGCTGCCACGCTGGCAGAGACCCTTTATCTGCAGTTGGTATCTCTGCGGAGCCCAACAGCTTGAACTGTCGTCAGTACCGGAAGGCGGGCAGTTAAAAGAGCAGATCGAGTGTCTGAGGAAGTCAAGAAAACAGCTATTCGCTCACTGTGTAGAGGCTGTATCCCCGTAACTTGGATTTTTCATGACAACTTCAGGCTGACCTACTTTTGATTTCCCCTTTTCTGGGCTGCACGTTCCATCCGCTTTTTCAGTTCCTGGTTCCTTTGAATGATATCTTCCCGGCCTTGATACCACTCTGGAATTTCGTCATAGTTCGGAATACCGTCATCAATCATGTAGCGTGATTCCGGGTTGTGGGGATAACCCATGGGCACTGCGCCGCAGCAGACTGCCAGCAGGCCATTGTCATGGGCCTTCAGGGCACGGCTGGCGTGGGGTGAAACCCTGATGCAGTCTCCGCGCACAAGCTCTGTCAGATCCCCGTTTACACTGATGCAGCCACTGCCCTCGATCACCAGATAGACTTCTTCCTGCTTCCGGTGGGCATGGGTGAAGGTGTACCCTTCATTCGGGGGCAGGTTGATAAGCCCAAGGGCGACCCCTTCCAGCTTAAGTTTTTTGCGGGGGCTGGTCAGCCAGGGGAGGGAGGCAAAATCAAAGTGGGTTTTGGTAAAGTCTTCCGCCATGGGATGCTCCGTCAGAAAGTGTTCCGGTAACAGGAGATTTCGTTCATTCTCTACGAAATATGCGGCCTGAAGAGATGACTGGCTTGAGATAAATGATATCCGAAATTACGGAAAAAGAGTGGGATTTCCTTGCGGGACCGGAAAAATGCGTACACTATGTAAACGTGTTGTGATTTGGCAGCTAAATTGTGTTTTCGGGCAGGAGAAGAGAAGATGAAGCAGGTTGATGACTCTACAAGCTATATCAGGGCGGGCTGGCTGATAGATGGCAGCGGAAAGGCTGCGCAAAAAGATGTACTTCTGGTGGTAAATACAGGGCAAATAGTCTTTATAAAACCATATGCACCGGAAATTATCCCTGCCAATGGTCAGCTTACTGATCTGAGCTTTGCCACCATTCTACCTCCTCTTATCGACAGTCATCTTCATTTGAGCATGTCCGGGGCGGTTGATGCGGCTTTACGAGAAAACCAGCTGGTTGCAGGGTGTGAAGAACTGTTACCCTATATCCACAGGCACTTAAAGCAGCTTTTCGACCATGGAGTGCTTGCGGTGCGTGATGGTGGAGATCGTCATGATTGTGTGCTGGAATTCATGGCAAAAGGTATGAGCAATTATCCGATAGCAATCCATTCCCCGGGGAGAGCGTACCACAGGGCGGGACGATACGGAGGCCTCATTGGCAGAGCGGTGGCTGAGGGTGACTCGCCGGCAGAGCTGCTGATGCGTCGAAATCACCAGCAGGATTATCTGAAAGTTGTGAATTCAGGATTAAATAGCCTGAAAGAATATGGTCATGAGACACCTCCGCAGTTCTCGAAGGATGAACTGAAAAATCTGTGCGAGCTGGCCCACAGTAAGCAAATCAAGGTAATGGTGCATGCCAATGGCAGAGTGCCGGTACAGCAGGCGATTGAGGCAGGTTGCGATTCAATAGAGCACGGTTTTTTCATGGGCAGAAAGAATCTTGAACGTATGGTGGAGTACGGTTGCACCTGGGTGCCAACCGTTGTTACCATGAAAGCATACGCAGAAGTGCTGGAGTTCGAGGGGAATATTTCCGGGGCAGCAATTGCCGCCAGAAATTATGAGAGCCAGCTGGAGCAGTTGCGGCAGGCAAAAAAAATCGGAGTGAAGGTGGCGTTGGGGACCGATTCGGGCAGCCCCGGTGTGCTGCATGGTGAATCTGTTTTCGAAGAGATGAAACTTTACGGCAAAGCGGGGTATTCGCTGGTTGAAACAGTGCAATGTGCCACGGCAAACGGGGCGGAACTGCTGGGACTTGCCGATAAAGGAATATTACAGACGCAAGCTGCGGCAAATTTTCTTGTAGCCCGTGGTACCCCGGCACAATTACCGAGAAAACTCTCATATCTTGAGAATATTTTTATTGCCGGCAAGCCCTCAGCTCTGTACAGAAAGAATCCTGTCAAATAGCAAGTTGGTTTGTGTTAGTCACATGAAAACAGGTGATTAGCTGCTTTTGTCCGACAATGGAAAAACTTTGCCGATACCCGGGACTGCAGGGCTTCCACCTTGCAATTTGATGGAGATAAAAAATATCCTCGGGCAGGCTGTCATGCAGCGCGATAACTATCTCATAAAAGGACATAAAACGAATAAAGTGCAAAAGTTACTTGACCTGTACCTCTCATAACTATAATGTGGAATGTTTTTAAAAGTTGTATACAATTTTTGTCTGAGGACTGACGGCGAGGTTTTTTTCGTTCTGAAATAGCTTTGCCGACGGTAACGAAAATTTCTATGAGCACGAGGAACACGATGTTTTCCATTCTGAGAATCAATACCGCGACAGGAGAAACCAAAAGGGAAAGTTTTGATACCAAAGAGTATCTCCTTGGTGCGCGTACCCTGAGCTCCCGCCTGGTCAGCCAGGAGGTTGAGCCGACCTGTGATCCGTTCGGGCGTCACAACAAACTCTTTTTCTGTACCGGTGCGCTGGTTGGTACCACCGTTTCAAGTTCAGACAGGATCAGTATCGGCAGCAAAAGCCCACTGACCGGTGGTATTAAAGAGAGTAATGCCGGCGGTATTGTTGGTACTCGTATGGCTGAGCAGGGTCTCCGTTGTATCGCTCTGGAAGATGCGCCGAAAGCGGATGCGGGCTGGAAAATCATCGTAATCGGCAAAGACAAAGTCGAGATGATTGATGGCGAGTTTCTTGTAGGTAAAGGCGTGTATGAAAAGTCTGATCTCCTGAGCGAGAAATTCGGCAAAAAAGCAGGTTGTGTCACTGTTGGACCAACCGCTGAAAAGCTGCTGCTTGCTTCCGGTATCGCCTGTTCCGATCCACATGGCGTCTGTTCCCGATATGCTGGTCGTGGCGGACTTGGTGCGGTAATGGCGAGCAAGAAGATAATCGCCATGGTTGTATTGCCAGATGGCGAAGTAAAGCCTGAGATTGTTGACCCGGAGGCGTTCAAAGCCGGTGCCAGGAAGATTGTTCAGCTGCTGAAGGAAAATCCGGTGTCCTCCAAGTTCACCAAGTATGGTACTGCGGCCATGGTAGACATCTGCCAGGCATTGAACGTGCTGCCGACCAAGAACTTCCGTCAGGGTACCATGGAAGGTGCAGAGAAGATCAACGCCCAGTCCATGTACGACACCATCAAGGAGCGCGGTGGCGAAGGCCGGACCCAGCATGCCTGTATGTTGCCTTGCGCAATCCAGTGTTCAAACGTCTACCCGAACGAGGACGGTTCACTGCTCTGTTCCCCGATTGAGTATGAGACCATGGCGCTGATGGGCTCCAACCTCTGTTTGAAAAATCTCGACACCATCGCCATGATGAACCGCATCTCCAACGATGCCGGTGTTGACACCCTCGAAGTGGGTGCGGCAATGGGTGTGGCGCTTGAGGCCGGTGTTGCCGAATTTGGTGACGACGAGGCTATCCTCGAGTTGATGCAGGAAGTTCGTGACCTGACCCCGATGGGCCGTATCCTCGCTTCCGGTTGTAAGGTTGCTGCTAAGGTTCTCGGCGTACGCCATGCGCCGCACGTTCTCGGCCAGGGTATCCCTGCCTACGAGCCGCGTGGTACTAAAGGCATGGCTATGACCTACCTCTCTTCACCGATGGGTGGTGATCACACCTTCGGTTTCACCCTGCGTGACGAAGATGTACCGACCAGCAAAGAAGGTAAGGTTGAGCTTTCCAAGAAGTTCCAGGTTATCGGCTCCCGCATGGATGCCATGGGAACCTGTAACTTTGTTCGTTACTCAGTGCGCAACGATATGAGCCCGCTCCTCGACCTGATGAAGGCCATGTACGATGTGGAGATCACCGCAGAGGAATTCGACGAATTTGTTAAAGAAACCCTGCGACTCGAGCATCAGTTCAATACCGATGCCGGTATTACTCTGGCACACCACCGCCTCTGCGAAACCTTCTACGAGGAAGCGCAGCCAGAGACGGGTGAGAAAATCGATATCACTGATGAAGAGGTGGCAGAGGCTTGCCGCTGGTAATCAAGAGAGATGAGCGTGGTAACTGTTACCTTCAAACTCAGCGAGGCGGCACCTGTCTCGCTGGCTATCGATACGCCGCAGCCGCTGCAGTCTGTTCTCGAAGAGGCGGCGCGTAAGGCAGACATTGTGCTGGGCGGTTTTATTGCCGTCTGCAACGGCCGGGTGATTACCGGTGAAGAACTGGTGTCTGAAGACGATGCTGTCGATGTCTTTCCTGCTATTTCGGGAGGCTGACAGTTACTGCTTCGCTGTACCTCTAACAGCTCACATCTCAAGCCGCATCATCTATCCGGGTAAATCAGGATAGACGGTGCGGCTTTTTTGTTTTAATCACCTGAATTTAAAAAGTATTGGTTCTTGATTTACCTTGAATTGTCGGGCTCTGTTCTTAATGTAGTGCACTGTATTGAACCGGATGTCTCATGAACATTTGGGTCTGTGATATCCCGAAACAGTATTGGTGCCCCTGGCCGGTACAAAATCCAGCAGTGGAAAAAATTAACCAATCGTACTCATGTCCTCTCCATCAAACAGAAGTTCGCTGCTCTGCCCGAACTGTAAAAAGCTGGTAAGCCGCAACGCGCCGGCTTGTCCCTATTGCGGCCTGAAGAAGCCTGGCTCGCTGCTGAAAGATAACTTTTTAACCCGCAGCATGGGCGATGGTCACCAGGTGATAAAGATTATCCTGATGGTCAATGTGGCTTTTTTTGTCTTTTCACTCCTGCTTGGACTGGGCCCCCATATGTTTTCCAGCAGCCCTTTTGGCTTTCTCTCTCCAGGCAATAAGAGCCTTCTGGTCTTGGGAGCAACTGGTAGTTATCCGTTTTTTTATCTCGATCGCTGGTGGACACTGGTTTCGGCCAACTACCTGCACGGTTCGCTTTTGCATATAATCTTTAACATGATCGCCCTGAATCAATTGGGGCCGCTTATTATCCGGGAATACGGCGTATCACGGATGATAACTATCTATACCCTGAGCGGTGTTGGAGGTTTTCTGGTTTCGGTTGTGGCGGGTGTGTCTCTTACCATTGGCGCTTCCGCTTCCATCTGCGGCATGATCGGTGCCGCTCTCTACTATGGTAAGAGTCGTGGCGGCACCTATGGCGAGGCTGTATTCAGCCAGCTCCTGGGGTGGGCGATCTCCATTGCAATCTTTGGTTTCTTTGTGCCGGGAATAAACAATTGGGGGCATGGCGGCGGAATGGTTGCCGGTGCCTTGCTGGGTTTGCTGCTCGGCTATAAAGAACGAAAGAGGGAAGGGTATCTGCACAAGATGCTGAGCACTGCCTGTATTCT
The DNA here is from genome assembly GCF_005116675.2 of Desulfosediminicola ganghwensis. NCBI lineage: Bacteria > Pseudomonadati > Thermodesulfobacteriota > Desulfobulbia > Desulfobulbales > Desulfocapsaceae > Desulfosediminicola > Desulfosediminicola ganghwensis. The sequence goes on from NZ_CP050699.1 coordinate 1,408,592, forward strand.
CCTCACCGCCGGTGCCCTGCTGCTTTCTGTTTACAATGGTGTCTGGTTCATCATGAACAGGTGATATTTGCGGGTAGAGGCAGCCTGTGATAGGTGTAAGTAAGGAGTAGAGTCGAGGAGTGGCTGGGGTTCCACCCAGCCATATGGCATGACTTCATTTTACTTTTCCAGGAGCGTTCAATGAACCTCAAGGATTTCACGCCCAGAACCATAGTCGAGCCGTTTCGTATCCGTTCGGTTGAGCCCATAGGTTTCACCACCCGCCAGGAGCGTAAAAAAGCTCTGGAGGCTGCAGGGTACAATCCTTTTTTACTGCGCGCTGAAGATATCCTGATCGATCTGCTCACTGACAGCGGTACCGGGGCGATGTCCTCAAGCCAGTGGGCGGCGATGCTGGCCAGCGACGAATCATATGCCGGGGCCAGATCCTACTTCAAGTTTGAACGGGCAGTACGTGAAATTACCGGTTTTACTGAGGTGATGCCCACCCATCAGGGGCGGGCCGCAGAACATATTCTCTTTCACTCTATCGACGGTGCCGGCAGGGTTATCCCCAACAATACCCATTTCGACACCACCAGGGCACATGTGGAAAACTGTGGTGCCGAGGCGCGTGATCTGCCATCCCCGGAGGGTCGGGACCCTGCTACTCCGGCACCTTTCAAAGGGGATATGGACCTGGCGGCGCTGAACGCGCTTATTGACGAGAAGGGTGCGGAGAATATCCCCCTTATCATGCTGACCGTAACTAACAACTCCGGTGGCGGTCAGCCGGTGAGCATGGGCAATATCAGGCAGGCAAGTCAGGTAGCGAAAAAGCATGGCATCCCCTTGTTTTTAGATGCCTGCCGTTTTGCGGAAAACTGCTGGTTCATAAAGAGCCGGGAGCCGGGCTATAAAAGCCGGTCCATCCATGAGATAGCGCTCGAGATGTTCAGTTATGCAGACGGCTGCACCATGAGTGCCAAAAAAGATGGTATGGCAAATATCGGCGGCTTTCTGGCCATGAATGACGCTGAGCTGGCTTCCCGGTGCCGGAGTTTCGAGATTCTTATGGAAGGCTTCCCGACCTATGGCGGCATGGCTGGTTATGATATGGAGGCCATTGCCTTGGGGCTTTATGAGGCAATGGATGAGCGTTATCTGGAGTACCGGGTCCGCTCCATAGAATATCTTGGCGAAAAGCTCATCGCGGCGGGCATCCCGATCATTCGCCCGACCGGTGGTCATGCACTGTACATAGACGCCGGCAGGATGCTACCCCATATTCCCTGGCACCAGTACCCGGCCTGGAGCCTGACCAACGGGCTCTATCTGCTCGGTGGTGTCCGTGGTGTTGAGATAGGTTCTGTGATGTTCGGATTGCAGCCGGACGGTTCGGAAAAAGCGGCGGCTCTGGAGCTGGTCCGTCTGGCTTTTCCCAGGCGTGTCTACACCCAGAGCCACGTGGATTATCTGGCGGAACTGCTTATTGAACTCAATGAGCAGCGTGAGTCACTCGGAGGGTATTCAATTACCAGGCAGGCGAATGTGCTGCGCCATTTTACCGCAGTGCTGGAGCCGGTCTGAGAGCAAAATCGGGTTTGGATCCTGCTGGTGCTGGTGTCGCCCTTGCTGGATAAAAGAGTGTGGTAAATTGATGCCGATTGAAGCCTGGCGTATTATCTGGTAAAGAGAGTCGCTTTTGCTGAAATTGGAACGTGGCGTGGCGTATATTCGCTGTCAGCCTCCCGTGAGTATGTTTCTAACGCACAGGAAGTCTTAAAGGATTTTGATGCTGCGTCCTGGTTGGTGGGTCTTGAGAGGTCTTTTGAATTATACATCCTGCATGGCGATTCTTGCCTGCCTGCTCTGGTCTTCTGCTTTTGCAGGGATCAAGATCGGCCTGCTCTATACCACTCCGCTGCATTTCGCCGGTGTACGTTTTATGCTCGCCGGGTTGCTCGTGCTTCCCTTTTGCGGCAATATCTTTTCCACCCTGGCCCAGATTCGTGCCCATCTTGGTACGGTGCTGATAATTGCTTTTTTTCAAACAACGTTTCTTTATAGTCTCTTTTACCTTGGGCTCGATCTGTTGCCGGGCGCGGTAGCTGCAATCGTCATTGGCACCCAACCCCTGGTGGTTGCAGGTGTGGCGCATTTTTTCGCGCCCGCAGAACGTATGACCACCAAGAAGGCGGTGAGTCTTCTTTTTGGCGGAGCGGGGGTGCTGGCCATTGCGGCCAACAGGGGTGAGATCGCAATTGAAGGTCCTCTGGCGCTGCTGGGGATCGGGCTGTTGCTACTTTCGAATTTTTCCGGCGCGGCGAGCAACTTGCTGGTCGCCAGAAAAACAATGGATATCAACCCGCTGGTGTTGAACTCCGCTCAGCTTATTATTGGAGGTGGATTCCTGTTCCTGCTGTCAAAGATTATCGAGGATCGCAGTCTGGTGAACTATGAAGCTCCTTATTTTGTCTCCCTCGCCTGGCTCAGTTTTCTTTCCGCCGCGGCCTTGTCGATCTGGTTTCAGTTGCTGAAACGAGATGGCGTGCGAGTCTCCGACCTGAATATCTGGAAATTTCTGATACCGCTTGCGGGCGCCTGTCTGAGTTGGTTGCTGGTCGAGGGCGAGTCTCCCACTCCGGGAGTTTTGGCTGGAATGTGTTCCATCGTGGTGGCCTTGCTGGTACTGAATATAAATGGTCGTTTCTGGCGAACGTTCAAGAAAAAGCATGATTCTCATTAGCTGTAAAATATGTCAATTTCAGGGAGCGAATGGCAAGGAGCTAAAATATTGATGAAATGTTGAAAAGTGTTGTCATTCAATGCAAAACTAAATTAAGTATTTGTCTTGGATCATCGAATAAAATTAATTATAGTGTACAGGTTCTGGTTTGCTTTGGCAGAATCTTTTCTTTGATAGAGGATATCGTATGGATAGAACCGATAAACGTATATTGAATATATTGCAGCGCAATGGCCGTATTACCAACTCGAAGCTGGCCGGGGAAATAGGTATTTCTCCGCCCGCCATGCTGGAGAGGGTCAAGCGCCTTGAAAAATCGGGTATGATTCGTCAGTATGCGGCTCTTATCGACCGGGAGAAAGCAGGGTTCAGCCTGCTTGCAATGATAATTATTTCGGTAAGTTTGAATGAGATTAAATCTCTGGAAGATGTTAAGGATAAGTTGATTATCCTGGATGAGGTACAGGAATGCTACCAGTTGACCGGCGATGTTGACTTTCTGCTCAAGGTAGCTGTGCGTGATATGAGCAATTATACCACCTTCATCAATGCAAAACTTACTGGAATTCCGGGTATTCAGAATATTCGGACCTCGTTTGTGCTGGAGACAGTAAAAAGCAGTACCGTGCTGCAGCTGGACGAGGATTGATTGTAACCATGGCGTAATACATATGAAATCGTGATAGTACTCAATGCGCTGTTCCCGGCATTTTTTCTAATTTTTCTGGGGGTGGCGCTCAAACGGGCGGGGATTACCAACCAGACGTACCTGCAGCAGTCGGATCAGCTGATTTATTATATTTTCTTTCCGGTCATGCTGTTCTGGAAGATTGGCGGTGCTTCTTTTGGTGGAATTGACTGGACTTTCTGCCTGGTAACCCTGCTTATTCTGGCTGTGCTCTTTGTTGTCAGCACGGTCGTTATCCATGCGGTTCCCATCTCCCATTTTCAGGCGGGTTCTTTTTCTCAAAGTTGTTACAGGTTCAACACCTACATCGGTGTGGCGGTTATTCTCAACTGCCTGGGGGCCGAAGGTGTGGCTCTGTTCGGTATCATGATCAGCCTGGCAATACCTCTTATCAACATTTTTGCAGTATCCACACTCATCTACCATTCCCCTAAAGAGAGCAGCAGCGGCAACAGGGCCAGGCAGTTTGGCAGGGCGCTGGCTGCGAACCCGCTTATTCTGGGGTGTATCGCTGGTATTCTCTATTCAAAAATATTTGGGGAGTTTCCAGTTTTTATCGACAATTCCCTGAGTCTTGCCAGTATGTTTACGCTGCCCATGGCGTTGCTCTCCATTGGCGGGTCGCTTTCTTTCAACGGAATTCAGAAAAATCTCAAGACCTCCCTGCTTGCCTCCGGGCTGAAACTGGTGCTGATGCCGCTTTTGGGCTATGGGGCCTACAAGCTGGCTGGAGTTGATGGGCTGGCCTTCAAGGTGGGCATGATTTTCTTCTGCCTGCCGGTATCAACTACTATCTATGTGCTTTCCTCCCAGATGAATAGCGATACCGAACTTGCCTCCTCTGCCATAGTGGTTTCTACCATACTCTCTTTCTTTTCATTATCGGTGGCGCTCTTAATATGATGCTGTACGGGGTTCGGAATAGTTTGGGAAGGCACAAACTGTGCCTTAGCTCAGGAGCTTCAAGAGAGCATTGAGCACCCCACTTTATGCCTGGCCCATTCCGGCCGTTTCTGAAAATACTTTTCCCTCTCTGGTTGTTCATCATACGGATGACGCAGCAGGTCATGAAGCTCATGGATCAGGGAAGGGTCACCGTCTTCAGCTTTATCGATAGCCAGCTGAGCCATATAATTCCGTAATACATATTTTGGATTTATCCGGTTCATCCGGGATTTCCTCTCACGCTTATCAAGGTTATCAGCCTGCAGTCGCCTGCGGTATAGGTTGAGCCAGTTCTGCAGTCTCTGCAGATACTTCCTGTTAATCGCCTCAGGCTGATAGTACGCATCCGCGAGTTCAGAGGGGAGCTGATGTAAGCCGGTGCCGGGGGCATCAGCCGGGCTGACATCAGCAAGATTCCTGAAGAAAATCGTCATATCCGTTTCAGCGCTTGAGAGGATATCGAGCAACTCGTTCACCAGGTCGTCATCGGTGCTGGTGTTGAAACTCCGCAGGCCAAGTTTACCGGCCATAGTGTTCTGCCAGCTTGTCAGAAAGACCCGGCGATAACTGTTGTTCAGAATTTCCTGGAGGCGTGCGGCCTCTCCGGTGATTGAGTGGAATGCATTTGCCAGCTGAGTCAGGTTCCAGAGGCCTATGTGAGGCTGGTTGCCGTAGCTGTAGCGTCTCCCTTGAAAATCTGTGGTATTGGGCGTCCAGGTAACATCATATGGCTCCAGCCAGCCATACGGTCCGTAGTCGATGGTGAGTCCGCTGGTGGACATATTGTCGGTGTTCATTACCCCATGCACGAAGCCAACCCGCATCCAGTGGTCGATCAGGTGTGCGGTACGTTCACATATTTCGGCAAACATCTGCGGTACCGCGTCCGGGGCAGAGGCGTCGAGATGGGGGAAATCCGTCGCCAGGGTATAATTGATGAGCGTCTGCAGGGTTTGGGTATCGTTTCTTGAAGCAAAAAGTTCAAAATTACCAAAACGTAGAAAGGATGGCGAGACCCGGCAGACAACCGCACCGGGCTCCATGCCGGGATGACCGTCATAGAGAATATCACGCAGCACCTGCTCACCTGTGGTTATAAGGCTCAGCGCCCTGGTGGTGGGGATACCTAGATGATGCATCGCTTCACTGCAAAGAAATTCGCGCACAGAAGAGCGAAGTACCGCCAATCCATCGGCGCGTCTTGAGTATTGCGTCGGTCCGGCACCTTTAAGCTGCAGTACCCAGCGGTCACCCCGGGTATTAATCACCTCACCGAGGTTGATGGCCCGGCCATCACCCAGTTGCCCGGCCCAGTTACCGAACTGGTGCCCACCATAACACATGGCAAAGGGCGACATATCGGGGAGCACTGTATTGCCGGCAAATACCTCGGTAAACAGGCGTGAGTTGCAGGCAACGTCATCAAGGTCGAGCAACCGGGCAACTTCGGGTGAGTATGCCAACAGCTTAGGTCCACTGACCGGCGTGGGTTGTACTTTCGAATAACAGGCTTCGTAAACCTGCCTCCTGTTATTCGAGACATCGGTATCGCCGGGGAGGTTATTGACAAAACTGTTGTCAAACTGGAGGGCTTCAAGTTTCGCTGGGATAAATCCGTTTAGCATATATGCACATAGGTTGAGTTTTGAGATTGGTTCTCAAATAATAGTCATGTGCATTGCGTGGGCAAGTGAAAATGTATAAAATATAGCTCGCTTACAGGGAATTGACAGGCGCAGAGTATGATGATTTGTTTTCATCTTTTCAGGAAGGAGCACTATTGTCGCTGGTTAGCGGAAAAATACTACAGTCCATGTCCACCGCAAAATTCTGGAAGAATTGGAGCTAGAATAATGTCTTGCGATGGACATTACGGAAATTAGACAATTGCTGCAAGTGAGAGTACCAATCTGATTCCCCGGTATCATGAAATACATGAACACCATGTTCATGAGAAATGCTGGCTGATTATTTTAAAGAGAGCAGGTAGGTTCGAAGGTTCTGCTTTCGGTCCTCAATACCCAGCTTTTTACGCAGCTTCTTTCGATGAAAACTGACTGTGGCTACTGCAATATTGAGAACGTCGCTGATCTCCTGGCTGCTTTTCCCCTGCCGCACAAGAAGTGCCACTTCAAGTTCCTGGGGAGTGAGCAGCAGGTGTAGAGACGACAACCGGTGCAGAAATGGGCTGCTGATATCATTGAGGTGGTTTTCGATTATGGTGATAAGGGCTTTCTCGCGCTGTTGCAATAACCCTGTTTTCATTTTATCGATGTAAGGGAGAACCAGGTCGCGAATGTTGGCAAGGAACCGATCTTCAAGTTCCTGTCGATCACGACTGCGATGATCGAGGAGAACTTTCATGGCGATATTGGTTTCAGCCAGTTTTTCTGCCTCGATCTGGAGTTGTTGCTCCTTTCGTTCCAACTCTTTCTGGATGCGTATGAGAGGAGTGATATCATCATGGGTGACGATAACCCTGGGTTCGCTCTCTGCCTGATATGGCAATACCTTCAACGTGAACCACCGCTCTTCGGTAGGCGAATGGCAGGGGTACTGGATTGAATAGTCTTTAAGGTTGCCTTTTATGATCTGTCGGATGGCGCTGGCCACTGCCCCGGATTCTTGATTTTCATCACTGTCGCTATCACAGACATGGAAATAGTTCAGGCCAACACAATCCACCGGTCCGCTCATGCCGTTTTCACGGGCGAACTTCTGCCATGCCCGGTTGGTCTCCAGGATGACCCCCTGCTCGTTCAGCACCGCTACATGGGTCACCAGGGAGTTAAGAATCACCTGGTACATGTCTTGTGTACTCATTCGTCCCTTCCTTAGTGGTCGTGGATAGTCTACTCGTATATTTCCCGGGTTGATCAGGTTCATGAAATATGCGGGTAAGATGATAGCTTTTACTATCATTATACTACTTTTTTCTGCCTATTGTAGGCCGCCGTTGAAACGTTACTGTTCTATTAGGGTCTGAAAAATCTGAAATGGCCGGGGTATAACGGCTCCGGCTTTTCCACGCACAACAGCTCTCAGTGAAAACCACTGGGGGAATAATGATGCGCTGCTTCAATAGACGGAGAACAAACAATGTATAATGGCAGGCACATGCGCCTGGGGCTTTGCTGCACTTTCAGGGAAGAGCAAATATCCTTCAAATCGCGACAGGCTACCTACCTGAAGAAATTTCCCGAAAAGGAACGGCTCAGTCTGATATCCACCACAGTTTTGCACAATGCCACAGCGCTGATGCAGGCACTGGAGTTCTGTGAAGAGAATAGTATTGGTTCTTTTCGAATAAATTCTAAATTTCTGCCCCTTAAGGCACACCCTGAGCTGGGATACAGGCTGGAAGAGTTACCCGATATACTGTTGATATCTGAACTGCTCGATACCGCCCGGCTGTTCAGACACACCAGGAATATCCGCCTCACCTTTCATCCGGACCAGTTCATTCTGCTCTCATCCCCTCGGGATGATGTAACCGAATCATCCATCGCCGACTTGGAGTACCATGCCGAGCTGGCGGAACTTCTGGGTGCGGATGTAATCACGATCCATGGCGGCGGTGCCTATGGAGACCCGGTATCGAGTCTCGCCAGGCTGGAAAAGAATGCAGACCGGTTATCGCAAAGCGTGAGGGAACGGATCACCTTGGAAAACGATGATCGTGTATACACCCCGGAGCAGCTTCTATCCACCTGCAGCAAACTCTCCATACCCTTGGTTTATGATGTTCATCATCATCGTTGTCTGAAAGATTCTCTGAGCATAGATGAAGCAACGGCAGCAGCACGAACGACCTGGGACAGGGAACCGCTCTTTCATCTTTCAAGCCCGAAAGATGGATGGGCGGCGCGCGACACGAAAAAACATCACGACTATATAGACGCAGGTGATGTTCCGGCTGCCTGGCAGGGATTTGAGGTGACGGTGGAAGTGGAAGCGAAGGCAAAGGAACTCGCTGTAAGACAATTGCGGTACGACCTGATAGAAAAAAGAAATGCGGCTTGATTTTTGACTCACTGAAATCAGCTGATACAATGAAAATGTCAGGTTACTTACGATACTTGAGCGCACCGCCAATGTGATGAGCAAAATCTTCAGGGTGTTACTGGTCAGATCCGGCCCAAGTCCCTGATAAAATATACTATTGATTGGGCCTGCAGGCAGGGATGGTGAAACTCATACTTCTGGCTCGAATAAATACAACTTTGCGCCGGAATCCTTTGTAACAACATACCGGCTCGCCTGGCATCGAAGGTGTAGGCTGGCTCTTTTGCCGATTTTCATGAAACATCCTGGTTGATCGGAGGCTGCCATGTTGCACATGCTGCTCTTTACCTCTGTGATTTTGTTGTTTTTCATGACCATGTGGTTTCTTGTTTCTGTAGCCATGAACCGCAATGATATCGCAGATATCTTGTGGGGAGCAGGTTTTGTACTGGTGGTATTGAGTTGTACACTGATGGTTGAGGCTACCACTGCCAGGGGAGTGTTGATGGCGCTTCTGGTTACGATCTGGGGAGTACGGCTTTCAGTTCGAATCTTCATGAAAAATCGTGGTAGGGAAGAGGATTTTCGTTACCGGAAATGGCGTGAAGAGTGGGGCGACAGATTTCTTGTACGAAGTTACTTTCAGGTCTTTGTGCTGCAGGGAGTGTTGATGCTGGTGGTGCTTACTCCGGTCTGGTACGTGATCGGCAGACAGCAGCTTTTGCCGCTGAATATTCTCGATATGTTCGGTTTACTGGTTTGGTGTGTAGGATTTTATTTCGAAGTGGTAGGAGACTATCAACTGGATGCATTCAAGAAGAATCCGGAAAACAGCGGTAAAGTACTCCAGGACGGTTTGTGGAAGTACAGTCGGCACCCGAACTATTTCGGGGAAGTTGTAATGTGGTGGGGGATTTACCTGATGGCGCTACCGGTAAGCGGTGGATTCGTCACTATCATTGGCCCGGCGGCTATCACGTTTCTCATCTTAAAAGTCTCTGGAATTCCTCTTCTGGAAGAGCATTATCGTGATAATCCCGTTTACCAGGCATATAAAGAGAAGACAAGTGTGTTCTTCCCCCTGCCGCCCAAAGCTGAACCAAAGAGGTGATGAGAGCCATGGCATTGATAAAAACATTCTTCTTACTGCTGCCTGTCATTTTTCTGATCGATTATATCTGGCTCGGGAAATTAATGGGGCAGTTCTACATCCGTGAGTTGGGGCCGCTGGCACGTTCATCTGGGGAAGGGTTTGCGCCCGTTGTCTGGGCAGCGGTACTCGTGTATCTGTTTATTCCTCTGGGGATACTTGTTTTTGTCCTGCCTTTGCTCCCCCCGCAGGGCTATCTGCTGCCGGCAATTGGTTATGGTGCATTGTTCGGATTAGTCCTTTACGGGGTATTTGATATGACCAACTATGCCCTGCTGGCTAACTACAGTCTGAAAATGGCTCTGGTTGATATCGGCTGGGGATGTTTTCTAAACAGTGCCGCGACAGTGGCTGCAGTTGTCATTTATCGATGGGTGAGCTGAGTGTGAGTAAATCTAACAGAATGTGTAGTTGCAACTTCCATAATTTGAACTGTGACAGGAGGATAGATGAGGATTGCAATCGTGGGAAGCGGCATTTCCGGGCTGGTTGCGGCCTATCTGCTGCACGAGATTCATGATATCACCCTGTTCGAGGCAAATGATTATGTGGGGGGGCATACTCACACTGTACCCGTCAAGACACCTTCGGGAGATTTTGAGATCGATACCGGTTTTATTGTGTTCAATGAAACCACTTACCCCAATTTTCTCAAAATCCTTAACAGGATAGGGGTGGAGAGTCAGCCGAGCTCGATGTCTTTTTCGGTGAAATCACTGGCGGACGGGCTGGAATTTAACGGTAATTCCCTCAACACCTTTTTTGCCCAGCGGGAGAACATCCTGCGGGCGACGATGTATAAGATATTGTGGGACATGATGCGCTTCAACAGGCAGATCGATCAAATCATACAGGGCACGACAGATAACCGTTCACTGGCTGATTTTCTTGAGTCAGAGGGCTATTCTGAAGAATTTTTACGCTACTTTATCCTGCCGATGACTTCTGCGCTCTGGTCCGCTCCCCCCACGGAGGCGCGAGAGTTCCCCATTGCGCTTTTTGCCAGATTTTTTCGAAATCATGGCATTCTGAATCTGCGCAAGAGACTGGCGTGGAGGGTAATTAAAGGCGGGTCAACCCGTTATGTGGAAAAGCTGATAACATCCTTTGCCGACAGGATCAGACTCAACTGCCCGGTGCAGTGGGTTACCAGGACCCCCGATCATGTGGAGATAGCCACGGCTCAAGGTGTGGAACATTTCGATCAGGTCATACTGGCTGTACACAGCGACCAGGCTCTCAATATGCTTACCGACCCGTCCCGGGCAGAAGAAGAAGTGCTCGGCTCCATTCGTTATCAGGCCAACAGGGTACAGCTGCACACAGATACCAGGCTGCTGCCGTCCAAACGTTCGATATGGGCAAGCTGGAATTACAAGATTCCCGTGGATGAGACACTCAGTTCCACCGTGACCTACGACATGAATATTTTGCAGTCGATCACGGCAAAAGAAGAATTTCTGGTCTCGCTCAACCAGCTGGAGTCAATCAATCCTGAAAAAATCATCGGCAATTACCTCTATGACCATCCGGCATATACGCCTCTGGTACCGCCGGCTCAGGATCGCCACAACGAAGTGAGCGGAGTTAACCGTACCCACTACTGCGGTGCATACTGGGGTTATGGATTCCATGAAGATGGGGTTCGTTCTGCGCTGTCGGTGTGCAAGAACTTCGATAGGGGTTTGTAATGAATAGCCGTATTTACACCGGGCATATCCGGCACATGCGTTACCGGCCGGTGAAAAACAGCTTCAGGTATCGAATATTTCTGATGTACCTGGATCTCGGGGAGCTGGATCAGGTCTTCAGGGGACGCCTGCTCTGGTCTGCGAAAAAGATGAACCTGGCTTTTTTGCGTCGTAAGGATCATTTCGGAGACCCGAGAATAACAATAGAGGATTCTGTTCGGCTGCTGGTGGAAGAAAAGACCGGGAAACGTCCTGAAGGTGCTATCAGGATGCTCACCCATCTCCGCTATTTCGGCCATTGTTTCAACCCGGCAACGTTCTACTATTGCTTCGATGAGGGCGGTGAGCAGGTTGAGACAATCGTGCTTGAAGTGCATAACACCCCCTGGGGCGAAGTGCATTGCTATGTAATACCATGCAGTGAAAACAACAGTGATGGCAAGAGCTGGAGGTTCGCATTGGCCAAAGAGTTCCATGTGTCACCCTTTCTGCCCATGGATATCGATTACGAATGGTCGTTCACACCTCCGGGAGAGCAGCTGCAGGTCCTGATGGTCGACTATCATGAGAATAAACGGATCTTTGAGGCGGAGCTTGAATTATCGCAACTTCCTATTACCGGCGGTTCACTTCGCAGGATGCTGGTTGTCTATCCACTGATGACGATGAAGGTGACCGCAGGCATCTACTGGCAGGCGTTGCGGCTCTGGTTGCGGGGAGCGCAGTTTTATTCACATCCATGAATGGAAATATCGGGCATATAACTGATACGGAGATACAATGAGCGATTATCAGACTCAGGGAGAGCGGGAGCTGTCAGGAACTGCGGTGACCGGGCCGGGGGAAAACACCCTGAATCGCTGGAGCAGGAGTATGCTCACCAGCAGGCTCAGGGCCATTCGCAAAGGATATATCGTCTTACGTGAAGATGGGAAGGTGGAGACTTTCGGCCATAACAGCTCGGAGCTGTCGGTGACCATTGATGTCTATAACCTGGAATTTTACCGGCGGGTTTTGTTTGGTGGCACGGTCGGCTCCGGTGAGGCCTATATGGATGGTCTCTGGCGCTGCAGCGACCTTACAGCCCTGATTCGTATTGTCATTATAAACAGCGAGTTATTGCTGGGCATTGATTCCGGCTGGGGCAGGCTTACCATGCCTCTGCACTGGCTGTATCACCTGGCGAGAAAGAACACCAGAAAAGGGAGTAAAGAAAACATCGCTGCGCACTATGATTTGGGCAACGATTTTTACTCACTCTTTCTCGATTCGACCATGGCCTATTCCTGTGGTTTTTTTGCAAGTGAAAAGAGTTCGTTAAAAGATGCATCGTTGTGCAAGTTCGAAAGAATCTGCGAGATGCTTGAATTGAATGACAGCGACCATCTTTTGGAGATAGGCACAGGCTGGGGAGGGTTCGCGGTCTACGCCGCCGCCAATTATGGATGCCGGGTGACCACGGTGACCATCTCCAGGGAGCAGTTCAAATTCGCCCGGCAGAGAATTGTTGACGACAAGCTTGAGAAGCAGGTGACAATCGAGCTGATGGATTATCGGGATATTCGCGGCTCGTTTGACAAGCTTGTTTCAATTGAGATGATAGAGGCGGTCGGGCATCACTATTTCGATGCTTTTTTCGGTTGCTGCAGCAAGCTGCTCAAGCCGACCGGGCTCATGGTGCTGCAGGCAATCACCATCAGGGACCATCTTTACCAGGCGTATCTGAAAGAGGTGGATTTTATTCGCCGCTACATCTTTCCGGGAGCCTGTCTCCCGTCCCTGAGTGCTATTATGCAGTCAGTTGCCAGGGTAACCGACATGACAGTAGTGCAGCTGGAAGATATCGCCCCCCATTATGCCAGAACTCTGAACATCTGGCACCAGCGGTTTGTGCAGAAACTGGCCGAGGTTCGAAAACTCGGGAAAAATGAGCAGTTTATCAGGATGTGGGAGTTCTATTTCAGCTATTGTGAAGCCGGCTTTCTAGAACGCCATCTTGGTGATTTGCAAATAGTTTTTGCCAAACCAGGTGCCCGCCAGTTGCTGAAATAGCAGGTATAAGCGGTCTGTTTACCAGTTAACGAACTGTCTTTTTTACAAATCCTGCCAGTTATTTTCGTCTGTCTATTTCATAATCTTCCCGATTGCCGTATCCTTAAAGCAAATGGAGAGAGGAGATTGCAGCACCAATCGCTGCATCGTTACAAGGTTTCTACAGCATCGATTTATTTCGTATGATTCATAGCTATCCACACGATCTTGTCGTCAGCCTGCAACAGAGATGGTCGTATACCGTGCTTGACTCTAAAGACGACAAGAAGACATATGCGCTGCCAGCCACAGAGGTCCTCAATGACCTGATTTCCACGTGCTATCAGGTGAGTCAGATGCAGGAGGAGACCAGACAAATCCGTTTTCGGTTGATGATGGCAGAACCCGATGATTACGGCAGCGCCGATGCCGGCCTGTTGCAGGGTCTTTTCGTGATGAAATTCACGAATCAGAGGCCATTCAACACCTATGAGCTGCTGAAGCTGGCACCGGCGTTAAATTTCAACAACGCCATGATCGGGGTACGTTTCAGGGAGAAGGACGGGCTGCAGATATGGGGTGTTATTCACACCGGTTCGCGCTGGACCCAGATTATCCACGGTGGGTCAAAGACTGCCGTGCCATTGCCCAAAGCCCTGGCTGTGCACGTGATGGGGCCGGGCAGGCTGACTGTTTTCCGTGGTCATGAAATTCTGGTGCAGTTATCGGCCGGTAAAATTATCTCGCCTGCTGTTAACGTCTTTCAGGCAGAATGGATGACCACACGTTTTTCCCAGGTGCAGAAGCGACTTTCGGCAATACACGCTCAAAATCCGGAGTTGGTAAAAAACGAGTGGGCCAAGGTCGATCCGGATTTTGTGGGCAAACTCTACCTGGAATTTTTCAAGCACGTTATCAGTACCGTAAGGCGGTCGGGCCATGGCGGTATGATTTTGTCTTTCCCGGCCGGTATGGCCAACCTTATTTCAAAGGATAACCCGTATATATCGATTAAATACCGTTTCACGGAAGGTGGCGCCAGCCAGCAGTTGAAAACCCTGGTGCTGGAGATCATGAAAGTCTTGTCGATAGTTTGTGGCCGCCGCTATGGGCCTGATTATGTGGCAGGGTGGGATGATTATGTGGAGTTACAGGGGAAACGGCTGATCCCTCTTGATGAGCAGGTATTTAAATACGCACGTTTTGTCGCCGGGCTTACAGGCGTTGACGGCGCGGTGGTCACCACGGAAGGGCCGGAGTTGATCGGCTATGGAGGTATTATCCAGGGTAATTTCGAGATGGGTGAACATGTAGCCAAGGCCCTGGACCCGGAAGGAATACACAGGAAGATCGAACGAATAGAGAGTGTCGGCACCCGCCATCGCTCATGCTATTATCTCTGCAAGAAGCTGCACGATGCCCTCGGTATAGTTGTCTCCCAGGATGGGGAGGTGCGGATTGTTACCTGGGGAGAGGATTCTGTACTCTACTGGGATGTAATTCCCATAGATTTCGCCACAGACTAGGAAATCAGTTCATATACCGGCATTCTCTTCAGTGTTTTGTTGTGCCGCATGGGAAAAACATAGCGGCACAACAAAACTTAGAATATGACGGCATCTGAACTGATTTGGAAAAGTTAGGGGAGAGAATTTTTAAGTTAGGGGTTAGGGGGGAGAGGTTAGGCGGCGGTAATCGTTTGAATATTCAATAGAATGAGCGAAACGATCCAAAGATCGTTGTTCGAAAATCTCTACTATTTCGCACTTCCCAAGGTGATTCAGACAGTTCCAAGTTCGAAGTTTTTTGAGGTCCACTATAGTTCTGCTATGTGGACCTCAAAAACACTGAAGAAGTTGGTGCTGTATGAAGCACCTTAACCAATATCAAAGTTGATGCCCTGAGCCAGCGGCAGGCTACTCCCATAATTCACCGTAACAGTCTGTCTGCGCATGTACGCTTTCCAGGCATCCGAGCCGGATTCCCGCCCGCCGCCGGTCTCTTTTTCACCACCAAACGCCCCGCCTATCTCCGCTCCGGAGGTACCTATATTAACATTGGCGAGACCACAGTCGGAACCTGCCGCAGAGAGGAACCGCTCTGACTCACGCAGATCCGTGGTGAAAACTGCCGATGAGAGTCCCTGCCGAACATCGTTCTGGATAGCGATAGCCTCATCAATATCACCGGAATACTTCATAAGATAGAGAATGGGGGCAAAGGTCTCTTCCTGGACTATCGGAGTGGTAACCTCAACTTCGGCTAAGGTTGGTTCCACGTAGCAGCCTGATTCATAGCCGGGGCCGAAGAGTACGGTGCCGCCGTGGAGAATCCGGCCGTCCTGGCCGGTGATGGCCTCGATGGATTCGCGAAAATCATGAACGCTCTGCAGATCTATCAATGGCCCCACATGGTTGGTTTCATCGAGCGGGTCGCCGATATTCAGGCTTTCGTAGGCACGCTGCAGCCTGGTCACTACTTCTTGATAAACACTTTCGTGAATAATAAGTCTGCGGGTGGAGGTGCATCTCTGGCCGGTGGTGCCGACCGAGCCGAAAACCACCGATGGGATGGCCAGTTTCAGATCGGCGCTGGGCGCGATGATTATGGCGTTGTTGCCGCCCAGTTCGAGAATTGTCCGGCCCAGCCTTCTGGCGACAATCTCTGCCGCGTGTTTGCCAGAGGCTACTGAGCCGGTAAATGAGATAAGCGGAATCCTGCTGTCGCCGAGCATTTTGTTGCCAACATCATCCCTGCCGCCCACGAGCAGATTGAAGATCCCTTCGGGAAGATCGTAATCCGCCACGACCTCGCCCAGAATCTTCTGCATGGCCATGGCTGTGGCAGGTGCTTTGGATGAAGGTTTCCAGATGATTACATCACCGCACACTGCTGCCAGCATGGTGTTCCAGGAATAGACCGCCAGCGGAAAGTTAAAGGCGGTGATAACCCCGACGATACCCAGAGGATGGTACTGGTCGTAGAGTTTGTGCATGGGGCGTTCCGAAACGGTGGTCATGCCGTAGAGCATTCGTGATTGGCCCAGGGCAAAGTCACAGACGTCGATGGCTTCCTGAACCTCGCCCAGCCCCTCCTGCAGGGGTTTACCCGTCTCGTAGCTTATGAGTTTGCCAAGCGGAATTTTATAGTCGCGCAGCCTGACACCGATCTGGCGGACTATTTCACCGCGAACCGGAGCAGGGGTGTCGCGCCAGACCGGAAAAGCTGCGGATGCGGTTTCCAGCACCGTGTTATATTCCTTCTCAGTTGCCAGGGGAAGTTCGAGGTAGGTGGTGCCGTCGACAGGCGAGAAAGGGCAAAGAATATTGTCGGAGGTGGGTTTATACCACGAGCTGCCGGTGGAAACGGTTGATAGGTCTGTATCCAGACTGAGTTCTTTGAAAAAGTTCATAACGACCTCGCTGGTAACGGTTTGGAATTGTGGGGGATGACTCTTGTTTAGTATTGCATTGGCGGATAGTAGAGTCAAGGTGCTGCCGTGGGCAGGTCGGAGAGAGGAGGTCGGAGGGAGGTGTGAGGGGGAACTGCTTGACGTTCAGGGCTGTTCCCGAGTCCCCCCAATGCTCATGTGAAATCCGGGCCAGGGCAGGGGAGCCGTAACTTAGGGTATTCTGGGCAGACCTCTGGTGGGCATTGTGGAGATTTGCCAATCACTATCATGGGTTGAACCTATGTTACAAACCAGCAGAATTGTGAAATCGACACAATGCTCATAAGAAATCCGGGCTACGTTTGTTGGATATATGAATCATACTTCTTCAGATATATATCAGACAGCGTCAGAAATGCGGTGATAATCAGTGGCCCGTAGATAATTCCCAGTATGCCGTATACGCTCAGTCCACCGATAATAGAGAGAAAGACCAGCAGGGTATGCATCTTGACCTGGCTGCCGACAAGCTTTGGTTTCACCAGGTATTCCATGGAGAGCGAGAGCACCAGATAGAAGATGAATACGAAAATACCCAGACCGATGCTGCCGTTGATGGCAATAACCAGGGCGGCGGGGATCAGGACCAGGCCGATGCCGAAGATTGGCAGAAAGGCGAGAATGGCCATGATACAACCCCAGAGGATGGGGGAGTTGAGGCCCAGAATGGAGAAAAGCACACCACCCAGGATACCCTGAACCAGTCCGCAGATGCCGTTGCCTTTTAAGATGGCGTTGGCGATCTCTTCGAATTTGGATACCAGCAACCGGTCTTCGTCATCAGGCAGTGGTGAGAGCCGCACCAGATACTCAACGAGTTTTGGTAGATCGATCAGCAAAAAGAAGATCACCAAAATCATCATGAAAAACAAAAAAACAAACTGCATGATGTTGGCAGCCCAGGCGCTGGCCTGGTTATAGAGCATCAGCCCGCCTTTTTTGGCAACATAGGAGACGAAATCTATAATCAGCTGTGGCTTGAAGTTGAATCCGAAGTCTGCCATGTAATCCTGAAACTTCATCATATATTCGCTGTCCTGCAGGAAACTGACAACTTTCAGCCCAACCTGGCTGTCACGGCCCCAGTTGTAGAGCGAGAGCGCTTCGTTGGCAAGCGAGCCGATGAAAAATATTATCGGAATGAAAACGATGGCAACAATCAGCAGACAGGTGAGCACCGAGGCCAGGTTCTGATGCATCACCTTGCAGAAAAACAGGTGAATTGGTCGAAAAAGATTGGTGAGCAGGAACGAGAGCACCAGTATCGACCAGAATGGGTAGAGCACTTTTCCCAGGAAAAATATTGAGACAAAGAAGACGAGCACAAAGTATTTGATTTGCATCGGGCTCTGTGTCGGGCCATTCAGATCATTGGCTGGTGAAGTATTGCTCATACGGCTCTGGCTTTGAAGTTAACGTTGAGGTATCCTGAACTGGTATTTTCGCGTCCGTACCCTCTGGCTGCTGTGGTTGCGCGCTGATCGGAGAGATAAACATGAAATCGGAGAGATGCATCAGTATAAACACATGATAATGGTTTACTGTTGCAATTGTCCAGATACCTGAGTTATCGTTATAGATTGCCGCAATTGCTGTCGAACCGGTATGTTATTCCGGTCAGGCGTGTTCATGCATGCGTTTCTATGCGACAATGTTCTTCATTTGAGATATCAGGAACAGTCCCTGTCGCCCGAAAGTATATATCCTCTTGGTTATTAAGAAAAGAAAAATAAGTGCAGGTTAGGAGATTGCTATAATGTGGGAAGATCTTGAAGTTACACTGGAAAAGTTGGCTGATGATAAAAGTAAGGAAAAACCTTCACAGGACAAGCTGGGCTTTGGCCAGCACTTTACCGATCATATGTTCCTGATGAAGTGGAATCGCGAAAATGGCTGGCATGATGCAAAGATCTGTCCCTACGGCGATTTTACCCTCGATCCTGCCGCGGTGGTTTTCCATTATGGTCAGGCGATTTTTGAAGGCATGAAGGCGTACAAAGGTGATGGTGGCCAGGTATACCTCTTCAGACCCGAAGACAACTTTGAGCGAATGAACTCCTCCGCCATTCGCATGTGTATGCCGCGAATCCCCGTAGATCAGGTTCTGAAATCCCTGAAGGCGTTGCTCTATCTCGAAAAAAACTGGATTCCGGAATCTGAAGGGGCATCTCTCTACATCCGTCCGACCATGATCGGCACCGAGCCGTTTCTCGGTGTACGCCCTTCGGCCGAATACTACTTTTATATCATCTTGAGTCCTGTCGGCGCCTACTATTCCGAAGGTTTCAATCCCACCAAGATCTATGTAAGCGACGAGCATGTACGCGCCGTAAAGGGTGGCGTGGGCAATGTAAAGACCGCCGGTAATTACGCCGCATCGCTCTATACTTCTGAACTTGCCAAGAAAGAAGGATATACCCAGGTACTCTGGCTCGACGCATGTGAGCATAAATATATAGAAGAGGTTGGCACCAGTAATATCTTCTTCATGATCGGTGACGAACTGGTCACTCCACCACTGGAAGGGTCTATTCTCGGCGGCATCACCCGTAACTCGGTACTGAAACTTGCCGAAAGCTGGGGTGTGAAGACCGTTGAGCGCGAGATTGCAATCGATGAAGTTCTGGCGGCAACTGAAGACGGTAGCCTGAAAGAGGCCTTTGGTACCGGCACAGCGGCAGTGATTTCGCCGGTGGGAGAGCTCTTTTATAAGGATAAAGCCTATTCCATCAACAACGGGGAGACGGGCGAACTCTCCAGAAGGCTTTTTGACGAGCTGCAGGATATACAGGGCGGACGCAGAGAAGATCCTTTTAATTGGGTCGTTCGTGTTGGATAGTGTTAGAAAGTGCGATTGAAAATATCGGAAAAATGAGCGCTTGGTCGTCGGGTGGAGGGTGTCGTAGGTGCTGGATTTTTTTTTTATTTGTAGCCTTGATTTTTGAAAATCCGCGTTTATTGTAATGCAAGTTTTAGATACCCGCCCAATTTACGGGGCAAAAAATAACGAATTGGGGAACCATATCCATTCTTTCAATGGGCCCGTTCGGTTAACAAACACACAATTTTGTAGGAGGAAGTATGAAAATTCGTCCATTGAACGACCGCCTTCTGGTGAAGAGACTGGAAGAAGAAGAGAAGACATCCGGTGGTATCATTATTCCTGACAGCGCGAAAGAGAAGCCGGCTGAGGGCCAGGTAGTAGCGGTAGGCCCAGGCAAATTGAATGACAAAGGCGAAAGAGTGGCACTGCAGGTGAAAGAGGGTGATCTTGTCCTTTTCTCCAAGTATGGCGGTACCGATGTGAAGCTGGATGGTGAGGACTTCCTCATCATGCGCGAAGACGATATTCTTGGTGTTGTTGAGCAGTAATAAACTGACTACTACTTCTTGCTGCCCGCATTGCTGCGGGAGAAATTGATTATAGGAGAAAATAATAATGGCTGGAAAAGACATTAAATACGGTGTGAAAGCCCGTGAGTCAATCCTTGAGGGTGTAAACACTCTCGCCAACGCAGTTAAGGTTACCCTCGGACCGAAAGGCCGTAACGTACTGATCGAGAAATCTTTCGGTGCTCCTACCATCACCAAAGATGGTGTAACTGTTGCTAAAGAAATCGAGATCGAGAACAAGTTCGAGAACATGGGCGCACAGATGGTTAAGGAAGTTGCTTCCAAGACCTCTGACGTTGCTGGTGACGGTACCACCACCGCTACCGTTCTCGCTCAGGCGATCTACACCGAAGGTGTCAAGCTGGTAGCTGCCGGCGGCAACCCAATGGAGATCAAGCGCGGTATCGATAAAGGTGTTGCGGTTGTAGTTGAAGAGCTCGCCAAGATCGCTACCCCGACCAAAGAGCAGAAAGAGATCGCTCAGGTTGGTACCATCTCTGCTAACAGCGACGAGACCATCGGTAACATCATCGCCGAGGCTATGGACAAAGTTGGTAAAGAGGGTGTTATCACCGTCGAGGAAGCCAAGTCCATGGAGACCACTCTCGATGTAGTTGAGGGTATGCAGTTTGATCGCGGTTACCTTTCTCCGTACTTCGTGACCGATCCGGATCGTATGGAAGTTGCTATGGACGACCCATACATCCTCCTCGTTGAGAAGAAAGTTTCCAACATGAAAGACCTCCTCCCATGTCTTGAGTCTGTTGCCAAGATGGGTAAAGGTCTGATGATCATCGCTGAAGATGTAGACGGCGAAGCACTCGCAACTCTCGTTGTGAACAAGCTCCGTGGTACCCTGAACGTTGCTGCTGTTAAAGCTCCAGGCTTTGGCGATCGTCGTAAGGCAATGCTCGAGGACATCGCTATCCTCACCGGTGGCCAGGTAATCACCGAAGACCTCGGCATCAAGCTTGAGAACGTAACCATCAACGACCTTGGCACCGCTAAGCGCATCGTTGTAGACAAAGACAACACCACCATCGTAGACGGTGCCGGCGATCCTGCTAAGCTCCAAGCTCGTGTTAAGCAGATCCGCACCCAGATCGAGGACACCACCTCTGACTACGATCGTGAGAAGCTCCAGGAGCGTCTTGCCAAGCTGATCGGCGGTGTTGCTGTAATCAATGTTGGTGCTGCCACCGAGATTGAGATGAAAGAGAAGAAGGCTCGTGTTGAGGATGCACTCAACGCTACCCGCGCTGCCGTAGAGGAAGGTGTTGTTCCTGGTGGTGGTGTTGCTTACATCCGTTGCCTCGCTGCTCTTGCTGCTATCGAGCTCGAAGGTGAGCAGAATCTCGGTAAGAACATCCTGCTCCGCGCTCTCGAAGAGCCGGTACGCCAGATCGCTTCCAACGCTGGTGCCGAGGGTTCCGTAATCGTTGAGCACGTAAAAGGCCAGGAAGGCCCAATGGGCTTCAACGCTGCTACAGAAAAATACGAAGACCTCATCGCAGCCGGTGTTATCGATCCTGCTAAAGTTACCCGTACTGCACTGCAGAACGCTGCTTCCGTTTCCGGTATGCTGCTCACCACCGAGTGTGTGATTGCAGACAAGCCAGAAGAGCCAGGTGCTGGCGGAATGCCACCAATGCCAGGCGGCATGGGTGGAATGGGCGGCATGGGCGGCATGATGTAATTTGCCCCTCGCTGACTGCCCGATCATAAAATCGGGCAGTTAGATACGCTCATCGCTTAGCGTACGAAGTTGGCAAAAGGCCTTAGTTATAAGGCCTTTTGCTCTTTAAAAAAAAGTGATAAAAATATATTGACAGTGAGCTCCGAGTACAGTATTTATAGGGCCTCGCAAGCAAGGCGATGTAGCTCAGTTGGTTAGAGCACACGGCTCATATCCGTGTTGTCCGGGGTTCAAATCCCTGCATCGCCACCAATTGAAAAAAGGGGTTTCAACGATTATCGTTGAAACCCCTTTTTTGCGTTTTGGGGCTTGTTGTGTACCCGCTATGTTATCAGATTTTACCTGACCACCTTCCCGGGTATTTAATTTCTTTAAGGCCTAGCCTCTTCAAACATAGCTGCAGGCATCGGATATTCCAACTCCCAAACCATACTTATGGGGCGCTCTCCTTCATAAGAAATCAATTTAGCTGCAGGCCCCAAGTAAACAAACGGAGCGGTCTCACCCTCAATCTGTTTCTCTACACGAGCAAAAAACAAAACGGTATAGCCTCGTTCCCTGATGTGGATATAATTCTGACCGGTGGCAGTTTTCTGAGTGGCAGTGGACTGGCTTTCCCAATGCATAAGGGTTCTGCTGATCGGATAATCTTTGTAGAGAGTCGTTGGTGAGAAATCCTGCTCGACCTTCCTAAAAGTGACCAAGTGAACATAAACTTTAAGTTCGATATTGTGCATCACCCCCACTCCTGTGGGTCCGGGTTTCTGAAAACTGTTCAACCCCAAAGCTGCTTTTATCTCATGAGAACCATATGCCGCATGCAACTTCAGATCGCAGGGAAACGGGAGCTTGATGTTGGTGAATGGATACGGCTGATTCTGAAGACGCCACTCTGCGATTTCCGCTGCATCAGCAGCTACGGTGGTATTTCTTGACCACTTCGCCATAGAATCTTCGAGGCTATCAACACCTGCCACGTCTGCTTTTTGTCCCCAAAAAAGATAATGTAGAGCTGTTTTTCGGGATGTTGCATACGGCCCATCCGGCTCTAGTACCCTATTTTCCTTTGCGAGTGTCTTCACCGAATCCAACAGATTCGGATCTGACCGTAATGCTAATCGCAGCAATCCTTTTCTTGCCTTTACAAGGTCAGGGTCTTCCAGCGCAGATTGCCCTTTTGCCAGAGCTTTCCATTCAGACCATGTACGTTTTCGCAACACCTCGATCGGAGACAAGCAGGTCTCCTCGATAAAATTTCCGAAGGTTAACGGCTTTGCTGAATGTCTGTCCCATGTCTGAATGACCTCCGGAATAAAGTTCTTCAAATCTCTTAAGGCAAACTTAATGTTCTTGAGCACTGTTTCGCGCGCAACCCGCTCAAAAATGATACTGCATCCAGAAGGCAGATTTGGGAAATCATGTTCAATTTCACGATCAATCCGCTGTCTTTTTCTAGACAGTAAAGCCCCATACTTCGTGTCTAAACGATACTTGCGATGGGTTTGACCAACAAAGTCAAGAACCGTTAAACAGTCTTTATTCGGAGCATGACGTAATCCACGGCCCAACTGTTGTAAGAAAACTGTCAGGCTCTCCGTTGGCCTCAAAAAGAGAACCATATTGATTTCGGGAACGTCTACACCTTCACTCAATACATCAACTGCAAAAAGGAATTGAATGTGTCCTTCCCGAAACTCTTTTAACCGTGAAGCACGCTCCTCCTTGCCGGTCGTACCTAACAGTACACTGGCGGTTATACCGGCTTTCTTAAAATGTTCAGCCATATACTTTGCATGTTGAGTTCCGGAGCAAAAACCAACTGCCCGAACACCTTCGAGTTCGGGTTGGTATTTACGTATAGCCTGTAGCACAAGATCCACACGTTGTTTTGCCCGAATGTCATCCCCTGTATATACCTTTTCCAATTCCCGCTGATCGTACTTGCCATTTTTCCAGAAACGCTCTTCGTCCAAATCAATGTTGTCTGACACACCAAAATAGTGGAACGGACACAGGAGCTTTTCTTCCAGAGCCTCTGGCAAGCGAATCTCTGCAGCAAAATGGCCACCAAAATCAGGCAAAATTGGGGAGCCATCCATGCGTTCGGGAGTTGCAGTTAACCCTAGTAAAATATGCGGATTTAGAAGATTGAAGAGGGGGAGGTAGCTCGAAGCAGCCCCGTGGTGAGCCTCATCGACGATTACAAAACGAAAATGATCTGCACCTAAAGACAGCCATGGCTTTTTGGTCCGAAGGCTCTGAATCGAGGCAAATACATGTTCCCATTCTGTCGGCTCTTGACCATTAACCAAAAGCTCTCCAAAATTCTGATCACGTAATACAGTACGGAAGCATCCCATGGCCTGTTCGAGGATTTCTTTTCTATGAACCACAAAAAGTAATCGTTCCTTCTTCCCTACTTGCTCAGCATGCCGCTTATAGTCCAAGGCTGATACCACAGTTTTTCCCGTGCCTGTTGCCGCGACAACCAGGTTTCGCATCGAACCATTTTGACGAGCAGCTTCCAATGCCTCTAATATTCGTTCTTGAAAAGGTCGCGGAGTAATATCTGCAAAAAATTGTGTGCTTCCAATTTCACGCTGTTTGTAGCTGTTAATCGCCTTACGAAATCGCACAAACTGTTGCTCTGTATACAACTCAAATTCTGGACTTTCCCAATAGGCTGAAAAATCGGCAATGAATCTGTTTAAGATATGCGGCATATCCTGTGCTGTAATTTTAACCGTCCACTCCAGGCCTTGTGTCATCGCAGAATGGGACATATTGGCCGAACCTATATAGGCAGTGGAAAAACCACTCTTACGAACAAAGTGATAAGCTTTCGCGTGAAGACGCGTTCCGCCTGTATCATAAGAAACTTTGATCTCAACGTTCCCCTGCTGAGCCAACCATTCAAGCGCCGCCGGATCACTTGCGCCCATATAACTGGTTGAAATAATACGAACCGGAATGTTCTCTTTGGTCAGGCGATCAAAAGCAGGCATCAACAGACGAAGCCCTGACCATTTAATAAAGGATATCAGTATGTCCACTCGATCAGCCGTCAACATTTCCGCTCGCAACTCATGCTCCAAAGGCGGATCAATACCCTGTCCCGTTAGCAGTGCGCTGGAAGAAAGCGGAGTCACTGGCCGAACAAGGCCCCTCTCAGAATTCCGTACTTCGGTTAGTAGGTTCTTATCGTCTCGAAGCAATGTATGTCGCAGAATATAATCTAGGCCATCCGTCTCAGACAGTAACTCTATCAATCTATTTACGATTTCGGTTCGCTTATCCTTCTTCGTGACTTGAAGAGCCTTGCCCACAAGGTTTCCTAAGAATTGAGCATAGATTTGAGGAGATTCTTCATCATCAATCTTGCGAAGAACAGGCTTCAGATCAGGATTCCGATCAAGCAACTCTTTCAATTCTTCATCTAAGAGCTTCTCATAAATACCAACTGGCAAGCCACTCATACGAACCTGTCCTCTTCAACTAGGGGTTCAATAATCTGAAGGCATCGATCGGGGGCACCCCTCGATTGATGCAATGGTAAAGCGATATGATAGTGATGTGAAGGATGATAAATACCCGAAGGGTTGCCTGTCTGAGCCTCGGAGTTTGTTGCTTGTGAGGTGCAACGACAAAGCTTAGTTTGAACTTTTTGTGCTGCACCATCAACAAAGAAAGACTGAATACGCTCGAGTCCATTAAGTGACAATGGCCATCACCGTTCCTTTCGAAATATCTTCTTCCTATGCCAGTCAAAACTCTCCATAGAAGGCCAGTTTTGACTCTCTTGGGGCCGAAACATCAATCTGTTTGAAAGTGTCAGTATATGGCCCGGTAGGTTGGTGTCTTTCATCACCGCCCTGGATACCATTACGTGGTATTTATCATCCACCGACATTAATCCCTCATCAAAGGACCAATGGCAGAGTTTGCACAGGGCAAGACCGTTGGTTGGGTTATCATTCTGACTTTCCCTCCAGGGAATTATGTGGGCGGCATCAACGACAGTATGTCCTTCGGGTGTTTGCATTTTTATCCCGCATAACGCGCAGCGGTGGGTGTAGATCTTCACTATGGCTTGCCTGAAGCCATAGTTGCGAACTTTGTATTGTAATTCTGGTGGTGTGTCTTTAGAGCGATAATTTACTTCCAACTCTGTTGTAAGAAGCAAGTTTGAATAGAATTTTGCTGCTTGGTTAACAAGGGCATGCTGTACGAGTGGAGCCCTGAAGGGTGGCTGAAAATATTTCTCTACTATGGCTAAACGGATTTTCTCCCGGCTCGTCTCCATCTGGAGAAGTTTAAACAGGTCCTCATCAAGCTTTACGGCCAGATAAATTTTTCGGAGTTGCGCCACTGAATTGATTGATCTGCCGGTATGATGAACTTCACCTTCTCTTGGCAACATATGCCAGAAGCCAGAGCGCTCAAGATGATAAAAGGGCAGTGCCATGCTGGCTTTGCGACCAGTGGGAGGCAGCAATTCGATATAGCTTTGAAAGGTTTCAGCCAGTTCAAAAGAAGGTTCTATAAAATTGCGGGTGATGATACCGGATGCGATATGATCAAGTATCGAAAGCAGCAGAAATGGTTTGTATGGCGAGCAATGATAGGTGTAATCGGCCCATGATTTTTTATTCTTATCAACCCGTAGGTTGGTAATCGCCTGCAGATACGTGTCGAGTGTGCTGCATGTCATGTTGTTGCCGAGGCTAAAGGGTATATTTCTTCTGAGCCCTGCGTTAGTGAAAAATTTAATATTTATAGACTATTATCATAATCGTTGGCTTGGTGCCAGCTTCAGTTCTAAATGCTAACGATGATTTCATGAGTACGCTAAATGGATATGTAGCTGCAAACTCGTGGCGAACTCCGGAGAGGCAACCCGGGATAGACCACGATTGTTTTATTCCTGTTGATTTTTCTTCGCAAGAATGGCGCAAAGTCTTGAATTTTGGTGTTACATCTGTTGGCAAAATAGTATCTGCGTTCACCGGATAGTCAAATTTCAAGACCTGACTCGGCCCCATACGCCTTTAAATAATGGAGGCCTATGCATACGACACTAAAGGGTTGGGTTTAAGCCACGAGATCTGTGCAAACACTTGGACACAACATGGCACCGATAATTTTCTGGGTCCGCGAGTACGCGGACAGGGCCCGGTTGAAGGCTAGATTGCTCCACTGCGAGATGATGCGCGGGTATCTCAGTTCCGCAATGTGCCCTTCAACCTACGCCTCGATCCTGATAGGTGACTGGTGCGGGAACGATTTTTCCGACACGTTACACCGAAAAAATGGGTGGGAAAAAGATCTGTATTCTGCACGTCAGGTGTTTCATTACAAGTCCGAAACCCTTGACAAGGAAAGGAGTTATTTCCCTTGTAGGGGAGTATTATCCATTGACAAGGGGCCTTTTAATGAGTGCCCCCAACACCCATATGAAATTCCTACCACATCAAATATTTTGGACATAGCTTTTCATGGATGTTCAGGTTTTTGAAAGCAGTAGCCTTCAAAAAAATTATTATCGCTACATATATTAAACAATATTAATTTGTAATTAATTTATTATTTGCGAATTACCGCATTATATTATAGGTTTACTAGCTTAATGATAGCTAATAAAGAGAAATATCCACGAGTAACTTGGCTCTGACTTACCACCCCCCCCAGGAGGTCGCTATGTCACTACACCACCATAAGCTTCAAGTTCTTGCCATTCTTTCGGATAATTTGCGAATCCCCCAGCCTCAATTGGTTCCCACTGTTACTATTGCAAGGCAAATGGACATATCGTTGCCGAAACTCAATCAGATTCTGAAAACCATGGACGGCCTGGGTATAATCCAAACTGATTCAGACTTGCAATACAGCCTAATCACACCAAAAGGATTGAACTATCTCAGTGAACGACAACTGGTTGTTCCCACAATCTTCTAGTTTATACCCGTAACCAATAAACCGGCATGCGCGACTGAAGTTGACGCTCCTTGTCTAGCTTTCTAACACATGGGTTTTCATGAACACATCTAGTCAACACACCTATGATCACTACGTAAAAGCTCTGATGGATATAAGCCAAGCAATCACCTCTGATGTATTTTTAGAGGATTTGTTCAAGCTCATAGTAATGGTAACCGCCAAGGTCACAGACGTTGAGATATGTTCGCTATGGCTTGTTGATGAAAACGAGAATCCTCCCCTTATCAAATTAAAGGCCACTCAGTCCTTTGAGCCGGAATATGTAAAGGACAGGGCGTTGCGACTTCATGAAGGCGTAGTTGGATATGTGCTTTCTACTCAGCGTCCCTATGTGATTGATGATGTGAAGAATCATGACAAATTCAAGGAAAAAGAGATGGCCAACAGCCTGGGCCTGGTCTCAATGGTGAGCATTCCATTGCAGGGCAAGGAAGACAAAGTTATAGGTGTACTTAACTGCTTTACCAGCCAGCCCCATGAATTTTCTGAAACTGATATCAATATGCTCAGCGCAGTCGCGAGTCAGGCGGCAGTTGCCATCCACAACACTGAACTTATAATAAAAACAAGGGTTATTGAACAGGAACTCCAGACCAGGAAGCATATCGAACGGGGAAAAGAAATTCTGATGGACCGTCGCCGAATGAACGGCGAAGAAGCATATCGCTGGATTCAGAAACGAAGCATGGATACCCGTAAATCTATGCTGGAAATTGCTGAAGCGTTGATCTTGTCGGAAGCTTTATAACCCTTAAACTTCATTGATTTCAATTATTTCTAACAGGTTTTTTCTTGACAACATAATTTAGTGCAGCTACATTAGTTGGTCAAATATTAATGAAAACTGCACAAAGGCGTGTAGTTTATTCGTGCTATTGAGACAACGGCGTCTGACTCCTCTATCCTGAGGACAGATGCCTTTTTTTTTGCTCGCGCACAATTACGCGTTAGGCGACTGTTCCCTGAAAATCATCACTTTCAACCGGAGATCGCTATGGGTAAAAAAATAGTTTTTTTCAATTTTCGTAATATTTACCCTCCTCACACCGAACATCACTTCACCTGGATTGACTCATAAAAAAATGATTTCAGTATTCATTTAACCTGAAAAGGAGACGACCAAATGATTCAATGGCCCAAAAACAATGACGCTCTCGGTACTGTGAACAGAGGCAATCCCTGCGAATCCGGATTGTGCACTCTTTGTACCTCTGACTGCAAAGGCAAGTGTGAAACCTGGATGTCTTCCTTAAGAGGTCGTAAGATCCTCTATCCCAGAAATTTCGGTAAAATTACTTCTGGATCAAGCAATGTAACCTCTCTTGGCCTAGGGTATCATTCCCTTAGGATTCAGGGGTATGCATATGGGTCCAGTGGGTTAAGCGAAGGGATGACCAAAGATGCTGATGACTGCGTTTTCCCCAACGTCAATACCGAAACGGTTTTCGGCAATGAGGTTAAGGTGAAATGCCGTGTTCCCATTATGACTGGTGCTTTAGGTTCAACTTTTATAGCTACAAAATATTGGAATTCATTTGCAACTGGTGCTGCCATTTGTGGATTTCCCATTGTTATCGGTGAGAATGTTGTCGGTGTTGATAAAGAATCAAAATTAGGTGGGGGAAAAATATCCTCAGCGCCTGAATTGGATAGACGCATCGACATATTTAAACGTTATGATGATGGCCATGGAGCTATTTTCGTTCAACTCAATGTTGAAGATACCCGAAATGGGGTAGCGGAATATGTCATTAACAAATATGGAGATGACGTAATAATCGAGCTCAAGTGGGGACAAGGCGCCAAGGTTATCGGAGGTGAAATTCAGGTCAAATCAATTAATTATGCGCTCTTTCTTAAAGAGCGGGGGTATGTTGTCGATCCCGATCCGTCAGACCCTAGCGTACAGGCTGCCTTTGAGCGTCGTGCCATTACCGCCTTTGCCAGACATAGCAGGCTTGGGGCTACCGAGTTGGATACCGTAGGTGAAGTACGCGAATCCTTTATGAAATCAGTTGATTATCTAAGAGGTCTTGGGTTCAAGAGAATCTCATTAAAAACAGGATCATACGGGATGGAGGCACTAGCAATGGCCATTCGATATTCTGCGGATGCCAAACTTGACCTACTGACCATTGATGGTTCTGGTGGCGGGACTGGCATGAGTCCGTGGAATATGATGGAACACTGGGGGGTTCCCTCCCTGGCTCTGCATGCCAAAGTCTATGATTATTGTAAGATTCTTGATGATCAAGGTATCAAGGTACCAGATATCTCCTTAGCAGGTGGTTTTGCCCGTGAGGATCATATTTTTAAAGCTCTTGCTTTAGGCGCACCGTATACAAAACTGGTTTGTATGGGCCGTGCACCAATGATTCCTGGATACCTAGGTAGTAACATTGAAGGAACTTTTTACCCTGAGAGAAGAACGGAAATAAATGGAAATTGGGACGAACTGCCGCAAACCGTAAAAAGCTTTGGCAAGTATCCAGAAGAGATCTTTTCGGCCTG
Source organism: Desulfosediminicola ganghwensis (assembly GCF_005116675.2). NCBI lineage: Bacteria > Pseudomonadati > Thermodesulfobacteriota > Desulfobulbia > Desulfobulbales > Desulfocapsaceae > Desulfosediminicola > Desulfosediminicola ganghwensis. Next base: position 1,438,878 of record NZ_CP050699.1, read on the forward strand.
GGAGGATGTAAAACAAAAAGTTGGCGCTGATGAAATGAAGAATATACCTTTTGGTGCAGTGGCCATAGCAGGCTATGTTGATAAGCTCTCTTGCGGCCTGCAGCAGTTGATGGCAGGTGTACGAAAATTCAATTTATCAGAGATTACGAGGGATGAATTGTTTAGTGCTAACCGTGAGACAGAAAGTGAAACCGGCATTCCGTTCCTGACGGAAGCTCAAAAAGAATCTGCTGAGAGAATTCTCAAAGGATAATATCAAGTTAGGATGTTTTACAGGGCACATCGAGATACCTGCTCGATGTGCCCCGTTTCTTAATTTATAATCTGATTACCCCTAAAGCTCAGCATTTAAAAACCCCTTGAGGGTGGTCACTCTGTGATACCCCTGGCATGTCATAATCCCTTGGATAACCTTCATAGGGAGAAACGACATGCCAAAGAATACAGTTCAATTTCAAAAAGGCCTCAGCTTGAAGAGATTTCTCGATACATATGGCGCTGAAGAGCAGTGCCGAGAAAGGCTATTCAATGCTCGTTGGCCTACTGGGTACAAATGTCCGAGATGCGGTCATACCAAACACTACCTAATCTTAACTCGGAATCTCTATCAGTGTCGCAACTGTCGTTTCCAATGCTCACTTACAAGCGACACTATATTTGCCTCCTCAAAACTGCCTCTTACTACTTGGTTCCTCGGGATTTTCTTTGTTACCCAATCGAAAGAGGGTATGTCAGCGCTCAATCTGCGACGATTACTTGGTATTTCAATCAATGCTGCTATGAAAATGAAGCACAAGCTCCAGCACGTTATGAAAGCAGCCGATGACAGTCTTGCCCTCAATGGCCTAGTTGAACTTGATGACGCATATTGGGGTGGTAAAAGATCCGGTGGTAAGCGTGGCCGGGGAGCCCCTGGCAAAACCCCATTTCTTGCTGCCATAGCCCGCAACGAAAAAGGCCATCCGATTCATATGAGAATGAGTAAAGTGAACTCCTTTTCCTCCCAGGAAGTTCGCAAGTGGTCGTTGAAGCATATCCACCACGAAAGCGTTGTAATTTCGGATGAGTTCGGCCCGTTACGAGGAGTTGCTGACAGCGTTGCTTTCCACGGCGCTATCAATACAAGTGAAATTTATCACAATCCCGACAACAAGATTTTCCATTGGATCAACACCATGATCGGCAATGTCAAAAGGGCCATACATGGTACATATCATGCTGTGAGTTCAAAGCATTTGCCAAGGTATTTGGCTGAATTCTGTTTTCGTTTCAACAACCGTTTTTATATGGGAGCCATGGTCGGCTCACTTATTCGATATTCCACAGTTACTAAGCCAATGCCTCAGCGTATTTTAAAGTTTGCTGAGGATGAGGGGTAATCAGAATTTATAAAAGAAAATATGGGATTTGTTATTCTTTGAACTTCAGCCAGAGAAGCTCAGCAGGCTGTTCAGAGGGATTGCTCCAACTTCCCGGAATATCTTTCTGCAGATAAATTGTATCTCCCGGATTAACCTTGTACGATTGACTCTCGACTGTCATTTCCAATTGGCCAGAAATGAGATAGCCCAACTCTTTTCCTTTATGCGCAAAAAAATGCCCGCCCAATTTTTTACCTGGACGAATTCGTATAATTGTTGCTTCTGTCGGTGTATCGATGTCTGGCGGCAACAACAATTCGGCTTCGGCGTTGTCTTTGACAATTTTTGCCAATGAAGTAATTGATCGGCTGTCTGCAGGGTACAAAAAGACGTCTTGGTGAGCTCCAGATTCCTTGAATAACGTGGCAACTTCGACAGAAAGACTCTGGGCAATGCGAAACAGAGCGGGAAGTGACGGATAGATGAGATTCTTTTCCACTTGTGAGATTGTACTCGGGGTCACCCCCGTAAGCCCTGCTAACGCCTTTTGGGAAATACCACGCATAAGTCGAGTGGATTTTATTTTTGCTCCAAGGTCAAATCTGGGCTTAAGCTGCCTCTGGCTTTCGAAAACTATATTGGACCCTTCGCAGAGATATTGATGATGCTCATTGAGGAATTTAGAGTTCCGTTTTTCTGCTTTGAGAATCTTGAGCGTCGATTTTCCTCGGCGCACCGAAAGATCAATTGCAACCTGTGCTATCTTGTTGATGTTTGCTTTCAACCTGTTGGAGTGCGCTCCTTTCTCGATCAGCCAGTAAGCGATAGTATCCAGCTCGTAGAGTCGCGGACAAGTTTTGGCATAAAAAGCAATAACGTGATCTTCCCCACCCCAAAGCGACTGCATGCCGGTGAGACTATCGAGGATAAAATGCACTTCACCAGATAAAGTACTGTGCAGACCGTATATGGCCTCGCCGACCTGGTCCGGGCTCGTCGGGTCATTCACTTTTATGACTTTATAGGGCCAGAGGGCTCCATTTTTTTCATAGAACTTATTGAAGATTTCTGAGCGATCCCCTTTGCCGTTAGTAAAACAATCGAGAATCGTCAGGTTCTGGCTTTCCGCCTGCGAGCCGAGAAAAGATACTACATTTTTAGGCGAACGATCAAACGCCACATAGATTAGTGGCCTCTTCCTGTTCAGTGTCTCTTTGATAAAACACTGGCAGAATGCAGATGAGAAGCTACTGACATCTTCATACCAGAGAACATTATCACCAATAAACAAGTCCCCCATGAGCCGGTCTAGCTCAGGTATACCCGATGAAACACGCTTCTTTTTAGAACTGGTTAAGGATGTTTTGCTCAAGGTATTATTAATGTCAATGAAAAACAGTGAGTAAAAAGTCTAAAGCAGCAACATTAAACTAAAAGTACAGTTATAAGATCGAGTTAAGCCTAGCAAATTGGTTGAAGTTATTCAATGTCTTTCCCGCACCTGCCCAGCTCACATGCCAGTTTTGATAGTGTTTGTGCTAATAATAAAAGGAAAAATAGAATATGGTACACGGAGTTCCTGAAACGTGATCTTTCCACAATAACGTGGAACCATGGTCAAGCCGTTTTTTCCCTATCCCACCACTCCTGCTCAAAGAGAGTTGGTGCTTTGTAGCCATTCGTAGAGTGCTTCCTCTGACGATTAAAATAGACCTCTATGTAGAGCCTCCTCAGAAAGAATCAACAGTGGTCTGACCCCGATACTTTCTCAAGTCGCTCATCTGTTGTAGGGTATACTGTATGGGCTGCATGAGTTAGACGCCAGACCAGCAGCACGCTGATTTCCTGGTGTGACGGGCACCGCGCCTTTCCATGGAACCAACACTTTACCATGGCGACCTTGCTAAACAGCAAGAGCCTTGCTTCATGATCCTCATCGCTGGTCATAGAATATTTTGTGCTTATATCACAAAATATTGCCTACAAAATTCCCGAGAAGCCCAACAATCACTTGCAGTATTTGTTGGAAGCCGTCATACTTTTTGAAGAAATCTAAATTGCAAACGGTATTGACTGCAGAAAATAGGTGTTTGACCATGTTGAGAAAAATCTATTCAAAGCTCATTTCAAACAGGATTGGCCAAGTTCTGATGAGAAATAACACACCTCTCCCCTGAATTATTAAAAATATAAAAAAAGAAAATTTAAAAATTTAATTTTCGTGAAAGCGATGAGGTAGCTAAAATAGTGGACGGTGAGTCTGGCGGTCTGATTAAGTTTAATCTGGGATAAGTATAATTATACTTATTGCTCAAAATAAACATATATACTGGATGAATCTTCTGTAGGCTGAGGGGTAAAATTAAAAAGCTGTTGCAAGAAAAAAAATCAGATGATTTTGTATTAATGTCTCAACTGCAACCTTATGGGTAGTGAATGCGTAGATGAGTCCTTGGGTTAAGCATAATTGTACTTATTTGGTCTATTGCTGACTTTCATGCATTGTATTGACGTGATTGATAATAACTAAGCAGAGAGGTCTAGGAAACTGTGAATAGCGCTAGTCAAATAAGCACTGTGTTGGATAAAGAAAAAGGTTCTGATGTTTATGGTTCAGTTTTTCTACAGGTTGAGGGGTATGTTAGTGATATGAAAAAATCTGTGAAGGGAATAGAATGTATTGATTCTGCTTGTTGTGTAAATGGTTTTATGGGTGAAGAAATATTTTCATTGTTGACGAGCAGGAAGTTCAGTTATATGACCCGGAGACATTCAGATTTATACAAAGATAAAACAATTCCATTAATTACACAGTATACTGATCAAGAAGAGCCTATTAAGTTTTATTATGATTTTGGACCAGGGTACCATGCAAGCATTGATCCCCAAAACCATGAATTAAGTTTCGAGGTAGGATTGTCCGAAATCTTTGCAATTAGACAAATGTTAATGTTTTGTGAGAAGATTAAGCACGTATATAAGGCTGGAGCGAAATTTTTTATTATAATTGACAACTTATGTGCATACATTACAAATGATATCCCTCTGCAGTTGACGAATAATTATGTTATGCAGTTACGTGCTTTGATTGATGAGGTGAAAGCAAATGATTCGATTTCAGTATTAGTGGAATCCGAGCTTTTTTCATTAGGAGAGTATCTTTCTCTGTATCAAAAACAAAAAAATCGTTTGGTTAGCAAACAATTGTCTCAACTTGAGGTTGATAATGTTACCCGGTTTTTAGGCAGAGAATGTTGTATCAACGAAGCTACAAAAAGAGTGGCCCGTTACAAGAGGGCCGGGACCGTGACCGAACTTTTACTTTCGAAATTGGTAGATGGAGTTCGTCTCACACAAAGAGCAACAAGTGAGACATTGGCATTTCGTTCTTTCCCGGGGGGGGATCAGCGAATTCAGGTTGGTAGGATGGCTCTAACCATGAATCATAAAAGACGCATTGTTCCTCTTCTTGTTACATCAAGAAATTATAATAACTACAGATTGTCTGAATTGGTCCTTGACGGTATTCCTTCGCAAACAGTGATAACTGTTTTGTATGCTGCCCCTCTTTAGAGGTTGAACTGGATGTTTTTCTTATCATTGAAATAGTCATACAATCCCATGGCTAAAAATTTTCTTGTTTCATTGAGTTGATCACTTTCTCGGTAACCCGATGTGGCACCTATCGTCTTGTTGATATCCAAGAGTACCGGGTTCTCATCGTGCATCACATAGTCAATTTTCCCATAATCAAGGTTGTAGAACTCGCGCCACTTATGAATTATTGGGTGGGGTTCAACTTCCATGGTGTTGATACTGTTGTGGGCCTTTATGATCGCCTTATCAGATGACATCTTGGTACACTTAAATCTCTGACCTAAAACTTGAACGATGTGTAGATGGTATAAGTTATTATCATACTCAGGTAGAAACTTTTCTATCACAACGTCATTGTATGAAAACCATCTTTTAGGTATTTGTTTGAGAGAATCGTATACTGTATAATTTTTTGCTTGATCTACCGGAAACCATAGTTTTTCAAAACGTCTGACAACTTTCCGTAACTGACTTACTCCAGGGAGTTTTTCTCTGGCATCAGTTTGTTTTAACTTCTGTTCTGGTGATCCGTAAAAATTATAATTTGACTTGATGATCACTTTCCCTTTCCATGTGTCATTCGGGCCGAGCAAGTTGCTGCTAACATGAGATTTACAGATATTATTTAATTTCCCGTTGAGGGCTATAGGATATTTTCGAGCAAATTCAAGATACATATCTGGTACTATCGACAAATCAACATGAACTATAATGATATCCGCAGGCACGAACTCATTACAACCAATAAGATACTCAACCTCATGGCCATCATCCCTCCAGTATTTTGCTAAATGATGAATAACAAATTTGGCCGGTCTCTCTTGTTTCTCGTGAAACAAAATTACGATACGCTTTTTGCTCATTACTTGTCCTTCGTTCGTTTGAATATAGGTAAAGATGAATCCTTGGTTCTGATCTGACCTTCTGAGTTATGATTAATTAATGAAAAATGTGGTTAAGTGATCGCCTTTTTTCGAGTATCGATTAACAAATAGTGTTGGCCGGTACTGGGCTTTACTCAACAAATATAAGCCTATCTCACGGATGGTGTAAAAACAAGATCCTTCTCTTCACTCTCAGCGTTCGTGTGAGAACCATAAATCAGATTTGCCCTTTGGTTGCTAGAGCTGTCAGAATTTGTCAGCGTCTCTTGTTTGATAGGTAGGCGGGCGCATCATTCATTCCCGGCCCTTGTATTTGCAGTTCAAATTCACCTTCTTCACAATTGCGCAGTGCCGCAACGAGCAGTTCATCCCTTTGCCTGGCTTGACAAGGCCATCATCGATTCGATATGGCTGTCCCCACCGTTTTGGCTATCGAAATAACAGGCCAGAGTCACACAGGGAAGCGCAGCAGCACAAAAACGAGGAATTTTTCCATGGCGGCATGGGGATGCAGCTGCTCAAGAAGTTCGAGCCCGTATAACAGGAGGAGGGTGAGTTCCAAACTATTCAAAAGCCCGCTGTTGAAAGAATGGGGGCTAAAACGCTACCGTAACGACATCTAAACACCGCGGTCCAATACCTCGACGGCAAAATTGAATCTCCCGCGATACCAGTAATTCTGTCGCCTGCAAAGAAATCGCAACTAGAATCGAGGGCAGACCACGATAAAAGCACTGATATATAGTAAAGGTGTAAAGCGGGTATGCCGATAATGCCAAAGCTGCAGGATTGTCTATATAATCGACATCGTATGATTTTTGCTGTGTGGTTCAGATTTCGGCTCCGATCTCTGGTAGCCACAAGTTGAGAGGGTGCAATCTCAAGATATTGAGGTTTCACCCTTGTTTTGTTGTCTCGGCTTGGAAATCGTGGTGTGTCCCGGGTTTCCGTATTCGATATATCTCAGCTGAGCATTGGTGTATAGGCTTTCAACTCTCTTAGGTTGCGCAGGAAATGATGCTGGCAGAGAGCTTCTAATGCCCGGCTACTGATATGGGGCTCGTTTTTGGTCATCATTTTTGCCGCTTAGGCAATCAAATGCTTTACCAGGAGAGGAATATCCTCTCTTCTATCACGCAAAGGAGGGACTTGGATCAGATGAGTGCTCAGGCGATAATACAGATCCATTGTCGCCGTGATATGATCGTGATCAATTCGGGTCAGACCAGAATGGCGCTAGTTTAAGCGTGTTTTATAGGTGAAAAGCAACTGAATATATTGGCAAAAATTGGTATAATTTGCTATGCGAAACCAACACCAAATCATGCCAATGTTGCCCGGTTTTCACCTTCCCAAACGAGGTAGAAAACCTCATAGCCAACAACAAAAATTTGCTCGAAAAATCACTTCCCTCAGACAGAACTCTTTTAAACAGATAGGAGAGATTTTTGGGCAATTCATTCCCACGAAATTGCTCAAACAGGATCCTTCGGGAAAGATGAGCAGACGACGTTTGTTTACCAAGGAAAACACTTTTTGGTCCTTCTTAGGCCAAGTCCTTGATGCAGACGGTGGATGTAGAGAAGCTGTAAAAAAGTTGCAATCATATGCATCTAACCACGGCCTTCGGCTTCCATCATCATCTACCGCTTCATATTGCTGTGCACGTAAGAAATTAGATGAAAATCTGCTTGTTGAGGTGTTTCAACATACTGCTAAATGGTCCGGAGCACGACGTGCATCTCATTCATTAAATGATCGCCAGGTAATTGTTGTTGATGGGACAGGTGTTACAATGGCGGATACAGCAGAAAATCAAGAGCTTTGGCCACAGTCATCGAACCAGAAACCAGGATGCGGCTTCCCCTCAGCACGAATATGCGCATACTTTTCATTGCAAACCGGAACAATGCTCAGCTATGCCATCGGTAATAAAAAGAGTAACGAACTTCCATTGTTCCGTAAGCAGTGGTCCACCTTTGAGGCTGGTGATATCTTTCTTGGTGATAAAGGTTTTTGTAGTTACTTCGATTTAGCCGAGCTGAAAAAACGCTGTGTTGATAGTGTGATAACACTTGCTCGTAGAAAACCAGTCGGTAGGAAAAACTGCATTAAAGAATTCGCTCCTGATGATCTACTGATTGAATGGAAAAAACCAGTATACAGGGAAATGGTGTCGTATTCGCGGAAAACCTGGGAGGACCTTCCCGACAAACTCGTTATGAGACAAATCAAAGTAAAGGTGACTCAATCAGGGTTTAGAACAAAAGAATTTCATATTGTTACCACGCTAATCGATCAAGATCAGTACCTGAAAGACGAAATTGCAGCGTTATACCTTAAGCGTTGGGATGTCGAACTTTTCTTTCGTGATATCAAGACAACGATGGGATTTGATATCCTCCGGTGCCAATCGCCTGAAATGATAAAGAAAGAAATTTTAATGTACTTCATAGCGTACAACTGCATCCGGCGCATAATGTTACAAGCGACACAGCTGGTAGACATTGATATCCGGTCTATCAGTTTCAAAGGAAGTCTACAGGCTATTAGAAGTTGGGAACCACGGTTGGGGTCCTCTAGGTTGAGCACAAATGAAAGACAAAACATGCTCTCAGATTTATCCTTTGTCGTGGCTCGTTGCAAAGTTTTCGACAGGCCTGGACGAAGCGATCCGCGGTGTCTTAAGCGAAGACCAAAACCTTATCAGTTACTCAACAAACCTAGAAGTGAAATGGTCGAAATACAGCATCGGAGCAGATATGAAAAAAAGGCTTAAACTAGCGCCATTCGGGTCAGACCACGGATACTGGTATAATCTGATAATTCTTCATCACTGTTAAATGCACTGGTCTGTTTCCAGAGCCCGTTTTCTTGCACGCCGACTATCGGATCAGTGACAGAACTGCCGTCAGTGCTTTTTATACGAATTACCAGCGCTATGCCCTCTTTGTAAGGGAACTGGTCGACGACAAAAAACTGATCTTCAGGCGAAGTGTAATGTGCCTTTTTCCTTGTAATCGTTGGCGACTTTACAGGGGAACTGTCTGTGTTTTCCCGAAGCTATCTGGCAGATCGTTCAACTCGACCTTGACCTTTAGCACAAATTTTTCATAAGCATTTTGTTGAAATTGAGATAATGGTTAGCTTTTCAAATTATTGAAGCTAACTAAAATTTCCATTCACTTCGACAAAATGCTCAGCAGAGGTCAGGCCATGCGCTACCATCTTCTCCAGTATTTTCGTTGAAAATAGACTTTACCATGATTTACAGCCAAAGCCTTCGAGCCTGACACTGCCTGAACAGACGAAAAAAATCGGGTTAGCCTTGGGGAGTTGCAGGGTGAACCAGAAAAAGCCATTTGTCGAAAAAAGGGAGCCGATTTGACATATGGTATTTGGCATGTCAAATTGATCGCTAAAGAAAACCGGATTATTGGTAAGCGGCTTGTAACGATCTAATATGTTTTGAATAAAACCGCCAATGATGTACATTGTGCTTTGTTTTCAAATAGTTGTCGTTCACATGTGCCTTATATGTTTCCTATTAATCAATGACCGAGCCAGAGCTGCAAAATTTCCTGAATCGTTGTCTGCTTCTTGACATCGAAATAAACGAGAAGGGGAAGATCTATGCTCTTGGTGCAGTTTTTCGGGATGAGACCATTCAGGTTGAAGCTGGCCAGAAGATTGATAGTAATATTCTGGCTGGGTTAGACGGGCTCAGTAAAAGCGCCGACTTTGTCCTCGGTCATAACATTATCGCCCATGACATCCCCCAGCTGGCTGCCCTGTATCCGCAGTTAGCCCTCCTGAAAAAACAGCTGGTCGATACCCTCTATATCTCCCCGCTTGCCTACCCGGAAAACCCGTATCACAGGCTGGTTAAAGATTACCAGATTGTGCGCGACAGCGTGAATGATCCTGTGGCGGATGCCCGTTTGGCCGCACGAATTTTCAGTGAACAGTGGCAGGTTCTCTGCGAGCAGATCAAGTCGGGTGCAGAGCGAACTGTTTTTTACAGGAACTTCCTTGAGCGTGATTCTAACCTCGTCGGCACGGCCAGGGCTTTGGCGGCGATGTCGATTCCCCGATTGGATGACTCTGATCTGCCAGACGCCTTTGCCTGGTTTGCAAAAAAATATGCGTGCTCTACCGCAGTAGAGCGGTTGCTGGAACAATTGCACGATGCCGATTTTTATGCCCCGCAACTTGCCTATGTTGTGGCCTGGCTTTCGGTGGCCGGTGGAAACTCTGTGCTGCCGCCCTGGGTTCGCCATCGGTTTCCTGAAATTTCCGCCATCCTTCATTCTCTGCGCGAGAGTTGCTGTGAGGACCCGGCCTGCAGCTATTGCCGGATGCATCACAACCCTGGCCATTTCTTACAAACCTATTTCGGCTTTAAAGAGTTTCGGCCCACGCCTGCAACGAAAGACGGTAAAAGCCTGCAGGGTGAAATTGTTTCTGCCGCCGCCAGGAGCGCGACCCTGTTCGCTACACTTCCCACCGGTGGGGGAAAGTCGCTCTGTTATCTGCTGCCCGCGCTTATGCGTTATACGCGGCGCAATTTACTCACCATCGTGATATCGCCACTGCAGGCGTTGATGAAAGATCAGGTGGACAATTTTTCTGAAAGTACCGGCACCAAACTGGCCGCAGCACTCTATGGTATGCTTACCATGCCGGAGCGCAGCGAAGTGCTGGATTCTATCCGGCTCGGTGATATCGGCATTCTCTACGTTTCTCCAGAGCAATTACGTAACCGCTCCTTTGTTCAGACCATAAAGCAGCGCGAGATAGGTGCCTGGGTGTTTGACGAGGCGCACTGTATGTCTAAGTGGGGGCATGATTTCAGGCCCGATTATTTCTATGCTGTCCGTTTTATACGTGAGTTGGCCGGCAAGACCAACTCCCAGGTTCCACCGGTGCAGTGCTTTACTGCCACCGCCAAAAAAGATGTTCGGCAGGAGATCATAGACACGGTTCAGAGTGAGCTTGGGCTGCAGGTTTTGCAATATGAAGGGGGGCACGAACGGACCAACCTGAACTACGAAGTCTATAGCGTCGACAGCTATGGTAAGGGTCAGGTTATTATCGACTTGCTGCGCTCGCGCTACGACGACGAGGGGAGTGTGGTCATCTACTGTGCAACCCGAAAAAACACAGAGACACTGGCCGCCGATCTGCAAAAGGTTGGGTATACCGTTGAGGCTTTTCATGCGGGGCTGGATGTGTCGCTCAAAAAGCGTATCCAGGAGCAGTTTATCACGGGTGAACTGCCTGTGATTTGCGCAACCAACGCCTTTGGCATGGGGATCGATAAGGACGATGTGAGGCTCGTCATCCATGCCGATATCCCCGGCTCGCTTGAGAATTATCTGCAGGAGGCAGGGCGGGCAGGGCGTGACAGAAAGGCCGCTGAGTGCATTCTCGTTTTTGATGAGCAGGACATCGAGGGGCAATTCAGGCTCGGCTCCATGTCACGACTCACCAGGCGCGAAATAGCCCAGATGCTGAGAGGGATACGGGCGGCTTCCAGGGGGGAGCAGCAGGTAATACTCACAGCAGGAGAATTGCTTCGCCGGGATGATGTGGATATCGACCCGGATAAACTGAACGATGCCGATTCCCGGGTTCGCACGGCAATAGCCTGGTTGGAGCGGGCTGGGTTTATAAAGCGAGATGAAAATGAAACCCGGGTGTTCCAGGGGAAGCCCCTGGTGAAAGATCTCGAAGAGGCAGCAGGCAAGATCGCGGGGCTCAATCTCTCAAAACGGCAGGAGCAACGCTGGCTCGATGTGTTGAGTGCTTTGATGGAATCCGGGAGTAATCGTGGTTTTTCCGCCGATGAACTGGCGGGTATGTCTTCGTTTGCCACGGCGGAAAACGATAACGTTTATGAAACCGAGACCCAGCGGGTATTAAGAACTCTGCACGACATGGCCGAGCAGGGAGTGCTTTCTAAAGAGACGACCCTCTCTGCCTATCTCAGGTATAAGGTGAAAAATGGTGCGCCACTGCATTTGCAGCGGTTATGTGAGCTGGAGCGACAATTTATCCGGCTTATGGAGGAAAACGCACCGGAAGTGGAGACGGAAACATTTCTGCAACTTGATCTGCGCCAGATAAACCAGCAGCTTATAGATTGCGGCAATGAAGATACAACCCCCCATGTATTGAAACTTATTCTGTACGGCCTCAGCCGCGACGGTAAGGGCCTGGCGGGACAGGCGGGCAGCATCACCACCAAATCCCAGGCAAGTAATTGCTTCAGTATCTATCTCCACCGCGACTGGGATTCGTTGAAAAAGACCGTGGAAATACGCCAGCAGGCGTCGCAGGTGGCGCTCAGGAGTATAATGGAGGGGATAAAAGACGGGGAAAAGCCAAATGGCAGTCTGCTGGTGGAGTTTACACTGGAGCAGATAGTGGAGGCTTTTAAGAGGGATCTGTTGCTCTTTCCATTACTCAAAGATCCGTTGGCGGCAGCTGAGCGAACCCTGACCTTTATGCACGAACAGGGCGTGATTGACCTTCAGCATGGTCTGGCCATTTTCAACCAGGCTATGACTCTGCAGCTGCAATCGGAGGGAAAGGGGAGACGGTATACCAATCAGGATTTTTCTCCTTTGAAAACCCACTACACCGAGCGAAATTTTCAGATCCATGTGATGAATGAATACGCTCGTAAGGCTATGGAGAAAGTGAGCTCCGCCATGCGGTTGGTCTCTTCCTATTTCAATGATGACAAGGAAGAGTTTGTGTTGCGCTATTTTCCCGGCCGGGAAAAAATGCTGGACAGGGCAACCAGCCAGCAGTCGTACCAGCGCATTGTTGATGACCTGAAGAACAAGGCACAGGCGGCAATCGTTTCGGCTCCCGCCGAGAAGAATATGCTGGTGCTGGCCGGTCCCGGAGCGGGCAAGACCAGGGTGGTCACCCATCGGGTTGCATATCTGTTGCGGGTAGAGCGTGTAAAGCCGCAAGCCATACTGGTGCTCTGTTTTAATCACTCGGCCGCCGTGGGGCTCAGGAAGAAGCTACGTGATCTTGTGGGTAATGAAATGGCCCATGTGACCACCCTGACCTACCACGGGCTCGCCTTGCGTTTGAGTGGACGTTCTCTTGCGACAGCCGGCAGAACGGGAAGCGGTGAAATTGATTTCGGTAAAATAATCCCGGAGGCGATAGCGCTGCTCAAAGGGGAAACTGAGGCCCTGGGTTTTGAGAGTATTTCTGCAAGGGATGCGCTCATCGGCAGGTTCAGCCACATATTGGTGGATGAATATCAGGATATTGATGCCGGGCAATATGAGCTTGTATCGTTGCTGGCCGGGAGAACTCTTCTGGAAAATGAGCAGAAGATGACAATTCTGGCTGTTGGTGATGACGACCAGAATATTTACGGCTTTCGGGGAACGAACGTTGGCTTCATTCGCAGATTTGAGGAAGATTTCACCGCTGAGAAAAAGTACCTGATCGAGAACTATCGTTCTACGGCAAACATTATTAGTGCAGCGAATAGCCTGATCACCCATAGCAGTGACCGGATGAAGGGAGAGCATCCGATAAAGGTCAATTCGGCACGCCGTATGTTACCTGTGGGTGGCAACTACCAGATCAATGACCACATTGCCCGGGGCAAGGTGCAGATTTTCGAGGTGGCAAATGCGGAAACGCAGGCGCGGGCGGCTGTGGAAGAGATCAGGCGTTTGCAAAGCCTTGAAGGGCATTTCGATTTGAACAATTGCGCAGTGCTCGGTAGAAACTGGAAAGATCTTGCTCTTATCCGCAGTACTTTTGAGGCAGAAGGCATAGCGGTAAACTTTAATTGGGGAAGAAGCGGCAACAATGGTTTTCCCGGTTTATCGAGAATCCGCGAAAATGCAGTGTTTCTCGAACAGCTGAGGTTGCGACGAACAGAGTCTCTCAGGGCTACAGACCTGTTTGTGATGCTGCCCGATTGTTCAGAATCGGAGAATAACAATCTCTGGTTGAGCAATCTCCGCAGTTTGCTGACCGACTGGCAGGAAGAGACCGCGAATACGGGGCAGCCGGTTTCGGTCATAGAAGATTATCTGTATGAAGCGCTTTCAGAGCAGGGGCGCTCCCGTAACCTCGGTAGCGGTGTTTTTCTTTCTACAGTTCACTCTGTCAAGGGGATGGAATTCGATCACGTCTTCATGCTCGGCAATGGCTGGCAGTTCAAGCAGGGGAATAATGAGGATGAGGAGCGCAGGCTCTATTATGTAGGGATGTCCAGGGCCCGGCAGACCCTGCAACTCTTTTCCCTGCCGGGAGGAGGAACGTCTTTTGCCGGCCAGGTACAGGGTGATTCAGTCATAAAACGGACAATTCCGGCAACAGATGGTATTAAATTGCCCGGCACAAGCTACCATCTCCTTGGCATGAGAGATCTTGACCTTGGTTTTGGCGGACGATTGAGAAGTAACCACCCGACATTAAACGCTCTCCCCGCTCTGAAGCCCGGTGATAGCCTTGGTATGGAGATTCGTAATGATCATGTCGAGATTGTCAACAGCGAGGGCGTTTCTGTTGCCCGTCTGTCCCGAAAAGCACGGGCCGAGTGGTCGAAATGGTTGAATGAAGTTCGTAGCGTTACGGTTGTGGCATTGGTCAAACGTTATAAGAGTGATGTGAAGGATGAAGAATATCTGAAGTATTGCCTATCCGATGTTTGGGAGGTTGTTGTTTGTGAGGTGCAGCGACAAGAGTCGGGCTGAATTTCCCTCGATGCCACGATTTGAGTGAAAACGCAGTAATCGGGAGACTTTTGCGGCTGGCTGAGGCAGAATCTGCATAAACAATCACGTGGAATTTCATCATGATTCTCTATGACCAGAGTATACCGGCAAGTAGAGAAGAGTTTGGATTTCAGTTCCCTGTGCGGGACAGTCGGGTTATCAACACATTTTGTCAAGTTCCCTGATTAAGGAGAAATCTGTCGGGGTCAGCCTCTTGCTTGATGCAGGCTCTGGTCTGGCTGGGCTTCTTTGAGAGCGAAATAACGAAAAAGGGTAGCCCCGATTTCTCGTGAGCTGCCTTTTGAATATGTTACAAGTCTCGGCCTGGAAGCATGGGCATATCGGATAATCTAACTGGGGGCGAATCGGGCGACTGGTAGATGTGTAGGGGCTGATTCTGTTTATTTGCTGAGTAGCAGATTCGCTGCATTTTTGGGGCTATGACTTTCTCGATTTTAGAAAATTTCACTATGAAGTCGAATAGATGTATTCAAAGCTTACCATTGCAGTACTTGTGCCACTGGATGCCTTGACCAGCGGTGTCCCCATGACGATAATCTGTGTATCGATTTAAAAAAATAGTGAAGCCATAAAAGATAAAGCCAAACCTGCCGCAAGGCAGGGACGGAAAGTCACGGGTCTTAAATGATAGCCGAACTGCCTTTGAGAAGGTGGTTCGGCTTTTTTTTATTGTCAGTTTGCTTGTTGCTGAAAGGGTATTGAGGTGGAACGACAACATTTCCGGTATGCCTTCGGCATTAAGTTGTGTGGAGATAGAGAGGGGGATGAGAATGCAGCTGCTTTATCAATGCTTGCCGGCGGGACAAGAGGCTGCTCCGGAAGCTTTGCCTTGCTACTTTATTCCCGCTCATTGACAACGTATCAGAATACAACTGGAGGACACCATGAAAACTTCAATTATCAGTGTCTGCATGTTTTTGGGGCTGCTTGGTGGCAACGTAGCACTTGCAGATAACACAAGTGAAATGATTGCCAGTGCAGAAAGCGCGGCTCCCCCTGTCGTTACTGGGGATGCCACCATAAAGGCATCGGACGGTACTGTTCTGCGCGAAGGTACAAACGGCTATACCTGTTATCCGCAACAAGAGACCATGGGGCCAATGTGTAATGACGCGGTTTGGGATGAGCTCATTGACGCGATGGTGAATAAACGGGATTTCCAGGCCAACAGCGTCGGCATTTCGTACATGCTGGCAGGTGAAGGCACTGCCCTCGGAGTAAGTAACAGCGACCCCTATCTCAGGGAACCAAAAGAAGGCGATGACTGGGTAAAGGAGGGACCTCACCTGATGATTGTTGTTCCTGACCGTACCATGCTCGACGGTCTGTCAACGGACCCCAAAGACCCGGTCTACGTGATGTGGAAAGATACGCCATACGCACACATCATGGTCAAAATCGCACCTGAATAATGCGGGATTACAGGCATAGGCACTCGCTTGCAAGTGTCTATGCCCTAAAGGGCTGTGGTTTAAGTAGAGTAATCCGGGAGGGCAAACTGGATGGAAAAGTCTTCGGCTGTTACACGTAGGGGGAATTGCTGAGATACAAAGAGGTTAGCAACAGTGCATTATAATTGAAAGGTACCCTATTATTTTGGCTGATTGATAAGAGTCGGTTCTCGTCAGTTGACATGGGAGCTTCAAGGTTGTCGCTGAGTTATTCTTTTACTCTTGGAAAACCGCCTCATCTATCATTAGAAGTTCAGTACTAAAGAGGAAGCTGAGAAAAACTATCTGTTTACATCTGGGATGTACTACATGCGTAGTAGAAAGCGCTCGGCTAATGGCTCTAAATCTCAAGCCGAATTTGAGGCCAGTAGCGAGTTGCTACTGAAGGTGGCTTAACTTATCCTCCACATTATTGGGAAAGAGAATTAAATTCTATTCCCCTTGTGTGATAGGTATTATAAAGAGTAAAGAGTAGTGGCTGGGATTATGTCGGACCAGGCCTTTCTGCGGAGTCCCGCTCCGCTCACTTACCTGTTCAACTGGTTGTTATCGGTTGAAAATTAATGCTTGCAGATAAGCGAACGAAGATAGATATCGATATCAGACCCATGGCATCGCTTAATTTTCGTTCGATGCCTGAATTTGCGAAAAAATTTGCAATACCCTGAAAGACTCCTGGATCCGGTTCGAGCTGATATCTGCACAAATACTCAGAAGGAAATCAAACCATGATTCTCTACGATCAGAGCATACCAGCCAGCATTGAAGAGTTCGGAGTTCAGATTCCTGTACGAGACAGTCGGGTCATAAAAACCTTTCAGGCCCTCTTGGACGATTCCCAGTTAAAGGCCAGGCAAGCCGACTGGCATGTCCCCAAAATTGCCGAACAGTTAAGGCGTGAAGATCTGTTGCGGGCCCACTCTGAGGAGTATGTGCAACGGTTGTACTCGGCCGGGCTTGAGCAGGAGATTATCTCTACCTTCGAGTTGATTGATGAAGAGGGTAAATATCACCGTTACGACCCGGATTCGGCGATAAGGCCGCTGACCGATCTTTTTGACCGACTGCTGAAAAAAACTGCGGGGTCGGTTCAGGCTGCGCGTCTGGCATTGCAGCATGGGTTCTGTTTTTCTTTCACTGGTGGTGCTCATCACGCCCAGCACAACTATGGCAATGGCTTTTGCTTACTCAATGACATTATTATCGCCTGCCGTAAGTTGCAGGCCGAAGGGCTGGTGCGGCAGGTCTGGGTAATCGATGTCGATGCTCACAAAGGCGATGGTACCGCTGCCCTTGCCGAGCATGATTCTTCAATTCGCACCCTGAGCATACACATGGCAAAAGGCTGGCCGCTGGATGGGCCGGAGAAACTCGCAGACGGTAGCCTTAACCCCTCTTTTATCCGAAGTGATATCGACATACCAATCGAAAGCGGCGAGGAAAGCCTTTATCTGGACAGGCTACGCATGGGTTTAGATACTCTGGAGGAAGTAGGCCGGGCCGATCTGGCCATTGTCGTCTGCGGGGCGGATCCGTATGAGGGCGATGAACTGCCCTCTGCTGCACTGTTGAAGCTCAGTCTGGAACAGATGTTCGAACGCGACAGACTTTTATATGAGTGGCTTGCCGCGCGAGACGTACCGGCGGCTTTTTTGATGGCAGGAGGGTACGGCGATAAGGTGTGGCGGGTCTACAGCCAGTTTTTGTTATGGGTACTGCATAAGCGTTTTGTTGCTGCATGAGTGGCTAAGTGTTGAACGTTGAATAGATAGTATGGAGCTGTTGAGGTGTTGACTCAGCAGGTCAATCTTTTGCGGGTTATGAACATCTGGTACTGGGCAGAATGGTAACTAGCAATGAAGGAAAGGAATCTCCCAGCAGTTATAGACCTGAGAGGGCCCCGGGAGACTTCGAATAATAGACATTTCAGTCTCTCTGAGTATTCTAATAACATAAGATTGAAGCGAATGAGAATGTTCTCATCTTGTTGCTCAGGCA
This sequence comes from Desulfosediminicola ganghwensis, assembly GCF_005116675.2. Lineage (NCBI taxonomy): Bacteria > Pseudomonadati > Thermodesulfobacteriota > Desulfobulbia > Desulfobulbales > Desulfocapsaceae > Desulfosediminicola > Desulfosediminicola ganghwensis. The sequence continues at coordinate 1,456,955 of NZ_CP050699.1, forward strand.
GGAGATGGTCAATCTCCCGCCCAGTAAAACACGCAAATGAAAGATAACGTCACTTAACAACTATGGAGGCTTCCGATGAGCGCGAATTTGAAAAAGCTTTTGATTGTTTTAACAATTGCTATGTTTTCAATGATTGTGACTGCTTGCAAGGACAGCACTGAAGAACCTGCCGAGTCCGCTGTTGGAGAAGCGGTTGAAGAAACTGGCGAGGCCATGCAGGATGCAGGTGAAACTGTGATTGAGAAGACCCAGGAGGCAGGCGAGGCAGTGCAGGAAAAAGCTGAGGAAGCCGGTCAGGCGATGCAGGATGCCGGTACCGCCACCCAGGAAGCTGCTGAAGAGGCGGCCATGAAGACTGGGGAAGCCATGGAAGAGATGGCTGATCAGAGTGCAGATGCTATGGAATCGGCGGGGGATGCAGCCAGTGATGCTATGCAACCAGCCGATGAAAAAGTCGACGAGACCATGGAGTCTGCTGAAGGCGCGATGGAATCGGACCAGAAGACCGAGTGATTCGTGACTTTTGATATCCTTATTACGCACCATTTCCCTGATTTGCCTGGCGCCGGGGCCTGTAAGTCGTGGGCAATTTCTCCTGATAACCCGGCGTTGTCGGATTAAAAATAATGCTCGCAGATACACCAAGGAAATGAACCTGCGCTAATAGGGATATTAGGGGGCTCTGTCTGATTTACATTCGATACTCCGGAGTCTCGCGCTCGCTTACTTGATTTATACGACAGAATTGAGATAATTCGGCAGAAACATGCTTTGAATCTGTTGTGGTGTCTCTGTTTTCATCTGCCCGGATGTACTTTAATTGTGGCCTGGCAGGGAAATTCTCGTCAGCGCTATACATCTGCACGGAGCGTCGCTCATGGATAACTCTGTTTTGACTTCAGAGATGCTGATTGTTTTCGGACTGCTTGGTTTTGCCATAATTTTATTTGTCTTTGAATTACTGCGGGTAGATATTGTCGGTTTACTTATGATGGTTCTTTTGCCTCTGTTGGGGGTGATAGAACCTCAGGACGCTCTGGCTGGTTTAAGTTCTAACGCAGTTGTATCTGTTATCGCGGTGATGATAATCGGCGCGGGCCTGAATCGGACCGGGGTGATGAATGTGGTCGCCTCAAAGATCATTAAACTGGCCGGGCGGGGAGAGAAACAGATCATGCTGGTGGTGGCCACTGTGGTGGCGATCATCTCCAGCTTTATGCAGAATATAGGTGCGGCAGCCCTGTTTTTACCGGCTACCATGCGAATATGCCGCCGCCTTAATATCTCCGCCAGTCGTATTATTATGCCGATGGGCTTTGCGGCAATTACCGGTGGTTGTCTGACCCTTGTCGGCTCCAGCCCCCTGATCATGCTCAACGATCTGATGGCGAGCTGGTGGGCAAATAATAGTGAAGCGGTTGGCGGCTCTCAGTTTGTACCTCTCGAATTGCTCTCAATTACTCCTGTCGGGCTGGTGTTGCTGGCCTGCGTCCTGGTCTATTTTGCGGTATTCGGGAGCAGGTTGCTACCGGCAGATATGTGTGAGATTGATGAAGACTGCATGGATAAACGGCTGCAGGAAATCTATGGCAGTGTGGTCGGGGATGGCTATGAACTTGAGGTTCCACTATCATTTAGGCCCAAAAGTCTTGGGGAGCTGGAACTTCGATCACAGTTTAACATTACCGTTGTGGGTATAGCCAAAAATGAAGGTTATGTGAAAAATCTGGCACCCGTGATGGATTCGGTTGTAGGCCCCGGTGATGTGCTGTGGATCATCAGCTCAAAAGAAAAAATTGAGAAAGTAGCCGATGCTTACGGCTGGCGAATAAAGAAGCAGCATGAAATATTTGCCGAGGAAAACTCGCCGGATGAATCGGGTGTCATCGAAGGGGTAGTAATTCCCCACTCCAATCTCAGTGGTCACACCATGGCAGAGCTCCGCTTTCGCGACCTTTTTCAGGTGAACCCGCTGGCTATTGTGCGAGGCGATGAGATCATCATGGAGAATATCAATGTCACCACCCTTCTCCAGGGCGATACCATACTCTTACAGGGGCGGTGGCAGAGGTTTGAACTGCTGCGCCAGAAGATGGATATCGCCTTTATCGAAGAGGTAAAAGGGGAGCAATTTCTGCCTGAGAGAACGCGCTCGGCGATGTTTTTTGTGGTCCTGTCCCTGGTGCTTGCTCTCAGCTTTCATATAAAGCTTTCCATCGCCCTGCTTACCGGCGCCCTCGGGATGATTATTACCGGGGTGATAGCTGCAGACCGGGCCTACGAAGCGGTGGACTGGAGAACGGTTTTTCTGCTTTCCGGCCTGATCCCCCTTGGCGCAGCCTTTGAACAGACAGGTGCCGCAGCATATCTGGCAGAGCGTGTGATGAGTGTGGTCGGGACGCCGAACTCGCTGGTATTGCTGCTTGTAGTCTCAATGCTGAGCGCGTTTTTTTCTTTGCTGGCATCCAATGTGGGGGCGGCAGTACTGATGGTGCCCCTGGCCATGAACATGGCTGTTGAAGTGGGAGTAAACCCGGTTGTTGCAGGCATAGCCGTTGCTATGTCTGCGTCCAACACCTTTATTCTGCCCACGCACCAGGTAAATGCTCTCTTGATGCGTCCCGGAGGGTATAGAACAAAGGATTACATGCGGGCAGGCATCGGCATCACCATAATATATACAGTGGTGCTGGTTGCCTGCCTTGCAATGTTTTATGATCTGTAAGTGTCAATCTACGCAGCGTCATCATCTTCCCTGTTTCGGTAGAAAGCATAGCTACTGTGGCTTACCGCTAAAAGCTTGGAACCTGACGTTGCCTGAACCGATGAGAGAGGTATGTCAACTGAGGTTGAGGTTATAAAAGGTGTTGATGTAGGCCTTTGGGGCAACCGTCTTTTTCTGAAAGACAACATCTTTGATGTGAAGATCCCTGATGAGGTTTTCGGTAAACTTCTGCCTGGTATACTGATCGGTTTTCAAGCCGCCTCCCAGGTTGTCGAGGGCTATGATACCGTCATCTATCAGGCTCACCGTGATCTTTGGCGAATGTTTGGCAACCCTGGCCTGGACCTTGGCTAACAGGGTTTTCTTCTCCAGCAGTTGCGCTGATTCACTCGTTGTTTGGAATTGCGGCATCCTGGCCATGTGAACAAGCATATCGGCAGCCTCATTGATAGAAAGCCGATCGAGATTGAGCACGAGATCGTAAAGGCGGCTATCCCAGGCATCCTTGCCATAGATCCTCAGATTCCATTTTTGTCTCTCTTCATCGTCATGTTTCAGTCTGTCCCTGGCTTCTTCCTGAGTCCCGCCTTCGCGCGTCATTTCTTCCTTGATTCGCGAGCCCTTGCTGGCGATTATGCGAACTTTCAGCACGTGAGGAATATCTTCGAGAAAAAAATGGCCTGCAAGACCATGGTAAACGACATTATCTCTGGATACATGAGAGAGCAGGGCGGATTGAAAATAACGCAGATATCGTTCCCGATCGTAATAAAAGCGGTCGAGCATGGTGGGAGGGTCGTGCAGGATTTTGGCGATTTTTGACTCCGGGACATTGAATTCATTTGCGGCTTCAAGCAAAACCTCACGCGATGTGCAGATATATCCGAGCTTTTCTGCAAGCGCTTCGGCAACGTCCTTACCTTTACTGTAGCTCCCTCTGGAAATGGTAATGATCGACATGTTGAACCTCAAATTTGGGGGATATGGAAAACAATGCGTAGAAATACATCAGAGCCTAACATAAGCATTGTGACATCAAATGCATGCGGCGTTCTGAAGGTTAAGCGAGTTGAAGAACTATTGAAAAATTCAACGAAGCAGAAGATTGGTAGATATTCATGCACAAAATTAGTAACATAAGATGTTGTGGCAGGTGGACGAAGTGTTTTGGACCAGGCTGAATGAAATATTTCTGGTCAGCTCAAGGGTAAGCTATAATTGTTGCAGATGACCAACTAATCATGATACTTTCTCAGGGTCATTGCAGCGCACACTGTCATGGCATATTTTAACCAATTATATGTGCTTTTTTGCGTAATTCGCAATTATTGATGATCAGCAGAAATATATGAAACAGGAACTTTTAAAAGATTACCGATACGTCAGTGCTGGTACCCCGCCATCCTTGGTTGGCCGCACCTTTCCTTCACTGATTTTTTATATTCGCTTTATTCGCATAATTTCTCAATGTGCCAGCATGGCAAAACGGGGGGAGTTTGGCGATCAGCAGTGGCTGGAGAAGAGCTGGCAGGTTGTTAAAGTACTGGAAGATGTCGGTGTTCGGGTAAGAGTTACAGGGATGGAGCATGTCGAAGCGGATGGAGGCCCTTGTGTTTTTATCGGCAATCATATGAGCTTCCTGGAAACGGTTATTCTGCCTGCCATAATTTTACCCAAGCCTGTGACTTTCGTGGTTAAGCAAAGCCTGCTGGAATATCCAATATTCAAACATGTCTTGGCTTCCCGCGATCCCATTGCGGTTACCAGAACGAATCCACGGCAGGATCTTAAAGCGGTACTCGATGAGGGAGTAAAACGGTTACAGCAGGGAACGTCTGTTGTGGTGTTCCCACAATCGACCAGGTCACATGTATTTGATCCTGCCAAGATGAGTTCAATAGGCGTCAAGCTCGCCAGAAAAGCCAATGTACCCGTAGTGCCTATTGCCTTGAAAACAGATGCGCTGCAGAATGGCAAAATGCTCAAAGATTTTGGAAAGGTCGAACCGAGTCTTTCCATTGAGTTTGCCTTTGGTGCGCAACTGACAATTGAAGACCGTGGCAATGGCGTGCAGGAAGAGGTGAACAGCTTTATTGAAAAGAAGCTGGACCAGTGGGGAAAAGAACTGCTTTCCGTTTAACTGGAAAACAGGTAGCAAAAAAAAAGGATGAGCTTCGGCTTTATTGATACCGAAGCTCATCCTGGAAGAAAGAATCAGTCTTTGGAGAGTTCTGGTTCCTGCTCGAAATCGTCGTCATCGTCATCATAAACGTCTTCTTCCTCATCATCGCTGTCGCCGTCGTCTTCTTCTGCGGCTTTCTGCTCTTCGTGCTCCTGGATTGCAGCTTCATTCTGCATCCGGACGGCCTTAGGAATTTTCGATTCAGGAAGAATCATTTCGGTGATTTTTGCGATCTCATCGTGGACATCGTTGTCTTGTTGACAGATCGGGCATTCATCTACATGGCGCTCCATAAAACCAACCATGCGGGCAGGCGCCATTGTCTCGTCTCTGACGCTTACGAACCATTGTTTCGTCAGTTTTATTAATCGTTCACACTGCATTTTGTTGTATTTTACCTATGTTTTAAGATAGTTACCTGTGGCCGTATGTGGCCTGCAGGGTAACACTTTTTTGAAAAAACGATTTGAAGAATGTATTATAATAAAAACTTGTTTTCGAGGTCAATACTTATTAGTATGTCGTCTCCGTTCAAATCGCCAACGGAAGTGGACAGGGCACTGGTGGCCCTCCCGGACTTCAAATCCGGTGTAGCGGGTTAATAGCCCGCTAGGTGGGTTCGATTCCCATGCACTTCCGCCAAGATATATTTAAGCGCCTTATGCCTCGTGCATAAGGCGCTTTTTTGTTTCATGAGAACCTGCCTACATGGAACAACATTTCACCTAAAATTAGGTTTCCTGGTCGCAAAAATCAAGGTGCACCGCCCTAATGTGCTGTTTTGGTACATAATTATCAAATGGCAGGATTCTTTGGCTGAAAACGGATTCTGGCATTAAGACCTTTATCGATGATTGTTTTCGAGAATGAGAACAGCCCATACACCGCTCTTGAATTTACTATATCACGACACGGGTGAAACCAGAGCACAAGAATTGAAAATATATGAAGGGTCCCAAGTGTTAGGGTGAAGCTTTAACATTCCATATGCAAATAAAAGCATAAGGCGCCTGCAGCTCAAGACTGCAGGCGCCTTTGTCAGACTGCGGGAACTTCTTATTTGATAAGAGGATGCCCCATCTCTTCGCGCTGAAGTACGTAACGCTCAGCAACCTTTCTGGCAATATTACGGATTCTGCCAATGTAACGGGTACGTTCTGCAACACTGATTGCCTTGCGAGCGTCCAGCAGGTTGAAGGTGTGGGAACATTTCAGGCAGTAGTCGTATGCCGGGAGGATGAGTCCCTTCTCCACCAGCTTCAACGCTTCTTCTTCAAATGAATTGAAAAAGCCGATCATCTTTTCAACGTTGGCCTCTTCGAAATTGAAGGTCGAGAACTCGACTTCAGCCTGATGGAAGATTTCGCCATAGGTGACGTTATCGTTCCACTTGATATCATAGACACTCTCAACCCCCTGGAGATACATGGCGATGCGTTCGAGGCCGTAGGTGATCTCCACAGTGGTGGGGTGCAGCTCAATGGAACCAGCCTGCTGAAAGTAGGTAAACTGGGTTATCTCCATGCCGTCGAGCCACACTTCCCAACCCAGGCCTGATGCACCGAGTGTTGGGGATTCCCAGTCGTCTTCTACGAAGCGGATATCGTGCTCAAGCAGATCAAGGCCGAATTGTTTGAGACTGCCGAGGTAGAGTTCCTGAACATCTAGTGGCGAGGGTTTCAAGACAACCTGGTACTGATAGTAATGCTGCAGTCGGTTCGGGTTGTCTCCATAGCGACCATCTGTAGGGCGGCGGGATGGCTGCGGGTAGGCTGCTTTCCACGGCTCGGGGCCAAGTGCCCTGAGAAGGGTCGCGGGGTGGAAGGTGCCGGCTCCTACCTCCATATCATATGGTTGCTGGATAACACAGCCCTGACCTGACCAGTAGGTGTCGAGCTCAAATATTATATCTTGAAAGTTCATGAAATTCCCTCGTAATTCGTACTGGGTATTGAAAAGAAAAGTTACGGATTCTGCGATATCAACCCATGCCGGCGCTTTGGCAGATTGACGGGCAGATTAGCGATATATAAACACAATGCAAGTATAATTGCTCCCTTGACTTTTGTCTATTGGATCATAATTATATGCGCTTAAGCTACCACAGCAGCCCCAGCGGGTAAATATTTTTCTCCGGTGAGAGTTTCTGTATATTTTCTCTATTCCGTTACATTTCAACGGCTTCTAAATGCTACATATCCCCAGTCACAAAGATTATTCGGCAATACTCACCAGCGCAAAAAACATTGCGGTGGTAGGCCTTTCACCAAAAGCAGCGCGCCCGAGCAATGATGTCGCCCGCTACCTGATCGGGGTTGGGTATACAGTTTACCCGGTTAATCCAGGCCAGGATTCCATTCTGGGTTTGAAATGCTATCCCAGTCTGGATGCACTTTCTGCTTCAATTGATATCGTCAATATCTTCAGACGATCCTCTGAAGTGTTGCCGATCGTTGAAGCGGCGGTGGAAATTGGCGCATCCACAGTCTGGATGCAGGAGGGCATAGTCAACACCGAGGCTGCCGACTATGCCGAGGCTCACGGCCTGCAGGTGGTGATGGACAGGTGTATCAAGATAGATCATATGAACCTGGCGCCGATAGCACACTGATTCAGAACCTCCGCTGAAAATCCTTATACCCCTTTCTTTTTATGGAACCAAAACTGCTTAGCATACGCGGTGCGCGCATGCACAACCTGAAAAATATCGATGTTGACCTCCCTAGAAATAAACTGGTTGTTTTTACAGGTCTTTCCGGGTCCGGCAAATCGACCCTTGCTTTTGATACCCTCTATGCAGAAGGTCAGAGGCGTTATGTCGAGTCTCTTTCCACCTATGCCCGCCAGTTTCTCGGGCAGATGGATAAGCCGGATGTCGACTCGCTGGAAGGGCTTTCCCCCGCGGTTTCCATAGAACAGAAAACCACCAGCAAAAATCCGCGTTCCACTGTGGGAACTGTAACTGAGATTTATGATCATTTGCGTCTGCTCTATGCGAGATGTGGTCGGCCTCATTGCCCAGAGTGCGGTTCGGAAATTCAGGCCCAGTCCATTGAGGATATGGTCAATACGCTGATGGCTGAGCCGGAAGGCAAGAAAGTTATACTGATGGCCCCTCTGGTTACGGCCAGGAAAGGCCGCCATGAGCAGATACTGGCAAGAATTCGCAAGGAAGGTTTTGTCAGGGTTCGGGTCGATGGTGAGATTTACCATGCAGACGAGATCACTGCGCTTGAGAAGAATAAACGTCATACAATCGAAGTGGTCATTGACAGGCTGGTCATTAAGCCATCCATCAGGAGAAGACTGTCAGACTCTGTCAGCACAGCGGTGAAGGTGACTGATGGCTTTTTGCTGGCCAACTACCCTGATGACAATTCAGAACAACTCTTCAGCGAGCATGCGGCCTGCCATAGTTGCGGAATTTCCATGCCGCAGATTTCAACCCAGCTCTTTTCGTTTAACAACCCCCAAGGCGCGTGTCCTGAATGCAGTGGTCTTGGGGTAAACCAGTTTTTTGACGCATCTCTAGTAGTTCCGGATCAAAGTAAGTCTATAATTGATGGCGCTATCGCTCCGTGGGGGTGGCGTTCTGAGTCTACATATACTGGACAATTGCTCTCGGCTGTGGCCAAGCATTATGGATTTCGTCTGAGCACTCCTTTTAGCAAGCTTGCACCTGAACACCAGAAGGTCATTCTGTTTGGGACAGGGGATGAAGAAATTCATTTCTATTACCAGAAGGGGCGGCGGGTAATGACCGCCGAAAAGAGTTTTGAAGGGGTTATTCCCCAGCTCGACCGGCGTTTCCACGAAACACAATCACCGATGATCCGCGATGAACTCTCTAAATTCATGAATGAGCAGACCTGTTCGAAATGTAAGGGAGCCCGCCTGAAACCAGAGGCACTTGCGGTAAAAGTTGGCCCACATTCCATCTATGAGTTGACCAGATTTTCAATAGGCAAACTGCTCAATGAACTGCCGCTTCTGCCGTTTAACTCCAGGGAACGGAAGATCGGTGAACCGATTTTAAAAGAGATCGTAGACAGACTTTCATTTCTGGAAGATGTCGGCTTGAGCTATTTATCCCTGGAACGGCGGGCAGGGACCCTTTCGGGCGGCGAGGCCCAGCGAATTCGCCTGGCATCCCAGATTGGTTCCAGGCTTGCAGGTGTCTTATACATTCTCGATGAGCCAAGTATAGGTTTGCACCAGAGGGATAACCAGAAACTGATTAATACCCTTATCGAATTGCGTGATCTTGGCAACAGCGTGATTGTCGTCGAGCACGACACGGATACTATTCTCGCCGCGGATCATATACTCGATATGGGACCTGGTGCCGGAATCCATGGTGGAGAGGTGGTCTACGGGGGCGATGTGAAAGGGCTGCTGGCCGACGACACATCGGTAACAGGGGCGTATCTTTCCAATCGTAAACGCATTGAGGTTCCTGGAAAGCGCAGAAAAGTACACAAGAAAAAGTCGAACAACCTGGTGGTCAAGAACGCTACAACCAACAACCTCAAAGGGATTACCGCCAATTTCCCTATTGGTGTCATGACCTGTGTAACAGGTGTCTCCGGTTCTGGTAAGAGTTCTCTGGTAATTGAGACGCTGTATGGGCTGGCCAAGAAGGGTCTGTCGCTGAGGCAGAATAAATTTGAAACAGAGGCTGGTGAAATTTCGGGGCTGCAGCATATTGATAAGATTGTCGATATTGATCAGAGCCCGATTGGGCGTACCCCGAGATCAAACCCGGCGACGTATGCTGGAGTATTTACGCCGATTCGAGAACTGTTTTCCCGCTTGCCCGAATCTCGTGCCCGTGGATACAAGCCGGGACGATTCAGCTTCAACATCAAAGGCGGACGCTGCGAGGCCTGTGATGGCGAGGGTGTAAACAAAATTGCCATGCACTTTCTACCCGATATTTATGTGGTTTGTGAAACTTGCCAGGGCAAACGCTATAATACTGAGACCCTCGATATTCTCTATCGTGACAAAAACATCCACGAGGTTCTCAACATGACGGTGGCTGAAGCTCTGGAATTTTTCCAGAACATTCCGCCAATAAAGAACAGGCTCCAGACATTGTATGATGTGGGGTTGTCTTATATTAAGCTTGGGCAGTCATCAGTTACGCTCTCGGGCGGTGAGGCACAGCGGGTGAAGCTTGGCCGGGAACTGTCTGGCCGGCCAAGTGGTAAGACACTTTATATTCTGGACGAGCCCACAACTGGTCTTCACCCTGCAGATATTCAACATCTACTCAATGTTCTTGGACGGCTGGTTGAGCATGGGAACTCTGTTGTGATAATTGAGCATAACCTTGATGTTGTAAAAACAGCAGACTGGATTATCGATGTCGGGCCGGAAGGCGGCGATGATGGTGGCGAGATAGTTGCGTGTGGCACCCCTGAAGATATCTCGTCAGTTCAGAATTCACATACAGGTCAATTTCTGCTGCCGGTTCTGGAACAGAATGTTACCGAGAACAGTTTGAACTGAAATCTGTCGAAAAGCTTGAATGATGTGGTCAAGTGCGGTTAAATGCCATCCGACCACTTGAATATGCGTTGGACGAAACATTTAAATATCCAATACATCAATTACATAACTATAAAGAAAAACGAGGGAGATAATGGCTGAAAATACCGACAACCAACAATCAGCTCCACGTCCGGAGTTCCGCATGCAGAAAATGTTCATCAAAGATCTTTCCTTTGAGAACCCAAATGCTCCGGAAGTATACATTACCCAGCAGAAATCTGAGCCAAAGGTAGAGCTGAATCTCAACCTCAATCACAAGAAGATCGATGATGATCATTTTGAGGTTGCGTTGCAGGTTTATGCCAAAGTTTCTTCCAAAGATGATGATAAGGCGCTTTTTATTCTCGAGATTGAGCATGCAGGTATTTTCCTGGTAAAGAACATCCCTGCAGAGCATGTGGAGATGGTTCTTGGCGTTGACTGCCCAACCCTGCTGTTCCCATTCACCCGCCAGATCGTCAGCCAGATCACCGTGGATGGTGGTTTCTCTCCATTCCTTATGGAGCCTGTGAACTTCATGGCTCTTTTCCAGAATGCCAAGGCGAAGAAAGAGGCAAGCCAGAACAATTAATCTGTTCAGGTTTCCTTGAAAATAGAAAAGGGGAATGCTCAATTGAGCATTCCCCTTTTTTCGTTTGGAGAGACTTGTATTAAGAGTTCCAGCTAAAGGAAGGTGTAGATAACAAAGTTGTCTACAAGCGTAGTTACACCTTTCTCGATGGCTTTGTTGAACAGGGTGTCATACTGGTTGTCGGCATAAACAGATTCCGGAGATACCAGCACTCTTATGCGGTTGGTGTATACCACGTTTCCGGTTGCTGCTTCCTGAACCCAGATACGGAGCTGGACGGCTGCCTGGTCGACACGGTTCTGGTAGGATTGCTTGCCGGCAAACATACCGACAGAGCCCCAGAGGATGGCATTGGCGGTATCTCCACCGCTGATACCGAGAATCTCGTCACCCTCGCCCCACGGTGAACCAACATTGTGACCGATGATTCCACCTAAAATTCCGCCAGTGAGCATGTTGTTGGTTTCATCGTATTCATCGGAGCTGGCAAAACCAAAGGCGAGGCGATTGGCACTGTTGTTGACGAATGGAATTATACCTTTTTTCCAGGGAACCCATTCTGTATCCTGACGGGTCTTGTATTCAAGGATACGACCACGGACAATGTAATCAGCGTCGAATTGGCGACCGATCTTGGCGACAGTCTGTTTGGTGAGGCCGTGGGTGCCTGGACTGCTAACTGCCTCATTCTGATTTTTAAAGGATTGTTCGTTGTAATGAGTCAGGATTGAGGTCATGGTATCAGACCAATCCCCTGAGTTGATTTCCTGGCTGAGTGAGCTTGAACCAATTGACTCGTACGGCATTAAGGCAATTACATTTTGGTTCACTAAATATTGAAAGACATCTTCCTGAATCGGCAACCCAAAACCGTTAGCAGACAACCTGTCGACAAGCGTCTCGGTGACCATCATGTTGCGTCGATGGGCGGAGTCTATCGCATCGCCTTGCGAATAATCCGCAAATGGTAGAATAACTACTGTCTTGCCGTAACCTGGGGCATTGGGGCCTGGGTTTTCAGGTACGTTCAGGGTTTCTATCACTGTTTGTCCACAACCTGTAAGAGCCAGTGTAAGAATACCTAATAAAAAAATTCTGAGCCTCTCCATGATCAACTCCTAACGTGTATTTGATAATTGATGTCCGATAAGGATGTATTTAGATGATTACTGGGCGCAAAAGAATTATAAGCTCTCGCTTAGTTTTAATTTTCTCCTTATAGCCGAATAAGTACTTAATAACTGGTATATCTCCAACTACCGGAGCAAATGCGTCTTGAGTATCATCAACGTTACTAATCAATCCTCCAATTACCAGCATGTCACCATTTTTAACACGTACTGTTGTGCTCATCTCCCGGACATTGACAATTGGTAAGCCGACTTCGGCACCATCAGGTCCAATGGGCTGATATGTAATAGGTTCTTCAAGTTCAGAGGTTACAGGAACAAGGTTCATGATAATTTCATCATCATCAAGAATGGTAGCGGTCAGTGCCATTCCAATTCCAGATAGTATTCGTTCTGTTTCAGCAGAGTATGTAGTGATACCATTTTCTATATCTCTGTCGGCCTCTACTCTGTCAATGTAGGTAACGTTACGGCCAACGGTGATCAAGGCTGGTTGCCCGTTCATTACACTGATTTTCGGGTTAGACAGTATTTGGGTATTACCTTGTTCTTTTAGGGCGTTAAGGAAAACGCCAAATTCAGCTGATTTTAAGGTGATGCTTGATATGAAATCGCTGCCTGCAGAAGGATAGATTTGCCCTGTAACGGGATCGCCGAAGTTAACCATACCTGAAACAGGGAAGTCTTTAAGAACGCTGCTCCAATTAATGCCAATTGATGATGAATCGTTTAATTGAACTTCGACTATCTTTGCCTCAATAGTGATCTGCTTATAAAGTTCTTTTTTAAGAGTAACAAAATAAGCGTCGAGTCGTTCGAGTAAGGGGCGTGGAGCAGAAACGGTTACAACGCCTATGGGCTTGTCGATGATGTACATCGAGCCACCGCTGGAAATTTGACGGGTCGCTAATTGACCATCACTATCGGTTTCCTGATCTGTTGTATTAGAATTATCGGTAGCAGCAGGGGGGGCAGTAGCCTGGGTAAAAGCTCGTGTGTTCCAGGTGTTAATGATTGCATCCATGTTGTCCTGAACATTCTTCCAGATATCAAATTCATTATCAGAGCTTTTTAATGATATCGTTCCATCTATATCTGTTCCGCTTGAATCGCCGCCTAAAACATTACCGCCAGTACCGGTGGAGTATCTCTGGTTGGTAAAAGGCATGGCAATATGATAGCGGCGGGTTTCTTTATACTTTACGACAACTGTATTTCCCTGTACCTCATGGAAGTAGTCGACCTGGCGAAGCAGGTTGTCGATAGAGTCGTAGAAATCGTCGTTGGCACTGATATCGACGTCGACCAGTACCTTCTGGTCAACATCACTGGCCCAGGATACATTCATTCCCTTGAGTGCGGCGAGGCGTTTGAGGATATCCCAGAGAGGCTGGGGGCCCCGGGTGGATCGAATTGAGGCACCCACCTTGATCGAGGTGATCTCCTCTTCTTCCAGCGTATCCTTACCTTCCATATCGAGCATATAGCTTGGAGTCTGATAACGGACTGGTAGAGTAAGTGGCCCCTCGGGTGCTTGTGCCAATACCCGGGGTTGGGCCAGTGGTTCTTCAACGATTGCAGACTGTTCTGCAGCCGGTGCGGGTGCAGGGGTTGCATCTGCCCCATCGGGAGAGTGCTTGCAAGCATTGAGGCTGGTAAGAAGAAGTACCAGGCTGCCGGCTAGAAAAATGTTTTTTATGGACATCATAAAAACCTCGTGGTGCTGTCTATCAATTGTAAGAGAAATTGACCAAATTTATTCTGGAACTCGAACCTATTAATTACCTGCCGCAACACGTTCTTGAATATACTCCTTCAAGTCTGGACGAAGTTGATATCCGGAAGTAATGATCGCGCTGTATTCTTTAACTGCCTGTTCACTGTTCCCGATCTTATCGTATATACGGGCTCTGGTGAGCATGGTGTCGAGAGTCTCACCATAATATTTGTGATATTGGTTGATCAATTTAAGTGCAGCCTGATGCTGATTGTTGGATTCATTGAAGGCTGCAAAACTGAAGAGAGCTTCTTTCAGGGGAGGCTCCTGACTGACTGCTTGCATGAAGTACTCTGAAGCCTCACCAGTGCGTTGCATATTGGCAAGGCCGATTGCAGCATAGAGGGCGGCACGGCTATTTGTTGGGTCGGCTTCGAGTGCTTTTTTTGCGCAATAGACCGCTTTGGCATTCATGCCCATATGAACGAGGTAGATTGTGGCCATACGGTTGTGGATGTTAGAATTCGTAGGCCACAGTTCGACAGCTTCTTCATAGAGTTTGACTGCTCGCTCATAATTCTGTTTGTCATCCGCAGCTTTTGCCACCTTGAGAATCTCTTTTGCTTTCATGAGTTCAGGTGTTTGAGTCGCTGTCTGTTCGATGATGAGAGCTTCCTGTTCAACGACCTGCAGGTCAGCTTCAAAAGAGAGATTGTCAACCGCTCGTTCAGGCCACTCAAAAGCTTTCTTTTTTGGGTAGATAACGATGGTGTTAAAACGCTCTTCCTTGACCAGGTCATGGAGGTTCAGGATCACATCCAGGGCGAAATCCCAGGGAACATCGCTTAAGGCAAGGGTCACGGTGCCGGCAACACCTTCGTCTACGATGATGTTGAGATCTGTGATCTGCCTGAACAGACGGAAGACATTGTGAATGTCAATTTTATAGAAATCGACACTGATCCGCTGATTGTTGTAGCCGGAGAACGCAAAAGTGTCCTGAAGGGATGGTACCGTATCTGCTTTTGGAATGCCTGGAGATGAGCCTGGCTTGACTTTCGCAAGAAGGTCGCTTGATGATTCGATCAACTCATCGAGGGTTGAGTCAGCGTTGGCAGGCACTGAGGAGCGGCTGCCGGTTGCCGAGACAGTTCCAGCCCCGAGGTTGTTTTTGACAATGACTTTGAGCCCCTGTTCGGTGTTTTGAATGTCGTAATCAAAAATTTCAGTCGTGGCTGAATCAAAGACTATCCTTGCACCTGCTCCGCGTTCAGCGACCCGGATTTTGTCGACAGCGGTGCCAACGTATTTCTCACGAAGTAATTCGATGATAGAGACGTCTGAAATATCGATGAACATCCTGGCGGGTTTGTCACCTTCACCGGCCAGTGTGGCAGTTTTGTAGCTTGTTACCGGAGCTGTCGAAGAAAGCAGAATTGTCGTTTCCATCTCATTTTTGCTGATTTGAAAATCGGTAATGGATGGAACCGATGGGGTGTTGAGTTTCAATCGCTCATTGCGATCCTCATCGGCCGGTGCTATGACAATCGAGATATTGTTACCGTTTCGGTTAACGGTATAGTCATGGGAATCGGCGATGGCGATTTCAAAGCGAGTGACCTGCGGGTCCTGATCAGAGAGAGTGGTAACAGTCATCTGGCCCACAGGGTTTTGGACAATCAGAGGGGCGGTGGTTGACACGCCTTCATCAAAAACAGCACCTGCGACATTGACAACCACCCTGAACGGAGCAAACAGCTCTGACACCGTGTATGGTGGGATAGATTTACCAACAATGTCTATTGAAAGAGTGTTGTTTGCAAATTTTGATTCAAGTGCGGAAATGTGATATTTCTGCAGTGCTGTAGCATTTTCTGCCTCCTGAGCGAAAACCTCGGCTCTACCGGATAGCAGGATAATGGTCAGCACAGAAAGAACGGCCAATTGGGAAATTGCAGACCTCGCGTACATTATTTACTCCTCTCCCTCTTTCTTGAGAACCATAACGGTTTTAGTAACTATTTTTCTTCCGGATCGGGTTTCCGCTGTTTCCTCGATAAAGACTTTGTTCGGAATGATGTCTATAACGGTGCCACGCCTTCCGATTTTAGTCCCTACTGAAATGATGTATCCCTTACCGGTAAAATCCTCGACCATGGCGAACTGCTTTCCGCCACTTTTCAACATTCCCACTAGGTTGAGCTGGCCCGGCTCAAAAAGCTGCATGCCGGTTAACGTGACTTTCTTTTCGACAATTTCATCTGGTTGTACTTCGTTGGTAGTCGATTTGGTTGAGATAAAAGGCACGAATGGGTCTTTACGGTTCTCCAGGATGTATTCAAAATTCTCCTGAGAGGTTACAGCGGCGATCTCAATTTCACCATTTTGAGATTCTGCTGCTGAACCTGGCAATGGCAAAGAGATCAGCAGAGCGAGTGTAGACCCAGCAAGGCAGGTTCTCTTGCCTGTTTTGTGCGGGAAAAGAAATCCGAGTATTGAATGTTTCATAGAATACATCTTCCAGTTAGCTTTTATCTCTTCTTTTTGTTCTGCTTTGGAAGCTCTTTATTGGTAAACTGATACGTTACCAGCCTGCAGTCTGAATTCAGTAGCATTTCACCGCCTTCAAGCTTAGGCGAACTCATTTTTACATTGGAAACCGAAACTATGCGCTCGAGCTTGCTGACCCTGTCGAAAAAAGCCCCGACGTTGTGATATGGGCCACGTACGTTTATTGAAACTGGTATTTCGGCATAAAAATCTCTCGGTACGCTTGGCATTGGTTTGAACTGGATGAAATCCAGGCCGGCATGTCTTCCGAGGGACGAGATATCGCGAAGGAGCTGGGGGATTTCTTTTTCTTTCGGAAGAAGCAAAGATTTTTCAGCAAACTCATTTTGCACCTGTGCAAGGTCTGCCTCAAGCTTGGGGAGATCTTTAGCTCTGTTCTGTACTTTGTGGAGTTGAGTGGTGAGTTGGCGTTTTTTGTTCTCAAGTCTTTCTATTTCTTCAAAGTTTGGGCTGAGAAAAAAGAGATAGAAAATAAGTGCTGGAAGGACGAATACAGCAACGGCCAAGAGAATCTTGAATTTTTTCTCGAGGGGAATGTATTTGGTATCTATGAAATTATTAATTGCTTCGTTCTTTTTCATACCGTAAGTACTCGAGGTTATTTTTTCGCTTTAGCGACACTTTCTTCACCAGCCTTTGGCTGTGGCTGAGCGACACTGCATCTTAATGAGAAACTTTTCAAATCCCTGCCGGCGATTTTCTTCAGCGACGAGTCAGTGAGATCAACTGATTTTACAAAATCAGAGGCTTTCAGTATGTCCATGAACTGCGCCACAGTCTGATTATCGAGTGCGACACCAGACAGTTGGAGTGAACTACCCTGCTGGTTGAGAGAAAGCAGCCATAAACGCTCATTGTCGACTCTGTTTGCAACCTCATCAAGTACTCTGACTGTAAGAGAAGAGTCTGATTTCAGTTTGTCGATTACCGCTGTCTTTCGCTGAAGTTCCGCCATTGTTTTCTCAATTTCCTTGATTTTTGCCAGCGGTTTATTGTATTTGCGAATCTCAGCATTAAGAGTGTTGATGTTCCCATTCAGGGAATTGACTTTTCCAGTCTGGATAGAAAAGACAATCCCGAATAGGCCGAGAAATAAAACAAAGCCGGCCAGGACAGCAAAGATCTGACGGAGTGCATTTGCCCTTTGTTTAAGTTGCCGAACAGGGAGCAGGTTGATTCGAATCATAACTCTTCCATGATCGGGCCCACTGGCCCTTAAATTACAGATGGTCTAATGGCAATCCCGGTTGCAATGGCCATTTCAGGTCCGATACTGTTGAGATAGTCAGTGTCTATTTTTTTGGGGTCAAACCCCATATTTTTGAACGGGTTGAATAAGTTGACTTCCAGGCCTGTCTCCTGGGACAGGAAGTCGCACATGCCGGCAACTTTGGCACCGCCGCCACTCAGTACGATCTGTTGGAGCGGCATGTCGGGGTTGTTAGCATGGTACAGGTCAATAGCCTTTTTGATCTCAAGAACCCATTGGGTGCAGGTCGAGAGAAAAATTTCTTCGATGGTCTCCTGGTTTTCGCCGGCGGGCTCCTGACCGAGTTTGATCGCTTCCGCGTCTTCATAGTCAGTGTCAAGCGAGGCCTGAATCTGCTCTGTGAGCTGGCGGCTCCCTACTACGATATCCCGCGCCACGACTGATAGGCCATCGGAGATGATATTGATGTTCATTTTTGAAGCGCCGATATCAACCAGGGCAACGTTGGTGAGGTCTCGGGAGCATTGCTCGAAGGTGTTTTCCATTGCGAATCCATCGACATCCACCAGGACCACCTGAAGGCCGATGCCCTCAAGCATCTGCAGGTAATCGTCTATCACCTCTTTCTTGGCGGCGACCAGCATGACGTCAGTGCGCTCTTCACTTTCTTCCTGAGGTGTTATACGCTGAAAATCGAGGTAGACGTCTTGTATATCAAAAGGTATATATTGTTCTGCTTCGGCCAGAATATGCTCTTCGAGCTGTTTGTCGTCCATGGCATGCAGGTTGACCTTTTTAACGATCACAGAATAGCCGGAGATTGAAATGCCGACTTTTTTGGTTCGTATTTTCAGGTTGGAAAACAATTCGGCAATGGTCTTGCCGACTATTTCCGGCTCTACCAGAGTGCCATCGTCGACAGCTCCTTCGGGTAGCACAGCACTGCCGACGGAAATAACCTTGAATCCATTGTCTGTCTCCTTAAGTTGACAGACTTTTATTGCATGGGATCCAATATCCACGCCAATGACGAGATCCTTTTTTGATAGAAACGGCAAATTCATGGTCAATAGTTGGGCATTAATTTTTAAACTATCAAATAACCGAATTTAGCAGTACTGCGCTAAACTCCAGATTTCTCATACTTAGTCGTTATTAAGGACACAATTGAGTTGAATTGTCAAGGGAAACAGCAGGGCCAAAAGGTATTAATTTCTTTTTTTAAACAGTGATTTAGCAGGCACTGAGAGGGTGCTGAGAGTCATTCTCCACAATATATTGTCTACCAACCGCCCGATTACTCTCTATATAGTAGGTGTTGTTGGAAAAAATGAGTATTACTAGGAGCTGCAGGGAATCTGAAAATTGTCGGGGCAATGTCGCTTGTATTTAAAGTCTGGATAATGTAGCCTTGCTTTGTTTCTATCATCATGAATACTTTTCAAGCCGAAATGAGGTTCGAAGTTGACTAAAACGAACAATAAAAAATCTCTTGTCAGGGAATATATTGAAGCCATAATTATTGCAATACTCCTTGCATTATTTATTCGCACTTTCATCGTGCAGGCCTTTAAGATTCCTTCGGGTTCAATGTTGCCGACATTGAAAATAGGTGATCATTTACTGGTAAATAAATTCAGCTATGGGCTTAAGTTGCCTTTCACCGGCACAGTGGTGATCCCCTGGAAGGATCCGCAACGAGGAGATGTTGTGGTGTTCAAGTTCCCAAAAGATCGTTCAATTGATTATATAAAGCGTGTTGTCGGTGTGCCCGGAGATATCGTTGAAATAAAAAACAAGCGAGTCTATATCAACGGTACGGCTATCGAAGACCCCCATGCCCATTTTACCTCACAACTGGTAGTCAGCGGCAGGGAGAGCAATCGGGATAACTATGGGCCGGTAACTGTCCCGGATGGGTCGCTACTTGTGCTTGGCGACAACCGTGATAACAGTTACGACGGCAGATTCTGGGGATTCGTTGACCAAAGAGACGTGCTGGGCAAGGCCTTTATCCTGTATTGGTCATGGGATCTCGAGAAACCGCTACTTTCAATGGATAGGTTCACGTCGGTTCGCTGGAGTCGGATCGGCAGCCTTATAGACTGATAAACCTTTGAACACGGGTAACACCATTGCAGGAAAACTATAACTTCAAGCACAGGCATATCCTCGGTCTCGAGCAAATGAGCGCCGATGATATCTGCCATGTGATCAATACAGCACGCTCATTTAAGGAGGTCTCCGCACGGCCGATAAAAAAGGTGCCGACCCTCCGCGGTAAGACAATCGTCAATTTCTTTTTTGAGCCATCGACAAGGACCCGCCTCTCATTTGAGATAGCAGCCAAACGAATGAGTGCCGATACCTTCAATATCTCGGCATCGACGAGCTCCGCCACCAAGGGTGAGACCCTCATTGACACTGCGAGAAACCTGCAGGCGATGAATCCTGATATCATTATCCTTCGCCACTCCAGTTCCGGGGCGCCGCATCTTCTTGCACGTAATGTTCAAGCTTCGATCATTAATGCAGGGGACGGAACTCACGAGCATCCGAGTCAGGGGCTTTTAGACATCATGACTATCATGGAGCATAAAGGTAGTCTCGCGGGTTTGAAAATCGCCATAATAGGTGATATTGCCCATAGCAGGGTCGCCGGCTCTGATATCAGGGGCTTTACCACACTCGGTGCACAGGTTTACCTGGCTGGTCCCAAAACTTTCATGCCGGCCGCGATCGAGCAGATGGGAGCAGTTGTCTGTGAAGATGTGCGCGACGCTGTTCGCGATGCGGATGTGGTTATGGCGCTCAGGATTCAGCAGGAGAGGCAGAATGACTCCCTCATCCCCAGTCTGCGTGAGTATGCCGTCTGCTACGGCATTAATGACAGGTTGCTGCAGCTGGCTAAAGACGATGTGTTGGTAATGCACCCCGGGCCAATTAACCGAGGTGTGGAGATGAATCCGGATGTTGCAGACGGCGCAAGATCTGTGATTCTGGATCAGGTGACAAATGGTGTGGCTGTCCGGATGGCACTGCTCTATCTCGTGTTGGGAGGAGATAAACCGGGCGTGGAGCAGGGAGGCTGATATGGACGGATTAATCATTTTAAAAGGCGGGAGGGTAATCGACCCGGTAAATGGCAGAGATGAAGTTGCGGATCTCTGGGTTACAGATGGGAAGATTGTAGCCTCTCAGGCTGAGACGCCTGCGGATGCCAAAGTAATTGATGCGACTGGTTGCTGGGTGGTGCCAGGGTTGATAGACATCCATGTCCATCTCCGCGAGCCAGGCCAGGAGTACAAGGAGAACGTGGCGTCTGGTACCCAGGCTGCCGCGGCCGGTGGCTTCACCGCTGTGGCATGTATGCCCAATACCACCCCGGTCAACGATAACGGCTCGGTGACCCGGCTCATACTTGAGCGGGCCGAAGGCTGTGCCGCCAGGGTGTATCCGGTTGGTGCAATCAGCAAAGGCAGCAAAGGCGAATCCCTTGCTGACTACGCAGAGATGAAAGAGGCCGGCATTGTCGCTGTGACAGATGACGGAATGCCTGTTGTCGACAGTCAGCTGATGCGCCGGGCCATGGAGTATGCGGCAAGTCACAAACTTGTTGTCATGTCCCACTCTGAAGAAGAGGCGCTGGTTAGAAACGGTTGTATGAATGAAGGGCTTAACTCCACCCGGCTCGGGCTTCGTGGAATCCCTGCCGCAGCCGAGTCTATCATGGTCTATCGCGAAGTGGCCCTGGCTGAGCTTACTGGCACCCATGTCCATATAGCTCATGTGAGTTGCGAAGATGCCCTGGCGGTTATCCGCTTGGCGAAACAACGTGGGGTGAAGGTTACTGCCGAGACCGCTCCGCATTACTTTACGCTCACCGATGACGCCGTGTTGGGGTACAACACCAATGCCAAGATGAACCCGCCACTCAGGTCGGAAAAAGACCGGGAGGCGATCAGGGCTGCCCTGGCGGATGGTACTCTCGATGCAATTGCCACTGATCATGCTCCGCACTCCGTTTTAGAAAAAGAGCTGGAGTTCAACTACGCTGCCAACGGCATCACCGGGTTGGAGACATCCTTGTCACTCACTCTGGAGCTTGTGCGCCAGGGAGTAATTACCGAAAGCAGGATGGTTGAGCTGATGAGCGCCGGTCCTGCGGGCATTATCGGTGTAGAAGGTGGTCAGCTTGGTGAAGGGGCAGTTGCGGATATCACTGTGATCGACCCGGAAATGGAGTACGTCTTTACCGCTGAAGCGAGTTTTTCAAAGGGGAAGAATTCTCCCTTTAATGAAACAAAGATGAAAGGGCGGGCGATAATGACCTTGGTCGATGGCGAGGTGAAGTACAGGCTCTGATCATTTTTCGCATACCTGAGTCATTTTTTTAAAGGGCGAAAGAGCTTGTGCTCCTCGCCCTTTTTCTATTGGTGCGAAGTGAGGGCCGTCAGGTCTTGTGCGTTTTATGGAAATAAGGTTATATTTCGCAAGGTAATTTTCGTATCACATCAATACCGTGAGGTGATACCTCGGCCTGGTATGCGAGAATCATAACTCCTTTGTCGACGGCTTCTTTCAAGGTCTCGCTGTACACGGGGTCGATATGGGCAGCAGGTGCAAAGCTGTCTGTGTCCATGCGCTGTACCAGAAAGAATATACAGGCACCGTGCCCCTGTTCTGAAAGGATCATTAATTCCTTAAGGTGCTTAGTGCCGCGGGTGGTCACGGCATCCGGAAACATTGCCTGACCATTTTCAACAAGCGAGCAGTTTTTTATTTCAACATAGGTTGTCATCTCGTTATGGCTGACAGCCAGGTCGAGTCTGCTGGAGCTTGAAACCTTCACTTCTCGACGAATAGCAGTCACTTTATCGAACTCGGCAATTTGACCGTCGTTGATTGCTTCTGCAACCAGTCGGTTGGTGAGGCCGGTGTTCACGCCTATCCAGGTACCATTATTTTGTACCATTTCGAGAGTGTGGGGGTATTTTCTCTTCGGGTTGTCTGATATACTCATGGCAACCGGGCTGCCGGGTTCAGAACAGGA
The DNA here is from genome assembly GCF_005116675.2 of Desulfosediminicola ganghwensis. Lineage (NCBI taxonomy): Bacteria > Pseudomonadati > Thermodesulfobacteriota > Desulfobulbia > Desulfobulbales > Desulfocapsaceae > Desulfosediminicola > Desulfosediminicola ganghwensis. The sequence continues at coordinate 1,479,670 of NZ_CP050699.1, forward strand.
GCGCATGGAACCAGTATTCGGGCAGTGGATAGTGAGGGTGGAACCGTCGGTGAGTTCCACATCGACGAGAAAACGTTTGTAGCGCCGGATTAAGGTGGCAGTTGTTAGAGGTGGATTAAATTGCATGCTTTTTTTGGGGATGTGTGGTATTCCTGATAGGTTTCTTTATGAAAAACAATGACGTCGCGTATAAACGAAATTTATGAATTTCGTTCGTTGAGGCCCCGCAAGCGATCCTTGATTGCGGACATAGAGGCGGCATTAACACTTGTGACACAATACTCATAAAGGAGACGTATTGCCATGTATTTAGGTATCAACGGTCTTGGACGAATTGGGAAGCTTTCATTATGGCACCATGTATCGCGTAAGCACTTCTCAGGGCTTGTTGTTAATACCGGTCGCGAAGTCGGAGGCGGACTTGCCGATCTTGCAGCGATCATAGAGCGTGATTCAACATATGGACGGCTGGGTACGTATCTCCACGGCCATACGGCAGGGAGGATGATCCAGGAGCTTGATGAAGAGAAAGGCTCCATGGTGATTAATGGTGTTCCTGTACGCATACTGCGGGAAGCCAGAAATCCTCTCGATATTGCCTGGCGGGAAAATGATGTCAAGCTGGTGGTGGATACCACCGGTGTCTTCAAAGACCCCACTGCGGATGCCAGTGAAGGCCGTGGTGCAATGAGAGGTCATATGCAGGCAGGTGCGGAAAAGGTTTTATTGTCTGCGCCATTCAAGATTAAATCCAAAGGGCTGGATATGCCGGACGATGCCATTACCACGGTAATGGGCATCAATGACGACATGTACGATCCGGCCAGGCACAATCTCATCTCTGCTGCCTCATGTACCACTACCTGCTTGTCATACATGATCAAACCACTCATGGAGCGAATGGGAGCGGATCGTATTCTCAGTGCTTCAATGGTGACTGTTCACGCGGCAACAGGCAGCCAGCAGGTACTTGATCGTCTGCCCGGCGCAGGTGCAGCCGACCTCAGGAAAAACCGTTCGATTCTCAATAATATCATCCTGACAACCACCGGAGCGGCCAAAGCGCTTTCGTTGGTTATTCCAGAGATGGAGAAAATCGGTTTTATGGCAGAATCTGTCCGTATTCCGACTTCAAGTGGTTCCCTGATTATCCTGGTGCTCAATCTGCAGGATGAGCTTGATACCCCGACAAAGCGCGCGGATATCAACAGCATCTACAGAGAGTTTTCTGAGGTTACCCCATACCTCGAGTATACCGAGCAGCAGAATGTCAGCTCGGATATCCTCGGCACTCCAAGGGCTGCTGCGGTTATTGAAGCGTCTGAGACGCATACGCGTACCGCTGCTATTCCGGTCAACCTTGGTAAGGTCAAGGGGGCAACTGTTGCAGCTGGTGCCGATCCTGTCCTCAATGTACCGGTAACCCAGGCGGTGGTTTATGGCTGGTATGACAACGAACTTGGTAGCTATACCAATATGCTCGGTGATTTAACCGTCAAGGTTGCCGACGAAATGGTTTAAGTCGTTACCTGTGAATATCCGTAACATGGCTCCGGAAGACTGCGGGGCCATTTCCATTATCGAGCAGGAGTCTCCATCTCCGTGGACACCTGCTCAGATTCTTGCCGAACTCCCCCTGCCCGAAAGTATTGTGCTTGTCTCAACCGATGACGATGGTAACATTAATGGCTGGTGTTGTTCTCGCTATTGCGGGCCTGAAGCCGAGTTGCTGAAGATCGCGGTTGCGGCCTCCGAGCGCAGAAAAGGTGTGGCGCAAAAATTGCTCAGAGTTCTTATCAAAAAACTGGCGGCTGTTAACGTCAGTAGTCTCTTTCTTGAAGTACGGTCGAAAAATGAACCGGCGTGTAAATTTTATTGTTCCCAGGGGTTTGCTCAAGTTGGCGAACGCGCTGGGTATTACGCGAATCCCAGGGATAATGCCTTGATTTATAGGAAAGAATTGCTCTATATTGATGGTTGAAGGTGCTATTTTCTTCCAGTTAGACAACCAGCCTTGTTCCGGAGATTTTACGATGAAGACTATATATGATTTAGAACTGTCGGGCAAACGTGTGCTCGTGCGCGCCGATTTCAATGTGCCGATGGATGATGGCGGCAATATAACCGATGACATTCGCATCCGTATGGTGTTGCCGACCTTGCAGCATATCCTTGAGCAGGGAGGCTTACCGGTTATCTGTTCCCATATGGGGCGGCCCAAAGGGCAAAGGGTGGAAGCGTTCAGCCTGCGCCCGGTAGCGGAACACCTGGCAGCCTTAATTGGGAAAAAAGTGCATTTTGCCACCGATTGTATCGGCGAAGAGGCAGAAAAGGTCGTGGCGGCAATGGCAACAGGCGAATTAGTCCTGCTGGAGAATCTGCGCTATTATAATGAAGAGACAGCCAATGATCCGGATTTTTCCAAAAAGCTAGCCCGCCATGCTGAGGTTTACATAAACGATGCTTTTGCCTGCTCGCACAGGGCGCATGCCTCTGTGGTAGGCGTTGCCGAATTGGTCAAAGATAAAGGCGCCGGCATGTTGCTCCAGACAGAAATGGATTACTTTCACAAGTCGATGGATAATCCTGTTCGTCCCTTAGTTGCTCTGGTTGGTGGTGCAAAGGTGTCATCGAAGATCGGTGCACTTGAGAATATGCTCGGCAAGGTAGATAGTATGGTGATCGGCGGCGCAATGGCCAACACTTTTCTAAAATCCATGGGAGTTGAGGTCGGTGCCTCAAAAGTGGAAGATGATCTGCTCGATACTGCCAGAAATTTCATAGCCGCAGCCGAAAAACAGGGAGTAAAGCTCTATCTGCCGGTGGATTTTGTGGCTGCTGACTCATTCAGTCCCCACGCAGTTACCAAAAACGTGACCTACAAGGATATCCCGGAAAACTGGATGGCCCTTGATATTGGGCCGGCAACCACTATCCTATTTCAGGAAGCGTTGGCTGATGCCAGAACCATTGTCTGGAACGGGCCAATGGGAGCTTTTGAGATGGACGCCTTTGCGCGGGGAACCATGGCTATCTGTCAGGCTGTCGCCTCATCACATGCACTGTCCATAACTGGTGGCGGCGACTCAAATGCGGCAGTGAAGAAGTCTGGTGAATCCAGAAATATCTCGTATATGTCCACCGGTGGTGGTGCCTTTTTACACCTTATGGAAGGGAAAGAGCTGCCGGGTGTTATTGCACTTGGCGACTAAGACGTAACCGGTCGAGTCTGTTTACGTCATAGCAAAATTTCAAAGAGGATCATCATGAGAAAATCGTTGATGGCCGGTAACTGGAAAATGCATACCACCCGTGAGGATGCATGCCGGTTGGCTGAAGAAGTTATGAAGCATTGTCCCACCTTTGCGGATCGGGAGGTGCTTCTCGCTCCACCCTACACCGTTATAGCTGCGGTGGCTGAAACGGTTTCAGGCAGTGATATCATTGTGTCGTCCCAGAATGTCTGCTGGGAGGAACAAGGCGCTTTTACCGGTGAGATTTCACCGGTAATGGTTAAAGATGCTGGTGGTAGTGCGGCCATTATTGGCCATTCAGAGCGCAGGCAGCTGTTTTTTGAGACTGATACCCTGATAAATCAGCGGGTAAAAGGCGCTCTGGATTTTGATCTCATGGCCCTGCTTTGTGTCGGAGAGACCCTGACAGAACGTGAGTCGGGCCAAATGCTCAATGTCCTTGAAACCCAGATTAGAAACGGATTGGCCGGGGTGAGAGCCGAGCAGATGGCCAGGGTTGTTATTGCCTACGAGCCAGTCTGGGCTATTGGCACAGGCAAAACAGCAAGCAAAGAGCAGGCACAGGAAGCTCATGCTTTTATCAGGGAACTTATCTCAAAGTTGTTTGAAAAAAACGTTGCTGAGCAAATGAGAATATTGTATGGTGGCTCGGTCAAACCAACCAACGTAGATGAGTTGATGGCGCAACCCGATATAGACGGTGCGCTGGTTGGCGGAGCCGCTCTGGACGCTGAATCGTTCGGGCGTATTATTAATTACCAGAAGAACTAAAAGAAGGTCTGAATGGATACATTACTCACAATTGCACACGTTGTCGTTTGCCTCTTCCTGGTAGGCATTGTCCTGCTTCAGCAAGGTAAAGGCGCCGATATAGGTGCAAGCTTCGGTGGGTCCAGTCAGTCACTTTTTGGCTCAGAGGGCCCAATACCACTGCTGAATAAAATCACCACGGCAGCGGCTGTAATTTTTATGGTAACTTCGTTGTCTCTTGCCTATATTTCATCGGAAAAAAGTGCTGGATCTGTGATGAAAAGTGTGGTAAAAGAGCAACCCGCAGCAGTTGAAGAGGCAAAACCTCTTGCCCAGGAAGATGCAGTTCTTCCCGCAGCAGAAGAGACAGAAGCAGCAACAACTGACAGCGAAACAAAATAGACACACTCTTTGAGTGCCGAAGTGGTGGAATTGGTAGACACGCTATCTTGAGGGGGTAGTGGGCCACGCCCGTACGAGTTCGACTCTCGTCTTCGGCACCATTTATATAAAACCGTAAATTACTGAACAGTAATTTACGGTTTTTTTTTATCCATTTTTTTAAATTGGATTTTCAGGTTGCTTTTGAATCTCAGCAAGGATCGATCGGGAATTAGGCGTGAGAATACAGACGTATAGGTTCAGTTGATTATATGCCTGATAAAAATACGCTGAAAGAATTGGAATGAAACGCTGCCCTGGTAGGGTGTAACTTCTAAATCTTTTTTTTATCCTCCCTCAAATCTTACGCTGAGGATGCTGGTAATCTCATTGTGTGTTGTCGCCATGTTGTCTATGTCTATAAACGACTATCCATCTATTCCCCGCCACCTTGTAATCATTGACCCCTTAACGGTTTCTCACTATCATCTGCTTTTCATGTAGGCAATCGAAATGTATTCAGTGAGGCAAGAATGAAATTTCTAGAGGCGAATCTTCTCGATCATCTTGAAAGACCTGAGTTTGCAGACCTGTATTCAGCCCTGGAGCCCGAATATCATGCCAAGGGGAACTTTGTCAGTCAGCCGGGTGATCAGCGCAATCGAATCTTCATTGTTGTGCATGGCCGGGTGCGTATTTATCTCGGTTATGAGGAAAAGGAGTTCAGTCTCGGTATTCTGACGCGCGGAGATATCTATTCGAGCCATACCCCTACATTTGTGCAGGCGCTTACTGACGCAACCCTGCTTACCGCCAACGTTGAGACTTTCCGGCAACGCATGGTCGGTGACCCTGAAATCACCAAAGCCATGGTACGGGTGCTGGGTAATATTCTGGAGCGTTCTTTCTCAATAATTGACAGCCTTGCCTTTAAGGATGTGGGTGCACGTCTGATAGCTCTGCTCTCCTACGAAGCGAGAAAACACGGATCAGTGCAGGGTGATGGTTCAATTGAGGTTGAAATAGATCTGTCGACCGAGCACCTGGCTCGTCTTGTGGGCTCGTCGAGGCAGACGATCTCAATGCTCCTCAATGAACTTATACGTGGCGATCTTGTTATCCGGCCACGGCGGGGACTCTATGTAATTCAGGACATTCAGGCCCTGGAACATGCTGGTGGGATAGGTATCCAGTAAGCGGTATTGTTTTTTTCTTTTTCCTCTGTCAGGTAGACGACAGTTTTTTAACTGACGACGGTGTACTGATGTACATACCTAGTGAGGTAAACCGGGTTTCCTGAGCGTAAAAAGATTTCGGAGGAGAAAAGATGGCTAAAGATAGTGGTGATGTGAAGAACAAAAGCATCTGGGAAGATGCTACGAAAATGATAGAAAAAGCGGCCAGGGATGGCGTGGAAACTGTCTGGGATCGTTTTGAACAACAAACACCCGGGTGCAAATTCTGTGAATTGGGGTTGACCTGCAAAAACTGCAATATGGGACCATGCAGGATCAGCCTCAAAGAAAACGGCAAGATGCAGCGTGGAGTTTGCGGGGCTGATGGTAACGTCATTGTAGCCCGAAATTTCGGCCGCTTTGTCGCTGGTGGCTCTGCTGGACATTCCGACCATGGCCGGGACCTGATTGAAGTACTTGAAGCGATAGTGGAGGGCAAAGCCAGTGCTTACACCATCACGAATGAAGAGAAGCTGTACCGGGTCGCACAGGAGGTAGGAGTAGCCACCGATGGCAGGACAAAGCAGGATGTGGCGAGAGAACTGGTCGATGTCTTGTTTGCAGATTTCGGCAGCAGAAAAAAAGAACTGGCCTTTATGGGCCGGGTTCCCGAGAAGCGAAAAGAGATCTGGCGGCAGTTGAATGTAATTCCCCGGGGGGTGGACAGGGAAATAGCAGAGATGATGCACCGCACCCATATGGGGTGTGATAATGACGCGATTTCCACCATGCTGCACTCAGCCCGGACGGCCTTGGCAGATGGTTGGGGTGGCTCGATGATTGGGACTGAATTGTCGGATATTATTTTCGGAGTACCGACCCCCGCTGCATCGAAAGTAAACCTGGGAGTGATCCGGAAAGAACAGGTCAATATCCTGGTGCATGGCCACAATCCGGTGGTCTCAGAAATGGTTTTGGCAGCAGCCCGTGATCCGGAAATGATTGCCAAAGCAAAAGCAGCCGGCGCGGAAGGCATCAATATCGGTGGATTGTGTTGTACCGGCAATGAGCTGCTCGGCCGTCAGGGAATTCCCATGGCAGGCAACCACCTGATGACGGAACTGGCCATAGTGACCGGGGCGGTGGAAGCTGTTGTGGTCGATTACCAGTGCATTATGCCAAGCCTGGTTCAGGCGGCTGCGTGTTATCATACCAGGTTTATCACGACTTCCGACAAGGCGCGTTTTACCGGTGCAACCCATGTGTCATTTGATACTTCAAGAGCAGCGGAGCAGGCGCGCCAGATCGTCGAAATGAGTATTGAGGCATATGGTAGTAGGGATAACTCAAGGGTTGAGATCCCGGTGGAGCCGGTGGATATAGTCTCAGGTTTCTCCAACGAAGCCCTGCTGGACATGCTGGGAGGTAGTCTTGAACCGTTGCTTGAGGCCATTAAGGACGGATCGATCCGTGGTGTCGTGGCGATAGTTGGCTGCAATAACCCCAAATTCACCCACGATTCACAGAACGTGGGGCTCGCTAAAGAGCTCATCAAGAGAGATATTCTCGTGCTCGCCACCGGCTGTATCACCACAGCGGCAGGAAAGGCGGGACTGATGGTTCCAGCAGGTGCCGAAATGGCAGGGCCGGGTTTGCAGAAGATCTGTGGCGCTCTTGATATACCACCGGTGCTGCACTTCGGCTCATGTGTTGATAATTCGCGGGTCATCCAGTTATGCGGTAGTATTGCCGACGCTCTGGGCGTTGACATCTCTGATCTTCCGGTCTGGGGCGCTTCGCCTGAGTGGTATTCGGAGAAAGCGGTGGCTATTGGCGTTTATTGCGTGGCTTCCGGTATTCCGGTGCAGATCGGTACCCCGCCCCAGATCACTGGTTCAAAGCTGGTGACTGATCTGGCAACAGGTGGGCTGGAAGACGTTTTTGGCGCATCATTTCTGGTGGAAGCGGATTACAGGATTGCGGCAGAGAAGATGGATGAGCGGATCAAGGCAAAGCGTAAGGCGCTTGGGCTTGGTGAGTAGTCACAATTCAGGTTGTAAAGGGTGGGGCAGTACACGGCAATAACATTGCTGTGATACGTTCAACTGTACGACAGATCACAGACAAAGAAAAAGGGGGTGTTCCGTGTGAACACCCCCTTTTTCCGTTCGGCGAATTACAGGCTGATACCAGCTTATTTCTTTAGTGCACCAATGGGCAGAACGGTACGGCCGTACTCATTGTTCAGTACCTGCGCCATGGCAAAATAGATCGCGCTCGCGCCACAGATGATGCCTTCAAAGCCGGCAATGGTACCGATCAACTCGCTGCCGGTGAAATCGCGGGCAGCAAGCAGAAAGAACAGCAGCGTCAATGAACCGAACACAAACTGTTTGGCCCGGGGATAGCGGAGTGAGCCGACAAACATGAAGGTGGTGAAAATTCCCCAGAGGAGAAGGTACCAGCCCATGAAGCTATGTGGACTTGCAGGTAGTCCCATATGCGGCATGGTGAGCAGGCCAACAAGGGTAAGCCAGAACAGTCCGTAAGAAGTAAAGGCCGTGGTGCCGAAGGTGTCACCCCGGAAAAAGCACATGATGCCGACGATTACCTGGGCTATACCACCATAGAAAATGCCCATGGCAAGAATCATGGAGTCGATGGGAAAGAACCCGGCATTGTGAATATTGAGCAGAATAGTTGTCATACCGAACCCCATAAGTCCTAGGGGTGCGGGATTGGCAAGTTCGCGAGACATGTTTCACCCTTTGTAAATGAATAATTCCAGCCACCGTTGATGCTACTGCGCATCAGGTGCAAAAGAAAAAGGGAGGAACTTACAGAAAGACGGGGAGTAAAGCAATTAAAATTCACGAAAACATGTTGTGATATGTACTTCGCAAAGTGATAGTTCTACCTCTGTGATGAGGGAATGTGCTGGTATCTCAAAGATATTCAGAAGCCAGGATGTACCGCTCTCATAGATGACAAAAATGCAGAATGTCGAATGAGGTTTTACGGCATATCCTCAAAGCGACGGGTTGAGCTCATTCGGCAGAAATATTCTCTATGTGGACGCGGGGTGAGAACCTCGATGTCCTTTGCAGGGCAACCTCATATTATGACCCTGCAGTAAGGTCCTAGCGTTATGAGTAATTCTCCGCAGGCATCTGTGGGTAACGTAGCGGGAGCCTCTCAAACGGTTTGGCAGAATCGGGCATAGAGTAAATTTGAAGGTGAAATTGACCGTTTGTTTATGCGAGATGATCTTTAGCTGCGAAAAGTCGGGTAAAGGTGTCATGCGTAGACATCTGTGTGGACTGTGTTACAATCAACAAAGAAAATTGAATTATGTTGTGAACAATTCTTGACCTTGTCCCGGGGCTATGGTAAAAACACGTCTCCTTGCTACGGGAGAGCAGAAACTGCTCAACCGTCCGGGTCAACTACCTGATATCAGCAGTCCGGATACCAGGCAGCTTTAACCGGAGCAATCATATTGCTGTTATGTGCCGAAGTGGTGGAATTGGTAGACACGCTATCTTGAGGGGGTAGTGGGCCACGCCCGTACGAGTTCGACTCTCGTCTTCGGCACCAACATATAAAAAAGCCGGAATCACTGAAAAGTGATTCCGGCTTTTTTCGTTTATACCGTTCTCGAATTATAATTCCCCATGAGATAGCAGAGGTTTCGAATTCTGGTCCCTGCATAAACAAATAATCTGATCACCAAGACTCCACAGCTAAAGGTTGATGCGTGGCAGAAGCAACGGGGACCAGAAGTGAAACTGCATGATAATCGATTTTCACGAAGCAGGAGCACATCGCCCAATGATAGGGTAATGTTTGATGGTGCAGGACTGTGGCGTATGTAACTCTGCTGAAAAAAACTCAGCGGATCAAGCTTTGCTCTGGAAAGGAGAAGAGTATGGGGACGGATGGCTATAATCCAGCTTTGCATCATCTGGGCAGGCGTTTGCGGTTGGCAGTGATTGGTGGCGGCCCTGGATCGTTTATCGGGGGAATGCACCGGCAGGCGGCCAGATTGACTGACTGTTACGAGTTGGTTGCTGCAGCACTTTCCTCAAACCCGGAGCGCGCAAGACAAGGCGGGAAAGATCTGGGCCTTTCAGAAGATCGCATCTACACTGATGGACTGGAGCTGATTCGATCCGAAGTGGCCAGAGACAACGGTGCAGAGGTTGTGGCGATCATGACACCGAATGACAGTCACTTTATCTATGCGGCTGCCGCAATGAAGGGTGGTCTGGATGTGATATGTGATAAGCCGATGACCAATACTCTGGATGAGGCAGAGAAGCTTGTCGACATGGTAGCGCAGACAGGGCGGATATTCAGGCTTACGCATAATTACACCGGCTATCCACTGGTTCGTCAGGCAAAAGCCATGGTGGAACAGGAGGAATTAGGTGAGATTCGACTGATTCAGATTGAGTATGTGCAGGGCGGCAAGGCTGATGAGTCGAAGGCAGATCCGACAGGGGCAAATGCTCCCTGGCGTTATCGAGTTGAAAAAGGTGGTCCTTCTCTGGTGATGGGGGATATCGGAACCCATGCCCATAATCTTATCAGATATGTGACAGGACTGGAGGTTGCGGAGGTTGCTGCAGAGGCAGGTGCCATAGTACCGAACCGGCTGATTGACGATTATGCCGGGGCCATGCTCCGCATGAATAATGGTGCGCGGGGGAGTTTCTGGGTAACCCAGGCCGCGGCGGGGGTGGAGAATTCGTTGCAGTTTCGAATCTCCGGAACTAAAGGTACTTTGGAGTGGGGCCAGGAGGTTCCGCAGCGTTTAACTTTTAAGCCCCTTGGCCGGCCGGCAGAGGTGAGGACACCAAACGGCCCCGGAACTTTGATGCTTTCCGCATATGCCAGCCATATTGTTGCAGGGCACCCGGAAGGTTTTCCGGATGGATTCGCCAATATTTACCGGGATGCTGCAGAAGCTATAGCTGCAAAACGTGCTGGTGTTCAACCAAGGGGGGAGGCGATGACCTGTCCTGATGAAAAAGACGGACTAGCCTCTATCCGCTTTGTGACAGCTGTGCTGAAATCCTCTGAGCTTGAGAGCCGTTGGGTTGGAGTTTAGTTGTTTCTTCTAACTATCAGAATTGTAGAGGGTTCTCTAAACTTTTTCAGGCTGAAGATTGGGGTTGAATAATCGTTCTTGTTAATGTCGTCTTGGACCGGACGGATAAGCGTTATGGTCATGTGTCTAATTATGCCTATCAATCAAGTGTAGTTATTTCCGATTGAAAATAATCATTCAAAAAGTTAGGTTTGGGGTGCTGGTGGTGTAAATCCTTAATCGTCTACGATTAATCTAACTCAACAGGGTGACTTATGATCAAGCAAATGGCATTGTGCGTTACGTTGGCCTTGAGCGCTGGTTCAGCAATAGCTGCTACGGAGATAACGCCGGGTGGTCCCTGGCTCACACCAAATCAGCAGGTTTCATTATCGAGGATCAGCACATACGAAGATCTTGAGAAGAAACTTTTTCAGTTAGAAAAATCTTCCAAGGGTCTGGTGGAGCTGGAGGTAATTGGGCATTCCGGGCAGGAGAGAAATATCTATCTGGCAAAAGTCGGTAATCCTGCAAACACTCCCGTTATGATAATGACTCAGCAGCATGGTAATGAACAGATGACCACAGAGGCTGCGTTGCAGGTGTTGCAGCAACTTGCCACCGGCAACAGCAAGGTAATGTCGATTCTCGATAAACTTTACGTCCTGATGATTGTACGGGCTAATCCTGATGGTGCTGTGTTGGATACCAGGGGAAACACTGACCCATCGGCACCTCCGCGCAACTCAGGGAGTTGTTTTGCCAGTGATGGCACGGTTATTGATGAACTACTTGATCAGGGGCGAGGGGTGTATTCCACAACTTTCGTGGATGCTGATGGAGTCCTTCAATCGGACTATGATATCAACAGATATCATTGGCACGATTGGTCGCAGAGTGATCAAGTCGTCTGCAATCCAGGGCTGTCAGGCCCTGCATTTGATCCAGATGTCAACCCGGTACCTGAAGCTCAGGCAGTTCTTGATGCCTTCAACTATTATGCCCCTCTCTGGATTGCAGATTTTCATCATCAGGCGACATATGTCACAGATGATGGTGAAAATGTCACGAGCTCAATTCTCTGGCCGAGAAATGAGAATGTTGAGGCGGGGGTAGTCGATCTTTCGAAACAGTTGTGTGTGACAATCTATGAGCATATGCAGCAATTTGGTTTCTCGACTGTAACACTTTATCCTGGTGGTACCTTCCCTGGAATTGCCAGGAATGCTTACGGACTTGGTGGCTCCGGTTCAATTCTCGTTGAACTGAAAGGTGCAATAGGGCAGAAGCAAAGTGGTATGATCATTAAGCACGCCTCAGAACAAATGTGGGCTATACTGGAGGCCACCGCAAACGAAAGCCTTTTTGGGATAGATCCGCTATTGGCTGATGAGATACCGGCAGATCGTTACTTCTATTACAAAGATTTCCAGAAGTCGGCAGATGACAGTGAAGAATAGATCACGGCAATCTCCTGATTGGTTGCCGTCAGCTCTCTGCAGCACCATTTTAGTTTGCTGAGAGGTCGTTTCATGCTCTATTGGCCTGCGTTCCCTGTGAACAGCGGGCGGATAGAGCATGAAGCCGAACTGCTGGGCGATTATGAAAGGCATCATTATTGATATTGCTCACAAAACCCGCAAATTGTGAATTTCCAGATTGCGCGGCTGTAGTGGTTGCTCCCAACAAGCGTTCCTGAATTGGATCAGGTTTTAATAAGGCAGTCCGACCGTACTTCTTTTTTTGCAGAACTGATTTTCGCAGGCAAGGTGTTCATATTATTTAAAAGGTTAGGCTTTTGCTCATTATGTGTGCTGAATACGTGGTGGTTTCAGTAGATTTTCTCAATGAGAAAGATTCCTGATTGTGGTATTGACTCGTGAAAGATAGCGCTTCAGCTGTATTTGTAATTATTCTTTCAACGAGCAGTTACCATGTTAAACAATTCTGTAGATTCTCCATCAGAGCCAAGTCCCTCGGCTCTGGCTCTTTTGCCGCTTGGCGTTTTTCTTCTGCTATTTATAGGGGTTGGCGGTTATTTGACCATGCAGGGGGTAGATTTTGCCTTCTATCAGCTTCCTGCCCCCGTTGCCGCCTTGCCTGCCGTTATCCTGGCACTCATTTTGAGTAAGGATAAACTCAATAAGGCACTCGAACATTTTCTGCGCGGCGTAGGCCATAACGATATAATGGCCATGTGTATGATCTATCTGCTGGCAGGCGCATTTGCCGCTGTTGCCAAGGCAACGGGTGGTGTTGATGCCACTGTCAATCTGGGCCTGTCTCTGTTGCCGGCGAGTTTTATCCTGCCTGGCATATTTATTATTTCAGCTTTTATCTCAACAGCCATGGGCACTTCTATGGGCACCATTGCTGCTGTCGCCCCCGTGGCGTTGGGAATTGCGCAGGTGGCAGGCATTGATACATCCCTGATGGCTGGTGTGGTCTTGAGTGGTGCCATGTTCGGCGATAACCTGTCTATCATTTCCGATACCACTATTGCGGCAACCCGCTCCCAGGGCTGCCACATGAAGGATAAATTCAGGGAAAACCTGTTTATTGCCCTGCCTGCAGCTGCTGCAGCAATCGCCATATTCATGATGAGCAACAGTGTTACCGATGCTCCGGCAGCAGAGTCTTTTGAGTGGATCAAGGTACTTCCCTATATAACGATCCTGGTATTGGCCGTTTCGGGGTTGAATGTTTTTGTGGTTTTGGGAATTGGCATTTTGCTGGCTGGAACGATTGGTATGGTTTCGGCAGCGGATTATACCCTGGGAAATTATGTAAAAGATATTTATGCAGGTTTTGGCAATATGCAGGAGATTTTCCTGCTCTCCATGCTTATCGGCGGCATCGGTGAATTGATGCGAAGACAAGGTGGTCTCGCCTGGCTTACAGGTCTGGTTGGGCGGGTAATCGGTGCGTTCAGCAAGGATCATAACACCGGCAGTAACCTGAAGGCAAGTGAGCTGGGGATCGCTGGGCTTGTGGCCCTTACCAATGTCTGTACAGCGAACAATACTGTCGCTATTATCGTTTCCGGTGGTGTGGCCCGCAAGCTGGCTGAGGAAAACGGGGTAACAGCAAGGCGGTCCGCAAGTCTGCTGGATATTTTCTCCTGCGTCATACAGGGCTTGTTGCCCTATGGTGCCCAGGCATTGTTGCTTGGTTCGGTTTTTGCGCTTTCGCCTCTTTCTGTGGTCTCACATTCGTACTATTGTTTGTTGCTTGCAGCATCAGGTATCATTGCGGTTTTTTTGAAACGTCGAAGGCAATAACCGGCGGGTTGTCATTCATCAGGGTTAAGGGGCGGAATACGGCGTGCCGGCATAATGCTGGTGCGCATATTCTATTCTACGAGTTCATCTTTCCCGGACACAAACGTGGATACTGGGGATGTATCTCCGCTCTTGATTATCTCAGAACATTCTGCAATCGTTGAAATAGGAATAGTTGGTGACTTTGTAACGAGTGATTTTACTGTTCCGGGCTTTGATCTGCAGTTGCATGTTGGCAGATTTGAAGGAGTTCTATTATTAACAGCAGGTGGCCAAGTGAGGAGGCTATGGAAAGTAAACATATAGCAATGAACGCATTGAAAAAAAGTATTTCGATATCAATAATGTTGGCAGCAATGGCTCTTTTTGCCAGTGGTTGTTCAGTATCCTATTCTCTGGAGAAATCATCCGATTCCGTTTCCAAGAGCTCTGAGTCGATTATGGGGAGTTTTGAGTCAATTTCCGCAAGCTCATCCGGCTCTGATGAGTCTGTGGCAATGAATCTGAAGCTTTATCAGGATGACGTTGCAGGTCTGGTGAGTTTTTATGTGAAAAGGCACGGAAAGAGCCGGGCTGCATTTGAGAATGACCTGAATCAGATTGCCAGATCCCATGGCATTACTAACTGGGAGACAATGGAAGAAACCTACGAGGCAATTGGACGTGGTCTCAGTATTGGCGGTGTCTCAGTTTATGGGCATAGCTGGTTGCTCGACGAAGGGTTGATGAAAAGATATGATAGAGCCCTGAAAAGAGGATATGGCGTTTCCTAAGTATATTTCCGCTCTTTTTCTCTTTCTGTTTTTTTCCTGCTCTGCCCTGGCGGTAGAGCAGGAGCTTACCCTTGATTTCGTCTACGTTTCTCCCAATACCGGGCATGCTGCTGGTGGCCATTATGGTTTGAAGTTAGGGGGATTTCTGTACCATTACCAGTTTTTTGCTAATGGTGAATTCCTGCTTGTGCGGGACAGCTGGCAAAAGTTCACTCTTATTTATGCCGAGTTAAGCAACCGCCCTATTCATATCGCTGAAGTACCTGTTGATGCCAACACCTTTGAAAAAGTTGAGCATCAGCTGGCACAGACCCTGGTCAGGCAGAAGCTTGATCAGCAGCAGCGCCATGACCTGATCAGGGCCCAGCGTTTGCTTGATTCTCTGAAAAGTGATAACAGCCGTATTGTTATCCCTGCTGTGGGATTTTTTGCAGTAGATAATTCAGTTGGTGCTGCCAGGTTGTCGACTTCTTTACGGCAGAAAATTGCCGCAGATATTGGCGGTGGGGCTTTTGCAGAGAAAATCGGCAGGATTGAACAGCGTATCGCCTTGCATGAGACAAAGCCTGTTACTGCTCAATGGAGCCTGGAACTGCAGAATATGTTGCAGAAAAAGCTTGCCTTGGAGGTTATTGATTCAGGGCGTAGCCTCAGTGAGTCGGCGGTCATTGCACCTCTCCCCGACGAATTGCCGCTCAATGAAGATGTTCTGGCTGCTCTTAAAAAATATCGGCAGACTGTATATCAATCACTGTTGAGGCTTATCGTCTCAGATCGTGCCGGCGACGGGTCGGCGCTGCTCCTCCAGCTTGCCAGATACCATGTGCTGTCTCTGTCCCTGGAAGAGCGGAGACTGTACTCACTCGACCCCTTTCCTGAAGATGCCCTTACAATTACCCTTTCAGAGCAAATTGTTGAATCTGATGCCTTGCAGAACCTTTATCGCGCCCAGTTGCTTGACCGCCGGAATCTGATGGAGCAGATGGTGACGGGTCAACATCATGAACTGGTAATAAACAGGCTGGAAGAGGTTCGGGGGAGAATGGCTGAACTCGATAAGGTGTTTCAGGGCGCGGATCAAATACGTTATGATCGAGGCAAAATGGTGCCAGAGAAATCCGGGGCTGTGCACTATGACTTTCAGTTTTCAGAAGATACCTTGGAGGCGGCCATTGCAGACATCTCAGACGAATTAGAGCAGGCGAACCGCCAGATTCTTGCAAATTACAGCTATAACTTGCTCAGTCGTAACTGTGTGACAGAGATGAATCACCAGCTGAACGCATCGTTTTCCTCCCGCGAAGAGGGTGAACGGCAGTTGGGGGGCTGGATCTCGCCGGGTGAGCAATTCTCCTTCAGTCCATTCATGTTCCACAGCCTGGTCAAAAAAAATTATAATCTCCATGATAAAGAGGAGATTCTGTCAAGGCGATTACGTCAGCTTGAAGACCAGCAACTGAATTCGCTTATTGCCTGGCTGCGAGAGTCCAATGCGATGACGAGTACCCTCTATACCAGACGGGACCGAGATACTGCCTTTCTGATGTTTACCGATAACAACTGGGCATTACGACCGGTGTTTGGGCTGGTCAATGCAGGATATGGCGCTCTTTATACTCTCGTCGGGGTGTTGACCTTGCCTTTTGATAAAGGTGAACGTTTAGAGCAGGGAGCACAGGGGGTATTCTATAGCCTTCCAGAACTGGTATTCGTCAATATTCGCAAGGGTACATATCTTGCGCCGGATTATTCCTTTCTAGAGGAATCCCCGTAAAAAAATAGGCACTATTTGTTTTAATTATAGGATCGCGAAAGATTAGTGATCATGCCAATCTGTGAAATTCATTGTGCTTTCTGAAATGATAAACTAGGTTTCTGGCCACGATGTAGCGCATAGTGTGCAAAATGTGCATTTGTCACATTGTGGCCGTAGGGACGGAAGATGTGAAGGGCAGACTCAGGTGTCTGTACTCGCATGGAATATTTTTTTAATAAGTTTATTCAAGGAGTTGAGGTACGATGTCGGATACCCACAAAGTTGCAGAAAGACGCCCGCTGTATATCTCATATGCCGGGCCCGCATTGCTCGAAACACCACTTTTGAATAAAGGAAGCGCCTTTACCGAATATGAACGACTTATGTTCAATCTGGAGGGGTTGCTGCCGCACAATATAGAGACAATCGAAGAGCAGGCCGAGCGTTGTTACCAGCAGTTTAAAAGTTTTGAGAACTCACTGGATAGACATATCTATCTGCGCAATATCCAGGATACCAACGAAACCCTCTTTTTCCGACTGGTGGTTGAAAACGTGGAAGAGGTTATGCCGTATATTTACACCCCTACAGTGGGAAAGGCATGTCAGGAGTTCTCGAAGATATACCGTCGTAAGCGGGGATTATTCATCTCGTATCCCGATCGTGACCGCATAGATGACATTTTGCAGAATGCGACCAAGCACAATGTTAAAGTGATTGTCGTCACCGATGGTGAACGAATTCTGGGACTTGGTGATCAGGGTATCGGCGGCATGGGCATTCCTATCGGTAAGCTCTCGCTGTATACCGCCTGTGGTGGAATCAGCCCGGCGTATACTTTGCCGATTGTGCTTGATGTCGGAACCAACAATGAAGAGCTTCGCAACGATCCGCTCTATATGGGGTGGCGCAATGAGCGAATCGATGGTGATGAATATTTCGAGTTTGTAGAGAAATTCGTGCAGGCGGTTAAACGCCGCTGGCCGGATGTGCTGCTGCAGTTTGAGGATTTTGCCGCAACGCATGCTTCGCCGTTGCTGGAAGAATATCGTGACCGGATGTGCTGCTTCAACGATGATATACAAGGCACCGCAGCCGTTACTGTAGGGACTTTGCTGGCAGCGTGTAAAAATCTTGATCAGCAGTTGGGGGAACAGAGAATTCTCTTTTTGGGAGCGGGTTCAGCCGGCTGCGGTATCGGTGAGCAGATTATCGCACACATGAAACAAGGCGGGCTGACCGACGAGGAGGCCCGTGGCAGAATTGCCCTCATAGATTCCCGTGGTCTGGTCACGGATGATCTGGAGTATTTGAAAGATTTCCAGAAACCGGTTGCCCAGAAGCGTGAGGCCAGTGAAGGTTGGCAGCGTAACGAGAAAGGGCGGGTCGATTTTGTCAACACTGTTCGTAACTACAAGCCGACTGTGTTGATCGGTGTATCTATGCAGCCGCAGGTTTTCACCAAAGAGATCGTTGACCTGATGCTGGAGACTACTGAAACCCCAATTATTCTTCCCCTTTCCAATCCGACTTCCAAATGTGAGGCGTACCCCGAAGACCTGTTGACCTGGACTGATGGTAAGGCGGTTGTGGCTACAGGCAGTCCGTTTGATCCGGTAGAGCTGAATGGTAAGAGCTATCCGATTGCCCAGTGTAATAACTCGTATATCTTTCCGGGTGTTGGTCTTGCTGTTTTGGCCTCGAAAGCAGGCAGGGTGACGGAGAATATGCTGATGGCTTCCAGTGAAGCACTTGCAGAATGCTCAAAAGAGTATGAGGGCGATGCCTTATTGCCACCACTGACTGATATTCGTGAGGTGAGTGTAAAGATAGCCCGGGCAGTTGCCAAGCAAGCAATGGCGGATGGTGTGGCAAACGTCATCACTGACGAGGCTCTTGACGAGCAACTTTGTGAGAACTTCTGGGGTCCTGAATATCGTAATTACAGACGTACCTCCATCTGATCAGCTATCACAGTGGCTCACGTTATCTGAGATGGGCCGGATCTTCAATTGAGCGGGAGGCTGTTGCCTTCCGCTCAATAGTTCGGCTAAGAGGTATTCTTCAGCTTCTTAGCTCCCTCCCTGTTGTTTTACTTCCCCTTAAGGCTAGACGGTTGCCAAACGGTCAGACAAGAAAAAATGTGCCTGCATGGCAGTTCCGGGCAATTGGTTCTTGTTGTCGAAATATTGCGCAAAGAATAGTTCTTATTACTGATTGTGCTTGCTTTGCGCTATTATCTTTTATATCGGAAAGTTTTTCCATGGTCCTGTCAAGTAGTTGATTTCAAACTGGGGCAGGAGGAATTTAAAGCGAGAATAGTTTAAGTTTTAAGTGTGGCTAAATTGCCTGGGGACTACGCCCTGCTTATACTTTTGCATCAGTGGATCCCGGAAGGGAACCGTTTGAAAAGAGCTGGAAATCAGCTTCAGGTATTTGATACAACCTCAATTTGGGATGCATATAATGAAAAGCAGAACCGCAATATTCTTTTTCGCTCTTTTGGTGAGCCTTCTGGTAGGTGTTTCTTCTGTTGTTGCAAACACTGTGGTGAAAGTGGGGATGTCCGGCAGATATTTTCCATTTACTTTTGTTCAGATGGATAAACTGCAAGGTTTTGAAGTTGATCTCTGGAATGAGATTGCCAAGCGAAACAACTACATAGTCGAGTATGTCACTGCCAACTTCTCCGGTCTTTTTGGTCTCCTGGAGACGGGGCGGATCGATACCATCTCCAACCAGATAACCATTACCCCGGAGCGAAGCGCAAAATATCTGTTCTCTGAACCATATGTTATCGATGGGGCGCAGTTGGTGGTCAAGAGGGGGAATGGTGAAATTCAGGGCGTGGATGACCTGGATGGTAAAACCGTTGGTGTGAACCTCGGCTCAAATTACGAACAGCTGCTTCGTGAACTTGATATAGAGGGAACCATTAAAATCAAGACCTACGATACCGGCATTGAGCATGACGTTGCCCTGGGGCGGACAGATGCATTTGTCATGGATCGGCTCTCAACTGTACAGCTTATCAAAAAGGCCAACTTGCCGCTTGAGCCTGTTGGTGAGCCCTTTGAAAGGATTGAGAATGCCTGGCCCTTTGTCAATAATGCCCAAGGAGTGCAGTTGCGGGACGAGGTGAACAGTGCCCTTCGGGCAATGCGTGCGGACGGTACCCTGGGAGCGATAGCAGTAAAGTGGTTTGACGCGGATATCACAAAATAATAATCGGGGATTGGTTTTGAATACCTGTCTCCAGGTGGGGGGCCATGATTTTTGACCTGCAATATATGTTTTCGCTTATGCCGATTTTGTTCAGATATCTGGGCATAACCTTGGGTATGGCCTTTTGGGGGCTGTTATTCAGCCTTGTCATTGCGGTAGTTCTGGCGCTGGTTCGGGTATATCGGCTCCCAATTTTTAATCAGTTGAGTCAGCTTTATATTAGCTTTTTCAGGGGAACACCTCTCCTGGTGCAGCTCTTTCTGCTCTATTACGGTCTGCCGCAGATTGCCCCAGTGTTTGTGGGTCTCAATGCTTTTTCGGCAGCGGTGATAGGTTTGAGTCTACATTTTGCCGCCTATATGGCTGAATCTATCCGCGCTGCAGTTATTGGTGTTGATCGCAGTCAGCGGGAGGCGAGTTTATCTATCGGCATGACAGAGATGCAGGCCATGCGTCGGGTTATACTCCCCCAGGCTACCAGGGTCGCCCTGCCGTCGCTTATGAACTATTTTATCGATATGATCAAGTCTACCTCGCTGGCGTTTACCCTTGGCGTGGCAGAGATAATGGCCAGGGCGCAGATGGAAGCATCTTCCAGCTTCAAGTTTTTTGAAGCGTTTCTGGCGGTGGCGCTCATCTATTGGGGGATGGTGTTGATCCTTACCCAGGTGCAGAATTGGGCAGAGATCAGGTTGAACAGGGCGTATAATCAATAATTTTTCAGCTCTTATCTATCTTGGGGCCTGGCAGTACATCTATGATTCAGATCAGAAATCTTAGTAAGAAATTTGGAGAAAACAGGATCTTCTCAGGCATTGATCTCGATATTGCCAAAGGAGAAATTGTTGCCATAATAGGCCCTTCGGGAACAGGGAAATCTACCCTGCTCCGTTGCATCAATTTCCTCGAGACAGCCGATACCGGCAGCGTCAGGATTGACGATGTGTCGTGCGATATTCGCAGCGCCAGGAAGAGTGATATTCTGGCACTGCGTCGCAAGACCGGTTTTGTCTTTCAGAATTACGCGCTCTTTGCCCATATGACCGCCCTGCAGAATATAGCGGAAGGGCTGACAACCGTACATGGTTGGAAGAAATGGGCTGCCTGTGACCGGGCCCGGCAGATTTTAGAAGATATTGGTCTCGGTGATAAGGGGGATCATTATCCTGCTGCTCTATCTGGTGGTCAGCAGCAGCGGGTCGGCATTGGCCGGGCAATGGCGCTGGATGCCAAGTTACTGCTCTTTGATGAACCGACCTCATCACTCGACCCTGAGTGGGTGGGGGAGGTGCTCGGCCTGATGCAGAAACTTGCCCGCCGCCATCAGACCATGCTGGTGGTCACCCATGAGATGCAGTTTGCCAGAAATATCGCCGACAGGGTTATCTTTATGGCTGACGGCGGATTCGTTGAACAGGGCGAACCGGCCAGGATCTTCTCGGCGGCAGAAGATGTGCGTTTGAAAAAATTCCTCAACCAGATTCAAATCCACTAAGAAGCCTCAAAAGTTTAAACAGAAAAATTTCTTCTACTCTTCCCGTAGCTATGGAGCAGAGATGCATCTGTTTGAATCCACCCATATTTGCAATCACTTCACATATTTTTCTCAATTTCATAGAATTAGCACACGTGCAGTTTCGGTATCATCACCTGGCTCGGTTTGGCTATTATCAGTCAGCAGTTCTCTCAAGTTATTGTGGGTACGCTTCTGGCAGGTACATCAAATGATGCCATTGGGGGGGATTTTGTAAGGTTCGGTTGACAGATGTAGGTCCTGGCTTGGGTCCGTTCTATGCCTTATGTTTTTGGTTGGTTTAGGTTGGGGTGGGTCATTTGCATCGTATTGTTAGGTTCTTAATGGGGCTGGTCGATTGTGTTAAATATTTATTACTGCTTACGGCAGTGCTTGCATCCCAGCTGTGTACCATGTATATAGGTCAATAATTGGATACATATGTATTAACACTCGGGAGAATGTATCACTGTGAACAATGAACATACCTTACTGACACGGATCGCTTGGGCCTACTATAACGAAGGGTTAACTCAGGCCGAAATCGCCACCAAGCTCGGGATAACCCGTGCACGGGTTAATAAGTCACTTCAGGATTGCCGGGATAGTGGTTTTGTCCAGATTATCATTAATGCCGAAGAGGTAAGTTGTGCAGAGCTGGAGAATAAGCTCGAGAAGCGGTATGGACTTGTTAAAGCTATGGTGGTACCGACTCCCGTCAAGGAAAAACATCTCTATGCAGCGATAGGGGAAACCGCTGGCTCCTATGTTTCAGGTAATTTGCGGGATGGGCAGAGTCTTGGGCTTGGCTGGGGGAAGACCCTGCGTGCTGGCCTGGGCGGGGTGGTGCAGCGGGGACCATCTGAAACCTCCATTGTCTCACTCTTTGGTGGTCTGCCAAGAAGCGGAACGACTAATCCCTATGATATCGCAGCGGTTTTTTCCAGGCGGCTCAATGTTTCGAAATGTCATTATATCGCCGCCCCCATGTATGTAACCTCTGAGGAGGTTCGTACCACTCTCATGACCCAGCCAATGTTTGAAAGAACCTTTCAGCGTGCAGTAGAAGTGGATATGGCGCTGGTCGGTGCAGGTGATCTTACCGTTCGTTCCACCAATGTGGTGCTCGGGGCGCTTACCGAAAGTGAATGGAATTCCCTTCTTGAAGCAGATTCTGTCGGGGAGGTGTTCGGCTATTTTCTGGACAAAGACGGTCAGCCGATTGATCATCCTATTAACCGACGGTTCATGGGAGCCGATCTACATCACTTGAAGAAAATACCGACCAAAGTGGTCGCCTCGGGTGGTATTCATAAAGTTCCAATTATTCAGGCGGTCCTGCGGGCAGGATACGCAGATATACTCGTTACTGATGAGGTAACCGCTCAAGCTGTGCTTGAGAATTGATACAAACGAGGTTGTAAAACATGGGTAGTACAGTTGCATCATCGGACAGGGCTGTTATTGAAGCGGTGTTCTGGGATATTGACGGAACGCTGATTGACAGTGAAGAGTTGCATTATGAAGTAATAGCCGATTGGTGTCGCTTACGGGGCTATACCCTCAATAAGCAGGACAATGAACTTTTGCTTGGTAAGTCCATGGCTGAGAAATGGCAGTATCTTGCGAAAGTCCATGAGTTCAACAGTAATCTGGAATCTTTTTGCCAGGAGTGCGCCGATATCTATTGCGAGGCTCTGCAAGAGGGGATGGCGCGGTCTGAATCAATTGCTGTTTTCAATAAAATTGCCGAACTTGGTATTCCCCAGGCCTGTGTATCCAACGGCGACATGCAGGTAGTCGAGGCCAATCTCGCCCTGTTGGGGCTGAGAGAAATGGTACGTTTCAGCATATCAGGGCAGGATGTGGTAAATGGCAAGCCTGATCCGGAACCGTATCTGGTGGCGGCAGAAAAGCTTGGGGTGAGCCCGGCCAGATGTCTGGTGGTGGAAGATTCCATTGTCGGGGTTTCGGCGGCTGTTAAGGCAGGAATGACAGCGGTCGCCTGGCCAGAAGCAGGCACAAGCAGAACAGGATATGAGGCTGCACAATATTTTCTTTGTTCCCGGGAGGAGTTTCCCTGGAAGTTGTTGAACTATGAGTTGAAGAGTTAGTTTTTCCCTGTCTGCTGGTACGAGCCAGGGAGAATACATATACAGCGTTGTACAAAACACCACGCGATAAAGTGGAAAACGATTAAAGGAGAAAAAAATGCGTAAAAGTAAACTGGCGGCACTGGGACTTTTTGTTTCTATGACCTTGGCTGGTGGATCATCTGCCATTGCTGACGATTATAAATTAACCCTGAGATTGAGCCACGTTTTCAGCCCGGCAGAGCAGTTGACCATATCCATGGATGCTGTGGCGGATTCCATTCGGGAGAAGACCGATGGGGCGATCAATATCCAGACTTTTCCACAAGCGCAGCTCCCAGCTTATAAGGAAGGTGTGGAGCAGGTAGTTCGCGGAGCCAACTTCATTTCTGTTGAAGATCCATCTTTCATCGGTGATTATGTTCCAGACTTTAAAGCGCTCTATGCCCCAATGCTCTATCGCAGCTTCGATGAATACGTTGCCCTTACCGAGGGTGAACTTGTTGCCGATATGATGGCCAAGGCCGAGGAGCAGGGTATTAAGATTCTCGCCCTCGACTATGTATATGGTTTCAGAAACCTGATCACCCAGAAAGTCATCACCACTCCGGAAGATCTGAATGGCATGAAGATCAGAACTCCGGGTTCCAAGTCCTATATCGATACCCTTACCGCCATGGGCGCAGTTGCAACTCCTCTGCCATGGGGTGAGACCTTGTCCGCTGTTCAGCAGGGTGTTGTGGATGGACTTGAAGGTTCCGAGTTCACCAATATCGGTACCAAGGTATACGAAGGCCCAACCAAAAATGTTGCTAATACCCGTCATATTCTTGGCACCTGTGGTGTATATATTTCTACAGATGTATGGAACTCTATCCCTGCCAAGTATCAGGCTATCATTGCGGAAGAGTTCACCAAAGGCGCAACCGATATGGTAGAACTGCTGAAGTCCCAGCACGGTGGTGTGGTGAAGGAGCTTGAGTCATACGGCGTGAAGTTCAATGAAGTTGACGGCGATGCGTTCCGCAAGGCGCTGGCTCCGCTGTATAAAGAAGATCAGGGTATGACTCCTGGTGTTTTTGAAGCGATTTTCTCAGAGCTTGACAGCATGAGATAAAATTTCTTATCGGTGCACGGAAGGTATGTCTTCCGTGCACGTTCTTTGTGAGCAATGTCGAATACACCTAAAAAGATTTACAGCAATTTAGACCTTATCCTCGCCGGTGCTTTTCTCTGTGTCACCGTACTGGTAGTCATTGTCAATGTAGCCCTGAGGTACCTTTTCCACGGTGGCTTGTATTGGGCTGAAGAGGTGGCCACAACCAGTTTTATCTGGTCTGTTTTTGTGGGCTCCGCTGCGGCTTATCGTTACAAAATGCATATTGGTATCGATTTCGTTACCCGCTTTGGTCCCCGGACGTATCGCGCTGTTATCGCAGTGGTAATCGATATGATGATGGTCATTATCAATGGCTATATCGCTTACCTGAGCGTTCTCTTTATCCAGGCGAACAAGTTGAAACGCACTCCGGTTCTCGATATCCCTGCAATTTACGTAAATCTGGCTTTGACTGTTGGTTTTACTTTGATGACGATTTATGCCCTGACCTTTTGCTATCAGGATCTGCGCAAGCTGTTCTCCCCCGAAGATGACCAGCTTCCCCAAAAAGCGAGTTCATCAAAGTGAAGATAAGCAAATTATACTTGTCCGAAATCCGCCCAAAGACGTTACATATTTAAACAAATAACGCCATGTCAACATTCCCCGTCATCATAGTAATGCTGCTTTATTTCACCAGCATTCCCATAGCTTTCGCCCTTTTGGCCGCGGCTCTTGCCTACTTTACCTTTGGCGATGTGGGAACACCGCCGGATCTCATTCTGCAGAGGTTTCTTACCTCAACCGCTTCGTTCCCGTTGCTGGCTATTCCGTTTTTCATCATGGCGGGTGAGATTATGAATTATTCAGGGATAAGTGCTTCGCTGATGAGAATGGCTGAGGTGCTCACCGGCCATCTGCGAGGCGGTCTTGCCCAGGTGAATGTTCTGCTCTCAACTCTGATGGGCGGTATTTCCGGTTCGGCCAATGCGGATGCGGCCATGCAGTCGAAAATTATTGTGCCGGAGATGAAAAAGCGCGGTTACAGCGCTCCATTTTCAACAGCGATAACTGCCGCCTCATCTGCAATCGCACCAGTTATCCCGCCAGGCATAAACCTTATTATTTACGCTCTTATCGCCCAGGTTTCGGTGGCGAAGATGTTCATTGGCGGCTATACACCGGGGCTGCTCATGTGTTTCGGCCTGATGTTTACCGTTCATCTCATTGCCAGAAAGAGAAATTATCAGCCGACCCGGGAGAAGATGGCCTCTGGAGCTGAGATTTTCAAACAGTTCAAACAGTCGATTTGGGGATTGCTGCTGCCTTTCGGTATAATTTTCGGTATCCGCTTTGGTGTTTTTACCCCCACCGAAGCGGGCGCGATGGCGGTGCTGTTCTGTATCGTTATCGGTGCGTTTGTTTACAAACAGCTGAAATGGGAACATTTCCCCATAATATTAAAAAATACAGTTCTTGCTACCAGTTCGGTAATGCTGATTATTATTGCAGCTTCCGTTTTTGGCCAGTATATGAGCTGGGAGAGAATCCCGCACCAGCTGACCCAGAGCATCCTGGCCATTTCAGATTCTCCATGGGTTATACTCATTGTAATAAATGTCCTGCTCCTGATCCTTGGCATGTTCCTGGAAGGGGGGGCGCTGCTGATCATTGTTGCACCGCTTCTCGTGCCACTGGCCAAAGTTATGGGCATTGACCTGATTCACTTTGGCCTGATCATGATTGTAAACATCATGATTGGTGGGATAACACCACCTTTTGGTTCCATGATGTTTACGACCTGCTCCATCACAGGGGTACGGATCGGTCAGTTCATTATGGAAATATGGCCATTTATTATTACTCTGCTGTTGGTACTGCTGGTGGTGACCTACCTGCCTGCAGTAGTAATGTTTTTGCCAAACCTCTTGTAATAAAGGATGTCTAAATGCTGTTGATAGGCCATCGGGGGTGCTATTACCCCGGCTATAATCAGAATACCATTCGCGCTTTCGAGAAAGTTGCCGGAGAAGGTGTTCCCGCCATTGAATTTGATGTGCAGTTATCGGGTGACGGCCATCTGGTAGTGGTCCATAACCTAGATCTCAAGGAAGTTTCCACTGGTAAAGGTGCGGTCTCCGGCACCGATTCCAATACTTTGAAGAGCCTTTTCGCCGGGGACCCGACACGTGGTGAGGATCGCATCCCCTTTTTGTCGGAGGTGTTCGACTTTTTCTCGGCTATTAAGGCTGAAGAACGACCGGCTCTTCACCTCGAGCTCAAAGGGGCTGATACCGGTACCCGGTCTGGTGAAATGCTCGCTGAGTATGTTGCCGCGGCAAAACTGCAATATTCAGATCTGGTGGTGAGCTCGTTTAACTGGCAGGAACTTGAAGATATTCAAAAGGTTTGTCCGGAGTTGAAAATAGCATTGCTCGACGGTGCCATCCGGCGTAAGCAGTTGATGCCAAAGACAGGGCCGGAGGCGGAGCAATATTTTGAGCGTATTTTTGCCTATGGTGCCGAAGAGTATATGCTGCCGCGGTTTGCCAGCCTTGAGGAAAACCTGCAACTTCTCGATTCAGAGTGCCCTGACCCTGGTTTACGCCAGGTCCTGGCTGAAGAGATCGAGGCATGTCTGGCCGGTGAATACTATACAGATCAACTGCTCGACAGGGCCTGTGAGATGAATGCGGTGTCGGTTAATGTCTGGTATCGCTCGTTGCCGGCCCACTTTATCGAAAGAACTCACAAGCGGGGGCTTCTTCTGCAGGTCTTTACTGTAAATGATCCCGATGACCTGTTGGCTGTCGCCAAGCTGGGAGTCGACGGCATCTTTACTGATTATTACAAGGATGCTGCCCGCTTGCTTGCAGATTATATCGAGCAGTAACAAGCTTATAGACTTTTCATGGTCAGGTTTGGTGTGTAGCTTGGAGGTATCATCAGTTCAGGCAGGGTTATCCTGACCAATTGCCTATAATATTAGGCAATTGGTAGAACAATATCTTGCAACCTGGTCAAAGAAAATGTAATTAGCATTCATAGAGGTGGTTCCCCGTCCGCCCGGGCGGGCTGAGGGAGCCACTTTCAGTATAATTCCAGCGCCTGGGAAACAATTCTACGCTTTTTCCCGGCAATCCCTTCAGATACTACCAGAGGCTACACCGTGTTTGTCTTCGATAGTACTGAGTTTGTAGAAAATTCACCCTGACATCTGCAGCTCGTTTTTTACCGTTGCGGATGCACCCAGATATCATCATGCAAATTCGGCCTTCATCTCTTTTTTTTGATCAGGAAGATTATCAGCTTCTGGAAGTCGTTGTTGATGTCGTGGACCAGGGCGCAAGCTCGAAAGTTCTGCAAACTCTGCTTGAAGAGCATATGCACCCCCACGGCATCAAGGAGATGGCCGCTCCCCAGGGCCTTCGTGTTGCCTACGCCATGGCAAGGCTGCTCGATTCTTTTGACAAGGGCAAGGCGGAAGGCCGGATCAAGGCATTGCAGGGGCTGCAGGATGAGGTACAGCTCTCTTTGAATTTCTATCGCAAAAATGCTGCCCGGGCCTTGCTGCAGATAATGAAAGAGCTGATGCGGAGTAAGGGGGATGAACTTCGTCAGTTGAAACTGGCCCATGATTTTCGCATGGTTTCAGCAGGCAATCCCCGGACTGTTCGAGCGCAACTTGAAAAGTACCATCTGCTCGAGATGCCCGAGGAATGGAATCAGTGTGCCTTTGATCATCATGTGCACGATGCCAATACCAAGGGCCGGAAATCTCCTACCCATCTTGTAATGGATGCCTGGATCAAGGGAATCAGGCATCTGACAGTTGTTTACTATAATTTTGTGCGACCCGATGTGGTGCGGGAATTGATTGCTGCCGGTGAGATCCTTGATGTGAAGGTCCAGGTGGGCATTGAGATGACCAGCAGGTTCCATGATAAATATGTTCGTTTCACCTGGGAACCTCACGACTTTACCAGCAACAGCCAGTTTCTCAGTTTTCTTGAGCACGAAGAAACACAAAAGCTGATGACAGAGGCGAGACAGGTCTCATTGTATCAACAGCGCTATGTTTTTGATGTGTTCGACCTGTTCAATGAGCTGTATCTACCGCAGTTGAACGAAAATCTTCAGCTCGAGCTTGAGCCGCTTGATCTCAGTAATTTCCTATCTTTTATTGGTGTGGGGCAGCCATCGCTGCTTCATCTCGCCAGATATATTCGGGATACGCTTTTAAGAGAAATCGGTGCTGTGCTGGAAGAATACAACAGGCACAATCCCGGGGGGCAGGAGAAGCTTTTTGAGTTAAGAAAGAGACGCCTGGCAACCCTTGAAGTTGAAAACATAATCGATGAGTTCCTGGCGCCGGCACGCAATCCGCAGCTGCATAACCCGAATCGTCCTGTCTTGGTGGACGACGAGAGTAGAGCTGCTGATATCCCGAAACTGTTACAGGAATCCCCCCAATCTCTGATGCGCAGGTTGCGCTCGTTGCATTCAAGCTCGAGATTTGTTCTGAACCTCGGCAATTTGTCTCTGCAGGATACCCTTGAGCTACTGTATGACTGTGGGGGAATGATTACCCACATCGAAGCATATAACCTCGTTGATGCAGCCCACGGCATGACTTCCGGCATAAGCTCAGGCAGGGAATATTTTGCGGGCGAAGCTGTCGATTTAAAGAGTCCGGAGCGAAATTACAAACTTGTCGGTGATTTGCAAAGGGCCTTGAATGAAGATAACGTCATCAGTCTCAAGAGAGCGATACGGGCAATTATCTGGGAGCATGAAGAGCGATATCAGTGGATTATCAGGAACCTGCAAGGGAAAAAAGAGAAAAAAAGCGAGCTGGCACCTGAATTACGGCTCCTTGAAAGCCGTAAACGAAGGTTATTGGATATCCTCTATAATCTCGAAGAATTTCATAATTATTACAAACGGAAAAGCCTGCTTTCCCGGATTGGTTCAGGTTCAACAGGGCAGGCTGAACATCGGCACGGGATGGGGTTTGCGGTGATCGATACCTTGCCGTTGAGGTCACAACGCAAGGTCTATGAGGCTGCAGCCAGTGCTGACCGTACCATTATTCCTGTCAGCGCCATGTTGACCAGGACCAGCCATCGAAAAAGCCATCATTTGCCCGATACCGGGAGCCGTTTAAATAAACTGGGTGGTCTCGTCAGGGCTCTCAGAATACGCATGGGGCAGCAGTGGACTGACTGGAGCATGGATGAATTCGTCGTTCATGCCGGTACTTCCGGTAACATTGCCACGCTTGGTGGTATTGCCAGAGGTTCTGGCAACGGTAGCGCGGACCAGATTAAAAACGGCAGTCGCGCAAAGCAAGGTGTACCAGCCCGCATCGCGAACAGCTGGAAATATCTGAACACTACCATAAAGAACAGTCTGAAGGTGTTGTTGGGCTTTATACCGGCTTTTCTTACCTTTTACCTGACGAAAGAGTGGTGGTTACTTGCCTGGTTTGGTGCGGTTATCTGGTTTGGTATTACCGGTTCACGAAATATTATCCAGTCTGTGTTGGGGGGCGGCGGCCTCAAGCGTTCTCCGTTATTGCCCTGGAGTTCCCTGGTCAATTGGAACCGAATTGCCGACTCCCTCTTATATACCGGCTTCTCCGTTCCCCTCCTTGATTTCCTGGTGAAAACTCTCTTGCTCGATAAGGGTTTTGGCGTAACCACGGCCAATAACCCGATCATGCTGTACGCAGTGATGGGGCTAGCCAATGGCATCTATATTTCCAGCCATAATATGTTGCGGGGGCTGCCTAAGGGTGCAACTATAGGTAATTTTTTCCGTTCCATCCTGGCGATTCCCCTGGCTGTTCTGCTGAACTCTCTGGTTGGAGCCGTTTTGTATATGGCTGGCGTTCCGGATGTTTCTGGAATGTTGCAGAAATGGGCCGCAATAATCTCAAAATTTGCCTCAGACTGTGTTGCGGGGATAATAGAAGGCCTTGCTGACCGACAAGCAAATATCAGAGCGAGACTGACTGCTTATAGAGCCAAGATCACCCAACTTTTTGGTGTCTTTTCCCAGCTCGACCTGATGCTTCCTGAAGAGGATGTACTCGACCTTCTGCAGTCTCCGAAAATGACTATCCAGACCCTGAATTACCAGGCCAGGGAGCAGGAGAAATATATCATCGTAAACGCGCTTGACCTGATGTATTTCTGGATGTACCAACCGCGTGCAAGCAAGGCATTATGGTTGACCATGCAGGACATGTCGGAAGAGGAGTGGTTGATTTTTTATCGCTCTCAACTGGTGCTGAAAAGACATAAAGAGATCAGCCAGGTATTCGTGGATGGCTTGGTCGGCAAGAATTTTACCAAGGCCCTGGCTTTTTATCTGGACAGGTCAGAAGAGTATCTCAGGGATCTGGAACGGCTTGGGGCAAAGCGAAGATAGGGGAAAAAATTATCTCCGGAGTAGCGCACAAAAAGAGCCAGAGTGCGGTATGCGGCGCACTCTGGCTCTTTGGTATTGCATCTGTATCAGATACGTACTCAATCAGGTTCACGAAGAGAACTGTGAAGAGCACGGGGGTAGCCCGAGTTTCTCGTGAACTCAGGCAGTACCATATTGAAATATTCCGACAGGATATTTGCGTAGTCAGCGCAGTCCTGGGCCTATACGCCTTCAGTGTGCTTTCAGCTTAAAAGAACAGGTGTGCCATCATCGCAATGACCGGCAAGGTCACCAGGGTGCGCACCAGGAAAATGATGAACAGTTGCCAGAGTTTCACCGGCAGCTTGCTGCCGAGGATAAGCGCGCCCACCTCTGAAAGGTAGATAAGCTGGGTCACGGACACTGCAGCGATGACGAAGCGGGTCATTTCCGTTTCAATGGATGCGGCCAGGATTGAAGGCACGAACATGTCTGCAAAGCCAACCATTAGAGTCGCTGAGGCTTTGGCCGCTTCGGGCACGCCCAGCAATTCCAGCAGCGGAATGAACGGCATACCCAGCCAGGTAAAGATCGGCGTCGTTTCTGCAATGACCAGAGCCACAGTACCTACCGCCATGATCACCGGCAGCACCCCGATCCATAGATCGGCCACGTTTTTCAGTCCCTGTTGCAGTACCAGACCAGGTTTACTGGCACGTTGCGCCTGTTGCAGGGCCTGGTGCCAGCCCCAACTCAGTACAGTATGTCCTTTCGGAATCAGGTCTTCATTGCCTTGCCGTTTCTTGCCGTTAATGTATTTGTCGGTAAAAAGCGATAGTGGTGGGATACGCGGGGTGATAACGGCTGCGGCAAAACCAGCAGCGCAGACGGCAGCATAAAATTGCAGAAACATATGCTCCAGGCGAACCTGGGCCAGAACCACCAGTGAAAACGTGATAGAGACGGTTGAGAAGGTTGTTGCCATGACCACACCCTCTCTCTGGGTGTAGTGGCAGTCCTCATATTGTTTGGTGGTCAGCATGATGCCTACGCTGCCATCACCGAGCCATGAGGCAAGGGAGTCAACTGCGCCACGGCCAGGCAGGGTAAAGAGCGGACGCATGATTGTGCTCATCAGGGTGCCCACCAGTTCCAGCAGACCGAAGTAGAGCAAGAGCGGCAGCAACATGCCGGCAAAAAGGAACACACCGAGAAGGGTAGGCAGCAGATCGAAGAGGATGAGCCCGCCGGTGTCTTCAGACCTGATAACTTCAGGACCGAAGCCAGATACGATGGCGAGCACCATCGCGGCACCTGCCATTCGGACCGCATACCAGCCGGGCGAAAGTTTGAACAATGCAGTCAATAAGGGGCTTTTACCCAACCAACTGGGCTTGGCAAACAGCACGTAGCTGCTCATCAGCGCACTGCTGCATATCAGAGCCGTGATAAGCCACTTTGCCCACTCCCCAATGCCGGTGGTAAAGAGTTTGGCCAGAATGGCAACGGGAATGGTTACAGAGCCATTATATGGAATAGGAGTCATAAACAAAAAGACTCCCAGTAAAGATGGCAGCAAGAAGCTGATTACCTTAGGCGAAGTTGTATCTATTTTGCCGGCCAGGTCGGCTACTTCGGAATTCTGCATAACTACAAACTGCTCCCTTCGTAAAACTGATAGGTTCAATGCCTACTGAAAAAAAAGCGGGAGAATAGCGTATATATGTAGGCAAGGCAACGACTAAATGGGCAGGTTGTTGTGGTGAAGTAGCCTCTGCGAAGTTCAACAAAATTGGGCATTGCAGCAAAGTTTGGTTATATTCGATTGTTATGAAAGTCAGTTTCTATGAGGGGCTTGTGGCGTCTGGGAAAGAATTTTTTTGAGTGTGAAAGGAAGGTATCCGGAGAGGGGAGCTGCGGAGAATCATAACCCCTCTGATATACCGGAGGCTGTTGGAGACTCCCTTCCTTGAACTGGGGTAAGGTGGAGGAAAAAGACACCAATGTTAAGAAAACGAGGACAAGGAGGTGTCCCTATGACCAATTAAACCAACATTCAAGGAACATACATGGCTTTTTGCTCCCTCAGAAGTGTGGCGGAAAAGTGTTGCATTACCTGATTCAGCTCAGTGCCGCGTACTTCAGAGTCTCGCGAGCTCGCTTACCTGCCAAGGAGTTGCTGCACGGTACGCGATGATCAGAAAGTTTTGATCTGGGCATAGGGTGCCTTTTCTCTGTTGGGTTCTGGATGTTTCGACAAGTGGTTATTAGGCATAGCCGAAACGTCCTGATTCACCACGTCAAAAAGAAGATAAACGACTTGCCGGTGAGATCAAAGCGGCTCACCAAAGAAGCCGGGAAACATATGGGCCAGAAAGGTTACAAGGCGACCTGGCTGAGCATGGTATGCATGTATAGAGCCTTTGATGGATGTCATTTCGTTGCTCCCCATGAGAGGTGATGTTTGCATTACATAATTTTAGGAGGTTAGATACTTCGGCAGGATTTGCTGAAATACTGCGATGCTGCAGCCAATTCGGGAGAATTTGTAATATGTTGTAGGATCGGTGTTGATCGTTTACTGTGAAATGTTTAATGAAAAAGAAATTTCTTGCATCATTACAATAACGTGCGATTGAAGCCTAACTCTCTTTTGGGGGGGTGTCGTGAACGTCCAAGGTCAGGTAGTTTGCCTACTGCTGGCTGCTATGTTGATTTTCGCAGGAACAGCCAATTCCGCCGGTAACAGTTCTCCGAAAGCTCAGAACGGCCTGCTCGATCTTTCTGGCTGGGATTTTCAGCGTGACGGCAACATCAATCTCAACGGAGAGTGGGAATGGTACTGGCAGCAATTGCTTGACCCTTCTGATTTCAGCGTTGTCCCCCCTCCCCAGCCAACCGGGCTGGCAACCCTGCCCGGCGCCTGGAACGGAAAGGAAGTAGACGGCCAGACGCTTACAGGGAACGGCTTCTCAACTTACCGTTTAACTACACTTGTTCCGCGAGATGGGCGTATAAAGGCTATCAGTATCAAAAACCAGTCTTCCGCTTACGTTCTTTATATCAATGGACAGATCGTCGCCCGCAACGGTGAAGTGGGGACGGAACGTGACACAGTAACCCCCCGGTACCGGCTTGAGCAAAAACCTTTTCATGACAATAGCGGATCTCTCGAAATCATCCTGCAGGTGGCCAATTTCAATCACCGAAAAGGCGGGATTTGGAATCCCATCAAGCTTGGCAATGCTGACACCCTTCGTTCCGAACTAAACCTCCAGTGGATTTTCGATCTCAGCCTATTCGGCTGCCTCATGGTGATGGGGATCTATTATATTAGCCTGTATGTACTCTATCAGGATGATCGCTCCCCCCTGTACCTTGCCATTTTCACCCTCTTCATAGCTGCAAGGATTCTCGTTACCGGCAACTACTATCTAACCCAGATCTTTCCACACATACCGTGGGAACCGGCATACAAGTTTGAATTTGGTACGATCATTGTTGGCCCTGCAGGTCTGCTACTCTTTGTTGTCAGCGTGTTCGGTAAGAAGAAAAGAGACATGCCCGCATCAATCCTGCTAGGTTGCATGGCCATAATCGGTTGCATCACTCTCATAACACCCGCCCGGATCGCCAGCTGGCTCGTTGTTCCCTGTCAGCTGTTCATCCTGGGCATCTTCGTCTACATCCTCTATGTATTGGTCCGAGCCCTGTTTCAGGGTGACCAAAAAGCCGCTATTCTACTAGGCGGCATGCTGCTTTTAACGGTTACCGTCGTCATTGATATTCTCAGCGCCAATAAGCTCATCTACCTTAGCTACCTAACTCATTTCGGCATTTTCTTCCTCATTCTGTCCCAGTCGTTCGTTCTGTCTGTTCGTAGTTCAGATAGTTTTAGGCAGGTCAACATGCTATCCGGTGAACTAGCCAAAAAAAATCTCGCCTTGGAGCGACTGGACATGCTCAAGGATGAATTTCTTGTCAACACCACCCATGAGCTGCGCACACCACTGAACGGGATCGTGGGCATGGCTGAAAGCCTGCTTCAGCAAAATGGCGATCCTGCTTCATCAATGGCGCAGACCAGCCTGAAAACCATCATTGCCAGTGGAAGAAGACTGAACGGGTTAATCAATGATGTTCTCGATTTCGCTCGGCTGAAAAATCATGATGTAACGCTCAACCCCACGGCTGTCGATCTGAAAAGCCTCACGGACAGTGTTATTTACGGGCTGCAGCCACTGGCCGACAGGAAAGCGCTTCTGCTGATCAATGAGATTAGCGAGGACATACCAGCCATTCATGGAGATGAAGACCGTCTTCAGCAAATTCTCTACAACCTGATCGGCAATGGCATCAAGTTTACGGAAAAGGGGGTGGTGCGGGTTCATGCAGTTTTACAAGACAGTTGGGTGCGGGTATCGGTTTCCGATACCGGTATCGGCATTCCCCCGTCCCGCCTCGGGACGATCTTTTCCCCCTATGAGCAGGGAGACGCCGAGACGATTCACAAATATGGTGGCACCGGCCTCGGTCTGCCCATCGCGGCAAAACTCGTAACACTCCATGGCGGCACGTTAGAGGTTGATTCAGACGTACCCCGTGGCTCTGATTTCAGTTTCACCGTTCCAGCCAGCCAGCAATCATCTACCGTTGATCATGACCGGCGGGCGGTTCCATCGTTATCTCCCAACCACATACCCCACTGGCCGAAGGGGCGAGCTGTGGTTCCTGGTGAATCGATACTTGTCGTCGACGACGATCCAGTGAATCTACAGGTGGTTGGCCATCATCTCCAGGCAAAATCCATCCCCTTTGACCTTGCCGCCGATGGGGTTGAAGCCTTGGAAAAGGTTCAAGCTGGTCATATACCGGCCGTGATTCTGCTGGATATTATGATGCCGAAACTCGACGGTTATGCAGTCTGCCGGCAGCTACGGGAGAAATATTCCGCCGCCGAGCTACCAATCATCCTGCTTACCGCCCGCAGTGGTCTGGATAATCTGGTACGGGGGTTTAAGGCTGGCGCCAACGATTACATTACCAAACCTTTTGCCAGAGATGAACTGCTTGTCCGCGTGCAGACTCAGCTGGATCTACAAAAGGCCTATAAGACGTTGGAAGAGAACCTGCTGCTGAAAACGGAGATAAAGCGGCGAAAACGCACCGAGCTTGACCTGAAGGTCATGCAGCGGCGACTCGCTAGGATCCTTGATACGGTCAACGATGCGGTGCTTGCCGTTAATGAGAGTTTAGAACTGGTATTCGTCAATTCCAAAGGGGCCGCACAATTGGAAAGCGATGCGCTGGCGTTGCTCGGCCTCCACGTCGGGGAGGTGTTTACACCTGAAAGCAGGCGGGAATCCATGGAAGTTTTGGAGCAAATATTGAGTGATGGTGAAGGAGATGATCGAATCAGGGAAAAGCGATTCACCATTATGCGGCAGCAGAGCCCACCGCTTGCCTGTGCAATTCAGTTTGTCCGGCTGGAGATTGATGCCGAGCAATTGGTCGTACTCATCTTTACTCCTCAGGATCAATGGAACGGTGGCAACTATCCGGCTGACCAAATGTCGGTCCTGAAGCTGATTGAAGGGCTCAACACTACTCGACAACGTATGCTCTGCATGGAGGAATCTCTGCAACACCAATCGCCGGACGAACTGCAGCAGGTACAGAACAACTTTAAGCTCGTCCGGACTGCCCTGACGGAAATGGAATCGCGCCTGGCCGGGAATTCGAATGATATGATCAGAAAA
The DNA here is from genome assembly GCF_005116675.2 of Desulfosediminicola ganghwensis. Classification (NCBI taxonomy): domain Bacteria; kingdom Pseudomonadati; phylum Thermodesulfobacteriota; class Desulfobulbia; order Desulfobulbales; family Desulfocapsaceae; genus Desulfosediminicola; species Desulfosediminicola ganghwensis. Next base: position 1,516,235 of record NZ_CP050699.1, read on the forward strand.
AGCCTGGCCATCGAGGCCATGAATCTGTCCCTTGAATACTGGCAACAGTCAACTGGGTTGACCAAAGCCGACCTGGCGGAACAATCCGGCATCTGGAAAGTCTACACCAATCCGGATGGGTTTTCCCGCACCCAGACCCTGGATAAATACCTCGATGCGACTACCTTGCCCAACTATCCAAAATGGCATAATATCCTCGCCACTATTGAATTTGTTCTCGTTGCCTGCGACACCCCTTCGCCTGCAAGGGACTTGCTTGAGGAGCGGGCATTGCAGCTACGGTTGGCACCCTGATTGGCTTACCTATTGCCCCCCCTGCCGGACTGAATACCCGACAGGCAGGAACCTGCTTTATTGAATAAGTGGTTAGCACAATGTGCTTTCTTGCTAAGTAGAACCAATCATGGGATATGGGTAGAGTCAGAACTTTCAGCATTGTCCGCAGGTATATAGGTCATCCCATCAAGGGTGAGGTTTTCAACTGCAAAGGCCAGGGTGTCTCCAGAATTTACCGATATCTTTCTGGATTCTAGGACAGCAACACCGTTTTTGTCGGTCCCTTTCGTTACGACCATAAGTAACGAGGCGTTGAGCTCCCAGCGTCCGGAAACCGATACACCCTTCAATGGCATGCCGTTCCCGTCAGTAACAGTAACGAGGGACTTGCCGAGATAGCTGGAACCCCTTTTCATCAGAAGCAGATCCATATCAGCAATGTGCATCCTTGCATCTGGGGCTATGGAGGCGTCATTCACCGTCACGATGAACGTATCGGCTCCTGTTGCCCCGCCATTATCTTCGACGGTCAGGGTAATAACATGTTCACCGATTGAAAGAGGCACAGCCAACGTCGCGGCTGTGCCGAGTATTGTTTCACCGTCCTGCCAGAGATAGGAGATGATTTGCCCATCAGGATCCGATGAAGCGGAGCCGTTAAGCAGTACGGTTTCCGCTCCATCACCATCCTCATCGTCAATGCTCCGATCATTACCACCATCCACCACCGGTGGTTGATTGGCGACAACGGTCACTGTTACTTCATCCGTAGCACTCATGCCTTCATTGTCCGTAACCGTCAAGGTGATCGAATGCTCCCCTATTGAAAAACTGCCGGTGAAGACTTCTGCTGTTCCAAGGACACGTTGATCTTCGGTCCATAGGTAAGAAAGAGGAAAGCCTTCGGGGTCCATCGAGGCCGACCCGTCGAGTGTATACAACTCAAAACTATCTCCATCAGCGTCCGAGAGCGTGTCACCGGTCCCGGCATCGGCCGTCGGAGGCAGGCTCGGCAAAGGTGCGGCTGGCTGGCCGATGACGGAGACATCGTCTATGTACCAACCTTCGAAATCGTTATACATCTTGTCAACGGTGTCGAACGAAAACCGGAGACGGATTATTTCGCCATCGTATGCTGCGATGTCCAGTGTTTCCTGAGCCATGATGTTATCGGTGCTCCTGCTGGTAAATATCTCAGTAAATGAAGCTCCGTCGTCTGTACTGATGGCTACAAAGGCCTTGTCGAAATTCGGATCATCTTCCGTTTCAAGGTAGTGGTTGAACAGGAGTGTTGAAAAGGTGACCGTGGTCAGGTCAATCGGGGGCGAGATGAGATAGCCCTCGTTGGCAGCTCCGGTATCGTAGTTGAGAGTATTGTCAATTCCATAGTGCCATGATGTGGAAATGCTTGAGTACCGGGTGCCGGAGAGGTGCCAGAGGGCTGTCTCGCCCTGGACAGTCCATGGATCATTTTCCTGCTCAAAATCATCGTAAAAGATTGTTGTCAACTCCGGCTGCTCCAATGATACCTTGCCGAGCAGAGCATCATATCCGTTGAGTCTTCCGCCTGTTGCAACCCTGCCCCTGAGGCCGATTGCAGGTGATACGGCGTTGAGTATACGGTCTTTCACTGTGATGATTGTCGATGCTGGGAATTCGGCCATAAGCAGCGCTGCGACACCGGTGACGTGTGGTGCCGCCATTGAGGTTCCGCTCATGTGTTCATATGACTCATTTGGGGTGGTTGACAGGATATCCACTCCCGGTGCGCCCAGATGTACTGTGGAAGGGCCATAGTTCGAAAAAGCTGCAAGGTTGTCATTGTGGTCCGTTGCGGCAGTTGAAATGATGTTCGGTAAATCGTATGCGGCGGGATAAAAAGGGGTTATATCAGTGAAGGAGCTACTGTTGCCTGCTGCAGCAATGACAAGATGATCTGCAGCTCCGATAGCCTCCTTGAGCGCTTGTGAAAAGCCTTCGCTTCCCCAGCTGTTATTTGACAACTGGGCCCCCTTCTGTACTGCGTACTGGATGGCTTCGATTGCATCGGTCACGGTTCCGTTGCCGGTGGCATCCAGAAATTTCAGAGGCATAATGCTGGCCGACCAGCATACCCCCGCACTGCCTGTACCATTGTTGCCTGCGGCTGCAATGATCCCAGCGACATGAGTTCCATGGGAATGATCGTCGTAAGGATCATTATCACCATTGGCAAAATCCCAGCCCCGGATATCGTCGACAAACCCGTTATTGTCATCGTCAATACCGTTGCCTGCTATTTCGCCATCGTTTGTCCACATGTTAGGAGCAAGATCAGGGTGAGTATAGTCCACACCGGAATCGATCACCGCCACAATCACGGCGGAGGCATCGGATCGAACATCCCAGGATTCGGGGGCGAAAATGTCGGCTTCTGTCGTTCCCCCAGTCTGCCCGTTGTTAAATAGACCCCAAGATTCATGGAAATAGGGGTCATTTGGAAACATCGCCGCGTGAACTATGTAATTCGGTTCGGCATATTCTACCCTGCGGTCACGGCGGTATTGTTGTACGAGTTTATCTATAGATCGCCCTTGGCCGTGAACCTTCAGTTTCATGAAGCGACCTTTCCGATTTTCAGATAGTACGGAGGTCTGATGAAGCTGGTTGATGCTGTTGATCTCATTCCGACTGGTTCCGGATGTATATTTTACTATAATTTCATCCTGTACAAATCTTAAGTTCTGGTGACCGGCCTGAATCGAGGCTGAAGCTGTTGATGTCATACAAAGTAAAACGAGCACACCATACATGAGTTGAAATGAAGGCCGCATTTTTCTTACCTTTGCTTTTGATGTCGAACAGGTTGATAACAGCCGGGACCGATCTGGCAGACCGGTCCCGGCTGCACCCAGCCACAGGAGCGGCCATTGCCTGGGGAGCCTCTCCTGTAAATCTTATCTTATTGATCAAAAACAATTTTACTGCGCTGACCCTCAGGCACCAGGAGGAGTGTGCGATTATCCTCCATATACTTCTTGATTGCCGCAAGCTGGTCTTCCAGGTCCAGAAGTTGTGTGTTGGTATTGCCTGAACTTGTCCTGAGCTCGCTGATATCACTTTTGAGGAGGTTTACATCCTCCTGCAAGACCACGACCTTGCCTTTCTTGCCTTCCGAGGTGTTGAACTGGTTCCAAATCTGCTTGCTGCAGGCTTTGGAGTCGTCTGCTTGATAGGACTTAGCCATTTCCCCACTGAGGGCGGTTATTTCCTTTGCATCACTCAATATGGTGATCACCCCTTTGAATACATCATTGAGTCCCTTAGCGACATGGAATGCGATTGTCATCGGAGAACATGCTGCCCTGGCATTGAATCCCATAGCATCCTGAGCGCAGGTGTCATGGGCTACATCTGATATAGTTTCTAGCACTTCAATCCCGACATTGGTGACAATGACCACTGCATCTAGGGAGGTGATGGTAATTTGAAGAACCTGTTCAGCGATTAGGTGGTCGCTTACCGGATCGGTCGTGACGTTGTCGCAGGGGTCGTCTGCTGGGGCTGGGGGTTGGTAGTCATCCTGGGTTACCGGCATGGCGGCAAGCATGGCTCCCAGTTCGGAGATCATTGCGCGCTGCTGGGCAAGCACCACATTTGCAGCACGTTTAGACGATATGGCATCCTTCAAACTCCCAACGAAACGCTCTTTATTCTGGCCTTTTCGTGAAACCCCGTTGCCATCAGTTTTGTCGTTACAGACCTGATCGCACATGTTCGCTTCGCGCTCATTTACCCAGACATCTTCCCCGTACAGATCTGTAGCGGAAAAGACATCACATTTTCCATTGCCGAACTTGTCTTTACCATTTCCTGTATCCACCCAGGAATAACCAGGTGGCAAGTAATTGTCATCTACTAGGGACTCGTAGTAGAGCAGGTCAGAATCCTTGCAGTTTTTCCCCTGCTCCTTGTCGGCTTTTGACAGCATCTCGTCATAATCCTCGTCGGTGGCCGTGGCATTCATCTCACGGGCCCGACGGTTGTCGTTACGTAGTGTTTCAATCCTGTCAATGAGTTCGGGTTGAGGATTAACCCCGGTCTGCACCCTGATAACTGCAAAAATCCCGGCTGATTCCATTTCCTTAAGCATATCATCAGCCTGGTCGATCATTTCGTCCTCCTGGTCGAGGATATCTGACATGCAGGCAGAAACAGAGCCATTTTCACAGCTTTCCTGTGATTCGGCTAGAGCAACCGCGGCTCCGAACAGAAAAAAATGCAGACTGCAAAAGAGCATCACTAAAAAAGGCATCATATTGTCGTTAGGCGTGGTATGCCTTCTGCGTCCTGGAGTACTCATTTTAGCCTCCCTGATTTGAAATTGTACGCTGTTTGATTGCGCATGCGGACGTGAAAGCCTGTTGCAATGGCAACCCGTCCGACAATTTACCTGTTTGTTTTGGATCACTGGATACGCTTACAACATTCGAGCTGGCCTGGGCGAAGGAAAAAATTTACGTGACGGCCGGAAGAACAGGAGTGCGATTACTGCCGGATCAATTCCCCCCAAAAAAAGACAATGTCCTTTAACGAAGCAAAATCACCTGTGTTCCCTATCCCCTTCATCGCGCTAAAGAAGATGTGCTGACTGAATTTTGGTGCAGATTCTCAGATACAAAGAAAATGGCGGTGTCTGCAAGAAGAGACCGTGTTAAAATTGTTAAAATAACAACATGTATATGAATTTATTTAACTTTTCTTTGTGGGTTCGATCTGGGTTTGTTCATTTCAAGAAACGTTAGCCGAATATCTCCAGCTCATGAAAACGTGTATCACACAGCTCTGGGGAAGCAGGGCAGTTTCAGGCTGAGCCAGAAATCGCCGAACTAGAATTTTAGATAAAGACGAACGGTAAAATATAGATGATAGAGAAGGTAAGAGAGATAAATAAGTGCCTTTTCAACTGATTGTCCCCATGGCAAAATCTGACGGCCGTATCCTCTTGTGCCGGTTTTCCCACGAAGTTCTTTGGAATCGCAATGTCGTATTCACAGGGGGTAGACTCCCAGTGGCATCAGGATGACAATCCTCAGGGCATGCGACAGGCGAGAAAGGGACTGATTTAATTTCTGATGCAAGAGAATACCCGCCACCTCTCCTGAAAGATGACTGACAATCATATGTCATCAAACTCTCGATAGCCCAGAAGAGAATAGCATTACTGGGAGATTTCAAGGTGGGGCGCCGAAACCGAGGTTAAGGTTCCTTCTGTGAATTTTTCCGCGGCTATATGAAAACGATGGGAGATCGTCAGATTTGATTGCGCTACAGTTGTAGGGAGTGTGTTATCGGATCTTTTTTTCAGTTTATAGCTCGTAATAATAGCTTCTCAGGGGTGCTGTTGCGCAAAAAAAGCATAATTTTTAAAACAGTTCCTAGCGGAATTTACCCGGGTCAAGGCTCAGGCGCTGACACAGTTTTTGAATGGCAACTCTGGACAGTCCGCTTATCCTGGCAGCCTCCGAGACATTGCCTGACGTCTCCTTGAAGAGTTGTTCAAAATAATTTTTGGTAAACCTGTCGGCGACCGCAGCTTTCATCATTTTGTACGGGCCAAGTTCGCCATCGATGCTGGGCACGGCCTGGCCTGGATTTTCGATACGTCCCACAGTGGCCATGGTGATATTGGCTCCCCCGGAGAAAATAACCAGTCTTCGTATATAATTCTGCAACTCCCGAACATTGCCGGGCCAATCCTTGGTGCTGAGGTAGGAGAGTACATCGGGCTCCAGGCCGGTTTGTTCGATACGCATCTCCTTGCAGGTCTGGTCGAGGAAAAACCGGGTGAGCAGGGCGATATCCTCAACACGTTCCCTGAGCGGCGGCAAATGTATTGTCACCACATTCAAGCGGTAATAGAGATCTGCCCTGAAGGTGTTTTGGTTGACCTTCTCCTCAAGTTGCTGGTTGGTGGAGGCGATGATGCGTACGTCTGTTTTATAGGTTTTGGTGGAACCTACCGGGCGAACCTCTCCTTCCTGTAGAAAGCGCAGAAGTTTCAACTGCATGGCGTGGGAAATGTCACCGATTTCATCCAGATGCAGGGTGCCCAGGTTGGCGGATTGGATCAGACCATCCCTGTCCTTGTCCGCCCCTGTGAAGGCGCCCTTGGTATAACCGAACAGCTCGCTCTCCATCAGCGAGTCGGGAATTGCCGGGCAGTTCACAGCGATAAATGGTTTATCGCTACGGTTGCTGAGCTGGTGCACCATGCGGGAGGCGAGTTCCTTGCCTGTACCTGATTCACCGAAGATGAGCACGGGATAATCGGAAACTGCAACCATCTGCAGGGATTTCTGAACCTCGAGCATTGCCGGGCTCTGACCGAGCAATATATCGCTCTTGTTACCCTCCAGCATTTTTTTAAGCCGGCTGTTCTCCTGCTCGAGCCGGATATATTCTCTTACCTTATTCAGCGTGCTATAGAGCTGATCCGATGCAACCGGTTTGGTGAGAAAATCGAAGGCGCCCAGGCGCACAGCCTCTACAGCCTTTTCAATGGTGCCATAGCCTGTCAGGAGCACAACCTTGATACCGGGTTGGATCTCCAATAGTTTTTTGGACAGGGTAATACCGTCCATGCCTGGCATACGGAGATCGGTGATGACCAGATCTACCTGGTTACCGGCAACTGCGGCCAGAGCCTCTTCACCGCTTGAGGCAGTACTGATTTGTATCTCAGGGTATTCCACCGAAATCAGCCTGGAAAGACCACGGCTGAAGTCGGGCTCGTCATCGACGAGAAGTATATGCATTTCAACCTTCATGGTTGTGTTCCTTAACTATCGCTGGCGGGGAAATTCAATTCAAAGACAGCACCGCCTTTTGGCAAAGAACGGGCTTCAATAGTGCCACCTAACTCTTCCATGGAACGGTAGATGATCGCCAGTCCCAGGCCTGTTCCTTTGTTCACGTCCTTGGTGGTGAAAAACGGGTCGAATATGTAGGGGTGGATGGCAGGGTCAATGCCGGTGCCACTATCTTCGACCCTCAATTGTACCACATTTGTTTCTTTAAGGTAATCAATGTAAACATCTATGGTACCGTTTGCCTCCGAAACCGCGTCAAGTGCGTTAAGGAGTAAATTGAGTACGATGTGTTCAATAACACTTGGTTCGACCAATACCCTGCGATGAGCATCGGAGCGGTGACAGCGAAGGGTTACATTTTCTTTAGCCGCCTTCACTTTGAACACATTGGTTACCCCCTCGGTGATATCGCCAATTACAGTGTGGCTGGACATGGAAACTTTGGGTCGGGAAAAGTTCAGCAGATCGAGCAGCACCGCCTGAGCCTGCTGGGTATGTTTGAGAACCACATTGATATCTTCCTGCAATTCAGGGTCGGAGACCGATTTTTTCAGCAGCTCGGCATAACAGAGAATTACGCCGAGCGGGTTGTTCAACTCATGGGCCAGGCCGGCAGCAAGCTCACCCACCGTGGCCATTTTCTCCGATTGAACCATCTGCTGGAGAACTCGTTTGTGTTCGGTATTCTCCTGAATTGACAGAATAAGACGAGGAGGCTGGTCACCTGCGGGTATCAGCGGGAAGGTGGAAAGCAGGAAGCTTCTGCCGCCATCGATAGTAATCTCTTTTGATTTTGAGCTGTATGGTGGATTTTCCGGCAAAAGTTCGGAAACCTCTATGCCGCCGAGGGACACAAGGCATTGAGTTATGGTCTGCTTCCTGTCGTTAAAGGCAAGTGATTCAAGCAGGTTGTTCGCTGCGTCATTGGCCATGATAATCGCCCCCGGGTGTTCTATCAGCATCAACGGATCTGTGATACCCTCAAAAATCGCCTGGAGGTTGTTGGTCTGGCGCAATACGGAATCAAGTGCCGCAAGGTTCTCTGCAGCGATACCAAGTTGCCGGCCAACGGCATTAAACATCTCTACTTCATCGTCGCTGAAGCTTTTACCGGGAGGGCGCTGTAGATACAATAATCCTTCGATATTATCATCACTGCTGCCAATGGGAATGAATACAGTGTTATACTGGGCAACTATCCGTGGTCGAGTGAGAAGATCTACGTGATTTGCAGGCAATGCCGGGGCCATGGCGCCTGGCGGCCAGCTATAGCTGCGGTTACTGGAAAATGTGCAGATGTATGATGCAGACTGCAGACCAAGTGTCCTGGTGAGTACAGGCAACACTGATTGCCAGAGATCGGACTGTTTCTGACTTGCTTTCAGTGACCTGAGAATATCGACGAAGAGCTCGAAATCCCGGCGCCTGCGTAAGTTTTCTAAAGAGAGCTGCTCTGTTCTGCGTGCTACTTCTGCTTCGAGATTGGCTGTGTGACTCTTAAGTTGTTTGTCTGTCTCATAGAGATGCTGGCCCAGTCCCTCCATGGCTTCTATCATCTCTTCAACTTCATCGCCGTGTTCCACTTTCTTGAGCAACTCGCTGCCTTTCTGGTCTTTAAAACTATTACGGAACTGGCTGGTGAGAGTGCGCAGGTTAACAATGACAACCCTTTGAAATGCCTGATAAATAAGAAATAGAACCAGGCATGAAATTGTCAGGTAGATAACAACATAGAGCAGGAACTCACTGTCATTTTTGGCAGCATACTCTTTGGTGGGGATGCCAACCAGATCTATGCCGTCGATGGAATCAAGAGTGTGATAAAATCCCGAATCCGGATAAAGATCTGCCAATTCTTTGGGGGAGTCGGCTGGGTCACCATGGCAGAGCAGGCAACTCTGACCGTAGCGAACAGGGCGGGCCATGATGTAAACGTCCTGCTCCCTGATCTTCTTTGTACCCGTCCAGAGCTCCTGATCCTGGTTGTCCCGAAAATATTGAACCAACTCCTTTTCAACCTTATTTGCCTCAAATTCGGGATTTCTTGCCCCGATAGCTACCCGTCGGAAAATATAGTTCAGGCTAGCGGAATGATTCTGCTCCATGACGCTGCGGGTGATGAAGGAGGAGGACATCGCTTCTCTTATAAACTTGTCGGGAACCTCTTCAAACATCTTTGGGCGCAGGGATAGCTGTACATATTTTTTAACAGAATCGACCTGGTCGAGAACGATCTCCGCTCTGGTGCTTACCTCATCCTGCAGGGTTTTCTGCATGAAAAACCAGAGGCCGGTGATATTGATGACACTGATGATCATTATGATGAAAATCAGGCCTAGGATAAATTTGCTTTGCAGTGAATATAGTCGGGGAATTCTCATGATACCTTTTCGTTGCTCTGGTACTTCGATTGATGCCGGTTTTTTGATTTGAGAGTTTTCGGGCATCGGTTCAGTCGAAATGTACCTTATTTTTCAGAGCAGCGAAAGATATCGAGTTGTGCGCAGGATTTTGAGGGTCCTGCCGGGTGAGACCTTTTTGGGGTGCAGCAAAAGAGCAAAGGGGCTCTTGCCGGTTTATTCACCCACAATGGCACTGTTTTTTTGGATTGCCGCGATGCGTTTTGGTCGGTCGGCAAAATACTCGATGGTAGATCTGGCATTCATGTCGGCATGTGAAACAATCTCCACGCTGGTGTAGTAGAAATTGCCAGTCTCGATGCCGGTTTCGTCTATGTAATCTGCAAGCCCCTGGATAGAGTCGCTGGAACTGGTGATTGCAGGCAAAACGTAGAAGGTAACACCCCAGACTGCGATAAGGCTGGCTGCAAGTTGGCTAATACCTTTTACTTTTGATTTTTTCAATTCCTTGCTCATTTGTGCCTCCAATGAAGGGGCAGCGGAACCCGAAGGTTCCGCTGCCAGATGTACTTTTTTCAACTGTACTACTTTACATTCCACGTATCCACGAATCAGATTGCTGCGGTGATTTCCGGGAACACCAGGTAGAACATGATGTAGGCCATGGTAAGGGTAAGTACCAGGTTGAGGGACTGACCGCATACGTAGAGAATGAACGGCTTACCACCCTTGAAGTAGGGAGCCAGCTCACGGAAGTTGGTAGCCAGACCGATCGCTGCAAAGGAGAAGCAGAAGAACCAGTCACGGCAGATGCGGGTGAAACCTCTCAGTACACCGTTGTCGATCATGGTGAAACCAGCGTCCGGACCGATCTTGGTGTAAAGGAAAGAGAAGAATACGGAAGCCGCGAGGAAGCCGAGTACGAACTTCGGAAAGCGGTGCCAGATTTCCATCCAGCCAACCTTGTTGCCGGTCTCTTTCGGCTCTACCTTCATGGTCCAGTACACCGCGATACCAAAAGCGGTAACACCGATCAGAACGTTCTGGATCATCTTGATGGTTGCAGCAACATAGAGTGCTTTCTCGGAGAGGAATGCTCCAGCTGCGGCAACAGCACCGGTTGCATCGATGGTACCACCCATCCAGGCACCACCAAGGATGTACGGCATACCGGTGGCTTTAATGATGGCCGGCATAACGATCATCATGATGGAGGTGAAAACCAGGGACAGGCCGATGGCGAGGGTCAGCTCTTCTTTCTTGGCGCGACATGCTGCGGCGGCTGCGATTGCGGCAGAGGTACCACATACGGACATGTCGGAAGAGATGACCATGTTCAGGGTCTTGGATTCAATCTTCAGCACTTTCTGGCCAAACCAGAAGGTAGTGATGAGTACAACAGGGGTAACGAACCATGCTACGAAGATACCAGGAACACCGATTGCTACGATCTTGTTAAAGAGGATCTCACCACCGAGCAGAACAAGACCGGTCTTGATGAAGAACTCAACCTGCAGGGCAGGCTTAACCCAGTCGGGAGTGCCGACGGTGTTAGCTATCAGCATACCGAGGAAGATTGCCCAGGCTGCGTAACCGAAACCATAATGTTTAGCGGTGGCCTGACCGGCCATGAGATAGGCGAATACAGAGAGTGCAAAAACAGCGGTAAAACCGATAAGGAATTTCTTTACATCGCCACCCATGAAATGGATACCGATGGAGAAGAACAGACCTGAGACTACCATAAAGCCGAGCAAACCAGGAATGACATTATACGGTTTGGCGTTCGCCTTGGATTTGGCAGAAGAAGCCTTGGCGTTGGCGCGTCTCCACTGATCAATCTCTGTCTCAGCAGTTGCATTCAGAGAAGCATTGGCAAAACCTGCAGCAGCGGCGATATCCTGGGCGGCCAATGCGGTGGCGCGTGCTTCAACAGCGGCAGCGGCTGCTTTTTCGGCGGCAGGCGCTTTCTTTACGTTGATCGCGTCAGCCTGTGCCTGGGTTCGGTACAGTGCATCAAGTGGATTGCTGGTCCAGCCTTTAGGCTTGTCCATGAATCCTGCGATCTTTTTAGCAAAACTCTGATTTCTTGCCCGAACTTTCTCTTTTGCGTCCTGAGCTTCAAAGAATTCTAAAGTCTTGAATGGTGCCTTTGCAGCTTCCTGCTCCATGATGGCATTTGATTTATCAAATACCTCGTGCATGTTTGCCGGTGGCCGTGGCATAAAAATGATGAGACCTGCGATAAGCAGGGAAAAACCGAGCCAAATTGCCCAGTAATCTTCCTTCAACCACAAATCGCTCCACTTGCTTTGTCCTGTGTCGACGACGATATTACTGTCGACTTGAGTCTTTGCTTCTGCCATGATTCTCTCCCGTGAGTTAAAATGCTCAAGTGTAATGCCTAAAAAATGTTCACCCGGATGCCCTGATTGAGACCAGGTGAAAACTGCTTTATATCAACACTGGTCATACCAGCAAATCTCATGCCATTATGTGAATTATTTCCTAACTATTTAATGTTAGGCACCGGGTGCGCAAATGCACAGAATGGCCACAATGTGGATGTGTAAACTCAGGTTTGCAGTTGTGGCTATCAGGTTTGCACTGCTGGGCGCGGGTGTGGTGGTTGTGAAAAGTCTCTAGCTCAAGGGCCTGATATTGCGTTTTTTGACTATAGCTTTTGCTGAAGAGTGAAACTGATGAAGGTGCAGGGGGAAGGGGTGCTTTGGGCATGCCTTTGGAGCAGGTGGTGCTGCTGGTCCGGATTGCTGATTGTTCAGGTGTTGCCAGATCCAAGATTTTGACAGTACGTCATGTTGTTCTAATTTACGGGCTGAAATACGGGAAAAGGTGTGAATCGTAAGGGCTGTACCCTGAGGGCATCTCTTAAATAGTATTGTTTGATATGGTGTGAAAAAACGCTTAGGGCAATTCGTACTGGATCTCTGCCATGTTGCCGTGTTTTGTAGCAAAAGTAGGTTGACTTCCTTTCGAGTTCTGAGGGGGGATTACCGGGCTGGGGCAGCCTTTTGCAGGCGGGAAAGACTGGTGGCATGAAAAAAGGCGGTAGGTGAGCAGATTGCCGTGAAGCAAGCTACTCACATACCGCCTTTAAATACGTGTGGGGTACGTTGGAATGAAAGGTCGTGAGGTCTGTTGTTGTTACTTATGGGCAAAATACTCGATGGTTGAACGGGTGTTGATATCGGCCTGAACGACAACTTCGACGCCTGTATAGTAGAATTCACCAGTATCGATTTCAGATTCATCAATAAAGTCAGCAAGTGTAAGGATGTCGGGGTGAGACTGGGTCAACGCAGGCAGAACATGAAATGTAGTGGCCCAGACGACAAAGCAGCAGGCAATGAGTTGGGCAAAGCCCCGAACCTGGCTTTTGGGTGATGCAGTTTCCATAGATTTCTCCTCGGTGAAGAATGCGGCGGAGCCTGTAAGGGCTCCGCCGCATTGTGTTCTATCTGCCCGGGTTATCCCCGTGCAGTTTTACTGTTTAATTCCCCAATTGTATTAGATCGCAGCAGTGATCTCCGGGAATACCAGATAGAACATGATATAGGCCATGCCAAGGGTAAGAACCAGGTTCAGAGACTGGCCGCATACATAGAGGATGAAAGGCTTGCCGCCTTTGAAGTAGTGAGCAAGCTCACGGAAGTTGGTAGCAAGACCGATTGCAGCAAAAGAGAAGCAGAAGAACCAGCCGCGGCAGGTCTTGGTGAAACCTCTCAATACTCCGTTGTCGATCATGGTGAAACCAGCGTCCGGTCCGATCTGGGTGTAGAGGAAAGAGAAGAAAACAGAAGCCGCGAGGAAGCCGAGTACGAACTTCGGAAAGCGGTGCCAGATTTCCATCCAGCCAACTTTGTTGCCGGTCTCTTTGGGCTCTACCTTCATGGTCCAGTAAACGGCGATACCAAAAGCGGTAACACCGATCAGTACGTTCTGGATCATCTTGATGGTTGCAGCAACGTAGAGTGCTTTCTCGGAAAGGAAGGCACCGGCAGCGGCAACGGCACCAGTCGCATCAATGGTACCACCCATCCAGGCACCACCGAGGATATACGGCATACCGGTGGCTTTAATGACGGCCGGCATAACGATCATCATGATGGAGGTGAAAACCAGGGACAGGCCGATGGCGAGGGTAAGTTCTTCTTTCTTCGCGCGACATGCTGCGGCGGCAGCGATAGCTGCAGAGGTACCACACACGGACATGTCAGAGGCGATAACCATGTTCAGAGTCTTCGACTCCATCTTCAATACTTTCTGACCGAACCAGAACGTAGTGATAAGTACTGTAGGGGTTACGAACCATGCTACGAAGATACCAGGAACACCGATGGCAACGATCTTGTTGAACAGTACCTCGGCACCGAGCAGTACCAGGCCGGTTTTGATGAAGAATTCTACCTGTAGGGCAGGCTTGACCCAGTTAGGTGTGCCGACGGTGTTGGCGATAATCATACCGATGGCGATGGCCCAGGCAGCGTAACCAATGCCGTAGTGTTTAGCGGTAGCCTGGCCGGCAAAGACGTAGGCAAGAAGGCTTACTGCAAAAACAGCGGTGAAACCTTTCATGAAGCCGGTAACAGAGCCACCCATAAAGTAGATACCGATAGAAAACAGCAGGCCGGTGGCAAGAAACATTCCAAAGAGGCTTGGAAAGAGGTTAAAAGGCTTGTTCTTGGTCTTTTTCTTGGCAGAAGATTCTTTGGCGTTGGCGCGTCTCCAGTCATCGATCTTCTTTTCAGTAACACTGTTCAGCTCGGTGTTGGCGAAACCTGCGGCAGCGGCAGCGGTCTCTGCTGTGACAGCAGCAGCCTTTGCAGTAACGGCAGTGGCTTTGGCAGCCTCATACTTCGGCATGGCCTTGGCATTCTTGGCGTCCGCCTGCTCCTGGGTCATGATGAAAGCGTCAAGCGGATTGGAGGTCCACTTCTTTGGCTTGCTCATGAATGCAGCAATATCCTTGGCAAAACCCTGGCTTCTTGCCTTGATCTTCTCTTTGGCGTCCTGGGCTTCGATAAAAGCTACAGTTTTAAATGGAGCTTTTGCTGCTTCTTGCTTCATGATTGCATTTGAAGTGTTGAACACTTCCTGCATGCCTTCCGGCTGACGTGGCATAAAAATAGCCAGGCCGGCAAGCAGCAGGGCAAAGCCGAGCCAGATTGCCCAGTAATCTTCCTTCTTCCATAAATCACTCAACGAACTTTTTGCTTCGTCGACGACAACGCTGTCCGTCTTGATCGTACTGCCTGCCATAATTCCCTCCCTGAGATTAAAGCAAAATTGTTTGCAACAGATACCGGCCAACTCCGGCCGGTATCGCTAATAAAAAAATGCCATGAAAATTGTTTGATTCAGGGAGAGCAAGGTCTGTGCCATGTTGGTTCTGTATGTTTGAAATGACCCAATAACAGCAAGATATTCGGCGGAGCTGGGTGTGGCCGGGAAGATAGCTGCAGACAAAGTGTTAAGGTCTGTTTGCACACAGGAAAGACGCTATCATATGCATGGAGTGAAGCTTGGTGGAGGAGGTGAAGAAGCAGTTCGAGGCAGGATAGGATTTGACGATCTGGTTCGGCTCCGATGGAGCAGGTCTGATTTTGTGATTCAGTTATTGCGGAGCTGGTCTGATGTCCGTAGCTTAGCTGGGGACAGGACCGAGCCCTTTAAGGAAGACCGCTCTGCCTGATATGTGCTTTGCAATTTCTGCGCGCAGGCGACTATGGGAGAGCCCAGCAGCTGGGTGACACCAATCGCGGCGAATACATTTTCTGAAAACTGCGAGAAGTATCTGGAGTTTACGGCCCTGTGCACCACCATGGGAAGCATGAACTCAGGATCAAATTCCGTTACAATCAAGCCGTTACGTTCAAACTCCTGAGAAATTTCTTTGCGGGTGAATAGAGTATAGTTTCTGGTGTTTTTTTCAAAGAGTTTCTTTATCGGGAAAAGCATGGAGTAGAGGATGTTGGTACTGCGCCAATCGGGATAATCTATAATTACTGCTTTTTTGGCGACTCTACTCAGTTCTCGAATGAGAAGTCGCCAACGTTCGACATGGGATATAAGCCTGAATGCGAGAACCACATCGAAACAGTTGTCTTTAAACGGCAGGTTGAGCATGTCGCAGGTATGGTAGCTGTAGCTTCCCTGTAAACCTGCGGCCAGCAACCTCTCTTCGCAACAATCGTCACTGCCGGTTATGGTTACATTGTAACCTTTCTGGATGAGGGGGATTGCCAGTTGGGCATGGCCTCCGCCCACGTCGAGAATTGTTGGCCTGTAGTAACCCGCCAGGTATTTCTCAACTTTTGCGAATTGCATCTCGAGAAAATACTCACCGGTCTTGCCATGAAATCTGCTGGCATAATCTTCAGAAGAAGTTGAAATGTCAGCCGTTTCTTCGTATTTATCCATAAATCTTCCTTCAGTACGCTGAATGGTTGTTGGCTTGTTTTCGGTATATTTTTTCTCTGTGCTATCTGTATGTGCGGCCCTGCAGTTCGGGGATAACCCCGGTGGACCACTCGATTCGCGCCAGCGATCTCAAGTATGTGTAATACGTTACAACCAGATTAGTCTGGTTTTGGGTAAGAAGCAACTGGGCATCGTTAAATTCCAGCCAGTCCCCAAGACCTGTTTGATACCGTTTATCAGCCAGTTCCAGGTTCTCTTCGGCGAGCCCTAGGGACTGGCCGGCAATATCAACACCTTCTTTGTTTTCAACAGCACGCAGGTAGCTGTCAGTTACCTGTTGCGTCACTGACAGGTTGAATTGGCGATAACCTGCCGTAACTTCACGCAGGTTGGCCTTGGCCTCGGCAACCAGCCCCTCTGTCTCAAAGCCGGAGAAAAGCTCCCAGGTGGCACCGACGCCTACCTGCCAGGTGTCATTCAGGCTTGAGATATCGGTATCGTAACCTGTATATGAGCCGGTCACACCGATGGACGGCCAGTAATCGCCTTTGGCCGAGCGAAGATTTGCTTCAGCCGCTTCAATAAGGTAGCCGAATTCACTCAACCCGGGTCGGTTTTGGTCCGCGGTAACCAGAAGGTTATTCAGTGTATCGGGGATCGGTGGCTTATCTGTAACCAACTCCCCCAGGCCGGTCTCATCTATTACAACCTGATAGTCCCCGTTGTTGGGTGCACCACCTAAAGTTTGCTCAAGCGCGACCCTGGCCGACTGTAAATCAGCTTTGGCCTGCACCAGGCCCAGCCGTTCGTTAGCCAGGTTGACTTCGGCGTTTGTCACATCGATTCTGGTTCGTATACCCGCTTCAAGATATTTTCTGGCTCGATAGAGTTGGCGCGTATAATTAGTTACAGCCTCTTCGGCTACGACTATGAGCTCCTGACTCTCCAGTACGTCGTAGAATTGATTTTTTACATCAAGGACCACATCGTGATAAACTTGTCTCAGATTTTCTTCCGACGCTGCAACATTGAAGGCGCTGGCGTCGATCAGACCGGTGGTTCTGCCGAAGTCATAGATGAGTTGGGAGAGTGTCAAAAGCAGGGAGGCGACGTTATCTTCATCCTCAGGACTTAGACCGTCTACATATACCCTGCCGTAGTCAGCAGTTGTGCCAAGACGCGGCAGGTAGCCGGATTTCGCCTGGGTCAGTATTCCCGCATCTCCGGCGAGCTGCTGTCTGGCAATTTCTATCTGCGGATTTTGCTGCAGGGCGATCTCGATCAGGTCATTGAGCCCGAGTTCTATCGTTTCCGATCGAAGCCGACCGGGGGCGATCAAGGTCAGGACAATCATCAGCAACGCAACCATGTTGGATTTATAGTGCATAATATATCTCCAGACGAAAAATTGTTGAGCGTTCTTCAGGGCTCCAACCTCGTTGAAACCCAACAGGATCAGGGCCTGGTTGGCGAAACTCGTAAAACCGATCAAGAAATCGATCTGGTTAAATGTCTTTTATGGTAGAACAGAATTTAAATTAGAGCAACAATGTGTTAGGTATAAGGAGGATCTTTCTTACGATTACACCTTAAAGGGGGATATAGATGACCCATCTGAGTCCTATTATCTGGTTATTGACAACCTTGGTCATGGTCCAGGGTTGCAGTGAGGAACAGCAGCAGGCTCCACCCCAGGAACCGCCGCCGCTGCCGGTGGAGGCGATCACTGTGCAGGATGAGCAGCTGCCCATCTGGATCGAATATGCCGGCAAGACCGAAGCCACCAAACGGGTTGAAGTACGAGCCAGGGTCGCCGGTCGGCTCGAGGAGGCGCTTTTTGCTGAAGGTGATTACGTCGAGGAAGGCGACGTCCTGTTTACCATAGAAAAAGATACCTATGAAGCTGCGCTCGACAGCGCCAAGGCCCGCCTGGAGCAGAATAAGGCGTCCCTGGCCCTGGCAAGAAGGGACGTGGCGCGCTACCAGCCGCTGGTGGCTGAAGAGCTGGCCCCCAGAGCCACCCTGGATCAGTATGAGGCACGGGTGGCAGAGCTGGAGGCCACCTTGAAGTCTGACCAGGCCGCCATCCGTGAAGCGGAACTCAGTTTAAGTTATACCGATGTACTTGCCCCAATATCCGGCAGGGTCAGCAGGAGGTTTGTCGATATCGGCAACATCGTCGGCTACGGAGATCAGACAGTCCTGACAACTATCGTCAGCGATGACCCTATGTATGTCTACTTCAACCCGACCGAACAGCAGTTCCAGATGATGCGGCAATACAAGTCGCAGGATAACATGGAGGCCAGGGTCAACGTGCCCGGCAACACAGGGGGAATGCTTGAGCGGGGGCAGCTGGAGGGCCTGGTCGATTTCACTGATAATCGTGTTGACCGTACTACCGGTACCATTACCATGCGGGCCTCGGTTGCCAACCCCGATCATTCTGTGCTTGAGGGAACCTTTGTCTACATCGAGGTGATGGTGACCGACCAGGTCAGCTTTCTGGTGGTGCCCCCGGCAGCCGTCCATGAGGATCAGCGCTCCAGCTTTCTCTATATTGTGGGAGAAGAGAGCAGGATCAAGCGGGTGGATGTGAGAAAAGGATATGAGAGCAGACATTACACCATTATCACCGAAGGGCTCCAGGGCGGGGAGCAGGTGATAGTTTCCGGCTTTGCCAAGCTTCAGCCGAATCGTAAGGTCGAGGTGACGGACGCCACCGACACAAAGGGGATACAGGCGTATCTCAAAGAGCAGAATATGCTGCCGTCAACGCAGTAGGCCGGTAGAGTACTTCAAATTGCACGCCAAACGGGCTACTCCTGGTCTTAAGGGAGCCATCCTTTGGACGCAGCGTGCAGCTGCTTTGCCGGATATCTATATCAACAAAGAGAAACTGATAACAATTTCACCCTTGGGCGCGAGTCGATCCGGCCCCCAGCAGGCGCAGTTCTCACGATTTGCAGGGCAGAATGTGGAAATTGCCTGACGTTGCCTGTGAAGGTTCAGTTCAGCTCGTGAAATAAGCGGGGTAGCCATGTTTTCTATATTTTTTATCAAGCGGCCCATCTTTGCGATGGTTATCTCTCTGCTGATTGTCCTGTCCGGGCTGGTCTCCATCTTTATCCTGCCGGTGCAGGAGTACCCAGATGTCTCTCCGCCCACCGTTGTTGTGTCCGCAACCTATGTCGGTGCCAATGCTTTCACGGTGGAGGAGGCGGTAACACGCCCCCTCGAGGATCGCATTAACGGGGTCAAGGGCATGATCTATATGCAGTCCTCCAGTACCAGTTCGGGCAATTCCAGCATCAGCGTCTATTTTGAACCTGGCTATGATATTGATATTGCTGCGGTGGATGTGCAGAACAAGGTCTCAATCGCCACTCCGCAACTGCCGTCGGAAGTGCGGCAGCAGGGCGTGGTGGTTGATAAGAAGTCGCCTGCCATCGTCTGTCTGTTTTCTCTCACTGGTGATGAGCGGTATGACGAGAGCTTTTTAAGTAATTTTGTCACCATAAATATCCTTGACGAATTGCGCCGTATTCCCGGGGTCGGCTCAGTGGAAAACCTCGGTGAGAAAAAGTACTCCATGCGGGTCTGGCTGGACCCGGACCGGATAAAATCGATGGGCATCAGCCCCGGTGATGTGGTGGCGGCGATACAGTCCCAGAACCGGCAGGCGGCCCTGGGAAGGCTTGGTTCACCTCCGACCTTTGACGATCAGCAGCTGCAGTTTGTGCTCACCACCGAGGGCCAGCTGGAGGATGTGAAACAATTTGAGAATATCATTATCAAGTACCTGGATGACGGCACCTTGGTGTATCTGGCTGATGTGGCAGATATCGAGCTCGGTGCGGAAAACTATGACTGGAACGCCAGGGTGAATAGCAAGCCGGCCGCCTCCATCGCCATCTATCAGCTGCCGGAGGCCAATGCCCTTTCGATAAAGAAGCTGGCGGTGGCCAAGATGGAGGAGCTGAAACGGCGCTTTCCGGAGGGTGTCACCTATTCAATCCCCTATGACACCACCCTGTTCGTTGAAGTGGCCATCCAGAACGTGGTGGTCAACCTCTTCATCGCGGTGGCCCTGGTTATCCTGATCGTCTTTATTTTTCTGGGTTCCTGGCGGCCGACCATTATTGCCTCGGTGGCGATCCCTGTTTCTCTGGTCGGCACCTTCGCGGCCATGCTGGCAGCGGGTTTTTCCATTAATTTCCTGACACTTTTTGGCCTGATCCTGGCCATCGGCATTGTGGTTGACGACGTCATCCTGGTGGTGGAAAATGTTGAGCGAATCATGAATGAGGAGCCGGCGCTGACCATCCCCCAAGTGGTGAAAAAGGCCATGCTGCAGCTTATCGGCCCGATCATCGCAACCACCCTGGTGCTGGTAGCTGTGTTCGTACCGGTTTCCATGATGCCGGGCCTGGTTGGGTCGGTGTACCGGCAGTTTGCCTTGACCATCTCCTTTGCGGTGTTGATCTCCTCGCTCAACGCCATGACCCTGTCGCCGGCCTTATCGGCCATCGTCGTCAGGAGGCTGCCGGAAGGCCAGGGAAAGTTCATTTTCTTTCAGCTGTTCGACAAGTTCTTTGCCTGGCTTACCCGTTGGTATATCCGGCTGGTGGAACTGCTGATTAAGCTTCGTTACCTGGTGGTGCTGGTTTTTATCGGACTGTTGGTATTGACCGGATGGGTGCTGAAAACCACCCCGACCGGCTTTGTTCCGGAAGAGGATAAAGGGGTGCTAGTCATTATGTTCAACCTCAAGCCAGGTATGGCGCTGAACCGCACCAGCGAGGTGCGCGAGGAACTGGAGGAGATTCTGCAGGATATTGAAGGGGTTAAGGATATGGTGATGATCGATGGCTACAACATGCTCTCTGCCACCCTTGACACCAGTGCGGGAGCAGGCTTCGTGTCACTGGACTCCTGGGGTGATCGCAAGAAAGTGCAGAGGGATATCGAGACCATCCTGGCCGAGACGAACATAAAGGCCCAGGGAATCACCGAAGCGAACGTGGTGGCGTTTAATATCCCGGGCATCCCCGGCATCGGCACGGTGGGTGGCTTCGACTTTCGTCTCCAGGATTATCTGTCGGGGGACCTGAACAACTTTGTCAGCTATGCCTATACACTGATAGCAGAAGCGAATAAGGATCCTCGCATAGGGGTGGCCTATACCACCTACGCGCCCAATTATCCTTTTGTCAGCATTGATATAGACCGCAACAAGACGGCGGCGCTGGGGGTCGATCTGGCCGAACTCTTCACCACCCTGCAGACCTATCTTGGCTCCTTGTATATCAACGATTTTACTAAGTTCGGCAAGGTCTTCAGGGTGTATGTCCAGGCCGAGATGGAGTATCGCAGTGAGATAAGGGATATCAATGAGCTGTTTGTCCGCAACCGGGAAGGCAAAATGGTGCCGGTGGCCTCTCTGGTCAGCCTGAACCAGACCATAGGCCCTTCCGATCTGCCCCATTACAACATGTACCGCACCATCACCATCAACGGCTCGGCCGCCCCCGGTTACAGTTCCGGCCAGGCCATGGAGGCCCTGGAGGAGATCGCCCAGCGGGTGCTGCCGACCGACGGCAGCTATGGTTTCGACTGGTCGGGAATGTCCTATCAGGAACGGTTGGCGGGCAATGCCCAGATCTATGTCTTCACCTTCGCCCTGATCGTGGTCTACCTGGTACTTGCCGCCCAGTATGAGAGCTGGGTTTTGCCGATCATGATCATGGTTTCGGTGCCGCTGGTTATGCTGGGGGCACTGTTTGCCCAGAACCTTGCCGGGCTCGACAACAACCTGTTCGCCCAGATAGGCTTGGTGTTGCTGATCGGTCTTTCCTCCAAAAACGCTATCCTCATTGTTGAGGTGGCCAAGGAGAGCCGAGAAAGCGGCATGTCCATCATCGAATCGGCGGTGAATGCAGCACAGCTTCGTTTCCGGGCCATCATGATGACCATTCTCTCATTTGTGTTCGGTGTTTTTCCCTTAGCTGTGGCCACCGGTGCCGGAGCGATGACCATGAAATCGATTGGCGTAGTGGTGCTCGGCGGTATGGGAGCCGCCACACTGATCTCCACCATGCTGGTGCCATGTGTTTACGTGCTGCTTGAAAGCATGCGGGAGCTGGTGGTGGATGTGCAGGAGGAAGTCCGTAATCGGGAGATGATCTAATAGCTAATCAGTCCACGCGATGCCACCTGAACTGATTAGAGTACTAGATGAGCAGAAAGGCATTTGGTTATTACACCCTGTTTATTGATAATTTTGATTCAATATTTGCAGCATTTCCAAGAGATAAAGCATTTGACGGAGAGAAGCTGTAGCGGGGCTTTGGCCCTTGATGCGAGATAAAACGTTTGCACATTGGAGGCTCTATGAAAGGTTTTCATGGCTTTTCCTTGCTTTGTGTTCTGTTATTTTTACTGTTCATGCCGGTACTCGCCATAGGTGGGCCCTACTCTTTTGACGACAATCTTTCCGGCGACTGGAAAGGGTATCGTAACAGTCTGCATGAGGCGGGGGTTGATGTGGGCTTGAGTTACACGGCAGAACCGGCGGCGCTTCTTGGTGGCGGTATAGATACCGACTCCACCTATATCCATAACATAAATGCAGAGTTGAAGATGGATCTGGATAAGGTGGTGGGTATTCCCAGGACCACTTTCCTGATGAAGGTCTCAAGTCGTGAAGGTGATAACCTCGGAGAGGAGTATATAGCCCCTGCCGCATCCCCGGATGGCCGTTATATTTACGGTGAGTATTTTAACAAACCCCAGGAAGCCTTTGGCGGACAGACAACCAAGCTGACCAACTTTCAGTTCACCACCCGGATTACCGATGAATGGTCGGTGGATATCGGGCGACTGGTTATGAACGACCTCTTCCTCCGCTCAGATCTCTATTGCAACTTCATGAATAACGGCATCTGCGGTAGCCCCAAAGGTGTCTTTACCCCGTATGCCCTGAATGCCTATCCCGATGCTACTGCGGGCATTCATACCAGGTACAGGGTGTCGGATATGGTCGATGCGAAGTTCGGTATCTTTGACGGTGGCTGGACGAAGCAGAACAGTAACGGCCTGGACTGGGAACTTGGTTTGAATGGTGCGGCATTCACCGGTGAGGTGCACCTCTTTTTTGATCGGGCCGAGCAGGGCGGAACGCAGAATGTGATCAAGGTGGGAGCGAATTACCATACCGGAGATTTTACCAACTTCAAGACCGGCGGTGAATCGGATGGCAATCTCTCACTGTGGCTGCTGCTTGACTGGATGTTGACCAGAGAGCAGCACGATCCGGCGCAGGGGCTGGCGTTTTTTGGTTCGCTGGTGGTCAACACGGATGAAGAGATTGCGGCCCTGCCTGTCTCTTCCACTCTTGGCTTTCTTTACGAAGGGTTGTTCCCCGGGCGGGACAGGGACAAGCTTGGCCTGATATTCATCCACTCTGACCATTCAAAATACAATACCTATACCCACGATTTCGTCTCCGACCATAAACGGGGCAATGAGCTTGTGGTGGAGCTTACCTATAATTTTGTGTTGAGATACGGGGTGCAACTGATGCCCACTTTCCAGTATATCATCAACCCGAACGGTTCCGAAGATATCTCTGATGCGACCGTACTTGGTTTGAAGTTCAACTTGAATATATGAGCATTGCTGAGTTTATGGCTGCCTTGCCGGGACCTGCGGTATTGGAGTGAGGAAGGATCAGGGGCCGGGCAACGATAGGTCTTTTCTATGTTGTGGTTAAAACGTCACAACGTAGAAAAGACCTGACGCGTTTAGGGGTTGAGTCTTAATCAAATCTGACAGCTGTGAGACTTTTTTTGTCGAGCAGGTAATGATTTACAGAATAGGTTTATCAATAGTTGCGCTCTGGCAGTCCTTGAATTCACAACAAAACATGCTGCAATTATTGATAAACCTTGAGAACTGAACTGCGGGGGAGTTGTGGCCGGAAACGTTATGCTATGGGGATTAATTGCGGTTCCTGATTACTGTTTATCGGTCGTGGTGCAATATTGAGAAGCGGGTCTTTCGAGCATAACCGGCGAAACTGGTCTTTGATGACGCTGGCTATGCGACAAAATGTATATTTTTTCATGGCACCCACGTATTTGCTCGCAATCTTCACCTGTGCAAGACGCAGCTATCCTGTTGAATCCAACATCGGTATATCTGGAAATTAGATAAATCCTGATACAGAAACCTGATCAGGAGCTATCATCATAAGCCAGGTCGGTAATCGGCCTGAGATAGACCAGCTTTCCCTTGCCGCACTGCGGGCAGCAGCAGATGTCGATGCCGGTCAAGCGCAGCATCATCTCCTGAACGGTCTCCACTGTTTTCTGTGTATATTTGACGTCTGAACCGATCAGGGTGCGGATTAAAGCGATGCAGGTTTTCTTGTTAGCATGAGCCAGGAAGCCGTAATAGCGGATTTTGGTAAAGCCGCTCGGCAGCACGTGCAGGAGAAATCGCCTGATAAATTCTTCAGCACTGAGGGTAAGTTCTTTTTCCTTATTGTCGTCGCTGCGGTCCCGATACCTGAAGCTAACCTTGCCATCATCGATAGCAATGATCCGGTTGTTGGTTATTGCCACCCGGTGGGTATAGCGACCGAGATATTCGAGTACCTGTTCCGGTCCACCAAAGGGCTGTTTGGCATAAGTGATCCACTGCTTGCCACGCAACGTTTCTATGAACGTCAGGAACTGTTTTTTCTCTTGCAGCCCTGCAACCTTGCCAGGGAAAGAAAGGAGGTTTTTCTTATGTGCCCTTTCTAGCTTGTCCAGATAGCGTTTTTTGAACTCCTTCGCCAATGACTGAACCCGGAATAAATATTTTCTTCTGGTGCCGGTCCAGCTTGTACGATCAAATGAAAGAACTCCTGCCGGGATGATGCAGTGCAGGTGGTAGTGGTCCATGAGTTTCTGATTCCATGTGTGAAGCACGGAAATGAAGCCGAGTTGGCCCCCAAGGCGCCACTGCGGATCACGGGCGAAGACCTGCAATGTTTCTTTGACTGCGGTAAACAGCAGAGTCAGCATAATGTGTTTATTGCCCATAACCAGGGGATTAAGCTCATGCGGCAAAGTGAAAACGTTGTGAAAATAGGGGCAAGGCAGCAGTTCTGTCCTTCTGTCACTGAGCCATTTCTCCTTGACCATGGTCTGGCATTTCGGACAGTGTCTGTCCCGGCAGGAGTTATATGCGTTGCGGCTATAACCGCAATGATTACAAGCTTCGACATGGCCTCCAAGGGCAACGGTCCGACATATTTCGATGCGTCTCATGACCTTATATTGCTGAGATCCCACCACATGCATATCCCGGTATTTCTCACCATATCTGCGAAAGATATCGGCAATCTCCGGTGTGTTGCCATTATCTTTCATCTGCTCCCTCCTTCGTCTCGTCCAGCAGATCAAGCGGACTCTTGAGTTGGACATACCTGGCTGGAACCAGATGCAGATAGATCGTCGTTGTTTCTATGTTGCTGTGGCCGAGCAGTTGGCTGATGGTATAAATCATAGCCTTTATAGAGGAGGTGGGTGGCAAAGCTGTGTCTGAGAGTATGGAGACTGCATTCCCTGGTTAAGCCGATTTTTTTTTAGCTGCGTAGAGCATCATCGAGACGGAAGCACTTCTGATATGGGTTCCGGGCTTCTGGCCGGGAAACAACCACAGCTTGGGCTTGTACTCCTGCCAATAGGTCCGCAGTTCAGGGAGCAACTGTCTGGACAGAACCGTATAGCGATCCTTGCGTCCCTTGCCCTGTTGGACCCTGATTACCATCCTGGACGGATCGCTTTCAATATGCTCCGGCTTGAGGCGAATAGCTTCCCCGACACTAAGCCCTGCGCTGTAGATGGTCTTGAGCAGAACCCGGTGTTTAAGGTTATCAATGCAGCCCAGAAGACGGCCTACCTCTTCCATTGACAGTACGGCCGGTAGTTTCTTGCTCCGTGGTTTCGACGGCAGGCCAAAGCGGTCATCAACCTCCCGGTCGCAAATATGACGGTAGAAATAGGTGATGCCTGAGAGATAGGTCTTGCATGAACTCCATGCCAGTTTTTTCTCCAGCAGCAGATGGCGGAAATAGCCCCGCACCTGGTCATTGCTCAGCTTCTCCGGGGACTGATTGTAGTACTTTGTCAGGCATCTGACTCCACTGATGTACCCACGCTCACTGCTGTCTCACAAATAATAACGTGATTACGGATAAATAAAGGCTCGGAGAGCTTCTTGTGTTATAGTGAATTTGCGAAAAACAATATAATAACAAGGAGATCCGAGCCATGGCTCATTCTAGCACAATCCTAAATCAGATTGCTTCATTTTTCCCAAGACATGATTTTGAGAAACTGGCAAGAAAGCATCATCATGGACAAAAGTTTCGCTCCTTCAACAGATGGAGCCAGTTTCTCGCCATGACTATAGCCCAACTCACTTCCAGAAAGAGCCTTCGTGACTTAGTCAGCAACCTGGCCGTTCAAAAGTCTCGTTTGTATCATTTGGGTATGAGGCCAACTAGTCGGGCCACCTTGGCTCGTGTCAATGAGCAACAGCCTTATGAGACTTTCAAAGCCATGTTCTTTCAGCTTTTGCATAAGTGCCAGGCGAATGCTCCGAAGCATAGGTTCAAGTTCAAGGGTAAAATTTATTTACTCGATGCAACGATGGTCAATCTCTGTCTCTCAGTGTTTCCGTGGGCTAACTACCGCAAAACCAAGGGTGCCATGAAATTGCATTTTGGCCTTGATGCAAGTGGCTATCTTCCAGTCTTCATGGATATGACGGAGGGCAAAAAACATGAAATCGAATGGGCACGATCTCTTAACCTGCCTGCCGGTTCTTGTGTAGTTTTTGACCGAGGGTTCACCGATTACACTTGGTACGAGACCCTCGACAAACGCAAAATAACGTTCGTAACACGGCTTAAAAGTAATGCAAAAGTCTATCGCTACGGCAACCGACGTAAACCCGATTCTCCTGATGTTCTTGAAGACCAAAAGATAAAAATTCCAGGATATCAGTTCACTTTTCGACGGATTATCTATGTTGATCCAGAAACGGGCATTGAGTATCAGTTTGTGACAAATTCGAGGAAACTCAAAGCATCAGAGGTTGCTGCAATTTATAAAGAACGCTGGCAAATCGAACTGTTCTTTAAGTGGATCAAGCAACAACTAAAAGTGAAGACGTTTCTTGGAACATCTGAAAACGCAGTACTTACACAGCTATGGATTGCCCTCTGTGTCTATCTAATGCTGTCGTATTTTAAATTCATGGCCAAATTCAAAGGATCGCTCACGCAACTGCTCAGGCTATTGCAATTGAACATTTTTGAAAGAAGACCGTTGGCTGACTTGTTAAAGCCGCCTGACAAACCAGGAAAAACACAATTTTCGCCACAACTTGCATTGTGGAATTAACTATGAGACAGCAGTGACCCACGCTGGGTCTCATGGGTGAGACCGTGAAAATTCATGTGTTCGACGAACTCGTCTCGGATCGGACTACTCATGACGCA
Organism: Desulfosediminicola ganghwensis; assembly: GCF_005116675.2. Taxonomy (NCBI): domain Bacteria; kingdom Pseudomonadati; phylum Thermodesulfobacteriota; class Desulfobulbia; order Desulfobulbales; family Desulfocapsaceae; genus Desulfosediminicola; species Desulfosediminicola ganghwensis. The sequence goes on from NZ_CP050699.1 coordinate 1,543,723, forward strand.
CCTCCTTGGTTGAGTTGATAAGGACGCTACTACAGTATCTTATCAATCAGAGAAGTAATGGTAGAAATGAATTTCATGCTGGAAGAGGTGGGACAAAAGGGAGGCTGGTTGGTCGGTTTTTCTGCGTAGCGGTTCAGTTCACTTTGGTAATCAACTTAAGTAGTCTTCCAATGAAGTCTTCGCTGATCTGTAATAACTATGTATCAGAAGCTACTCTATTTCACTGTATTACCAGAAGGTTTAATGTTCTTAAAGCTCCCCGAACCATCTTGAGCAGGATCGAAACGAAATACATTTTTATCGACAAACCTATGTAATCTGACATCCACGTAAGTGGTTTGGTTTGGGCTTAAAATAGATTCAACAGGAATACCATTTGAACGGAACTCACCAGCACAATAATACGAAAATCCTTTCGAAGGACGAGCAACAATGCGGAGTCCAAACTGACCATCTTTAATTTCTTTCATTTTTTCATAATTCAAGTAGTAGATTAATCTGCCGGTGGCATCGTTCATCTGTCTATCTTTAAAGAAACCCTTCGGTAACAGTTCAGGCTTGTATTGTTTTCCGGCTAGCAAGAAAAGATCATAGTTACCTTTCCCAATCTGCTCTCCGTGATCATCTTGTATATTAAAAATTAGCATGCAATATTTATCTTCTCCTGCTTGCTGCTGCTCAGTTAGTTTGTCCAGCTCCTTAGCTCTTTCTTCATATGTTTTTGGGCTTTCTACTTTTAAACATTTTAGGATACCAGTTACAATTGGGGAATTAATATCATCACTCTCTACACTCCGCATAATACCCATTCTGGTTCCAGAATGGCTATACTCATTATATACACCAATAGACATCTTCTCAGGAATTCTCACATTACCTTCAGGCAATAGAGCAAAGGTAATTGGTCTTTTGCGTATAATTTGATCTCTACTCTGCGCTAGGGATAAATATCGATAATTCATATTTGCTCCAGCAACTCGAACGACACCGTCAGACCCATTTTCAACTAAATAGCTATTAACAAAATCATAGAACTTTTCATCAATACCCTGCCCAGTTAAAACAAATGGATAGAAACCACTATTGATATAGTCATAATCAAGATACTTTTGGTTAAGAGACCACTGACCATCGCTACCTAAACTTAGCCAGTCCAAAATCCTTTGCCCTGGTTCAACACCTTGAAACCAGGCTTTTATTCGACCTACTCTAGTTTTACCTAATTTAGCTAGCGCAGATCCATGATTAGCAGGTGCAAGCATGACAAGATGCTTTAGAGGCAAGAACTCTAAACCTTTTTCACTGTAATACTTATCAATCCAATATCTGACTACAGGCCCGCCTGTAGAATGAGTGATACACGAAAAAGGAGCAATACTATGTTTACCATTATTTTCAGGGAGATCGCGTAGAGCTTGGTCCAAAGCTCTTGCGAGATCATCTACTGTAACTTCATCCCTAAAACTAATGTATCTTCCGAGGTAAAGATGCTGAATATTTAGATCAAGATCAAATGATATCGCAGCACTTGAAAGTGCTTGGGGTAATTCTCCGTAGGTTTTGGTATTGGTCACACTCCACCCATGAATAAAAAGAAGTCTCATCTTTCCCCCATAATGTCATTTTCATATAATAACTACTACTTAAATTGTTAGACTAACAACAGTGTACTATTAACTAATATCAGTTACTTCTTCATTGATATATTGTTCAAGTATTGATTGGGCAGATGGATCAATACCTGTAGAGTCTTTAATTGAAGAAAGTGGGTACCAAACAAAATCTTGATGCTCCTCATTCAAAAGCACCTTCTGCTTTTTTGACCTACAAGTATAATAAAAAAAGATAAAATGCTTTTCTTTCCAAAAGGACTTGCCATAAATAAATTCGACGAATTTGTAAAGTTTAAAATTCTTCGGAGTTAAACCTGTCTCCTCGTAAACTTCTCGCTTGACCCCACTTATTAAGCTTTCACCTAGCTCAAGATGTCCGCCTGGAAGTGTTAGTTTGTTAAATGTTTTGAATGAGTTAAGCAATAGAACTTCATGATTATCATTCAATATAATCGCAGAGACAATTATTTCAGGGTATGATTTAGGCATTTAAACCACCATTTCAATTATAACAAATGATTAGGCTATTTCTCTCTCCAATGTCGTATCTGGTGGCCATCAAAGTTAAAGTCTTCCCTAAGAAGAACCTTTGATATATCGTTCAATTGTAAAATCCGACCAAATGATTTATATGATGAACCACATATCATGGAAATTTCACCATTTGGAGTGATATTGATATATGACCTCATAGTTCTAGCATTACTGTTCCTAATATCCACCTGAATGCTATCGTCAGAACTTTTTAAAAATAAAGTATTTTTAAGGAATTCATCTTCGGTAAGAAAAAATTCCTTGGAATTAACATAACCTCTTCCAAGAGGATAAAATCTAAAGACTTTCCACTTATAGACACTATGTTTCTTTAGTATTAGGAATATATCTTTTAATTTAGACACATTTTTTTTTGTAACAACAGTAGAAATATCTGTCTTGATGTTATAACTCTTAACTATCTCCAACAAACTCAAAATTTCTTCATAATGTTTATTATCACTCCTATGCAATGCATGTTGTTCTGCATAAGCACCATCAAGTGGAATTGATAATTCGTCTAGGATATTATTTAAACGTTGTAATTTCTCACGACCCAACAACTTTCCATTAGTATGCAGTGCAACTTTTAAACCTTTCAACTTAGCATATTGAATTAATTCGAATATATCCTTAGTTAACAAAGGCTCCCCACCCCCAAAGGATATCTTTTTCAACTCAAATTCATCAACAAGCCTATCTATGATCAAAAACTTTTCTTTAGTTGAGATTATGGGATTAATATCTTTATTATTGTAATATGCGTAACATATTGGGCATTTCATATTACAATCGACAGTCGTTGTCCAACACACGCCAGAAACTTTTAAGTTATTCATTTCAATCTAATCTGCTAATAATATTAATTCTACTTTTCTTTCAATCAACTTATCAAGCATCTCACTTTCAGAACCTGCAAAGCCATATTTTTCAGCTTCCTTTAAATTCGCATTTTTAACTTGTTCAAATTGGGCATCAAATTCAGATATACTTTGAGCGACTACTGGCAGCTCCCGATGTACTACCACTTTATCATACGATACTTGTTGGTGCCAAATTCTTTTACTCTCTAAGCAAACCTCATTGCCCAATATATTAATATTATTTGCTGTTGGAATACCAATATCAACCAAACTGATTGACCCTGAATACTTTCTGTATTGAGATAAAAATCTCTTAAACCGCTCCTGCCTTTTATCTATATCTGGGTAACGAGAGAGGGCCCAGTATAAGTCCAAGCATACTAAGCATTTAGCAAATGCGCCATTCTCTAGTAGTTGACACCATGATTTAGCACATTCGCTTTCAAGATCAGTAAGATTTCTAGTTGAAAAAAGCAATTCATCCTCTGCCTCAAACGGAGTGCCAAGCGGACCGATATTAGAATGATTCCTGATTATTTGACCTTCTGCCTTCTTATAAAAGTAAGAATTTTCTCTGTTTAATATATTTAATCGATCCTCTGAATCTAATGCAGACACAGATACGTTACCAGACAGTTCATCAATAAAACATTCAGTTGCCTCTTGATGCGTAGAGGCCATAAACACAATGGGCTTTAATCCTCGTTTGTTGAGATAACTTACTTCTGCATCACTCGGATTAGGGAGAAAAATATATGACGAATTCGACAATTTTTGAAGTTTATCACGCACATAATCAAACAATATCTTAAAATTAAAATCATTAAAACTATAACCAATAAATACTATAGTATTAGTAGCTAATACAGTAGATATATACTCCTTAACTAGAGTCTGATTCCTCATAAAATCATAATAGTCGTCTTCTGAAAACACAATTGAATCTGAATAATTTATCGTCCCATGCATTTTAAGCAGTACCCGCCCGTTTCTTATGCTGGACATCTGTTTATCTTCCCAAATAACACTTATCACCTCACTTGAACCTTCTTTAGCTGCCTCCTCCAACAAGTCATCCCAGTTAGTTGTAATTATTGTTTTTACAGGAAATGACATTAACCTTTTATGTAATCTGGTTCTCTTAACAGACCTCTCAAAAATTGCTTTAACCTCAGCAATAACATCTGATTTACCCACGCAATCATATAAATACTGAGCTTTTTGAATTGGAGATAGTTTCTCATAAAATTTTTTTTGATCGTCATTTAAAGAGTCACCAATTAGTGAGTGCTCTAATTGACCTATCAAATCGTCCCATAATGGTAGATTTGCATTATTTGAAAAACCACTACCTATAAAAAATGTGATATTATTATATTTAAAACTATTTATTAATGACGGCGGTATCTTGTTCATAATTATCACTGATAATAAACTATTAACAAACTATTACATGCTATCATAGCTTTCATTATTCCATACATACTCATCCTGATGAGGCTTGTAAGAAATGCAAAGTGGGACTGTACCATTAAAGTTTTTCTGTTGACTCATACATGGCTTCTTTTTTAGTCGAGATGGAAATATTTCACTAAGATTGCCTTCTTGAAAATTAATATAATTTTCATCATAAGTAGCAATGCTCATCTTTGTCCCGATACATAGAGCACATATCCTTATATTTCCATCCGGGTGTACAAGTACTCTCTCCCCAATTCTTACGGGGCAATAGTTATAAGCTTTAGGCTCCTTATCATACTCCGGCCTTGACACATATCGGTTTGGAATTCGGACCTTTATAGGGAGACTCTCGTTCTCAACCTCTCTCCTCATTTCACTATAAATATTAATCCATGTTTGAGGATCAATATGGGAAAAACCTGTAAACTTATCTCTTTCTATGCCCATTTCCAATAAGGGGTGAAAATTTACGACCGGAACACCTATATCTGCCAAGAAATATACAAATTCAGACAAATGACTTGAATTAGATTTATTGACACAACATGTAACAGATGTAGGATATCCTATTTGAATAGCCTGTTTAATCCTACTTACACACCTTTTATAAGATCCATTACCTCTATATTTGTCGTTTACATTTTCTATGTGACTATCAAGGCTAAATGCAAAATCTGATACATCTTTCAGTGATGATGTTAATAAAAAATTCGAATCGAGTTGACCATTAGTATCAAGACGAATATATTCATATCCAATCTCAGCACTATATTTTATTAATGACATCAATTTCTTATTGTCATTTTCAACATCGTATAATGTCGGTTCTCCACCAATTAGGGTTAGCTTTTTCGCACCATATTCTTTGAATATTTTTAACATTTTGCATGCAGTAGAATATTCAATTGAACGATCTGCAATCGTCGTTTTATACAGGCAATAATCGCAACTTAAGTTGCAAAGATCTGTAATATACAAAAAAACCTGCTTCAGGTTACCATCAAAATAATCAATGAATTCTTTATCTATTTTCATAGCACATTAGTTGTTCAGCTAGTAGATTTATTCATTTCTCTAGAAGTTGAAATGGGTATCCTCGATAATCGACACGACTACTATCAAGTTTCAGCAAAAGGACAACATCCATTATTTTCTCCCTTGTTTTGTCAACCCCACCATGGTCTTTTGTAGCTTCAATTTCGACAAAACATCCTAAATTTTCAACCCTATCAAGGGATATTTCAAAATCATTCTTATATAAATATACAATTCTATTCTTTGAAACGGTTACCAATTTAACTATATTTAATTCCTTCAATATATTTTTTAATGCGGACGGTGACGATATCTCAGTTTCATACTCATCACAGTGAGAGTGTTTTTCCCCTCCTTCTGGGTAAAAATGCTTGAAATTCAGTATATTTCTCCCACCCCTTTCTCTAACACTCAACCATTTATAGGGGTACTCTTCGTCCATATATCCCTCATTACTTGGGGAGAAATAATGATCTACTTGGTCTGTCTCACCAATATACTGTGCCATTTCGTCTAGCTCATTTTTAACCCTCTCATATTCACCTGGATCAACTACCAGCTTTATCTCTATTTCAGTATTGTTAAATGACATAATCTCACCTAATGATTGACAAAAAGCGATCAATCTTTTCTATTATTTTCCTTCTATCCTCGTCTACACCATTCTCCACACATTGATCAATTAGCAAACTATTATTTTCCATATCAATGGCACTTTTAATACTCATTGCCTCACGGTAACAACCTCCGTAATGGAATATTTCACAATCCATATAATTATTTTGAAAATTACCTTGAACCTCAGAAGAGACTGGAACTAAAGATAGTCCTTCCTGCAAGACAGATATAGAAAACGCAATTTCCTCTCGAAAACGAAAATCAATGACATCCTTAATATCTAAATATACTTTTCTCCATTTTTCAGTAATATTTACCCACTCTTTATACTTTCCGATGATTAAAGATGTATTGTAATGATTATCAACACCAAGATATCCGACTGAATCTAAAGCTACTCGATCCTTTTCACTTAATTTTTCAACCTCAGAGCTTATAAGAAATGCTTTTTCTTGTGATCGGATTGACATTGATTTAAAAGCAACATGGTCAGGGTCAGCATATACAATAGTATCAAATTCATGACCGATATCTTCAATAAAAGAAGAAATTAAAAATTTAACTCCATATGGATCATCTTTAAAAACCCTTCTATACCCTCGACACTTCACCCCAAGATTAGATAAAGTAACAATGAATGATTCCGGTAAATTAATATGATTTGGATATAAAACTAATATTTCGTTGAATATGTCAACAGACCGTCGTTTCATACTTTTTACTAGCACAATAAAGGCCTTATGATTGACTGTTTTTTCATCTACGACAGTTAGAAGCACCTGCCTTTCTTGCATCTTCATCATGTCTTTCCTAAACTCACTATATATTTACCAACAGTTCATACTCAACATGCTACCTTGTGGTATCCGATAAAAATTGACCGGTACTAGATAGTTTCCATCCTAAAACTGTCATTTTGCCCAATCTCAGCGTTGCATCTGAAATTTTAATCCCTGGAATATCAAACACATGCCTGTGGTTTAAATTCCAGCCGCGCCTCGATATAGAACGAAATGCCGAGTTTTAGGATGAAAACTAGATAAAAAACGGTCGTTTTGTGCTAGAAAGTATCCACACAAAACATCGTAACATTTTCCTAAAAAGATTAGATACATAAAAGCAACAAGAGACTTTTATGTCAATCGGTAAAAACGAAGGGGTTTTAGAGCACTAGAGTTGGGGGCCTTATCAGGTAAATATGCATCTACATGAGGCCAAGGCTTAGGCTAGCATTACCAACCTCAAATAGCTGACAACCTATTCAAAATAAACTTCCCAAACAAATAACTCTGAACGATAAGTGAGAATTCTCCAGAAATGGAGTAACCGCAAACAAGAGATTTCCAAAGAACATCTCTTAGGTGTGCAACAAGGGGTCAAACTGAAGATATCTACTGTTAATCTGCAGAGCCACACGCTATAGCAACGATAGAGGTTATCGTTGGCAATGTTAACCATGTAAGAAAACCTGCAAGTTAATACCTTTCCTCACTGCTGTCTCACAAGTAATAACGTGATTACGGATAAATAAAGGCTCGGAGAGCTTCTTGTGTTATAGTGAATTTGCGAAAAACAATATAATAACAAGGAGATCCGAGCCATGGCTCATTCTAGCACAATCCTAAATCAGATTGCTTCATTTTTCCCAAGACATGATTTTGAGAAACTGGCAAGAAAGCATCATCATGGACAATAGTTTCGCTCCTTCAACAGATGGAGCCAGTTTCTCGCCATGACTATAGCCCAACTCACTTCCAGAAAGAGCCTTCGTGACTTAGTCAGCAACCTGGCCGTTCAAAAGTCTCGTTTGTATCATTTGGGTATGAGGCCAACTAGTCGGGCCACCTTGGCTCGTGTCAATGAGCAACAGCCTTATGAGACTTTCAAAGCCATGTTCTTTCAGCTTTTGCATAAGTGCCAGGCGAATGCTCCGAAACATAGGTTCAAGTTCAAGGGTAAAATTTATTTACTCGATGCAACGATGGTCAATCTCTGTCTCTCAGTGTTTCCGTGGGCTAACTACCGCAAAACCAAGGGTGCCATGAAATTGCATTTTGGCCTTGATGCAAGTGGCTATCTTCCAGTCTTCATGGATATGACGGAGGGCAAAAAACATGAAATCGAATGGGCACGATCTCTTAACCTGCCTACCGGTTCTTGTGTAGTTTTTGACCGAGGGTTCACCGATTACACTTGGTACGAGACCCTCGACAAACGCAAAATAACGTTCGTAACACGGCTTAAAAGTAATGCAAAAGTCTATCGTTACGGCAACCGACGTAAACCCGATTCTCCTGATGTTCTTGAAGACCAAAAGATAAAAATTCCAGGATATCAGTTCACTTTTCGACGGATTATCTATGTTGATCCAGAAACGGGCATTGAGTATCAGTTTGTGACAAATTCGAGGAAACTCAAAGCCTCAGAGGTTGCTGCAATTTATAAAGAACGCTGGCAAATCGAACTGTTCTTTAAGTGGATCAAGCAACAACTAAAAGTGAAGACGTTTCTTGGAACATCTGAAAACGCAGTACTTACACAGCTATGGATTGCCCTCTGTGTCTATCTAATGCTGTCGTATTTTAAATTCATGGCCAAATTCAAAGGATCGCTCACGCAACTGCTCAGGCTATTGCAATTGAACATTTTTGAAAGAAGACCGTTGGCTGACTTGTTAAAGCCGCCTGACAAACCAGGAAAAACACAATTTTCGCCACAACTTGCATTGTGGAATTAACTATGAGACAGCAGTGACCTTTCCTGTAAATTTTGCTGACTAATTTCGAGTAACCTGTCAAAGAAAATAGAACTTTTCAGCAGGTGAGTGTCAGATCGAATTTCGATTTCTCAAGTTAAAGCGCGATATCCCAGCAGGCGTGTGAGACCTGGGAGACTACAAAGCGAGTGGCGAGAAATGTTTCGATTACCGCGATATTGGTCAGGGTGTGGTTGGTCGGTTGCAGGGTTCTGACATGACCGGTGCCCGCCAGCGCCATTGGCAGCAGCAGCTGGTCGGCCAGATTGGGCCCTACCGGCGCGCCGCTCTTCAGGTATCTTTTCACCTGGCTGACGGTTCGCTGCGCCACCTTTTCCGCACTCAGGTGTTTTTCGCCAAAGCCCGTAAAGGTCTCGGTCAGCTGGTCGGAGTGGACAAACACCGAGAGCACATTGCCGGGACCATATCGTTCATCCTGAATATGTTTTGTGTTTGCCCTGTCGATATGCAGTGTGCCGCAGACAACCCGCAACTCCCTGCGGCCGATGTGCTCAGGTAACTGGGCGCAGTACGAGCGGGCAGACAGGGACACCTCTCCCCTGGTCACCAGCTCAAGCGGCGTTAAGGAGCGGGCGGGGATAATCTCCACCTCTATCCGGCCACCGCCAACGGGGAAAAATCCAGGCCGGACCAGTCTTGCCCGAATCTCGACTCCCATCCTGTTTAGCAGTGGCAGATAGCTCTGTTGCAGGAACTCAAATGGGGGAGCCATGGGGTTGTGGGTGCCCCCCTCGATAGTTACGCGGCAGGGGTGGCTGCCAGCCAGTAGCCCGGGAAGGATGGCCTGCAGCACCAGGGTGCAGCTGCCGGCTGTGCCGACTTGAAACAGGTAGCTGCCTGCCTGAACCGCGCCGGGTTCAAAATAGAGCGTCTCGGAACCAAGCGCTGCTCCCTGGACCTGGGCGGAGCTGATCTGGGCGGCAGCGCGAACGGCAGTCAGATGCTGGCGCAACAGTCCTGGCTTTTTCCTTTTTGCCCGTATGTTTCGTATGGTGAACGACCGACCGGTGACCAGGGACAGGCCGAGTGCCGAGCGAACGATCTGTCCGCCCCCCTCACCGTATGCCCCGTCAATCTCGATCATGGCTCTTACCTTGTGCAGCCCACAGGATCATTGTGCTTCTTGGGATGATGCCTGCCACCTCCGTAAGCGAGGGAGCAAACAATGTCGTTGGTTTCTCCTAGCCAGTATAGTCCAGAGAACCCGCCAGTATCAATCACCCTTTCTGTTAGAACTCCTCCTGTCTGTATAACAAATCACTTCTTTTCCATGGCTGCCTGATCTTTGCCGACAAGAAATATTATCAGAATTTGACCTAAGTCAAGGAATGTGGGTGCCACCTTGTGGAATGATCAAGTAGCGTAATATCGAAACTTTAAGGGTGCAACGATTGTACGCCAGTGACTGGGGAGGAAAATGAACGGACAACCAAGATTAAACCAAGAGGAGGGATGTATATGTACTTCATGCTGGCAACAGCACGAGCTTCGGGGGAGTCTCAGGACATAAGGGATTCCGGGTGCCCACGGGACCTTCTATAACAGGGAGAGGAATTCTCATATGAAAACAAGTTGTTGGATAAAGTATTGCTCGCTGACTGCGTTTGTAGCTGCGTTGGCGTTTTTCGTCTACCTGGTAGACGCTTCCAAAGCGCTTTCGTATCTCTCCAAAGACCCGCTGGCATGCATCAACTGCCATGTAATGAACCCGCAGTACGCAACCTGGCAGCACAGTTCACACAAAAACGTCGCAAGCTGTGTGGATTGCCATCTGCCGACAGACTCGATGGTTGATAAGTATCTGGCCAAGGCTAGAGACGGCTGGAATCACTCCGTTGCGTTTACCTTGAACACCTATGGGCAGAATATTCAAATCAGTGATGATGGTGCCAAAAGGGTTCAGGCAAATTGTATCGCATGTCATGCAGGGCTAACAGAGACAATCAGAAGCAACCAGGACAGGTACCACGATTTCAGCGGAGCCCCTGCTGCAGACAGAAAATGCTGGGAGTGTCACCGGGAGGTTCCCCATGGCAGGGTACGGAGTCTCTCATCGACTCCGGATAATCTTGGTGTTCGCGAACTTTAATTTTGGGGAGGATAGAGTGAATAAATATGGATTTTTGATGATTGGGTCGGCGGTAGCCCTGGCAGGTATGGGCTTGATGGCAAATTCAATTAATGGCAAACAGGTGGAGCGGGAGGTTCTGACCACACTCCCCGTAGTAAAGGCTGATGGTGTGGAGAGTCGAAATGATGAATGGGCACGTTATTACCCTCGTCAGTATGACTCATGGAAACAGACGAAAAAGAACGACAAGATAAAAGATATGCTCGAAGAGAAGCCGCAGCTGGCAATTCTCTGGGCAGGTTACGGTTTTGCCAAAGACTATAATGCGCCCCGCGGTCATTTCTATGCACTGCAGTCCAATATCAATACCTTGAGAACCGGTGCTCCGGTCGGCCCCGTGGATGGTCCCATGCCCACAGCCTGCTGGACTTGTAAATCTCCGGATGTGGTGCGGGTGATGGAAGAGCAGGGCGAAAATGAATACTTCACCGGTAAATGGGCACGCCTGGGGGAAGAGATCGTCAACCCCATCGGCTGTGCCGACTGCCATGATTCGTCCACCGGCGACCTGACCCTTACCCGGCCGTATCTTGAGCGTGCACTTGAAGCAAGTGGCACCAATCTCGATGAGATAACCCACCAGGAGATGCGTTCACTGGTCTGTGCCCAGTGCCATTCGGAGTATTATTTCAAAAACACCGAATATACCGATAAAGAGGGTACGGAGCAGGTTGCCAAGGTGGTCACCTTCCCATGGAGTGAGGGCTTGGGCGCCGAGGACATGGAGCGGTATTATAACAACTACGGTTTCAAAGATTGGACCCACAAGATCAGTAAGGCTCCAATGTTGAAAGCACAGCATCCGGGTTACGAAATTTACAAGACCGGCATCCACGCACAACGCGGTGTATCCTGTGCTGATTGCCATATGCCGTACAAGCAGGAAGGCAGCGTCAAGTTCTCCGATCACCACATTGCCAGCCCGTTGGAGAATGTGGAAAATACCTGTCTCACCTGTCATCGTGAGACCGAAGAAGAGTTCAAGCAACTGGTGAAAACCAAGCTCGACAGAAAAGAGCAGCTGATGGAAATCACCATGGATAACCTGGCAAAGGCGCATCTTACCGCCGGTAAAGCCTGGGAGTCCGGCGCCACCGAAGAGCAGATGGCAGGGGTGTTGGAGTCAATCCGTTCAGGCCAGTGGATCTGGGATTACTCTATCGCCAGTCATGGTTCATTCTTCCATGCACCGGAAGAGACCCTTCGTCTGCTCGGTGTAGCCAATGAAAAAGCGCAGCAGGCACGCCTTGAACTGGCAGGTATTCTGGCCACTCTGGGGGTAACCGATTACCAGATTCCGGATTTCTCCACTAAAGAGAAGGCACAGAAGCTGGCAGGGGTGAACCTCGAAAAGCTGGTGGACGAGAAAAATGAATTCCGTGAACTGTTGCTCAAGGAGTGGAGTGAAAAAGCAGTTGAGGCCGGGCGTCTGAATCCGGCAACCAGGGAAGGAATGAGCGATAAGACTTCGTATAACCAGTAATCCCAGTGGTTGAGACGCAATTATAACGATCCGACTTGATTGGATGTTGTCCGATCAAGTCGGAATTGTTTTTAATGAGTTATATTTTTTCGATTTCACGAACAGTTTTTTCATTTACGATATTGCCGGTGTTGAGAACAGACCCAGGTTCAAAAAGCATCACGTGACATTCTTCCAGGGCTACGGGCAGGTGCTCTACCCCTTTGGGAATGATAAAGAACTGTCCTTCCTGCAGTTGAACATCCCGCTCTCGTAACTTGATGGTGAGCTTACCTTGGATCACCATGAATAATTCGTCTTCACTGGCGTGATGATGCCAGACAAATTCTCCTTTCAATTTTGCCAGTTTCATGAGCTGCCCGTTAAGCTCACCCACAATTTTCGGGCTCCAATATTCGTCGAATTGGCCAAGTTTTTCTTTTATATCTACCGGGATCATTGTGTTTTTATAATTCAATTATTATCTGTTCAAAGTGTTGAGGTTATCGCTGCGCTGCTCTTGACATGTATCGACTATCCACCTGGAAAATCTTTGATCTGGCCACAATTTCAAACCCAAACCTTTGGTAAAAGGTGACATTTTCATCTGTGTCCGTTTCCAGGTAGGCTGGTGCTGAACAGTTATCCACCTCCTGGCAAAACCGTTGCATAAGTTTGGAGCCAATTCCCATTTTTCGATGAGATGGCAGTACACCGATTGGTCCGAGATGCCAGTGCTGTTCCAGGGGATCTCGTATTGCCCATTCCCGGAGCCAAAAAGACTTCCTGAAATTGAAATCATTCTCATCTGGAAGAATTTGTGTTTCATCCTGATCTTTCTTACCGGCGCATGAGTTCATCCTCATAACACCGATGACTTTACAATCTTGCCTGGCAAGAAAAACTATTCCGGGGCGGGTATGAAACAGTTCAACGAACATCGTTTCAATCTTCAAACGTTCGTTCTCTCCATTACCCTGAAAGACGGCAATATGGAGTGGATTGTTCAGCATAGCGATGCTGAGAACCTTTGTGGCCTCCTCGATGTCGCTACGCTGCATAAATGAGATATGAACACGGCTCATATGCATGCTTTATAAAGTTTGAAATTGTTCTTGCACGAGTAAGATATCTAATTGTTATTCATGGAATCTTCACCAGTTTTTTTGGCTGTACCCGCAAGAAGATCGGGAACTGAAATATCCCATGGAGTCCAGAAGAACGGCGATTGCTGCATATGAGATTCGTTTTTGTTGCTTTTGTTGCAGCAGGCTGGCTAGTCTTCAATGAGTCGAAATTGAATCCCTTTTTGTAAAAGAAGATTGGGCAACCCGGAGGTTCCTACGCAATGCAGTGCGCCAACAACAATGAGTACAGGTTGGTTAAGTTTTATTACGTCGAGTAATTTCGGCAGCCAGTTACGATTTCTCTCAATAACTAAGTTGTTGAATAATGTGGGATATAGCTTCAGGTTATTTTCGAGGTAAGATCTCAACCATTCAATGTTTGAGTGTATTATGCACTGAATCATGGTCTCCAGTTCACGGAACTGATCTTTGAGTTTGCAGGTGACTGTTTCAAGGTATTGAATTTGTTCTTCTTTGCTGGCCGTGTCAAATGCTCTCAGCGGAGCGTTGATATCTTCGAGTTGAATGAGATTTTTTGAGTCGATTTTTTTGGCTCTGGTTAAGAGTGCCTGGTCGATACCGTTCGCTTCATTATATCCTCGTTTCTCTGCGTAATTTAAAAACATCCAAGTTGCGGCAGTGCATGGCTTTAACAGGTCGAACTCAATACCTATTATTCCATAGAGATCCCAAAGTTGTTTTGCCTTTTTGTAAAGCTCGTTTGGGATATCATTTTGAATCCTTATGCCGCTGGGATAGTAAAGCAATGTGTTATCAATTAGAGATGATTGAGTCAGGTCTGTTTCGAAAGCTATGTGTTCTGCGGAGCGTAAATAGTTCTCATATCTCTCGATCAATTTTTTTTGTTTTTTGTGAAGAATATGGACAGAACCACAAATGTGAACTGGATAAGAATCCGCTTTCCAAATCATCTGAGTTCCTCGCTAATATGAAGATGCAATCAGCTGATTCCCACTCACCCGGTTTTGGGAGAAAATTGCCCATTGATCGGAATGTGTAGCCTGGATGATGGTGGGAGAGTTTGCCATCGACGTTCTCTCTTAGAGAAAAAGTTAAAAGTAGCAATGTGTTGAAGGGTATTTTATACAATTTTATCGTGCTTTGTTTAGTATTGCAACGCAGGCAGAATGGTGGTTTCGTCAGGAAATGTACAGTACGATTCTGCAAGCTGCGACTGTCTTGAACTCATATACAGGCCAGTGGATTTTCCCTGAAATGCATGGTGAATAGTCTTGGTTTCAGCCATTCGGGATAAAACTGAAGTTCAGAAAACCTTACTACTTGTTACTTCGGAGGATTGAATGAATTTTGAAGTGCGATTTGATTGTGAAGAAGTCGATTGGCAGAACGTCTCAGACATTTTGAAATCTGTAGGCATGGCTCACCACGGAGCCGAAAAGCATGAAGCTGCCTTCAGGGGGAGCTACACCACAGTTTTCATCTACCAGGGAAAACAACTGGCGGGATTTGGCCGGGCCATATCGGATGGAGTCTATCAGGCCGGGGTCTATGATGTGGCCGTGGCAACAGACTTTCAGGGGCAGGGATTGGGCAGGCTGATTATGGAAAAGATCCTCTCGAAAATATCGAACTGCAACATCATCCTCTACGCTTCACCGGGCAAAGAAGGTTTTTATGAAAAACTGCAGTTCAGGAAGATGAAGACCGGTATGGCACGATTCATGAACAGCGAGGCAATGCAGGCTAAAGGCTTTACCGAATAGGGGAGAGCCGAGAGGTCTCCCCTGTGAGGTGTCGGTGGATCTATATGTAAACGTTACTTGGAATGACAGGCGTGCAGGACATCAGCCTTTTTCCAGAACGGTTTTTCTTGAGATATACTCATCTTCAGAAATATCACCTGCAGCAAAGCGATTGTGCAGGATATCCATAGCTGATTGTGTTGCGCCGCTATTGGACTTCGAGGCAAAATATCTGAAAATGCTGACAAGGGCGTAAAGAACAATTCCCCAAAAAAGTAACGGTACAAGCCAGTTAAAAAGAAAAGGACCATGTGGATGTGGCCAGATTGAGAACCAGGAACTTCCTCCCTGCCACCAATGTCCCATGTTACCTCCCCAGCTTCCGTGATGTGCGCTCCACATAAAAAATCCTCTGTCTGAAATTATTGCAAATGCGGGTTTCGTTTCTAAAGTAAATTTAAGCAAAAGTCATACCGTTTCGGAATGGATTGCTAAAATCTAATAAAATCAAGTTCTTAATATGTTTAGAGAGCTGTTTGATATAGCGGGACTTACTGGGGGCTGTATAAAAAGTACCCATCAAGGAACGGTAGGTGGGCAAAAACGTACCAGATTTGTTGTAGTTGCCTGAGTACATTCTGGATAATCTGTTTACGGGAAAAAGAGAAATGCCCGTAATTCTAGACTATTTTTGCCTTGCTGCCGGTGCTGGTTTGCGGTGCCCCTGGCACCATCGGGGGGAGTATCACAGATTATCCGGGGGGCAGCAGTATCTGGAGTAACCTGCACGCTTATCCTGGTTGGCTACTCGGTTTCGGCCTGGTGGAATGCCTGGCGACCAGTATGACTATCGCCGGGTTTACTGCGTTGAGATTAAGAGATTATCCCAAATTTCTCTTCAGTTCAGGGAGCTGGTCGATAATCTTTTGGGCCTGCTTAAGGTGGATGCGCAGATGGAACGCGAACATACAGTTCCACCTGTGGGCGTCAAAGGTTCCAAAGAGAGGGTGAGGTGCGGTCGCTGTGTTTCGCAACTGATCGAGTGCATCTATTACGCTCAGATGCTCATCCACCGACCTGTTAAAGCCTTCCACAGCTTCAATGCCAATATCATCAGCGGGCAACACATCGGTTGCCGGGTTTATTTTTGCTTTTCCTGAAAGAGGCTGGTTCTTTGCCAGTTGTTCTGTCGAGGCTGTTATCGCCTCGTTGACCAGTCTGTTATGTTCCAGCAACTGGTAATATGACCAGTTGCGCATATTCTCATCAACACCGGGCATGGGTGGCACCAACACCTGGGTTGCGCCTGCTGCGGCTGTTAGTTCTTTTGCCATGTTGTTATAGCGAGCCTGGAACTCAATGGTCTGCTCCCGTACTTTTTTTCTGCTCGTTAAAAAGAACAGGGTCTGAATCACCGTTTTGAGAAGTAGGTTGCCCATTGTCAACTTTGCACCGGTCAGAATTTTTTCATAGCCTGCTGTGTGAGTTCTTTCCAGGATATTGCCGATACGGGTTGACATCAAGAGTCGCGCATCTGTTTGCCGAGTTCAGGTAGTCACGGTACACTAAAACTATAGGAGGTGCGCCATGGAAACCCGTCTGTTCGGTACTCATCAGCTTAGTCAGATTTCTCAACTCGAACGTTTATCCGAGGAACAACGTTTCGCCATTCGGGTGGTTGCTACAGTGCTGCCGTTTCGAGTGAACCACTATGTGATCGACCAACTCATCGACTGGGATAAAATCCCTCAGGATCCGATGTTCCAGCTCTGTTTTCCCCAGGCAGAAATGTTGTCACCAGCGCATTTCAATCGAATTGCTGATTTGTTGCGGCAACAGGCGTCGACGGAGCAGATAAAGCATGCTGCCCAGGAGATTCATAAGGAACTGAACCCCCACCCGGCCAACCAGCAGACGCTCAATGTGCCCAGGCTGGATGAGGTCCCGATAACCGGGATGCAGCATAAATACCGGGAGACAGTGCTCTATTTCCCCAGTCAGGGGCAATTCTGTTTTTCGTACTGTACTTTTTGCTTTCGCTGGCCTCAGTTTGTCGGTGAAAAAGAATTACGAATAGCCGCAACTGACCCAGAGGTACTTTTTGCTTATCTGCGTCGTCATCCTGAAGTTACCGATCTGCTTATTACTGGTGGAGACCCTCTGGTGATGAGCGCGCGGCGGCTGGAAAAAATAGTAATGCCCCTCTTGAAGGAAGAATTCAGCCAGTTGAGGAATATTCGTATAGGCAGTAAAGCTCTTTCTTACTGGCCATATCGTTTTCTGACCGATCATGACAGTGACGACCTGTTGCGTCTTTTTGAGTGCGTGACCAAAGCCGGGAAACATATGGCGCTGATGGTGCATTTCAACCATTGGCGGGAAATGCAGCCCGAACCAGTGCGCAAGGCGATTTCGCGAATTCAGGGGACTGGTGCAGTTCTCCGTACGCAGTCACCGCTACTCAGACATATCAATGCTGCCTCGGATATCTGGCAGAGGATGTGGCAGGAGCAGGTACAGCTGGGGTTGATTCCCTACTATATGTTCATAGTCAGGGATACGGGGCCGCGAAGCTATTTTGAGGTGCCGCTGGTTGAGGCCTGGCATATCTATCGCCGGGCGGTTCGCAAAGTTTCAGGGCTGGCCCGTACTGTTCGCGGACCTTCGATGAGCGCTGGTCCGGGTAAGGTCGAGATTCAGGGTGTTGTGGAGTTGACTGGCGAGAAAGCGCTGGTACTGCGATTCATTCAGGGCCGCAACCCCAACTGGGTGCAGAAACCATTTTTTGCCCGATACGATGAGGCAGCCACCTGGCTTGATCAGCTTAAGCCTGCATTTGGGGAGGAACGATTCTTTTATGAGGAAGAATAGTTTGTTGAAAATAGAATTTGAATTTTAGGTATTGCCGGGCGGTTATCAGCACCTGAGTATGAATTAAATCTGCACTATTCTGTAAATATTTTCCCCCTTGTTTTCCGAAGTGCGAGGAAATGTAAGGGGTGATCATGGTCTATCCTTTTCTTCGGGCAATGTACTGTTCAGCCTATCCCGTTTCTACATTCTCTGCCGCCGCAACCATCGGACAACGTTCATCGTCGATGAGATGGAGACCGGCTCGATCAGCTCAAACCTGATGACGGTTTCCTGTCAGGATTTTGCTGTCCAACCCCTGGGGCTGGCCGCGCTTAACCTGTTGGCCTGTCGTGTTTGCGCGGTGAGTGTCACTTGGTTAAAGACGATATTTTCCCCGGCAGGATTCATCGGGAAGGGGGAGGTGCAGTCTTCAGAGTTGGTCGAAAAAGTCATTGTAACATGAAATTTTTATGGATATACATTGCTGCGTGTCAACACGATTCTTTTGGAAATTTTACCAAATCCTAAAGGAAGGTTGGCTAGATTGTAACGCGTCCATTGACTGGTGCATTACAGATGCCCGGTCCTGTCGAAGAGAGCGAGTGAGGTTTGGTCGAAAGAGGGTTTTATCCCGGTGTCGAGGGGGGCACCGCTTTCAGCCGGATCTCTCGGGGGGAGTTCTTTTCAAAAGACAGAGGACGTGAGGGAAATTGAGATTCGTGGCAAGCTTTTCCTTTTACAATCTTAAGGAGTATACGTATGAAACCGAAATTACGATCCCTGTCTAACCATTCCGGAACAGGCATTCATCGTCGGGATTTTCTCAAGTTTTGTGGTGCCGTGGCTGGTGCACTCAGTCTGGACGCCACTTTTATTCCCAAAATTGCCGAGGCGCTGACCACCGGCAACCGTCCGCCGGTTCTCTGGCTGCATTTTTCCG
Source organism: Desulfosediminicola ganghwensis (assembly GCF_005116675.2). Lineage (NCBI taxonomy): Bacteria > Pseudomonadati > Thermodesulfobacteriota > Desulfobulbia > Desulfobulbales > Desulfocapsaceae > Desulfosediminicola > Desulfosediminicola ganghwensis. Next base: position 1,562,860 of record NZ_CP050699.1, read on the forward strand.
AATGTACCGGTTGCACTGAGTCCTTGCTGCGGAGCTCCGCACCGTGGATGGACGAGCTGCTGTTCGATACCATCTCTCTCGAGTATCATGAGACCCTGATGGCAGCGGCCGGGCACACTGTCGAGACTTTGCTCACAGACGCCGCAAACGCCTATGAGGGGCAGTTTTTCTGTGTAGTTGAGGGATCTATTCCCACTGCGGATAACGGCATTTACGGCACCATCGGTGGCCGTACCATGCTGAGTATCGCCAATGAAATTATCCCCAAGGCCCAGGCTGTCATAGCCTGCGGTACCTGTGCGGCCTATGGCGGATTGGCTGCAGCATCACCCAACCCGACCGGCGCTAAAGGTGTTCTTGATGCCTTACCTGACCTGAATGTACCGGTAATCAATCTTCCGGGTTGCCCACCCAACCCTGTCAATTTTGTGGCAGTACTTACCAACTATCTGCTCAACGGTTCCCTGCCGGCGCTGGACAGCAACCAAAGGCCGCTTTTTGCCCATGGCAAGAGGATTCATCAGCAATGCCCATACAGGCGGGAGAAATCGAAATGCCAGAAAAATTTTGGCTGTAAAGGACAGTGGACTTCAAGCAATTGTCCGAATGTGAAATTCAATGATGGTACCAGCTTTCCCATGCAGGTGGGGCATCCATGTATCGGCTGCTGCGAACCTGACTTCTGGGACACCATGACTCCGTTGTATACCGCTTCCTAGCGGCCGGAGCAATGATGGCTGAGTTGTGTGCCGTTCACTGAAAATTTCACATGAGGAGACAAAATCATGTCTGAGCGAATAGTTATTGATCCGGTGACTCGAATCGAAGGTCACCTGAAAATCGAAGTGGAAATTAACAACGGTGTTGTCACCGATGCCTGGAGCTCGGGAACGCTGTTCCGCGGGGTCGAGACCATCCTGTAGGGCCGCGAGCCGGAAGAAGCGTGGTTGATTACCCAGCGTCTCTGCGGGGTATGCACCTATATTCATGGCGTAACTTCAGTGCGTTCGGTAGAGGACGCCTTAAACATCACTGTGCCTGAGAATGCCCGACATATACGTAATCTTTTAACCGGTGGCCTGTACGTGCATGACCATCCGGTACATTTTTATCATCTGAGTGCCCTTGACTGGGTTGATATCGTCAGCGCACTCTCTGCCAGTGTTTCCGCTACCGAGTCACTGGCCAAGTCACTTTCAGCCAATGCACCAGCTATAGATTTCGCTGCTACACAGGAAAGTCTGCAGAATTTCGTAAACAGTGGAAAGCTCGGCCCCTTTGCCGGAGGTTACTGGGGCCACTCAGCCTACACCCTGTCACCTGAAGAGAACCTGCTCTTTGCAGCGCATTATCTTTATGCCCTGCGTCAACAGGTGAAGGCGGGCCGCATGCACGCTATCTTTGGTGGCAAGAACCCGCATATCCAGAGTTTACGAGTAGGTGGCGTTACCTGTGCAGATGAGATCAATACCACCCGTATAGGTGAATTCCGCAGTCTCTTAAATGAGATGCGTGATTTTATCGACAATGTCTACCTGCCGGATGTCCAGCATCTTGCCTCCGCTTACCCTGAGTGGGGTACAATCGGTGGTTTCAGGAATTACCTGGCCTTTGGTGAGTTCCAGATGAGCAATAGTGATCAGGGTGATCTGTTCCTGCCTGCTGGTGTAATCATGGATAAGAATATCGGCCAGGTGAATGACGTTATGCTTGCTGAGATTAACGAGCATGTACGCCATAGCTGGTATGAAGGCTCCACTGCCAGGTATCCGCAATATGGAGAGACCGTGCCGAACTACACTGGCTACAACACTGATGATCGGTACAGCTGGCTGAAAGCTCCTCGTTATAAAGGTGAGCCGATGGAGGTTGGTCCTCTGGCACGTATGTTGGTTGCTTACGGTATGGGACACCCCAATGTGGTGAGTGCTGTAGACGGTTTTCTCGCCAAGGCAGGCCTTGGTGTTGATGCCCTGCATTCCACCCTGGGCCGTTCTGCCGCCAGGGCCATTGAGACCAAGATCATCGCCGATGAGATGGGGTACTGGCTCGATCAGCTCCAGCCGGGCAGCAGCGCAAGAGTTTCCGCTTCCATGCCGAATCAGGCAGCCGGAATAGGTCTCAATGAGGCACCACGCGGAGCGCTGGGCCACTGGATCAACATCGAGAACCAGAAGATCGGTAACTACCAGATGGTGGTTCCTTCTACCTGGAACCTGGGCCCGCGCTGCGCTTCGGGATCACGTGGACCTGTCGAGGAAGCACTTATCGGTACCCCGGTGGCCAACCCGGAGCAGCCGGTTGAGATCCTGCGTATCGTTCACTCCTACGACCCATGCATCGCTTGCGCGGTGCACGTGACCGACAACGATCAGGACAGCCATTACCAAATTAAGGTTCTCTAACTGTAATTTCCGCAACTGGTCTCTCATCTTTCCGGTTGCCGAAAGGCGGCCGGGAAAAATGAGTAAAAAAAAGGCTTGGAAATGCCTTTTTTTTATCTGCTGCAAGCATTTGAAACAAATTGGATTTCTGCCACATTGTGGGTGTTTTGGTGCGGCTAAGTGTTGTTACTTTCGTAAAAAAAATAGTTGTATTGCTACCGCTTCTAGGCTATTGCTGTGTTGCAGGCTTGATCCTGGCAGGTGATAGATGTATGCCTATAATATTGTTAGGTTTACCTTTGCAGTAGATGCATTCCTGTCGAAGAGATTTGGTTGAGCTGAAAAGAAATGACACAGCCGCTTTGCTGCCGTGGACTGTTTCTTAGTGTAGGCAACCCATGGGGGGGGAGTCTCTCTATTAACGACAGAGAATGATGTTGGGAAATTGAGTCTCAGAGCTGTAGGTTTTCCCAAAATTCTGTGCAAGGAGTATGTGTATGAAACCGAAATTCAGGTTAGAACAGGCCCAGACGACAAAGGGCGTTCATCGTAGGGACTTTATGAAATTCTGTGGAGTTGTCGCTACAGCGCTCAGTCTCGACATCACTTTCATTCCCAAAATTGCCGAGGCCTTGACCTCCGACAACAGACCTCCCGTCCTATGGCTGCATTTTGCCGAGTGTACCGGCTGCACCGAGTCTATCCTCAGGACTTCAAGCCCATGGATGGACGAGCTGCTGTTCGATACCATTTCCCTGGAGTATCATGAAACTCTCATGGCCGCAGCTGGGCATACTGTTGAGGCCCTGCTTGCTGAGGCCGCAGCTGTCCATCAGGGTGAGTTTTTCTGTGTTGTGGAAGGTGCCATCCCCACCGCCGACAACGGTATCTACGGCACCATTGGGGGGCGTACCATGCTGAGCATAGCGGAAGAGATCCTGCCCAAGGCCAAAGCGGTGATTGCCTGCGGCACCTGTGCAGCCTATGGAGGCCTGGCAGCCGCTTCTCCAAACCCGACGGGTGCCAAAGGTGTCCAGGACGCGCTCCCGAGCCTCAACGTGCCAGTCATCAACCTGCCGGGTTGTCCGCCAAATCCTGTCAATTTCGTCGCAGTTATCACGAGCTATTTGCTGAACGGGCAGCTTCCTGCCCTGGATTCACTCGGCCGTCCAACTTTTGCCCATGGTCGTACAGTGCATGATCGCTGCCCCTATGATGAGGACAGCCTGGAGAGGTTCTGCCTGGAACATCAAGGTTGTAAAGGTCCGCGCACCCGCAACAACTGTTCGACCATCAAGTTCAACGACGGGACCAGCTTCCCCATGCAGGTCGGCCACCCGTGTATCGGCTGCAGTGAACCCAATTTCTGGGACACCATGAGCCCAGTCTATTCCGGAAGTGTGGAGGAATCAGGTGGGTCGGATGACTACCCTTCAGGTGGCGGCAGTGATATCCCGACTGATGGTGGCGATATCCCTACCGATGGCACCGGTGATATTCCGACTGATGGTTCCACCAAAGGGAATGGGCGTGTGAAGAACGCTGACCGGGGCAACAAGAAAAGCAGCAGTAATTAACGAGGGAGTATTGAATCATGGTTGAACGTTTAGTTATAGATCCGGTGACCCGAATCGAAGGTCACCTGAAAATAGAAGTAGAGATCAACAACGGTGTGGTAACTGATGCTTGGAGTTCAGGTACTCTGTTCCGCGGCATCGAGACCATCCTCCAGGGCCGCGATCCGGATGAAGCCTGGCTGATCACCCAGCGCCTCTGCGGCGTCTGCACCTATATTCACGGCGTCACCTCGGTGCGTTCGGTTGAGGATGCGGTAAATGTCACTGTGCCGGAGAATGCCCGTCATATCCGCAATCTGTTGACCGGCGGACTCTTTGTTCATGACCACCCGGTACATTTTTACCACCTGAGTGCACTGGACTGGGTTGATATCGTCAGCGCACTCTCGGCCAACGTTGCCGCCACCGAGTCGATGGCCAACTCGTTGTCACCCAACGCACCGGCCATCGACTTCGCCGCCACCCAGCTGAGCCTGCAGAATTTTGTAGACAGCGGCAAGCTCGGCCCGTTTGCCGGTGGCTACTGGGGACACTCCGCCTACACCCTGTCGCCGGAGGAGAACCTGCTCTTTGCCGCTCATTACCTCTACGCGCTGCGCCAGCAGGTGAAGGCGGGCCGCATGCACGCAATCTTCGGCGGCAAGAATCCGCATGTGCAGAGTCTCAGGGTCGGAGGTGTAACCTGTCAAAACGAGATCAACAGTACCCGGATCAACGAGTTCAGAAGCCTTTTGAACGAGATGCGTGATTTCATAGACAATGTCTACCTGCCGGATGTCCAGCACCTTGCCTCCGCTTATCCTGAGTGGGGTGCCATCGGCGGCTTCAAGAACTACCTGGCCTTCGGTGAGTTCCAGATGAGCAACACCAATCAGGGCGACCTGTTCCTGCCCGCCGGTGTGATCATGGATCAGAACATTGGCCAGGTGAACGATGTCATGCTGGGCGAGATCAACGAGCACGTCCAGCACAGCTGGTATGAGGGCTCCACCGCCCGCTATCCGCAAAACGGTGAAACGGTACCCGGCTATACTGGTTATGATACCGCTGACCGCTACAGCTGGATGAAGGCTCCCCGCTATCAGGGTGAGCCGATGGAAGTTGGCCCGCTGGCCCGTGTGCTGGTCGCTTATGGTATGGGCCATTCAGCTTTCGTGAATGCCGTGGACAGTTTCCTGGCCAAGGCAGGTCTGACCATCGAGGCCATGCATTCCACCTTGGGCCGTTCAGCGGCCAGAGCCATCGAAACCAAGGTCATCGCCGATGAGATGGGCTCCTGGCTCGATCAGCTCCAGCCGGGGGCCATTGCCAGGGTATCCGTCTCCCTGCCGAACCAGGCCTCCGGTATCGGCCTCAACGAGGCGCCGCGAGGAGCGCTTGGTCACTGGATCAACATTGAGAACCAGAAGATCGGCAACTACCAGATGGTGGTTCCTTCCACCTGGAACCTGGGCCCGCGCTGCGCTTCCGGATCACGTGGACCTGTCGAGGAAGCACTTATCGGAACCCCGGTGGCGAACCCCGAGCAGCCGGTTGAGATCCTGCGTATCGTACATTCTTACGATCCATGTATCGCTTGCGCGGTCCATGTGACTGATAACGACCAGCAAACCCATTATGAAGTTAAAGTTTTGTAAATAAATCGAACGTTCCGAAGAGTAGGTTGGTTCTACTCTTCGGTTGAACCTGCAAAAGAGATAGGTATGCAGAAAAGAAAGAACATTCTGGTATTGGGAGTGGGCAATATCCTGCTGCATGATGAAGGAATAGGTGTTCACGTGGTGAGGGATCTGGAAGAGCAGTACTCTTTTTCCAAAGAGTTAACCCTCCTTGACGGGGGAACTCTCGGTATACGGCTGTTGGATGCTATGGGGCGGGCCGATTACATGATCGTGGCCGATACCTTGTGTTCAGGTAAAGCTCCCGGCACCATTACCAGATTGACCGGTAGCGAGTTACGTGGCCGGGTTGCGGCCAAAAACTCACAGCACCAGGTGTCTTTCCTGGAGACCATCGCCTATGCCGACTTTCTGGGCATGCTGCCCGAGACAGTGATGATCGGCTGTGAACCCAAAGATCTCAGCGCCTGGGGCACGGAGTTAACCGAAGAGGTTGCTGCAGCCAGACCGCAGATGATTGCGAGAGTGATAGATGAGATTCGGGCGGCCGGTGGTGAGGTTATGCAGGCTCAGATGTAAGAGATGAAGCAGGAGGAAAAGGGTATGTCTGCCGGTAGTTGGGAGACTAACGGCAGACATGCCAGATGACGTTTTTAATGATCGTACTGCGTTGCATACTCTGCGTCGTTATACATCGGTTCACCGTAAAGATCCTTGCCGAAGCTGCCGATAATAGCCTGGCCTTCTGCTGAAGCGACAAAGTCGATGAACTGAGAAGCCAGCGGTTGAGCTGCGGTGGCACCTTCCGGCTGGCAAAGACCGTGGTAGGTGTTGATCAGCACAGGATCACCTTTAAAGAGTACCTTAAGGTTACCCATCTCTTTTTTACCGGCAACCCAGGTGGAAGAATCAGTCATGAAATAGCCGTTGGTCTGGTTGGCCTGTTTCAGGGAGGCCATCATGAATTCCCTGGTGATTACGTACCAGTCACCAGCCGGTGCAACTCCAGCGGTTTTCCAGATTGCCAGCTCTTTCTTGTTGGTGCCTGAGTTGTCTCCACGGGAGAGAAACGGGGCTTTTACCGCGGCAATTTTGGCATACGCGTCAGCAGCGCTGGTGGCACCAGCAATTCCTGCAGGGTCATTTTCCGGGCCGACGATGTAAAACTCGTTGGAACCGATCAGGGAGCGCTTGATAGCCCAGCCGTCAGCTATAGCCTGCTTTTCTGCAGCCGGGGCGTGCACCAGAACCAGATCAACTTTCTTGTCTTTCAAGAGCGCAAGAGACTTGCCGGAACCCGCTTTTTGCCAACACATTGTGGAGCCGTGCTTGTCGTTGAAGGTATTGGCCAGCTCTTCAAGCAGGCCGAGTTCACCGGGGCTGCCGGTGGCGAGAGTGTAGGTGTTTTCGCCGTTGCCATAGATGGCTTTGCAGTTGTTTGCGGCCTGGGCTACGGTTGCCCCGGCGATGGCCAGGGCCATTGAGGCACCAAATACGAGCTTCCTGATATTCATGATTGTTCCTCGGAGGTTGTTGTTCTGGACGTGTTCAGCTGGTCGAGAATGGAACACGCATCTCTACGAGGAGGGCAGATACCCTTTTATGGCCGGAGCTGTCAATGTTGTCAGCATGGATGACCAAAACGGACAAAGATGAACAGTGGAGAACGGGCAGTGCGCTGCAATTGCCAAGGGCCTGGTAGCCCTGTTTCAATATCAGCCAACAGTTCCCATGGTCTTCAGAGTCTCTTCACGAATGGACTCAATCAGCCCTTTTTTGGCCTCCATAAAGAGTGGTTCTGTCATTATCTCGTAGCTGCGGGGACGGGAGATGCCGATACGCTTGTCCTGCTTGAGTCGGCCGGGCCGCGATGACATCACGATAACCCGATCGGAGAGGAATATTGCCTCATCAACGTCGTGGGTGATAAAGAGCACTGTGGTTTTGTGCTCTCCCCACACCTTCAGCAGCAACTCCTGCATCATGCCGCGGGTCTGGGAGTCAAGTGCCCCGAACGGCTCGTCCATCAATAGCACCGATGGTTTATAAACCAGTGCCCGGGCAATGGCCACCCGTTGTTTCATGCCGCCTGAAAGCTCGTTTGGGTAGGCCTTTTCAAAGCCGACCAGTCCCACCGATTCGATGTAGTGCTGCACCAGTTCACGCTTTTCACTCTCCCCCATGTCAGTTCCTTTCAGGGCAAAGAGAATATTGTCGGTGACTGTCAGCCATTCAAAAAGGCTATAGGACTGGAACACGAAGCCGCGATCCCTGCCGGGGCCGGAGATGGGCATACCATCTATCTGGACCTGGCCTTCGGTGGGGTCGACCAGGCCGCCGACGATATTGAGCAGGGTCGATTTCCCGCAGCCCGAGGTGCCGACCACGGTCACGAATTCATTTTGGGCAATCTCTAAATTGAAGTTATCGAGCACTACGAAAGCCGTGCCGTTCTTATTATAGATTTGCGAGACATTGTCGATTTTGATTTTCGGAATTGTCATTGCTGCGTGTCCCTTTATTGCCCTTTATTCCACTTAAACAGTACTTTGCCGGAAAGTTTGAAAATATAGTCGGTAATCAGCCCTAAAAAGCCGATGAAGAGGATGCCGAAGATGATGGTATCGGTGGCCAGATAGCGTTGGGCGTCCATGATGCGTCGTCCCAGGCCGTTATTGGCGGCCACCAGTTCGGCTACAACCAGATAGGTCCAGGTCCAGCCCATGGTGATCCTGAAGGTGTCCCAGATCTTGGGCATGGCGGCGGGCAGAACTATGGATTTCAGGATTTCAAAACGTGAAAGCCCAAGGGTTTGCCCGACTTTGATAAGACTGATCGGCACCGACTTGACGTTATCCATCACCATCAGTACCTGCTGGAAGAAGGTGCCGATAAAGAGGATCAGGAATTTCTGAAAATCACCTATACCGGCCCAGAGGATAGTGAGTGGTATCAGGGCGACCACTGGCATATAGCGGACGATATCGATAAAGGGTTCGAACAGTCCCTCGAAGAACTTGAAATTGCCCATTAATATACCGATGGGAACAGCAAACAGTGTAGCGAAGCCCCAGCCCATGACGATACGATAGATGGAGGCGGAGGCATCTGCCCAGAGTATGCCCTCGTTTATCTGCCGTAATCCTTCCGTGGCAATGTTTGCTGGCGGCGGCAGAAAGAGGGGGCGTATCAGACCACTGCTGGTGACAATTTGCCAGGCAACAAGAAGCAGCAGGATAAAACCTGCTCCTAAGGCGATATAGACATTTTTGGGGATATCTTCTCGTAGGGCAAGGTAGCGGGTCGGTTTCTTGTGCTGGCGTGTGGTGTTGCTGTCAGGTGATGGTTTTTGTGGGTCGGTCATTGGGGCAATCCTGCAGGGAATGTAGGAGCAGGGGTAATCCGCCAAACGGCTACCCCTGCGTTCTTACAGAGCGGTCGGCAGCTATTTGGCCATGTTCTTGATGACGTCTATGCCAAGTGCGTCAGCCGGGTCGGCGACAGTTTTGATAACGTCCGGAGTGGTCTCTTTCATGATAGTGTTGATATCGACCATGGTTTTCTGGAACTCTCCAGCCAGAATTTCCTGGTTTCCCTTGAGGTCGTAAACATGTACTCCCTCCATGGCGAGCTTGTACTCATCCATCGGGCTTTTTACCGCATCGGCAATGATTTTGCCGCCTTCTTCAGGATTCTCGTTGAGGAATCGAACGGCTTCATCCCAGGCTTTGATCAGCGCCTGAATAGTTTCAGGATTGTCCTTGATGAATGTAGCGTCGGAAATGGCAACATCACTGATGAGACCGGGCTTCTCGGCACCTGTGTAGAGAACCTTATAATCATCGCCTTGCCGTAACGCGGCAGAGATGTACGGTTCGTAGGTGACTGCGATATCGACTCTACCGGCTATAAGCGCCAGGCCTGCATCGGCGGCAGCCATATTCACTGGCTCGATATCTCTGATGGTCATGCCATTTTCTTTGAGCGCGTAGTTGATCAGCAGATCACTGGTTGCACCCGCTTCATAGGCGACTTTTTTACCTTTGAGGTCAGCAATGGTTTGTACTGATTTCGGTGCCAGAATGGCATCTGCCTCATAGGCGGAATCGAGTATCAGGAATGCCTGCAGATCGATGCCCTGGTTACGTACTGTGATCAGGGTATTGGTCGCCGCGGCGATAACCTGAACTCGGCCGCTGGCGACAGCGGCACTCATGTCGGCATCCCAGGTGAAATTAACGATCTCGGCATCAAGGCCATGTTTGGCGAAGAAGCCTTTCTGGTCGGCAATCCACCAGGGGCCGTAACCGAGCCAGGGTTGAACACCGACTTTTACAGTTTTTGCAGCAACCGGGGTAGCTGGAACCAGAAAACCTGTGGTGAGGCAGATGGCAAACATTGCCAGGGCCAATAACTTTTTCATAACAACTCTCCTCAATTCATTTTTATTCAGGAATAATGGGGGAATATGACCCTGGTTCGGTCAAGGCACATGCTCTGGTGATTCCGGCAGGGTCGGGAAGTACGTACACTGAAAACTGCGGATGTGTTGTAACTGCACAATAAGTTGAACCAAAGGATTCTTAACCTTTTCGAACCACAGAGTAAAGAAAATAAAGCATAAATGACGTTTTCCTTATCTATGTGAGGGTCGAGTTTCGGTTATTGCCGGCAATATCGGCGATAGCTGGCGAATCAATTGGTAACATTAATGGAAATGGAGCTTGAGCGGCAACTCTATTGTTTGATAGAATGATACTGATATCTATCGTATTTATCTCTTTGATTTTCTGACATTTCAAAAGATCGTCTTTGGCCGATCAGTACCAGGGGGTGAAAAGTGATAGTGCGTCTCAGCAAGTCCCTGTGTGTATGGCTCATCATGATACTCCTCATGTCTGTACTCGTTCTCCAGAGCCGTGCCCGGGCAGATCTCGCTTTGTCCAGGCAAGTAGCCGAAACAGCGATGGAGGATACCAGTGGTTGGCCTCTACCTCCTGCTGGACCCGCCGCTGCAAAAAACAAACTGATTGTTTATGTCGCTGAAGACCTCAGAAACGGTGGGGTCTTGGGAGTGGGCTCCGGTGTCTGTGAGGCAGCGGAAAGCATTGGCTGGCAGTGTCGAGTATTTGATCTCGGCAGCCTTGACGTGAAGAGGGAGGCGATTTTTTCAGAGGTTTTTGAGCTGGAACCGGACGGAGTGGTACTCGGTGGTTTGGATGCCCATGCCAGCCTGAGATATCTGGAGCGGTTTAAAGACGCGGCAATTCCGATTGTGGGTTGGCATGTTGCGCCATTTCCTGGCGTGGTGGAGGGGACACCTATTGCAGTCAATATTGCCACGGACTCAAAAGATGTGGCCAGGGTGGCGGCGCATTACGTGATAGCAGACTCCGGGGGCAAAGCGTCGGTCATACTATTTACGGACAGCCGATTTGCCATCGCCCTGAAGAAATCGGACATCATGGCGGAGATTATTCAGAGTTGTGAAGGATGTGAAGTTCTCGAAATTCTGGATGTCAGCCTGGATAGTGTGAATGTACAAATGCCTGATGTCATAAATGCTTTAATTGGGAAATACGGCGAGCGCTGGAATTACTCTCTCGGCATAAACGATTTATATTACGATAGTTCTGTAACTTCACTGGTGCTGGCTGGTAACGATCCCGGTGGGCCGCCGTTCAATATTTCGGCCGGGGATGGCAGCCCATCCGCTTTTTTGCGAATTCGCAGCGACAGTTATCAGAAGGCAACGGTTCCGGAACCATTGCTTTTTCATGGTTGGCAGCTCGTAGATGAACTGAACAGGATCTTCAGTAACAAACCGCCAAGCGGTTATGTGACCCCGCCGCATATCGTGACCAGAAAAAATATATGGCCGAAGGATGAAGGTCTGAACCTGTTTGATATAAAAAATAATTACAGGGAACATTACAGCAGAAGCTGGTCCGGGAACCAATAACCTGAATATTTTTTAGGGATTAACAACCGAACCTCATCTTTCAGTATAGTTTTTGAATCCCTGGCGATCGTTGCAATTCGCTGGATTGGCAATACCTTATTTCCTATTATGGAAATATTCGGGCAAACTGATGAGAAAATGGTTTTACAGTATTCAATCAAGATTGACGGCGACCCTGGTTATTGCAGTGCTGGTTATTCTGCTGGGAGGCTGTCTGTATTTTTACTATTCAAACCAGCTGCTATCGGCCACAGAGATCTTCGTTGAGAATACCCTTCCCAGTATAGAGACGGCAAATGCACTTGAGCATACGGTTACCGAAATCGGCAATTTCAGCCGGGACCTGACAGAGAGCGATACTGTCGATGACCTGAGCCTGATCTATGGGCGGCTCGAGGTACTGCTCTACAGACTGGAAGACACCACAGCGAGAATATCACAGAAGGAGGGGGGGTTCGATCTCCTGAAACTCAATTACCTGAGTCAGGCGATTCACACTCTAGTGCTGCAGATTTTCCAGCTTGAGGCCCATAAGCTGGAGATCGAACACCAGAGAGAGAGTCTGCTTGGTGATATCGGCAGTCAGCTGCTGGCGGAGGCGCTGCCCTATGCTGCGGTAGTCAATGCTGAGGTATGGCGGGAAAAGGTCGCTGTTGATGCCCAGCAGGTTACCGCGGATCTGTTACGTAGCTGTCTCCTAAAGATGGTTATCATCTCAAGCCAGCTTGAGTTGGTGAAAGAGAGTGAAGAAATTGATGCGCTGGAGGACTCTTTCGTTATCATCAAGGGTGTGTATACCAAAATGCTGGCGGCCAATCAGCAACTGGCACCTGTGAAGAGTGTCTATCAGACCCATATCAGTGACATGGAGGCGCTCTATGACAGGCATCGCAAGTACCTGCTGATAAATGAGGACGTTGCCATGTTTTCGACAGAACTGGATGAGCAGATAATAAACCTGGCCTCCCTTGCTTCAGAGTCGGTGGATGTGGTTTTCGGCCACTTTCATCAAACTGCGGCAAAGGTCATTGAGAAAGAGCGCATAGGGTTGTACATCACTACAATGCTCACTCTCGGGGCGATTGTAACGCTCTATATACTCTATCGCAGGGTTGTGGTGAGTGGCTTTGGTGACAGGCTCAGCCTCATCAGCCGTGCCATGGTGGCGGAGTCGGGGAGTGAGCCGCCCCATATCCCGGTAAGAGGCAGGGATGAGATCGCGGTGATGGCCAAGGCAGCGGAAGAATTACTGGGAAAAGCAGTGCGTCTCAGAAATCTTGCCGCAGTCGACCAGTTAACCCAGGTGTGGAACAGACGTCATTTTTTTGAGTTGGCCGCAATTGAGACAGACCGGGCGACCCGACATAATAGTGTCTCGGTGATAATGATGCTGGATATCGATCATTTCAAGAAGGTGAATGACACCCATGGTCATAATTTTGGTGATCACGCCCTGTTCGAAGTGGCTCAGAGTTGCAAAGGTGCAATCCGTTCAATAGATATCTTTGCCCGCTACGGCGGCGAAGAGTTTGCCTTGATTATGCCTGAAACCTCTCTGGAGGAGGGCGTAATAGCCGCAGAACGTATTCGAACCACCGTTGCCTCTAAACCACTGCAAACGAAAAACGGTAAAGAACTTGTACTGACAATTAGCATTGGCATGGTTGAGGTTCGGCTGAACCAAGTCAAGATTGATGATGCTCTGGGGTTTGCCGACCGAGCACTCTACCTTGCTAAGAAAATGGGGCGAAATCGAGTGGAAGTTTTTCAAACGGGCAGCCTGACAGGTGGCTGGCAGGACGAAATGTCTTGAATATACCTGGGCAAGAGCTGTATCCTGACTCTTTTGTTGGGTAGCGTGCCGGGGCTCTGTTGGCAACGTTTTGTGGTGTTTTGATTTTTTACTTTTATGTGTTTGGAATGGCTTGGTTATATCTGTTTATTGCAGGGTTGTTTGAGTGTGGTTGGGCTATTGGCCTGAAATATACTGAAGGTTTCACAAAACTGATGCCCTCATTGTTCACTGTCGCAGCAATGGGGGTAAGTTTTTTTCTGCTCTCTGCAGCTATGAAAACCATTCCGGTCGGTACTGCCTATGCGGTGTGGACCGGGATTGGTGCCGTTGGGGTAGCCATTATGGGTATGGTGTTGTTTGATGAGTCACGTGATATCATGAGAATCTTGTGTCTGCTATTGATTGTGACAGGGATTATGGGGTTGAAATTCCTGGCTATGAGCGCGGAGTGAGATGATTTCAACACCCGGTGATATCATATACGCATCCTCGCCCGGGACCGGTATCGAAGCGCTCTCCTGCGTGAGTGATTTCCACTTCGGCACTCACATCCACGATGGGCACGTTATCTGGCTCAACTCAGCTGGTGGTGAGCATTTCTCGGTGAAAGGAGACAGTGACATCCTGCAACCGGGTAGCGTCAGCGTAATAGAACCGGGAGTGGCCCATACCAATCATCCCTGTGAGGGCAGCGGGCGTCACCTCCGCAGCCTCTATCTGGCACCCGATTTTTTTAGCCGGGTGGCGCAGATGTTCATCGGTATTCCTGATACCATAAACCTGCCGACAGCAACCTATCATGATGAGGTGAGCTGGCGTGAGTTACTCAATCTCCATGAGGCTGTTGTCTCGGGACAGGAGCAACTGGTTACCGAACAGTTTGTGGTCAGCCTTTTTACCAGACTCTGGCGGAACACCACTGCGGTACAGCGTAGTTCAGGCCAAAGCGTACGTTTTACCAATAAAAGATTTTCACAGCTTGCCGAAGTTCTGCACAGCGACCCGGCACAGTCTCACACGCTCTCTCAATTGGCCGAGTTGGCCGGTTGTACCGAACACTACGTGATCCGTCTCTTTAAAAAGCACTGTGGAATATCACCCCACGCCTATCTGGTACAGTTGCGACTGGAGAAGGCACGCAGGCTGTTGGGGGCAGATGTTTCCATTGCCGATGCAGCCTTCCGTTCAGGTTTCGCCGACCAGAGTCACCTCACCCGCAAATTCAAAGAGCGCTATGGGCTTACGCCTGGGCGTTACGTAAACCTGTAGAAGTAGCACGACCTGAAGACTTTTCAGACTGACAACGCAATCCGCGCCGCCCAGGTCAATTTTGTTCAAGACGTGGCTGGTGATTATTCGTTATCCTGGCTGATCGATATATTTTAACCAGAAGAACAGGAAACGAATACCATTATGACTCCCTATCTCTACGCGCTCGGCGCAATTCTCTGCTGGGCCAGTCTGCCCGCGGCGACAGGCTCAGGTCTGGTAGAACTCACAACACCAGAGCTGATGTTTTTCAGCTTCACAGCTGCAGCGATCTATCTGTACCTGCAGGATCTTGTGGTAAAGCGTTCAGCCAGAGTTTTTCTGCCCCCACTTCCTGCATCTCTTTTTGGTGTAACGGGGATTTTTGTTTACCATTTCGTCTATTATCTGGCACTGGAGCGGGCACCTCTGGCCGAAGGTGCCATTCTGGCTACGACCTGGTCTTTGTGGATCGTGATCTTCTCGTCAATTCTGCGCTTGAAGCGGTTGGCGCCGTCGATGATTGTCACAGCCGTACTCGGCTTTGCCGGCGCAGCTCTGGTGATTGGTGGCGGCAAGGAACTCTCTTTTCAGGCTGCGGCCATGCCCGGCTATCTGCTCGCCCTGTGCTGTGGTCTGATCTGGTCGAGTTTTTCCGTAGCATTGCCATATCTGAAAATAAAAGAGGAGCCAATGACCGCCTTCACCATCTACGCGGCGATCTGCTCGGCGATTCTTTATGTTTGCACCGGGCCATATGAGATGCCATCTCTGCAGGCTCTATTATCGGCAACCTACCTTGGCTGCGTGCCGCTTGGTCTGTCATTTTTCTTGTGGAACAGGGCTGTTACCACAGGCAATATGGTGATTGTCGGCTTTTTGAGCTACCTCACCCCGCCACTTGCGGTGTTGCTGGTGGCGCTGGTTCATGGTCAGAAGATCAACACGTCCGTGATCTGGGGAATGTGTTTGATTATTGGCGCCTCACTTCTTGGCAGGTTAAGATTGAATATGCTTGAAAAGGGTGGAACGAAAAAGACGTCAAATTGAAAAAAGATGGTGAGAATGGAACCGGTTGGTTGTTAAAATGGGAGGTACTTATGTCTGATTAAGCTTGTTTTCCTATCTCATAATTGCTGTATCATTGGTGTGTTACCAGAGCCTTGAAGCATTTTTTGTTCTGGAAGCACCACACTGCCTTCTAACTCGGCAACGGTGTTCTCAACCCGTGCCACCAAGAATTGATCTGCTGCATATAACCTTTCCAAGGTATTCAATTCATATGAGTTTTTTCAACTCTATCCGTCATGAATTGCCCTCAACCAATACCGCTTATATTTTTGGTACCCCATTGTGCCGAGCTTCCGTCAGTTCGTTGTTTTTCCGAATGGATGAGTGATATGATGTAGTACCGAATTGTTCATTGGTAAACGCCTTGGGTTATGGTGCTTGATCAATGTCAACACAATCAGACTACATAAAGCCGGTATATCTGCTGTGGGTTTATGTAGACAATATGGCACGTTCAATTCATGCCCATCAAGGGAGAATGTATGCCGATCTTCAGTTATCTCGCCATTGCTAAAGCAAATGCAAGGGAGTCACTCTGCTCTGAATTATCTGCTCTCAAATATTGTGAAGTGATTCCAGCCGAAAATCAGGAGGTGATCGTCCTTGTGACGGATACTCCTGACCATGCGACGGAGAAACAGCTTGCCGAAACATTGAAGACCCTGCCGTCTCTGCAATCTTTGAGCCTGGCCTTCGGTTATGACGATACGTTATGACGAAACAGAATGACAAGGGAGATTACACAGACCATGAAACTCGACAGAAGACAGTTTATAAAACAGGCGGCGATAACAAGTGCATTTGCGACTGCCGGTTCTCTTTTTCCTGGCATAAGCTTCGGAGACTGGACCAGACTATCGAATAACTCAGGGGTTATTGCGTGGCAGAAATCTCCCTGCCGTTTCTGCGGCACCGGTTGCGGTGTGTTGGTGGGAGTGAGTGATGGTCGGGCGGTTGCGGTCAAGGGTGATCCGAACTGCAGCGTGAATAAAGGGCTGTGCTGCATGAAGGGCTACCATTCGGTGCAGGCACTGTATGGTAAAGATCGGCTGACCAAAGCCCAGGTGCGAAAGAACGGCACCTTGGTTGATGTGCCCATCCAGGAGGCTCTTGATCTTATCGCTGACAAAATCACTGAGACCAGAGAGCAATATGGCAAAGACTCTGTGGCGATTTATGGCTCTGGCCAGTGGACCATCCCTGATGGTTATGTCGCATCGAAGCTGTTTAAAGGGTGTCTGGGCACCAACAATGTAGAAGCGAATGCCCGGCTGTGCATGGCCAGCGCTGTAACCGGTTTCATGACTTCTTTCGGCATTGATGAACCGATGGGCTGTTACGAAGACATTGATCACGCCAACGTCTTCATCACCTGGGGCAACAATATGGCGGAGATGCATCCGGTGTTGTTTTCGAGGATGTTGGCCAACAGGAAACGCAGAAGCAATGTTGCCATTATCGATTTCGCCACCCGCTATACCAGAACCAGCCAGGCCGCAGATAAAAGTATAATTTTCAAGCCGCAAACCGATTTGGCCGTGGCCAATGCCATCTGCTATGAAATTATCAAAAACGGCTGGGTGAACCAGAACTTTGTCGACGAGCATGTTTCTTTTCATAGCGGAAAAACCAATATAGGCTATGGCACAGAAGATCATTTCTCTTTTACAGACCAGCCTGAAACTATCAACTTTGGCCAGTTCGAAGAGTTTCTGCAGGATTATACTCCGGAAAAAGTAGAAAAGATTTCCGGGGTTTCAGCTCGGGATATCAAGTATCTGGCTGCTCTTTATGGTGATCCTTCCCTGAAGGTTACGTCATTTTGGTGTATGGGGATGAATCAGCATACCCGTGGCACCTGGATAAATAACCTTGTCTATAATATTCACCTGCTGGTGGGCAAGATTTCCACCCCGGGCAACAGCCCCTTTTCACTCACCGGCCAGCCCAGCGCCTGCGGAACGGTGCGTGAGGTCGGTACCCTGACCAACAGGTTGCCCTATGGCGAGGTTACCAATGAACACGCCCGTGAAAAGGCCGCGGAGATATGGGATGTCCCGCTTGAGAATATCGACCCGAAGCCAACCTATCACACCGTTGAAATGTTTCGTGCCCTCGACAGGGGTGATATACGCTTTATCTGGATCCAGGTAACCAACCCGATGGTAACCATGCCCAACCTGAAAAGGTATCGTGATGGTTCCCTGAAAGAAGACCGCTTTGTGGTGGTATCAGATGTGTACCCAACCCCAACCACCGATGTGGCTGATGTGATCCTGCCAGCTGCGATGTGGATAGAGCAGGAAGGAATGTATGGTAACTCAGAGCGTAGAACCCAGCATTTTACACGCATTGTCGAGCCGCCGGGCGAAGCGATGTGTGATACCTGGCAGATTATCGAGGTAGCACGACGGCTCGGCTTTGAGAAGCAGTTCCCCTGGGACCAGGAAGAATATATTGCCAACATATGGGAAGAATATCGAAAATTCCATGCCGGGCCGAAACATGAAATGGCTCCTTACACGGTACTACGTGAGCGCTCGGGAGTGCAATGGCCCTTTGTAAACGGTAAAGAGACCAGGTGGCGCTTCAACGCCAAGCACGATCCCGCCTGCACCAACGGTAAAGATTTTCATTTTTACGGTAAGCAGGATAACCGCGCCTGGATATGGGCACGACCGTATGAACCTGCCGCAGAATCTCCCGACGCTGAGTATAATTTCTGGCTCAATACCGGCCGGGTTATCGAACACTGGCATACCGGCTCGATGACCAGGAGGGTGCCGGTGCTGCATAATGCTGTGCCATCGTCCTATGTGGAGATTCACCCGGAGGATGCAGCCGAGTTGGGGGTTGTGAACGGTGAGCGCGTCAAGATCATCTCCCGCAGGGGCGAGATAACAATACCAGCCCAGATAAACGGCAGGGGGGTACCGGTGAGAGGTATGGTCTTTGTACCGTTTTTCGATGAAAGTTACCTCATTAACGAGGTGACGCTGGATGCCTTTTGTCCTATTTCCAAACAGCCGGATTATAAAAAATGTGCTGTACGACTGGAGAAAGTGTGATGAAATATCTCAATCAGGAGGGCAAGTTGCTTGCGTACGTTGCCATTCTCGGTTTCGTCGGTATTTCAATAGTATTGCAGACAACTGTCTTGGCAGAATCCAATGTCCCTGTTCGGTTTGATAATGAGGGCTGGAAAATTTTCAGGGCTCAGAAAGAGACTCCGGTAATCAATCTTGAGGCGGGCTCCGGTGCCAGAACCCTGGCGGATTTTTACGGCCTGCGTCAGTACCCCGGCTCTCCGCCACGCATTCCCCATGAGGTGGATATCACCTTCAGCGGTAATGAGACAGATTGTCTCTCATGCCACGAAAAGGGTGGATACAGTCAGGAATTTGATGCATTCGCTCCTGTTACGCCGCATCCGGAGAATATCTTATGCTATCAATGTCACACCCTGGTGCAGACAGAGGAAAAGTTTGTCGAAACAGATTGGGTATCTATACAACCGCCCCGCCTTGGTCAATCGTTTCTCAGCAGTTCACCACCAGCGGTGCCGCATAGCCTGCAACTGCGGGAAAACTGTATAGCCTGCCATACGGGCCCGGCGGCAGTGGTCGAGATACAGATACAGCACAGTTCAAGGGGTGACTGTCGGCAATGTCATTCGGTCGTTATTCGGACAGCACCATTTAAGGAATTTGAGCGGCCGGAATAGTTGAACGGTTCTAACCACCACCCAGGCAAGGTTTACAATGAACAGAAGAGTCGGTTTGTGTTTTCTCCTTTTGCTTTCGGCCTGCATCTACGGCAGCTTCGCAATGGCAGCCAGGAAATCGTTTATGGATGAGGTGAGAGAGTCGGAAGCGCCTTTTGATAACCGAACTGTTCCTCTTGAAAAGCAGGTTATCGAAGAAACGGTAGTTACCATGTCACCGAATAATGATGAATTTTTTCGGGTTCTGGCCAGAAAAAAGCAGATAGGGCGTTACAAGTGCAGCAGTTGCCATACCGATAAACCGGTGAAAGCACGGCAAGGGCTTGAGCTCACCCACAGCGATGTGGTGCTGCAGCACGGCCTGGGTGGCAGAGCTCTTGTTTGCATCGATTGTCATCACCGTGAGGAACGCGATTACCTGGAAGATAAAAAGGGGCGGAAAATAGATTTTGATCACAGTTATCAGTTATGTGGTCAGTGCCATTTCCGCCAGAAAAGGGACTGGCTCGCCGGGGCACATGGCAAGAGGGTGGCCAACTGGGCCGGTGAGCGCGTGGTCTATAACTGCGCTACTTGCCATAACCCTCATTCGCCGCGCTTTGAAAAACGATTCCCGGCTACCTATTCGGTGCCTCTGGACTGATCGGGAGAAAATATGAGCTCTGATAAAAAGCACCCTAAAGAGTCTGATATTATAAAACTTCTTGAAGGTGATAGCAGCAGAAGATCGTTTATAAAAAATCTCTCAATTGCTGCCGCTGCGGGAAGTGCGGCCTTGACCACCGGCTGCATTCCTTCTCTTGCGGAAGCAAGTACAGAGGAGATGAAACTGCGCTGGCAGGAGTTTTTCAAAAAACATTATCGTTTGATGACCCAAGAGGAAAAAGATGCAGCCGTGGGGCGGCTGGAGCGGCTGGCAAAGCTTGAGAACAATCTTGATCTGCAGATGGGCAGTGAGCCTCCGATTGATGGTGTGCTCTATGGTTACGGTTTTAATATCACACGCTGTACAGGGTTTATGGAGTGTGTCACCGCCTGCATAAAAGAGAACAATTTAGACCGTAAAGTACACACCCAATATATCCGGATTTTTGAAATGGAGCCGGGCAAACTCGACCCTAGCACCGGGGATGGCCAGTATTACCATGAGGTGCCGGTGGATAATAAATTTTATATGGGTACGCAATGTTTTCACTGTGAAAATGCCCCGTGTACCAAGGCCTGCCCGACCAAAGCGACCTGGAAAGAACCGGACGGAATTGTGGTTGTTGACTACGATTGGTGTATCGGCTGCCGATATTGTCAGGCGGCGTGTCCATACTATGGCCGAAGATTTAACTGGGGAAAGCCGGAAATACCGAAAGACGAGATAAACACCAAACAGCATTACCTCGGTAACCGTATCCGGCCTATGGGAAAGATGGAAAAATGTACCTTTTGCATTCAACGAACCAGAAAAGGCCGGCTGCCAGCATGTGTTGAAGCATGCCCGACAGGTGCCCGTGTATTTGGCAACTTGCTCGACCCGGACAGTGAGATTCGTTATGTCCTGAAACATAAGAAGGTGTTCAGGATGAAGGAGGAATTAGAGACGGATCCTAAGTTTTGGTACTTTATTGACTGATAGGTGTCATATGCGAGCACTTCATGAGAAGAGTCTGAAAACATTCTTTATAGACGGTATTCGTTGGAATCTTCAGGGCACCCCGGCCTTTCAGATATTCAGGCTGGTGCTGCTCGGTTGTATGGGCCTTGGCATTTATGCCTATTCTTTTCAGGCTCGGTACGGCCTGTCTGTAACGGGTATGAACGACATCGTCAGCTGGGGGTTTTACATTTCCAACTTCACTTTTCTGGTAGGAGTGGCAGCTGCTGCGGTTATGCTGATTTTACCGGCCTACGTCTTTCATGACCCTGATTTTCATCGGGTGGTCATTATTGGTGAGGGGGTGGCGGTTGGCGCATTAATTATGTGTCTGACCTTTATTCTGGTAGATCTGGGCGGCCCGCTGCAGGCATGGCATCTTATTCCGGGCATTGGACTATTCAATTTCCCTTCATCGATTCTTGCCTGGGATGTAGTTGTTCTGAATGGGTATCTTCTGTTAAACGCCCTTGTGCCAGCCTATATCTTATATTGTCACTATATGGGTAGAAAGGCGGATGAAAGAAAGTATCGGCCCTTCGTCTTTCTGTCGATATTCTGGGCATTTTCCATTCATATGGTTACAGCCTTTCTCTATCAGGGCCTGCCTGCGCGGCCATTTTGGAACAATCCATTAATGGGGCCACGCTTTCTCGCTTCGGCTTTTGCTGCAGGCCCGGCCCTTATTACTCTTATTCTGGCAATTATTCATAGCTCTACCACCTACAAGATTGACAGGTCCGTCTTCAGTAAGCTGCGGATTATCATTGTCATTTCGGCGATAATTAACCTCATCATGCTCTTTTCAGAGATCTTTAAAGAGTTCTATTTTACCACCCATCATTCAATCTCTGCGGTATATCTCTTTTTTGGGCTGGATGGCTATGACGCACTTGTTCCCTGGATCTGGACTTCGGTATGTGCAAATGTCCTCGCCACTCTGGTGCTTGCCCTGAACCCAGGCAAGAATAACCCTAAAGTTTTACTGCCAGCTTGTGGCTTACTATTTATAGCGATATGGATGGAAAAGGGGATTGGTCTTATTGTGCCCGGCCTGATCCCAAGCCCGCTCGGTGAGGTTGTGGACTATTTGCCAACCTGGGTTGAACTCTGTGTGACCTTGGGCATACTCGCGCTTGGCATAACTGTGGTGACCTGGTTGGTCCGGGTGGCGCTCATAATCGAACAGAACGAAAATCCCCTAGGCTAAGGTAACATAGGTATAACTTTTAGAGAGATTCCACTTTGACCAGAACTCTATACGGCAATCAGAGGGACGGAAAGGCTAACTGGAAACTCATTTGGATAGACCGCCTTTTCTACTGCCATGACGCCGGGATTTCATTTCTTCTTTGTGTTTCAGCGGAGATGGTGTAACACAGAGCAGGGGCTGGACTTGAACGTCTGTTGTTCATAATTTGAAAGGGTAGCAGTGTATCCTCCCCCCAAAAAAACTCATACAATCTAATAATTGATCAGGTGACTCAGTGCAGGAACTACAATATTTACAAGGTTATCCCAACGATATCACAGCGCAGGTACAGCACCTGATCGAGAAGGGGAAATTGCCCGCACTCCTTCTTCAAAAGTATCCTTCACCCCATGAAATTCGTACCGATAAAGCTCTCTACGAGTACGTGACGGCGATCAAAAATTCTTCCATACAAAAGTCACAGCCTCTCAGCAAAGTGCTCTATGACGCCAAAATCAAGATGCACTATCAAGCCCTCGGTGTGCACAAAATTATATCGCGGGTGCAGGGGAACAAGTTGAAATCCAAAAATGAGATCCGCATCTCCTCTGCGTTTAGAAACGCACCAGAACCACTTCTTCGCATGATTGTCGTGCATGAACTTGCTCACATCAAAGAGAGGGAGCACAACAAAGCTTTTTATAAGCTCTGTAAGCATATAGAGCCCCAATACCATCAACTTGAATTCGATATGCGCCTCTATCTGACACAGTTGGATATTTTTGGGCCGTTGTATTGAACTCAATAAAATTCCCACGAAGATTTAGCACAGTAACTTCTATCCTGTTTGGGGGAGAGTTGTAACTATACGACCCTGTAACGAAGGCTCTGCGGAAAAATCTCTTGACCCGCAGGGTGACCTTTTTCGACTTGAGACGAACAGCACTCTGATTGTGAACGATTCAAACAATTCAGTGCTGGCAACCATTCGAGATTCAATTTTAACAGGTCATGAGAAATTCGGGTTAGCCCGACTTTCTCATCAAGAAAGTTTTTCGCAGATCGAGGCACAGGCCGTGGAGCTGTAGTAATTTACCGCCTATGGCCTGTAACGAAGGCTCTGCGAAAAAATCTCTTGACCCGCAGGGTGACCTTTTTCTACTTGAGATGAACAGCACTCTGATTGTGAACGATTCAAACAATTCAGTGCTGGCAACCATTCGAGATTCAATTTGAAAAGGTCATGAGATATTCGGGTTACACCTCACACCAGTAGATCCGCACATGCTCCGGCTGGTCTTCCAGTACCGGGAAATCCATCGGCGGGCTAAGTTGGGTGACTGTGCCGAAATGTTTTTCCAATTCCTGGAGATAATAAGCCGGCTTTCCGCCGCGATGATTATTGGCAAAGAGAGCAATACCGTTACCAGAGAGCAGTAATCGAATCTGTCTGGCAAGTTCCGGCCATTGCTGCTCAACATGGAATCCGCGACCTTTGCCGGCAGAAGCAAATACCGGGGGGTCACAAATAATGAGATCCCAATAGGCATAATCACTTGGATCAGCACTCTGTTTGCGCTCCTGCCTGCTCAACCATTTACATACATCTCCCTGTATAAATTTGCCCCGACCTGATTGATCAAGACCATTGATTGCAAAATTTTCCTTTCCCCGAGCCAGGGTCGAGCCGGCCAGATCCACGGAAAAAACAACTTCAGCCCCGCCAGCAAGAGCAGCTGCGGAAAATGAGCAGGTAAACGAGAAAAGGTTTGCTACACGTCGAGCGCCAGCGGTTTTGCTCACGCGCCTTCTGGAATCGCGTTGATCGAGGAAGAGTCCCACATGCTGTGAATCGTTGATGTTCACCTCAAAGAACAGATCGTGCTCACGTGCCAAAACGCTATCCGGTATCGGTTCCCCCCAACAGATCACGTCCTGAATAAGTTTTTTGCGATGCGGATTTTTAGCATGTTGCCGTAACAGTGCACCACGCCATTCGATTTTTGTTGCCAGATAATCGCAGACAGGGGCCAGTTTGCTCTTGAGCTGTCCGGAAGTCAGCTGCTCACTAAAAGCGGCAATAGAAAGATACGCATCATAGATGTCTATGCTCACCGGTAAATCCAGCTCTCCGCGATGGATAAGCCGATAACTGTTGCTCACCGTGCCGGGCCACCCCATTCGCCGTTCCCAAGCCACCGCTGCATCCTGCAAAATTCGCTCTTTCCCTTTCAAAAGGAAGGTAAAAGAATCAGGAAATTGTGCTGTTACTTCCGCAGAAATACCAGGCCAATTGAGCCTGCTGGAATGCAGACAGAGTCGTGAAAAGGACCTGCCTCCATACTCTTCATCACCAAGGATAGGTACGCCGGAGAGAGCCGCATGCTGTCGTATCTGATGAGTACGCCCACGCTTGATGACAGCTTCATAACAATAGCAGCCGTGACCGCTTTCTATGAACCGAAATTGTGTCGAACACTCCTTTCCGGCCAGGGGCTCATTAATGGTCCACTGCGTATTTTTACCTTCTTTTCCCTTATAAGGTCGATGGCTTATGAAATGATAGGTCTTCTCTGCCTGAAGAGTTTCATGAATGTCCTGAGCCAGGCTGCTCGCTTTTTTTGTTTTGGCAAAGAGTAAAACCCCACTCGTTCCCTTGTCAAGTCTGCAACATACAAAGGCTTTCAGGTTGTGGTGGAGCTCCAGCCACTCCACCAATCCGGAACCGCCTCTCACAGCGGCATGTGTTGACAGTCCCGTGGGCTTGTTTACGACCAGCCAGTTATCATCTTCATATGCAATCATAATATTACTTCATCAGCTGAATGTCTTATTTGAACAGTGGTTGACTGTTTCATTGCACCTTCGTTGGTGCAGTCATGATCAGTTATCTGGTTGATCAGCACCCATGAGCGTGCCTCATCGGCAGTAAAGCACCGACAGATACGCAGAACCTCGCGAGCGTGATTTGGTCTTATCAGCAGGGGCGGGCGCACATTTGATGCACCTGCGGGGCCGACTCCAGGGTTGGCAAATTGTACTCTATAACTGGAGGTTGAAGAGGCGACAACTCTATCGCAATGAAAGAGGCTCGTCGGGATAATCCAGACTGTGACCCCTTCGACAGTTGTATTGAGCGTATCCGGTCTGCTGATGGTACTTCTGGCAACTCCGTTTTCATGCTCCCTAATGATATCGGTGTATCCCTGCTGTTGGGGCATGACACGTCTATGCCTTGCTGGCATATCATTTTTTACTCTACTCTTTGCAGAATAAAAAGCAGGAAAATAGGAATGGGGAAACTACGACAGGCCAGAGACCGAGAGAGATCAAGTCATTTCTGTGGCAGGATATCTATTTTGGCGCTGGTGTTATTTGCTTTCAAGATACAAAAGCGGGAAACGATATTATTGAACTTGATCCATTGAGAGTAGAGATGGTCAAAGACCCTGGCTAGTATGTTTTGCATGCCTGGCATCTTAATGGTGTCTGTGGTTTGTTGGAGATATGCACGCCACATCCTGAGCATCCTGCATTGGCAGCGAACATCGAAGAGGAAAGAAGCAACTATCGTTCGCTGTTTTCCAAGGATGTTGCTGGCAAGTTGTTGGTAGAGATACGATCAAATGCCAGCAAGGGCCCGGCCATAGGAATCCATCGATTCAGAGAATAAGTCGAGTCGCTGATCGGGAGGAAGGTAACAGCGTTGAAAAAGGGAGACCCTATATTTCATTTACTTTCGAAAGTAACCGTCAACCTTGTTTACACCCCATTGCTCGTCAGGTAACTTTGTTTACACAATGTGCGGACAAGTAATTGACATTTCTTTTATATTTCATTACGTTAGTAAGCTAACTCAACACCGCTCAGCATTGTTACCACCAGGGTCATAATTAATGTGAAGAACGCTTCAAAGCAGGACCTCAGCCAACTTCGACAACGACTTTCCCAGGCGTCCAACTCGGGTACGCTCGAAAATTATAAGTCATCGGTCATTTTCTATACCAGGATTCTTCCCAAGGTTATGGGGGTAGAACGGTGTACAATTTTCATCCTGGACAGCGACTCAAACAAAATCTGCTCAGTGTTTGGAACCGGTCTGGAAGAAATGCACATTATGCCGCCGCTTGAAGACAGTATTGTGGGGCAGGCAATTTCAACAGGGCAAAGCATAATTGATAATAACCTGAGCAGTCATTCAGGCTATCATCTCCACACAGCCAAACAGACAGGCTTTGTTTGCCGGAATCTGCTATGCGCTCCCATAAAAAGCAAAAAGGATATAAGGGTTTATGGCGCTATACAGCTGCTGAATAAGGTGGGTGATAGAACCTTTACAGATAACGACAGTGTTGTGCTGGAAGAGGTGGCCCAGCTGCTCTCCTCCTCCATCGAAACGATCCTGCTGAACAAGGAGATTCTGCAACTCGCCGATGTTCTCGGTCAGGAAGTCGACAGATTGAGCCGGACCTCGGCCACCGAGAAACGTGTTATTGCCGAAAGCCCCGCTATGCTGGAAGTTCTCGACATGGTGGAGGTTGTCAGCAACACTCCGGTAAATGTCGTACTTCTTGGCGAAAACGGGACCGGGAAGGAATTGCTTGCCCACATGATCCATGAAAAAGGAGCGCGACAGGCAAAACCGTTTGTTCCCGTCAACTGTGCCTGTATCCCGGAAAGTCTCATCGAAAGTGAATTTTTTGGACATGAAAGAGGCGCATTTACCGGAGCGGATAACAGCCGGAAGGGCAGGTTTGAAGAATCCCATGGCGGTACGTTGTTCCTTGACGAAATCGCAGAGATGCCCCTTAGCGTACAGTCCAAATTTTTACGGGCAATTGAAGAACAGGAGGGCCGCAGACTGGGAGGCAACAAAAACCTGAAATATGACCTGAGGCTCGTCAGTGCAACGAACAAGGACCTCATGGCGGAGGTGCGAAAAGGCACATTCCGGGAAGATCTCTATTTCAGGCTTTTTTCGGTGGAAATCGTTGTTCCCCCTCTTCGAGAACGACGAGAAGACATTTTCCCGCTTTCGCTCCATTTCCTTGCGGCCACGAATAAACGTTTCTCTAAAAATGTCGCAGGATTTTCAAGCGAAGTACTCAACTTTTTCGAGAAGTATACCTGGCCGGGTAATGTTCGCCAGTTACTGAGGGAAGTAGAGCGGCTGGTCGCACTTACCTCGGACAATGAAATCATCCAGATCAAAAACTGTTCCCCTGGCCTGCTCAATTTCCGCCCCGGAAGTGTCGAGACCAATGACCTCGGGAATTGTGATTCCCTCTCCATCCCTGATCATGTAGAGCATCTTGAAAAGGACCTTATTCGTCAGGCCATGCACAGGGTCTCCGGAAACAAAACACAGGCCGCCAGACTGCTCAGTCTTACGCGACAGGGGCTCGCTCAAAAACTTAAACGCTACAAGCTTGCAGTCTGACGACGTGCTCCTCCGCTGAGACTGCAACATCACTATTGAGTTCCGATCCTAAAACTACCCTTCCGTCCAATCTCAGGGTTGCGGCTCAGATTTTCAAACTTTCCTGATTTCCCCAATGCTCACCGAAGGCCAGTCCATGCAGCACCATCTTCTACAGTTTTTTGCCAGTAAAGAGGGCTAACTATAGTCCACTGGCAAAACTTTCGAACCTGGTACCGTCTGGACTGGTGAGAAATGTGAGTGAGCCATCTATCCTGCCGGCAGAAAATCGATAGGATAAAGAATGGTTATCTGCTGCACATCCTTTGAACCAAAATTAAACTTCTTGACACGGGCAACAATCTTGGCCACGAGTTCCGGCGAGTCCAGATCTGTGGATTCCATTTTGCAGAGCGATACTTCCCCATTCGCTTCGATTACCAGCTTCAGTAGCAGTTTTCCTCTCAGAGTTGGGTCCTTACGTAATTCCTTGTTATAGATTCGATAAAGTGTTGCCTTATAACGATCAAATACGATTTGTATTTCTTCATCGGTTCGACCAGACCCATAATCTCCGCTCAGCGGGCGACCTGCCTCTTCCATCAACCCTGCCACGGAACTCGCAACCTTTTCGGTGCCAACACCGCCGATCGCACCGGCGTTGCCGTATCCACTCTTGCCACCTTTTCCGCCATTACCAAGATCCTGGCTGACCTTGTAATTGCCAATGCCACCACTGCCCCCGCCTTGGGCCTGTATTGCAACCAATGAACGTTGAGCTTTGGCCTTGCCGGGGATCTTGTTCGCTGATTTTTGCAGGCGGGCTTCAGCCCCGAGTTTAGCGACAGGGACTTCATCCATTAAATCATCAAAACTACTCTTAAACGCAAGTACACCAACATTGCTGGCTTTTTGCTTTGCTTTACGTTTCACGTCGCCAGCAGCTTTGGGAGCGGCTGGTTTTTGGGTCGGAGTTTTCTCAGCTTTAGCGACTTCCTCAGGCTTTTTCTCTTCCATCTTTTCCGGTTTCTTTTCAGCAACCTGAACCGGAGGAGGCTCTACAGGTGGTGTCTCCTTGATCAGCATTGCTAAGCGTTCAGGAACTTCTACAACCTCTGCCCGATCAAGTATCGGTAGTGTCACCAACGGAATAGTGGTTCCGAAAAACAAACAGAATGCCAGCGAAACCAGGACAGTCCGTCGAAAGCGTCTGTCACTCTCACTATTTTTCGTCCAGGGCATGAGCATAGGACGAAACGGTTCAGGTGACATTTCACGTTCGACAACGAATTCATCCCGACGCTGTTCTTCAAGCAACCGCAGTTCTTCTACTTCATCAAACAGGCAGTAAAGGGTATTCTGCTTTTCGGCAATATGTTCCTGGAGGGAGTCACGTTTTTCCAGAGTCTCACGGGTTCGGTCCTTGAATGCGGCGATACGGGATCGGAGTCGCTCACCATGTTCGTTGGCATCCGCCGCCTTCGCCAACCCATTCCAGAATATGTCCCCGGCGCCCAACTCTTCAAGTCTGTCGAGTGCATTACAGGCATCCTGTAATGTGTTGTAGCGCTCTTGATCTGTTGCGAAGGTTTCGATCTCTGCTTCTACAACCCTTAGGTAATCTTCCAGTTTGGCAATGGCTTGCTGAACCTGCGTGATCTGCGCGTTCAGTTGGTCCATTTCCTGTGATGTTATAGGGGTTTCCACGTGATTCATACTCAGCTTTGTTTCGCCTTCTGAATTACAGCAAGAGATATCTTCCCGTATCCAGAGGCAGTGCAGGTTGCCATAATCTTTTTCAAGACTCGAAAGGGTATTGTTTTATCGGCAAGAATTGTTATTTCCTGGCTTTTAGCGACAGTTTTAGTGCTTGTCCCGATAATGTTGCCTTTGAGATGATCCAACCTTTCAGTGATACCGGGAATAATTTCACCTTTTGAGTCCAGCAGGTCGATAGTTGCAACCGCTGCCTCACCCTGCACCAATACCGCCTCGGGGCTGACCATGATGACCACAGTTTCTCTCGGTTTGGTCTCAACCACCGAGTCTGGCAGTACGATCTGTTTCGGAGTGGATAAAACTTCGCTTGAAGATGAATTGGCCAGCAAAAAAAACACCAGGATTGTGAAAACATCCATGAGTGATGTAAGGTTCAATGCTGCCGGTTTTTTCCTGTTACGCGCCATGCGTTTGATGCGTCTATTGTTTTTCATGGCGCGTCTCCTATCGATATCAGTGGAAAGAGATCGACCTTCAGGAGTTCTCCACTCTCCTCATCCTCCACTTCAGTTTCACGTAGTCTGTCCATAACCTGAATTAACGTGTCATATTCGATATCCGGTTCCATCAAAACAGTGGCATCATCCTTTTTGGGATAATCTTTTTTCAGTCGAATAAGGATGTCGGTCAATTTTTCGAAATCATACACACCGTCTTTTAGCGGGAGTGCTGCGACCACTTGGGCTCCATTGGAGAGTTCGAGCCCGGCCTTTCTTACAACAACCTCAATGGTGAAGTTCGGTTTTGTTGCTGCAGCTCCCCCGGCGGCAGAAGTCGGCACACTCAACTCAAGAATTGTAATGCGCGAAAACACGGCACTGATCAGAAGAAACGGTACCAGGATCACCATCAGGTTGAGAAAGGTGGTGATATCCAGCTCAGGGTTTGCCTTTAAGCCTTGTCGCCGTAATTTATGATTTCGTCTGCTCATGATGCATCGTCCGTTTGATTCTGGCGTCTGGCAAAGCCGGAAATACAGTTCAGAACCTTGACCGATGCCATCTCTAAGCTATCCACAATCTGGCCTGTGGTCGAAGTCAACTTGGCATGGATGAGTAGCAGTGGAATAGCGGTCATCAAACCAAATGCTGTAGTGTTCATGGCAACGGAAATACTGGCTGAGAGAAGATCGGCCTTCTCTGCCGGGTTCGCATTCGCTACTGCGGTAAATGCTTCGATCAGACCCATAATTGTACCGAGTAGTCCGAGAAGGGTTGCAATGTTGGCAAGCAAACCAATATACGGTGTTCGTTTTTCCAATTGCGGAATAATCTCCATCATGCCTTCTTCCATTGCTATCTCGATATCATCCCGACGTCTGACTGCTCCCTGCCGCGCCAGACCCAGAGACAACATTTGCGCTATGGTGGATGTGTCTTTGCTGACTATTTTCCGTGCTTGGTCAAACTCACCTTTCACTACTATCGGTTGCAGCCTGTCCCACATTTTGCGATTGGCGTTTCGAATACGGCTAAGCTGTATCCCGCGCTCAAAAGCGATGGCCATCCCAATTCCGAAAACAATCAGAATCGGATACATGAAGGTTCCGCCGTTTTGAAAAAAATGAATGATTGAATAAAAGAATCCCATTACTGTTTCCTCCTGGATATGTTTGCTGTACTGACTTCATAGAAGTCGAGTTGTCTCTTCAATACTTCGCGTTCCACGGGAACGGCGTCTTTGTTCAACATCATGTTCAGGTTGGTCTCCATGCCGATCTCAGAGCTTTTCCAGGGAACGATATAGAGAGACTTTGGAGCTTCGTCATTGCCGACGATGGACATTCCAGAGAGCTCCTTGGCCTGGCTATTCTTCTGCTCCTGGCCTTCAGTCCCGGGCTTGTCAGCTGCCGCTAGAGTGGCGGGAATCAGGATGATGCAGAAAATATGCAATAATATAGATTTCATAGTTAGCTCCCAAGTCGAAGACGAATCTCTGATATCCACAACTTGACCTGTTTATCATCCGGCTTGATCTGATGATACTTCTCGTATTGGGCGAGGGCGGAGGCTGGGTCGTTCAGATAGAGATCACAGAGAATTCCGAGGTTTTTACGGGCAGGAAGATATTCCGGATATTTTTGAAGTGTTGTCTCATATACGTCTCGTGCTTCTGCAAAACGACCGCCAGCACGCAGCAACAGGCCATACTCGTTGCTTGCCACCGGATGTTTCGGGAACAGCTTTAGGGCAATTTTGAGCAGATCTTCCGCTTTTTCAGGCTTGTCGAGTTTACGGTAGGCCATTGCCAGGTTGATGTAAGGTGCTGTGACCTTGGGTGAATCTTCAATTACATTTTCCAGTAATGTTGCAGCGCTGTCATATTCCTCATTGTGCAAGAAATCGACAGCCCGGTTGAAATCGCGGCGTGCATTTATGCCCAGGTCCACTTTTTCTTTCAGTACAAACCCTTTTTGCAGGGGCTCCGGTGGTGCAGTATCCGAGGCACCCGATGCGTTTTGTGCATCTGCTGCACTTTCAACTTGCAGGCCATCTGCACTTTTATGAAGGGCGCCATCTTTACCGGCTGTACATCCATTAAACAACAGCACCATCACCAGAAGTACAAATCCAGCGTTGCCATTGTTTTTGATGGAGCAGAAAAGTTCTGAAATCTTATTCATTATCAGCTTCTTGACCGTTCTTAGACGGCACCTCCTCGACGTGTGGTTCAGCTGCTGATGTCTCTTGGGAGACATCACGTACCTCGTCTGCAGCAGGTGCATTCTGGCTTGTACCTGCTGCCTTGGCAGCCTTGGTCTTCTTTGCAGGTAGCTGTACGGTGAATTCGAATGTGTAGGAGCTGAGCGAAGTCATTACATCGCTTTGCTCTTCCGGTTTGTCATAACGGGCAGGCAGAAAGCCGGCCAATCTCTCCAAACTTTTATCGATCCATCTGTTATAGACGCCCCGTGACATTAGCTGCAGATTGCTTTCATGCACAGAGATAGCCTTTTCTTCAAAAGGGTAGGCCTGGTCTTCGATCGCAATTTCGTACTCCTCCTCTTCCATCGCGGTCAATCCTTCAGGACGCTCGGATTCCATCAGGGCTTTGCTGAAATCAGCATAAATCTCGCCAAGGTAGAAAGTCGAAGCAGCGGTCACTTCTCCTACTTCATAATCAAGAAGCGTTGAGAACTTTTTCATGGCGGTTTTCATGGCCTGCCGTTTTTTGCGGAGATTCTTCTCGAAAGGCTTGACCAATTGAATAGCCTCGAAAGCCTGATAGCTCGGTTCGGTCAGGGTCAGAGCGGCAGTTCCTGCCAGGTAACGGGTTCGATCGGTTCGATCACCTCCCGCTGCAGCGTCGATTGCGACAATTGATTTAAGTTCTGCGAAGTATTTCTTCTGTTCTGCCTGTTTCTTGAAAATCTCAGCAATTTTGGTACGCGTTTCCAGGTTGGTTTCGATCGGTTGTGGAAAGTATTGTACGTAGCGCCGGTAAACCTCCAATGTCTTGGCACTGTTGTTCACCTCTTCATACAGCTCTGCTGCAATCATCAGAACCTCACGCCTGATCAGATCGTCATCGGATTCCCTCTCTATCTGTTCGTATTCTGCTGCCGCCTGGGAAAGCTTTCCGTCCTCCCGATAGACAAAGGCGATCTTCTTCGTTATCTCAGGCTGTAGTTCATGCCCCGGGAAATTAGCACGAAAACCGGTGAGCACCGTTGCCGCCCGGTCCCAGTCCTTGAGTTTTATTAACATGGCAGCACCATCGAACTCGGCGGTTGGTCTGATTTTGGAGTTCGGAGCCATGGAACTGATCCGCAGGTAATGATCAGCAGCCGCAAGGTAATCTTCGCTGGCTTGTGCCTGCTCACCCTGCTGATAGATTGAGGCAGCGAGATTGTCCACCAACCCTGCTCGCGACTTGTCGTTTGGTTCAAGCAAGGCCAGGGTGTTGACATAGGCCGTTTCAGCCTCTTTATAGAGTTCGAGTTTGTATGAGGAATGGCCGATAACCAGCCAGGCCGAACGTTTGACCTTGACATCAGCCGCAGGAAATTCCCCGATAAGCTTTTGGGCGGCAGCCGATGCCTGCTCGTACTCGTGCATGGAATACAGATCGTCTGCTGCAGCACCAAGCACGACAGATGCCTTCTCATGCTCGGGGAAGGTGTCGACAAATTTAAGCGAGCTGCGAACAACCTCTTTTTTTACAGGAGTCGTATTTCCTTCCGGGGTGGTTTCAAGCTGCTGGCGATACGAATAGACAGCAGTGTAACCAGCTTTCGAAGATCGTTCATGGGGCTCGTAATTATATGCGGTTTTTTCATACTCTGCGGCAGCCAGGGCGTAGGATTTGTTTTCCAGCAGCAGGTCAGCCAACTGGTAGTTCATGAAAGGCGTGTTGTTTTCTTTAGGGAACGAGGCGATGAATTCGCGATACCAATGAAGCGCTTCGCTGAAATTGGATGGCTTTTCTTTTACATATTTCGGATTCTGGTACATCGCGTGATAATGATTCGCCAGATCCGTCAGGTTTGTTTTCAGAGAATCAATGACCTCTGGTCGATCATCGGGTTGAAAGTGCTGCCAGTAGTCAGCCTGCAATCCGTAATTTGTGGCATAAGATTTTTTCGATTCGATAACTAGAGTAGGGAAGCCGCCAGCGATATTGATCTCGATGACGCGGATGTGAAATATGGGTGCTTTCCTGTGAAACGGATTTCGGCTCATAAATGCGTCGTATGTAGCCACTGCATCGTTGTAGCGACGCTTGCCGAAATAATATTCGCCAAGATTGCTGTAGATACTGTCCTCATAGGGCCGCTTGCCATAGGTGGAAAAATACTCGACAACAGATTCGGCACCGCCAAGATAGGAGAAACTCAAGCTGATGACCCGGAACGTGTCATCTATTCGAGTACGTTCTGTCTCATCTTCGATGTGCTCGAAATCGTATCCCATGGACACCATGTGATCGAGCAAGGCTATGAACCTATGCAGGCCGTCTTCGTAAAGCTCTTGCTTATAGAAGGTCCAGCCGAGTTTATAGAGTGCAAGTTCGAAAAAATACGAGCCTTCACCCATATCGACAATGCTTGCGTAGGCATCTTCCGCATCGAGATATTTTTTGTGAATGAAAAAATGTTCAGCCCGGCGGAACTGGACTTCGTCGAAATGTTGGGATTCCGGGAATTCGCGGACCAGCCGTCCCATTACGGCCATTGCTTCCTCTATACGCCCAAGTTCCTCGTACGCCCTGGACATCTGGTACAGAACCTGGTCGTTACGCTGGTATAGCGGATAATTTTGGAGTAATTCCTTATATAGAGCGATCGCTTCAAGTGAACCGGCCTTTTCAAGATCATCAATAGCATGATCTTCGGCTGAACCAGCCTTTTCCTGAGTCACCACAGGCTGGGCGAGAGTTGCCCTCTGCTCGAAATCGCTTTCGGATTCTCCCTCAGCAGGAGTCATATCAGGAACCGTCGCCTGATTCGTCTGAACTGCCGCGATAGCAGGAGGCGAGGCGGTTTCCGGAGCACTCAATTGCTCCGGTGTACTCAATTTTTGTGAATCACTGAATTGCTCTGGAGCATTGAATCTCTGTTTAGTCTCAGTTTCAGTCGCTGCCGTAGTCGATACGGTATTGTCGCCTATGTCTTCGCCTTTATTTTCACCGATAAGCCCGTACTCCTTTTCCACTTTCAGATCAGCAATACGGCGAATGGCCTCGGCCGCCAGTTGGGAGGTGGGTGCTTCTGCCAGAAAGCGCTGATAACTCACTATGGCTTTATCAATCCCTCCTTCGATCTGTTCTTCACGTATTTCAACTCGCTGATGATTGAGCTGAGCAATTGTTCCCCGTTTATCCAGGGAGGTGCAGGAGACGAGTACCACCGGCAGTGCGAAAATGAAGAGTCGCAACGTTCTCATTTTTCCACCCCTATTGGTTCCTCTCTATTGGGTTCCTCTGCTCTTGCGGCACGATCGTAACTGTCGGCCATGGCAAAAAGCACCTTGACCTGGAACTGCTCCAGCCGTTTCCGATTCTCGGACAATTCATGTATCGCCATATTTTCGAGCATATGCCCCTGCCGGGCCATGAGGGTTTCAACTTTTTCAAGGCTTGCGGCTATCCGGATGCGCTGAATGCGAATCGATTCTCCGTACCCCTCGTAGCTTTGCGTGGCGGCCTGACGCTTCCTGACGAACGAGTCATATTGTTTTTGCAGTATCTCTACGTCCTGATTGAGTGCATGCAGGTTATGATACGCTTTGGTCAGGCGCCGGTCATAATCCGTATAAATGTTCCAGAGCAGTATCCCTCTCAGCCTCTGGATTCTGTGCTTGCCCTCATCCGACGGGGCAGCACTGCTGGTAGGTAATGCTTTTGACAGCTGGTCAAGTTGTTCATTCAAAATCCTCTCTTTTGCCGTTGCAAGGTAATCCGGCCGTGGAGCAACCAGCATTGCTTCAAGGCGCTTTTGGATACGATCACGTTGCTCTACGCGCAAACGCATTCGTGAATCAAGGAGTCGAAATTCTCTGTCTATCTCCGGTAAAAGCGGCTCATAGTAGGCGCGACGCTTGGCAATGATCTCTTCAAAGGCATCCAGGTCTGTTGTCCAGCTTTCGAGTTTCTTTCGTAACTGTTCCAGGTCGAGATAATTTTTCAGCGATTCCTGAAAATCATGGGAGGCCATCAAGTCGAGCAGGTAATAGGTTTCCGGTGTCTCAGGAAGATTGCGGAGTTTGACGACCCAATTACTATCCTGTTTCAGTTCTTCCCTCACCAGGGCGCGAAGGAATGCACCTTCCCGAATGCTTTTGATCGAATCGCTGAGCTTGTCGATTTCTGCTGTGAATGCGGCCAGAGCGCTGTTGTACAACAGTGCAGCCTTGCCGTGTATTCCAAGCTTTCCGTAGGCATACGGGAGAGCGAGCATAGCTTCCTGTACAGCGCGAGCGGTCACCTCGCGTTTCACCAGGATGCTCCATGGAACCAGAGCCTGTTCAAAACGTTCTGCCGAGGCATCGGCCCACCCGGAGCCGAGCAGCGCCTGATTGGAGAATGGACCTTCCAGACGAACCCTGTCCAAAACTTCCTTGGCTGTACCAAATTGTTCTGCCCCCAATAACTTGTCGCCGAGGACAAGGTTCGATTTGTCCTTGATAGCAAGCGTTAAAGGATCATCGCTCTTGATCCTGCCGCTCATATCAAGATGGGCCAACCCCTCCTTGGTATTGCCAAGCATGAGCAGGGAAATTCCCAGGTTGTAGCTGGCAAAGCCTTTGAGACTTTTCACATTCTCAAGCCTTTTAAGGATTTCTGCGGCATCTTCAAAACGCCCATTCACCATGAGAATCTGTGAACGCAGGAATGCAAGATCGTCACGGATTTTTTTGGGAACGGCTCCGTCGACACGCTCGATGGCATGCAGGGCATTTACGGGTTGATCCTTTTGAAAATAGATTTTTGCCAGGCGAAATATCGCCTCATTGCGTAACTCTTGGGAAACGTTACCGTTAATCAGGGCAGAAATGGCTCGCCCTGCACGTCGGTGCATCCTGTAGGCCAGCTCAAAATCACCTACCGCAAAATGGGCTAAGCCAATGTGGGCAAAAAGAGAGTCAAGCTCAGGCTGATCCAGGCCGTGGTGCTGGTCCAGTTCGGTATCGAGCCGTGCGATGGCCTCGAACCATTCTTCCTGGAAGGCGTAATAGAGGACTTCTCCGAAATAGAGATCCTGCAGCTTTTTCGGAGCAGTTGTAGTTGCAGCCATCGCAGCCATTGATGAAGAAGCGACCATCAACAGGCAGGTGAGTATAAGTGCCAGCCGGTACATACCTTACCTGTCTGAAAAAGTTATGCTCTGCTGAGCCAAGGTGATTGCAACGACTGCGGGGCCGACATCCTTTTGAACCTTGAAACTCTCCGCGCGATCAAGAGTGGATCCACCTTTGGATTTGCCCTTGATATTTACCTGAACCGTATGTGTTCCGGTGGTGACATTACCGGTATATATTCGCTGCACACCACCCATTCGCAGAGCTTCAAGTTCCTTGAATGTATAGATATGGTGGGCGACAGGTTGCCCATCTAAAGAGATCTCCACGGAGTCGAGCCTGAACTGCGCACCTTCCTTGAGGTTGATGAACATCGAAATCTCGGTGTTGGAAGGGTAGAGCAGTACTTCTTCGAGCTTATTCAACTCGGTGGCGATGGAGAGCACATCGCTCTTTATCTCCTGGACCTGTTCATCCAGGCCTTTGATCTGTTCCCTGGTTACTTCCTTTCCCTGGGCGACGCAGCTCAAGCCACAGAGCAAAACCGCCAAAATAAAAGTGATTATAGTTTTGATCATTTTTCCAACGTTCCCCTCGATATTTGAAACTTTGAATAAGGCATTCACAGTAGTCAACAATTCAGTGTGCTGTTTCCCGTTACATCTTCCCGATCAGATTGATGAAAAAACCTTGATGCCGGTAATCCAGCTGGGTCAGGTCGTCAGAGAAATCAGAGAAGTTATAGCCAACTCCAACCTTGATGTGGTTGCCAAAATGGCGATAGAGTGCGAGCAGAGCCCCGCTGCGGCTGTCCTGTGCATCCGGCAGATCCAGCATGCGCATTTCGACAAGCGCATCCCAGCGATGGGTGAAATGGTAGTCGGCACGCACCACATACAGATGAGCTGTACTTGGGAAAAACTCCGGATCTTCGAGATCCAGGGCGACCTGACTCTGACGATACGCGTACTTACCTCCCACCGTCCAACGGGGGGTAAGATCGTACATCACATCTAAAGCTCCGATATGGCTGCGCTGTATGTAGTCAGAGTCGCTGCCGGACTCCGTGTCAGCTGATGGCAGGTTGTTAAAATAGGTGTATTTTAACAGTACATTCAGGCGGTCGTGGTAGACCGGACGATACGCGTAACCAAGGACGGCTTCGGTATAATCGCTGTTAAACGATTCCCCCTGAGAACTCTCACTCATCGCGTAGTTGAATTTGCCGAGAAGTCTCCAGTCGGGAGTCAGTTGATATTTGAAACTGTTTTTGAATAACCAGCTGGTACGTTCAATGTAACTGAGATCCAATTGCTCGGTGTTATCGAGCCGATATTCGACACCACTGGCGAGTGACAGCTTGTCAAAACCATATCCAGCGCTGAGACCAACGGCTCTTCTTTCAGTTTTGGCAGCTGTCTCAGGATCTTTGAGGGTTCCTACATCGAGGTTGGCTCTCAGGTTGAGACGGTCGCTTGGCGTCAGCTCCACACCGGTGGAATGTGTCAGCCCTGTGGGGACATCGCCATGGCTGTACTGCTCCTCCAGGTAGACGCTGACACTGTCTGAATAACGGCTGCGAAAGCCCGAGGTCATATTACCTTTTCGTGACTGCACACCGTTATCGGTTCGTTCGTTCTCGAACGTATAGTTGACATAGGTCGTGGTCTTGTCACTGTAGAGGAACTCGGTCCCCAGGCTGGCGCCCGGTCCGAGATCACCTTCAGAAAGTTCGCCGAAAAGCTTGAAACGATCGGTGATTCGCCAACTGCCGCCGGCACCGACCCGACCGTTATCATCACGATTACCGGTCGCTTCCAGTGTTGCCTGTATGAAACCGTATGCTGTCCAGCTTGTCTGGGAGTCGTAGGCTATTCGTACCACGCCGTCGGTCCGTTCCCCTTCCTCCTGGGTCTCAACGACATCCTCCCTGTTGTCCTCCCGGCTGTCCCTTCTGATGCCGGAGCTCAGGGTCCATTGATTGCTCAGGAGGTAATCGACATTCACTTCACCGGAATCTGTTTCAAGTCCCTCGGATTGTACTTTCCGATCAAACTTTAAACGTCCGTTTATCCGTTTGGTGACAGGGAGCTCAAAAGTCCCGCCATACTGGGTCAGATCAGTGATTGTCTCTTGCCCAGGCGCAGAATATCCCCCGTCAACCTCCTGCAGGTAGAAGGTAGAACGTCCATTTAAGCTCCCGAAAAAGTCGCTGATATCTATGCTGCCTTCGATACGATAGGCAGTTGCCCCGACATTCTGGTCATCAACAGTATCTGGATCAGTGAACCCGTAGCCACCGTCGATGG
The DNA here is from genome assembly GCF_005116675.2 of Desulfosediminicola ganghwensis. Classification (NCBI taxonomy): domain Bacteria; kingdom Pseudomonadati; phylum Thermodesulfobacteriota; class Desulfobulbia; order Desulfobulbales; family Desulfocapsaceae; genus Desulfosediminicola; species Desulfosediminicola ganghwensis. Next base: position 1,602,323 of record NZ_CP050699.1, read on the forward strand.
AGGTCGATGGGGGTGTCCCCGGGCCTTGTGTTTGACCCACCTGCAGTTTGAGCCACGAAGCGGAAGACTTTCTCAGGGTCAGATCAGCTCCTGTCAGGGTACTGGTTTCCTCTTCGTCTTCCTCGGAACCGGCAGTTACTCCAAATTTTACGTAATCATTGAACCAGTAATGAACTTTACCGCCTGTTGCCAAGGTGTTCGGATCATCGAATCCCGGGCTATATTCGTAGCGGGCGACAAGAAAGACAGGATTGCCGCTGAGAGAACTTGAACTGACCAGTAAGTCATCACTTGCGGTTGATGGCAGGATATCAGTCAGCATTACCCGTCCCTGGATATAGTCGATATCGTAATCGAGCCCAGGTATTAAGTTCTTGACTGATTGAACTATTCCGGAATCCTTGTCCCGTACTTCAATGCGAAGGCTTTCCGATCCCTGAAGAATATCATGCCTGCGCAGGAAATAGAGAGACCCGCCCGTTCCGCGAAATTCATCGCGCCCCGCCACGGTTCCCGGATCTGCTACAAACCCGTCAAGCTGTAAACGTGACTCTCCGAAGCTGGTGGTCTTAAGCGGCTGGTAATGGATGTTTGCCCCATAGAGATCTCGATCAATTCGCGCCAGCTCATTCTCTGTATAATTAATCTTGAAATCACCCCACATTCCGTGGGACTCGTCCTTTTTCATCTTGACGTAGAAGTTCCCCCGGGTCGGTGCGTCTTCGACCACGGTGCTGTCGTCGCCAAGGGTGGGGTAGTGGCGATCCGGATCCATTCTCCGGAACTGGGCGTCAGAAGACTTGTCGAGGAAATTGGTGAAAATTTCGTCGAATGGTCCTTCCCGGGTATCGGCACTTGCTGTCAGTGACCAGCCGTTCTTGAATTTGCCGCTGGTATAAAAGGCAAAACGTCCCTGGATACTTATATCTTCGCTATAACGGGGATTGTCTGGTGAAAGAAGCTTTGCAGGCCCGTTGGTCATGTTTGCCGATATTGTCGTGTCGGCAATACCCACGGCGAACCAGTCGCTCTTGTCCAGTGCGAGATCACGCAGGTACAAATCGCCGTTGCCCGACTGATCGAGAACGGCAACTTCGACTGTATGCAGACCCTCCGGCAGGATTTCCTCGGCTACGAACGTGCCACTGCCATCCACCGGCACTGTGTAGCCGGCCAGCCACACGTCGTGACCTTGGGGAATGGCTTTACCATGTGCCTGGACTGTTCCACCGTGAATGGGGATGTTTCGAGAAGCGATGCGACTTGCGCCATAACCGGCCAATAGCTCTGTCTGGGGATTGGCAAAGGCGACAGCCGGGTTAATCCGGTCGATCAACCACAGTGGCTGGGGGATGGTTTCATCAAAGCGTCCTTCTGTATCATAAACGCGAACCAGGTATTTCAAGCTCCGTCCCGGAGCCGTATAGTCGGGAAAATCAGGCCGCCATTGTGCCTGACCTTCACCGGTCATCCTGATGATCGCAAGTGGTGTGTCACGAACCGATTGATCCTCATCGAAGATCCTGACTTCAGCCCGGTCGATAAAAGCCCGGTAATTTGTATAAAGTTTGAATTCAACCAGGTTTTCTTCAAAATCCGTCTCTTCAACATCACGGTAACGGATAGACCGGGGCCAGGCGGTAACATTGAGTCGCGGCTCAAGCTTTAAGGTGTTGTACTTGAACCTGACCTGTGTTTTGTCGAGTTCGACATCGGTACAGCGCTGGACATCAGGTATGCTCTTGCCCGGATCATCCATCGGGCTGCCGTCAACCGTTATGCGCATGAGATTGAGAGCGAAAGGGTTATGGGTTTCAACCTCACGTGTAAGTCGTGTGACTTCAACACCTTGGTAGTCGTCCATGACGACCAGTTCATCATAAACAACCTGTACTTCGACCCGGGAGGTGTCCATTTCGATGAAACCGGTGTTGATGACATCGTCTGTCTGAACGTATCCGTGGCCCTCGAACTCGGTTTGTTCCTCAGCCAGGCCCATCTTCCCGGACATGAACTCCATGGTTCGACGGGCGCGGGCCGTTGACCATCCGATGTCGTCACCATAGACTGCAGCGGTACGGCGATCCAAACGCTTGTTGCCGGTATACCCGATGAACCGAAGCCGTACATTCGCCTTGTCTGAGATCTCAGCCATTGCCTGCTGCAAGCGATATACCGTCTCGTCAGGTATGACCGGTTTACCGTTTTCGAACATGATTGGCTCGATGCTGCCATAAGGGGAGTCGTAGACCCGTGTGGCAAGTTCTGCCCCTGCGGCATCCGGACAAATCTGCGGCTCGTCGGGAAGGTTTTGTAAGGAATCATCGTGCCAGAATTCCACCTCTATACGCCGGTTGAGCGCTCGCCCTTTAGGCGTGGCGTTGGATGCCATCGGTTGCGTCGCTCCCATACCCTCGATAGCTACTGCCTCGTTGGGCAGACCCATGGAATCCTGAACGGCGAGTGCGACACGTCGGGCAATGGCTTTCGAAAGACCGAGATGGTTGCCGTAGATCCGTTCCTGCCGTCCCGCCAGGGGGGTGTTGTCTGTATAGGCGACCAGTTTGATGACAACATTGTTTTTTCCCCGCAGATTGTTCCACGCCTGCCTGACCTGCTCCAGAAAAATGGGGGAAACACTCACCATACCTTCATCGTAGTGAAGGGGGGAAATCAGGTTTTTGATCTGGGCACGGTGTGAAAGCCCTTCTTTGTAGCGCAACTTACAGACCGTTTCAGTTCGACACACCTTGATGCGATTGATTTCGCGGGGGACGATCACCTCTTTTTCAACGATTTTTTCGCTCATCTCGTCGTACCAGACTTCAACTTCCACTCGTCTGTTGCGTGCCCGTCCTTCTTCGGTACCATTGCTGGCCACCGGCTTTGTCTCCCCGGCACCTTCATAGGAGATCGAATCGGCGGGGAGATTCAGCGCGCGTTGGAAATATTCAGCGGTCGTGCCCGCCCGCTCGTGGGATAGTCCGGTGTTGTCGTTATAAAGAGCCTGTAAAGCATTGCTGAGTGGTGTGGAATCGGTGTGGCCAACAAAGTGAAGGCGGACATTGACCCGATCCTCCATGTTGGCGAGAATTTCGCGAAGGCGATTCAGATAATCCTCGGGGATTTCTGCTTGCCCCTCATGGAAAGGGATTGGTGGAACCAGATCGGTCAGCTTAATGGTTTTTACATCTGTTTCGACGACTTGACGAAGTTCCACCAGGTCTCCCTGATCTTCTTCGAAAATAGCAGGATCAAGGATCCAAGGTTGTAAAGATTGGTCTGGGGGCAGATGCATCTCGGTTGATTGGCCGTTGGATGAAGCCTCACGAACATGGATTTCGGAACCTGCACTGAAGAATGGCTTTGCGACTGCCAAAACCCTGCTTCCCATCGCAAACAACAAACTCAACAACAATATGGTGATACTCCGCCTTACCATCTAATCACTTTTAAAACTTAAAATTACCGGCTTATAGCCACTTGCCAGACTGCCTCAAACTGTTTTATACGGACGGATCTGGCGCGCCATTACTGGCGTGGACTGCCACTCCGCCAGAACACTTCTGTTTCTATGGTCAGGTTGTAATTGTCTTCATCGCCTCTCCAGCGGTTCTTGATTTCCGCTTTCAGCATCTTGATCCGGCTGCGCACCAGCGCTTCCGGCTCGATATCCGCCAGGTATGATAAACGCAGCACCGAAGGTGATTTCCTAAGCTCATTCAACAACTGGTCTATTTTGGGCTGCCACTGGAGCCGCAGCTGTGTGGTGCCAGGTTCAAATACGCCGTCAGCGACATCGATTGCCACCACCCGGTGCATGGCCGCACTGAAGTTGAAACGCATCATGTGGCCGCCGGTGGCTCTCTGCACCCGCGGGTTTTCGGAAATCACCCGGTAACCGGTGGGCAGACTGCGGTCATCCAGTTTCATGATGAAGTTGCTGCCGCGATCCTGGTCGGGTACTACCGCACAGGTGATATGGTATCGGCCGTACTGGTCGGTTGTGGCGATCAGCCCCCGTGCAGTCACCACACGAACTCCCGCCAGGCCGGTTTCGCCATCGTCCTGCCAGCCATTCATGTTGCGGTCGTCAAAGACCTTGCCGATTACATCAGTACAATCAAAGTCCGGGTCGGGGATGACACGCACCGTTGCGGCTGCTTCACCTGACACTGCTGTGCCGAGAGCGGAATTGAAAACCAGCGCGCGGTTCACATAGTCACCCTCAGAAACGCCGGACCCGACTACCAACAGCAGTTTAAGAGTAACTACCTGGTTCACCGTCAGTTCAAGCTGATCCCAGACTAATTCCAGGCCATTGATTTTCGGTTCCACTGCTTTGCCGTCCAGTCGTGCACTGCCGGCTACATATTTAAAACCGGCAGGAAAACGGTCGACGATGCTGAGTTCATTGAGCGGAAAACCAAATATATTGGTTAATTTGATGGTGTAGGGGACCAGTGCGCCTTTCGTTACATTGGTCTGTGACGCAGTCTTGGTGATGGCGACTGCCCCATTCAATGTCGGATCAACAGGGATGGAATTATTAAAGATCTGACTTTGACCGGGCACTGTTCCATTGCTGAAGGTAAGGTGCATGTAGTACATGGAATCCGGTGATCCGGCCCCAACGGATGACGGAGGTGCGCCTGGCAGAGCTGTGGCTTCGCAGTAATCAATGGTTGTCGGCACCGCATCGTCCACACTCCCCGGACAGGCGGGTACGGGAAAAGGAGCGGTGGATATATCACTGGTCGGCGGAATGATCACGGACGGGGGGGCCAGATAGTCGCTTGACGGGGCGTCGATCTGGATCAGGTATGATCCACCCGGCGGGCAGTCCACCTGGCTAAAATTCAGATCGAATTTATAGTAGCCGTTTTCAGCAGTTATCTGGTTTTGCTGAAGCGGATCATCAAAGCATTGAGTCGGCAACTCCACACCGCTCACACTGTTCAACATTGTGAGCGTGGCTCCGGTAACAGGCGTCCTGGACACCGAGTTGTATACGGTTCCGTTAGGCCAGAGCGGCAGGTTGAGATCTTGCAAATTAGCCCCCTCGGTCACGCTGATATCGGTAATCCACTGCATCCCATCGGTGAAAGGGGAATCGGTGGAGCCTAGCGATGGGGTAAGGAGGGTAGCACCAGGAGCAAAAAAGCGTATTTCATAGAGCCCGTTGACGTTTGCACTGGGCGCAAGACCTGTGAATTGGTACAGGCCATATTCATCCGTTGTCTGGGTGGCGACGAGCTGGCTGTCCAGGTAGAGTTCAACGGTCCAATCTTCCTGTGGGAGCTCAGTTAATGAATCGTATATTTTGTCGAGACTTGCGTCATGCCACACCCGGCCATTAAGAGCACCACTGCCGGGAGTACCACCCACATCGAGCGATACGGAGGCAGAAGCTGATTCTTGTGGACTGTTCCAGTGAACGGTACCAATGTTGGTGATGGTGGTCCCATATGGGAGGCCGGAATTAATCTGCACACGAAACCTGACGATGCAGCTTGCACCGGGTGCCAGATCGCCAGAAACGGAGGTATAGTCGGCGAGGAGCACATTACTCGAATAGCTCACTCCACTCGATATGCCGTTCATGGTAACGGATCCGGTTACATAGGTGACCTGCCCGCCCAGCGGCAGGGTGCCGAGATCATCTGTCACTACCACCTGGGTGGCGGGCAGGCTGCCGATATTGGTGACTCGTATCTCGTACTGCAACTCGCTCCCCGGTTCCGCACTGCCACCTGCCACGACCGAGACATCTTTGGTCACAGCGAGGAACTGGACATCGCCCACCACAATGACTGTGGGCTGGTAGCCATTGGAGGGTAAACCGTCGGCATCGGTGAGTCCGGGCGGCAATTCAGTAGAGGTGACGGTGCCCTGATTACTGATAAGTGTGCCGGTTATCACCCCGGCGTTGACCTGTACCTCGAAGGTGATGTGGGCGCTTTGACCGGGTGAATTTATCCCGGCCCCGGGATTGTCCGAGGACTGTACCAACAGGCCGGCGATAAGGGGCGATATCCCTGCGTCCGGTCCTGGTGATGTTCCGTTAAGGCGAAGGGAATTGGCTACATAAGTAGTATTGTTTGGAACATCGTCGATGAGCGTCACCGCCGTGGCTGGGACCGCCCCGGAGTTATTGATTACAATCGTATACCGAAGGGTGTCGCCGGGATCGACGATGCCGGGTGAGCCGGAATCTATCGAGATTTCGACAGTCTTCTGCGCATACAGCAGAGGCAGGTTGCCGACGATGTTACGGGTAGGATCGTTTACCGCCGGGGTAGCCGGATCATCTGAAGGTTGTTCCGGGAAATCGCCACTGCCGGCGCCTGCGCCGCTTACAAAACCCTGGTTTTCAATAATCAGACCGTTCATGGCATCCGGATCGACCAACACGTCAAAGGTCACTACGGCCACATTGTTTGCCCCCGCAGCGCTATCGGTGCGCAAATACCCCGGGGTCGTCTCTTCCGGTGCATTGATCATGATGCCGGTTTGCAGCGGACTGACGCCGGAACCGGCGTCTGGTAGGGAAACACCGTTCAAGGTGGTGCTGTTCGCCACATAGGTGGTGTTGGCCGGGGTGGAATCCTGCAAAATAACGCCTACGGCGTCCTCGTTGCCGATGTTTGTAACGGTTATGGTGTAGCGCAACCTCTCACCGGCCATCAGGACAGCGGGATCACCATCCAGGATTGTCGAAATCTTGTGCACCTCGAATGCCGGTGCCGAATTGATTACTGTTACCGTGGGGTCTTCGTCTCCCGTCAAAGAGGGATCATCGTCATCGCTCTTCGTAAACATCTGGTCTCCCGCGTGCAACTCGGCCTGGTTCAGTACCTGTGTGGTGCTGGTGATTGCAGCGGCGAGTTGCACGGTGAACTCAACACTCAAGGTGTAACCGGCAGCCACGCTCAGGTTGCTGATATCGACAATGCCGACTCCCATGGTGCCACCCGTCGGGTCGGTGCCCGTAGTATCCGCACCTGCCGGGACAGTTGCACGATCCAAGGTCAGGCTGCCGGGAACAAAAAACATCGGAGATTTCGGCTGAAGGCTCTGGATTTCATCGACTATTGCGAGATCGTCAATATCTTCGGTGCCACTGTTGACTATCTGCAACCGGTATCTCAGAAAATCTCCGGGAGAAGCGGTGGCGCCATCCCCTCCGGTGGTCTCATTGAAGACGGATTTGATATATTCAAGACTGCTGACGACCTTTACGGTCGGGTCATCAACTGCCGGGGTTGTTGGGTCATCGGACGGTTTTTCCGGGAATGGACCACTGCCGTTGCCGGAGCCGTTGACAAATCCCTGGTTTGAAATGATGGTCCCAGCCGGGGCAGTAGCATCCACCTGGACTTCGAAGGTGACGGTCGCCACATTGTCAGTGGTATTGGAGGCATCGGCACGCATCGCACCGGGGTTTAAGTCCTCGGGAGCATTGATGGACATACCGCTTTCCAGGGGGGAAATTCCCGGAGTCGGATCGGTGACGGGATTTCCGTTTAAGGTCATACTGCCCGCGATGTAGGTAGTGTTGGCCGGGATAGCATCGCGCAGGATGACATCTGTACCATTTTCAGTGCCGATGTTCTTGATCGTCAGGGTATAACGCAGCGTGTCACCAGCAAAGAGGATCGTCGACGTACCAGTCAGGTCCTCGGCCGTTTTCTCGAAAAGCCAGTCCGGGGCTGATGTAATCAGGGTCCGGGTCGCATCCTCGGTTCCACCCTGGACAGGATCGTCACTGTTGATCACGTGCAGACCGGACAACAGTAACTGTGCCTGATTCAGCACTACAGAACCGTTCGGGATAACAGGTTGCAGTTGTACGCTAAATTCTATGGTCAGCGACGCCCCGCCGTCGAGCTGGAGGTTGTCTATAGCGACCAGACCCGTTCCGGCGACGCCACCGTTTGCATCACTGGCGTCTGTGCCGGAACCGTTAGAGATAATAACCAGTGAGCCAGGAACGAAATACGCCGGATTGTTTAATCGATCCAGTTCATCGGTTATGGAAAAATATGCCGGCGCGATGCTGATATTGGTGGCCACCAGCCGGTAGCGCAAAGTGTCGCCGGGGCTGGCGGTTACGCCTGGGATTGCTCCGGTGGTTTCGTTAATGACAGATTTCTGGAATACGATTTCGGGAGAGACACCTGTAACGGTTGCGAATACCGGTCCAACGCAATAATCATTTGGTGCAGTAATCGTCGGACATCCCTCTCCGGTACGCTCATAGGGGTTTGCGTCAGCAAGGGAAGTCCAGTCACCCCAGACACCGTTTTTAATCAGACCCGAAGGATCAAGGATATTTTCAACAATGGTCCGATAGGTCAAAATCAGGGTCTCACCGGCAGGGATATCCAGGCTCCCGTCTCCATTCTCCCGTCCCCAAACCAGTGGCCCTGCCGGAGCTCCTGCAGGCATCGGTACAAAGCCGGACACCGGTATCGAATCGATTGTCGCAGTCGGGGTAAAGCCGGTATCCAGTACCAATCCTGGGGGCAGGGTGTCTACCAGATTGACATCAAAGCCGGTGGAATTGGAGCTGCCGGTATTGATCGCCGTCAGTCGGTATTCGAGAATATCCCCGGCAAACGGCGGATCGGATGCTCCTTTGCCCGGAGTCACATTGGCCAGGGTTTTGGTCAGGGTCAGATCCGGTTCGGAGACGATGACCGCAACAGTCGATGCGGTGAGCGTCTCACGCCCTCCCGTCTCGCCGTTGGTATACTGTACCTCCACCCCGTTTTGCAGCATATCGCCGGCATCGGTATCGAGGTCATTATTGACCCGGGCGTAGTAGTTAATTCGTATCAACGGATCAATGGCAGAGTTGCTCAAATCATCTTCTGTCTCAGTAACCACGGTTCCGATGTCCCAGGTCGCGCTGCCACTGGTACCGTCCGCCGGAACTGCATTGAATCCATTCTCGCTGGGCGACTGGCCATTGATTTCGGCGATTCCCTCAAAGCTGTAACTGATATCGAAGTCTGTATTGTCGGCGAGGACGTAGCTGATGCCTGCCGCGTTCAGGCTGTCGGTGACGCTCACTCCTGTCGTTACCCCTTCCGGAAGGTGTATATCTATTCTGAACAGCTTGTGCGCACCGATGGTTGGAACTGTAGCCGGTGCCGCATCGGTTTTGCTTATGGCAACGGTCCCTATGCTCAACTGGCTGTCGGCACTGGTCTCGTAGTCGTTGATCGAATCGCCGCTGATCGGCAGCGTTCCGTTACGCATGCCGGTGAGACTTCCGTCAACGCCGATGCTCCCGGAACTGTTCAGCGCCGTACTCTGCCCCGGCAGCGATGTCCAGTCCGCATAGATGGTATGGCTCAGGACCTGATGCGGCTGTACATCGTCTGCTACACGGACGTCATAGGTGAAACTGACGCTTGTTGCGCCCACATCGATGCCGTTGGGAACGTTCCAGCTGAAAACCGGCTGTGTATTGCCGAGGGTACTGGTGTCCACATTGTCCGGCGGCGCAGTGCCGCCTAGGTTACCTGCATAACTCAGGCTGGTATCGACCAGATCGTCAAGAACACGCAGGTTGTAGGCAGGTGCAGTACCGGTATTGGTGGCTGTCACGGTTACCGTTACGATATCCCCACCGTCGGCTTGAGCTACGTTAAAGGTGTTGGTGAGTGCGATGAGCGGCTCACGGACCTCTATACTCACCTGGCCGAAGTTGTTGGATATCAATGTACCTTTTTCATCGATATACTCCGCCGTCGCCGTGGTTGCCGGACTGCCGTTGGTGATAATATCGCCGTCGTTTGTTGCCGCACTGTTTTCAACACGCGCAATGAAATTGATTGCAAAATCGTAGAGGCCGGAGACAGTTCTTTTGGTCAGACGCTGGTTGCCGAAATTCCATTCAACAAAGTCGTCCGTACAGGTAGGGGTAATTCTTCCTCCCGGCTCAAAACCCGCATCGTTGTAGGGTGGTGCATCAAGGTTTACCGGTGCCGCCTCAGAACAACTCAAGCCCGTCGGCAGCTCATCGTGAATCACAAAGTTTCTCAGCAGTGCAACCGGAAGCAGGGTATTCAACTGGTATTCGACTTCCTCACCGATCGACACCTCCTGGGTATCGGGAGTAGTTACAAGAGGCGTATTGGCAAGACCTACAATACTTTTGGGTCGCGTCTCCACCTGGACGATACGCACGCTTGCCGAGGCGCTGTCGGAAGTGTAAACACGGGCACCGCCCAGATCGCTATTGGGACGCTGCGGAGTACTCTGGTTGCCGAAATTGCCTGCGAGGCTGTCATAACCGGCCTGGGCCGTGTTGGTGAAAACCTGCTGCGGTGCCGCATCGTCATCGTAGTCGATGCGGTAGTAAAGCTCGACGTACTGCCCCGGATCGATCCGCTGCAACGCTGTGCTATGGGTGTAGGAGAAGGTTATTTGCCCCGGTGTGCTGTTCTTGACGACGTTATCGTTGATCGAGCCCTCTCCATTACTATCGGCCGCGCCAGTCAGGCCGTCACCATCGTTGTCGAGGCCGTCGCTGGCAAACGGAAGCAGGTACGCGTAGTCACTGTCGTCCAGTTGATCCGTAACTATGACGTCGTAAGCCGGAGCTCTTTGCACCCCATCCGAGGCAGCCTCGTTGGTGATCCTGATGCGATAAATATACGAGTTATAGGCATCTCCCTCATCGGTCAACTGAACAAAGTTGCTGCACGAGGATCCGCTGCCGTTCAGGGTTTCGTTGCACACTTCCTTCACGACCGTGAGGTACGGTTCGGTAACGGTGAGATCGACGCGGCGGATTGCCTCATTCGGGTAGCCCACCGTTGCCGGTCCAAGGGTATAATTTTCGATGAAGCCTGTATTGTCGTTTTGGAAAATTGCATCAAACGTCGATGTCATAACATTGTGGCTGTTGGCCGCATGGACATTGGGCGCGAGCCTCTCATCGACAGATTTGTTCAGCAGTCGGGTCTTCGTATCGACGACAAACCACTCATCGGCCACCTCGATCCGTTCTTTTTCTGGTACGTTGAAGCGCCAGTTAAACCAGCCTTCGTCCAAAGCCGACAGACCGGCCGGATTGAGCGTTATATTCTGTATTCTGCTGGTAGATTGTGCATACGGGTCGGTGCTGGAAAGGTACGCCTGGCCGTCAGGAACTTCATCAACCACATCGATATTTTGTACGGCAATATAGGCAAATCCCGGAGTTTCGAAACCAAACCAGCCTCCTGTCTCGATGTGGTAGGAGCATTCCTCACCTATCTGCACCTCTTCATAGCCGTTCGTATCGTAGCTTGGCGGATTGTTCTCATTACAGGTGCCGATTAGACTCTTTTTCAGGTTGAAACCAATGACCCTGGCCCAGGTTGCATCCAATGAGTAGTTATTGGCGCGATCAAGTTCACCATCCTCCCGACGTATCGGGGCCGGAAACCAGAGCGGGGTGCCGTCGCTCAGGGTGATTTCACCTACAACATCGGCGCGAAGGCTGAGGTCATCGATTGCGATCCTCGCAGGATCGCTGCTCTTTCTGACATCGAAATTTAATGTGACAGTTCGTCCCGGCCTGATGACCGAGGGCGAATCGCACTGGTAGACCGTGGCTGTTACAGGTATAGGCGTAGGGTCGACCCACACCTTCCACGGATCTGGCTGTCTGGTGGTTGCGGACAATGAAATCGGACTGCAGCCGGAAGGAGCACTCACAACCTCCATGGTGGCTCCGAAACTGACGAAGGCGTGGTAGTCGGCAGCGTCATGGCCGCCGTTATTGGTCAACTCGATCGGCAGGGTCAGGAGTTGATTTGGATCGTTGGTCAGGATGAAAACTTCGCCGCCGATGGCAATATCTAAATCTTCCGGAAAAGCGGGAATATTGGAACCGTCAGGATTGCCGGTACCGTTTCCCGTCAGGACCAGCTGCTGATGTCCCTGGGTCGAACAGAATAGGTCAAAATCGACGGTCAGGGTATTGCTCAGCGGTGTCTGGTAGGTCGGATCGGTGCCGGTCGTCTCGTAGGTCTCGGGATTGATATCGAGATTTGCTTTCCGATCATAGAAATCGGACTCGATCAGGACAACGCGAAAACTGACCACCGCAACATCACCGTGGCGCAACATGTCGATTTGATCTGAGTAATCGGGATGTGAAACACCGTTGCTGGTTATATCGAACTCCGGAGCAGTATTGGCTAAAGGATCAGTGTCTTCATTGGTCCAGACGATGGTATCGACAAGTCCCGGATACGTCCCGTAGGCGGGTGTCACATCTATCTCTGGGGTGAAGGTCGGGTCCATGACATACTCAGGTGGCAGCACATTTTTCAGTTGGATGTTTTTCACACTGCCGCCGCTTTGGTTGCGGATGGTGATGGTCATCGTCCCTTTACTGCCCACCGGTTGAGAGGTGTTGGTTCCGGTCAATTGGCGTTCAACGGTCAGATCAGAACTATAGAGGGTCTGGAGGGTGGCTGTGGCGGGAGCCGGGGTGCGACCCGTGGATGTCTCGCTGATACCACCGGCCGGTTCCTGCTCCTCGCAGCCCCACTGTACGTCATCGACGGTATTGGTTTTGCTGGTTTCACAGGAGCCGCTACTGCCAATCTTGCCGAGCAGATAGATATAGGCAGCACCGCGGGCAGTTACATCGACTTCATGGCCGTAATACGATGTGCCAGTATTCCCGAAGGGACTGGTGACAATGAAATCTTCGATTCTGTTGCCTGCCGCCACGCAGCCAGAGGCGGTTCCAACGCCGTTATTGCCCGCAATGTCGTTGGCCGCTTCCGCGGTAGGACAAATGTTACTGATAACTAGACTGCCCGACTCCATCAGGTCATCCAGGCGCAGGTCCTGCAAATCGGCCTGGCCGTTATTGTCGATAGCGATGCGCCAGACGATATCGTCGTTATTATTGCCGTAAACGGTGTTGCTCAGGGAACTCTCCCTTTGGCCGGCATCGTAGTTCCAACCTTCTTTCGATACCGCAGGGTTCGGTTCGCGCAAGGGTAGGGTGACCGTCTCACTTACCGGAGAATCACTGCATCCTGAATCCGTGTCAAAGGTAAGATTCGCCTGAACGGTTCGGTCGGCAGTAACAAGATCTTCCGGATCAGTCGTTCTCCGTACAGCGAACTTTATGGTAATGGAGTTGACCTGATTCTTATTGCTAGCTGGCTCCAGGCTTGCCAGTGCGGGAATTTCTTTTGAGGTGAAAGTTAGGGTAGTAGAACCGCCGCCACTGATCTCCGGCGCAGCTCCGGTCTGGACAGGGCCGTTGTTAACCCAATAGGTGACCGAATCCGGCGCACTCGGCTCGTAGCGAAGGCCCGAACTCCCCAGATCCTCAATGACCGTTATATCGGTCATTATCGTCCCTTGAGAGTCCGGACCGGTCGTTTTCCTGTAAGGATTGGAGACAACTATCGTAATATAACCGTAGCTACACAGCTCACAGTAACTTTCGCGGAGATCGTGCTGGACAAAGGGAACACCACTCTGGACGTCACAGGGGGCAGCCTGAGCCGTTTGTAAAAAAAGCAACAAACCAGCAACACTCATGGCCGCGATTACCAGCATGAGGCATATTTTCGATTTGGTTTTATTCAACAACATATTCAATCACGAATCCCTGATAATAAAACGGCTATCAAATTTCCCTGCATCGAGCGTTGCGATTGAGCTGCCGCTTGCATTCAGGACAAAAAAAACGCTCAATCTTCTGCCGAAGATGAGCGCTTCTGAAACCTTTGTTCCAGTAAACCAAGACGCATCATATCTCTTCGGCAACCCGGCTACCCTGATTTCAGAGCCCGTGGTTTTGCGCCACCAGATTTCTCTGGTTTTGCCTTTTCGGAGATTTTTATAGCAAATGACTCAAGCCTGTCGTCATTCACGATGTCATGTCAACTTTCGAGGATCGAATATGAAAGAAATAGTAGTCTTATTGCGCTCCTCGTCATGTCAGATTGCAAGTTGGCACTCTGTCTTTGTGGCCTTTGCACGATGCATGCCAGGAGTTGGGGAACTCGGTGGTCAACAATTCAATCGCACACCTCATGCCCAGGTATCATGCTGCATGGGTGATAGAGTTTCGCTTTGAAAAATACCCTTTCGAATGTCTGTGTCGCCGATATCGAATAAAGAATGTTTTGACGGGTAGAGGTAAAATGCGGGAGAGCGGAAACGAAGTTGTCACCTTCGACAGTTATCATATGTGTTCCGGCAAAATGGACCGGGTTGGCTTCTTAGGTAAAATATTGCTAATATATTAATAGTTTAGCAGGTGTTTTTTTGCTTCCTCGTGAGCCTGTCTTTCTTTCTTTTGATAACGACGCTGATCGCCTGCATTGCATGTAAACTAAGTATGCACAATCCTTGGCTGACTTGCTATGTGTCTGAAAATACTGGTATATATATGTAAATTTCATTTACGACTATGACTGCCGTTCTGGATAACGGCCTGGAGGCAAGTCGGCAGGTTTGAACGAGGAGCAATTATGCTGACGGAAGAATGATTTCGAAGTAATCGGATTGTCAGGCAAAGGGTTTGTCGTGATATGTCAAATAATCTCAGATATGGGATTACAGCTATAGTTGGATAAATAATTTTTGGAAGAATTGCATAAAAGTCAAAAGATGATTTGCCCCCATTCTGCCCTGAGCACCACCCAGATGGCATTTGGTTCACAGGCCGAAACACATAAGCCGAATCACTCAAGCATTTAAAAAGATTAGCTGTACTGCAACCGTATGAAAATATTGGGGAAAATAGCCACTTTATGCGGAAATAAAGGGAAAAACTATATCACCTGTAGAAAACTTGTTCGCGAACTATGAGAACGGGTGGCGATGTTGAAAACGAGGCCTTTAAAGCAGATGCGATCTTCTGGTAGAAGCATTACGAGTTGGCTGGAGCCAATTGCAAGAATGTTCCGATATTATAGAAGCAATGGTATTCTCGAAGGTTTTCATCGAAAGATGAAACTTGTTCAGGAAAGGACATAAGAGCTTAGAAAGCAGAGCAATTATTGGTTAAGAGTACGACTTGTGTGCGGTTAATCTACTCTTGAGATTTGATCAATCTGGACTGAGAATAAAGGCGCATCCCCTTTCTTTGGTGTAGGCCAGGTAAGAGGTGGAGGAGAGCCGGGCAGGTGAGACGACTGGGGCGTCAAAGCCATGCAATATGATTTTACCAAATCATATTGCATGGCCGGGCAGCTGATTGACTCAGCGGAAGATGTGCCAGGTTGAAGGGGCCTGCCGGTTGTAAAGAAGTCGCTGCCAGACCCCATATCTTATCTGTATCCGACTATTCCAGCGACTTGAGCAGGCTGACGTTTTTTCTGTCGGCATCACTGAGGGCGCTGGCAGTAAATGCAGCCTTCTGGCGGAAATAAAAGCCACAGGGCAACGCTCCGTCATCATAGAAGAAGCTCTGCAGATCCTGGGCCTTGAAGCTGCGGCCCTGTTTGGCGAAAACCGCGTTGCGCAACAGCCGGAGTTCACCTGTCGGTAACTGTTCGATATCTTCCGGCTCCATGGATGAACCTTCCATAATGTATGCCAGGGCTCCGCAAAACTGGTTTTCATCCCCATGCCCCGTCACCTGCCCGACAGCCTGTTCCGCCCATATACTGTTCGCAAGTTCAGTTGTGCAGCTCGTATAAAGTGGGTCAAGAACATTCTGCCGCAGCATTGATTCTTCCATAAACCAATCGTCAACAAAAGCCTCGTATCTCATGGAAGCTTCAAACAATTCATTGTTATCTTCTTCCGAACAGTTTCGGACAACTTCATTCCAGCCCTGATAGAGTTCTTCAGCCCCATTGAGGTAACGGTTGAGGTCATGATCCACTGCCGCCAGTTCCTTCAGGCAGGCGCGGCCAAAGCCCGCCTCACCCCAGAGGTTGGGACGGGATAACCGGACTCTGTTGTAATGAGCCCGCCCCCTGAGTTGCGCCTCCCGCCGTGTTTCTCCCGGCTTCGGCTCTGTCGTATATATAGCTTGCCGGGCTTCCTCGATCTGCTGATCGTAGGCTTCTTCTTTTTCAACGTTCCTCTTCAGGCTCTCCACCCGTTCAGATATCTCTCTAAAAATCTCCTGCCATTCTTGAGTCTTCTGCTGATAGAGCCGAACGCTTTCCTCGCTGCAGACAACGGCTTTCTGGGTGATCAGATAATCCAGCTCGTGATCAAGTTGGGTTTGAAAATCTTTCAGATCCGCAAGCAGCGTACGGTCTTCTCCCTCCAGCCTCTCCGCCAGTGGTATTGCCCGTACAAGGGTCTGCCGGGCATCTGCATATTTTCCCTGTTTTGCGTAGATAAATGCCAGATAGCCAAGATATCTGATAGAGACGGGAGACTCCTCTCCAAGCTTGTCATGAATATACTTGTTGAGTATCTGGATATGTGGTTCTGCCGCGGCCCACTCATTTCTGGAGATGTGGATTTTTGCCAGTCGATCACGAAGGTCGGCAGATTTATCACTCTTTTCTGATAATTCTTCAAGAAGAAGCGGGGCGTTCTGCAGATAGAGTTCCTCAGCTTCCGGCATGCGCTCATGCTCGAAAAGAAAATCGGCGAGGTGAACTTTTCGTTGTGCCACATCCAGCCTGGAAGCGCGATTAGAGTCAATAACGATTGCTAGTCCGCGACGCAGAACTTCTTCCTGTTTGCCAATGTCGCCTGCAGCCCCGTATAAACCGGAGCATGTATCGAGTAAGGGCAAAAGATTTTCTTCCCTATTCCCGGCTTGCTGTTCTCCCATGAGCATGAGCTCTTCCAGAAACGGGTTCACCTTGTGCGGCTGGGCCTGCGCCCCATAAAAGCGGACAATGGCCTCGGCAACCTGAAGAGTATCCGGATGAAGGTAGCTACTCTGCTGTGCGCACTCCTGCAACAGATCAAACCAGAGCGCTTCAGCCTCCTTGCCCCTCTCGTATGACAGGTATTTCTGAACCAACATCTCCCAGTGATATACCTCCTGGGAACTGCACAGCTTGCCTGCTGACATCCGGGCTTGTTGTATCTGCCGGGATGCTAAAACCGCCTCCGTCTCCAGGGCGAAATCGATTCCCGCCTTATCCTCCGCCTGCGCTGCTGCAGGCTGCGATATCCCTATAAACAGCAACACGAGGACCAGCATCCTGACTGTCATGATTCACCCATATCTGAAAATTTGCAATGCACATGTTTTTTGTAGAATTTCAGAAAGATATAAGAGTGTGAACCCGTTGACAAGCAGAATGTTGCCTATTCGCAGACGGGTTGAAAGGGGGGAGGGCAAGACCCCAAAGAGTGTTTGATGGAGGGGCTGGCTGGGCAGTCAGCGTAATTTATTTTAAAGCACATTGTGCGGATAGCGATCGATATATTGATGAGATTACTCGCTGTTATTTTGAAAACCGTGGTGTTTCCCTTGGTTTCGTTTGTTCCCATTGATGACCGATGTTTGGTCGATAGGATTTTCCTTTCCGGGATTGGGTGGCGTAGAGGCCTTGGTTCCACAATATTTACCTGTCTTGTAGTTGGTGTATTGCGTTGTTCAATCTATCCGGGATTTGATATAATCACGAAGTAGTGTTTTCCATGCTGTTATCTTCAACAATCCTGGAGTAGGCATGAAGGATGCGGCAATACAGTTTGTCAGCCTGGCAAGCGACGCCCTGGTGGTGACATTCCTGGGGAACTGGCCTAAAGAGGGCGACGTCCCGGCCACCGGTGAGAGAGTGCTGCAGGTGCGGGAAACAACTCCCTCCGGTATTTCTTATAATTCAGAGTTGCTTGAGAAATGGGACGCTTCATTGCTCGCTTTCGTTTCAGATGCTGACGCCATTCCTGGCGTTAGACGGCGGAAGCTGCGGCATATCGGCCGGGAACTGCCTCGCAGTACCCGACCGTCGCGACGCAGCAACCGGTCTCCTCCCCCCTGGGCCACGGCAGCCGCAGCAAACCTAATCGGCACGGTTGCCGAGACCCTGCCGGCACATTGTGCTCCGGCGACAGTGGCCAACGTCAAAGACCAGGCTACCGAACCGCATTCCAGAGTAACAACCTGGTTTATGTGGTTGCAGACAAACCTCTCTGATACCACCCACCACCTTGCGAGGAGAAGAACATGCGACGCTTATTTCTGATTTTCCCTCTTTTTTTGTTCGTGCTCAGTGTTACCTCGCCGGCCAGTTCCACTGAGAATACGGAAGAGCAGGCGCTCTCCATCCTGAAGGCGATGACAGAGTATGTCAGCGGTCAACGGGTCATTGCGCTCACCTTCGACAGTGGTATCGAGGTCATTACTCCCCAACTGGAAAAATTACAATTCAGCAACTCCGGTTCATTGGACGGGATTGAACCCTGATTAAGATGGATTTCTTTTATGCAACTTGGCGCATCACTTCAATCTCCGGATTCAGATTCTCCGGCAAGCGCCATTCTGGTCAATTCATCTGAAAGGATAGGCCAAAACAACCCACAAGGAGGCCTCCATGGGAATGAAAGTAGCACATCCAGAAATGCTGAAAGCGATCACTGCTGCCAAAAAGAAGAATGATCGCGACGACGCCGAAAAAATAACTGATCTCCTGAGGGTAAAGCTCCTTTCTGAATGTTATATGTTGCCTACTGAAATCCGCGAACTACGGCGCGTTCTTCGATATTGCACTCATGTCGTTCAAACTGCGGTAAGGATGCAGAACAAAATGTCTGGATTGCTCATGGAGGTTGGGGCTGGATACAATAAAAAGCGACTGCATGGGAAAAAATATTTCCATAACCTCCTTGAGACATTTGATGATATCCCGGAATCAGTGAAAGAACTTCTGAAGTTGAGCCGCGCCGGTTACGAGATGTTTCATACGGCTCAGAAACATCTCACAAAGGCCTTACGCACCAACCCCCTGATACAGGAGCGGGTACGGCGTCTAATGACAATCCAGGGAGTCGGTGAGGTGACCGCTCTGACCTGGGTACTTGAGATTGGTGACCCCATGAGATTTCCTTCCGTTCGCAAGGCAGTCAGCTACTGCGGACTCTGCAGCGCCCAGTGCGAATCAGCAGGTAAAGAGAAACGAGGACCAATTTCTAAGAAGCGCAACAAGCATTTGCAGACCACACTTGTTGAGGCGGCCAAAATTGCTCCGCGGTGGAACACGCAACTAGCTGCCATCCATGAACGGGAATTAAAAAAGGGAAACAGGAACAGGGCAACGCTTGCCGTTGCCAGAAAAATAGTAGCCTACATGATGGCTGTAGATAAAACTAAAGCCGACTTCTTGGTACCGGAGGAACATGCACTAGCCTAAGAGAAAAACTTCAATTCCCTTGTTAGTTTAAAAAGATCTTCCCGCCAGTCCTTGCCGAATCGGGGACTATGCATGCTGTAGACTGGTAAGGCAACATTTGGTCTGTTTCGAGGCTGGCGGGTTGACCCTAACTCAATCTTCTGCGGAAGTCATCACAGGTACGAGAAAAGCAGATTCGTATGGACTTCAAAATGCAGCAAATGGATGTCTGGTCGCATGATCAATGTTGACCATTTGAAGAGGAAAAAAGATCGAATTACAGCAGGAAGAACGAAGAAGCCACGATGGGTATCTGAGATATCGCAAGGAACCCGCTCCAGTGAAAGAGTAAACGGTCTTTCGACGAGCTTAATTGAGGGGCCCATTCTCAGGCCGTGTACTCTTTCACTTCCGCTCCTTCCGGGAGGGGCGAGCGCAAGAAAGAAAGATTTGGACGCTCTTGGTGGTTAGAGGAAACCTCCGCTTTCCTCTTGACAATACTTATCATGGATGTCCCCGATTTGTTATTTGGGAGGCTAATCCTGTTGCCGCCAGCCCCGGGCCAATGATAAAGTGAGTAAAAGGAGGGCCTAATGCACAGAGCAGATATCCAGGAGATGTTGCGCATCATTGAGGTTGAGACCCGGATGACCCGGATGCTCACTGGCCGGTCAGCCCTGCGCTCCGAGGTCATGGATGCCATGGCCAGTGTGCCTCGTCATCAATTCGTGGCCAGCGACCTGAGGCCTTATGCCTATAGCAACGGTCCCCTGCCCAT
This sequence comes from Desulfosediminicola ganghwensis, assembly GCF_005116675.2. Taxonomy (NCBI): domain Bacteria; kingdom Pseudomonadati; phylum Thermodesulfobacteriota; class Desulfobulbia; order Desulfobulbales; family Desulfocapsaceae; genus Desulfosediminicola; species Desulfosediminicola ganghwensis. Next base: position 1,622,396 of record NZ_CP050699.1, read on the forward strand.
CGGCAACGGCCAGACCATCTCCCAGCCCTTTATCGTCGCCTTGATGACCGATCTGCTGTGTCCCGAGCCAGATGACGTTATGCTGGAAGTTGGTGCCGGTTGCGGTTATCAGGCCGCGGTGCTCTCCCTGCTGATCCACCAACTCTACACCATCGAGATCATCCCCAGCCTGGCCAGCGATGCCGCGCAACGCCTTAAGAAACTGGGGTATCACAACGTGGAGGTATGTCAGGGGGACGGTTATCACGGCTGGCCCGAGCATGCCCCATTTGACGGTATTATTGTCACCGCCGCCGCCAGCCATATCCCCAATCCTCTGCAGGAGCAACTTCGTCCCGGCGGCAAGCTCGTTATCCCGGTGGGGCTTCCCTACCATACCCAGCAACTGATGGTTCTCAAGAAGGAAAGTGACCGGAGTTTCATCCAGAACGACATCCTGTCGGTGGCCTTTGTGCCCCTTACCGGGCTTGGTCATGACCGCGAAAACGACTCTTCTCGTAAAAAACGATAGGAGAAGAAGAGACCAGGTTTCCAGACCTCATGCACATCCATAACCAACAGTTGTGCCACCTTTTGAGCAATAACATCCACATCAACTCCCTTAGCCCGTAACCGAGTGCGACGTTCTACAACCTCAGCGCGGTTTGAAAGAATTTGAGTTACAAAATCATTGTCACCTAAGATGCGTTCATCGCTTTGAGCATGCTACTCTGCTTTGCGCATACTCTTTACTGTGGCCAACCTACGGAGCTGCGAATCAGCCAACCACCGATAAGTTTATCTCACCGCCCTTGATCAGCTACTTTGGCTGCAAAGGTTCGGTGGGCTATTCTGGTCTTTTTGAGATGTTTGCCGAAATAGGCCAATACTGTTTGGTTATCCTGCCAGGGCTGCTCGTAACTTCCCATTATAATCGCATGTCCGGAAAAGGATATTGGGCTAACTGATCCATATCCTTAACAAGCTTTGATCGTAAAGGATTCAAATGGATATAACGGACAAGTTCCAGCAAATAGGTGTCTTCCTGGCAAAGGATGGATTTGTATCGATTCTGAAACAAATGACCGTGGCGACGATGCCGGCGGTTGAAATAAATGGCATGCCCGGTAAGCAACCGACTCATTATTGAGGAAATCGAAGAACTCCCTGTACAGAGGAGTAGGTGGAAGTGGTTGGGGATTAACGCCCAGGTAAAGCATCTTGTATTACTCTCAAGCAAGATTTTACCCAAGCGATCGATAAAATTATAGCGATCTTTGTTGTCTCAAAAGATCGGTCGACGCTCGATTCCTCGAACAATGATATGATGCAACGCATCAGGAAAGTCTATACGAGATTGTCTAGGCATAACGACATGCTATCCGTCATAACAAAGTTCGTCAAGTTAAGAAGTTAAGAGCGTCCCCAATCACCAAGAGAAACCACCCATAACGGTTTCACCAGAGACAAGCTTCGTCAACCACCCCGGATAAAATGTAGATCTCAATTCGCCAATTCGGGGTCGGACCACGCCAATAAATTACAAATTCAGGCTTTATTTCGAGAAAATAGGCTTCTTTTGAAGCTTAGAGTGTCCTTTTCATAGGCAAAAAGGGACTTTTGAGGAAAATACCAACTTTCCATGATAGGTTTTATCTCACTTTTTTTTATAGCTATTGCCGGTGTTTCAGAACTAACTAAATTACTGTGGTGGGTTCAGTTTAATTGACCGAAGATCAAGTTCTCGAAGCATAAATATAAGGGGCAGGCCAGAATAGTTGTGTTTTTATCGACATGGCGACAATTCGAAACTCCCGCAGGGACGATGGCAAAAAAATTAGAACCTATTTCGCTCTTTTTAAATAATCTGTTTTGTTTCAATCGAATATGTATTGATTTTAAAAAAATTTAACCTATTGCTTTCGAAGTACAAGGAATTGTAAATATTTAATATTTTGACTTAATTCGAGAGAGTGTATTCATATTTTTTACCTCGTGTAATAATGGCATCAATACGTTGCCGTATTGACTTTCGTTTAGGTTTTGTGATTATTTTAGATAATAATTTTTATTATCTTTGACACGCGATAAAGCCAAACCTGCGGGAAGAAAGGGGCCGAAAAATTCGAGGCTATATAATTGGCCGAACTGCTTTAGTAAAAGTGGTAGGTTTTTTTCGTTAAATATAGGTGGACAGGAGGGTGACAGGTTAAATGAAAAGAAGTTTTCTTGTTGGTACATAAGGAAGTTTGGAACGAATTGTTTGGCGGCTTTATGACAGGCTAACTGGCAGTTTATGCCGAAATTATTTATGCTTTTGACAATCAAGTAACAGATATGCTTGTACGGTACCTTCGGCGTGTGTCTGTGGCTCATGACTTTTGAAAGGCGATTTTAATACCTGTTTTGTATCTTTTTGCCTTTTTTATTCAAAATCGATTGCTTATCACCACCAATGGAGAAAAATACAATGAAATTTCTAATAATAAAACGCTCCATATACCTAGTGGCACTGGCTCTTGCTTTCTTGATGACTGTAAGTACTGCTATGGCCAACGGAAATCAAAGATTTGCAACTATTCTCGATAAACTAGTTCAAACCGACGGAGCTCAAGCCGTGGTGGCCGCCGTACTTGTTGTTGACGAAGCGGAAGTCCTGGAGTTCAGCCTGGCCGAGATTCTCGGAAATAAACGTGAAGATGTGGTTCTTTTCGCGCCTGGTAACGCAGCCTTCGAGAAGCTGCTTGGCCTGGAACCGGGAACCCTGAATGGCCTGACCATAGAAGAAATCGTAGCGGCATTGCCCGGCTTGCTGCCTCCAGGTGTGGATGCAGGTACAGTAGCTGCAATCCTGCTCAAGCATGTCTCGCTGCCCAGAAGAGCGAATCTACGGACTGCATCTGAAAATGCTCTACTGGAAAATGGGAGCGTTGTGGTTGCAGATGAGTCTGTATTTGCAGTGGGTATTGGCGCTACTGGTGTACAGATAAATTACGAAACGACGATCATTAAGGCAAATATTAAAGCTCGAAACGGTGTAATCCATTACATCGACACAGTTATTGTCGATGATTTACTCTAAATTCAAAATCGCCGGTCAGAGGCAACAGATTCGATCATCTTAGAGAGATCTTTCGTGGATAATTATGTTGATACCCGGCTACGAGTCGTGGTGGCGATATAGAAGGTTAGCAATCTGTTATCTTTCGATTAAATAGGGTCGTTCTGACCCTATTTAATCGCTCGCATTGTGAGGAGGCGGGGACGCCCTTAACTTATTAACTTAAAGTCAATAAGTACCCATTAATTTTTGCTATTCCTTCACCTCTGGCAACAGACTTACTTACTGCAACAGTAGAAATTCCCAGTCGTCGCCCAATTGAAGCCATGCTCTCTCCCAATTCTCGTACCGCCCAAAAACAGAGCAAGCTGCGGGCTGTTACCAACCTTTTATACTTCCCAGGTTGCCAGACCTCATGCACATCCATAGCCAACAGTTGTGCCACCTTTTGTGCAATAACATCCACATCAACCCCCTGGGCCTGTATATTTATTGGGGGCAGACCAGAATGGCGCTAGTTTAAGCGTGTTTTATAGGTGAAAAGCAACTGAATATATTGGCAAAAATTGGTATAATTTGCTATGCGAAACCAACACCAAATCATGCCAATGTTGCCCGGTTTTCACCTTCCCAAACGAGGTAGAAAACCTCATAGCCAACAACAAAAATTTGCTCGAAAAATCACTTCCCTCAGACAGAACTCTTTTAAACAGATAGGAGAGATTTTTGGGCAATTCATTCCCACGAAATTGCTCAAACAGGATCCTTCGGGAAAGATGAGCAGACGACGTTTGTTTACCAAGGAAAACACTTTTTGGTCCTTCTTAGGCCAAGTCCTTGATGCAGACGGTGGATGTAGAGAAGCTGTAAAAAAGTTGCAATCATATGCATCTAACCACGGCCTTCGGCTTCCATCATCATCTACCGCTTCATATTGCTGTGCACGTAAGAAATTAGATGAAAATCTGCTTGTTGAGGTGTTTCAACATACTGCTAAATGGTCCGGAGCACGACGTGCATCTCATTCATTAAATGATCGCCAGGTAATTGTTGTTGATGGGACAGGTGTTACAATGGCGGATACAGCAGAAAATCAAGAGCTTTGGCCACAGTCATCGAACCAGAAACCAGGATGCGGCTTCCCCTCAGCACGAATATGCGCATACTTTTCATTGCAAACCGGAACAATGCTCAGCTATGCCATCGGTAATAAAAAGAGTAACGAACTTCCATTGTTCCGTAAGCAGTGGTCCACCTTTGAGGCTGGTGATATCTTTCTTGGTGATAAAGGTTTTTGTAGTTACTTCGATTTAGCCGAGCTGAAAAAACGCTGTGTTGATAGTGTGATAACACTTGCTCGTAGAAAACCAGTCGGTAGGAAAAACTGCATTAAAGAATTCGCTCCTGATGATCTACTGATTGAATGGAAAAAACCAGTATACAGGGAAATGGTGTCGTATTCGCGGAAAACCTGGGAGGACCTTCCCGACAAACTCGTTATGAGACAAATCAAAGTAAAGGTGACTCAATCAGGGTTTAGAACAAAAGAATTTCATATTGTTACCACGCTAATCGATCAAGATCAGTACCTGAAAGACGAAATTGCAGCGTTATACCTTAAGCGTTGGGATGTCGAACTTTTCTTTCGTGATATCAAGACAACGATGGGATTTGATATCCTCCGGTGCCAATCGCCTGAAATGATAAAGAAAGAAATTTTAATGTACTTCATAGCGTACAACTGCATCCGGCGCATAATGTTACAAGCGACACAGCTGGTAGACATTGATATCCGGTCTATCAGTTTCAAAGGAAGTCTACAGGCTATTAGAAGTTGGGAACCACGGTTGGGGTCCTCTAGGTTGAGCACAAATGAAAGACAAAACATGCTCTCAGATTTATCCTTTGTCGTGGCTCGTTGCAAAGTTTTCGACAGGCCTGGACGAAGCGATCCGCGGTGTCTTAAGCGAAGACCAAAACCTTATCAGTTACTCAACAAACCTAGAAGTGAAATGGTCGAAATACAGCATCGGAGCAGATATGAAAAAAAGGCTTAAACTAGCGCCATTCGGGGCAGACCACGTTTTCATCACAATGAAACCTGTTTATTTCTATTGGTGTAAAATGGAATGATAATAATCCTGATCATCAATTCTCTCCTAAAGTGCACGTTGCAACTATGATTGACCAATAGAGAGGAAAAATGGTTGCAATATATTTCCAAGAACCAGCAGTATTTCGGTGCCGGCCCACGTTCTCTCGATGAGGTGTTCCCGATTTCATAAAGCTTTCCATGTATGCCTATCGATTACTTAAGATGCGAACCTTCAGTCCCATCTTTCTCTTTAACCAAGCAAATGCATTCCGTTAATTTAGGCTTACATGTTAGCTGATTATGTTCATATAGGACGGAAAGTATATCCTGCAACATACTACAGCTACAGGAGGCGCTGTTTTGATTTTTGCCGTATTTTTAGTGCATTCAGGATGATAAAATTTAGAACTAGCTTTATCTTTGCATAATATGCTGAAATAGCATGAATAATTATTTCTAACACGAATTCATTTGTGGTCGCTGGGTAAACAAAAGGCAAAACTCATAGTTGGATATTGCTCATTCATTGATTCCGTTGGGATTGCCGGTTTTTGGTTTATTACAGTTACTAAAATTGGAGTTCCCTGAATGGGCTGAAATTAGATTTTTGAAGTGGGTGGTCAATTTTGTTCAAGACAAGGTTTATCTGTATTTTGTAAACTCTTGGTTAATGAAAATAATATTGGAGCATAAGTCGTTAATGTGAATATTCATTCTTTAGCTTGTTGCCTGGGGTAGCCACTAACTGAAATTCATTAGGGTTGTGTTAGGAAATTGGAACGACACCGACCGAGGGTTAGGTTGGCGTCGATATTATGACCTGGTTAATGATCAGAATCTGGAAGGTATTAAAGTTCATATTTCATTCTTGAACATCTGAACAATAGAATTGGAGAAACGGAAAGGATACTCATTATGGAACAGATCAGCTGGAGCGATTTTGAAAAAGTGGAGTTGAGGGTTGGCAGGATTATCGAGGCGGAGGTGTTTGCCGAGGCGAGAAAACCAGCCTATAAACTGCAGATAGATTTTGGCGAGGAGATCGGCATCAGGAAATCGAGCGCCCAGATTACCGAACATTACGCCGCCGACGAACTGGTTGGCAGGCTGGTGGTGGGGGTGGTGAATTTCCCGAAAAAGCAGATCGGTCCGTTCATGTCCGAGTGTTTGACCACCGGCTTTTATGATGCAAACGGCAACGTGCTGCTCTGTACTCCGGATGGGGAGGTGCCACTGGGGGCGAAGTTGCTGTAACTTCTTTTCTGCGGTTTCTGAAGGGTTTCAGGGGAGTAAGGAGCTAGAAAGAAAACCTGTCGATTTACTCTGTGTTCATCTTCCTGCGCGGCATAGGCAGCTCAGGATGATGAACACGGATATCATCCAATCTCAAGCAGGAATGTCGAGCCTCGTTTTACCCGCTCTTTCCTGTTTTGCCCCTCCTTCTTCATTGCTGAAGATAAGGTAATTATTTACCAGATAATTTATGGCAAAAGCGGAGAGTATTCCGCTGCTCTGGGCAAGCAGATAATGGGTGCCGGCATCCGCGAAAAAAAGTGAGACGTAGACGTTCACCACCAGCGTTCCCAGCGAGAGGGTATTGAAATGGACGAATCTCCTGAGCAATGATCCGTTGTGGTTTCGTGCGCCGAAGGTCCAGTAATTGTTCAGTAAGAAATTGTGAATAATGCTGATTTCAGTGGCGATTGCCGAAGCATACAGGTGGCTCACGGTGAAAACTTCGACCATTGCAGCCATAATGACCAGATTGAGAAGTGTGCCGATCACGCCGACTGCAGCAAACTTTATGAAATCACTTTTCAGGTAACTGCTGAATGAGAGACGGAGCTTTTGGGTTGAGAGGTAAATGGGCTGGTGTTGACGGTGTACTTTCATAGTAAAATTCCGAACATTTCCTTATCGTTTATTCATTAACTGGTGGCTGTTCAAAGTTGTGTCAGTAGGTCAGGCCTGGTGCTCAACCGCCATCCGGAAATGTTATGGTAAAGGTTGTCTGCTTCTGGTCGCTTGTAACCGTAATGGTACCGCTGTGCATTTCCATGATTCGCTGGGCGATGGTCAGGCCGAGACCACTGCCTCCATAGGCCTGGGAACGGGATTTTTCCACACGGTAAAACTGTTTGAATATATTCGGGATGTCGGCTGGTGGTATGACAGGACCACTGTTGCTTAAGGATATGACCAAAGAGCCCTTACTTTTCTTGCCGAGGATCTGTAAGGTGCCATTCCTGTCATGATTGTACTTTATTGCATTGTCGATCAGGTTGATGAAAAGACGTAAGAATTTCTCCTGATCAACCTTGACTGTAAGCTGAGGGAGCGAGGTGGTTACGGTTATATTTTTTTCACGTATCACCTCTCGGTAATCTTCGAGAATTGCTGTGATCAGTTGCGGTATATCAACATGTTCCCGATGCACTGTATCCCGTTGTTCCAGCCTGGCAATATTGAGCAGATCACGAATCAGTTTGTTGAGTCGCTGCATGCAATAGAGCTGTTTTTCAAGGTTGGCCCTGGCGTCTTTTTCGAGGTCTCCCGCCAGCATTTCTTCGTGGCCAAGCATGAGAATGGTCAGCGGGCTTTTCATTTCGTGGGCTGCATTTCCCACAAAGTCTTTTTGCCGGTTGAAGGAATGTTCCAGCCGATCAAACATTGAATTGAGTGAGGCTGAAAGTTCATAGAGCTCGTCTCTGCTTTTGCCCAGCGGGATGCGCTCATCGAGTGAGCTTTCCCTGATCCGCGTAATCCTGCGATTGATGATCGAGATCGGGTGCAGCAGTCTGCCAGCCACAAAATACGCTGTGGCAATAATAAGCAATACTGTCAGCAGCAATGAACCGATCAGGCCGTACAGTATCTCACCTAACTCGGCATCCCAGAGCAGTACCGGTTTGGCGATATGAACGGTGATTGTTTCCTTGCCGATTTCATGACGGAACATCCGGACACGAAAATTTATTTGATCTCCGGAAATATCATCTGCCTCATCAAGGGGAATTTGAAAATGTTCAATGGGGACTGTTCGGGTAACAAAATATGCCTTATCAGTATCGGCAGGAGGAAGCTCGGTAAGTTTGGCGAATTTACTGCGAAAAAGTGTGCCACTGATATCACTGTCTATTTTCAGCCAGTAGCCATGATTAAGAAGTTCCAGATCCCCCTCCGATTGCAGAAAGAGTGTGCCATTCTCATCGTAGTGCAATTTTGAAAAAAGAAGTTCTGCAATGTCTGCCAGCTCGTAATCGAGCATTTCATAAATTTCTTCTCGTATTTCGCGATAAAAGTGGCTTGAGAAAAACATCACACAAATAAACGACGCCAGCGATATAAGCGCTGTAAACTTAGTCCTGACCTTCATGTACGCTACCCTTCCAGTCGATAACCGAAACCGCGCACTGTGACAATGAGCTGCGGCATATTGTCTGCTGTAAGCTTCTTTCTGAGATTTTTTATGTGTACATCAATGAAGTTGGACATGCTGAAAGAGTCGAAATCGTCGCCCCAGACATGTTCTGCAAGTGTAAAACGTGAGACGGCTCTGTTTTTGTTGTGGAGCAGGAATTCGAGTATGGCAAATTCCTTGGAAGTGAGACTGACCGGACTACCGTTTATCTGCACTTCCCGGCTGACTGTATTCAACTGCACATGGCCGGCCTCGATGGTTGAGCTCGAGGCACTGCCGCGCCTGAGCAACGCCCTGACCCGTGCAAGCAGTTCAGCGAGTGAAAAGGGTTTGGCCAGATAATCATCGGCGCCAAGATTCAGGCCGTGAACTTTATCATCGATGTCACCCTTGGCTGTCAGCATCAGGATGGGGGTGGCAATGCCGGCAGCCCGAACCTCCCTGAGGATTTGCAGACCATCGATATGTGGCAGCATGATATCAAGGAGGATCAGGTCATAGTTGTCATCCCAAACCTTATCCAGTCCTTTAGCCCCGTCTGAAGCGGTCGTCACCTTGTAATGTTCTTTGTTCAGGACGCTGGCCAGCCGTTCGAGGAGATCCGGTTCGTCGTCTATAATCAGGATGTTCATAACAGGTTGTTTCCTATCTCATTTACCATGGTCAGATCTTTCTGAATGGCCAATGAGTTTGTTTCCACACGGGTGAGTTGCGAATGGCTTTCTGTTGAATCCCAGTTGTACCCGGATAGCAGGCGATAATAATAATGCCCCGCGGGTTTACCCTGTTTTTCCACGACCAGTTCCTGGATAGCGCCTACTTTTTCACATTTGTTGGTGAACCTGTTTTCCGCCAGCATATCCTTTTTATGGGCAACTGCCAGGATGTCCTTGTTGTCGGCCATGGTCGGCGGATGCCAATAGTTATACATCAATGCGCCACTGCCAAATATCTGGCGTCCTGTTGTTTCAGCGACAGATTCAGCGACATCGGCCTCCGGAAGGGGCTTGCTTCGATAGAAGGCCAGCCCGCTGGCAATCTGGTAGTGATCCATGCCGACCACCAACGGTTTGTGTCCCTGTTGTTCAGATACTTTCAGTACCTGTTCATCGACCTGCCGGGCAAGGTCATCCCAGCCAAAGAGAAAGGCCACATTGCGGAAGGGAACACCAGGAATGCCGATTGCGCTGTAATGGAGCAGTCCACCATAGCACAGCACCATTATGATAAGAGTTTTTGGCCACATTCCAGCAACAGCTCTGTTGAACTTGGTGTTGCGACTGAACATGGCCGAGGCCATAAAAGGGATTACCGACAGCCACAGGGGGCCGGTCCAGTTCACTTTTACTTCCTTGGTAATGCTTACCAGAATGAAGATTGATAATGGAACCAGAAGCATTGTCAATCCAAAAAGACGTTGTCTGTTGAATTTGTTGTTAAGGTGGATGCTCGTTTGACCTTTGGAAAACCAATCACCCCAGGCGGAGAGCACCGCCAGAAATCCTGTGGGGGTGATCAGTAACAAAATACTCGCCAGCAGTTCATGAGTGGAAAATTCTGACGATGCCTGAAGACGTTCCTGGCTTTGGAAAAGAAAAGAAGCCCATTCGTGCTGGGAATTCCACCAGATGACCGGTGAAAAAATGCTGAGGGCGAGAAGGGCGGCGAGGTATGGTTGAGGGCGGAGAAAATACCTTCTGGCCGAGGAGTCAGCCAGCATGAAGAGAATGATGGCCGGAGCAAGAAGGGCGATGGTGTATTTGGAGGCCAGGCCGAGGCCAAGAAAGATTCCAGCGCCATACCAGGCTTTTTCGCGGTTCTGGACAAGGGCGAGATAGAGATAATACAAGGCGCCGGCCCAGCAGGCGATCAAGGGTGCGTCCGGAGTGCTGAGCAGGCCGGTGCAAAAGAAAATCGGCAACACGGCGACCAGCAGCACAGCTCTGAACGCAGTCTCTTCTTCAAACATTCTGGTGCTGAGCCGAAAGGTGAAAAAGGCGGTGACGAACCAGCACAGGAAGGTGAGGAACCTCACTCCCAGTTCGCTGTTGCCGAACAGCAATGTCCCTCCCCGGATCAACAGGGCGACCATTGGTGGATGATCGAGGTAGCCCGGTGCCATATGTTGCGCATAATTCCAGTAGTAGGCCTCTTCCTGCAGGAGTTCGATGTCACCGAGATATACCAGACGAATTATCACAGTGTAGAGGATCAGGCTGCCGCCAAACCAGCGCCAGTAGGCAGGGCGGTTCCGGAGTGGTTGCAAGCTGGTTCTGCTCAGGATAACCGCTGCTGTGAGGCAGCATAGTGTGCAGAGATATTGTGTTACCATGGCCGTGGTCTCAGCCTGGAACAGCGGTAGGGCCAGGACTCCGTCGCGAAGAAACAATCCCAGCAACAGTACCGACAAAAAGGTCAGGTAGTTGGGACCGTTGGTGTTTTGGGCTTTGTAAACTCCGGAATCGGCCGTAACGGGAAGAATGAAATAGCAGCAATGGGCGGTGATGAACAGGCTGATAAAGCTGGCGGTCGTCTGCTGATACCCGTGTCGGGACATAAAACCGGACAGAAAGAGATCACAGAGTCCCAAAGAGAGCACCAGGAGCAGGAGCGGCAAAGTTTTCCGGGGCTCTATTCTGCCTGCAGTAAGGCGTGACAGTTGCGACAGGTATTGACCGAGTATTGAATAGTTCATCTTGGAGCTGCCACTGAAGCGGTCTTGAAATACTATGGGAACTTCCTGAACCCTGGGAGGCTGTTTGCTGCCGGCTAGTATTTCCAGGCCGATCTTGAACCCGGAAAGATCATTGGTAACCGCGGTGATATACCTTTTGTGAACTGCGAAAAAACCGGCTAACGGGTCCCTGACCCCTGTTAAAATCCTGGCCGGTAGGGATGCCAGTTGTGAGGCGGCTTGCCGGTACTGCGGCCATCCTGGCGTTGCGCCACCGGCGGTATAGCGGCTGCCGATACACATCTCACACTCATCAGCCATGATGGGTGCGATCAGCTCCGGGATAACTTCCGGGGGGTGACTGAGGTCTGCGTCCATCACCACGATCAGGTCGTTGCTGGCGGCTTCGGCGCCTCGTACCACTGCCCCGGTCAGGCCCCGCTCCGTATCACGGCAGATGAGACGAACATCAAGAATTCCTCTGTACCCCTCAATTATTTGCCGGGTATGGTCTTTGGAGCCGTCATCGACGAAAAGTATTTCCGGTGTCATGCCCTGTTGTTGCATCAGCTTTTCAAGGCGATGCAACAGCGGCTCAATATTTCCGGCTTCGTTCAGTGTTGGGATAATAATGGAAAAAGTGTGCATACAATCTTCACTCTTTAAATTTGATTTTGGTATTTACCACTAAGTGGGCAACTGGTTTCCGGCTTAGGGTAGTTGATGTAAATGAAGGGAAGATGAAGAGAACGTGCAGGGGGGGAGAACAAAAAATGAGGATATTCCTTGAATGTCCAGGGAGAGGGGGTGAATCAGAACAAGGGCGAACCGGGGTATGAAAAGAGGTCAGTGATTACATAGGCAGCTTTCACCTTACAACAGGCTTCCTTTAAACAGCCTTTTAAAGCTTTAAAACCTCCAACGTCCCATCTCCTACGTCCAACGAGTTTGTCGAACGTGAAGTTCGTCCAACGCGCAGTTCGTCCGACCTATCCCCTGTCAAATTCGGACTAATAGTATGCTCTCGGTATAAAAAAATCCAGCCACGCAGATTTTACTTTACCTAATTCTGGTTTTGCATGTATGGAGATGCAAGAGCAGCAGTGAAAATGGAATGAATCGCGAAGATTTCGGAGTTTAGAGAATACGCACATATGTTTCAATGTTCCCCGGATTGGATGGGAGGAGGCTGTAACGATGTCACATGATATTGAGCACAAATTGAAACTCAGGCATCTGCAATTGGATGACTATGAGGCAGTTCGGGATATAAGCGGGCGTGTATACAAGGGTGTTTCACCGCCATGGTCGCTAAAAACATTTACCAGGTTGATCGAAACGTTCCCGGAGGGGCAGGTGTGTATCGAAGATCATGGTACGCCTGTGGCCGTAGCTTTTTCCCTGATCATCGACTTCAGTGTTTTCGGCGACAATCATTCCTACGAACAGATTACAGCCGATGGAACCTATACCACCCATGATGTGGAAGGAGACTACCTGTACGGTATTGAAGTTATCGTTGACCCAGAGTTTCAGGGGTTGCGACTCGGTCGTCGGCTCTATGATGCCCGCAAGGAGCTGGCGGAGAACCTGAACCTCAAGGGAATCCTCATCGGTGGCCGCATCCCGGGCTATCATAAATACTCCGAGCAGATGACACCCCAGCAGTACATTATCAAGGTCAAAAATCAGGAGATCTACGATCCTGTACTTACCTTCCAGCTGTCCAACGGCTTTCATGTCAGAAACCTGCTTGACGATTATTGGCCGGAAGATCATCACTCAAAGGGTAATGCGGTGTTGCTCGAATGGATCAATATCTACTACCAAAAGAAGACCAAACTGATAGGCAGGACCCAATCCATTGCCCGAATCGGCGTGGTGCAGTGGCAGATGCGGCGCTTCGATTCCTTCGACGACTTCATGCAGCAGGTTGAGTTTTTTGTTGATACGGTCAGCGACTATAAGTCGGACATCGTCCTCTTTCCAGAACTCTTTAACGCCCCGCTCATTCATACCTATGAAGGTAACAATTCCATGGAGGCCATGCGGATGCTGGCCGGATACACGGAGGACTTCCGGCAGGCCATGACCGAGATGGCGCTGAGCTACAATATTAATATCATCACCGGCAGCGTGCCGCAGATTCGTGACGACGGCAAGCTCTACAACGTCAGTTATCTCTGCCGACGCGATGGTACCTGGGATTACCAGTCGAAACTGCATATCACCCCGGATGAAGACCGCAGCTGGGGATTCACCGGCGGGCATGATCTCAAAGTATTTGATACCGATGTCGGCAAGATAGGTATATTAATTTGCTACGATGTGGAATTTCCTGAACTGGCGCGGCTGCAGGCAGCCAATGGCATGAAAATGCTGTTTGTGCCTTTCTGGACCGATACCAAGACCGGTTATCTCCGAGTGCGGTGCTGTGCCCAGGCCCGGGCTATTGAAAATGAATGTTTTGTTGCCATCTCCGGCAGTGTCGGCAACATCCCGAAAGTTGAGACCATGGGCATACAATATTCACAGTCGGCCATCTTCACGCCGTCGGATTTCTCCTTTCCCCACGATGCCATTGCCTCGGAAGCCACCCCGGGTATCGAGACCACCCTCATTACCGATCTCGATCTGGATCTTATTAAAGAACTGCGATTCAAGGGCAGTGTCCGCAATGCCTTGAGCAGGCGAACAGACCTGTATCAGTTGCGCTGGATAGGAGACGAATGACATCAGCCTGTGGCAGGTTACATACAGGGTGACCTGCCAGAGTATTCAAGGGCTCTCAGGACCGGCCTGAAAGCTTGGAATAATGCCGTGATGGTAAGGGCGGGCATGAGTGGTTAGGCCCATGAGGTTCCTTGATTGAAGCTCAAGGTATACTGATGCCAAAGAGACTGTGCAGCCTGTTAAAAAGGTTGAGAGCATAAAAGTCATACGCCTCAATCCTTACACCTGCCCCTTCACGTTTTCAATGCAGTGCTTTCCCCGTGCTGCTCATCGCCAGATTACCGTCACGTACGCCGCGCAGGGAGATCAGTCTGTCGGCCAGATCCTGTACCTCTTTGGCCTTGCCCTTGACGATAATAACTTCCAGGCAGTTGTGGTGATCCATGTGCACGTGGGTGGTGGAGACGATATGATGGTGGTAGTCGTGTTGGACCTCTGTCACCTTTTCCTGCAGTTTATGCTGGTGGTGGTCGTAGACCAGACTGATGACGCCCATTATCTGTCTGTCTTCCTCCCACTCGGTTTTCACGAAGGCTTTGCGAATGAGATCCCTGATCGCCTCCGAGCGGTTGCTGTAACTCCGTGCCTTGATATGCTCATCAAAGATTTCGAGAAGATTGTCTTCAAGGGAGATTGAAAAACGTTTGAGCATTGAGGCGACCCCTCCTTAGGGCAACGAATTAACAGTTGGACCTTCTTTCTTGTGAGAACTTCAGGCCAGGGATTTTCTCAGGGGCAGACCACCTGGAGAGTATGGCTCTGAACAATTACTACAACTCGACACTGTAGCATATCTTGTTGCAGAGTCCTAGCGTGATCGGTTGAGATTTCTTCTGATTTTCAGCCGCGACGTTTATGGTTGGAGACGTTTTTCAGGCTATGCCTCAAAAAGAATATCAGCAGGACAAAGAGCGCGAGAGTGTACCACGGTGTCCAGCCCACGGCGGAGATAAAGCTCTGGGCCTCAACCATCTCCTCAGACCATTCCGGGTGATGAGCGCCGGTGCGCGCCCGTGTCTGCTGCATCAACACGGCAAAGAAAACACCAATCAGGCCATAACCCAGATTAAACACCAACCCCTTGAAGCTGAGTACCGTGGCTCTTTGGTCAGAGCTGGTGACGCGGTTCAGGTAGTGGCTGGTAAAGAAACTGACCATCATCAGTCCGATCGAGACAAAAGCCACCGGCAATACACCGAAATAAGGCACGAAAAGCGACAACAGAAAGAGCCCGACGATGGAGAAGCCAAAAAGGAAGAATACGTTTTGCGTGGGGGTGAAACGTTCGACCATTTTCTCGCAGATTTTCGGGACTACCAGGCCAAGTAAAGACATGGTCGCCAGGATCAGACCGAAGCTTGCCTCGGGCAACTGGATGAGCCGGAAGTATTGACTGGTCATGGTTATCAGCAGTCTCAGCACATGATCGTAGAACATACCGCAGAGAATAACCGCGGTAGCGAAAGGAGTCTTTAATATCCAGACGCATGCCTTTCCCGTAATCTTCAGGGCTTCGGTCATGTTTTTTGAGAAACTGCCATGGCTGTTATGTTTCTGGTAGTTTTCGGCTGGGTCGTGGAACATCAGGGAAACAGCAGTCGCCATAAAAGCCAGCACCAGGGTCAGAAAGACCGGGTAGCGCATGGAATCCTGCTGGGTGACGGTGGCGGTGGAACCGACCAAGCTGAGCAATCTGTTGATTACAGCCGGGTCATAAACCAGGGCGCCCGTGGTGGCAGTAAGCAGCCCGACCAGCGCTTTTAAGCGCATCTGAAGACTCAGCACTTTGGGCCAGCAATCGCGCATATTGTTGTTGGCGAGAGTGTCATAGGCCAGGGCCTCATCGGCACCGCTGGCCATGGCTTCGGCTAAGCCGCTGATTACGCGATTGAACATGAAGGCGTAAAAAACCAAAGTGATATTGTGCAGCGGCACGAAAGCGATCACACCAAGTTCGAAGATCATCAGGAACGAGGTCGTCACAATGAGCTTTTTCCTGCCGAGAATATCAGCCAGTGCGCCGGAAGGGACTTCTGCGGCGACGATGGTTATGGCCCAGACCGTGTTTAACAGAGCGAATTGCTCAATTGTCAGACCGTAGTCAAGAAAAAGAATTGTGAAAACAGGGTAATAGAACCGTGCATTGAAAAGAATCCGAAAAGCCAGGAACAGCTTGATATTTTTGAGCGCAAAAGGAGAACCTGTTGTACAGCCATTGGCCATGATCGATCCGTGCAAACTGTGATTTGTTGATATTATTGCGACTTCGGTCCAGCAATTACAATAATCTTTCAGCCGGGAGATTTCATGAAAAAATCAGCAATGTTAGAGGAGAAGGGAGGATGTTGTTGGAATGATGGTTGTAACTGACGAAATTTTTAATTGAAAAGGTGGGTAGTGTGAGGTGAGTGGAGGGAGATGAGAGTTGGGAGGTGGGAGGTGGGAAGGCTGGTCTTTGTAGATAGCCAGATCGACGCCGGCTTTCACCTCCCGCCTCACTGTTGAGGTAGAAACGTACCATATTGAAAGATGATACAGAATTCTGAACACTACCCTCGTTCCTCTTGCCTGTCTCCTGGTCTAGCCGAAACATATAGGACGGGATGATTAATAATATCCTGTTATCGTTGATCTTTGTTGTTGTTCGCAGCGCAGGGCAGCCAGTTATCTTTTAAGTCTGTTAATAACTTCCTTATGTTCTTTTGAGACCCGAAAACTCTCGCGGGATTTTTGTATAGCCTTGTTGTGGGTTGTATTATCAAGGCGGTTGTCTTTAAAGAATCGTATCGTATCTTCCGGGAATTTTGCCATGCATACCGAAATAAGCCACGCATTGGCCATATGTACATAATATCCCTGATGAGTCACGGCCTGGGAGAGGGTGAAGATTGTTTCGAGATTCTCCTTTTGCATATAATGGGCTAGAAGAATCACAAGTGCCGCGCGAACAAAAAACTCTTTCTCTGATTGCAGCCAGAGCCTGACAATATCAAGAACCACCTCTTTTTCATGAGCGATATTTTTATAGTCGCAGATGGTTGAGTCGACCTGTGCCCAGTTGTCAACTTTATCGAGGAATCTCTCAGTTAAGGGCAAAAGCTCTGAGAACGTTTTATCGAGATAGGAGAGTGTCATGCCTTCGAGCAATATCAGTTCATAGACATTATTCTTATCAGATTCGATAAACGTCAGTGCCTCTCCTTTGGCGATCTTTTTGGCAAGTTTTCGTAACGCGGGAACACGTACCCCGATGGTTGTTTGTCGGGTGGGAATAATTTTGGTATTGAACTTCTTGTATTGAGTGTCGGAGAGTTTCTCCAATTCTTGCATTACGTTCATCTGATTTCCTCTATACTGCCCGGTTGCGACAATTCGAGCCATGAGGTTTCCCTCCTGGCTGTTTCCATACGTGTACTGTCAGGCTGCGCGGCTTCGATAGCTGGCGGCCCACGCCAGTATTTGCCAAGCAACGGCACTATTGATATTAAATCGGTTTCCGACACATCGTCATCGTATGGTCAGTAGGTGGAGATACGGTACTATAATGATCGATTCGAACAGATTGACGAGATATATCTATCAGGTAACTGTATCGCTGCCAGCCAATTATCCGTCGGAGATTCGTTTACCGGGCAACGCTACAATGGAGTAAATGGAAGGTGTACTCCCAGATATTATGACGTGCGGAAATTGGCAAAATCTTCATGCTCTATAGAAATCCGGTAGGGGAACTATTCAATTTTTCAGGTGTATCATCCACCATAATTGTCTGGTCCAATCTTATTCCTTTTGTCTCTGTACCTTGTCCGGATTTTTAACCGGGACAGCCTCTAAGGTCGCTTGGTAAAGGCTCGGTGTATATCGTGCGCTGCGCACTATTTATAGGCTGTTTCCATTTTCTTCTCCAGCCTGCCCACCAAAAGAGATAAGCTCAGGCATACCAGCAGATACATGGCTGTGATGGTCAGCCACACCTCGATGGTAGCCTGGGTGGAGGCCATTACCTGCATGCCCTGAAAGGTGAGTTCCTGTATCGAGATGATGGAGACGATGGACGAGTACTTGATGGTGTTGATAAATTCATTTGCCAGTGGTGGCAGCATAATGCGGGTTGCCTGGGGCATGATGATATGGCGCATCTGCTGATATTTTGAGAGTCCCTGTGAGCTGGATGCCTCCCATTGGCCGGTATCGATGGATTGGATTCCTGCCCGCACGATTTCGGTGATATAGGCTCCCTGGAAGAGCCCGATGGTAAGTACTCCGGAGAGAAACGGGGTGATCAGTTGTGGAGTAGCAGTAAAAAAGGCGAGTTTATCCTGTAGCTCCGGGCCTGCGGTACGGTAAAAATCCTCGATGCCGAAGAGTGGTAAAAGCTGATCGCTGACGAAATAATAGAAGATAAAGACCAGGACCAGAGGCGGGGTATTCCTTATCAGCTCAACATAGCTTGTACCGATAAGGCGAAACACCAACCTTTTCGCAATACGCATCAGCCCCATGGCCACACCCATCACGGTTGCCAGCAGCATTCCCCAGATGCTGAGCCTGATGGTGGTAAAAAGCCCTTCCAGCAGGACATTGGCTCCCCAGCGGCCTGTCTCCTGATCTAGTCGGAACATATAGGTCGGGATGATCGACCAGTTCCAGTTATAGTTGAGCCCGTAAAACAACCGGTAGCCGAGAAAGCCGGCGAAACCAACAACCATGAGTATGGCTATCCAGTCGAGCAGGGTAAGTTTTCGTGTTTCGTGCTGCATGGGGAATGTCTTTCCAGCTGAACCGTTGGTGGTGTCGGTTGTTGATTGGTATTGGTGGCTTATGTTGCTTGTGAAAATGATCTGCGGAATTGGGCAGAAGGTGCGAATTTCTTTTCAGTTCAGGCAGCGTCAGGTTCGAAGTTTTGACTGTAAACTAGAGTTTGCCATGTGAGCAGTCAAAACACTGAAGAAGATGGCGCTGCATGGACTGTACCCCAAGACCATTTCTTTCAGGGCACCTTCGGTGAACATTATGGAGATCCGCTGCATGTACATTGAGGCCTTATGCATTCTTAACCCTGTATCAAATAGTGATCGCCATAATGTTCATAAGAAATTGGCAACTATTCTACCTGGCTTAACCAATCTTTGGTCCCAAACCAATACTGATGCTTCTCCTCAAGCCAACCTTCCATTTTCACACCGGTGATCCAGCTATTGAAATAGTTGAGGGTGTCCGGGTCGCCTTTTCGCATGGCAAAACCGATGGGCTCTTTGGTGAAGTTTTCGGCAAGAGGCAGAAACAGGCTGTCCGCATAGTCAACCGCTTCATAGGCTGGTTTAGGTGCAGAGCCAACAACCGCATGAACTTTACCGTTTCTCAGCTCCTGGTATGCCTGGGGCTCGTTATCAAACATTCTGAGCTGGGCGTTGGGCAGGTATTTCTTGGCGGCAGCGGCAGCGGTGGTGCCAAGTTTTACAGCAATCTGTACATCCTTTCTGTTGAACTGCTCAAGTGAGTTGAAACCTGCTGCCAGCTCCTTGTGGGCAACAATGGACATGCCGGAATAATCGTATGGTATGGAGAAGTTCACCTTCAGGGCACGCTTCGGGGTGATGCCCATGCCGCCGATGATAACATCAAACTTGCCGGTCAAAAGCGCAGGGATGATTCCGGACCAGGCGGTGGGAACGAACTCCACTTTCACGCCCATATCCTCAGCTAAACGCTTGGCTACATCGATTTCAAAACCGATCAACTCGCCATTTTTATCTTTCATTGCCCAGGGCTGAAAGATGTCCATGCCAACACGCAGAGTGCCGCGTTTCATGACCTGCTCAATTGTGCTGTCTTGAGCTAACTGCTGCTGGATGGACGCAGCAAAAGCTGTTCCACTTACGGACAGCAGCAATGCCAGGCTGAGTACCAGAGCGGATAATGTGGTTCTCTTCATCTGATTTCCTCCAGAATAAGGTTCTAGGATGTATTGGTTTAACATCAGTTTTTTTATGAAATAGCTCGTACACATCAAATCATGAGAGCTTCATTCGCAGCTCCATGACAGTGACCACCACTGAAAGAATCACGGTGATTACCAGATACATGGCGGCAACGGTGAACCAGATCTCAAAAGTCAGGTATGTTTCGGCGATAAGGGCCTGGGCCTGCATGGTCAGGTCGTAAATGGCAATGGTACTGACCAGGGCGGAATCTTTAATAAGCGAAATAGTCTGACTGGTGAGTGGCGGCAGCATGGTTCGCACAGCCTGGGGCAAAATGATATGACGATAGGTCTGGAAATTATTGTGACCAAGGCTGTAGGCTGCCTCATACTGGCCTTTTGAGACCGAAAGAATGCCTGAACGGAAAATCTCAGAGGCATACGCTCCCTCAAAAAGGCTCAAGGCAAGGATTGCCGCGGGAACTCTTTCAAGCCCAAGGACAGGGCCAAGTACGAAATATATAAAAAATATCTGGATCAGCAGCGGGGTATTGCGACTGGTTTCCAGGTATATTCGGGCAAGTGTGCTGGCAACAGGAGAGGAGGAAAGTCGAAAGATGGCCGTTACCAGACCTATGACAAGAGAGAAAATCAGACTAATAGCAGAAATTTTCAGGGTAATTTGCAACCCTTGGAGCAGTGGCCCTGCGGAGAAACCATTTTCGTCCCATGTGTAGATGAACTTGGGGATCTGGTACCACTGCCAGTTATAGCTGATATTGTCTATGCTTATGGCGGCAAGCCAATACAGTCCCCACACCAGCAGCAGAAACTGCATCACGTCAATGAGCGGTGAGCGCAATATGCTCCGCATCTGCTTAAAATAGAGCGACGATTTAGAAAGATTCTGCATGAACATTCAATGAATTCAGGAGCGGGAAGACTATGTAGGAATGAATTTTTTTCTCAATTATCAGAATCCTACATGAAATAGATACGAATTACCATCGTCAATTTCGCCAGCCATGTCTGGGGATTGGACTATTCCCCAGACCTTCGGTAGCTGTTTGCACGCTAATGAGTGGTACAGCATCTGATCACGACTAGCATGGTGACATAGTAGTCACTGAATTTGTTTAATAAAGGGTGTTTTTAGTCTTTATTAAAAACCTCAATGGCATTGGCCGGGCAGACTGTGTAACAATCTCCACACACATCACAGCGGGTCGGGTCGATGAGGTACTGTCCGGCAGATTCCGAAATGGCCTTAAACGAGCACCTCTCAAAACATTCCCCACAGTTGATGCATCCGTCGGAGATGCGTACTCCCCTGAATGGGTATTCCATAGCCCCGAAGGTAAAGCGGGTGCGTTTAAGTTTGTGATCCCGTTTTTCCATGGCAAAGTCAAAATCATAAATCTCACCAGCGGCACGGTAGAGGCAGAAGGTGGTCATTGCCGGATATTTCTCTATATCTTTGACCCCAAGCTCAAACATGCTGTTTGCAGCAGCTTTTTCTTTGAGCTGCTCCAGGCTGATTTCCTTGACACTACCTGAAACACTGATGGTGTAGCCCGGCTGAAAATAGGGCATACCATGTTCATCGTGACTAATAGCTGATACCGGGTAGATACCGCAGATCGCCACTTTACCCGATTCAACCAGCTGGGAGTAAAAGGGTTTGACCGTCATGGTCCTGAAATACAAGCCTTCACTGTCATGGGCGAAGAGATGGGCAATACGGGTACGAGGTTCACCATTTTCGACGGTCGCGAATGTAAGAGATCCGATTTGATCAAAGAGTTGGTAGATTCCCTGAATGTTCATAGTAACAACCTCAAGCTGGAATTATGGATTACTGTATCGTGTTTACTGCTCAGGTTTCATGAGATATTTCTTTATTTCGGCAAAATGCTCATGAGCTATCAGGGCTGGAGAATAATGGTAAAAGGTCAGTCGGCAAAGGTTGATGCGGGTAGGAAAATGGTAAATATGAGACAGATGTTTATTTTGTGAAATTTTTCCGGAATCGGGCCGGGGATTGCCCTGTGTGTTTTTTGAAGAACTTCACAAAATTTGTCGCTTCATCAAAACCGCATTGGTAGGTGAGTTCCTGTATTGGTTCAGAGGAGGTGGCCAGGTGCCTCTTAATTTCAAGGACCGTATAACTGTCGATAAATTCTTTTGCGGTACTGTTTGTCATGGCCTTGCATATTCTGCCAAGATGTTTTGTCGATTTGCCCAGCATTTCTGCATAGTCGACAACATTCCTGGTGCTGGAAAAGTGTTGCTCCAGAAGGGTTCTGAACAGTTCAAAGGTTGTAAACCACTCCAGGTTTTGGGGTGGGGTTGAAACACGGTGTTGAATGCGCTCGATCTTCAGCAGCAGCTGCTTCAGTTGGAGCCTGAGAATTTCTTCTTTGGCGAAATGGTCCGGGTTGCGGTATTCCCGTACCATCTGGTCAATGAGGCTGGCTATTTCTTCCCGTTCTGTGGCGGCAGGTTCTATAAGTGGGGAGCGGAGATGGTAGTTCATCAGCCGGTTCAGTGTCACGACATCATCATGGGTCATATTTTTTTCGAGGAAGGTATCGGTGAAGAGAAGTACCAGGCCGTCCACTTCAGGTTGAACTGTAAAAGCGTGAACCTGATTCTTGGAGACCATGAGCAGTGTACCCGGTTGATACGGGTATGGTTGAAAATCGATGTGGTGTTGGCCATGGCCCTTGGTTATCAGCAGGATCTGGTAAAAATTCACCCTGTGCGGTTTTTCCAATGGGTGCTCCAGCCTGTCTCTGCGGTTGAACAGGCCGGCAAGAGAAAAAATTTCAATCTGCAGTTCCTGTGCTCTTTTTTTGCAAAAATCGATGTGCGGTATATTCAGCTCAATGGACATGGTTCTGTGCCTGTTTCCATACTGGATTTGATTTCATCTCTTCCCGATTATAAAATTTAATCAGGAGTCCAACTGGATTTGCTGGGTCAAATTCATGGATAAATTACGCTGAATTTACCGAATAGGAAAGAGTTCAGGGAGTAACAATGAGAATAGTGATTGTTGGTGGTGGAGCAATTGGAAGACTTTTTGGTTCATATCTGGCGCGGGGGGAGAATGAAGTGACGCTCCTGGATACCGATGAACAGGTAATCGGCGCTATGCGGGATCAGGGCATAGGTGTGGTGGCGAGTGCCACGGACGATCCTGATGAGGTTACACCCGTGCCGGTAAGTGCTGTAACGGACGGTATGCTTATAAAGGAGTGCGATCTGGTCATGTTGATGGTGAAGTCGTTTGATACCAGATGTGCCACCAGGTCAGTGGCACATCTTATCGATGCGAACTGCCCTTTGCTCAGCATTCAGACCGGACTCGGCAATATCGAATTGATGGAAAAAGTTGTGCCCAAAGAGCATATTCTGGCTGGTTTCACCTTTAAATCCGGCACTGCTCTCGGGGGGGCCAAAGTGCGTTACGGCAGGGAGGGAAAAACGTATCTGGGTGAATTGAACGGCAAGGTCACCGAACGGGTTCAGAAAATCGCCAATGTTTTTGAACAGTGTGGTATCGAGACCAAAATCTCTCAGCGGATCGTTGGCAGATTGTGGTGTAAAGTCATCGTATTTTCGGCGATTAATCCTCTTTCTTCGTTGCTCAAGGTTCCAAACGGCTGCCTTACCAGCAAGATGGAGTCGATCACCCTGATGAAACGCCTTGTTGACGAAGGGAGGGCGGTTGCTGAGGCATACGATATTGATCTTGTGTACGACGATCTTAATGAACTGCTTTTTGAGGCGTGCCAGAAGAGTGCCAACAATCTCTCATCAATGCTCCAGGATATTTTAAATGACCGGCCAACGGAGATTGATGCCCAGAATGGTGCCATATGCCGCTTCGCAGCCAGGCGTGGCATAACGGTGCCTACCCATGAGACCATGGTGGAGCTGGTGAAATTGCTCGAAAAGTGGAGGCCTGGGATGGAGCAATTCTAGCAGAGAGCTATTTTTCTTCATCTCTTCGTTGTAGGGCAAAGAAATAATGCTCAACATATTACTCATATGCCTCCGCTTAATTTTCTACCTACGCCTCGACCTGAGAAAAAATAGCAATTCTTTACTGAATGCCGAAGGACAAGATGAGCTTGAAAATTATTTGTAAAGATCAAGGAGGGGATTGAATGGGAAACTGGAAGAAGTTCTTGCTGGCTGTGGATGGCAGTGAAAATTCCAGGCGAGCCGTAATCTACCTGAGCCACATAGCCCCTCTTGTTGAAGGTGTGGAAATCTGCGTGCTCAATGTCTACCCCCAACCACCACCGGATTATTATACGGAGGGCGGTCGTCTTGATCGATATCTGGAGATGCGTACCAACCGGGCCCGTGAGATGTTTGCGGAGGCCGAGGAGATACTCGTCGCTGCCGGTGTGGATAAATCGTCTTTGGATTTCGAAGTGCACATGGCTGAGGAATGCACCATCAGTGAAGTTGTCCTCAAGATACAGGATGAAGGCGACTATGGCACAGTGGTTGCCGGCAAGCGCGGGGTTTCAAAGGCCGAGGAGTTCCTGTTTGGCTCCATCTCCAATGCCCTGGCAAGGCACAGCAAAAAATTCACCTCCTGGATAGTTGGGTGAAGCCATGGCCGACTGGAGCGGTTTCCCCCACCATATTCTCGAGCGCCTGCAAAATCATGTAGCGGTTCGTTCCCAGCGCAGAAAACCAAGGCTTTTTGCTGATACCAGTGATTTTGTCAATATCGACTATGGCGACGTCATCCATGTCGATGACCGGTATTTTCTGATCGTCGGCTATACCAGGGAAGGGCGTTTCGGAGTGGATGAACAGCCTAAACAGTGGGTACCGAAGGTATATGATCTTGAGAGTGGCGAGCGGCACATTGTCAAGCTGGTATTCCATGAGAGGTATACCATCAGGCTGGGCGGCCTGGAGGTCACCTGCTATCGCAGCCCGGAAAAGGAGGCCCAGGTTATTGAACTGACCAGGCGCAATCCCTCGTTTATGCAGGGCTACGCGGCCCTGGACGAGGTGGGCAACCTGGTGCGAATTCTGGAGATCGTCAATGGCAGGCGGCTGGACAAGGTGGTCTACCAGTTGGGCAGCGATCACCGCGATTACTTTGAAAATCATCTGTCCGGTGTGCTCGAGCGGTTCCTGGTCTCGGTTGAAGGTATCGTCCTGCTGCATAGGCATGGCCTCAAGCACGGGGATATCCGCCGCGACCATATCTTCGTGGACCGTCAGGACGGGCACTTCATCTGGATCGATTTTGACTACGATTTTTACCTGCCCGAACGCCCGTATGCCATGGATCTGTTTGGCCTGGGCAATGTGTTACTTTTTCTGCTTGGCCAACAGAATTTCAGGCCTTCTGCGGTGTTGGAGAACCCACAATTTGGGCAGAGGATATTCGATACCCTTGAACAGGGAGACCTGGCCCTGATCGCCCAGGACCGGATCTTCAACCTCAAGAAAATCTATTCCTATATCCCTGAACCACTCAACGATATCCTGCTCTTTTTCGCCACCGGTACGGATGTAATGTATGACACCGTAGAAGAGTTCCGTGATGATCTTGCCCGGGCGGTGGACACGGTCTGGAAATCGGCCTGAACTATTGGAAAAAGGAACTGAAGAAACAAAACGACTATGTTGCTGCCGGTAATGCATTTCCTCGCCTATCCATGCTTCCATACTACCGATGGGGCCTGGCCAGTTGTTGACCCCGTTGTTCCATTTCGGTATCCTTTTAGATAGCAGTGACGTTGCACGACTAAGAGCCTGTCAGGCTCCTGGCAGGTCGTTTCTCCCTTGCCGAAATCGGTCGGCGCATGCTGTTTGTAACTATCTGCTATGGTTTTAAATATTCGCTTTCCGGGCCGGGTGTATGCTGTCTGACAAATACTGCATTTCCTCAGGGAGGGTAGTGAAATGAAAGGGGTGTCGGCTAACTGGTATTGTATTGTGCTCTCCGCCATATTGATAGGTGGCGTAACATCTGCATACGCCACCACCTCGGCGATGTTCGATAAAGAGAACACCAGGCTCGAGAAAAAGGAATTTTCCCCGTATGTTAATCGAGCCTACCCGACCCAGGTTTTCTTTGGTGATACCCATCTGCATACTTCGCTGTCGATGGATGCCGGCACCTTCGGCAACAGGTTGGGCTTGGACGAGGCCTACCGCTTTGTCCGCGGTGGCGAAGTGGTCGCTTCGGGAGGGTTCAAGGCCAGACTGGCAGAGCCGCTCGATTTTGTGGTCATCGCCGATCACTCCGATGGTATGGGCTTTTTTGATATGTTCGCCAAAGGTGATCCGGCAATGATGAACAAAGAGGAGGGCAAGCGCTGGCATAAGGCGATAAATGAGGGCGGCCAGGCGGCCGTGGATGCGGCCCTTGAGATCATAACCCTGTTCTCCCAGGGCAAGTTTCCCTGGAAAACCAATGATCCCAAAATAATGAAACCGGTCTGGCAAAATGTCATCGATGCTGCGGAACAATACAATGAGCCGGGCCGCTTCACTGCCTTTATCGGTTACGAGTGGACCTCGCTGGTGAAGGGCAACAACCTGCACCGGGTGGTAGTGTACCGGGATGGCTCCGCCCAGGCCAGGCAGACTCTGCCCTTTACCCTCGCCGACAGTGCAGATCCTGAAAAACTCTGGGATGCCATGCAGTCTTACGAAGACCGGACCGGCGGTGACCTGCTCGCCATTCCCCACAACGGCAACCTGTCCAACGGGCTGATGTTTGATGTAGAAACCTTATCCGGCAAGCCGCTTGACCGGGACTATGCTGAACTGAGACAGAAGTGGGAGCCGCTGTACGAGACCACCCAGATCAAGGGGGATGGTGAGGCACATCCGTTTCTCTCACCAGACGACGAATTTGCTGATTATGAGACCTGGGATCTGGGTAATCTCGATATGAGCCAGGCCAAAACCGAGGAAATGCTGGCGGGTGAATACATTCGTTCCGGTCTCAAACGCGGTCTTGAGTTTGACCAGCAGCTTGGGGTGAACCCCTATAAGTATGGCCAGATCGGTTCCACCGACTCGCACACCTCCCTGCCGGCAGTAGAGGAAAATAACTTTTTTGGCAAACACTCGGGGGTGGAACCCTCACCGGAACGGGCAATGCATGTGACCTTAGGTGGGGAATACGGGAAGATTATGGGCTACCAGATGGCGGCCTCCGGCTATGCCGGGGTCTGGGCGACCAGCAATACCCGACAGGCTATTTTCGATGCCATGGCGCGGCGGGAGACCTACGCCACCACCGGTCCCAGGCTGGTGGTCCGCTTCTTTGGTGGCTGGGATTTCACCGAGCAGGACGCCCTGTCCCGCATGCCGGCCCATGTCGGCTATCAAAAAGGGGTTCCCATGGGCGGTGATCTCTCCATGACACCGGACGGCAAGTCGCCCACTTTCCTTGTTGCCGCCCTGAAAGATTCGATGAGCGGCAATCTCGATCGGATCCAGATCATCAAGGGCTGGCTCGGCAGTGACGGCAAGGCCCAAGAGCGGGTGTATGATGTTGCCGTTTCCGATGGTCGCGAGATCGGTGAAGATGGCCGCTGCCGGACACCGGTGGGTAATACCGTCAATGTTGCAGAGGCGACCTGGACCAATACCATCGGCGATCCAGAGCTGATAACCGTCTGGACAGATCCTGACTTTGATCCGGCCCAGAGGGCATTTTATTACGCCCGGGTCCTGGAGATCCCCACACCCCGTTGGACAGCGTATGAGGCCAAGAGATTTGAAATAACCATGCCGCCGGAGGCGGAGATGATAACCCAGGAGCGCGCCTATACGTCGCCTATCTGGTACACGCCGTAACGGATATCTGCCACGATATATTTCCCACTATCAGGGGGAACACAAATGAAATCTTCGATGATCTCTCACACCCTGGCCGCTGTCCTGATCCTTGGTATGATCGGGACAGTCTTTGCCTCTTCCACAGGGATGTCACCCAGCAAAAAAGGCGTGGGCGACGCTCTTTCCACCAAGGAGTACTCTCCCTACGTCGGTCGTGATTTCCCGACCCAGGTGTTCTGGGGTGACACCCATCTTCACACCGCTGTTTCCGTTGATGCGGGCACCATGTGCCGGGTCGGCCAGGAGGAAGCCTTTCGCTTTGCCCGGGGGGAGGAGGTGACCACCACCCATGGGTTGCGGGTCAAGCTTTCCAGGCCGCTGGATTTTCTGGTGGTATCCGACCATGCCGAGATGTACGGGTTGATGCCGCAATTGCTGAAAGGAGACCAGCAGGTGCTCTCCACCGAAAAGGGGCAACGCTGGTACGAGATGCTCCAGAGTGGTGATTATGATAAAACATTTGCCGCGGCCATGGAAATTGTCGCTTCGCTCTCCGAAGACGAGCCGCCGATTAAAAGTGAGCGGGCGGTAAAAAATGCCTGGAACAGCTACACGGCCTTGGCGGACAAATATAATGAACCGGGCAGGTTTACCGCGCTTATCGGTTATGAGTGGACAGCTATCGGTGGCTATAACCTGCACCGAAACGTCATCTTCCGGGGGGATAGCACCACAGCCAACAGGACCGTCCCTTTCTCCCAGTACGACAGTAAGAACCCGGAGGATCTCTGGGCAGAACTGCAGCGCTTTGAGCAGCAAACCGGCGCCGAGGTCCTGGCCATCCCCCATAACGGCAACCTGAGCAATGGCCGCATGTTCAATGTGGAAACCTTTGGCGGTAAGCCACTGACCAGAGAGCTTGCCGAGCTGCGCAGCCGTTACGAACCTCTTGTCGAGGTCACCCAGATCAAGGGTGACGGCGAGGCCCACCCGCTGCTTTCCCCCGATGATGAGTTTGCCGATTTCGACACCTGGGATCGCTCCAACCTGAATGGCACCGAGGCCAAGGAGGAGTCGATGCTGCAGTGGGAATATGCCCGCGAGGCCTTGAAAACAGGGCTCAAGCTGGAAGACTCACTGGGAATCAACCCTTTCAGGTTCGGTATGATCGGCAGCTCTGATGCCCACACCGCGTTCGCGGCGGTGGAGGAGGAGAATTTCTTTGGCAAGCACTCCGGTGTGGAGCCGGAGCCCCAGCGGTGGAAGCATGTGGTCATCGAGGCTCCCGATCCCCAGTTCACCATCTATGGCTGGCAACAGGCGGCCGGAGGCTACGCCGCAATCTGGGCCAGGGAGAATACCCGGGAGGCCCTGTTTGACGCCATGATGAGAAAAGAGACCTATGCCACCACCGGCTCCCGGATGCTGGTCCGTTTTTTCGGGGGCTGGGATTTTGAAGACAGCGATACCCTCTCCAGGCTGCCTGCGGATATCGGCTACAGGAAAGGGGTGCCGATGGGCGCGGACCTGCGCAATGCCCCGTCTGGAACAGCGGCGCCCAGTTTTCTGGTTGCGGCGCTTAAAGATCCGTATAGCGGCAACCTCGACCGTATCCAGATCATCAAGGGCTGGCTGGACAGCGACGGGATGACCAGGGAGAAAGTCTATGACGTTGTCTGGTCGGGTGAGCGCACCCCGGACGAGAAGGGCCAGCTTCCGGCCGTGGGCAATACGGTGGATGTGAAAAACGCTACCTGGACCAACTCCATTGGCGCGCCTGAGCTGATAGGGGTCTGGACCGATCCTGATTTCGATCCGGCTGAGAGAGCCTTCTATTATGCCAGGGTGCTGGAGATACCCACCCCGCGCTGGACAGCCTATGAGGCGAAGCGCTTCGGGGTCGAGATGGACAGCGAAGTGCCCATGACCGTGCAGGAGCGTGCCTATACCTCACCCATCTGGTACGCCCCCTGAGAACTGTGGCCTGTCAATAAAATGAAGCGCGGCTCGTTTCCCGGGCTGTGCTTTTTGGGTGTATGATGTATACCGATATCTATGAAAAAAATTCTTAACGACCCGTTGTTGCATTTCTTTGCCATCGGCTGCCTGCTGTTTCTCGTCTTTGAATATTTTGGATCAGCAGGCGAAGACGAAGATCTTACTATTCGAGTTTCCAGTGGGGATATTAAAGCGCTGGAGGCGAGTTTCAGCAGGACCTGGCAGCGCCAGCCTTCCAGGGAGGAGTTGGACGGCCTTATTGACGAAAAGGTCCGTGACGAAATTGCCTACCGGGAAGCGGTTGCCCTGGGCCTTGACCGTGACGATGCCTATATCCGGCGCAGGCTGCGCATGAAGATGGAACTTCTGGTCGAAGACATCACCACGGCGGTGCCGCCTACAGATGAGGAGTTGAAAGCCTACCTTGAGGAGAACCGGCAGGCCTTCAGGCAGGAGATGCGGCTGGCGTTCAACCATGTCTACCTCAATCCGGACCAGCACGGAACCACTCTTGATACGGATATCCAGCGACTGCTGGAAGAGCTTGACCGGAAGGGGGAACAGGCGGATCCGAGGATGTATGGTGACGCTATCATGCTCCCCAGAATCTACTCGCTCTCCTCCGCCAATGTAATCGACAGGCAGTATGGGGCCGGTTTTTCTAAAGAGCTTGCCGGCATGGAGACGGGGAGATGGCAGGGGCCGGTTCGTTCGAGTTATGGGCTGCACCTGGTCCTGGTTCGGCAAAAAAAAGAGGCGCACGCCCCTGAGCTTAAGGAGGTGCGAGCTGCGGTTGAACGGGAGCTGATGTCTGCCCGGAGGCAGGAGGTAAGGAAGCAGACCTACGACACACTGTTGGATAAGTACAGTATCGTTGTCTCCCGGGACAATGGCGTAAGGGATTAATATGGTCTCTTGGACGAAATATCTCTGGCCGGCAATCCTCTTCTTGTGGCTGGCGCTGCTGCTTCTGCCCAACGAGGTGCTGAGCCATGAGAGCCAGCCCGGTGCCGTGGAGATCAGGCATCTGGCGGGGGACCGCTATGAGGTCGCCTGGCGCGCCCCGATCTATTACAACAAGCCCCACCCGGCCAGGCTGCAGTTGCCAAAGAACTGGCAGACCATTGGGCAACCTGTCCAGCGGCGCACCCGGGACGCCATCCTCTTTACCAGGATAGTCTCCACCCAGGGCGAGGGGCTTGACGGACAGATCCTGCGTTTTCCCGGTCTTGAGTCGACTATAACTGATGTTTTTATCAAAATAGCGTTGGCCGACGGCAGTGTCATGACCACCACGGCCAGGCCAACACGACCCTGGGCAGAACTCCGCGGTGAGCGCTCCTGGCATATAACGGCCCGGGAGTATCTCTTTCTCGGTTTCCACCACATTCTGCTCGGCCTGGATCACCTGCTGTTTGTGCTTGGCTTGCTCCTGATCGTCAAGAGCAGGGTGATGTTGCTGCAAACCATCACCTCATTTACGATCGCCCATTCAATTACCCTGGCCATTGCCACCCTTGGGTATGCACGGGCGCCGCTGCCGCCGCTCAATGCGGCTATAGCCCTGTCGATCATGTTCCTCGGGCCCGAGATCATGCGCGCCCGGCGCGGTGAGGACAGCCTGACCATAGCCCGGCCCTGGCTGGCCGCCTTTGGCTTTGGCCTGCTTCATGGCTTTGGTTTCGCCTCCGGGCTCTCCACCACCGGCATACCGAAGACCGAATTGCCGTGGGCGCTGCTCTGGTTCAACCTTGGGGTTGAGTTCGGACAACTTGTTTTTGTCTCCCTTAT
The DNA here is from genome assembly GCF_005116675.2 of Desulfosediminicola ganghwensis. Classification (NCBI taxonomy): domain Bacteria; kingdom Pseudomonadati; phylum Thermodesulfobacteriota; class Desulfobulbia; order Desulfobulbales; family Desulfocapsaceae; genus Desulfosediminicola; species Desulfosediminicola ganghwensis. Next base: position 1,653,910 of record NZ_CP050699.1, read on the forward strand.
CTTGTTGCTTGCCTGGTCGTTTAGAACCTTGAAGATAGTGTGGCCAAAGTGGGTGGAGGTGGTGCCTGCCTACTCCGTCGGCAGCCTCGGAGCCTACTGGACCATTCAGCGAACCATGATCATGATCGGAGGATTCTAGGATGAAGACTGATAAAAGCGCGTGGCTTGTCCTGGCGGCTTGGCTGCTGCTGATGGCATTTCCCTTTGAAGCCGCAGCGCACATTGCCGGAGGGCAGGCCACCGGCTTCTGGACCGGGCTTGAACATCCCTGGTCCGGCCTGGACCATATCGTGGCCATGGTGGCGGTGGGCTTATGGGGAGCTCAGCTCGGTATGCCTGCTCTGTGGGTTTTGCCGGTTGTTTTTCCGATGCTGATGTCGGTGGGGGCCATGCTGGGATTGCTTGGCATCCCGGTTCCCGGAGTTGAGGTGGGGATAGCTGTCTCGGCGGTGGCTCTTGGCATCATGGTTCTGGGGGAGGTGCGTCCCGGGATGGTGGTGGCCATGCTGGTTGTTGGATTCTTTGCGATCTTTCATGGGCATGCCCACGGCACTGAGCTGCCGGCCGGGCAGAGCGGACTGCTCTATTCCATGGGCTTTATTCTCGGCACCGGCTGTCTGCATGGAGTCGGTATCCTCATCGGTCTGGTTCACTACTATCCCCTGGGGAAGGGCCTTTTGCGGCTAACCGGTGGCTGTATCGCGGTTATGGGCCTGTTCTTTCTCTGGCATGCGGTAACCTGAGCCGAAAGCGAATGGATTCTGGGAAAACGTCATTGTTTGTTTCTGTGCTGACAGCAGTCTTGTTCATGTTGTGGCCGGGGACTGCAACTGCCCATCTGGTCACCACCGGCATGGGCCCTGTCTATGACGGCATAGGCCATCTCCTGCTGACGCCGGAGGATATCATCCCGGTTGTGGCGCTGGCTCTATTTGGTGGGATGCGAGGTGCGGAGAGCTGTCGGAAGCTGCTGATGATTGTACCCCTGTGCTGGCTGTTGGGAGGTATTACTGGCTTCGGTGGCACAAACATCCCGGATTTCCCGGTGCAGGCTGGTTCTTTGCTGCTCATCGGTTTACTGGTGGCTGGAGATGTCCGGCTACCAGTGCCGGTAACGGTCGGTATTGCCGGGCTGTTCGGCTTGCTGCACGGTTTCATGAATGGGGTGACCCTCAACAATGAGCTTGAACCATTGGGTCTTTTGGGAATAACGATAGCCCTGATTGTGATAATCACCATAGTATCCGCCTTGGTCGTTTCCATAGCCGAGGGCTGGAAGCGGGTCGCCGTCAGGGTGGGAGGAAGCTGGGTTGCGGCCAGCGGCCTGCTGATGTTTGGCTGGTACCTGAAGGGGGCCTGATGCCGGTTCAGCATTTAAGGGCGGCTATCTGCCGTATTCTGATGTTTGGTTTTGACAATTAATCCTTGTGGGTTACCCCCAGAAAGGTGTGCCAGACACCATTTCCTTTCCAGTGTTTGAGTACTGAAACCGGCAACGTCTTCAGATGGGCGGAGATCTTTTCCGCTTCGCTGCTGAGCAGGCCGGAGAGCACAAACCACTTCTGCTGCAAAAATCCTTCACTGGCCACAATATCCTTCATCACCGCGTAATGAATATTGGCAACCATCAGGTCGGTGGGCCGTGCAATAAGCTGTTCGGCGCGGCCGCTGACCACCTGGATGTTTGGTTCCAACTGGTTGAGCACTACATTGGCCTGGGCGGTCTGGGCGGCGAGATGATTGAAATCCACGGCCAGACATTTTTCGCAGCCCAGCTTGGCGGCTGCGATGGCTAGAATTCCGGTGCCTGTGCCGAGATCGAGCATGGTCTTCACCTTGCCGCCCATAGAGGCGATCTCGATCGCCTCCAGACAGTCGCGGGTGGTGGGGTGTGCGCCATTGCCGAAGACCACACCGGGGTTAAGCGAGATCGCTATCTGACCTGGTTCAACCTGCTGCTCGCTCCATGAGGGCTGCAGCACAAATCTGCCGATCTGAACCGGATCGATTGAGCCGCCCTGCCAGTCGGCGTAGCTCATCTCATATTGATCAACGAGTTGAAGTGTATTGTGATCTTCGACCACTTGGCCGACGGTTTCATCGGCTGCTTCCAGAAAAAAGAGAAATGAAAACTCATCTTCTTCCCAATTACCTAAAAAGGCGGGATGGGAGATGACGTAATCGAGGCTGATAATCCCTTCCAGGTAGTAGATATGCAGTATCGAGTCGGGGCGAAGTAGTGCTGTTGCGCAATTCATCTGCTTTTTCCTGACACAAATTATTGGTTGAAAATCTTCTGAAGAATTAACAGTTACATCGTAAAAAGCTGACTATACAGCGTTCACAGGCTGGCTGGAAGGATAAATTGAGCCAGGGTCCCCCGGTAGCCGTCATCGCGCGTAGTGATTGCCATCATTACAGCGAAAGAGGAAAGAGATTGTCCGCCTTGGCCGAATGCGCTAGTCTTATGGACTGTGAGCTGATGTAACATCGGGGCTCTGGCGTAGCCGAGCTGTCTGTGAAAGAAATGAGAGACTCTGTGCATGTCCGGCAGAGGATCGGTGACAGGTGGATGATTGCTGATGGATATTATTAAATTTGCTATTCCTGAGATTATTTTCGGCAGGGGAAGCCTCAATTACGCGGGTCAGTGTGCTTTGCGACTCGGCGGGAAAAAAGTCTTTCTGGTCAGCGACTCGGGTATCGAGGAGGCGGGCTGGCTTGACCGGTTGATGCACATTCTGAAAAAGGATGGGATCGAGTGGGTCTATTATCCCGGCGTAACCTCCAATCCCCGTGATTATCAGGTGGAGCAGGGCGCCGAACTCTACATGAAGAACGGCGCAGACGTCATTATCGCCATTGGTGGCGGCAGCCCGATGGACACAGCTAAGGGCATCGCTATCCTGGCCAACAATGGCGGACGGATACGTGATTACGAAGGGGCCAACAAGGTGGAACGCCCGTTGCCGCCCATGGTCCTGGTTACCACCACCGCCGGCAGTGGCTCCGATATTTCCCAGTTTGCCATAATCACCGATATGGAACGGGCGGTGAAAATGTCTATCATCACCAGGACACTGGTGCCCAATATTGCCATTGTCGACCCGTTGATTCTCAGAACCAAGAGCGAGACACTTATCATCAGGAGCGCATCGGATGCGCTGGCCCATGCTGTTGAAGCGTACCTGTCGGTGATCGCCTCGCCATTTACCTCAATGCACTCGTTGAAAGCGATTGAGTTGATCCATAAAAATCTGAAGCTGGCAGTGGAGACACGTTCGCTTGAGGCGCTTGAGCAGTTGAGTATCGCCTCGGTCTCTGCCTCCATCGCGTTTTCCAATGCCGGTCTTGGGGCAGAGCATGCCCTGGCGCACTCCCTGGGCGGCCAGTTTGATATTCCCCACGGCGTGGTTCATCCCATCCTGTTGACCTCAGTGATGCGATTTAATCTTGATGCCTGTGAGCAGAAGATGGCGGATATCGGCAGGGTGATACTCGGCGGTCAGCGAGGCTCTGATAACCGTACGGCGCTTGAAGGCATTGACAAGCTCACCGAGTTTTTCTCTTCTTTCGACGTTTCTTTAAAGCTGCGGGATGAAGTCGGCGAGGAGGGCAAAGAGATGCTTGAGCCAATAGCCAAAATGGCCATCAACGATGCCTGCAACCTCACCAATCCGCGACCGGCCACCAGTGAAGAGTTGCTGGCTATCTGTGAGGAGGTGTGGTAATGCCGGGGAAAACGACCCTAGAGGACCTGATAGGGATAGAGCACTGCAAGCTGGGATTTTACCAGGAGTTGCAACAGAACGTCGCCCAGCTGAGCAGATCGAATATGAAGCTTGACGAGAAGCGCAAAGAAAACCAGGCGCTTCTGGACGGGATCACCGATATGATGATCGTCCTTTCCGAAGATCTGACCATTAAACGGGTAAACCATGTCTTTCACCGCTGGTATCCGGGAGTGGACCCGGTAGAAAAGAGCTGCCACCAGATCTTGAGAGGAAAGTCGACCCGTTGTGAGGAGTGCCCGGCCCTGAAAGCTTTCGACTGCAATGAGGTGGTCAAGGATTTCTGCATTTACAAAGTGGATGGTAAGTATCGGCATTATGAGATCATCGCCTCACCATTGAAGACCGACCCGGCCTCTGAGCGCCAGGTGTTGTTGTTCAAGCGCGATCTCACCCGTGAAAAGGAATACCAGGCGCAATTTTATCAGGCCGAGAAAATGGCCACCATTGGCACCCTGGCAGCCGGTGTGGCCCATGAAATTAATAATCCGCTGACGGCAATCAGCGGTTTTGCAGAAGGTTTGCAGCGCAGGGTGAAAAAGCTGGAAGGCGTGGTGCCCGAGGAAATGCTCAGCGATTTCAGGGAATATACCCGAACCATTATTGACGAGGGACTCCGCTGTCAGGATATCGTCAGAAACCTGCTTACTTTCAGCAGGCCCAAGTGTACCAGTCTGGGGCCGGTGGATATGAATGGCTGCGTGCGGGACACCCTGTTTTTGCTCAAACATCATTTTAAGCGACAGCAGCATATTACAATCACGACCAGGTTGGCCGAAAGTCTGCCCTCTATTTGTGGAGATGAATCGCAGTTGAAGCAGGTGATACTCAATCTGCTCACCAACGCCTGTGATGCAATCGCAGAGGGCGGTATGGTGGAAATTTCCACTGTGGAGACAGAGACCTTGGGGGTCAAACTGGTGATCAAAGATACCGGTTGCGGCATCTCCTTAGAGAATCTGGATAAGTTGTTTGAGCCGTTTTATACCACCAAGCCGGTTGGGCAGGGGGTTGGTATCGGCCTGTCTACCTGCTATTCGATTGTGAGGAACCATGGCGGGGAAATCGTGGTGGATAGTACTCCCGGTAGCGGGTCTGCATTTGAAGTACGTTTGCCCGGGGTTGCCGATAGTGGAAGTTGCTCTGAGCAGACATTTTGTTTTTAGGAGATGAGCAGGGGGATGGAAGAAAAAAAATACAATATTCTGGTAATTGATGATGAGGAGCCGATTCGCAGACTTTTGCAGAATGAATTGAGCAACTCATATCGGGCAGTGCATGTGGCAGGGTGCGGGGCAGAAGGTCTGAAAAAGGCCCGTGACTACTGGTTTGACGTAGTCTTGCTCGATCTCAGTTTGCCCGATGTCCATGATCTGGAGTTGTTGATAACGATCCGGGAGTCTGTGCCCGATTGTGAAGTTATTATGATCACCGGCCATGGTGACATCGACAGCGCTGTGCAATCCATGAAACTCGGTGCCTGCGACTTTATCCGCAAGCCTTTCAATCTGGATCGGCTGGAACTGATAGTGGAAAAGGCACACCAGCGGGTGATGCTGGCACGTGAGAATGCGATCCTGCGTCATAGTGCCGACAGCGGCAGCGTAGCCGTCAATTTTATCGGCAACTCCAAAGCGGTAAAGGATATAAAATTTCTGGTGGAAAAAGTCGCACCAGCCAGAATTCCGGTACTCATTACCGGTGAATCGGGGGTGGGCAAAGACGTTGTCGCCCGGCTCATCCACCAGCGTTCCGGCTGTGGCGCCAACCCGATGATTGCCAAGAACTGTGCTTCGCTGCAGAAGGAACTAGCTCGAAGCGAGCTCTTTGGTCATATCAAGGGCGCTTTTACCGGAGCAACTGAAACCCGTGAAGGACTGTTGGCATTTGCCAATGATTCAACGCTCTTTTTAGATGAGATAGGCGAGTTGCCGTTGGCTGTTCAGGCTTCCCTGCTGCGGGCTCTGGAGACCAAAAGTTATCGAAGAATCGGCGAAAAGGAGGAGCGAACGGTCAACACCCGCTTTCTTTTTGCCACGAACCGGGTGCTGCTCGAAGAAGTTGAAAATGGCCGTTTCAACGAGGCTTTTTTCCACCGTATCAATGCCTTTACTATCGAGATTCCACCTCTTCGGGAGCGGAAAGAGGACCTGTCGCTGCTGGTCGACTATTTTCTGAACGCCTTGAGCCCGGATGGCAGCGATTACAGGATAATTGACACGGCCATGGACTGTGTGCTGCGTTATCACTGGCCTGGCAATATCCGGGAACTTCGTAATGTGCTGGAGCGGGCAATAATTCTGGCTGAGAATGGTCTTATTACCGAGCGGTGTCTGCCCCATGATCTGGCGGGCGGTGCTGCCGAGGAGTGTTCACCGCTGTCTCTGGAGACAGTTGAGCGCCAGCATATCATCAAGATGCTCGATTACTTTTCCGGTAATCGCCAGAAAACTGCGGAGTCTCTCGGAATAAGCAGAAAGACTCTCTATAGAAAGCTCGCCCGGTATGAAGATTAAATTCTGAGCCTCTTTATCTTTTGTCCCTTCCCTGTGTGTGTCAAAATGACCCGAACAGCCTCACTAGCGGGTCATTTTGTCTTTACACCCATCCTGCCTAAATAAAAACCCATAATTACTGTTGGTTAGCTGTAAAATTTCAGCCGTGTCACCTCGCCGATTGGTACCGATATGTCACAGTTGCGTGGCAGGGTGTGACCTTTTGCAGTGAGAGGGGATTGGCTATGTGCCTGTAGTAGCGTCATTACTGTTTTGGCACGACTGTTGCTATATATGTTACGGATTTTGTGTTGATTATTGTATGAGCTCTTCCAGAAGCGGTTTTCTGACCCGAAGCACCATAGCCGGGAGAAAACTTCATATTCGTAACATCAGAAAAAGGACGGTTTCATTATGGCTACACAGGAAATGGTTTATGGCTACTTCATCCCAAGCGTTACCCTGATCGGCATTGGTGCAAGCAAAGAGATTCCAGCCAAAATCAAAGCTCTTGGTGGAACAAAGCCCCTTATTGTTGCAGACAAAGGTATCACAGCCGCAGGTATTACCAAGACAGTAACCGATATGTTGGAAGCGGATGGCATGGAATGTGTTGTTTACGATGAGACCATTCCAAATCCGACCGATAATAATGTTCATGCGGGTGTTGAGTCCTACAAAATGAACAAGTGTGACAGCCTGATCACCCTTGGTGGTGGTAGCGCCCATGATTGCGGTAAGGGCATTGGCCTGGTGATCGCAAACGGCGGCACCATCCATGATTATGAGGGTGTTGATAAATCAGCCAATCCCATGCCTCCGTATGTAGCGGTAAACACCACAGCCGGAACTGCTTCAGAAATGACCCGCTTCTGTATCATCACTGATACCAGCCGAAAGGTGAAGATGGCCATCGTAGACTGGCGCGTGACCCCGGGTGTCGCCATTGATGACCCGATGCTGATGGTAGGAATGCCTCCCGCGCTGACCGCTGCAACCGGTATGGACGCCCTGACCCACGCAGTTGAAGCCTATGTGTCCACTATCGCCAACCCCATGACCGACTCTGCAGCAGAAAAAGCTATCGAGCTTATCGCCAAACATCTTCGACCGGCAGTGGCTAATGGTGAAGATATTGATGCTCGCGAAGGTATGTGCTTTGCCCAGTATCTGGCTGGTATGGCTTTCAACAACGCCAGTCTCGGCCATGTGCATGCAATGGCACATCAGCTCGGCGGTTTTTATGACCTGCCCCATGGTGAGTGCAATGCCATCCTGCTGCCACATGTCAGCCGTTTCAACCTGATCGCCAAGGTGGATCGTTTCGTCAAGATCGCTGAACTCATGGGCGAGAACACCGAAGGGTTGTCACCGCGTGCAGCGGCTGAACTGGCACTTTCTGCAATTCAGAAACTCTCCACCGATATCGGCATCCCGGCCGGTCTGGTCGAGTTGGGCAAGCGCTACGGTAAAGAGGTCAAGGCTGAAGATATCGGCACCATGACCGCCAACGCCCAGGTTGACGCCTGCGGGTTGACCAATCCACGCCGACCTACCGATGACGATGTAAAGGCTATTTACACCGCCGCGTTATAATACTCTGACATTTGCTGCATGAGCGGCTCAGCTCTTGAGCCGCTTAAAAGGTGAGATGAGGGTGGCCCGGTAGGTATGTCCAATGCCCTGTCCAGCATCGCATACCGCTCTGACTATCCCGTCTCTATACCAAAAAGGTCCCTGCATAATTACATGCAGGGACCTTTTCTTGATTACGGGCTGTTCAGTATACTGCTTACTTTTTCTTTTTCCGATCTTGAAGCAGCTCTGTTCTGGCAATCTCAGTCAGTGTTCTGAAGTCGATTTTACCACTGCCCATCTTGGGCACATTTTCCATAACCATGAAGGTTTTGGGAATGGCGATGGCGGGCAGATGTTCGGCCATCTGCTTCATGATCGATTTCTTATCAACCTCGACTGTGGTGACAGCCACGATCTTGGCCCCTTTCACCGCATCGGGAACTTCAACGACGGAACAGAGCGCATCGGTGGGAAGCATTTTTTCGAGAACATCTTCAATCTTCACCAGGGAGACCATCTCCCCGCCGATCTTCACAAACCGTTTCAGGCGGCCGACATGCCAGAGGTAACCGTTGGCGTCGATGTTGCCCATATCACCAGTATCATACCAGCCACGACGAATATGCAGGGAAGTCTGCTCGAAATCGTTGAAATAGCCCCGCATGACGTTCTCGCCTTTGATCAGGATACGGCCATCCTCACCGGGTGCGCACTCTTCGCCGGTTTCATAATTTTCGATACGTACCTGTACTCCCGCCAGAGGTTTGCCCACACTACCCGGACAGTTGTCTTCGGGGCAGTTTGCTGAAATAACCGGGGAACACTCGGTGGCGCCATACCCTTCCAGCAGGGTGATGCCGTGTTTTTCCTTGAAGGCATCGCGCAGTGAATCGGGACATTTGTCGGCGCCGCAGAGAGCGATACGAAGTGAATCGAAATCTCCACTCTCTGACTTACGCAGATAGCCCCAGAAGAAGCTTGGGGTACCGACCATCAGAGTTGGTGAATGCTTTCGGGCAATCTCACAAACCTTATTGTATTCCAGTGGATTGGCGTAGGTAAGGATGGTGTTGCCGTGATAGAGGGGAATCCACATATTCACGGTCATGCCGAATACGTGGAAATACGGCAAGGTAGAAAGGAAAACCTCATCGTTGGTGAACTTGAACCTTTCGGTAGCGGATTCGATGTTGGCCAGGATATTTCTGTGGGTCAACTGAACCGCTTTGGGATCTTTTTCACTGCCGCTGGTAAAGAGGATGGTCGCATTGGAGCGATCGGGGCCATTATAGAGTAGTTTTTTCAAAAGGTTGGGAGGCAGTTTGGACAACAGGGCGGCTTTTACTTTCTGGAAGCCATTGATGTTATCCATGATGTCCTCGATGTAGATCATGCCGTCTACATATGGACACTCAATCTTCTCCAGCAGCGCCTTGGAAGTGATAATCGACTTGAAGTCACATTTATCCTGGGCGAAACGGCAATTCTGCTCTGCTCCGGTGGAGTAATTTATCATTACCGGAGTTCGGCCACTCATGAGGATGGCGATCTTGGCAAGTATGCAACCGGCAGATGTCGGCAGCATCAAACCAATGTTACCTTTCTCCAGTTTTCGAAAAATCCCTGTAAGGATGAGGGATGCGATTAACGCTCTGTCATAACTTACCTTTTTGTTGGTGGTAAAGTCATGAATTGCGAGCTTATCGCCAAACTGCTTGGCGGAATTGATGAAATGGTGGTGTAATAGCACAGAAATCTCCTAGTGACCTATGACCTGTTAATATCCGGTAACCAAATACCATGTTTTGTGTACTTTGGCAATGTCAGGTCTGGAGGAAAAATAGCCATCTTTTCTTTGGGATGCGCCGGGACTCGTTGTTTCGACGATATTGTCGAGCCCGTTCTTTGATTGTCGTCTCAAGCATAGCTCAAAACACGGTGTTGTTCGAAAAAAATGCGTACTTTGACGGAGAAAGTCCGTTTGTTGTGAAAATAACTTATTGGCACGCTTCTTGGATGGTAAAGGGCAAACAGGTTGTTGTCAGTTGAAAAGACATATTTTCACAAGGAGAGTTTCAATGAATATGCGCAAGATTACGTCCATGACCATGCTGGTTTCCATACTGCTTCTGTGTGTTAACTCTGTAGTACTTTATATCGTTCCGGAGGGAAGAGTCGCGTATTGGGCCGACTGGCACCTGATCGGTCTTACCAAGAGTCAATGGGGTGATCAGCATATCACCGTCGGTGTACTCTTTCTGGTGGCAAGTATTCTGCACGTTTTCTACAACTGGAGCCCGATTGTAGCCTACATGAAAAACAAGGCTAAAGAGATCAAGGTCTTCACCGGATCTTTTAATGTAGCGCTGATATTGACCATACTCGTTGCGGTGGGAACGTATTACGAGGTACCGCCCATGAGCACAATTCTTGATATTGGTTCTGCTATCAAGGATGGTGGCGCCGAAAAGTATGGTGAACCGCCTTATGGCCATGCAGAGCTTTCTTCTCTGAAATTCTTTGCCAAAAAAGAAGATCTGGATCTTGAGAAAGCGATCGCCCTGTTGAAGGAAGCAGGCCTGAAGGTGGAAGGAGAGAAGGAGACCCTGAAGGATATTGCCGGAAGCAACGCAATGACTCCAAAAGAGATTTATGAGATCATCAAGCCTGCAAAAGTTCAAGTGAAAATAGAGAAGAAAGCAGGTGAGGAAGCACCGGGAAATGCCGGTGTAAGCGCACCCCAACTGCCTGATCATCCAAAACCGGGCTTTGGCAGAAGAACTCTTGAGGAGGTTTGTGCCGAGTATCAACTTGATCTACAGTTTATGATCGATGGTCTAGCCAAAATAGGAATTAATGCCAAAGCGGATATGACTATCAAGGATATCAGTAAAGAAAGCGGCAAAGAACCGCTGGAGATCTTCGAAGCGATTCATGTCATCGTGAATGAACAGTAGAGGCAAGTAATGAAGAAGGCTGGAATAGCAGTGATAATAATGCTTGCCCTGATAGCGACAAATGTTCTAGCCTCTGACATCATCCACGGTGAAGTCATCGACATTGACCGGGAGGCGATGAAAATGACGATCAGGACAAGTTCGGAAGAATCCGGTGAAATGATGAGGATCGTCTCTCTGACCGAGAAGCTGCTCATTAAAAATCAGGCTGGTGCCAAACGGCTCCCGGGTTGTATACAACCTGGGAATCGGGTGAGGGTCTGGGGAACGGTCAATGATCTGGAAGAAGAAGAGAAGGTCTTTGTCGCCGAGGAAATTCGAGGCTGTGGAATGGGCGGTTGTAACGACCCGACAGGAGTACGGGATCGCCTGAACAAAAGTAGAAAACGAAACTGTTGTCGCTGACGGAGTTGATAGAAATGGCAGGTCGCAAGACCTGCCTCTTTGTATTTAGATATAATATTACAGCAAGATACGGGTAGAAAGAGAAGGAGACTGAGATTTATGCGGGGTAATCCAATGTGGAAGACCAGCCTGCTGATCTGTGCGATTTTGGTGGCGCTGGTGACAGGCTATTTTGCGTATCAGGTTCATACTGCCTCAAACCAGTTTCGGAAAAATTCCCGCGAACACTCTAAAGTACTGGCGGCGGCGGTTGAACTGAATATCCGCAATGCGATGCTCAGCAATAACGGCCTTGAACTGGTTATTACCGATTTCCTAAAAAACAGCGCCCGCTTTATTTCCTACCTCAACGTTATCGAACGGTTTGATCAGCAAGAACTTTCCGCTTTTGCCAGGGAAAGTGGTCTTGCCGGTATAACCATTGTCTCAACTGGTGAGGGTGTTCAGGTGTCCGGGCCGGAGGGATGGGCAGAAAATGTTCGCTGCAGTCAAGATCGGATTCTTTCTTTAGACATTGAAAAACATCTCTATTCTTACGTCTATACTTCTGAAGATACAGAAGAATGTGTGGTTGTCGGTTTTGCATCAGACGATGTGGCACATATACGGCAAAGTGTTTCGGTAGAGACATTGCTCGAAAAGCTTAGTGAATTACCTGGAATAGTTTCCGTACAGCTGGAAAAGAGTACGCTTGATAGTTCAGGCCAGGAGGAACAACTGGCCAAGCTGGTACAACGCGATGGGCAGAAGGTGACAGAAACACGAATTCGCATAAATGACAGCGACCTGATTGTTACCCAACGTGCCGGGCATTTTGCTAAAAGGCTGAAGCAGATGGCTATTGAATTCATGGTGTTCGTTGGGTTATTGCTGGTCTTTGGCGTACTTTCCAGCTGGTGGCTCTATCATGCTGAAAGACGACGTCTTGCTGAAGCACGCGAGTATGAAAAAGAGATGGCCCGCCAGCACGAGGAAGCGGTCCTGGGCAGGGCTGCGGGAACCATCGCCCATGAGATACGCAACCCGTTGAATGCAATAAATATGGGCCTTCAGCGCTTACAATTGGAAACTGAAGGGCTCGATCCGGAGCATCTTGATCTGCTGGTTTCCATGCGGCAAGCGGTGGCGAGATCCAACGGAATTATCACCAATCTCCAGCAATATGTTCGTTCCTTCGAAGTAACGAAGGAGCAGGTTAAGCTGTTGCCCCTGATTCGCTCAGTGCTGGATCTTTATGGTGCAGCCTGTAAAGCGCAGGGGGTTGAGGTTGTGCTGGAGGCAGATGCGGAATATACTGTGCCGGGTGACACAGGACTTTTGGGCCAGCTTTTTGAAAATGTTATCAAGAATGGTGTGGAAGCTCAGTCCCATGGAGGCTATTGCCGGATTTCTGTGAGTGGTAGCGATACCTATTGTCGGGTAAGGTTGGAAAATGGTGGTTTTCTCCTCTCCGAGGACGACAGCAAACAGCTGTTTGAGCCATACTTTACCTCAAAGGTCCAGGGAACCGGTCTGGGGCTGGCTATTAGCCAGAAAATTGTCGAGGCCCATGGCGGGAGTATTGCGGCTGAACCCGATATCGACAGGCAAAGCCTTGTTTTGCTCATAGATCTGCCACGAAAATAGCTCTGTTGTTCCTGGTGAAATTGTGTCGACATGTTCGGGTAATGTTCTTTATAACGGTAATATATGCGTATTCTGATTGTTGATGATGAGCAGATGCAGCGGGAGATGCTGCAGGGCTTTCTGGAGAAAAAAGGCTACTCGGTATGTACCGCCTCAGGTGGAGAGGAAGCACTTCGCCTTTTCAGGTCTGAACCGGTACAGTTGGTATTGCTCGATCATCGCATGGAAGACATGAACGGGGATGAGGTGCTGGCCCATATGCGTCGGGAGTCGCCGTTGATACGCGCGATTATGATCACCGCCTTTGGCAGTGTGACGACTGCAGTCAAGGTGATGCAACTTGGTGCCGATGACTTTCTGGAAAAACCGGTAGACCTTTTGGAGTTGCTGGAAAAAATCGATCGTATAGAACAGGAGCTTGTAGCGGCCGAAGAGGCAGACGAGGTTACTGCTACTCTGGTGCAGCAGGAGCTGCCGGTGAATATCATTGGCTCAAGCCGGGAAATGCAGGATCTGCTTTCGCTGGTGCATCGGGCGGCGCCGGTGGAGTGGCCGACGCTTATCCGCGGGGAGACCGGTACCGGCAAGGAGTTGGTGGCAAAATGTATCCATTTGCTTGGCGAACGTAAAGATGGCCCTTTTGTGGAGGTGAACTGTGCAGCGGTTCCGGAATCTCTCTTTGAATCAGAGCTCTTCGGGCACGAGAAGGGCGCTTTTACCGGCGCTTCCAATATGCGCCGGGGCCGTTTTGAGCTGGCGGATAAAGGAACACTCTTTCTTGATGAGGTAGGGGAATTACCACTGCAGATGCAGGCCAAACTTCTCCGTGCCCTGCAGGAGAAAACCATCAATCGGGTGGGCAGTGAAACCAACCTGAAAATCGATGTACGGGTTATTGCGGCAACCAACCGGGATCTGAAAAAAATGGTAGCAGAAGGCAGCTTCAGAGAAGATCTCTACTTTCGCTTAAATGTGCTGGAACTCTTTATTCCACCGCTGAGAGAGCGTCGCGGGGACATTGTCGAGCTGGCCGAACATTTTCTCACCAGGCATGGTCGCGGAATCAGCTTTGATCCGGAAGCTCTGAGTGTGTTTGTCAAATACGACTTTCCCGGTAATGTCAGGGAACTGGAACATATCATTCAGCGAATGGTTACCTTTGCCCGCGGCAGAGTCATCAGGATGAGTGATCTCCCTGCCGAGGTACGGGAGCAGCCGGAGAATGGTGGCATGCTCAGCGAACGTCTGGCCAATGTGGAGCGGCGTATGCTGCTGTCTGCTCTTAAGGAGCATGGCTGGGTCCAGACCAGGGCCGCAGACTCCCTGGGTATCAGTGAGCGTGTCCTGCGCTATAAGATGAAGAAGTATGGTATAGAAAACAGTATGAGTTAAACGCAGTTTCCCTTTATGTCCCTGTGTATTACCAATTCAATCACGGAGGCAGAAGCATGCGAACGCTGTTGGATAAGGTTGTCTCTTTTCTGGGAAATCGTTTCCCCGGGGACCATTCCGGTAGCAATACGACCATAGATCTCCCAATTTCCCATGATCACCTCCGTGAACTCCTGTTACGGGACCCGGTACCCCTCTATTCGAAAGAGCATGATCTGGCCCTGTTCTGGTCAGCCAAATCGGGCTGCACCTTTGGGGTAAAATGGTTTTTGCACCATACAGACCTGCTTGGCCGGGCCCTGGAGCACAGCAGCTGGGTGCACGATTATCGTGAGCAGGTTCTGACGATTTCCCGGCAGTTTCAAGAGAATATCGGTTGCATCGCTACGTCCTCCATGCGGGTGGTCAAGCTGGTGCGCAACCCCTACGCACGGGCGGTCAGTTCGTATCTGATGGCAGTACGGGCAGGATACGAGAATGAACCTGTAGCGAGGTTCCTGCAACGGCCTGTGGATAGTAACAATGGCTTTTCTTTTGCCGAATTTGTTGACTATCTGGCGACCATAGATCTCAGGAATTGCAATATTCACCATAGACTGCAGCTGCATCCGGCTGAAGAGGCGGGCGGGGTGATGCCTGACCCTGTGATTCAGCTTGAGGAGAGTTTTAAACAACTGGCAGAATGTGAAAAAGTTTTGGGATTAACTCCAGCTGATCTCGGTCAATTCAGAAAGTCAGGTCATAACACCGCCAGAGAGGTATGGCCTGAGTTCTGGGGAGAAGTGCGGCTTTATCGCCATCTCGGCACTAAAATCCTTCCCCAGACCGCAAATTTCTATGATGAAAAACTCCAGATTAAGGTTGCAAGCCTATATGGGGCAGATTTTCACCATTACGGTTATGACCTGAACTGTGTACCAGGCAAAGAGGGTGTGGAGCTTGAGGAGCATGCACCGGATCAGTTGCTCAATACGATACGTGAGCAGCTGCCCGTAGTCGGGGCGGTTGAAATTGCCGGTAAGCCGGTGGGATACTGGCCGGACAGCTGGTGCGCGATACGTTTTGAGGCACAGATGACAACTTTCGCTGCGGCAGGCTCCGTCTCTTTAAGTGGTTGTCTGCCCGGAGGAGTGCTTTCTCACAATACCTTGACCGTGAAAGTGAACGATATCAGCAGAAAAGCTGAAATTGATGACTGTTCCGACTTTCGTGTCGAACTGCCTGTTGCGCTGGCCAAAGGAGAAACGGTGCAGTTGCGAATAGAGTCGGCGTTCAGCAAAAGTGGTGTCGAGGCTGAATTGAATAGTGATGACAGGCAACTATCCTTCTATCTGAAAGAGATCGCTTTTCATGCTGTAACTCCCGGGTCAATTATTTAACACATTGTAAAAATGAACTAAATATGAACAATAGTATTTAATAAATTAATTAAACTTGAAAGCGGTTCTGCCATATTGTAGTATGCATTTGATTTTGCATATACAGGAGGAACCATGAAAATCAGCAGAAGAAACTTTCTCAAAGGGAGCGCCATGGCGGGTGCCTTGACGGTACTTCCCAAGGTAGACGCACACGCCGCACCTGCTCCCGAGTCATATGCCACTCTTATAGATTTGAATAAATGTGACGGTTGTGCGGGGAAAGATACCCCGCTCTGTGTCGCTGGCTGCCGCAGCGGTCGGGCGCAGGATTTTCCGGAACCGATCCAGGATCAGGTTCGGGACTACTGGCCACAGAAAAAACATGAAGACTGGTCGAATAAACGGCATGTCACCGATCGCTTCACTCCATATAACTGGCTCTTTGTGCAACAGGTCCAGGTGGGAGGGCAGACACTTTCCATCCCAAGACGCTGCATGCACTGTGATAATCCACCTTGTGTGAAACTGTGCCCTTTCGGCATTAACCATAAAACACCTGAAGGGCCCGTATATATCCAGGAAAACCTGTGCATGGGCGGCGCGAAATGCCGCAACGTCTGCCCCTGGAGTGTGCCGCAGCGCCAGGCCGGAGTTGGACTGTACACGTATATTCAGGATTACCTGCCCATGGGCGGTGGGGTAATGTTTAAGTGCGATCTTTGCCGGAAAGAGCTGGTACAAGGCGGTACCCCCCATTGCATTTCGGCCTGTCCGAAAGATGCCATGAGTATCGGTTCCCGGGAGGCGATACTGGCCAGAGCTGAAGAACTCAAAGATGAATACGACGGCGATATGTACGGAATGGATGAAAACGGTGGTACCTCTACCATATATGTCTCCCCGGTAGCGTTTTCCGAAATAGATGCCGCACTTCAGAAGGCGGCTGCAGAGCAGGGCAGAAAAAAGGTCGTTCGTCTGAACAAGCCAGAGAATATGCTGGAGAAACAGAAAGGTTTGGCGTTGCTGAGTCTGGTGGCGCCAGTTATAGGTGCGGTAGCGGCATTTGGTCTGGCAGGAAGAAAGACCACGGATGAGGAGGTGCAGAAATGAAAAGAGTACGACATTCCCTCGCGGTCCGACTTACCCACTGGCTGATAGCTTTCAGCGGCATCCTGCTGCTCTTTTCCGGTTTTGGGCAGATGCCTATGTACGCACGTTATAACGTGGTGAAAATTCCAGGGTTGGCCTGGTCATCAGACTACGCCTTGACCCTTATTCTGCACTATGTATCCGCGGCAGTTTTTACCGCTGTCGTGGTCTTTCACCTGGTGTATCATCTCCGCAGAGAGGAGTTCGCTATCCTCCCTAAACGGGGTGATCTTGGTGAGTCGGTACGTGGCTTTCTGGCCATGTTCGGCCTGGGGCAGGAACCCGAAAATGAAAAATTCCAGGCCAAGCAACGGGTAATTTATGCCATAATCGGTTCCACCACACTGGTGCTGATTTGTACGGGGCTTTTGAAGTCCTACAAGAACCTTGGTGCCATCATTATCGACCCGATGATCCTGCAATGGACCGCCTACATTCACACGATCTTCGGCATGATCTTTATGCTGCTCCTGATCGCCCATGTCGCGGCATTGCTGTTCAAGAGCCACAGGCCGTTAATTCCCTCGATGATCACCGGCAAAATTGATCGCCGATATGCCGAGCATCATCACTCCAGGTGGCTGGATGGCGAAGGCAAGTAGTCGTTCATCGTTGCAATACAGCAGGATGCGCTGTGAAGTTTCATCCTGCTGTATCAGTAAAAAATAACTCCTTAACCGACAGATTATATCTCCGCAATTTGATAAATATTCTCTTGCAGTATGCGACCGTTGACGAAGTCCAAGAGGGCTGGAAGCCATTCTGGTCGTGGCGGTAGTTGAAAAGGTGCTCGGCCATTGCCAGCCCACTGGATCCGTAACGCTGAGATTGGACGTAAGCCGAGTTTAATATGGAAACTATTTATGGGCGGATTTCCTACCCTCCACCTCTTTTTCAACGCGGCACAACAACGCGGAATGCGGCCAACTGCCTATTTCAGGACTGCAGAATTCAGGATCGTCCGGGCAAAGAATATTGGCGTTTGACTCAAAAACACCAAATAACTCTGGGAGATTTGGCTCCCGCTCCGGGAACCACCAGGAGTGTTGGATGTCGACCATCTTGGGATGCATGACGTCTGTAATCTTTACCCGCTGGCGTATCGAACCAAGCGGAGTCGATATCATGGCCCAGTCTCCTTCGGAAAGCCCCAAATTTTCTGCTGTTTCGGGGTGAATTGAGACTAATGGATCGGGTATTTTTTTGCGGGCCTTTTCTATTTGTCGCTGTTCCGAATGATACATGGGCATAAAGCGGCTTCCGGTGATCAGAATCAGAGGATATTCCTCCGCCAACTCCGGGCTGCTCACCGGGCTCCATACTGGCTCACGGTATTGAGGCAGAGGATCTGCCCCCAGCTCTTCAAAAATCGAGGATTTCAGTTCGACCTTACCGGATGGGGTCCCGAAGCCGAACTGTTCGTACCGACGATATTCCATCTCGCCAAATACACCGTATTGATCCGCCAGTTGCTTGAATGTCAGGCCAACAGGTTCCAGAGAATGGTCATAGACGTCTTCAATCGTTTCCCAAGGCCAATATTCCTCCTGACCTAAGCGCATCCCAAGGCCGCGGTAGAAATCATAACTATTGCGCCGTTCGTACATCGGCTCAACCCCTTGCGGACAGGCCATGCAGAATCTGCCGGTCAACCAGATTTCAGAGGTTTCCACAGTGGAGGCTGCAGGAAAAACATAGTCCGCCAAGGCGGCGGATGGGGTCATGTAGTAGTCCACAACCACATATAGCTCCAGGGCTTGCAGAGCCTCAAATACCCGTTTTGTATTGGGTAAGGCAAGAAGCGGATTGTTTGCCAGGGTGATTGCAGCTGTTACTGGATATGGCTTGCCGGTAATAATGGCGTTCATGACCTCTCTGGCATGCGCGAGATTGGAATGCCACGCCTCGGGAGCGGCCATGTATCCTTCGGGGAGTCTCTTGTTGGCGGCTGAGTTTTTTTCCCATCCCGGGAAACCGAAAAACGGATATTGGTCAACGCCAAGCTGCTTGGCCTTTTGACTCTCAGGCAGCATATCGTTAAGCTCGAGATACTCAGTATCACGTATTTTTCCTATTTCACCAGCCAACGAGAAGACCTCTCCGCCGGGGATTTCCAGGTTGCCGGTAATAGCCCTGATAATTGCCCGACCTCTCGCACACTGCGTGGAATTGACGCCCTGCTTGTCCAGACCCAGTCCAAAAGGAATTACAGCCGGGCCGTTTGTTGCGTACATTCTTGCCGACTCTGTAACGAGAGCTGCAGGCACCGAAGTGATTTCTGCAACCTTCTCCGGAGTGTAGGGCTCAACCGCCTCTTTCAACTCTTCGAAACCAACAGTCCACTGGGATACAAACTCACGGTCATATAAATCTTCGGCAATAATCAAGCGAATCCAGCCGAGCATGAGCGCAAGGTCCGTGCCCGGGCGAATCTGCAACCACACATCCGCCTTTTCCGCCTCTTTTGTCCTTCTCGGGTCAACGACAATGACCTTGGCTCCATTTTTTCGGGCGGCAACAATTTTAGGGTAAAGGCCAACCGGGCTGGATTGTGAAGCGTTACAGCCCCATAAAACGACGCATTTGGCAGCCGGCACTTCGCTACCCATGATCATGCCCCCGTAGGTGGCAAATTCAGTCGCATAGCTGGGACACATGCAAATCGTGTTTACGCCACAGGTGTTGGGAGAGCCGAAGAGATTGAAAAAACGGCGGCAATCCCAATGATATGTTCGTTTGGTGCCATGGGTAAATGTCAGGGTTTCTGCTCCGTGTTTATCCCTAAGTTCCGAGAGATTTTGGGCCACTTCATCCAGAGCCTGGTCCCAGGATATCTGCTGCCAGCGACCTTCCCCTTTCTTCCCAACCCTTTTTAAAGGATAATTCAACCGCTGTGGGTGATAGAGATGATCCTGCATTAAACGGCCACGTTCGCAGATGACTCCCCGAGTGATTGGATGGTCCGGGTCTCCGGTAACCTTTACTACTTTGCCGTTCTCCAGATGCAAAAGGGTGCCACATCGTGGATGGCAAAGACCACAGTAACTTCTGCGAATTTCCTTCATGTGTACCTCCAGGCTTGGTTGAGAATAATCAGGTTTTGGGCCTTTGAACCATGGCTGGACCAAGCTCAATTGAAACCATTCCTTTCATTATCCAGCATGAATTTCACCAACATCAAAAATCAGAAGTGGAACTGCTTACGCAGGTAAATGTCCGTTTATTTGCTTAGAGTTACGCAGTACTTTATCCTGATATAATAATTTATATCGGTTGTAGATTATGTTAAAATAGACTGGCAGTCAATTTTAAATCGACCGGAAGTCGACAAAACATTCACACGCAAAAAATTGCGCACCATAACAGCGAGGAGAAGACATGAAAAAGGCCGCTTCAGTTGCGAGCCGATCAGGCTGTAAGACCACCCGTCGAAGCGGGGCACCATCGGGGCCAAGGAAGGCGGATGAGAGACGCGCAACCTTGATTAAAGCGGCAGGCAAGCTTTTTGCTGAAAAGGGCTACGAGGCTACCACGATGGATGAAATTGCAGCCGCCGCCAATTGCGCAAAAGGTACACTGTATCATTACTTTTCTAATAAGGCTGAACTGCTGCAGGTTCTGAGAGAGGGGTTCGAACTAGAAGCCATGAAGCGTATCAGGGCGAGCGTGGATAACTGCCATGCTGATGATTGGCGGGGTCGTATCAAAGCATGGATAGATGGGGCCGTTGAGGGGTATTTTGAGATGAATGAGCTGCACGACAGAGTAATCTACGGTTCAGGAATGCCGTTTCGAAACCCTATGGCAGATGCTGAAGTAACCAAATATCTTGCGACCTTGATAAGCGATGGAACTAAAGCTGGAGCCTGGCACGTTGATGATGAGCACTGGACTGCCGTAGTTATGTTCTACAGCTTTCGAGGTGGCTGTGACGAGGCTATTCTGGGAACACAGTGCGCAAAAGATATTCCGAATAAGCTTTACGATTTGTTTTTCAGAATTTTAGGTGTAAACCATTGAAGAAACTATAATTGTGATTTCAGGTTCTTGGATATGGAGTAGGCTGGTAAAAATGCGGCTTGCATTGTACTTTTCGTTAATATTGCCATTTCAAAGATCTTACCACTCTAATAATCTCAAGCTTTGCCTGCCTTACTGGATATTTTCGATCGAGTCATTCCTGATTCCTCCACCCATTGTCGAGCACAGAATTTCGGCAGGTGTGAAACATCTGCAACTGACTCTATATAAAAAACACGTATAATTAGAGGAGATAGGGTCGGAAAAGGAATATTGAATCAGGAGGAGGCGAGATGATAGAGAATGTCATTATTATGGGGGCCGCCGGTCGTGATTTTCATAATTTCAACGTCTACTTCAAAGACAATTCCCGATATCGGGTTGTCGCTTTCACCGCCGCCCAGATCCCCAATATCGAGGGACGAAGTTATCCACCGGAACTGGCAGGAAAAATGTATCCCGCCGGCATCCCTATCCGGGCAGAAGCGGAGCTTGCCGGCCTGATCCGCGAAAATTCCATTGATCTGGTGGCCTTTTCCTACAGCGATGTTCCGTATTCCGAGGTGATGCATAAAGCCTCGATCGCCATGGCTGAGAATGCCGATTTCATCATGATCGGTGCACGCTATACCATGCTGAAATCGGCTAAACCTGTGATCGCCGTCTGTGCCGTTCGCACCGGATGCGGCAAGTCTCCAACCACCCGGAAGATTTGTGAATTACTTGCAAAAGAAGGCAAGAAGACAGTGGTGGTTCGTCATCCCATGCCCTATGGGGACCTGCGAAAACAAGAGGTGCAGCGTTTCTCCAGTTACCAGGATTTCGGGAAAATGCAGTGTACTATCGAGGAGAGGGAGGAGTACGAGCCGCTGGTCGATCTCGGTATCACGGTCTTTGCCGGAATTGATTATGAGAAGATTCTGAGGGCGGCGGAAACAGAGGCTGATATCATCATCTGGGACGGAGGCAATAACGATACACCCTTTTTTGCACCCGATGTCCATATTGTCCTGTTCGACCCTCATCGGGCCGGTCATGAACTTCTTTACTATCCGGGTGAAACCAACATGATCATGGCGGATATAGCGATCATCAACAAGGTGAACACTGCCCAACCAAAGAATATAGATGAGGTGCGGCACAATATCGAGCGTCATGCACCAAAGGCCCGGATAATTTTGGCCGAATCCGAAATCAGCGTCAACAGACCGGAACGCATCCGGGGACGGCGGGTACTCGTTGTCGAGGATGGCCCGACGCTGACCCATGGAGGCATGGCCCATGGTGCCGGTATGATCGCTGCCAGGAAGCATGGAGCTGCAGTAATAGTCGATCCCCGGCCCTATGCGGTCGGAACGCTGGCGAAAGCGTACAAGACATATCCCCATATCGGTCCTGTCCTGCCGGCCATGGGGTACAGCCCGGCCCAGGTAAAGGATCTGGAAACCACCATTCACAATGTCGATTGCGACCTTGTTCTCTTCGCCACTCCGATCAAGCTCAACCGGTTGCTTTCCATCGATCATCCGGCTCTTCGGGTTTCTTATACATACCGGGATCATGGCAAGCCTGATCTTGAGGATGCACTCCGTCCTTTTCTTATGAAACTTTTCCCTTAGCCCGAATTTCTCATGAGCATTTTGTAAAAAATGAGCAAAATGTATTTAATTTAAAGGTAATGCTTCGTTCTGTTGCAGCAATTTCTTCATTTTCATGCCAGACCTCCTTTGTCTATGAGTGTGCTCTTTATTTGGGAAAGAGAAATTTTAAGGTGAATACCATGCTCCAGTCAGGGCCAAAGTCGGGTTTTTCCGCATAGCCGTAAGCCTGCAGTTTGAAATCAACGGGTTGATTGCCGAACCGGTGCAGTTTGCCGATGCCTCCGCCGACAGGGATGGTCCAGGTACTGTCGCTGTCCGCCTCCCAGTTGGCGGTAATGATGGGCGTCATGGAGAGGTACCAGCCGTTAGCCAGGTTGTAATTGATGAAATACTGAAACAGGAACTTATTGACATCCGGAGCATCACCCGGGCCGGCATACGACCACATATTTTGCGCAAGGGCTCCAATAACCCATTTCCCAGGCATCGTGAGTACCACGGCTGCGATTCCCGCCGACCATTTTTCCGAGCCTAATCCGTCACTTTGAGTGGGGAAATCAAGTACCGGCCCAATTCCGTAAATGACCTCCCCCGGCTCGGCAAGGCTGAAGAATCCCTGGTACTGGATGTTGCCGAGGCCGTTTTCCGAAACATTGGTCGGGGGAATGACCACATTACCCAGGTCGCTTCCATCGATATTAGCATCGACAGAGATGTAAGGAATGATGAATCGGTTGATCAGATTGTATTTTCCGATATTTACCGGATACACCGGCTTGGCGATGACGACGTCGGCACTGGAATCGTTGGGCATTCCTTCGTAATGCCAGTACTCGAAGGGCAGGCTGATCATGTCGCCCACGGGGTTTTGCGATTGTTTGGCCAGGTCACCTTCGGCAGACGCGTTGGATAAGGCCAGGAAAAAGGAAACGAGCATGATCAATACACTACAGTGGCGCTTCATGAAGTTATCTCCTCTCTTCAGGTTGTTGAGAAAAATAGCAAGCAGAACAGCATCCCGCTTTTCCCCGCGAAGGAAACGACACATAAGATGACTCATCGTGGGAAACGACAAACAAGCCAGGTAACGATTATAAGCATATGATAAACTGTATCGTCTTGCTATATCCCTGAACAAACGTTTTTTTATTTGTTGGGGTTGGGCGTCTCATGATTCTTTTTCAAGAAGAGGCATTGATAGTGTCTGGATCTTCATGTACGTCAGGATGAGGTGTGTAATGCTTCAATATTATTGATTCACTCATGGAATTGAGTCAGGTTGTTGATGCCTTGAAAGTATTAAAATCGGTGAATGGAATTTGGAACGGCACACAACGGTCTATTTAGACAAGCGGCATCTTCCTTTGAAGCAGATCCGGAACAATCTCAAAATCGATTGTGGAATTTTTTCTGAAAGTCTCCAGGAAATTTTGAAATGTAGTGGTAATCGTGAGCTAATAATTTGTGATAAGCATAAATGTTGACAGCTTTCGATAAAAGTGAGTTTCCTGCTTTTCGCCTGCAGTCGAGTTTGCCGAAGACTTGATTTGTAATGATGTTAGGCGCCATGTCAGGTACTACGATACAATCAATAGCAAGGGGAGCACTACCTTTGGGGTGTTCTGGAGGGCGGGATTCAAACATGTCTGTAATCCCTCAAGATCAAATCTCAAATTTTACACCTTATCCTTCCCACGTCCCACTTCTCCCTTCCGACCTCTAACCTTCCCAAATCCCAGTTCCAGTTGTTTACTCCTTTCAGGTGAGGTTCCAGATCCACTTATCCGTTTACTTCCGGGGTTCCGTGGTATATTCCCTGGCTTTTTTAAGGGCTGATGTAAACTCGTGAAATATCCGGGCCAACAGAACATGCCGCTGTCTCATAAATATTCCTCTGGGTGAGTTGTGGAGAAGATTTCCAGAGGGGTGAATTTGTCACTCCCTCTGGTTTGGAGACTACTCCTGTTTTTTTAACTTTTTGCAATTCCTGCTGTTGTTATCCAAGCGTCCAATGCAGTTATTTTTTGAGCGCTTTCCCATCACGCCACGGCTTGCCGGTACGTTCTCCGATAGACCAGTATTCATGCGCCATAAAATCAAAGAGAATAGGGTCGATCTTTTTCAGGTCAGGCTTTTTACCGGTGAGGCAGGTTTCATCTATGTACGTATTCACCAGTTCACCAATGAAAATTTCATGGGGTCCAAGCACGACGGTATCATGCAAACGTAACTCCATCGAGAGCGGACAATCGGCTATCATCGGGGCATGGGCGAGCTCTCCCCGGGCTACTTGAAACAGCTCGCTTTTATCCACCTTTTCACCGGTCACGAGGCCCGCATAGTCTGTTGCCACCAGCATTTTCTGCGAAGGGATATTAATGCTGAATTCCTTATGCTCATTAATGCCTATGTTGCTGTAGTGGTTGCTGTGCAGGCCAATTGAAAGATATTGCGGGACATCTCCATGGGCATGATTGAGTATGCCCACATGGGCGATGGTTATCCAGTTGGGTTTGCCTTTGACATCGGCGCCGACAATAGTGGTGAGCGAAGGATAAAGTCCGTTTTTGGCATCAATGTTTACACGGTTCATGGCGTTCTCCTTAAAAAAGATTAGTTGTGCATGCAAGTATTTGGTTCTAAGAATTCTTTTGCTTTAAATTTTTTCCATTAGCGACAGAGAAATACGTTAGTTATCCGTCCAACGTCCAACATGCTTTAAGCTACCCTTTCTGCAGCTTGCGGCTGGCCTCAAGAGTCAGTCGTGTCAGTTGATCTCCATTTTCCTGGCCGAGTAGTTCGGAGTAGCGTTTATAAAGATTATGCCAGACCTCCTTGATCTGCGGTTCAATCGCGAGACCTTTTTCCGTAGGGTGGATAAAGGTATTGCGTCCCAGTCCTTCCTTTCTGATAAGTCCACGTTTATCCAGTGCGTCCACAAAGCGGGAAACCGTGGAAGGGGCCATATTCATAGCCTCAGCCAGCTCCTTCTGGGCTATGCCGGGGTTCTCCATGGCCAGCATCAGCAGGAAGGCGTAGGAAGGGGTCATTGCTATAGCTGCAAACTCTTCTTCGCCCATGCGGGTGATTACCCTGGCCAGTGAGTTGGCGGTGAAGAAGAGACAACAATCGAGTGGGCTTTCTGTTTTATGTTTCATATCAGGTCCTGAATTATTAGTTGCACACACAAATATTCTTTTAGAGAGTATAAGTCAACAAATAATTTTAAGGTAACAGGGAGGCAGGAACAACAAGCGGCATACGCTAGGAGAATACTCCGATTTCTCACTGAGAGCCTGCAATTTTCAGGTTTGTATAGGTTGAATGAGCTTCTGATTGTCCCAGAAGTTCAATAAGAACTGGTAGGATATCACGCGTAAGGTGGCAGGCGTATGGGGTAGGCTAACCAGAGGGACGTGCCACATTTTCTCAGGATATGGGTTGGCCGTTTCCATACAAAAAATACCTAATCTTGACTGCAGTAAGAAATATTCAGTGCATATCTGGTTAAAATAAAACGAAAAAACAGCTTTTGTTACGTATACTCAGGAATCATCTTCAGTTGTCCTGTCTGTCAACCACAGCAGATAGTCGATGACCATCTTCAATCTCGCCTTGCATGATTGTGTCGTGCAAGTTCCCAATCTGCCTGACACCCTAGAAACTCCAATCCCTGAGGTGCGTAGCCGAAGATAATCCGAGAGTACCTTTGAGGTGAGTCAATCAAAGACGTGGTTTTTTTCTGCAGGTGTTTGAAATTGTGTCTCCTGATCCCGATTCTACAATTCCTTGAGCTTCTTCATATCCTTTTTATGGTAAAGATCAAAAAATATAACGCTGTTGTCCGGCAGCTCGTCGCATCCATCGCATTTTTGTTCTAGGCGTTGATTTTCCTTACGACACAGATGACACCAGTAATAGATCAGGCGGTAATCTTTCCGTCCTACATACTTTTTGAGCCGGCCATTATAAAGTCCTCTCATCTTACCGTCTGAATTACCGGGGTCAAACAACAATCGATCAATTACCCTGTTGATACGAGCATGACCAGATGGGTCAACAACCTCAACCTGGTCAAGCTTCCTTGAAAAATGTGGCATCGGCCGATATGCAAAAGTTGTGTTATTCATAGCGTAGGTACATGATAAAACATTTCCGCATGTTAAAATATTGGTTGTTATTCGACTAACACAAAATTGTTACCAGATAACGGCAAATAGATCTACTTGAAAACATTGTAGATCTTGTGTGCCGATGTTGGCAGAGATAGATGTCAAGTCCAGAATCATGGAACCAGTAAGTGTAGTTCACGTGATCCGTTGATGCCTGATACCGTTTAACTATATTCCAGAGATGCCTAACATTTATACGACAAAGATGCACATAATGCATTGATATAAAATGTAATAATTAACACAGCGCCCCTCCTGCCGTTTGAACCAACTATTCGACAAAATGCAAAAGTCTATTATTTGAAATGCGTAGAGTGTCAAAAATGGCGTGCCAACCACGAGACACTATGTTGTAATGTAAAGATATGATTAATCTATCTTAGTAACTCGCTGGCGTTTGTTCATTGCTTATCATATCACAAATGCCTTATCCTACGCGGGGTGACGGGGGAGAGCGATGACTCCAGCACCAGCAGTTTTGAAATGTTGTGGTAATTTAGCGTATCAGTCTATCTGTAAATAAACCTAAAGCGACAATAATCTTAGCTGTTGTAATTCGAGGTAACATCATGCAGCAAATTTCGCAGGAAAGGGAAGGAGAGGGAATAGGCAATACCCTACAGACACTGCTGAATTACACAGTTATTCTTGGCACCCTGATAGGTCTTTATTTCACAATAAGAATTAATTATCTCGTTTTTCATATTCTGGCAGAGGGTTACAGTATTATCATTGCATCTTCTATCTTCGTGATAGCCTGGAACTCCAAAAAGTATATTCACAATCCATATCTGTTGTTTATTGGAATTGCGTATTTCTTCATCGCCCTGGTTGATCTGCTGCATACCATGGCATACAAAGGTATGCCGCTGTTCACGGATTACGACTATTACGCAAATCAACTCTGGATTGTGGCCAGGTACATAGAGTCCATTACACTCCTTGTTGCCTTCGCTTATATGCGCTTGAACCGGATGCCTCGAGTAAATCTTGTTTTCATTGTCTATACGATTGTGACAGCTCTGTGCATAGCCAGTATTTTCTACTGGAAGATCTTCCCCGAATGCTTTGTTGAGGGGCAGGGACAGACAATGTTCAAGATAATAAGTGAATATGTTATCTGTGCCATTTTGGTGACATCGGTCTATCTTCTGGTGAAAAACAGATCAAGATTCTCACCGAAGATATTTTACATTCTCCTGGCGTCGATTCTTTTCACCATCAGCTCAGAGTTGTCATTTACACTGTACATTGACAACTATGGAATGATGAACCTGGTTGGTCACTATTTCAAGATTTTCTCATTTATCCTGATCTATCTGGCACTCATCAAGACAGGCATCGAAGAGCCGTTCAATTTGTTTTTTCTTGACCTGAACCGAGCAAATAATGATTTGAAAGAAGAGATTCGGATCCGCAAGGAAACCGAAGCGGAAAAGGAGCACCTTATCAACAATCTTACTCATGCTCTGGAGGAGATAAAAACTTTACAGGGGTTGCTTCCTATCTGCTCATTCTGCAAGAACATCAGGGATGATAAGGGGTACTGGAATAATATAGAGTCCTATCTCTCAGTTCATGCCGATGTTGAGTTCAGCCATGGTCTATGCCCGGATTGTGCAGAAAAAAATTATCCTGAATTCTATGAACAATAGGAAAAAATCTGCAGCTTCTCAAGTTGTCCTGTTTCTCCCTTCCCCATGATGGTAGTCATCACAGACGGTTAACCTGGAGAATTGGAGTTCAGTACATCTGAAAGAGCATCAAAGCTGATAGGTTTTTCCATAAAGGCGGCGGGACTAAGAGGAGAGAGTTGTTCACGCTTCGTATCGTTCAAGCATCCAGAAACGATTACCACCTTCACCTTTTGGCAGAGTGTTCTGATACACTGAAAGGCTTCAATGCCGTTCATTTCTGGCATATTGATGTCGAGCAGGACCACACCGATACTTTGTTTATTTCTGGTAAATAATTCTACTGCAGCAACACCATTAAGAGCAGTGATGACAGGATATCCCATATTTTTAACCATGGACGCTGCCACGCCGAGAAAGATGGCATCGTCATCAGCAATCAGTATTGTCGGCAGATTTTTCAAGAATTTTATCACCCGGAAACTCTTGATTGAAAAGACTAATAGCGTGTATTAAGCATTATAATCACGAGACTCTCTTGTATTGCAAAGTAGCATTCAGGAGATTAGTTAACAATGATAAAATGGGTGTTATCAGGAAAGGAGCTCATTTGAGGTAACAATTTTTGCTGTTGAAAATCCATTCAGATCTATGTTTAGTGATATTTTATTATAGAGGGTCTATCTTGTTAGGGACCCAGGCCCTTGCCAAATCTAAGATTAAGGCTATTTCATCTTCGCTGAAAAGTACATTGGTTGAGAGCCAAACCAGGTTAATAGAAGTCTTTGGTAGGACATTCCCACTACCAATCTAAAGAACCTGATGGACTGATCTGGCTTTCTACAGTTCATTTCCTCTCAATTCCAGATGAATACCTGCGGTGCCATATTCGAAGCTTTTGACTGTACGCATTAGTTCAACCTATGCGTACAGTCAAGACACTGAAGAAGATGGCCTTGCACGTGTTAATCCTGATACGCTCCGGCAGAATAGGTCAATTCATAGCTGTGGGAGTAGATCTCGATAAGGTTGCCGAACGGGTCTTCGCAGTACACCATGCGGTATGGTTTTTCGCCGGGATAGTATTCCCGTACAGGCATTCGCTGCTTGCCGCCATGCTCGACGATCTTTTTGGCGAGCCCTTCCACATCCGGGTCCTGCACGCAGAAGTGAAAGACGCTGGTCTTCCAGTATTCAAAATTGTTTTCCGGTTTTTCCGCGTTCTTGAACTCAAAAATCTCAACGCCTATTTTATCACCCGTGGAGAGGTGGGCAATCTTGAAACTTCCCCAGCCCTCGCCAAAGACATCGTTGCACATTACGCCGATGGCTGAATCGTCTGCGAAGATTTCAGTCGGTGGCATAATGACGTACCAGCCGAGTACTTTGGTATAGAATTCAACAGCTTTTTCAAGATTTGTAACTGAAAGACCGATATGAGAAAAGGTTCTTGGGTAAGTCATGTACGTGCTCCTTAATGGGTGTCATTGATTACTGGGCTATCCCAGAGTTACTGGTATAGTATAGGGAATAAATTGACAGGTACAAGAAGGCACTTATTGGTGTGATACGTACCCACAGGTTGGTTTTGTGAAGCTACAGTGTAGCGCGAGCGATAATTTTTTTTGGGATTGAAGATGATTGAAAGAAACGGAAAACACTACCATTGCCCTGTGGAGGTCGCCATGGACATGCTCAGCGGCAAATGGAAATGTCTCATGCTCTGGCATCTGCATGAAGGTGATAAGCGTTATAAGGAACTGGAGCGAATTGTGCCAGGTGTAAGCCAGAAGATGCTCAGCCAGCAATTAAAAGAGCTGGAGCGGGATGGTCTGCTCACCAGAACGGTGTATCCCGAGGTACCTCCAAGGGTGGAATACGCGCTGACTGATCTGGGTAAAAGCGCTTTTCCCATCCTTTCCATGATGCACCACTGGGCAGTTGAAAAGCTTAAGGTGACAGATGAGAACCATACCTCGGAAGTTACCAGCTGAAAGACATACTCACCTGCCTGAAACCGGCCAATTGAATGATGAACGGGGAAGAATGAAGTTGTTTGATGAGACCCGGATCAATGGTGTCTCATTCATCGCTGAGTATCAGGAGCTGACCAGACGCGTTCATAACATGGAAGCAAGATCGCTATGCAGAGCTTTTTCGTTGATTTGCCTGATTATCTTGTACTTCTATGTTTGACGCGTGAGCGTGCTTTTGATGATCCTGATAAAATCAACAATCGATTCGTTACGTATGGTGTTGGCTTTCGCCATGTAATATGAGTAATCGATTGTGCCATGCTTATCACGTCGAACAGGTCTGGAGTCACTTTTGCCTGTACTTTCCAGGCGACCACCCTGGTATTGGATTGCCTCCATATTTTCAGCACAGGGCTCCTCAAATTTCTCAGTCCACGATCGAGTAATAATTCTTATATTTTCCATGACTAAACTCTGTTCACCAGCAGGTTGAATGTAGATATTTGTAAGTGAACATCATCGTACTCAGGGTTGTGGAAAAATACATTGCTAAGAATTGTTTGTTTTGTAATTATCTGGCAACAATTAAGACAAAAATTCTAATATGGCGCAATTATGGATAACTACGATCTGAAAATACTTGATTGTTTGCAAACTGACGCGAGGATTTCGAATGTGGCTCTGTCCGAGGCGATACATCTATCACCTGCACCATGCCTGAGAAGGGTTCGTGAACTTGAGAATCAGGGAGTCATCAGCGGCTACACGGCGCTGCTCGATCAGGAGAAGATGGGATGGGGGGTAACTGTGTTTATCGAGATTCGGCTCGACAAGCAGGTGTTGAGTTATATTGAGGTATTTGAAAAAAAGATTGCCCAGTATCCTGAGATAATGGAGTGCTATCTGATGACAGGTTCATCAGATTACCTGTTGAGAGTAGTAGCCCGGGACTTGCCATCACTGCAGACGTTTATCACCGAAAAACTCGCCACGATACCGAACGTTGCCAATATGCGTTCCAGCATTGCTCTCAAGCAGGTGAGATATAAAACGGCTTTGCCACTTGAATGAGGCTGTAACGATTATGGATAGTCTGCGGAAATGGTTTGCCGCGTTAAGTTTGCTCTACCCCGTTCGTGTTGTTGAAGTGAGCTGATAAGGTTTCTCTTCGGCAGAGTTCTGAAAAATTTTAATTATCTGCTTGCAAAATGTATAATTTATAAATTATACAAAGTAGAGTCATGTAGATCTGAATGTGGACGCAGACGAACATATTATGCCAGCATAGCTGAAGAAAAAGGAAAAGATTCATATATGGAATTCAAGAGCTTGAACGATGCGGCCTATTCGGAAATCCGAGCAAAAATATTGCAGGGGGAATATGAACTCGGCAGCCGGATACGCGAAGATGTCCTGGCCGAACAGATCTCGATAAGTCGCACTCCGGTCAGGGAAGCAATAAACCGCCTTGTTGCAGACGGGATAATCATCAAAAAGCCACAGCGAGGTCTGTATCTTATCGATCCGGACCCTGAGCAGATTGAAGAACATATTGAGATCAGACTGTCTCTGGAGAAACTCGCTGTTAAAAAATGTATCGAACTGCTGACAGATGAGAACCTCGCAGCGATAAATGACTCACTACGAGCGTTTGAAAAAGAGCTTGAGCGAAAAGATTACACTGCGTGTAACGAGCTTGATGGCGAGTTTCATATGCTGATAGCACGATTGTCTGGAAATAGTCGTCTGGTAAACTTACTCGATGAATTTTCGGCCTTCTTCCAGTTGATCAGGAAAGAGGAGAAGAAGCATAATCCGGAAGAGAAGAACAGCATCACCCTCTCTGAACACCGGCAAATTGCTGAGGCTATCAACAACAGAAATGTCACTGCGGCCCAAAAGGCAATCGAAGGCAACATTCAAACGATGCGCCACACTTTGCTTAAAAGCACCTAGTGGTTTGGTGAAAAATTGAGGGGAATTCTTCCAAAAGGGCAATCGTGGATAAGCTCTAGATATTCCCCTGAATAACAATAAATCACTACTGATTGATTGTGCTATGCAACGCGCAGCCACTGATAGTTGTCGATATGAATAATTTATAAATTATAAAATGTTAAAAATGTGACGCCTTTTCAGACCGGAGAAGAGCGCGACAGGAGGTGAGTGAACTTGTTCATGCTGATTGCCACATTCCCTGAATCTGCTGAAAAGTACATAAAGGGATGGGATAAAAGGCCAGATTTTCGTATCTGGTGCAGGTGTAGATCGACAATGTAATTGAATGTGTGAGGAGTGTTATGCCGAGATTTAATGCGAATTTGTCAATGATGTTTCAGGAGGTTGAATTTCCGGATCGTTTCGAAGCAGCCGCCAAAGCTGGCTTCAAAGGTGTGGAATATCTTTTCCCCTACGATTTTGAAGCGGAGCAACTGGTCGAGTTGCTGCAAAAAAATAATCTTGAACAGGTGTTGCACAATCTGCCTGCAGGAGACTGGGCAAAAGGTGAGCGTGGCATAGCCATATTCCCTGATCGAATAGGTGAGTTCCAGGACGGTGTCGGTACAGCCATTGAATATGCCAAAGCTTTGGGAAATAAGAACGTCAACATGCTGGTTGGAATAGCACCGGATGATGTCAGCAACGATGTTTTGACGAGCACGCTGATCGAAAACGCCACTTTCGCGGCAGGGGAACTGGCAAAAAATGATATCGGCCTCTTTTTAGAGCCGGTCAATAGCAGGGATATTCCGGGCTTCTTCCTCTGTAGAACACAGCAGTGTCTTGATGTGATAGCAGCCACCGGATCAAACAACATCAAACTGCAATACGATATCTACCATATGCAGGTCATGGAGGGGAATCTCGCACCCACTCTGGAGAAGAATCTGGGCAGCATAGGGCATATCCAGCTGGCTGATAATCCCGGCCGTCACGAACCGGGCACCGGTGAGATCAATTATCCATTTCTCTTCGATTTTATCGACCAAATCGGCTACCAGGGCTGGATCGGTTGCGAATACATTCCGGCCACTACAACAGTAGAAGGGTTGGGCTGGCTAGACCCATACCTGTAATGCGGGCTAGCCCCAGGACTCAGATCCGCAGTTTGTAAGAATCAACACTTGTAAGAATTCAATGGAGAAAAAATGCGCAAGATCGGATTTGTCGGACTAGGAATAATGGGCGCCCCAATGGCTGCAAATATTCTGGCTGGTGGTTGCCAATTGTATGGATGCAGCCGAAGTGGTGTTCCCCAGGGGTTGATAGATAAGGGAGCAGTTGCCTGCGCAACCGCAAAGGAAGTGGCAGAACAGGCAGATGCTGTCATAACAATGGTTCCGGATACTCCCCATGTGGCAGAGGTCTTGTTTGGTGAAAATGGAGTCGCCGAAGGATTGAGCCCGGGCAAAGCAGTTATTGATATGAGTTCCATATCACCGATCGAAACCAAAATGTTCGCCAAACAGATCAATGCGCTTGGCTGCGAATATCTCGATGCACCAGTATCAGGCGGAGAGGTCGGCGCCAAAGCAGCGACATTGACAATCATGGTCGGCGGGTCTGAGGGAGCCTTTGAAGCAGCAAAGCCGATCTTTGAACTTATGGGTAAAAATATTACCCACGTTGGCGCAAATGGTGATGGTCAAACCTGCAAAGTCGCCAACCAGATCATTGTTGCCCTGAACATCGAGGCGGTGGCAGAGGCCCTGCTGTTCGCTTCCAAAGCTGGGGCAGACCCTGCCCGCGTGCGCGAAGCGTTGATGGGTGGTTTTGCATCTTCAAAAATTCTGGAGGTGCATGGCGAACGCATGATCAACCGCACCTTTGAGCCGGGTTTTCGTATTGAGCTGCATCAGAAAGACCTGAACCTGGCGCTTTCCAATGCCCGGGCCATGAAGCTGAGCCTGCCAAACACTGCAACGGCGCAGGAACTGTTCAACGCATGTACAGCAAACGGAGGAGAGGGTTGGGATCACTCCGCTATGGTACGTGCTCTTGAACTTATGGCATCCCATGAGGTTGCCTGACAAATAGCCCTGCCTGTTGTCCTGAAGAAGGAGAATGGTGCGACCCCCCATTACCCTGTTTGGGGATGGGGAGGTTGTTGGCATCATGCGGTATCATTAAAATAAAGAAAGAGGCCTGCTGAGACGTTAACAGAATACGAAAATATTTAGTTTGGCCGAGCCGGTAACGTGTCATATCAATCCTGAATCTTTACTGTTCCCGCAATTTCAAATATGTTTATAGTAATATCGATTGTGAGCTGATCGCAGGATTACATATGAGGATTGCATTGAGTCTCCTGGAAAACTGTATTTTCCAGGTTAATGTTGAATCTTAACGAGTTTCAGCGCCATGCCTGACAGAGCTCTCCGAAAGCTGGTTAACAGCATCTCTTTCCGTATCGCTTTACCATCGTTCTTCACCATTCTGCTCTTCATCATAGCCATATTCTTTATTATTCTTCCCGAGCTGGAAAAAAGTTTCATTAGCAGGAAGCAAGAGACAATCAGGGAACTGACGGAAACGGTCTGGAGTCTGCTGGAGTCATATTCTGAACGTGAACAGTCGGGCGAGCTGACGAGGGAAGACGCGCAGAACAGAGCCATTTCACGTATCAGAAAATTACGATATGGCATTGATAAGAAGGACTACTTCTGGATTAATGACACGTATCCCAGGATGGTTATGCATCCGTACAGGCCGGATTTGGAGGGAAAAGACATTTCCGATTTCGAAGACCCGAACGGCGTATTCCCTTTCAGAAAATTTGTCGATCTTGTTAATAAAAAAGGCTCGGGATACATAGACTATCTGTGGCAGTGGAAAGATGATCCGCTCAAGATATCCCCTAAGTCATCCTATGTCATGGGGTTCAAGCCGTGGGGATGGATTATCGGCACCGGCATGTATTTAGATGATGTCCACGCGGAAATGGCCGCCATACGCATCAAACTCAAGGTCATATCTGCAGGCATCCTGTTCATTGTCTCATTATTGGCCGCCTATTCGATTCGCCAGACGATGCTGGCAGACCGGGAGAGGGAAAATATTGCAATAGAGCGGGAACAGCTGCTCGAATCATTGGCGCAGAGTACTGAAAGATTTCGAAACCTGCTGGAGACGACCAGCGACTGGATCTGGGAAACCGACAGAAGTGGCAGGTATATTTATTCAAGCCCGCGAGTAAAGGATGTGCTCGGTTACGCACCCGAAGAAACTATCAACAAAGACCTGATGGATCTTGCATCTCCCCGTTCATCCGAGGCGTTGTCGCCCCAATATGAAGAGTTGTTGAGGGCTAAAAAGCCGTTCAGCGGCTTTGAGTGCACTTGTCTTGGCAAAGACGGGCAGGTAGTGGTGTTGGAAAACAATGCAGTGCCTGTTGTAAACGAAGAGCAGGTTCTGCTAGGTTTTCGGGGGATTGCCAGAGATATAACGGATCGGAAAGTTGCCATGGAAGCATTGAAGAAAAGCCGTGACGACCTGCGTGCCAGCCTTGAGGAAACCGTAGCGTCTCTTGCGTCAACAGCGGAAAAAAGAGATCCTTATACCGCAGGCCACCAGCTGCGGGTAGACCGTTTAGCATGTGCTATTGCCAAACAACTTGATCTTTCTGAAGATGAGATTGAAGGGCTCCACATCGCCGCTTTGCTGCATGATATCGGCAAAATTACCCTGCCTTCCGAATATCTGGCTAAACCAACAGAACTTAGCAAGAAAGAACGGGCGATTATCGAGTGCCACCCAGAGGTGGGGTATGAAATACTGAAACCGATTCATTTTCCATGGCCTATAGCGGATATTGTCTATCAGCATCATGAGCATCTGGACGGAACAGGCTACCCCCAAGGGTTGATGGATAAAGATATTTTGCTTGAAGCAAAAATTCTGGCTGTTGCCGATGTGGTGGAAGCAATGTCTTCCCATCGGCCGTATCGGCCATCACTGGGGATCACTAAGGCGTTAGATGAAATTAGGGATGGACGGGGCATTCGGTATCACGCGCCAAGCGTTGACGCCTGCCTGCACCTGATCCAGGAAAAGAAGATAGAGTTCTGCACAGAAGATTGGTGCCAGATATTTCTTTAAACCAGCAGCTTACCCATCAGCATGGGTGCCCTTGATAGTCAAAGAGAGAGGGGCAGGGTGGATCGAATTCGGCTGTTTCAATTGTCTGTCAGTTTTATTGATTCGCTCTAGATTTTACAGATTTTATTTAACCAATACAGGTTATTGAAACTTTTTTGATCATCTTATCGGAGGTCGATTCGCTCTTCAATAATCCCCATGTAGCTGCGAATATGTTCTTCGGCAATTCTCCTGCTTGTCTTTTTGTCGCGTTTTTTGAGTGCATCAAGGAGTAGGCGTTGGCTTTTGAATTGATCGAACATCTGTTCCTTGCTGAAAACAAGGTAATGCCAGAATCTGGCACCGACACTCTGGTAGTTACGGAGTAATTTTTCCAACTGTGGGTTCCCTGTGGAGGAATAAATCACATTGTGAAAATCAGATTCATGCTTCAGTAAGGCTTCACCGTCTACTCCATTTTCAATTTCCAGTGCTGCCACATTTTCAAGGATCCCGGTAAGCGCATGGAGTTCCTCTTCTGTAATCCTCTCTGCTGCCAGTTCCCCGGCGATTCCTTCGAGACCAATCCGTATTTCAGTTATTTGTTTGAGGAATTTGAAGTCCATCGGGGCAACCCAGGTTCCTGACCGTGGAATGCGCTTTATGAGACCCTCGTTCTGGAGTTCTAAAAAAACCTCGCGCAACGGTGTTCGCCCAATTCCATACCGTTCCATAATATCTTTATCTTTCAACAATTCGCCGGGGGCGAGTTGTTGAGTAATGATTCGATATTTAAGCCCTTCATATGTTCTTTGCTTGGTCGAGGTCATGTGTTCCCTGCTCTGTTGCTATTTCGATCTCAGCAGTCTCATCCGAAAACTGACTTCAGGAAAAGAAGGTAAGGCCATTGTAAATGGATGTGGTCCTGAGAATTCCTCATGGATTCCTCAATTAATCCGACAAGAATATAATCCAACGAATTAAAAATGAAAACCAACTCATTTTACTCACAGAATTGTGTTCAAATAAAATTCCTGAACCTAACTGTGTATCAATGCGAGGTGATATGTCATTAAGAATTGGCCCATTGATTTTTTATTACAACGGATTCGCGAATTTTTCCTGCAACCACTCCATTTCTTTCCCTTTTATTTCTAAGTGATTGTAACCCATAAGGGACAAAAATGTAATCAGTCAAATTGGCGAATTACAAATATGGAAGGTTTTTGTATCTTGACTGCTGGTATATCAGCTAGTATATCAGTAGTCAGGATACAAAGCCCATTGCCTTAAAACACCCATGAAATCAGCGTGGTTTTGCAGAGAAGAATATGTCTAGCAGAGAGAAGGAATTTCACAAAAACGGCGTAGTCACGATGGTTGGGCTTGATTTCGGCTCAACAACAAGTAGCGCGATGGTGGCTCATGCTCGTGTTGGCCGTAATTCAGTTACTGGCCGAATGGCTTTCGGTCATCCCGATATCATATACCGCTCTGAACCCGTGTTCACACCTTTTGAAAATGACAGGATCGATGAAATAGCACTGCGGGGCTATCTCGACCGCTGGTTGCAAGCAAGTGGTATAAGAATAGATGAACTGTTCTCAGGCGGGGCAATTATCACCGGTCTGGCCACCGAAAAAGCAAATGCAGGCCGGATCGCTGAACTGGTTAAAGAGCGAGTGGGAGAAGCTATAATCGCAACGGCTTCGGATCCTTGCCTGGAGTCCTGGCTCGCCTTTATGGGCAGCTGTTCAACTCTTTCCCGCTGTCACAGCGAGCGTGCCATAATCAATCTTGATATCGGAGGTGGCACTACCAATCCGGCTCTTGGTGTAAATGGGAATGTGCTGGCTGCTGGCTGCTACTTCATCGGAGCCCGTCACTTTCAGTTTGAGCCTGGAACATATCGCCTTACCTCGATCTCCGCTTATGGTCGCGTGCTCCTGGATCACCTTGGGATTTCCAGAATAGTTGGAGACGATCTGAAGATACCTGAGCGAGACGCGATTCTTGAGTTCTATCGGATAATGCTGGAGGCAATTGTCCGAGGCACGGATAAATTACTGGAAAGCCATGCCGCCCGATTACACACTCAGATCCCTCTGCCTACGAAAGAGTTGTCGAGAAAACCTGTAATTACTTTTTCCGGCGGAGTCGGTGAACTCATTTACAGGCATGCACTTGGCCAGCCTCTTCCCGATACCACCCATTTTGGGGATCTGGGTATAGATCTGGCTCGCTCCATCATGTCCTCGCCGATCCTTTCCGCGGGTATCTCCAAGCTTGTACCTGAAAACATGGGCAGGGCCACAGTCTATGGACTTGCCATACATAGCACCGAGGTCTCAGGGGCCACCCTGTTCCTTCCACGAAAAGAGATATTGCCCCTGCAGGATGTGCCCATCGTGGGGCGGATGTCAATGGATGCCGGTGATGAAAAAGTTCGTCAGCTTATCAAGATGATAGCTAAAAGCGAGCGTGGGGGGGCGATACAGGTTACCGCTGCTGCTGAAGATGATCAATCTGAAGGAGTTATCAAGGGGCCGTCAGTTGAAAAAATGGAACGGGTAAAGGCCTTGGGTCAGAGGCTGTATTCTGGCGTAGTGGCTGAAGGGATCACGCCCGATACTCCGCTCATCGTGCTTGTCCCTAACAATTGTGGCAAATCGCTGGGAAATTACGCCACTGGCTGGCGACGGCTTTCTGCCAATATCGTGGTGATCGATGAAATTCCTGACAGGAATGCGCACTTCGTCAATATTGGCCGTAATCGTAATAACATTGTGCCTGTGTCGTTTTACGGGGTGCAGTAATGCACTCTAAAAAAAAATAAATTTGATAAACGTTTTATGAAAATTATTAAATCGTTAGAAGACATATTCGTGCCTGCTCCGGGCCCTGATGAGGTATATGCAACCTCCCTCCTCGATCGGCAGTTCAACTTCAAAGGCTTGAAGAAACTGCTCGGAGCTGCAGACATCAGCAAGGCGGGTGACCGTACCGCAGGGCTTGCAGCCAAAGATGAAATGGAAAGGGAGGCGGCACGCTCAATTCTCTCAGGTCTTTCCCTGCAACATATTTACGACACGCCCCTGACCGATGGCAGCGGACGGGTCGATAGTGTCATGCGTGCCGGATACGAGATCGACCTTGAGCTGTTTCGCACGATCGCGACCATGACCGTAGGCCAACTGAAAGATCATCTCCTTGCTTCGGGCGGCGCGGAGGTTGAGCGGCTGGGTAAGGCATTAACGCCAGTTATGGCGTCTGCTTTAGCCAAAATAATGGATGTGCATGAGCTTGTCTTCATCCCCAGGAAAATTTCCAAGCCCACCAGGGCACGAACGCTTATTGGTCTGCCGGGCTGTCTCTCATTCAGGCTTCAGCCGAATCACCCCAAGGATGATCTCGATGCAATTTCTCTCTTGGTCTATACAGATCTCAGTTTAGGCATGGGAGACTGTCTGATCGGGGTGAATCCCTCTGAGGGCTCGGTGGATAACGTGAGCAGAATTCTTCATCACCTGGATAAACTTCGGCGAGAAACCGAAGCGCCGTCTCAGATCTGTGTTCTGGGGCATGTTAAAACTCAGCTGGCGGCTCTCGACCAGGGGGCGCCTGTGGAAATCCTCTTCCAGAGCTTTGCGGGAACGGAGAGAACACTTACCGAGGAGTTTGATGTCACCGTAGAGTTTATGGATCGGGCGTACGCGATTATGGCGGAGCGTGGTCCTCTTGCGGGTAGAGCAGATCAGTTCATGTACTTTGAGACCGGACAGGGGAGTGAGATGACCTACCGGAAGCATGACGGTATCGACATGACGACCTGCGAAGCTCTCTGTTATGGACTCTGCCGTCGCTACGACCCTTTCATGGTCAATAATGCTACAGGCTTTATTGGCCCGGAAACTCATCTGAACGATTTCGAGTTGATGGTATCTACCCTGCAGGATCATTTTATGGGAAAAATCCTTGGTCTGCCCATGGGGATAAGCCCAAGCTATACCCTGCACTCACAGTCACATCTGGAAGGGCAGCAGATGGCCGTTCAGCTGGCGACAGCCGCAGGTGCGAACTTTTTTATGGATGTTTACTTGGGGGCCGATCGCATGCTGGCCCATTTTGTGAACAGTGGCCATGACGACCAGACCATGCGGGAGATTTACAATCGGAATCCTGCCCCAGAATTTCTCCGATGGGCGGTTGACCGGGGGATCTTCGAGCAGACTCCTGACGGCAGGGTGACGAGGGGGCCGAACTGGGGCAATCCCAGGCTGTTCATTTCCTCAGACGCGGAGTTTCAGCGATTGCGGGAATCCCTTCCCAACGCCCCCGGTTTCGACAACGCAGGTCCTCGTCCCGTCAATGCTGTACAGCGGGTTCTCCGGGCTAACCAGGCTGTAGGGCGAGAGGCTGTGCACAGCGACCTGAGATTTGCCGAATTGGCGTCATTCAACTTTCGAACCTTGTCCACTTTGGCTGTGGCCAAGGTCGATCATCTGAAAAACCCTGAGCTTGGCTCACGGCTCAGCCCTGAATCTGCTGCAACGCTTACCCCAGAGCACCGGGACGTGCAGATTGTCGTAACAGACGGACTCAGCGCAGAGGCGGTTCACCATAATATCTCAGATTTGCTGCCTGTGCTCCAGGATGGTCTGGCCAGTCGGGATTTTACCATGGGGCAGCCCATACTCGTTCCGTATGGGCGGGTAAAACTGGTCGAGGCATTGGGGGAAGCCCTGAAACCGCAGCTGCTGATTCTGCTGGTCGGGGAACGCCCAGGTGGAGATGCCCTGTCATCAAGGAGCCTTTCAGCCTATCTGGCTATCAGGCTTGCCGACAGTTCGTCGCTGCCGGAAGCCATACGCTACAGCGGCAACGCCAGTATCGTATATGAGTACACGCTGATCACCAATATCTATGCTGGAGGGCTTCCTGCGGTTGAGGCGGGAAGTGTCGTCGCGGAAAAAGCGATGGAAATACTCGAACATCAAGCCGCAGGAAATAGACTGGAAGATATTCTCGCACGGCTCGAGGGAGTTAACGAACACCTTTGAAAGCATATACAACGCTGCTGCCGCTGACGCCGTAGCAATCAATCAACACATCAATCCCCCAAAGGAGGAAAGACCATGATGTACCCTGTCAAACATTTCAAGAAGGCCATGTGCACTCTGG
Source organism: Desulfosediminicola ganghwensis (assembly GCF_005116675.2). Classification (NCBI taxonomy): domain Bacteria; kingdom Pseudomonadati; phylum Thermodesulfobacteriota; class Desulfobulbia; order Desulfobulbales; family Desulfocapsaceae; genus Desulfosediminicola; species Desulfosediminicola ganghwensis. The sequence goes on from NZ_CP050699.1 coordinate 1,695,326, forward strand.
TGGCCCTGTCGATGTTCGCGCTGACTGGCCCAGCTGGCGTGGAAGCCGGTTCCGTAAAAATGAAATTTTCTCATCAGAACAACGTCTATGATGCTGATCAGTTACTGGCCGAGACCTTCAAGCAGCTGCTGGAAGAGCGAACCGACGGTGGGATTAAAGTCGCTATTTATCCGGGAACCCTGACCACCAGCGAAGAAGAGGCGATGGAATTCGTCAAATCCGGAACTGTCGATGTTGATACCAACTCAGCCGGACACCTTGCAGGATTTTATAAAGATATTCAATTTCTGCAGCTGCCCTACCTATTCAAAAGTCCAGCCCATTATAAAGTGGCCAGGCAGTCAGGGGTTATCAAAGAGATACTCGCTGAGCTTGAAAAGGCAACGGGGTTGATTGCTCTCGGTATCTATTCAGACTGTAACGGTTTTGCCATTGCCAGCACCAAGCCGATTAAGAGCATCCAGGATGCGAAGGGAACAAAACTGCGTTGTATGCAGAATCCTCTCTTTGTGGATATCTACAGCGAGTTCGGGTTTACCGTTACCCCCACAGACTGGGGTGAACTCTACACTTCCCTGCAGACTGGCCTGGTGGAGGCAGACGACCTCGGCGTGTATTGTAACAACATCTTCAAGATGAGTGAGGTGGTAAGTAATTATGCAATCCTCCGTCAGATGTGGACGCAGAAAGTCGTCTTCATCTCTCCAAAGACCTGGGCCAAGCTCTCTGGAGAACAACAGGAGCTGGTACGCTCCGTAGCCAATGATGCGATTGAACTCACCGATGCATGGCAATACGCTCGGGAGCAGGAGGCCATCGAAAAGGTACAAGCTGCAGGCGGTACCGTGACATATCCGGATACTGCCCCGTTTAAAGCGGCTTCTGAGAAAGTTTACGAAAAGTGGTTTGCGAGTAATCCGCACTGGAAAGCCTGGTACGATCAGATCCAGTTTCTTGATCCTGATGCGAGAATGCCAAAAGCATACGAAATCAAATAGTTGATATCATGTAGCAAGCATACTGGTCCTCTCAGGACTTTTGGCTTGGGCAGGGCCGGTATGAATTGCTCATCGGTGAACCCGGTGGAGTTTGCTGGAAAAAGTTGCCAAGGAAAGAGGGTGAAATGGAAGATATCGAGGTAAAACCTCATACAACTGCAGGAGTAATGGCCCAGACTGTTCGAGTGACGAAAGTCGTTACCTGTACATACATTTCAGTTCTGCTGGTTGGAATGGGGCTGGTGCTAGGGGCAAGCATTCTCCTTCGGTTCTTCTTCGACCAACCCGTAGCCTGGTCCAACACCATAACACGGTATGCCTACATCCATATTGTTCTGCTGGGGGCAGCTGTCTCCTACATGGAGGGTAGCCATGCCCAGATTGATGTGATTTACCAGTGGGTACCCCGAAAGATGCAGCTTGGTTTTGACCTTGTCCATAATGGTGTGATGCTGTTTCTCTGCTCTGTCCTGACGGTGATGGGGGCCAAGCACGTTGTAAATATGTGGCAGGTGCACTCGCCTATTATTACTGGTTTTCCAGTGGGTGTTGTGTACCTCGCAGTACCGTTGTGTGCTGTGGTTATGGTGATATTCATATTCCAGCGATTAGTTGAATTGAAAGATAGGAAAGAGGGTTGAGCATGTTGTACATTGCACTGATGGTAATCTGTTTTTTTGTTCTCATGGCAATACGGGTACCGATCCCCTTTGCTTTGCTCGCTTCAACTCTGGTCTACTATTTCGGCGCTGAACTGCCGCTCAATATTGTGGTGGTTCGTCTTCTGCGTTCATTCGATTCGTTTATCCTGCTGGCCATCCCTTTCTTCATCCTCGCAGGTCGAATCATGTCCGAGGCGGGAATCAGCGACCGGTTGATCCGGGTGGCTGACCTTATCGTCGGGAGAGTCAAAGGCAGCCTGGCGTACACAAATATTGTGGTCAGCATGTTCTTTGGCGGTATCACCGGTACAGCCATTTCAGATACCACAGCAATTGGTTCTATCCTTATTCCCTCAATGGTGAAAAAGGGGTACTCGAGAAGCTTCAGTGCCGCAGTTACTGCTGCCTCATCAACCATGGGTCCTATCATTCCCCCGAGCCTCATGTTCATCATATATGGCTCCATTGCCCAGGTCTCCATTCGGGATATGTTTCTTGCCGGCGCTATTCCCGGGTTGCTGGTCGGAATCTCACAGATGGCGGTGGTGAAAATTCATGCCATCAAGAATGACCTCCCCAGAAGGGAGGAAACGATTTCTCCTCGTGAGGCGTGCATAATTGTTCGGGACGCCTCTCTGGCTATCCTGCTGCCGGTAATAATTCTCGGCGGGATCCTTCTCGGAATCGTCAGTCCCACCGAGGCGGCGGTCGTGGCTGCCTTTTATGCCGGTATCATCGCCATGTTTGTTTACCGGACTCTGAGCGTGAGACGGCTGCTGACGGTAATCAAAGAGTCCGCGGTTGAGACTGGCAGCGTTTCGATAATTATCGCTGCTGCTGCTCTTTTTGGCTGGGCGTTGTCCAACGAGCAGGCCCCTCAGATGTTTGCAGAATGGCTGATGGATAGTTCATTATCGAAATGGCAGATCCTGTTGATGATCAACCTGATGCTGTTTGGGCTCGGGATGTTCATGGACAGCATTCCAGCCATCATGATTGTGACGCCTGTCTTGCTGCCTCTCTTTAACATGCTCAACATTGACCCACTGCATGCCGGTTTATTCATGAGCGTTAATCTCATTACCGGTCTTGCCACACCGCCCGTTGGCTGCTGTCTGTTTGCTGCCTCGATAATATCAGAGTCACCAATGGAGAAGATAAGCCGGGCAATCCTGCCTTTTCTCCTGGCGAATGTTATTGTGGTGTTGCTGGTAACATATATTCCCAGCATATCTTTATTTATTCCTTCTTTATTGAAGTAATGATTTTGATCCAGGGTGGTGCCGCCAATTGCATAAGGTTTTGCTTGGTACGCTCTATGAGATGCATAGCCTTGCAATTGAGGGCTTTGTTCGGAGGAAGCCTTGCTTGCTCTGGTGCCATCAACCACCTCCCTTGCTGGAGTTTGGCGGCAACATACCCATGGTGTCTGGAGTCGAGGGAGGCAAGACGGTACAAGGACGTTTAAACAGTATTTTATCGTGAATGTCACCCTGCTTTTACTATAGGGTCGAAGGTCACTGAGGCGTTCTGTGCCGTTCACCATTAAAAAAGTGGGTACAGGTGGTAGCCACGCAAAATACATCCTGTTGGATGCTCTGATCCTTCGCGAAAATTTGATAACCCCTGGCTGTAATACAGCAAAGAAATGACGAAAAGCTCGCTAGGGGTAAGAATTTTCTTTGGGAAACGCCTGGTACGGACCCCTCATGCCAGGTGTTGCGGGGGCGGGGGAGAAAAACCTTCGGCTGTCCGATTAGGGTTTTTTCAATAGAGATTGCTCACATACTCAGCAGTATATTTGTAAGCGGTAATTAAACCCCACTCACATTTCCAGCTATTCGTAGATCGTCAGCTTTTAAATTCATCGGCAAAAGTTTCAACAGCTCTGAACGAGATTCTGCAAACGGTAATTTTTCAAATAGATATCGAAGGTAGTTATACGGTTCCAAATTATTGGCCTTGGCTGTTTCAACCAGGCTATAGATCACGGCGCTCGCCTTAGCACCTTCCTGTGTTCCTGCAAACAGCCAGTTTTTTCTGCCAACGACAAATGGGCGTATTGCGTTCTCAGCGGCATTATTGTCCGGCGTCATTTCAGGAATATCGAGGTAGACCAATAAGCGTTTCCACTGGTTGAGGGTATAATTCACCGCAGATCCAAGCAAACTCTTCGGTGTCACTTGGCTAGACTTTTTGCTCAGCCAAAGGAAGAAATCTTCCAGAATCGGCCGAGCCTTTTTTCGACGCAAGGCAAGCAGGTCTTCATCTGCAAGACCTTGTTTAGCTGCCTCTTTTTCAATTGCATAAATTTGTCGAATATAGTTCAGCGCTACATCGGTGCTGCCCGCCTTTTTGGTTTTGCCACGACCTTTTTGTGCATCAACAAATTTACGGCGAACATGAGCCCAACAGCCAGCGTGGGCAATATTCGGTTGCGTATCAAGAAAGTCGTACCCAGCGTAACCATCTGATTGCACGGCTCCACGATATCCCGCAAGCAGCTCCCTTGCAATTTTGGCTGAACGACTTGGAGCATAATGATAGATCAGGCCGGGATGATGTGGATCACCACCGCGACATATCCACATATACGATTTAGTTGTTGGTGACCGCCCCGGTTCAGCCAGAACCTGAACCGAGGTTTCATCGATATTGATTAACGGACCGGAATGAATCTCTCGCCACAGCAGTTCAAGAAGTGGTGTGCAGGCACCGGCAGCTTTCATTGCCCAATTAGCCATGGTTGCCCTGGGTATTTCAGCTCCCAGCCGGGAAAATTGTCTTTCCTGCCGGTAAAATGGCAGTGCATCACAGAATTTTGCAGTAAGTATATGGGCGAGTAAGCCCGCGGTAGCAATTCCCTTGCTGATAATCTGCTTTGGCGGTGGTGCAATTTTCACCACTGGCCCTTCAGACTCCAATCCTTCACAGGCTTTACAAGCATATTTAGGGCGAATATGACGCACAACCCGTATAATAGCTGGGACGATATCCAACTTTTCGGAAATATCCTCACCTATACGATCCAGCTCCGCCCCACAATTGCAGACTTTATCATCTTCGGGAATGTCATGTACGATTTCGACCCTGGGCAGGTTAGCCGGTAACGGCTTGCGGCCTCGTTTCGCTCGAGTATGTTCAGGGACTTCAACAACCTCGGCAACTGGCTCAACCTCAGGTTCAGGCATGTCAAAGAGAGGCAGTTGCATCACGCCTGCTTCGGCTCCTCCTTTTTCACTTTTTTTGCCAAACAGTTTGGCATAGAGTAGACGAACCTGCTCTCGTAAAAGCTCGGTTTCCCGCTCGTAACGACGTTGGGTTTCAACGAGAAGTCGTTTGAGTTCTGCCGGGTCATCAGGAAGGTTTGCTGTATCGAAATTCATGTGTGCAATATACCACATAAACATTGCCATAACAGCTAGTTCAAGCAATATTTCCATAAATATTATGATACTGAATTGTAGCTAAGTTGCATGTGAGCCTGTTGCACATCAAGCCCATGTAAAAGCCACTGCAAAGCAGTTTCATGGACTTCAATTACCTCTTCTTCTGATTCCGGCCAACGAAAGACATCTGCCTCAAGTCGTTTTTGCCAGATGCAAAAACCATTTTGATACCAGTAAAGGATCTTGACCATATCCCTTTTCCTATTACAGAAAGCGAACAGACTGCCCGAGAAAAGATCGAGGTCAAACTGATCTTCAACAAGAAGAGACAAACCGTTTATTGACTTGCGCATATCGGTAACCCCGAGAGCAATGTAGACTCGGACATTTGCTGGAGTGGGAATCATGTTAGCTGCTCCAGGGTCTTCACAGCTTTTTTCAATTGTTCGGCGCAGAAGTCACTCTGAATTTCGAGCTTAAATCGATTGACATGTACTGCGATGCTAGCAGGAGAAGCCGTAACAGGATTATCTGGAAGTGTTGCTGGTACAGTAAGTGGGTAAAACGCAACCTGCCTATCATTCAGGTTTTTTAGTTTGCGCTTCCAGTAGCCAAATGTCGCCAGAGCAATGCCGTGCGATTGACAATAGGTTTTCTGACTCAGATTACTTGATTGCCAAGCAGTGATATGTTTTTGCCAGTATTCCTGCTTCTGCTGTAGTTTCGAGATTGTGCCGTTCACGATGTATACCTCCTTGGTTATGGTGAGGCATACTGGAACATGAATTTATAGGACTGAAAAGATGGGGTTTATTGGTCGCTTACGTATATTTCGTTGATTGCTCACATTTGTAACAGCGGTATGCGATATTTTCATAATAGATTGCACACTCATCATAATGGCCTGTAGAGCTTTGACTAGATTTTGACCATTTATTTCTTTCTATTTTTATACTCACGTAGGTTGCTTTTGTACAGGTAACGTGTAGGGTAACCGGCGAGCTTTAGCGAGTCCGTGTTTACCCGTTTGTTATCTATTTATTTGATATTTGTTTTTTTTCAATACTTGCCAAAACAATTGCTAATATGGATGACACTAAACTAAGTGAGATGCAGTTCAATGTTGTTTTAAATGCATACTCGTTGGCAATTTGAGGTAGATTTAAAAGTTTCCATATTGGCCCTAATACTTCAGATGCGACTAAAGGGACTGTTGCTAACCCAAAGATCGTTGTGAGGCAAATGCCTACTTTTGCAGTTAGCTTATTCTCGTGAATTTTTGTTTCATTTTCTCGGATTGCCAGGGTGGTTTTAATTCTTTCTTTGACAGTATTAACACCTAGTTCTTCCCAACCTTTTTTTAGCAATTCTCTTATCTCACCAAAATGACTAGCGGTATACATATCATGTTCTAATTTTAGAATGGAAGATTGAGCCTTCAGTACTTCAGAGGATTCTGTGTATTTTTCAATAGCATTTAATAGGCTATAATATAACATACTGCCATACTCTAACATTTCTGAAATAACTTGTGCTTCATAGATTAGATGTCCCATTATTAGGATCAGCATGTTCTTTTTGTTGTAGCACTCCATTCTTAGACCAAACCCACAAACTTGCAGAAAGGTTAATGTAAATAGAATAATCTTCAAATGGTCGTAGATCTTTTTCTAGATAATTTAATGCCACTTTTTTATCTGCAATATTAGTTCTAGCTAATATACTACCCCAGTGGTACCCATGATGTTTTTCATTTTCACTAGCTGTTTTCTTTTGGTTTGAAAAGTTAGTAATGTGAATATGAGGTCTGCCTGTCCAATAAGAAGCAACATGGGGTATATGTCGTTGACCAAATAATATCTTTCTTATACCGTATCTCGGATTACTAATTATATGAGTTGCGGTTAGGAATATTGACAGTGCAACATTCTGCAATCTATCTTTTGTAGAAACCTCTTCTGAACTAGATAATGGGCTAAGTACAAATTGAAAATCACCTTCATCATATGTGGTTGCTAGAAAATCTACAGCTTCTTCATGTTTCTTCTGTAAGAAATAATGTTCTAGTCTTTTAAAAATATTCCAAGGGCCTAACGAATCATATGATGCACGAGTAGCATGCTTCGAAAATGATCTTGGAACTTCAACTTTCTCAAATGAATGTTTAAAAAGGTTGACGGCACCTGAAATTAAATTTTCAATTTTAGTAGTGCTTTGAGGGGATATCGTACGGAAGGATAAAGTGATTATGCCTGTTTCATAGATATTCAAAATTGGATAACAGATAACTTTGCCACCATTTTCTTCTGAATAAATTAGATTTATTTGACCTAAAAATGCTCTTAAGTATGGGTGAGGTAATGTGTCACTTTCACCACCAATAACCCTCAACTCATTAAATCGTAAATGGGCTGCTTGATACCATGCTTCAAATGCAAAACCACTTGGACCACTAATATCTTCTGGGAATTTGATTAATTTGATTTCACCCTGTGAACCGTATGGCTCATGGTTGACATCTGTGTATCCCCTACAAAACCCATCTTGAGACTTCCAAAAAGTTTGCCCATTTTGGAGCATTGCAAGCTCAACAAACTCAGCTTCAACCAATTTACATGCTGCAGCTTCTAAATCAATAGATTGGGATTGAATATAAGTGCTATATGTGTGCCATATTTCCCATTCGTGAATCTGCATTTTGTGGAATAGTTACTCAATTATAGATTGTTTTAAGATAACGTTGAGTTCACCGATCGAGTCGCCCGGGGGAATCTCACCCCCAGGCTCTCACAGAACCGTACGTGAGACTCTCGCCTCATACGGCTCTTCATGACCCCTATTCAGAATAAGTTTGCATTGCTAGGAGGTTCTTCCTATTGCTAGTTGACCAATAAGCAAATTCAGATATGTTACCCCCTTCGCTCCATCTCCATTACAGAGACTTCATCACTACTACGAGGTAATCTGCCCCCGTGCTCCGCATCAGTACTTTCATCCTTGTGGGACCGCCACTTGGATTTTTCCCTTAACATCGGAACGACAGGTTCCCACGTTCCTTATGAAAGCCTGTATTAGGATCATGCCACCTCTATGCCGGTCACCGTGTGGGCAGTAAACAGGTTGCCTCCACACTCATCCCAGATCAGCTCGCGTTACCCTGGTTTTGATGACGTCTGTCAACGCTGATTTCGGCACCTCGTCGGTGGTTCACTTTCGTTCATCTTCCTAAAACATACCTGACAGATTTACTTTCTGCCTTTCCCTACTCGCTCACTACCATGGCTCTTTACCACAGCAGCAGTAGGTGGTTTGAACCCAAATCCTGCAATCCGAGTTCGAAGAGCCCTCCTTCATCTTTCACAAAGTTACAGAAAGTTATGAGTTCCTTTCTTCGTGGCACATGCGAGCTTCAGCGAGTCCAGCGGAACGCAGTGGAGCGATAGTGAACGCCTTGTTAGCTTATTCCTAATAATTTTGGTATTATATTCACTGCAACACCGACTGAAACATCTTTAGATATTGCAGTAGTGTTTGAGAATATATTTTTAATTGCTCCAATATAAGAGGAGGCTTCATTTTCAAGTTTCCCTTCTTTAAACTTTTTGTTTAGGTGAGAGAAGGATTTCGAAGTCAGCCTATATCCACCTTGATGACAGGTTGAAATGAGATTTTCAGCCAATAGAAACTCGATCGTTCCTTGATATATCTCTAATTGTACTCGTTCATCATTGTGCCTTTCTTCTTCCACTTCTCGCCATTGCTCTTTAGATTTTTCTATTTTCTCTTTAAAATCTTTTTCACGTAATTTCTCGCTGTAACTATGTTCTAACAACTCAGCCATGTCTTTTTTGATTTTTAATTCTTTCAATTCATCTTTTTTATCAAAACAAAGATAGTCTGAAATAATTGTCATACGGTCAATAGAACAAGGTACCGGGAATTTCTGATAAAGAATTTCAAATATTTTAGCCGTATATATACTGAACTGTTCAATGTTATCCATAAGGTTATTTTTTGAACGCTTTGTTAGCTAAATTATATTTTTATTGTGGATATATAAAGTGTACAGGTGAAGAATTTTCAAGCCATTCAGTAGCATTTTGGCCTATTCGTTTTACTTCATCATATAGGGGCTTCAATTCAAGTTCGAACTTTGTCCCATCTCGATTTTCCGATATAAATATTAGTTCCTCTTGTAGGAGTACTCTTTTAATTCGAGTTTCATCTCTTATTAAATAATTATAGCCAGACCTAGAATCTAGAACGATTTCCATGATTGAACCTGCGTCATCTCGTACCCAATTGTCAATGCGTTCATCGAAATGTTCCGCATTGTCTCTAGCATTTCGCGTAAGAACTTCAGATGCACCTGAAACACTAAGTTTTTCCTTTAGCAAAGCCATTCTTTCCCTTTTTATGCCGTTAGGTCTAATTGGTGAGATATATTTAGATATCATACCAGCATGAGCCAGGAAGGAAGTTAGGTGAAACCAAACAAACCTTGTTTGTCTAGTTTGCTCATTTTCGATGCAATTAATCATTTCATGATAGTGAACTTCGGCACCTAATGAATGCATTGATACTTCTTGCATATACCATGTTAATTGTGTGTCATTCATATTTTTTTCAATAGCTAACGTAGAGCTAACAGGCGCGTGCAGTCTGTGCGTCCTTGTTCAGCTTTTTGTGTGCGCCCGGCATGGGCGTGAACTAATAGGGTTAAAGTCCATTGTGTGTGATCCTGTGTTAAGTTAAATGCTTAACATGGAACACTAACCGATGGCAAGAGCATAACCGCGAGGTTGTGTTTGGAGGAAGCCTAAGTGTAACGATGTGGGTCGACGAACAGAAATGTCATATAAGGCCGAGTCTCTGGGTAAGGCAGCACAACATGTTTAAGCCCAAGGATCAGGAGATACGGTAAATGACGCGATCGCTCATCATAAGTTCACGCAATTACCCGGGGAGGCCTGTCTCTCTAGCGTCTGGAAACAGGAGCGCGGACGGTGGTAACATCGGCTGTGATGAGACAGGAGTCAGCAGAGGCCATAGTAGGCGAAGGAAGTCACCCAAAAGGCACATGGGGGACTGGAAACGAGCCAGGTGAAGAGAAAAGCCTGGAAGACTCACCCCGCTGAAGGGCCAAACCCATAGAAGAAAGAGAGACCTCATATGCTCAACCACGCATTCAACCCGACAGGGCCGCCAATGGTAGGCGCGATGTGAGACAATCCAACTTTCGGTATTATCCGCAGCTGTTGCCTTCTTGCTGTCAAAGAGCTGCGGATATACTTTATCCGGCTACGGCCCGATGTTCTATGGGAAACGCCTAGTGCGGACCCGCATGCTAGGTGTTGTGGGGGCTGGGGGAGAAAAACCCCCGGCTACCCGATTATGTCTTTATTCCTTTGATTTTATATGGTTAATCAAGTCGTCACCTGACTTTTTCCTCAAGCTTGTGTAAGTTCTTAGAAGTGGTACATGGTAATCAGCAATTTCTCTTAACTTACCAGCCCTTATGGCAGGTTTAACTCTATTAAAATTATCTAATTCAACAAAATATTCTTCATCACCATCCCAATCACCGATTTTATATTGGCTGTTTGAGGTTCCATATGCGATTATACCTTTTCGACTTTCATACAGAAAAACGATATCGCCTTTCTTGATGTTCATTATAGAAAGTTTCCAAGGGTTGTTGTAAGCAGAAGCCCTTTCTTTACTAATCATATTGTCATGGAATTTATTTCCATGAGCTTTACAAGTGTTCACTAGATGATAAGAACTTACAACATCTTCATATGGATCTACAGTTGAGCCAAAAGCCTCGAAAGAAATATATTTTTGACCTTCGATTTCATAAACTTTATAGACCCAAGGTCTTATGTCAATACCTAAGCCATGCCAATATTTAATTGCAACCCTAGTCTCAACGTCAAGACCGTTAGTCATTACTATCAAAACTTGCTTATTGTTAAACCTTTTTCTATTTATTGATGTTTTCACACCAAAATAATCTTTATGAGCTTCTTCAAGATCTCCTGACCCGAATTTTTTCCATAGTCTATTAAGACGATCGTAATCGTAAGTCGAAAACATTTGAGCATAGCGCATTACTTGTAATAAATTGTTTTTATTACTTTCCCATGCTTTTAATTCAAAAATATATAAATTTCCTTCTTCGTCTAATGCTAATATATCAGGCTCTTCTTGCCAATTTCTAGAGTGGCCTATAGTAATTAAATCTGCAGACCTAATTACATGGTTAATATTTTTGTAAATTATATTTTCTAAATCTTTTTCTTTAAGACCTATCGAAAATAGTGTTTTTGACTCAACACTACTTAGAGTGTGGTCCCCTGTTCCAATTTCATTAATTTTGAACAACATTTATTGTATACCTTTAATATTTTCTGATTACCCCTAAAGCTCAGCATTTAAAAACCCCTTGAGGGTGGTCACTCTGTGATACCCCTGGCATGTCATAATCCCTTGGATAACCTTCATAGGGAGAAACGACATGCCAAAGAATACAGTTCAATTTCAAAAAGGCCTCAGCTTGAAGAGATTTCTCGATACATATGGCGCTGAAGAGCAGTGCCGAGAAAGGCTATTCAATGCTCGTTGGCCTACTGGGTACAAATGTCCGAGATGCGGTCATACCAAACACTACCTAATCTTAACTCGGAATCTCTATCAGTGTCGCAACTGTCGTTTCCAATGCTCACTTACAAGCGACACTATATTTGCCTCCTCAAAACTGCCTCTTACTACTTGGTTCCTCGGGATTTTCTTTGTTACCCAATCGAAAGAGGGTATGTCAGCGCTCAATCTGCGACGATTACTTGGTATTTCAATCAATGCTGCTATGAAAATGAAGCACAAGCTCCAGCACGTTATGAAAGCAGCCGATGACAGTCTTGCCCTCAATGGCCTAGTTGAACTTGATGACGCATATTGGGGTGGTAAAAGATCCGGTGGTAAGCGTGGCCGGGGAGCCCCTGGCAAAACCCCATTTCTTGCTGCCATAGCCCGCAACGAAAAAGGCCATCCGATTCATATGAGAATGAGTAAAGTGAACTCCTTTTCCTCCCAGGAAGTTCGCAAGTGGTCGTTGAAGCATATCCACCACGAAAGCGTTGTAATTTCGGATGAGTTCGGCCCGTTACGAGGAGTTGCTGACAGCGTTGCTTTCCACGGCGCTATCAATACAAGTGAAATTTATCACAATCCCGACAACAAGATTTTCCATTGGATCAACACCATGATCGGCAATGTCAAAAGGGCCATACATGGTACATATCATGCTGTGAGTTCAAAGCATTTGCCAAGGTATTTGGCTGAATTCTGTTTTCGTTTCAACAACCGTTTTTATATGGGAGCCATGGTCGGCTCACTTATTCGATATTCCACAGTTACTAAGCCAATGCCTCAGCGTATTTTAAAGTTTGCTGAGGATGAGGGGTAATCAGATAATATTTTTGTCAAACATAACGAGCCTGTAGAAAAATGCAGTTCAAAATCCCGAAGATTCCCTCAACCGATTTCAGGAGGGTTCCAAAAATCTACTTTCCTAGCCGCCTATTTCGATTCCACTTGTTCTTTACCCTGCTCTATTTGCCCTCAGTCCATTTGTGAACCTTCTTGGGACTATTCTCCTCTACGATCTACCTGTCAGCTGCCTACTACCGCTCCATACGAGTGGATCTTTTTCAGGTTATGGACCATGCAGAACAGGTTCCACTGCGCATTCACTTTTCGTTTTCCTCGAAGACTGAATCGATCAAGTTTCATGGTTGACCGTATATGGCCAAAGGGTGGCTCACCAACAGCGAGTCGCATGCCATAGATTGCTCGACCAATGGTTGAATCAATCTTTCGTTTCATCTTCTCTGTGAATCGCTCATTACCGTTACGCTTTTTCCCCGGAAAGTAAGCTAGCTGGCGGGCCTCGGTTTTCTCTGGCTTGCGTAAACACTCACGTCGCAATTGACATGGGAGGCAGTCTCGCTTAGCTCCTTTGAACTTGTAGGCCTGATAATCTTTCACCTTGGCGTTGCAGCCATTGCGGTAGAGTTTCTTGCCGGCCGGACAAATAGCGTGGCTCAAATCATCAGCGAAAGTAAAATGTTCAGGCCGAAAGAGTCGCTTTCCACCGGCCCTGGTCGCAAAGTGATAAGCGGGGAGATCTTTATAGCGCTCCGCTGTGGCAAAGCGAGGATCTCGTTTGCGGAAACGAGTATCCGCAACATACCCATCTATATTCTCTGTATAGAGGTACTCGAGATTCTTCTCGGAATGATAACCGCTATCCGCTACAACTTTGGCCTTACCAAATACATCTTGGTCGCCTATCTGTTCCAAGTTAGACTGTATCGACTTCAGCGAAGGTACAAGGAGATTGGACTCACTGCCCTGCCCATAGGCTTCTGCTCCAACAATGACTTGGTGCTTCTTGTCCACTGAGGCAACACCGACATACCCCTGTATTACCCCTTTCGATGTGGCCATCTTGGCAGAGTCATTATCGGTAATGTTTGATTTAACCGGTTTGCCGCCACTGCCACGTCGGTCATCATGGTCTTTCAGCCAATCCCTTATCTTGGCAGCACTTTTTTGTAGTTTCTTCTTATATTTCTCTTCATGATCCCGAACTTCCGGCTCTATCTTCTCAAGATCCATGGACTTGTGACGGATGATCATTCTGTGCAGAGCTCGCTCTATCTTTTCAACCTTTTTGGTCAAATCGGCTTTGGTGCCACTCCATTCCTTAGAGGCATTGCTTGGGAGTTTGCAGCCATCAATAGCAAACATCTCTCGGCCAATAAGGTTCTGCTGGTCACAGATCAGCAGTACTTGAAGAAAGAGAGAGACAACCTCTTTGTCCATACTGGAGACGAAACTGGCAATTGTTGTGAAGTGGGGTCTGGTATTGGCTGAAAGGGCCATGAAAAGGATGTATTTCTCACAGCACTCGGAAATTGCACGACTAGAAGTAATACCTCGTGAATAGGCAAACAGGATAATCTTCAGCAAAATCCGTGGGTCATAGGCTGGGGCACCAGTTTCGTCGTTGGTGAACCTGGCATCAAAGATGGAAAGGTCGAGTTCGTGATCGACCAGATAGTTCAGGGTGTACTCGAAAGTCCCTTTTTGTATCTGCTCATTGAAGAATACTGGTATGAACATCCCCTGAGCGTATGAATACGGCTTGTATTTGGCCATGGCTTCCGACTTTCGGCAGGGTTAAGGGGTTGATTACCATCGAATGAAGCCAAATATAACTCTAAATGCCTGATTTTGCTATGACCAACACCTTTTTCTACAGGTTCAACGTGAAGTTCAGGGGCGCGCGCCTTTTGCGCGTCCCTTGAAACGGCTGGTTATGTGTATTTTTTTATTATTTTCACTATAACAACCAGTGCTGCCAATGACGTAATTTGCACTAACGGAACAAAGAAATATATAATTCCATCGTATTTATCTGGAACCTTGAAATATGCGAAATAATAGTATATTGGTACGGTAACGAACGCCACAACTACCCCTACCTGGCCTACAAGATCACTTGCAAGACCTCCATACAACTTCAATGCGCTACATACTGCTGGGATTATTAATGGAGCAACTACAATAGCAATAAAGAAGAAATTTACTCCTACATTTTCGATTACAACCCCAACGCTTAATGCTATGGCTATGGCTAGCAATATGATGGTTGTGTATTTCATCATTCATATTTCCAAATAACATATATAATTGAAGACACAACAAGTAATATATATATTGCCGTGGTTCTCTTAATTAATGATTTTGCATTATCTTTAATTTCAGAAATTGTTCTTTTTCCATATGCAACTTCGCTAATCAATGTCATTATTACCACTACAGGGTAAAGAATTATCAGAAATGCAATATATTTAATAATGAGAATCATATAATTAATATTAGATTATCCGTAATTTTATTTTATACACATTTCCAATACTCTAAGTACAGCATAAAATACATTCATTTACATAACGTGTAATATAGGACTACTCCCTTTTTGGGGATTTCTTCCTCATTTTCAATGAATACGACTACCACAACGGGTAGCTACCCGTTGTGGTATATTTCTTTTCAAATTGTGCGACAAACTGCTTATCTTGCTAAAATGTCACATTTTTATTGCATAGTAGGCGATTGATTTTCAAGTTGCAAGCGTTAATCAGGCAACTCCTGGGAGTTCCTATAATACGTAAATATCCGTGATATAGGAGTATGGGTATATTACGCAACTCCAATATTCGTTAGATGTGCCTAACCTTACATGTTGTGTACTACGATATCGTACAACTGCATTTAGTTGGTTTGTCAAATCGCCAGGGACATCAATTAGTGTTATGTCGAATAGTATGCAAAAAAAGATAAGTAAATTGGGTTTTGTCAGATTTTATAGACTAGGAGTTCCAATACGTTCAACAATGTCGCAAGAAGATTAGTTCTCGATAGTGAAACAGTATTGTTGAGCTGGAATTGAATTTTTCTTTTGAGGGCAGAAAGAGTCAGCATGCCCTTTTGCCACGCAAAACAGTACGCAGCGTAGCACGAGTTCTTTTTCTTTGACTCTCTCTCAATTCATCAGCATGTATTCTCTAAAATATTTGCCGATTCCTTCTAAAGCTCAGCTTCACGAATCAAGGCGTGAGAAGCAAGGAATTAGGGGGATGAGTAACAGCCTAAACCTAAAGAAGTGTTCCCTGAAACTCGATAAGATGAATCGATTTCAGGGGGGATTTGCCAATCTGCTACGCCTTACCTCACACCGTACCCCTCACTTTTTCAAGTCTAAGCTGAGGGGGGAATCAGAACCAATATTGTCAGCGGCATTTAAGTTTGAAGTTCGCGGCCGAGCTGATCTCGATATAGGTCGCTCCCTGGCGGGGACCGAAACTGCCGGCGAGGATGACGATCAGGTCGTCGTCGTGAAATCGGTTTTCCGCTATAAGGCGGCAGATTGACGACTGCAAGACATTGCCGTTGCCAAGATCCATGTGAATATAATCTGCATAGACCCCAAAGGATAAGGAGAGGCGGCGCATGACCCGCTGGTCGTAGACCTGGGCGTGGATGACGTTGGCCCCGCGATAGGCGGCAAGGGCGCGGATCGAGGTGCCGGTGAGAGAATCTGCCACAATCGCCTTGGTGTTGAGGCGAATAGCCGCCTTTACTGCCGATTTTGCCAGATACGCAGCGACTTTGTTCTGCTCGGTGTACCCCGCATCGATATAGCCCTTCCTCTTGCTCTCAACCTCGACTGCGATCTTGGCCATGGTGCGTACGGCCAGCTCGGGATATTTGCCGTTGGCGGTCTCGCCGGAGAGCATTAAGGCATCTGTATGGTCAAGGCAGGCGTTGGCTACATCCGAGACCTCTGCCCTGGTGGGACGGGGCGAATCGATCATGGAGTGCAGCATCTGTGTGGCGACGATAACCGGTTTGCGGCGCTCTATGCAGTCCAGGATTATGCCTTTTTGAATCAGCGGGATTTGCTCGGTCGGGATTTCAACGGCCAGGTCACCGCGGGCAATCATGACCCCATAGCAATGGTCGAGAATCTCGCAGAGGTTGTTGACACCTTCAGCGTTTTCAATTTTGGAAATTATTTTGATAGGAGAGTTGGTCTCATCGAGAATCTCCTGGACGGCCAGCACATCCTCTTTGTTGCGCACGAAGGAATGGGCGATGAAGTCGAGATCATTCTCTGCGGCAAAACGGATAAAACCCTTATCCTTTTCACTGAGGGCAGGAAGCTTTACATGTACTGCCGGTATATTGATACTTTTGCGCTCGCTGATTGTACCGTCATTCTCCACCGAGCAGTAGAGGTACTGGTCATCCTTTTCGAGCACAGCAAGGGCTATATGGCCATCATCGATAAGAATGGAACTGCCGACCGGGACATCTTTGACGAAGTTGTCGTACGAGACACAGATGATGTCGCCTGAGGATTTTTTATCCGGTGCCCCGGTAATGCGAACAGCATCACCGTACTTGACCGTTAGCGGCTCCTCGGCAAGGCAGGTTCTGATTTCAGGGCCTTTAGTGTCAAGCAGGATGCCGATTTTGTCGGAGACGGCCCTGGTATTTTTGATGACCTCTAGTGCATCCTCATGGCTCATGTGAGCCGTGTTGAGACGTACGACATTGATGCCGGCCTTGTAGAGGCCTTCGATAAAAGCGACGGAACAGTTGAGTGATGAGATGGTGGCTACAATCTTGGTGAGTCTGGGCATGGGGATCTCGCTGAATTAAAGATGTAAGAGAATGCACCGAGGGCCTGGGGCCAACAGCAGCCTACAGAGTTTGCCCAAAGTATCTTCGATTGCACCAAGGTTCAAGTAAAAGATCAGGGTGGTAAGAAAAATATTCAGATTTTCGATGGTTTAATAGATGTCTCGTTCTGTGGGGATGATGAGGTCACGATGAGCGCAACACTTCAGGGGAGAGCTGAAGCATGGAACATTATGATCTTCTTGATAATTAATCCATCCTGTGGAATTGCTGAAGATGTTGTGCACACATAGGCTGAAAGATTTTTTCTTGGATGCTCTGCGTGCCTGGTCACTGAAAATAGTCTGGGAAACTCAACTCTGCTACATTTTGACACATAGTTGCCGGTAACGGAACTGTGTCATGGCACATGCCACTCCTTTGGTCATTTCAATGCAGTAAATGCCATTCATCTGAAGTAACAATCTGAATAGGTATGGGAAATATGTTGAATTACATATTTGTGCCGGGCTGAATCGCCAGTGGCATATTGCTTGCTTAGAAAACTCTGGTAACCGAAAACACCAGAATTGAATTTGGTTAAGTAAGGGCGGGGGGAGAGGTTGGGATTTTGCGGCAAAGTCAAACCTCTTTATTGCAGCAAAATTCCGATTTTTCATCAGTTTAGTCGGTGTCAGGTTCAGGTCTTTGGATGCTAAATGAATCGTGGGTTATTTTGGTAACCAAAATACTCAAGAAGGTGACATCGCATGAGCTGTTCCCCGAGAGTATTCGAAGTCAGTGCTTATTTCTTTCAGGGCACATTGGTGGGCAACTTCCCAAATCATTACTCTTCCCATTACTCTCAATGAATTATTAACAGAAACTTCCCTGTGTTTCTGCAAAATGCGGCCGAGAAACGCGGACTGGATGTTGGATATGATAATGGTGTCTGTGTCCTTATTGCAGAATGAGTTGTAACCAGTGAGGGCCCAGCTATGAAAATTGCCCAGGTTGCTCCAATAACAGAAAGTGTGCCGCCGAAGCTCTACGGTGGAACAGAGCGGATAGTTTCATTTCTCACTGAAGAACTGGTACGACGAGGTCACGATGTAACTCTATTTGCCAGTGGCGATTCCCAGACCAAGGCACGCCTTTGCAGTTACCCAGACAAGGCCTGGAGGATTCAGCCCTGCTGCAGTGATGCCCTGGCCGTACAGATACTACAGCTTGAAAGAGTTTTTCGGGAGCTAGACCTGTATGACATTGTACATTTTCATACAGATTATTTGCAGTTTCCGTTTTTGAGGCGGCTCCCCGTAAACCATGTAACCACACTGCATGGGCGGCTGGATCTTCCGGAACATACCATGATTTTTAATGAATACAGGGAGGCACCTGTCGTATCAATCTCCAATAATCAGCGTAAAGCCCTGCCGATGGCAAACTGGCAGAAAACCGTTTACAACGGCATCGACGATTCCCTGCTGAACTTTAACCCGGAGTCTGGTTGCTATCTTGCATTTCTGGGCAGAATTACAGCGGACAAGGGTGTTGTCGAAGCTATTGAGATAGCAATGCGCAGCGGTGTGGAGCTAAAAATAGCGGCTAAGGTCGATCCAACGGATCAAGCATATTTCCACGAAAAAGTTCTTCCTCTCTTAGATCACCCTCTAATTAATTTCATAGGTGAAATTAACGAAATCGAAAAGTCAGATTTCCTTGGCAATGCAGCGGCTCTTCTCTTTCCTATAAAGTGGCCGGAGCCTTTTGGACTTGTCATGATAGAGGCACTTGCCTGCGGAACACCTGTGGTGGCTTTTAACCGCGGCTCTGTTCCGGAGATTTTGCAGAATTTTGTTACTGGATTCATCGTCAATTCTATTGAAGAGGCCATTGCCTCTGTTGGCAGGTTGCACCTTATCAGCAGATATCAGTGCCGTGATGTTTTTGAGAGGCGATTTCGTGCTACGGCCATGACAGATGAATATCTTGATGTATATCATCAACTCATTTCATCCCATGATGGTGCCTGTAATGCGGGTTAATCTCCAACAAAATACTGATAGCCATGGAAAAAAATATCGGGGAAGTTATTCAAATTAACGACAGCTGGTATGTCAAGGCGGGATCTTCAAGAACGGATCTGCAGACCAGGGTACTTAAGAATGGTGAATCTTTCGCGATTTTTGATCGATTCGGCGACATCCACCGCATAGGAGTAGGAGAGAAGGGTATCTTTCATCAAGGGACCCGGTACCTGTCTGCCCTTGAAATGCTGTTGAACCGACGGCGACCTATGCTTTTGAATTCTTCCGTTTCACATGACAACACACTGCTTTCCATTGACCTTACTACCCCTGATATGTACAGCGATGGCCAACTGTATCTGGGTAAAGGGAAATTGCATGTTTTCCGTTCGAAACTGCTTTGGAACGAGCAGTACTACGAACATATCCGTGTCATGAATTATGATGCACAGATGTGTTCTGTTGATCTCAGCTTTTCCGTTGGTGCTGACTATGCCGATATTTTTGAGATAAGGGGAATGAAGAGAGCGGCAAAAGGGGAGATCCAGCGCCCTGTGTGGGATGAGAGTATGATTAAACTCAGCTATATCGGGCTTGACCATGTTTTCTATCAGACACGAATACAGTTTGATCCAAAGCCCCAGGGCATCAGCGCAAGTAACACATTCTATTCCTTTAACCTGCATCCCTTCGAATCAGAAAGTATATATTTGCGGATATCATGCAGCAGAGAAAACAGTACCTTTCCTGGGTTCACTTTTTCACGGGCATATCAAGAGTGCAGGGAGAAAAGTCTGGCATCCCGTGCCGCTTTCGTGAGTGTTTATTCTTCAAATGAGCAGTGTAACGAGTGGGTCGAGAGGTCTTCTGCTGACCTTCGGCTTCTGATAACGGAAACAGGCCAGGGGCTTTACCCCTATGCAGGTGTCCCCTGGTTTTGTACGCCTTTCGGTAGAGACGGCCTGATTACCGCTCTTCAGTGCCTTTGGGTGTATCCGGAGCTGGCCAGGGGCGTATTGCAATACCTCGCTCAAAACCAAGCCACAGACTATTCACCTGAAAACGATGCGGAGCCGGGCAAGATATTGCATGAAAGCCGAAAGGGAGAGATGGCGGCTATGGGAGAAATCCCTTTTGCCCGTTACTATGGGAGTGTTGATTCAACACCTCTGTTTTTACTTCTGGCCGTCTACTATTATGACCGAACCGGTGACAGGGACTTTATGCTGGAGCTTTGGCCTCATCTTCTTGCTGCACTGGACTGGATCAGGGACTCTGGAGATATCGATGGTGACGGGTTTGTAGAATACCAGCGAAAAAGCGAACAGGGAATTCTTCAGCAGGGGTGGAAGGATTCCAATGATTCAATTTTCCATGAGGATGGTACTGATGTAACCGGGCCCATAGCGCTTTGCGAGGTGCAGGGTTATGTCTACGAGGCAAAGTTGAAGTTATCGGGCTTAGCTGCGGTCTTAGGGCAATCAGCGTTAGCTGAAAGCCTGCTCGATGAAGCGGTGCACTTAAAAAAGAAGTTTAATGAGAGTTTTTGGCTGGAAGATCTGAAGACATATGCCATTGCACTGGATGGCGATAAGAGGCCTTGCAGGGTGCGTTCCTCAAATGCCGGTCATGCCCTGTACAATGCGATCGCGGATGAGAAAAGTGCAGGCGCGCTGGTGGAAACCCTCTTGTCCCCGAACTCATTCAGCAACTGGGGGGTGCGAACCCTGGCTATGGGGGAAGCACGTTATAATCCGATGTCCTACCATAATGGATCTGTATGGCCCCATGACAATGCGCTTATCGCCATGGGGATGGCACGGTACGGCTTTAAAACAGAGGCATCGAAAATTTTCACAGCCATGTTCAATACCGCAATGTCCGTCGATCTGTTCCGTTTGCCGGAACTTTTTTGCGGATTTCATAGACGACATGGGCAAAATCCGACCTTATATCCCGTAGCCTGTTCACCACAGGCGTGGGCGAGTGGGGCTGTGTTCATGTTGCTGCAGGCCACCCTCGGACTCACATTTTTTCATGAGAAACCGCAGATACGATTTACCCGTCCCTTTTTACCTGACTCTCTCGATTCAGTTCACCTGTCGAACCTGAAGGTTTGTAATGGGGAAGTGGACCTTGTGATACGGCGAAACTATAACGAGGCCGGAATTCATGTAATACGGAAGACAGGTGACATTGAGATTGCAGTTATAATGTGAATATTTCAAAGTGCCAAACCCCGCATAGCAGGCTGGTGTCTGCTATTTGCGGCAGGCATCAGCCGGTTATCGGCTGTGTTATGGGATCTGATTACCCTTAATCTTCAGCTTGAAAAAAGGTTAGGTGATAGACCTGAGGTGCCAGGCGTGACCGATTGGCAAGCGACCAATCCCTGGAATAATTGTGAAATTGGCTTGTGGAGAAAAGCTTTTTAGCTTTAGGTTGTTACTCCTATCACCTTTCTCCTCACGCTCCTCTCCTTGAAGCTGAGCTGTAGTGGTAATCAGATTACAGAGACATGATTATTTCCCTCTTTTGATGATTTGCCGGATATAACGTTTTATTTCCCGAAGGCTTGAAGGCGTTGGCTCCGTACTATTCTGCAGGCGAAGGTACTCTGCTTCGTCTTGGCGCTGTTTGACTACAACGGCAATGCGATCAGCTACATCAGGGTATTTCTGCACCAGTTCTTTCATTATGTCGAAATTAATACGTATGAGGGTAACATCGGTCTGCGCTGTCCAATGGGTCGGGATAGGTTGGTCGGTGAACATGGATACCAGGCCGTAACTTTCTCCCGGGCCCAATTCCCCTATGATTATTTTTTTGTTGTTTACGAGCCTGGTGGAGACCTCTACCACCCCGCTGATAAGAACATCAAAGGCATCTACTTCGCCCTCGTCATATTGTATGACCGATCCCGTATCGTAATGTTTCTGATGGCTTACCACTGCTATTTTCTCTATTTCGTCATCCTCAAGGTTGGAGAAAATCGGCTGACTTTTAAGAGCCAGTTGAACAGTTGGAGGCTCTGCTACCGGAATTTCAGATTTCCTGATACGCATTTCGCTGGTTATGGTTGAGGGAGATATTCCCGCCTGCTGGAGGACATAATGTATCTCCCGGTACAGTTCCTCGCGCCCCCTGAACATGGATGGGTAGTTGGGGAATGATATCCAGCACATATACGTGTAGGGGACGGATGAGGCGTCTGTGAGTCGGACAACCGGTGCCGGATGCTTCAAGACATGTTTGCAGCGATAAAGTCCCTCAAGCAACAGTTGTTTGGCAAAACGGGGGTCAAGTTCCGCAGGAAGGTTGATAGTATACCATGGCCGGTATCGATGAAATTCATTGCCGCAGTTGGTAAACCCCTGTTTGGCCATCTTTGAATTCGGAATCACATTTGTTGTGTTATCCCAGCCTCTAAGCCAGGTGGCCCTCCAATTGATATCAACAACCATTCCTTCAGTACCGTCATTGAGCCGAATCCAGTCTCCAATGCGAAAGGCCCCTTCCACCCCCAAGGCAATACCGGAGAATAAATCCCCCAGTGTTTGTTGCAGGGCGAATCCCAGCAGTGCTGTTGCCAAACCGGTCGAAACCCATACACTGGTAAAGGAATATCCCTGCTGCCAGGAAAAAACTCCCAGGGTTACGAAAATTGAAGAACCGAAAATGACGCCACGCAGCAACCCTGATACCGTACTGGTCGTTTTTCCCTTGCTCATATATTTTTTCACAACGAAGGCATGAACAACAGCAGCAAGCTGCACGCCAACGATAAGAAAAAAGATAATAGTAAAAAATAAAGACGGCCATCTATCCTGAGCGAGCCCTGCAAACTTCGTAAACAAATGGTAGAAAAACGTATGGGCAATTAAAAAAGCCAGGGGTATGCAAAAAAAGTTGATAACCGGAACGAGAACAGGAAAAGAATCTTTAACAGGTTGTATGGGTGGGAATTTGATAACTGCTAAATAGCATAGTGTCAATACCGCCAGGATGATTGTCGTAATTGGTGCATATTCATAAAAGTGTAGCAGTATGGTAGTGGTGTTTTCCAGCATAGGATTAACCTTCTTTTCCCTGGAGTAAATGTGATAGGCAGAACAAAATGTAGGGTCGGATGGTGGATTTGAATAGAGCTAAAAGTGATGTAAACACCTCAGGGAACCATTTCTTCACCGCGTATTGCCTGAATAACTGTATCGTTCGGCTGCGGTTGGTAAAGCTTTTTTCAAGCAGCGCTGTTTATTGCATTTTGCCACAGACAGAATGAATCTACATTCTTTAAGGTGTGATCCGCAAGCCTGGGGTTGCCTTTTTCAGCAATCTCACGGATACCGGCAAGCGCATTGTCGTCAGCGGGAAAGTACAGAGGAAGAACTCCTGTGTTTTGGGGTCGTGCTTCAAAGAGCTTCCTGGAATAGCGTTCACGCTCACAGTCTTCCAGGAATTTTTCCTTACTGAAAAAGTTCAGGCTGCCTAGAGCACCCATGGCGTGTCGTACGATATGCACCCCATATTTGCGTAACGAATTGCGGCTCATTTCAGACTCGAAAATAGCCAGGGAAGACACTTCCGTCAAGCTGGTGCTGCCTCCGGTCTGGGCTGAGGGGTACCCGGTAATCCAGAGGTTGAGCCGTGCCAGAGCCGCATTGATGAGAGGCTGACAGGGAGAGCTGTAAGAAAGATTGCCACCTGTCTCCGTCACACTGGGGAGGCCTCCGTGAATGCACAAGACACCCGGGTTAACAGTCTGGGCGATAATCATCATAAAGAGCACCTGGGCATGAATCTGCGTCAGCAACGACTCCGGACTGCAGGCGCCGGATACGCCGGCAATAGTCTGGTCTATCAGCAGCAGGTTGTTGCCGGAGCGGGCACTGCGCAAAAATGGGTCCACCATGCTATTCATGGGCGCCAGGGAGGAAAGCAGGCTAGTGCCGTCGATCCAGTGTTCCTTGCCCGATAAAAATTGCACCTCGTCAGCGTTCATCGTGTTGGTGGTGATCATTTTCAGCCCTTGATAGTCTCGCTCCATCAACCGGGCTACCTCAAAAAGGGATATGCTCTTGTCGCAGGCAACCGGCAGGCTGAAAATGTTCACAATATCCTGCTGTTCAGCCACCAGGCGGGTGATCTGGTCGTACTCTTTGCGAGTGGCCGGGCGGAGTTCTTCGTCGGTGCTCCGTTTGAGAAAGGGTGATGTCGAACCTGTGCCAAAAGAGTTTCGACCAGGGTCTCCGGGCATTTCTCGGGGGACCAGCTCCAGGCAACGGTCGATGTAACTCCGTTTTATGGGGATAAACAGCGCTGTTTCATTTTCGAAATCAATGGCATCCGCTTCCAGGAGAATATCCATAAGAGTCTGGTTCCCTGAAATATTCATGCCGATTTCCGTCAAGACCTGTTTGGCGTTTTCGTCGATACGCTGATAGATCCTCTTCTCGGCTATCAGGTCGTCAATATCCTCCAGCCGTAATCGGGCTGATTCGAGAATTGTTTCATCGGTGACATGCTGCAGCATCTCCTGATAGAGGGCTTTTGCTTTGCTGAAATGAGTTTCCTGTTCCAGGACAATCCCTTTCGCCAGGATAGATTCCCCGTGTGGGCCCATGGTAATGCTCCTCAAGCCGAGGTGATGGTGCACCGGCTAGAGAGCTGGTCAGCGCTGGTCTGTTGCTGTAGTGCACTGAGAGAAGTTCTCCGCAATTGAAACGTTATTCGACTCATACCAGAATATACCCTCTGATGTCTGAGGGGAAATCAGGCTGGGTAGATAATCTGTACGCAACTATATCTGTTTTTCATACTGTAGGGGCAGCAGGCGAAGCAGCAGTGTGCCGAAGCGCATGATGGCCCATAAAAAAATGAGTGGCAGGAGTATGGTGTTCAAGACAAAAACCACGATAAGATCGACAATCTGGTCTATCAATTCCAGCGACATCTTCTTGAGCAGTTCGATCTTGTTTTTGGCTTCCAGCATGCGCTGCCCCTGACTCATGGTCTGGTTGACCAGCTCTTTGGTTTTGCTCCAGATTCCCTTTTCATCCTGCGGGCTTTCCCCTTCAGTCTCTTCTTGCTGCCCGCCCTCAGTGGGACCGAGCAGGTTATCGAGTTGCTGTGACTCAAGGTCGGCCACGGTACGGCCCAGCACTTCAACCGAGAGATCATGCTTTTCCTGCAAAAAGGTAACATAGACCTGTTCGTTGATATAGGCCATGGCTGGCACAGCGAAACGCAGCACCACTGCGGTGACCACCAGCACCACACCACTTCTGGTAAGCTGTGGCCTGTATTTCAATGGCAACCAGAGGCCCAGGAGCAGCACGATCAAAGCCAGTGCCAGAATGATCTGGACAGAGACAAAAGGTGTAATTTCAATAAGGAACTTCTGGGACCCAAGAGAGGTGAGGCTGACCAGCATCACCCAGGAGAAACGTTCAATGAGGTCGTTGATCGGGTCCAGGGCGGCGCCGAGGGCGAGTGAGACACCAACTCCGCCCGGTTCGAGCTGGAGCGTGCTCTCCTGAAAAACTGAGATCACCCCGTTAAAAGTGCGGGCCATGGCAAAGGAGGCGGCGGCACGCAGCAGGGCCTGATCCACATAATCGGTGGCAACACTGTCTACAGTCGTGAAGGCTCTGTTTTCAAAGAGGTAGCTGCGGGGCATCTCAAAGCAGGAACCTATCAAAACAAGCACCAGTAAGGCGGTCATCACAACTTTTCGATGCTTCGAAAGCGAGGCCATGGAACACTCCTTGATGGGGTATTGTAGCTGTTTTTATCGCATATGGCTAAATCTGCATTAGTATATCGAATTATGAAAGAATGTACAGTGCTTGCACCTTTTGAATAAGTACAGATACAGCCCCGGTTACAGTTCAGGATTGGTACATAGGTCGTCAAAACTCACAATAACAGGAGGCGGATATGGAGCTTAGCACAAAGAAGGTGGCGATATTGATTGAGGATATGTTCAATATCTACGAGTTCTGGTACCCGTATTACCGGCTGAAAGAGGCGGGAGTTGAGGTTGTTGTGGTTGGTTCCGGCAGAAAGAAGAGCTTTACCGGTAAGCCTGCCACGGAGATAAAAGCTGATGTGGCGGCGGTCGATGTCTCGGCTGATGAGTTTGACGGAGTGGTCATCCCGGGTGGTTATGCACCGGACATGATGCGGCGTTATCCTGCCATGGTGAAGCTGGTGGCAGATGCGGTCAATGCAGACAAGATGGTGGCCTCTATCTGTCATGCGGGCTGGATGCTCTGTTCGGCGAAGGTCCTGCAGGGCAGAAAGGTCACCTCGTATTTCGCCATTAAAGACGATATGATCCACGCCGGCGCCGATTGGGTGGATGAGGCGGTAGTTATTGATGGCAAACTGGTCACCAGCAGAACGCCGGATGACCTGCCGGTTTTTCTGCCGGCCATACTGGAGGTTCTGGGCCGATAACTTCTGGAGTTTTAGATTCTTTCTGTTGGTGTGAGCTGGGAGTGGGCCGACTTATCTTTTCCGAACACGCCGGCTGTCAGTATTCTGTCAGCCGGCGTGGTGCATGAAAAGGCCCGTATCAGAGGCTTTCGTCTCTGTTGCAATCTTTGGAATAGATGTATTCCATGCGATCAAGGCCGGTGCCGTAGCAGGCCTGTTTGCAAAACGGGGCAAACCAGATGAAGTCTTCTGCCTGGACGGGTATCCAGGTCTCATCGAGAAGATAGAGGCCCTGGCCGGTGTAGATATAGGCCCCGTGTTCCTGTACGTGGGTTTCTACGAAAGGATGGCATCCGCCGGGCAAAAATGCCAGGGTGTGGAAGTTCATATCGAAGCTTTCACCGGTCGGCAGCAGATCGCGCACCAGGACGTTTTCCATATCGTCATAATTGCTTTCATTGATCCTGTGGATGTTGCCTGTCACCGTCCAGGGGAGTTTCACTTCCGGGTCCGGATGGGGGGTGAAGCGCTGCTTGTAGAGCAGAATACGAACCTCGCCGTCACCTTTTGACTTAAAGTGAATCCCTGCTCCCGGAGGGGAGTAAATGTATCCGCCTGCGGTGAGGGTCTCGGTGGTGTCGCCCGATTTTACTTCAAGGCCGCCCATGCCATCGAGCACGAAGAGCAGGGTCTCGAGGCCTTCTTCAGCCCCGTAGGCCATGGTCGTCTCGCCTGTGGTGCTGACCGTGCCGATCATCTGTACGAAGCTTGCGCCAAGTTTTGGCGAAGCGAGTATGGTCATCTGGCAGTCCCTGATTCCGGGAATGACGTTGATTACTCGGCCTTCGGGGCTAATGACAGCGTACTTGCCCGGCTCCAGAACCGATCTGTTTTTTAGTAATCCCTTAGGGTATCCCATTTATTTTCTCCAAAAATCACTTACCGAATTTCTCGCGCCATATTTCGCCTGTCTGCTCCATGTCTGATTCTGCACAGGTGCGGCGCATTCTGTGCAGTGTCGGCATGCCGAGGGAGAATTCCTGCAGCCAGTTTCTGGCGAAAATACCATTTTCGGTTTCCTCGAAGATTTTCTCCATCTCTTCTTCATTAATAACCCGGGGGCCACTGTGACGCACGGCAAATTCACAGGTTCTGCTGGCGCGTGAGGTGAGGTAGGGCTCGATGCCTACCTCGTCGATATCATCGATGATAGAGCGAATGGAGCGGATGGCTTTGGCATAGGCAAAGGAGCGCGGGTAACCGTTCTTGACCATGATATTGTACATGGTGCGCATCAGGTGGATGGTGCCGCCGTAGAGTACCTGCTCTTCATAGTTGTCGCCTTCCGTTTCATTCTGGAAGGTCATAACCACTACTCCGACCCTGGTGGAGCCAACCGCCTTGGCGATGGCAAGGGCGGTTTCCTGGGCCTGGCCGCTGATGTTCTGGTCGACAGCGACACAGCCCCAGATGCCTGAGCCGTCTTTGTACTTCTGGCGGGTGACCGGGCCAGGACCATTTGGGACAAAGAGTACTACGTCCACATCCTTGGGTGGCTTGATTGTGCCGTAAAGTACCGCAAAACCGTGGGCGAAACTGAGGGTCTGGCCAGGGCGAAGGTGGGCGTGAATGGATTCGTAATAGACTGATGGCTGGGCCGGGTCTTGTAGCAGGATGTGTACCACGTCGGCTTTTTGAACTGCCTCTTCGATGGAGTAGACTTCAAAGCCATCGGCTTCAGCTTTGTCCCAGCTTGAATGGCGATGGCGATCTCCAGCACCGACGATTACCTTGATACCGCTTTCACGCATATTCATGCTCTGGGCGCGCCCCTGACTGCCGTAGCCGATAACGGCCACAACCTTGTCGGTAAGCAGTTCAAGGTTCACATCTTCATCACGATATATTTTTTCAAAATTTGTAGCGTTCATATCAACCTCATTTTTTATGCTTTTTGTGCTGTTGTGTTGATGGAGTCAACCTGCATCCATGTTGCTCCAGTATGGATGCCGGTGAGTGTAGTCGTGGAACAGGTTCCACAGGTTCTCGTGCTCATTGGTGTTTTAAGCGATCTCTTCTGTGGAGTTGCCGGTTTGCACAATCGCAGCCAGCAGTACATCGGTGCCTGCAGCGCAATCCTGCCATGAGGTGTTCTCAATCTCGGCATGGCTTCTGCCGTCAATAGAAGGAACAAATATCATGGCACTGGGCGTTTGCTGGTTGATGTAAATCGTGTCGTGGGAGGCGCCGGAAACCATATCGAGGGATTCCAGGCCGAGTTTGGCGGCGCTGTCATGGACGAGTTTGACCAGTTCAGGGTGAAACGGGGCCCGCTCAACTTCCCACAATTTGTTGATGGTAACTGTGCATCCGGCACTTTCGGCAATTTCGGCAAGGGCAGTTTCAACCTCGGTACATACCCGGTCGGTCTCATCTTCTTCCCAGCCCCGGATGTCGATGGTGAAATGTACTTTTCCGGCAATGACGTTTCGGGAGTTGGGGATGGGATGTACTTCGCCAACGGAGGCGACAACTTCATCGGCGTTACGACCGGCTTCGAAAATTCTGGCGTTCATCAGGGCGAAACAGTAGAGGGCGTCCTGTCGTGAGTCCATCGGGGTTGGGCCGACATGGTTGGTGACACCAGTTACTTCGATATCGTACCAGCGCAGGCAGACGATGCCTTTGGGAACTCCGATGGAGATACCTTTTTGCTCCAGCACCGGGCCCTGTTCGATATGGCATTCAAAATTGGCATGGATCGGACCGGGCTCAAAAGGTTCGGTACCTTTGTAGCCAATGCGCTCCAGTTCGTCACCAAGTCGCTTGCCTTCAAGGTCGGTGAGATCGTGCATTCTGGCAAGTGGCAGTTTGCCTGCGAAATATCCTGAGCCTGTGGTGCCGGGGGTGAATCTGCTGCCTTCCTCGTTGGTCCAGTTCACAACGATCAGGTCACGCTCAAGCTGGATACCGGCGTCTTTTAAGGCGCACATTACCTCGAGGCCGGCAATGATGCCGAGAATACCGTCGAAGCGTCCGCCCTGGGGTTGAGAGTCGCAATGGGAGCCGGTCATAATCGGCGGCAGTGAGCGCTGCTTGCCTGCCAGAGTGAAGAACATGTTACCCATCGGGTCGATATGTGTGGCAGCACCGGCCGCTTCAAACCACTGTTTGAGCTGGTTTCGGGCATCACGATCCTCGTCAGTGAGCGCGAGTCGCGTCACTCCGCCTCTGTCAGTTGCACCGAAGCGGGCGATTTCTGTCATGAATTGTTCTAAACGTGTTGGATTGCAGCGTATCATACTCTTTCGTCTGGTTAATTTTTGAGGGGTTTGAAAATTGTTACGGTGAGTCGGCGTGTATAAAATCCGCCGCCGCTCAGCTCACGGCACCGATAAAGGCGGCCAGCTCAGGGGTGGCCGGGCTGTTGAACAGTTCCTTGGGCGGACCGGCCTCGTGGACCCGTCCTTCATGCATGAAGATGAGCTTGTCGCCAACTTCGCGGGCAAAACGCATTTCATGGGTAACCATGATCAGTGTCATGCCGTCGCTGGCAAGTTTTCGTACGACCTCAAGCACTTCGCCGACCAGTTCCGGGTCGAGTGCTGAAGTGATTTCGTCGCAGAGCAGGACTTTGGGCTGCATGGCCAGCGATCTGGCTATCGCCACGCGCTGCTGCTGACCGCCTGAGAGTTGATCAGGGTAGGAATGGAATTTCTCAGCAAGACCAACCCGGTCCAGCATCTCTTCAGCTAGCGTTACTGCCTGCCTTGGATCAATTTTTTTTACCTGTACCGGTGAGAGCATGATGTTTTCTCCCACGGTGAGGTGGGGGAAGAGGTTGAATTGCTGAAAAACCATGCCCACCTTGAGGCGCAACGGCCGCAGGTCTTTTTCCAGGCCTGTGATGAGTTGGCCATCAACAAAGAGAGCCCCGCCATCGAGTTCTTCAAGGCCGTTCAAAATACGGAGGAAGGTGCTTTTTCCCGACCCGCTTCTACCGATAATAGCGACGACCTCGCCTTCGTTGACAGTAAGATCAACACCTTTGAGTACTTCCAGGTCGCCAAAATTTTTATGTATATCTTTGCTGATGATTAACGACATCCGATGCTCCTTTCGATATGTCTGGAATACACGGAAAGTGGAAAACAGAGCATGAAATAGCCCACGGCCACCAGTGAATAGACCAGTAGGGGCTGGAAGGTGGCGTTGGCGATCATGGAACCTGTTTTGGTGATTTCCATAAAGCCGATGATTGAAGTGACAGCGGTTCCTTTAACCACCTGCACGGAAAAACCGACAGTGGGCGGAATGGAAATGCGTAAGGCCTGGGGCAGAATGACAAACCGCATCTGCTGGTATCTCGACATGGCCAGGCTGTCGGCTGCTTCCCATTGCCCTGTTGTGATTGATTCAACAGAGCCTCTCCATATTTCGGCAAGATAGGCACTGGTAAAAAGGGTCAGCCCGATGGTTGCCGCCAGCAGGGGGGAGATGTCTGAGCCGAGCAGGCCAATACCGAAAAAGATGAGAAAGAGCTGCATGAGCAGCGGTGTTCCCTGGAAAAACTCAATATAGGCCTTGGACAAAATGCGAAGAAATTTGTTGTCTGAGATCCGTGCAAGCAGGGTGAGGAGCCCGACTATTCCACCAAGAACAAAGGCGATGAGAGAGAGCCCTGCCGTCCAGCCGAGACCGAGTAGCAGATGTTTGACAATGAGTGTTATTGGGAAATCAATCACGCTGGCCTCCGGTCAATGAAGGTGTTACCTATGAAATGTAAGAATTTTCGGATCAATATGGCCAGAATCAGGTACATGATGGTGCTGCAGAGGTAAATCTCAAAGGCCCGGAAGGTCATGGACTGAAGGAGGTTGGCGGAATAGGTGAGTTCCATTGCAGCAACCTGCGAACAGACCGATGAACCAAGCATGACGATGATGATCTGACTGCACAGTGCCGGCCAGACCGTTTTGAGCGCCGGTTTGAGCACGATAAAGCGAAAGGTCTGGTATTTACTGAGGGCAAGCGCTTTGGCGGCCTCTATCTGGCCGCTTGGGATAGCAAGGATTCCGGAACGTATGATTTCTGTTGAGTAGGCTCCGAGGTTAAGAGCCATGGCTATAAATGACGCTTCCCAGCCGCTGAGTTTAATGCCGAGTGCTGGCAGTCCGAAAAAGATGAAGTAGAGCTGAACGAGAAACGGGGTGTTACGGATGGATTCTACATAGATGGAGAAAATATGCTGAAGCAGGGGGAGTTTCCAGCCCCTTGAAACTGCCCCGAGAATACCGGTAGCCACGCCGACCAGTGATCCGAGAAAAGTGAGCAGCAAGGTCATTCCGGCTCCCTGGAGCAGCGGAAGCCAATTGGTGAAAACGGGCTCGAATGAAAATTGATAGGTCATGGTCGTCGTCCTGAATGGGGGGAGAGACCGGCCGGGCTACAGCCGGTCTCAATTCGTTTTACAGATCCGTAGGGAGTTCGTTATGGAGCCATTTCTCGGAGATAACATTCAGGGAACCGTCAGTTTTGGCAGCAGCAATGATGCCGTTAACTGCGGCCATGAGGCTTGGCTGCTCTTTGCCAATGCCCACATAGCACGGAGAATTTTTCATGACGAATTTGGTTACCAGCATTTTGGCAGGGTTCTTCTCGTTAAGAGAAGCGGCGACGACATTGCCGGTAGCTGTCAGATCTACCTGACCCATCTTGTAAGCGGCAATGGTAGAGGCATTGTCTTCAAAGCGTTTTATCTCAAGTGAAGCTGGTGCGACTTTGGTCAGTTCGAGATCTTCGATGGACCCGCGGGTTACAGCGATTACTTTTCCGGCTAAGTCCTCAGGGCCGCTGACATCCAGAGATTTGAGACCGAACACACCGTTAAAAAATGGAGCGTAAGCGTCTGAGAAATCGATAACCTTCGCACGATCCGGATTTTTGCCAAGAGAAGAGATAATTATGTCGACCTTGCCGGTTGTGAGATATGGGATGCGGTTGGTGCTGGTTACCGGTACGAGTTTAATATCTACACCAAGTTTTTCGGCGATGAGTCTGGCGGTGTCGATATCATAGCCCGCCGGTTTCATGTCTGAACCAACCGAACCAAATGGTGGAAAATCCTGTGGTACTGCTACTTTAAGTACTCCGGCAGCCTTGATCGCAGTGAGTTTGTCGTCGCTTGCCAGGGCAGGGCTGGTGATGAGAACGGCTGTGATAAATAGGGTGAGCAGGGTGAGAACGCCAGGCTTAATGCAGGTTTTCATGGAAGACTCCGATTGTGTGAGGTTTTGTGGTTGATGGCTGTGTTTTGTGTGGTGTGAATCTGGTCGGTCCGGACTGGTAGGGCCGGTTGGTCTGTTATGCACAAAATGGTGTAAAAAAAAGAAACTGTCAAGGAGATAATTTCCAATTATGTTGTAAAAATATATTGTTACAAAAACGTAAGCATATGAGCTTGTGCGTTAAGTGGCTGATTATGTGGGGCTCGAGGTGTGTGGAGAGGAGAGCGCTTGAGTAAGGCCAGAAAATACTATTACAAAAATGGAAAAAATAAAAGTGGACAGGATGTTGTGACTGTGTTTTTATGGGTCAATGTGGTCAGACCGGTTTGTGTTTTGTGTGTATTTTTGTTAGATATATTTCTTGAGTTGTGGTGAATGGTTTTTGTGAGTTGGTCGGGATACGTTGTCTGGGTGTTGGGTCTGTTGATCGGTCTGTGCTAGTGGGTCTGTGTGGTGAGATGCAGTGGGTGAAAGGAAGCACAATGAAGAGAAATACCAATCAGCGTGATGAAATGCAAAAATCAAAAAGCCATAAAGCAGTTGAAGCAATCCGTGAAATGATAGCCAGCCATGGTTGGTCGGAGGGGACAAAATTGCCGTCCCAGCGCGATCTTTCATTGGCGTTGGGATTCAGTCGTTCGACGATCCGTGAAGCGATAGCCACCATGGAGGCTGGCGGGCAACTGATTATAGAGCCGTCCAGAGGGGTGTTTCTGAGCAGGCGTGATCAGATAAAAATGGTTCAATCTCCTAAAGCGGAGTCGCTGCCGAAAGCGCAGTGGCTCGGGTTGGCAGGTCGGGAAACGCAGATGTACCAGTTCCGGCTCATGGTGGAACCTTCAGTGGCAGGATTGGTAGCGCAAAATGCCACCGATGTACAGTTGCGTGATTTACAGATCATGGTTGAGTCGATGGCCAAGGCTATGCAAGAGGGAAAGCTGGAGCAGTTCTCAGGGCTGGACTTCAATTTCCACGGGCAGATGCTCGAGGCCGCAAATAACTGTTTTTTTAATCTTTCGATCTCGCCGTTTCTCGATCTTTTCCATGAAAGCCAGAAGCTTCCTTTTCGTGCCAGTGAAGATCTTGGCGAAACCCTTGTGGAGCATGAGCGGATCATGGATGCGCTCTGGCGGCGGAGCCCGGAGGATGCATCTATCGCTATGCGGCAGCACGTAGAAGGGGTTGCGGCCAGAGCTGGTGTTGTGATACCGGGTAATAGTCGTTAAACGGTAGGATTCAGCTTAAGGTTTATGAGGGGTTGAGGAGAAAGGAGGGAGGGGCGAAACTACATCATGGCCGGTTTTCCCATTGCAGATTGATCTCAATGCTTATCCGTACAGCCCTGGTTTCCGCAAGGAGCGGCGGCAGTCACAAGTGGTGCTGGCTTTTCCTAATTTTTAACGGTTTCCTCCATTGCTGAAGCTGACAGTTCTGTTATAGAACGGGGCAATTCCTTTTTGACCTTCACACCCATTTCGGTCAGTTGCTGTGCCTGACTGACCAGGTTGCCGCGGCCCTGACAGAGCTTGTTCATGGCGCTGTCATGGGTATGGCGGCAGCTGTCCAGTTGTTTGCCGATTTTTTCCATATCTTCCACAAAGCCACGGAACTTATCGTAGAGGCTGCCGGCTTTTCTGGCGATCTCCTGTGAATTTCGGTTCTGGTGTTCATAGCGCCAGATGTTTTCTATGGTACGCAAAGTGGCCAGGAGAGTAGTGGGAGTGACAATGATGATCTTCTGCTTAAACGCCTCGGTGTAGAGGTTGTCATCGTGCTGGAAGGCGGCCACATAGGCGGCCTCCACCGGCATGAACATCAGTACGAAATCGAGAGAGCGCACTCCTTTAAGCTCTTCATACTTTTTACTGCCAAGCGTCTGGATATGGTTGCGAATGGCAACCGCCAGCTCTGCCATGGCGGTGGTCTGCTCGCTGCTGTCTTCCGAGGCGCAGTAGCGCTCCCAGGCCGAGAGGGAAACCTTGGAGTCGACGATGATATCCTTCTCATCCGGCAGATGGATGATCACATCCGGCTTGAACAGTTTGTTGCCCTCGTCCCGATAGCCGCGCTGAGTCTCGTACTCCACACCACGCCTGAGGCCGGACTGTTCCAGCACCCGCTCCAGAATCAGCTCTCCCCAGTTGCCCTGCAGCTTTTTATCACCTTTCAGGGCGCGGGTGAGATTGGTGGTCTCCTCGCTCATCTGTCTGTTCAGCTCCTGCAGTTGCTGCAGTTCTGTTTTAAGCGTGGCCCGCTCACGGGTATCGTTTAAATAGGTCTTCTGAATTTCACTTTTGAGTGAATCGAGCTGCAGATGGAAGGGCTTGAGCATCGACTCCAGCCGCTCTTTCGACTGGCTGGTAAAGGTGGAGTTTTTCTCTTCGAAAATCTCCTGGGCCAGCGAGGCAAACTGCAGCCGTAACTCTTTGCGGGCATCTTCGAGCAATGTCAGTTTTTCTGAAGAATTTCTTCGTTCGTTCCGAATGAGCGCGATCATCCGCGCTTCACGGATTTTTTGTCTGGTGGTGAGCTTTTCTAATTCCTCAACATGGGTGTTTGTTTCGTGGAGTTTTTTCTGGGTGCTGAAATATTTATCACGCAGATACCTGGCATTGTTTCGTGAGAGGATAAGCACCACCAAAAGTACCAGGGCCGGAATGAGAATAAGCAGAATCAGGATGAGAACCAACAGCGGAGCACTGGCAAGTAGCTGAGAAAGTTCTTGAAGTTGGGACGAAAGGGATTGAGTCATTGAGCTTGTGAGTATGGTTGGTTAATGCGAGTCGACAGGAGAAGGTATACAATTACCGGAAAACGAATGGAGATGTAACCTGTCATTTTTGATAAGCTTTTGCATAACAGGAACATAAAGGTTCAGGTATGGCAAGCAGGAAGTGGTTGCAGAAACGTGTTCTAATGAAGAAACGCATGGGACGGGCAAGAGAGCGGATAGATGCTTGATTATTTGAAATAACAACTGTTTTTCGTTATATCTCTATGCTCTTTCTGAATATATCAGCGCTCTATTCAGCATAGGCGCAAGCGGCGAAATCCAATGAAAGGTTCAGGGAATTTCCATGAAGAAAGGCATACTGGCAATCGTTCTGGTAATGGCCGGTTGGCTCGGCTACATCTTTATCGGCGGAGATGATGACTATAAAATTGTAAATATACCCGTTTCCGTATCCCGCATTGTCTGCTTTGGCGATAGTTTGACCGCCGGAGTCGGTGCTTCAAAAGGTCGTGATTATCCTGCCCGCCTGGCAGAGATGACCGGGATTGAAGTGATTAATTCCGGAGTGCCGGGGGATACAACGGCGGATGGTCTTGCTCGCCTGCAGCACGATGTGCTGGATTTAGAACCCAGTGTGGTGCTGATCACCCTGGGTGGCAATGATCTGAGAAAGCGGGTCGATATCGTCACAGTTGAAGCACATCTGACCTCTATTGTTGAGGAG
This sequence comes from Desulfosediminicola ganghwensis, assembly GCF_005116675.2. Taxonomy (NCBI): domain Bacteria; kingdom Pseudomonadati; phylum Thermodesulfobacteriota; class Desulfobulbia; order Desulfobulbales; family Desulfocapsaceae; genus Desulfosediminicola; species Desulfosediminicola ganghwensis. Next base: position 1,731,845 of record NZ_CP050699.1, read on the forward strand.
ATTCAAGGCACTGGGGCAATGGTGGTTCTTGGTGGGTTGCAGATACCACTCTACGGCAGAGAGTTTTCGACGATGTACGAATCCGTCGCCAGAAAGACCGGCGCGGTGCTCATCCCCAATATCTTCAAAGGAATTTTCAGTGATAGAAATCTGATGAGCGACTCGATTCATCCTAATGATGGCGGTTACGAGATTATGACCGGCTATTTTTATGAGGCGTTGCAGCCGTATCTTGACTTCGGCGGGGAATTTTGAATTGCCATGAATTGAGACAGGGGAGGGGGGGCGTACCTGATTTGAGGCTTCGGAAATAGAGCATGCCTGACGATAGCTCTACCGCATGAAATGCTGATGAGGATGAAAGCGATGGAGATGCTTGATGCCATTATTGGGTCGATCGGCAAAGGCTAACTGGTATGCAGAAAGAAGCAAGCTGACCGTAAACCGCGTTGGAAAGCGTACAGCAAAGGTCTTGAAAGACAGGTTGAAATACAACAAAACAGATGAGTTATTCCGTGATGAAGAAAATTATATTTTTCGTCTTACTGGCGGTTTCTCCGGTATATGCCGACGGATATGAGGTGCTACCGGAATCTGAGGCACACATAATACTCAATCAATGCTCCAGGGAAGTGCCGGTGATTGAAGGAACCTGGATGCCGCCATTGTCGGTAATAGAGGAGCTTGAGGCAAACCTCTACAAACTACAGGAATTGGAAGCTGTTGCTTGTTGCGGATATGGCAGGCTGGAGAAAAATCTGAACGAGTATTTTCGTCAATATACGGGAATAATCACGGGCGGTGAACGGTTGGTCTATATAAATGGCATGCCGGCCGACAGACAAAAGTCAAAACCGGTTACCGTAACAGTCTGTGACGGCGGGAAAAATTATTGGGGCGCGGTGTATGACCCGAAGATGAAAGAGTTTGACAAGCTTGCCTTCAATGGAGAAATCTAAGATTTTGTTGGAGCAGTGCATTTTTTGTCACAAAATAAGGTATTGAGAGAAAATTAAGCGGAGCCATATGGTTACTATCGAAGTCTCACAAGGTTCGCTTATCTGCATGCATTAATTTTCTTATGAGCGTCGAGCTTGGGGAAAAAGGCATAGTCCAGCCAGAACAGCCTCTGCAGATGCAATGCCTTCATAGTCATGGCGTGTTGAATCGACTGTATAGATTGCCTATGTGACACGGTATGAATGGTGATAATGCGAGGGATTATTTTTCCGGGTTGTTGCTGCCGTACTTTGGTTCAACTGGGGGATGTTGAGGTGGCTCTCTTGCCAATAGTTTCCGGTGCTAAAGGGATTGAAACGGCATCAGCCGCATCAGGCCGGCGAAAATGAACAGGGCTGAGGCGAGAACGAGTATTATACCGGCCAGGCATGGTCGTCGTTTGCGTACAAGGGTATTATCGGTTTCAAGAGTTGCAGCATGATTTTCCTGCTGAACCAAAGGGTGGTTGATGTATTCACCGAAGCCGTATGAAAAGATACCGGTGGCGATAAGGAGTGCGGCGCTGCGTATCTCTGCTGTCAACACCAGAACGAATGACTCAATGACGATCATAATGGCGATGGTCATTGCCACGACGGCAAGGTAGTAAAGTGGTGGATTCCGTTTCATGTTGTCCCCCAGCTTTTGTTGGCTTTCCTTAACAGGAACAAAAAGTACGGGTTATGGCAAGCAGTAAGTTATTCGTATAGCAGAATGAAATAGAGGTGCTGAGCGCTTTTGTTTGGAGGCATTCTTTGTTGTCCGACCTCGTTCAGACGGCATGTCACCAGGCCGATCCGGTTGATTCATCAAGTTTTGCAATAATTACTGTCATATCATCGATGAAGCTCATTGTGTTTGTGAAGTGTGAGTGGGGTTCAAAAACAGCATTCAGGATTCCCTGGAAGAGCAGGCTGCTTTTCACGAATAAGGGTTTTGACGCGACTGTTCCGGAACAATTCTCCTTCAATACTATGTCGGCAAATTCCATTGCCCGACCTCTCAATTCGTAGATATCGAAACCAAATTGCTCGATTCCTGATGATACAGAGTCAATGCTGATTTTTGCCGAGCTGTTATATCAAGAGCAAGGAAAACCAGCCTATTACTGTTTGCTGCTTTAGAACTTTCAATGTTGTCGATCACACCTTCAGCCAGATGTAAAACTGCGATTACTGCAAGAAGAGTACTGTGCGTCGTGGGAGAGAAGCATCTTGTGCGTATCCAGAGATGATTTCCCCATACCTGTGGCTTATAAAAAAAGGCGATTATAAAACGTGACTTTCCAGCAGGGGTAGAGTCGTTACCTGAGCCAATCCAGCTTGGCTTCCCGGTAGCGACAATGTTTTTCCGATTGGAATGAAGAACCACTGGGGCGAGCAATTGGACTTTTACGATCATGGCAACACCAAGCCCAAGGGCGGCGCAGCCGAAGGTCATTGGCATGTGGGCTTTGAAATTGTGACTGAGCCTGGGGCCGAGAATCGCGCCTATGACACTTCATGTTAATAATGCTACACCGTTGATATAAGGACCTATCATTACTTTTCCTAAAGTGAGACCATGCGTGCACTGACACACGGAGAAGAGAATGTGTCATGACTGACCGGAGCAGACCATGACAGCTTGAGCAATTAAGAGGAACAGTAATGTGGGAACAACCTGTGATGAATCAGATATCTAAGGTGTTGCCAAACTCTGCAGGGGTTTTTCGATAAAAAATGGAGAGCTGTTTTTTTCTTATAGCTGTGAACAGAAGTTCGCTTTCTTCGGGTGTGAGCACCAGATCGACCTGTATGGGGCGATCCTCCAGATCGAAAAAATTTTCGGAGTGATAGCGGCCATCACGTCCGAAACCTTCATGTCCGGATGAGAGGGTGGCACCGCGGATGCCGAGCTCTTTAGCTTTATCGATAATCCAGTGAGCCACCGATACCCCATCAAGCCCGCGACTCTGTTGGGTAAAAAATGTAACTATATATCCTTCCATAAAAACCATCCTGTGTGTGTAGAAGTGAATGAGATGTTGAGAAAACAACACGATTGCCTCAGAGCTAAAATCATTTCCCAGAGGTGACGGCTGTTCATTAACCTGACCCGGTATCGTCAGAACTCTGCAAGGATCAGGTGTGAGGGGAACGTATTTTTTGCAGGATGACGGTGTTGAGCTGCTGCATGACTGAGTACCATTGCTCGAAGGTTTCTTCGCCCAGGTCTTCGATCAAAGATGCAAACCAGTTGGCCAGTTCCGCACGTACGAAAACAACGTGTTCTTCGAAGTCAGGGCTGACCGACAGGAGGATTTCCCGCCGATTGTGGGGGTTGGGCTGGCGCACCACCAGGCTGTTTTCAACCATTCGCTCCACCAGCGCTGAGGCTGCGGACTTCGACAGGCGCATGAGTGCGGCAAAATCCTTCAATGCACAGGGGGCTATTGCCTTGAGCAACAGTGCAGCATGGATATGATTGCTATTGAGACTGGTAAATCTGTTGTCGCTGATGCGGGACTTGATGTCTTTGATAACCACCGAGGTGATGTAATGTCTCAGTAAACCGTCTGTTTCAACAATAACGGACACTTTGTCCATGAATTCTTCATTATGCATTTGTGCTGTCCTGATTGTTATCACCTTGAATGAAAACAGTTGCACCCATAATAAAGTTCTATTCATGGATAGTCAAACATTAAAACAGTCAAACATGTTAACTTTGTGTGGTGGCTATGCCGGTGGACATGTTGAGACGCCACAGGTTCACTCCGCCGTTAATACCAACCACGAGTTTTGGATTCGTCGCGAAGATGGAACTTAGAAGAGTATCCAGCTTTCCAGGCTGCGATATTCCTTCGCGTGCGGGGCATAAGATAACTGTGGTGTCGGCAGGAATCGTTGTGAAAAATGTTGGGTATTGAACACAAAGCATCAATCACGATGCCGGGGAGTATCGATTTCATCGAAAAAGCAGATTCTTTGAACCGGGTTCTAAAGGTAGACCAGTTCACCGGCAAATCAATGTGATTGGCAAGTCGTTTTTGAGGTAACTCTTGAGGTAACTACTGGAAAGATAGCAGCAGGTGGTGCAGCATCAAAAAAATGTGCTGACCACCTGTGTATTTTAGATTAATCCCAAAATTGTGGGAATAAACAGCGACAGCTGTGGGAACATAATAACCACCACCAGTGCGATGAGCATGGCAACAACCATCGGCCATACCGCCTTAAATGTCTCCTCAAGCCGGATATTGGCAAGTTGGGTGGTGACATACAGGTTTACGGCAACCGGTGGAGTGAACTGGCCGATAGCAAGGTTTAAGGTCATCACTACGCCGAACCAGACCGGGTCCCAGCCGAAGTGGGACATGATCGGCAGGAAGATCGGCATGAAGATATAGAAGATCGAGATCGCATCGATCAGCATACCACCGATGAAGATCAGCAATTGAATTGCGATCAACACCACCCACTCATTGTCGCTGACACCCATCAGCATGTTGGCCAAGCTATCGAGAATACCGATGGTGGAACCGGCCCAGGAGAAGAGTCCGGCAAAGGCGACGATCAGCATGACGATGGCGGAAGCCTGGCTGGCATCCACCAGAATCTGGTAGGCCGACTTTAAACTCAGGCTGCGATAGATGACAAAACCGAGCAGCAGACTATAAAACACCGCCACAACTGCAGCCTCGGTGGGGGTGAAGATACCGCCGTAGAGTCCGCCCAGAATAATCACCGGGGCGAGCAGACCCCAGAATGATTCCTTGAATGCCTGCCAGATTGATTCGTCCGTATCATCTCCCTCCTGTTCAGAGCCATACCCTTTTTTCCTGGCTATCCAGATGGCGGGGATCAGGAGAGATAGACCTGCGATGAATCCGGGAATCGCCCCGGCTGCAAAGAGAGCAGGTACTGAGGTGTTGGTGATGGCACCATAGATAATGAGCGCGATACTCGGTGGTACGATGATAGCTGTCGAGCCAGCCGAGGCAATGAGGGCCGCGCTGTAGCCTTTACTATATCCTTGCGCGTACATTGCCGGAATAAGGATGGCACCGATTGCTGCGGCATCGGCCGGGCCGGAGCCTGAAACACCGCCGAAGAAGACGCAGACACCGATCGCAACTATTGCCAGTCCACCTCTGCGCCTGCCGACCAGCAGATTGGCAAAGCGGATGATGCGCAGGGAGATGCCGCAACGTTCTAATATGAAACCTGCGAGGATAAAGAGCGGAATTGCCAGGAGCGGAAATTTGGCGATACCGGCAAAGAAGTTGGGAGCAATGACCGGGGTGCCCAGTTCTGCGGCCCAGATCACCAGAAAGGTCGGTACACCAATGGCAATTGCGATTGGTGCACCGAGCAGCAATAAGGCGAAAAAGCCTAGGAAAAGTAGTACGCCCATTACGCTGCCCTCCCACCTGTTTTGATTGTGGCCTCAATGATTCGCACCACGATCAGCACGCAACCTATCGGAATGCAGACAGTGTACATCCACTGGGGCAGACCGAGGGATTCCGAGGTGATCTCCAGCAGCCTCTCATCCAGCAGCTGCATATAGCCGAGATAGCCAAGGCTGGTGAATAACCCGATACCCAATGCAGCCATGAGCAGGTTGAGCGCTTTCTGCACAATCGGCGGAAATTTATCGAGGAAAAAGAGCATCCGCAGATGACTGCCTCGCCTGAACGCGGCGGAAGTGCCGAACAGGGTAAGCCACACCAGTGCGTTTACCTCAATCTCTTCGGTGAAAGCAAGGGGATAGTGGAAGACATAGCGGGTGACCACATTGGCGAAGGCCAGGCAGGCCATACAACAGAGAAGGGATGCGCCGAGCACCTCCTCGAGGTGCGCGGCGATCCAGCGAAACTTCAGCACAGCAAATTCTCCTTAATGGGTTGTCTATTCTGCAGCTTTGATAGCAGCTTCAGCTTTGACAACGAGATCTTCACCGATAACTTCGGTCCACTTCTCGTAGACTGCTGCTGTTTTGGCTCTGAACTGGTTGCGGGTGGCCGCGTCAAGCTCGGTGACTTCCATGCCGTTGGAACGAAGAGTCTCGAGTGCGCTCAGGTCCGGTGCGATTAGTCCTTTACGTACAATTCCACGCTGCTTCTCAGCCGCCTCGATTGCTGCCTGGCGGATGGTCTCCTGATCTTCCGGGGTAAAGCTGGCCATAACCTTGTTGTTCACGGTCAGCATGAGAGGGTCGATAACATAGCGCCAGATAGTGGCATACTGGTGAAACTGCCAGATTTTCACAGGGATTTCGATTGCTACAACCGGGTTTTCCTGACCATCGACCACGCCCTGCTGAAAAGCGACCTGGGCATCACCCCAGTTCATGTTGACCGGGTTTGCGCCCAACGCTTTCATGGTATCGATGAAGATGGGGGTGCCCACCACGCGGATTTTCATGCCTTCCATATCTTCCGGCTTGGTGATGGCATGCTTGGAGTTGGTGATTTCCCTGAAGCCGTTTTCACCCCAGGCCAATACACTAACACCTTTTTTGTGCAGCATCCCCTCAAGCTCGGCACCGACTTCACCCTGGGTGATAGCGTCGAGTGCGGCATAGTCAGGGAAAAAGAATGGCAGGTTAAAGAGGTTGAGCGGCTTAATGGTGGTGGACCAGTTGATGGTTGATGCGAAGCAGAAATCGGCCACACCCTGGCGGTGGAGCAGGAACTCGTTGGTCTGCTTGCCCGCCATCAGTGAAGATGAGGTATAGACCTTGATATTGATACGGCCATCGGTACGCTCACGGACGAGGTCGGCAAAGTGTGTGGCGCCCTCACCCCATGGCAGTTTGGGGCCCACGACCACGCTCATCTTGTACTCTTTTTTGTAAGAATCAGTGAACCCGAGAGTGGGCAGCAGCAGAGCAAGAATGGCAACGGTCAGAATGACAGGAATGCGCTTAAGCATGTTACCTCCGGTAATTTGTTAAGTATTAATAATCAAATAGTGAACAAAATATGGTAAAAACGATGACAGATCATCATAGATTAAAACTTGATTATGGTCAATATTTAGAGTGATTACAGCTAATGGTGCCACGCTGTGGCGCCTGGAGGCTTTGAATGTACTCTGTTGCTTGACTTTTTTTCCAAGTTGGGACAGTATGTGCTGGCCTGTTTTGAGTCGATGTTTAAGTAATTTCTTGATTACAGGTGGAAAATGGCGTGCATTGCATATGGTAAAAAAGGCAATGCGCAATCTATTCTCAGGGCGGGGTGAAATTCCCCACCGGCGGTAATTCCAGTCAGGAAGAGCCCGCGAGCGCCTGTGCTTCATTCACAGGGTCAGCAGATCTGGTGAGAATCCAGAGCCGACGGTTACAGTCCGGATGGGAGAGGATAGTGCAACAGTAAGTCCCGTGGCCTGGTAAGCAGGGGAGGTGCTGTTGTTTCGGTTATGTGTCCATGTAACCGCTCTGTACTCTTGTGTGCCCAGTTATTGGAAAAAGGAGAGTTATAATGAGTGATTCTTTGTTATCACAGTTCGGAAATTCGCATGAGCGGGTCGAGAAAGCGCTTGCAGCTTTACAGGCAGGTGAGGGTGTTCTGGTTGTCGACGATGAGGATCGGGAAAACGAGGGCGATCTGATCTATTCTGTAGAGAATCTGACCAACGAGCAGATGGCACTGATGATCCGTGAGTGCAGTGGTATTGTCTGTCTTTGTCTAACAGATGAAAAGATTCAGTCCCTGAATTTGTCGCCCATGGTTGTTTCTAACACCAGCGCAAATCAGACAGCGTTTACCGTTTCAATTGAGGCTAAAGAAGGTGTGACCACCGGTGTGTCCGCCGCTGACCGTGTGACCACCATCAAGACCGCCGCCGCAGTCGATGCCAAGCCGGAGGATCTCTGTCATCCCGGTCATGTCTTTCCGCTCAGGGCCCAGCCGGATGGTGTTCTGGCCCGCCGCGGCCATACCGAGGGAACCGTCGATCTGATGAAACTGGCGGGTCTGCAGCCAGCTGGCATTCTTTGCGAAGTGACCAATGTGGACGGCACCATGGCGCGACTACCGGAGATTGTAGAGTTTGGCAAGAAGCAGGATATGGTGGTGTTGACCATTGAAGATATAGTGGCGTTTAGGCAGCAACTGGCAAAAGCAGCCTAGTTCATCAGGTCATACGGCGCCATCTTCTTCAGTATTTTGGTATTGCGCATGGAAAAGCTATCGGAGTCTTCGCTTACCTGCGCAATACCAGAAACTTCGAATATGACGACGTTTGACCAGATGTCGAATCGTTTACTAGGGTTTTCTTTAGACTCAGTTTTAGAGCATGAGATAATCTACCGAAAGTCGTGAGCCAGAAAAATTAGCCGCCTTGGCCTGCTCCTGTGGAGCTGGTTTAGGCGGCTCTTTTAATTTTGAGGGTAGTGAATCGATAAAGCGAAATTGATGCCTATCGATTCAAATCTAAATAATTCGTCCAGGATCGGGACGTGGCAAAATTAGAGAATTCATTCAAGGTCGAGGCGCGTAAATAATTTTACCGGAGGCATACGTATTTGTATGTCGAGGATAAAATTAGTTACGCAACGCTGAGATTGAATGAATTATCAATTTTTGCTTATTTGGAGACTAGTGGACCTAACGGGGCACCGCCAAGAATATGCATATGCAGGTGGAAAACTTCCTGACCTGCAGGGGCGCCGTTGTTGATAATGGTGCGGTAACCGTCACCGATGCTTTCATCGGCGGCGATCTTCGCTGCAGTCCGCATCATCTTGCCAATCAGCGCATCCTCGGTCTCGCTCAGATCCGAGAGATTGATGATATGTTTCCTGGGCACGATCAGGATGTGTTGCGGAGCTTGAGGGGCGATATCCCGGAAGGCGACCATGTCATCATCTTCATAGATCTTATCTGCGGGAATATCTCCGGCGATAATTTTGCAAAACAGGCAGTCACTCATTTCTGGTCCTCCTGAGTGGATTGGGTTAGCGGGTTTCTGTTCACGTTAGTTGTACCCCCATTGTGCACCACGATCAAGGTCTTCTGTACCCGCGCAGCGACAGAATCCACCAATGATCCGAGAAACATACGCCGAAGCCCACTCCGTTCTTTGGCACTCATTACTACCAGGTCCGCATCTTCAGCGGCTTTGGCGATGACTTCGATTCGTGAATCGGTGGGAACTGCCTGAACCATGGCATTGATGGGTGGACTCTGCTCATTGAGCCAGCTCAATATACATTCCTCCATTGTCAGAATCTCTTTATCCTCTACGTCGGGAGGGAGCATGTACAACAGGTGCAGCCGGTTCGCTTCAGGCCATCGCTTTTTACCGGTTCCGGCCAGAGATTTAATAAAATGGTGGAGCAAGTCAAGCTCATCGAGGTCAGCCAGGGGGATGAGGGTCCTGGTCACTTTCAGCTCGCCGTAAAAGCGGACTACAGCCAGGGGGCAATCGACCTTTGGCACAATGAAGTCGAGCAGTTCGTGGAACTCATCCTGCATTGGCTGTGGAGTGGTGTCGAGAGGGTAGGCGAGCAGCAACGAGTGGGTAGGGTTGTATTGAACTCCGGCAATGATGCCTGCCGCCCGATCGGGACTGGGAACCAACTCAGAGGTTAACGGGTACCCCATGCTTTCCACCTCTTTTTCTTCTGTAATCAGCAACTCGTCATGAATCGGTTCATCTTCCGGGCTGACCCGTATCGACATGGGGAGTGCGTCGTGCTGATGGGCAAAAAGGGTGGCAATTCTTGCGAGGGCTCTACCTGTTGCCTGCTCTGTACTGTGAAAGAGTATGAAGCCTTTATGTTTTTCAGGGGGAATCAACTTGAATTCCCCCTGAATTCCCCAGATTGGAATACGTATTGTTTGTCCGAGGGCGCAGATTTTGCCATCTACTTCGCCAATAGCAGCCTTTTCGTGTGCTCTTGGAGAGACCCTGTCGATTCTGGCTTCCCCGGCCCTGGTCAGGGCAAAGCGTGAAGTTACCGGGCCTATCATCTCTGAGATGAATACACCGGTAAGAACTATCGGCGTGATTATTGCTGAATACGGCAGGAGGAGTTGATCGGAACTTAGCAGAAAGATCAGGCCGATCGCGACTCCGGCCTGGGGAAACATGGTAAGACCGAGATAACGGCGAACCGTTTCGGGGGCGTCAGAGATTACACCGCCGATATAGACGCCTGTGATCTTGCCGGTGACTGTGGCGAGAAAGTAGGTGATGCCCAGAATGCCAGCGGTTCGCAGTGAGTCAAAGTCAAGGTGAGTACCTGCCAGGGTGAAAAAGATTACGTATATCGGCGGTTCAAAGCGGTTGAGGGCACGGAAAACGCGGACATCGCGCTCGGCTTTATTGACCAGCAGGCAACCCGCCGACATACCGGCAAGCAGTGGTGAGAGGTGGAGCATCAGCGCGATCTCACCGCAGAGCAGGAGCACTGCAAGGCCGGCTGTAACCAGTTCACCGCCATCACGCATACGGTTCAGTATCAGCAGCAGCACAGTGCCGGAGAGGATGCCGAGTACCATGGAACCCAGGATCTCAACCAGGCTGGCAATAAATGAGGCCAGGATGGTTGTGTCAGCCTGACCAAGTACCTGATGGGCGATGGAAACCACCAACCCGAAAATAATAATGGCCAGTCCGTCATCGATGGCGACGATGGCCATAAGTGTCGAAGTGACCGGCCCCCGTGCCTTGATTTCCCGGATAACCATCAGGGTCGCGGCGGGTGCCGTGGCAACACCGATGGAGCCGAGCAGCAATGAAAGAATTATATAGTCGCGGGGAACCCAGCCTGCGATGGTGAAGCCGGTTAGTTGGATAGCTGAGTAGATAAACAGGCTCACCACGGTGAATGCAGCCAATGCTTCACAGATGCTGATCCACTTCAGGGAGCGGGTGAATTGCCTGATCGTTCTGAATTCAATATGCTCGCCGATACCGAAGGCGATCAGCATCAGGGCTATCTGGGTAAAATGCGAGAGGTCGTCACCTGTGGTGTCACTGGTGACCAGGTTGAAACCGGTGGGACCGAGTATGAGTCCGGCAATGATATAGCCGGTTACTGATGGCAGATGAAATCGCTGACACACCTTGCTGGCAGCCAAGCCCGAGGCAAGTAGGACCGCGAAGCAGAAGGTGACGGTGATCATAGGCAATATGCCCTGGCTGATATCCTTTTTCTTCACTCACTTTTAAAGTGGAGAATAGGGATGATTATTTCAGGAGTAGTATCAGTATGGGGAGGATAAGCCATACTGTCAACAGGTCGGTTACAACCGGAAGCTTAAAAAAGAAAACCCGTCGAATTCTGGGAAAAATGGAAGTCGACGGGTTTAAGAGAACATCACGCGGCATTTACTGCGGATGGTTTATTTTGTGTAGTGAAAAGTGAGTTTTTCATCTTTTAAATCGACGCTGGCCTCACCACCTCTGGAGAGCTGACCAAAGAGAATTTCCTCGGTGAGGACATCACCGATCTCTTTCATGATCAGGCGGCGCAACGGTCTGGCACCGAAGTTGGGGTCATATCCCTTCTTGGCCAGCCAGGTGCGGGCGCTGTCGCTTAAACGGATGCTCACTTTCTTTTCAGCAAGCTGCTCGCTGAGTTCTGCCATCAGTTTGTCGACAACCTTCTCGACCACTTCGTCGCCAAGCTTGGAGAAGCTGACGATGGAATCAAGCCTGTTTCGGAACTCCGGTGCGAAGAGGCGGTTTATTACTGTCGTGTCTTTGCCTCCTTCGCTGGTGACGAAACCGATGGACTTGGTTGCCATTTCACGGGCACCCGCATTGGTGGTCATAATGATTATCACATTCCTGAAATCCGCCTTTCTGCCGGAGTTGTCGGTGAGTGTGGAGTGATCCATCACCTGTAGCAGAATGGAGTAGATATCGGGGTGGGCTTTTTCGATCTCATCAAGCAGCAGCACCGAGTAGGGGTGCTTGCGAATGGCCTCGGTGAGCAGGCCGCCCTGGTCGAATCCGACATAGCCCGGAGGCGAGCCGATCAATCGTGCTACGGCATGCTTTTCCATGTACTCACTCATGTCGAAGCGCTCGAAATGTACGTTCAGCACCTGGGCGAGTTGTCTGGCCACCTCGGTCTTACCAACACCCGTGGGGCCGGCAAAGAGGAAGCTGCCGGTGGGTGAGTCCGGGTTGCCGAGACCGGCCCGGGAGCGTTTCACCGCTGCAACCACAGCCTCGATGGCTTCGTCCTGGCCGAAGATAACCTGACGAAGCTGTGGGGCGAGCTCTTTCAGGGAGCTGTAGTCGGAACTGGAGCCGCTCTTGGCCGGGATTCTGGCGATACGCGAGACTACCTTCTCGACATCGCCAACCTTGACCATGGAGTTCAGGCGGCCCTCAAGGCGGAACAGGGAGCCAACCTCATCCATGACGTCAATGGCCTTGTCCGGCAGGAAGCGCTCGTTGATGTAACGTTTGCTCAGCTCGGCCATGGACTTGATGGAGTTCTTCGAATACCTGATCTGGTGGTGCTTCTCATACTTACTCTGCAGACCGCGCAGAATAAGGATGGTGTCTTCAACAGATGGTTCCTCGATATCTATTTTCTGGAAGCGTCTGGAGAGAGCACGATCTTTTTCGATCTGATTCTTGTACTCCTCGTAGGTGGTGGAACCTATGCAACGCAGAATTCCAGCCTGCAGTGCAGGTTTCAGCAGGTTGGAGGCATCCATGGAGCCGCCGGAGGTGGCTCCGGCACCGACGATGGTGTGCATCTCATCGATAAAGAGAATGGCGTTTTGCTTATTCTCAATGGCAGAGACCACGCTTTTCAACCGTTTCTCGAAGTCACCACGATACTTGGTGCCGGCCACCAGGGTACCCATATCGAGCAGGTGAATCTCAACATCCTGCAGCAGGTCGGGAACCGCACCTTCTTTGCCTTCCTGCCTGGCAACCTTATCCTCATAGATGCGCAGTGCCAACCCCTCAGCCATGGCGGTTTTACCAACACCGGGTTCACCGACCAGGAGAGGGTTGTTCTTTTTGCGGCGGCAGAGCACCTGCATGATACGGCTGACCTCCATGTCGCGGCCGATCAGAGGATCAAGACGCCCCTCTTCTGCATAGCGGGCGAGATTGATGGTATATTCCTTGAGCGCTTTGTCTTCCTTGACGGCTTCCTTGGGCTCGTTACCCTCGGGGACGTGGGGGAGCGGCTCCTGCTGCAGACCGTCCGGAATTTCGTGGGAGATGAAGTTCACTACGGCCATGCGACCGACTCCCACTGAACTCAGGAAGAACACCGCGTGGGATTCTGCTTCAGAGAAGATGGAGACCAGCACATCGCCACTGTCCACCTCTTTTTTGCCGCAACTCTGTACATGAGCCACAGCCCTTTGCAGCACGCGGTTGAAAGCAAGAGTCTGGGTGGGCTCCTGCTGGCTTGACTGGGAAAGCGTTGGCACATCTCCCTGAAAGAATTTCTCAAGTCGTTCTTTCAGGGTGTCGATGGAACCACCGCATTCGTTGATTATATAACTAGCCAAATCATCATAAAGCAGACCGTAGAGCAGATGCTCCACAGTGACATATTCATGATGATGATTCTTTGCTTCACGTATGGAGCGAATCAATGATTTTTCTAATGTCTTACTCAGCATATCGTTCTTCTCTGTCCTGGGGGTTGGAACCCCTTATCCGTTACGCCTTTTCCATGGAGCAACGTAAGGGGAACTCGTTTTTTCGAGCCAGTTCATGGACGATGGCTATCTTGGTTTCACAGATTTCTCGGGTATAGATTCCTGCTATTCCGATGCCTTTCTCATGCACATTCAACATAATACGAGTGGCTTCTTCCTGGGACTTGTGAAAAATATTCTCCAAGATGGAAATCACAAACTCCATGGAGGTATAATCATCATTATGCAGTAATGCTTTGTAGAGTGGTGGCTCCGTTATTTCGATTCTGTCCTTGGTAACCACAGAACTCTGGCGGTCGTCGTTTCTTTCAGGCATGATTGCGGTTGGTGTTATGTTAGATATTTTATATTGTTACTAGGTAGCTCGTCCCTTCTTCACAATTACAGTAATTCATAACCGGACATTTTCAATGTACAGAGCAGCTGGTTTGTTTCAACCTCTGCCCCGGTAGAGAAATCCTTGTTTCGAGAACATTTTTGTCATGTTTCGCATTGCAAACTAGGCAGCTTGTGCAAAGAAAATCGGCATTTTCCTAATAGGTGATGATGAACATTTTGCTGGTGTTGACCAATTGGATCGATACTTCTTAATTTTACGTCATTTTTCTAAATGATTACAGTAAAATTAGCTGCCTGTGAAGAGTTCTGTCTGGTTTATTTTGCATCCCTTCGTCAAGGAGAACTAAAATGAACATAATATTGGTACAGTATTTGGCTGGTTGATACTGCTTAACCGTTTTGTATCAATATGTTGGAAGATGTGTCTGATGGCGGCTTCTTAAACGCCCAAAGGCCGGGAGAAATGTGTAATCAGTAAAGACGAGTGAAATTGATATGATACATAATATAACTTCCAAGTTGTATGCCGACGTACCTCAGGAAAGGCTTTACCATTATACCAGTTTCAGCGGATTACTGGGGATTGTCAAAAGCAGGTCACTTTGGACCAGTGATATCAGGTATATGAATGACTCTGCCGAGCTGAAGCACACGGCGGATCTGCTCAAGACCGAGGTTTCTCGTAGAATCACAGCCGGTCACGCTATGCCTGACCTGTTGAATCAGTTTCTCGACTGGGTCACCCACCGGATAACCAACGGCCATATGCTCTTTGCCGCTTCTTTTCGTTCCAACGGTAATCTTCTCAGCCAGTGGCGAGGATACAGCAGGCACGGCAAAGGGGTGAGTCTGGGTTTTAATCCGGAATACATTATGCGGTGTGCAGACCAGCAGGCGTTTCAGATCGGCAAGTGCATTTACAGTTGCGAGCAGCAGGAACTGTTGATCTGCCAGGTTGTTGATGCGGTGGAAGAACTGGCCGAAGAGCATGATGGCCGGTTGACCGAGCGGGATAGTGGAGGTAACCGCGTCTACAATCAAATTTTTGAGATGATCGAAAGTGACTTGTTACGGATTGCGGCAATTCTCAAGCATCCTTCATTTCGTGAAGAGGAAGAGTGGCGGATCGTGTCACCGGTGATAACCAATTATCACCAGGCGGCGGTCCAGTTTCGGGAAGGGGTCTCCATGCTGGTGCCCTACATCGAGTTCAGGCTGAGTTCAATGGGTAATGGTCCCATTGACCTGGAGCATCTCTTTCTCGGGCCAACCCCGAATATCGGCATCTCCATGAACTCCCTCACCATGTTTCTCTCCCAGAACGGTATTCAGCCGCAAAAGGGAATCTCATATTGCCAGATCCCTTTCAGGGGGAAGTAGTCTCAGCGGGGGCGCAATTCAATACCACCCACCTTATCCGGCACCGGTATTCTGGATATCAAGGTAGCGGTAGCAGTACTCTATGCGGGTGGAATACTCGGTGACTTGGCAGTTATATGCAGGGCAGGCGTTATCGACCCGGCAGGTCAGGAGGAAAGCTGAGAACGCGAATTGCTGAGTTAACCTCTTCTCTGTAACTTCAGCATAGTCAGAAGCATCTCTTCCAGCACAATATGTTGAGGGATCGGTGAGCCCTTGAGCCGGAACTCCGCCTCAAGCAGCAGGCTCAGCCACTGTTTTAGCTGGCCGCAGGAGAATTCCCCCGCTTTGGTGAAACTCATGAACAGCGCATAGGGGTGGCCGCCAAGCATATCGCTCCATTCGCCTTGTTCTTTTAAGGCAGGCAGGTAACTGCCCTGGAACTGTTTAGCGTTCATGCCGGAGTGCCAGGCTGGAGTAGGCTGGAGTTGCAGTGAGCGAAAGATAAGAAGTTTCCGTATATAGTTTCTGAGAGTAGCCAGGATGGCTAAACCGTGGGTACCGTTTTCCTGCAGGCGGTTAAGTATGGTGAGTGCTCGGCCGATCTGGCGCTTGCCAAAGGCGTCTGTGAGTTCGAAAAGAGCATCTTCCCGACTTCTGCCTACCATCTCTTCCAGGTCCTGGGCGACGATCTGCGGTCTGTCACCGACATAATGGGCGAGCTTTTCCATTTCGGTGACAGCGGCGACGGGGTGAAAGCCGACCCGCTCAAAAAAGATTTCCAAAGCCCGTGGCTCGATGGATTTGTTGAAATCGGCCAGGGTCTTGTTCATCATCTCCCGAATTACGTCTTTCTGTGCATCCTGGGCAGCTTTACTGGCCCCTGTGGCCACGGAGCAATCGATTACCAGACCTTCTTTCTTGATGAAAGTGTAGAACCGTTGACGTTTGTCGACTGTTTCAGCGCTGAGGATCAGCACGTTCTGATCAGGGATGCCCTTTGTGAAGGTGTCGATGTATCTCTCAGTTATGTTGCCGCCACCCTTTGGAAGTTTGCCGGTGCCCACAGCCTGCACGAGCAGAGAGTCAGCCCAGCCGAGATCTCCGGGTTTGGAGAAGCCAAACATCTTCTCCCATTGTGAGCCTGAAATTTCGGAAAACGGTTTCTGGCTTTCGAGATCTATGGAACCAAGACGGGCAAAGGCTCCAATATGTCGCATAGCTGGTGCGGTTTTTCCGGCATCACTATTCTGCTGAGCCTTATCCCAGATGGTGGAGGCGACTGTTTTACTGTGGAAAATCCGGGAATCGGAAACCCGGTAAACCTGACGCCCGGGAAGCAGGCTGAAACTGAGCAATTTGGCAAGTGTCTGTCCCTGATCCTCATGATCCCCATCGATTGGATGCACCGCTCCTCTGCCGTCTGCAGTCAGTGCTTCCTGTAACTGGTCCGCTGCTTCCTTGCAGAGATAGCGCTCGCCAAAGAGCAGGACAACAGAAAGTTCTGCGAGTTTACCCTCATCCTTGAGCAGGGCGGGAATTTCGTTACGTTTGATCAGGGGCATAACAGCATTGGTGAGCAGTGAAAATCGAACTTTTGAATTGTGGTTGTCGCTTAAGGCGAAATTGACCGGTTTGCAGCAAAATACCAGAGATGAAGGATTTGGTCACTCAAAGAGTGTTGAGTGAGAGAGGCGACCGATAGTTTGTGTCGGTTGAGCCTGGTGTTGCATGGGCATTGAGTATGGGGAAACAATAAATTGTGGATGTCGATGAAAATATACTATATTAATCGACAGAAAGAGGGTGATATGGCAGTGGCCAGTTGTTAAAGTCGCTTGCCTCGCGGCTTGGTAAACTCAGGTCTGCAAGCTCGATGAATCTAGGCATACTGAGATAACGTACTTCCTCTTTTTTTGAGAATAATCTTTGGGGAGAGAGCTATGGCCCGGTTTCTGAAAAGCAGAGACAAAGTGCTGGGGAAATCCCTGGACGATGTGGTGTTTATCGGCTCACAAAAGGTCGACAAACCGTTTATAAGTGTTGTCAGCTACTCCGCGCAGGAATTGACCGAGGCTGAATGCCATTCACCTCTCGATTGCGCAGCATACCTCGATTCAGACCATGTCACATGGATAAGCGTGTATGGCCTGCACGATACCTCCTTTATTCAGCAGTTTGCACGAGGGCTTAATCTCCACCCGCTGGTGCTTGAGGATGTTGTGAATACCGGTCAGCACCCCAAGATGGACGATTATGACGATACGATCTATCTGGTTCTCAAATCCCTCAGATTCAATCCGGAAACAGAGTCTGTATTAAGTGATCAGTACTCGATGATCATCGGTGCCAATGTTCTGGTAACCTTTCACGAACAGCCGATGGAGATGTTTAAGCCGATACGGGAACGGTTGCGAAAAGGCAAGGGGCGGACACGAAAGCGAGGGACTGATTACCTGGCGTATGTGCTGCTGGATACCATTGTCGATAACTATATTGTCACGATCGAAAACCTCGGCAGCCGAATTGAGGAGATCGATGATTCGATTTTCAAGGATTTCGATCAGGAAGTAGTAAGCACCATTACCAGATATAAGCGGGAAGTGAGTTACCTCCGTAAGACTATCAGGCCGGTGAAGGACCTTATTGGTCAGTTGATCAAGGTGGATTCCAATTTGATCAGCGAAGAGACGATGCCGTTTTTTAAGGATCTGCACGGCCTGACGATCCAGGCCGTTGAAGTTCTGGAAACCTATCGGGAGATGCTCAGCGATAGCCTGAATACCTACAATACCATCGTCAGCAACAGACTTAATGAGATCATGAAGGTTCTGACCATTTTCGCGGCTATCTTTATCCCCTTAACCTTCATAGCGGGGATTTACGGTACAAATTTCGAATACCTGCCTGAACTTCGGTATAAATACAGTTATTTTGTATTCTGGGGAGTTCTGGTGGCAGTTGCTGCATTAATGCTGCGATTCTTCAAGAAGAAAGGGTGGTTGTAAAAGGCGGGAGTATCTCTTTTTACCCGCGGGGGGTCACCACTGGCATAGCCGCCACCATGGGAGGCGGTTCTGTCAGTGTCTTCGCTGTTCCAAATCTGCAAGCAAATCAAAAAACAATCACCGCTTTCAACGGGCATCAGACGAACCGGGGTAATTAGATAGGGGTGGAACCGGTTTTGATATGCACATCCCGTTGTGGGAATGGGATCTCAATACCGTTTTCCTTAAATGATTTATCAATCGCCATATGAAGCTCGCTCCTGACATGTATTTTCATGTCAATATCTTTCAGGTGACAGAGCAGATCGAAATTCAGGGAACTGTCCCGAATGGCGCTAGTTTAAGCCTTTTTTTCATATCTGCTCCGATGCTGTATTTCGACCATTTCACTTCTAGGTTTGTTGAGTAACTGATAAGGTTTTGGTCTTCGCTTAAGACACCGCGGATCGCTTCGTCCAGGCCTGTCGAAAACTTTGCAACGAGCCACGACAAAGGATAAATCTGAGAGCATGTTTTGTCTTTCATTTGTGCTCAACCTAGAGGACCCCAACCGTGGTTCCCAACTTCTAATAGCCTGTAGACTTCCTTTGAAACTGATAGACCGGATATCAATGTCTACCAGCTGTGTCGCTTGTAACATTATGCGCCGGATGCAGTTGTACGCTATGAAGTACATTAAAATTTCTTTCTTTATCATTTCAGGCGATTGGCACCGGAGGATATCAAATCCCATCGTTGTCTTGATATCACGAAAGAAAAGTTCGACATCCCAACGCTTAAGGTATAACGCTGCAATTTCGTCTTTCAGGTACTGATCTTGATCGATTAGCGTGGTAACAATATGAAATTCTTTTGTTCTAAACCCTGATTGAGTCACCTTTACTTTGATTTGTCTCATAACGAGTTTGTCGGGAAGGTCCTCCCAGGTTTTCCGCGAATACGACACCATTTCCCTGTATACTGGTTTTTTCCATTCAATCAGTAGATCATCAGGAGCGAATTCTTTAATGCAGTTTTTCCTACCGACTGGTTTTCTACGAGCAAGTGTTATCACACTATCAACACAGCGTTTTTTCAGCTCGGCTAAATCGAAGTAACTACAAAAACCTTTATCACCAAGAAAGATATCACCAGCCTCAAAGGTGGACCACTGCTTACGGAACAATGGAAGTTCGTTACTCTTTTTATTACCGATGGCATAGCTGAGCATTGTTCCGGTTTGCAATGAAAAGTATGCGCATATTCGTGCTGAGGGGAAGCCGCATCCTGGTTTCTGGTTCGATGACTGTGGCCAAAGCTCTTGATTTTCTGCTGTATCCGCCATTGTAACACCTGTCCCATCAACAACAATTACCTGGCGATCATTTAATGAATGAGATGCACGTCGTGCTCCGGACCATTTAGCAGTATGTTGAAACACCTCAACAAGCAGATTTTCATCTAATTTCTTACGTGCACAGCAATATGAAGCGGTAGATGATGATGGAAGCCGAAGGCCGTGGTTAGATGCATATGATTGCAACTTTTTTACAGCTTCTCTACATCCACCGTCTGCATCAAGGACTTGGCCTAAGAAGGACCAAAAAGTGTTTTCCTTGGTAAACAAACGTCGTCTGCTCATCTTTCCCGAAGGATCCTGTTTGAGCAATTTCGTGGGAATGAATTGCCCAAAAATCTCTCCTATCTGTTTAAAAGAGTTCTGTCTGAGGGAAGTGATTTTTCGAGCAAATTTTTGTTGTTGGCTATGAGGTTTTCTACCTCGTTTGGGAAGGTGAAAACCGGGCAACATTGGCATGATTTGGTGTTGGTTTCGCATAGCAAATTATACCAATTTTTGCCAATATATTCAGTTGCTTTTCACCTATAAAACACGCTTAAACTAGCGCCATTCGGAACTGTCCCCGAATGCCTGGAACCAGGCTTTGGGGACAGGAGTTGAACCATCGGTTATAACCTGTGGATGTTTGTGCGCGATTTGCAGCAATAGTTTTTGCACCAACTCCGTGTCACTGCCATATGCGACGCCGACCGAGACCCTGAGCCTGCCCCGGTGATCATCAAACATCATATTTGTTACCTGGTTGGAGATAAGCTCCGAGTTCGGCACAATGACATCAGATCTGTCAAAAGTCTGGACGATTGTTGAGCGTATACTGATTTTTTTCACGTAACCTTCTGTAGAGCCTACCAGTATCCAGTCCCCTTTTTTTATAGGCTTTTCAAACATGAGGATCAGCCCTGAGATAAAATTGTTGACGATGTTTTGTAATCCAAAACCTATTCCAACCGAAAGGGCACCTACTACCACCGTAAGACCGGTTAACTTCACACCGGCTACTCCCAGCATGAGCAGGATAAGTGCGCCATAACAGATGTAACCTGTGATTGTGAGAATGGTATCCCGTGAGCTTTCAGAAAAATCTCCCGATTTCAAAAGCCTGTTCTCTGTCCTTGCCTTGATGTAGTCAATTGAAGGCCAGAAAAGAAGCAGGATCAGGAGAGCAATTGTCACGCGCAGGGGGGAGATCTGTATACCGGTCAGCTGGAAGCCATGAACAAAAATTTCCCGGAGCCGCTCGCTGTCGACATTGGTGATTCCCCATTGGTGCAGGGTGAGTATGGCGGCTCCAATAATGACATATATTTTCAGACCGATACTCAAAACCGTGCTGGTTTGTGTCTTTGGCGCGCTCCCTTTTTCTTCTCTGCCTTGGGAAGTACGAAAAAACACTCTCTGCCTGTTGAGGAACAGTATGAGAATATCGATTGAATCATATAAGATGAGCGAAAAGGCAAAAACGGCAAAAGTGGCACCCAGTATATAGGCGATATGGATAACAAGATTCTTGAATCCAAATACTTCCAGCACAAGGAGAATAAGAATAGCTGAATAGACCAGGTATTTTCCCTGCTGCCATATCCCGGGGAAAAGCTCTTTGCCAATTGCTTTGGTCTGTAATGATAAGGCGATCAACCAGAGGATGAAAATGCAGGATGATATCAGGTTGATGTTCGGAAGCTGCAGTTGACCGGCGGGATAGCTCGAAGAAAAGAGTGTCAGGAGTCCTGTGGCAACACCGAAGAACAATACGATGAGAGAGAACGAGCGATTGTCCGGGCCCTCGGAAACAGGAGTGTCCTGCTGTCGGAAACGGGCGTGTATGGCGTGAAACAGTGAATAGATGACAGAGGAGCAAAACACCAAGGTTATTGGCAGCGTCAGGTATGCATATACCAGAGAAGAAGGCTGAAAGCGGGAAAAGAGTATCACCGAGAGGCAAATGGCCAGATAGAGTACCCGGATAACGACACTATGCCGAACGTGAGCCTGGACGAGCAGACGCACCATGTTGTCCGGTTTACACTGCGTTGTTATAAAACTCCGTGCCTTCAGGATAAGTGCCGAAAGTAAAAAAAACGTTATGATTATGGCAGTATAAGCAAGTGAAAGATCCACCTTTTGTGGAACGATAGACGATCGCATTTCCGACTGAACCGCATCCGGAGTCATGCCGGAGGCCTGCAGCCAAAGAGGGTCATTACGGGTGTAGAGGTTTTGGCTCTGCTGCTCCCCGATATATTTGTCGAGTTGCTCGAGAGTTTTCTGGGTATTGAGCAGGGAAAAACGAAGTTGCGCCAGTTCGAGCTGCTTGTTCTGCTTGAGAACCTCAACCTCGGGTAGTGAATTGGCTGATGACGTGGAACCGCCGCCATTTTCCCCACCAAGCCCACCCAGAACTGAGTTGAGTTGGTTGATTTCGGATTCGGCATATTTGATCTGGTTTTTCAGGTTCGATACATAACCCCGCAATTGCTGTTTCTTTGCCAAAGTCCATTCAAGATGCGGACGGTTTGCAAGGATCTGGAGAATGGCCTGGATCTCATGGGTTCTTTCAATTTCCGCTTGCAGCGATGGGGTGATCGCGTTCTCAGCCCGGAGGTCGGATATGGTGAAGACAAGTGTGGATATGCTGCATAGAAAGAACAGAACGCTTAAGAACATGTAGTTTTCAAAATTCCGGTTTGTTATGGATTTCATATTCCGCAGCTATTAAAGTTTGAACAGGAACTCGGCGATTGTGCCGACCACAGTATGGCAGAGCGAAGCCTGATTGTATATTTTTTTGTTCAGCTCATTATTGCTGCTATGCCGATAAGTTTTAGGTAGCCGATGTGAACAAAAATTCCTACAGATACTTCTCTGTGCGAGTTTTTCATTCTACTGGAATAGTCGATTTTACGAGAAGCGAGAAACGAGAAGCGAAGGGTAAGGCTGCCCGGACGGAATGAGGGTTCCGTCCGGGCGAAAGGAGATAGCGATTCTGCTGAGGTTACGGCTTGATTATTTCGCAATCACAGGCCGGGTCTGTGATGTCGAGCAGCAGAAACTTGACATCATAGCCATGATTTTTCAGCTCCTCGTAGGCAAGGTCGGCTCTGGCGCCGGTGGAGCAATGAATAAATACTCTCTTGTCCTTGGGGATTGAGGCGAGTTTTTTGGGTATTTCATCCAGGGGGATGTTCACGGTGTTTTTGAATATTCCGAACTCGGCTATTTCTTCTTCGGTCCGGGCATCGATCACGAAGGTGTCGGGCAGCTTGCCGTCAACCGCCTGCTTGAATTCGGCAACGGATACTTCACCTTTACCAAGTTTGCGCACCCAGCTGATCTCGTTGGAGAAGATAGGCCCGGATTCGACTTCACCGCCTGCATCCACCCAGCCCTCATAGTTGCCTTTGACCATAGAAACATGCTTGAAGCCCTCATCTTTGAGATCTTCATAGGCATCCATGGCACTCTCTTCGCTGTCGCTGTAAAGAACCACCGGTGCGTTGCGGGGGATATCATCGATGCGTGATTCAAGTTCTTCATACGGAACGGTTACAGCCCTGGGGATTCGTCCATCGGCCGGGCTGCCGTCTTCGCGCAGATCGAGCAGGACGATATTGCCAGTTTTTACGAACTCATTTGATGCATAGAGCGGATACCCTTCCTCAGACCAGGCAGGTTCACCATCAAGGAATACTCGAATATTGTTGTAACCAAGTTTTTTCGCCAGACCGGCGTTTGCGGTGGACATGCCTCAGGTGGGGCCTCCGCAATAGAAAACCAGCAGTTTATCCTTGTCATCAGGGAGCACTTCCGCTTTTTTCTCTTTCAGTTTGGCGACGGGAATTGAAATTGCTCCAGGTATGTGGGCCTGGTGATAACGGGAGAGTGGACGGGCATCAACCAGGGTGAGAGGCGTCGCACTTGCCAGCAGCTCATGGATTTCATCGACCTTTATTTCGGTGACACCCTCAGGGAGTTTGGCAAGTTTGGGCTTGATAAGGGTCGCGAATTTATCTTCTCCCCGCTGTTCCCAGGTGATGATGGCCGCTTCACCCTTTTTCGCGAACTCGATTCCTTTGGTCTGGTCATCGAATCGCACCATCATGGTTTTGGCAGCGTCCCCCTTGCCAACCTGGATGGAAATAGTCTTCGCTTTATTCGATTTACCAACCACCGGTCCCTTGTAAACGTTCTGGGCCTGCTGTTGGGCTGCAGCAGGTTGCTTGGCACTGTCCGCAAAACTATTTGTCGGGCTAAGCCCAGACGAAACAAGTGCCAGTACAAATGCAGCTGCAACGAGCTTTGTGCTGATTGAGCTTCTCATTACTGTTCCTCCGAAAGGTTAATGTGCTGTTTATGCTGCCTTGTTTGGTGGAGATCAATAGCTATAAAAGAATATAATTAATTGATTAAGTAATGCAATGGGATAATGCCATAAAAAATCGGAATTTCGAAGGACTACCACGTTTGGATAAGGGAAATTATGGTCAGGAGAAGAGGAACGTTTCAAAAACACCTTGTTGGTGCAGGATGTTTAAGCCAATTCCCCAAAGTACGGCACCACCAAGGATCTCAGCCAGAACGCTTAATTTTTTAAAAGAAGCAACCTTTTTGCCAAGGTGCATGCCGGTTATGGTAAAAGCTGCAGCCACAATGCCGATGATGATTGCAGGGGTAACGATGTCTATCTCCAGCATGGACATGCTGAAGCCGACCGCCAGAGCGTCAATACTTGTTGCCACCGAAAGCATGACCATGGTTAGTCCGCGGGTGGAATCTTTTTTTTCTGCTTCGGTGTCTTTTTCGAAGTCGAATGCTTCGCGAAGCATATTGGTGCCCACTGCGGCAAGAAGACCGAAAGCTATCCAATGGGCCCAACTTTCCACGAAGTTGTGGATGGCGCTGCCGAGGGCCCAGCCGATAATCGGCATCATGGCCTGAAAGAGGCCAAAATGCCAGGAGAGTCGAAAAGTCTGTCTGGCGCTGATTGTTTTCAGACTGATACCGACAGCAATAGCCACCGCGAAGGCGTCCATGGCCAGGGCGATGGCTATTCCCAAAATACTTATTAATGACATGATATAAAATCTAAATTTTGCCCGGGCGTTATCTCAGGCTGTTATTAATTTTTTCTAATGCATCATTGCCGGGGCAGAGATCTTCCCTGGTGAGGCTGTTGAGCGGACGCGGGGTTGTCTCGATTATGTCGTGGGTATCCTTGCTCGCCGGATTGACATAAATGACTCCGGTAAGCACCCGACCACGTTCTTTTGCTTCTTCGAGCTTGTCTACAGAGCGGCGCTGGTCAGTAACATCGAACTCCTGTTCGAGCTTTTCAAGAAGCAGGGTAGAGCCGTCATGCATCACCACTGTCTGGGTGGCGCCCTCATCGTAACGGGTCAGGATTTCCCTCTGGAGCGGGATGAAATCAAAAGTACCTGTTGCCTCACTATGCTCACGAACATACTGATAGCTTTTGGTGGAGCGGTCAGTATTGTTGAATGTAACACAAGGGGAGATCACGTCAAGAAATGCCAGACCATTGTGGCTGATGGCCGCTTTAATCAGCGGTACAAGCTGTTGCTTGTCGCCGGAGAAGCTACGGGCGACAAAACTTGCGCCAAGCTGGATGGCAATTTCACACAGGTCTATTGATTCAAAGGGATTCGGTTTGCCTTTTTTTCCGGCGCTGCCCTTATCTGCGGTGGCTGAATCCTGGCCTTTGGTGAGACCGTAACAACCGTTGTTCATGCAGATATAGTTCATGTTCAGGTTACGCCTGAGGGCGTGGGCGAATTGACCCATGCCGATGGAGGCGGTGTCGCCGTCACCGGAAACACCTATATACAGTAAATCCCGGTTGGCCATATTGGCTCCGGTGGCAATGGAGGGCATGCGGCCGTGGACTGAGTTGAAGCCGTGTGACTTGCCAAGAAAATAGGCCGGAGTCTTTGAAGAACATCCTATACCGGAAAGCTTCGCCACCCTGTGCGGCTCTATGGCCATCTCGAAACAGGCCTGCACAATAGCGCTGGAAATAGAGTCATGACCGCAGCCTGCACAGAGAGTGGAAATCGCACCTTCATAGTCCCGCCGGTGATACCCTTTGCTGTTTTTCTGTTGCTCAGGGTGGCGAAAGGTCGGTCGGGTATAGCTCATACATTACCTCCGGTGGCGAGATGGGGAGAACTGTCTGTGCCGGTTCTGCCAGCCAGTTTTGCTTTCAGGCTTTCGGTTATAAAATCGGCAGTGATCGGCTTGCCGTCAAAGTTGAGAATAGAGACGAGCTTGTCCGGATGAAAGCCATATTCGGCGATGAGTAAAGTTCGCATCTGGGCGTCGCGGTTTTGTTCGATGACGAAAACGATTTCATGCTGGTCAATAAAATCCACAGCAGGCTGAGGGCAGGGGAATGATCGAAGACGCATGGTGTCGATGATGATCCTCTCTTCTGCCAGCCTGTCTATTGCCTCGTAGGCGGAATGGGTGGTGGTGCCGAAAAAAAGTGCACCGAGAGGGTTCCCCGCCTGGGCAGACGTGCTCCGAAACTTGATATGGGGCTCGGGCATCATGGTTTTTGCTGTCTGCCACTTTTTATCGAGCCTCAACATGGCGCGCTGATAGGCACCACTGTCTTCGGTATATGCCGCATACTCATCGTGGGAGGAGCCCCTGGTGAAGTATGATCCCCTGGTGGGGTGGGCGCCGGGGATGGTGCGATAGCAGATGCCGTCCCCATCAACGTCGAGGTAGCGTCCCCATCTCTCTCTGTTTCGTTCAAACTCATCCAGCTCTTCACCTGTTAAGGTTTTGCCACGGTCATACTCCCGGTTGTCATCCCAGACAAAAGGCCTGCTGATATGGTCGTTCATGCCCAGATCAAGATCACTCATGACAAGTACCGGAGTCTGCAGTCGCTCGGCAAGATCGAACGCATCGGCGGTAAGTTCAAAACACTCCGCCGGGTCGCAGGGAATGAGCAGCACGTTCTTGGTATCGCCATGAGAGGCGTAGGCGGTGGCGATAAAATCAGACTGCTGGGTTCTGGTCGGCATGCCGGTGCTCGGCCCTGTTCTCTGTACGTTCACTACCACTGCAGGTACCTCGGCAAAATAGGCCAGGCCGAGAAATTCAGCCATGAGTGATATGCCGGGGCCGGATGTGGCGGTGAAGGCCCGTGATCCGTTCCATGAGGCGCCGATAACCATGCCAAGAGCTGAGAGTTCATCTTCGGCCTGGAGAATGGCAACCTTTTTGCTGCCGTCCTCTTCGAGCCGGTGAATGTTGGAGAATCGCTCAAACGCCTCTATCACGGAGGTGGATGGGGTAATGGGATACCAACCGGCAACGGTGGCTCCGCCATAGAGTGCGCCGAGGGCGGCGGCGCTGTTGCCGTCTACCAGAATTGAGTCCTGCAGGATGTTTTCCCTGCGGGAAAGAGATAGTCGGCAGCTCTCGTTAAAATGCTTTTTCGCATAATCCCTGCCGATTTCAAGTGCCTGGATATTGGGCTCAGCCAGTTTCGGTTTCTTCCTGAACTGCTGGCCGATGGCGTCGGTGAGAACGGTGAATTCAATGTCGAGCAGGTGGGAGAGGGCACCTACATAGACAATGTTCTTCAGGAGTTGGCGCAGTTTTGGGTTGGTAAAGGCATCGTTAGTAAGCTGCGTGAGCGGAATGCCGATCTCGACGATGTCGTCTCTGTCGCACTCATCGAACAGCGGTCTGGTTGAATCATAGAAAAAGTATCCACCGGGCAGCAACTCGTTATAGTCCTGAACCAGAGTCTGGCCGTTGGTGGCCACCATCATGTCGACACCGCCGCGTCTGCCAAGGTTCCCCTTGTCGTTGACCCGCACTTCATACCAGGTGGGTAATCCCTGGATATTAGATGGGAAAATGTTTTTGGGGCTGACCGGAATGCCCATCCTGAAGATTGCCTTGGCAAAGAGGTTGTTGGCGCTTGCCGAACCGGAGCCGTTGACATTGGCGAAGCGGATTACGAAGTCATTAGTACTTTGTATTGGTTCCATAGATTTGAGATCTCTTTTATTCCGCCATTGGGGCCTGATAGACAAATTTAATCATCTCCCAGGATGATGTTGGGCAGCGTTCAGCACACAGGCCGCAGTGCAGGCAGACATTTTCGTCCTTGACCATCACCCGCCCGGTGGGCAGCTCAGAAGATACGTAAAGATCAGTTGTGCGGTTATTGGCCGGCACCAGCAGCCGCTGACGAAGATCATCTTCATCACCGTTTTCAATGAAGTTGATGCAGGTGACCGGGCATATATCGACACAGGCGTCGCATTCGATACAGGTCTCGGCATCGAAGACAGTCTGCACATCACAGTTGAGGCAGCGTTTGGCTTCCCTTTGGCCAAGATCATAGTCATAACCAAGTTCAACTTCGATCAGCCGGTCCTGTATCGATTTGACCTTCTCCACCATCGGAACGACCTGACGCTCGTCATCGGTGACGTGGCTTTCATAGAGCCAGTCATGGATACCCATCTTCTGGCCGACAAGGTTCACCTTGGGATGGGGACGGTCGAGCAGATTTGCTCCCTGACAGAAGAGATGAATGGATATCGCAGCCTCATGGCCGTGGGCCACAGCGGTGATGACATTTTGTGGGCCGAATGCTGCGTCGCCACCAAAGAACACTTGGGGCAGGGTGGATTGCATGGTGTGCTTATTGAGCACCGGCAATCCCCATTTGTCGAAGTCGATACCGATATCGCGCTCTATAAATGGAAAGGCGTTCTGCTGACCAACAGCGAGGATCACCTCATCGCACCCGATGAAAACCGGCTCATTGCCAATGGAGACCAGGCTTCTTTTACCGACTTCATCATATACTGGTTCAACCCGGTCGAAACGCATGCCGATTAATTTGCCATCTTCAACAACAAACTCCAGAGGTGAATGGTTCTCGATGATTTCCACATCTTCATGCTCGGCGTCTTCGACCTCCCATGGAGATGCCTTCATCTCATTCTTGGGGCTGCGGACAATGACTTTTACATCAGTGCCGCCGAGACGTCTGGCGGTACGACAACAGTCCATTGCTGTATTGCCACCGCCCAGCACAAGTACTTTGGGGCCTGCACTGGTAACATGGCGATAGAGCACAGAGGCAAGCCATTCGATGCCGAGGTGAATGGACTGATCTCCCTCGGCGCGGCCGGGCAGGTCGGGCAGGTCACGGCCGCGGGGGGCACCGGTGCCAATAAAGATGGCGTCATAATCTTTATCGAGAATCTCCTGGAGGTTGTCGATATATTGGTTGAAGAAGGTGTTCACTCCATAATCGAGGATGTAGTTGATTTCCTCATCAAGCACCTGCTCCGGCAATCTGAATGAGGGCACCTGGGTGCGGATAAATCCCCCGGCTTTAGCCTGATCATCATAGAGATCGATGGTATAGCCCAGCAGGATAAGGTCACGGGCTACGGTGAGCGAGGCGGGACCTGCACCAATCAAGGCAATCTTTTTGCCGTTTTTTTCTTCAGGGACTTTCGGAAGTCTATCGATAATGGCTCTTTTGTTATCGGCACAGACCCGTTTCAAACGGCAGATAGCCACGGGTTCCCCGTCCAACCTGCCGCGACGGCAGGCCGGTTCGCATGGACGATCGCAGACCCGGCCAAGAATTCCGGGGAATACGTTTGAGACCCAGTTCACCATATAGGCGTCCTCATAACGCTCGAAATCGATCAGTCGGATATATTCGGCACAGGCGGTATGGGCCGGACAGGCGTACTGGCAATCTATGACTTTATGAAAATACTCAGGATCTTGTAGATTTGTAGGCTTCACAATTGTTCCTCTGATATTTTGTGAGCGGTTCGGCATAGTAGGGGTGTGAATAATCCACCCATATCTATCCTATTATATTTGTTCGATGAGATCTAAAGAAAAGATAAGGTGTTGGAAGAGAACGGTTATTTTTATCATTTAGAGGTGGGACGTTGGACGTTGGACGTTGGACGTTGGATATGGGATGTGAGGAGTGAGGTTGGATGTGGGATGTGGTGAGGGGGAACGGCAGGCGCACTCAGGTGGCCTGCCGTTGTGAGTAATAGGAAAAGAGGAGTGTTTATTATTCGCCGGGGAGCTGGCGAACCGCCCCCTTGTCGGCCGAGGATGCGAGCATTGCATAGGCCCTCAAAGCCTTGGAGACAACGCGGTCACGCTTGCCCGGGCTAAACCCTGCGTCACCCTTGGCCTCTTCTTTGGCGCGGCGCTCAGCCAGAACATCGTCGGAGACATCCACATTGATTGTGCGGTTGGGGATGTCGATCTCGATGGTGTCGCCATCTTCAATCAGGGCGATGGTGCCACCTGCAGCGGCTTCCGGGCTGACATGACCGATGGAGAGGCCGGAGGTGCCGCCGGAGAAACGGCCGTCGGTGATCAGGGCACACTCAGCTCCGAGGTGAACCGATTTCAGGTAGGAGGTCGGGTAGAGCATCTCCTGCATGCCCGGCCCGCCCTTGGGGCCTTCATAGCGAATGATGACAGCATCTCCAGCCTTGATCCGACCGTCGAGAATTGCCTCGCAGGATTCGTCCTGGGACGCGAAAACCCTTGCAGTGCCTGTGAATTTGAGGATTGACTCATCAACGCCTGCCGTTTTGACGATGCAGCCGTTTTCAGCCATGTTGCCGAACAGCACGGCGAGTCCGCCATCCTTGCTGTGACAATTTTCAAGGTCTCTGATACAGCCGGCTGAACGATCGGTATCCGCTTCCTGGTACATGGTGGATTGGGACCCCATGACCAGATTCAGGCCAATCTGGGCCGGGGCAGCCTTGTACAGCTCTTTGGCTTCGTCGCTTACGGTTTCGCGCATCAGGTCGTGACTGTCGAGAATTGCTGACAGGCTCGGGCTGTCTATCCGGCTGACGCTGGTGTCGATGAGACCTGCCCGGTCGAGTTCACCAAGGATGGACATGATACCGCCCGCTCTGTGCACGTCCTCGATGTGATAGGAAGAAGACGGTGCAACCTTGGAAAGTACTGGTACTTTTCTGGAAAGTTTGTCTATGTCCTGCATGGTGAAGTCGACACCGGCCTCGTTGGCAATGGCCAGGAGGTGCAGGACAGTGTTGGTGGAACCACCCATGGCGATATCAAGGGCCATGGAATTCATAAAAGCGGCCTTGGAGGCGATTGAGCGTGGCAGCACAGATGCATCCTCGCGGTCGTACCAGGCATATGCCATCTCAACAATACGGTGTGCTGCCCTGGTAAAGAGGGTTTTACGTTTGGCGTGGGTGGCAACCACGGTGCCGTTGCCCGGCAGGGCCAGCCCCAGTGCTTCGTTGAGGCAGTTCATGGAGTTGGCGGTAAACATACCGGAGCAGGAACCGCAGGTAGGGCAGGCGCTGCGCTCCACCCGCTCGACATCGGCATCGCTTACGGTCTGGTCGGCAGCCATTACCATGGCATCCACCAGATCGTAGCGTTTGTCGCCGTCCACACCGGCTTCCATTGGTCCGCCGGAAACGAAGATGGCAGGGATGTTCAGACGCATGGCGGCCATCAGCATACCCGGGGTGATCTTGTCGCAGTTGCTGATGCAGACCAGGGCATCCACGGTGTGGGCGTTGCTCATGTACTCGACACTGTCGGCAATAAGATCGCGTGAGGGCAGGGAGTAGAGCATGCCGTCGTGGCCCATGGCAATACCGTCATCAATGGCAATGGTATTGAATTCGGCAGCAAAACAACCCTGATCCGCTATGATTTTTTTCATCTGCTGGCCAATCTCGTGCAGATGCACATGGCCCGGAACGAATTGGGTAAATGAATTGACGATGCCAATGATCGGTTTGCCGAAATGTTCTTCTTTCATGCCGTTGGCACGCCAGAGGCTTCTGGCACCTGCCATTCTACGGCCATGGGTTGTCGTCGCACTACGCAGTGGAATTGCCATTGGTTACACCTTCATTGTCCTGAGAAAGAAGCTGGAGTAGACCGCTTCGTTGGATAGTATTGGAAAAAATTGTTGAAATTCTTGTTACTTTGGACACAATATACTATGAAAATAGGGGCCATTGCACATTTTTTCAGGAGACAGTTATGAAAAAGACAGAAATCGATTATTGGATTACAGCGATGCTGGAATCCCACCCCAATGTCTCCGACTTGAACGTCACAGTCGGAAAAACATTGCAGGTTGAATCTGCCGGTAAACTGGTGCCTGTATCCGTGCAGCCCCCGGTAACAGAGTTAACTCCATTCCAGACGGAAACATTCGCCCTGAACCTGATCGGCAACAACCGTCGTTTGTTGCGGGATTTGCTGGAAAACGGTTCTTGCGATATGTCCTATTCCCTGGGGGATAGGGCTCGCTTCAGGGTGAACATCTTCACACAGAAGGGCTACTATACAACAATTCTTCGTAAATTGGAAACCCGGGTACCATCGATCGAGTCGATGCAGTTTCCGGATGCCTTCGGCAAAATGGCAGCAGAGTTAAACGGGCTGGTGCTCTTTACAGGTGCCACCGGTTCCGGTAAGACAACCTCGCTGGCCGCCCTGCTCGATC
The DNA here is from genome assembly GCF_005116675.2 of Desulfosediminicola ganghwensis. NCBI lineage: Bacteria > Pseudomonadati > Thermodesulfobacteriota > Desulfobulbia > Desulfobulbales > Desulfocapsaceae > Desulfosediminicola > Desulfosediminicola ganghwensis. The sequence continues at coordinate 1,764,088 of NZ_CP050699.1, forward strand.
GAATCAACAATACCCGGCCTGTACATGTAGTTACTCTCGAAGACCCGATAGAATATGTGCATAGGCAGCGCAACGCTACCTTCAACCAGCGTGAACTCGGAAACGATTTCAGTACCTTCGCGACAGGAATGCGGGCGGCGCTTCGTCAGGCGCCGAAGGTCATCCTGGTTGGTGAGATGCGAGACAGGGACACCATGGAGATCGGCCTCACCGCAGCAGAGACAGGCCATCTGGTGTTCTCCACCCTGCATACCATCGATGCGGGTCAGACAATCAACCGTATCCTTGGTATGTTTGAACAGGAGGAGCAGCCACAGATTCGTCATCGACTGGTTGATACCATCCGCTGGGTTGTTGGTCAGCGTCTGCTTCCCAAGGTTGGTGGTGGCCGGGTTGCGGCCATGGAAATCCTCCGGACCAGCCTCCGTATAAAAGACCTGATTTTAAATGGCGCGTCAGAAGAGAAGACCTTTTACAACATTATCAAAGAAGGTGCCACGCTCGATATGCGTACTTTCGACCAGGATATCCTGGAGTTGTACAGCCGTGGCCTGATTACCGAAGAAACAGCCCTGACCTACTGCTCGCAGCGCAATGAGGTTACCCGCGGTCTCGACCGTCTGAAGGCGGAACGGGGTGAATCCACTTCTACCCTGGGTGGCTTGAAAATGGAAGAAGAGGAAGAAGAGCAAGGATTCTTCCGTTGATACTTTTCGGGACTGCTGTCTGCATTTTAAGATAATGTGAGAACTGAAATTCCTTGTAAAACAGATCGTGAGAGGGTGTCATGAATGTGAGCTGTCCCCATTGTGGAACACAACTGAAATTTAGCGATAAATTCCGGGCCAGCCTGGAAAAGCTGAAGCCGGAGCAGAAAGCACGTATCAAGTGCTCTCAGTGCGAGAAACCTTTCTCCATTGACCGATCCATCCTGGGAGCCCCAGCCGCGTCAAAGCAGGTAAGGCGAGGGCAACCCGGTACAGGTGGCAATGTAAAACCACCTGTACCGCCGGATGTGTCTTGGCTGCAGGATGGTGTGTTTGAGGAACAGGAGGTGGTTGAGGAGATTCCGCTGGCTCTCATCCTGATTCCCGAAGATGCGGGTCGGGATGTTGTCGTGAAGTCTGTGGAGGGGCTGGGATACCGGGCAGAAATCGTTACATCGGTTGACTTGGCCATGGAAAAGATGCAATTTGTTAACTACTCGAGTGTTCTTTTGCACACCGAGTTTGAGCCGCAGGGCTTACACGGCGGAACTTTCCATAAGTTCATGGCCAGGATGAGCATGCCCAAGAGGCGGTATATCTTTTATGCCCTGATTGGCAAGGATTTGAATACCCTGTACGATCTTGAAGCGCTTGCCTACTCAGCGAATATTGTCGTGAATGAACGGGATATTGAACATTTCGGTGTTATTCTCAGGAAAACCATACCGGAATATGAGATGCTGTTTGGGCCGATCATGGAAGAAACACGACTGGTTGGGCATTAAGGAGAGTTGACCAATCCCGGGGAATGCTGTAAAGACCATGCTGGTTGCAACCTGCCTGAATTATCGTTGTAATCGAAAAAAAATGGCTGCACTGCAGGAGAGCCTGTCACTACGTTGGCAGGAATCTCAGGCAGTAGTGGCGGGCTTAAAGAAACCGCCGGTGTTAAAGCCGCAATACACTAATTGACTCTGTTGCCGACTTTCCAGACGCTTATAAACAGAACTGAAGAGTTCTGATTTGCCCAACATCAGCTGTCTGCTCGAAAATACGCGCCAAGTCCATCACACTCAGATGACCTATTGAGTGGCTGACCCGAATCTCAGCAATTCCTATCGGGCGTGAGACAAATTTTATGCTAAGAGAATTTATGGCCCGTACCGGGCAGCGGTTACAGAAACTTGCCCGTGGCGGCTTTCTGGGCAGAAAAAAACAGAAGAAGGCTGAGGCTGCGACCGGCAAAAAGGAGACTCAGATATCAGTATCGCCGGATGCGGCTGCCACTCCGGTAGTGACAAACAGGGTTGAAAAAAACAATCCAGGCGGGCAGCCTGCTGGTTCCAAAAATGTTTCAGCCGAAGCTCAGAAACGACCGGCCAGAAAGCCAAAGCCGCGCTGGACACTCGATGAATTTGAAGTGCCCCCCGCGGAAGGCCTGTCCCGCTTCCATGATTTCAAGCTGCCGTTATCGGTGATGCACGGCATTGCCGACCAGAAGTTCGAGTACTGCACACCTATTCAGGCTAAGGCGCTGCCGAATGTGTTGGAAGGTAAGGACCTGATTGGTAAAGCCAACACCGGCACCGGCAAGAGTGCGGTATTCCTGATTGCGGTGTTCAGCCGCCTGCTGAAAGACAACAATCGTAAAAAGAAAAAAGGCACCCCGAGAGCGCTGGTCATTGCCCCGACCCGTGAGCTGGTGGTGCAGATCACCAAAGACGGCAGGAAACTCGGTCAATATACCGGTCTTCGTATCCATGCGGTTTACGGCGGTACCAATTATGCAGCCCAGATGGACACCCTGCGCGACAAGACGGTCGATGTCGTCGTTGCAACTCCGGGGCGTCTGCTCGATTTTGCCAACAAGAATGTCATCTCTCTTAAAGAGTGCAATATAATGGTGATCGATGAGGCGGACCGTATGCTGGATATGGGATTTATTCCCGATGTGCGCCGCATCATAGGTCGGATCCCCGCCAAGGAGGAGCGACAGACGCTGCTGTTTTCAGCGACTGTTTCCGATGATGTGCGCCGCCTTGCCTACCAGTGGTGCGTCAAGCCCGAGTATGTTGAGGCAGAGCAGGACCAGGTGAGCGTTGACAGCATCAGTCAGCGGGTTTACCTGTCGACCACCGAAGAGAAGTACATCATTCTGTATAATCTCATCAAGCAGAGACCGGATGACCGTATCATGGTTTTTGCCAATATGAAGAGCCAGGTGCGTAAACTGAGCGAGAGATTGCAGCGTGACGGTGTTGACTGTGTGGTTCTTTCCGGGGATGTTCCGCAGAATAAGCGCGAGAGCAGGCTGGAACGTTTTCGCGCCGGTAAAAGTAAAGTGCTGGTGGCCACAGATGTAGCAGGCAGGGGAATTCATATTGAAGGAATCAGTTACGTCGTGAATTTCACTCTGCCTTACGAACCTGAGGATTACGTACACCGCATTGGACGCACCGGCCGTGCCGGAGCTGAAGGGGTCGCCGTCAGTTTCGCATGTGAGGAGGGCGCATTTGTCCTGCCGGAAATTGAAGAGTATATCGAGCGGAGCCTCGAGTGCCAGGTGCCCCCGGAGGAGCTTCTGGTCCCTGTTCCTGCGAGGGCTGCGACAAGCAACGAAAGCAAAACTGGTAGCAAAACCGGTAGCAAAACTGGTGGCAAAACTGGTGGCAAAACTGGTAGCAGGAATGGTAGTCCTGGCGGACAAAGGCGCAGGCGTCCACAGAAAAAGAGGCTGCAGCATTCCGTTAAGCCGTCAGCACAATAAGTATATTATAAAGAGCAGGTTTGCAGTTTATGTTGGAATTACCAGGAGAAAAGAAGAAATCCCCACTGCCGAAAGTGTTATTTGTCCTCATGGTGGCAATACTGGTGGGGACTGTATGGTACTTTGCCGGTGGCGACGAGGCAACTGAAGAAGCAGTTGAGGAAGGTCAGCAGTTTTTTGTGCCCAGTGAGCCGGAATTTCTCTCCCTATTGCCAGCAGAGGCGTATGAGCTGATCCAGGAACGAAAGGCGGTAATTGTTGATGTCCGTTCCGAGGCTGAGCGAGCAGAGGTGAGTATTCCAGGGTCGATCTCGGTACCGCTTACCAAGTTGGCGGCCGGGGAGTTTGACCTGCCCAAAGAGCAGGCCCTGTTACTGGTGTGTTCTGTAGGGGGCCGCAGTTATGGTGCAGGACTTTATCTGATGCAGCAGGGATACCTGCAGGTGTATAACCTGCGGGGTGGAATCAATGCCTGGTCGAGGGAGGGACTCCCCCTGGTGACAAACATCGCTGACGGTGAGCCGGAAGTCGCTGAAAAAGAGCAACCTTCAGATAAATAGGTCGATTCGTTCAGGTGTCAGTTTGTGCATTGGGCCCTTGCGAATTCGATACCAGGTATTATCAGTTATGCAATGCCTTGAGAACAAAGATGTGAAATTGCGTGCGTACTGCGAACTCGCTCTAAGAGAGCCTGGTTGGGAAAAATAAAAAAAATGTTCCAGATTTTCTTAATCTTCTGAAACGCATAGCACATCTTCGCCGGAAATCGATCTTTTCCACTATTCACAGGCATTGCCGATATTTCGTATACTAGAATATCGCCTATTCGGGACTACCGGAAAAAGCACCGGGCAGGCCATTTTTTTTCCGCCCTGCAAGGAAGTGCTTGTGGTAAGGTAGATTTGTTGGTATAAAGTAGGGTTCAGGGTTAGAAGAGGTTGCCTTGCCCGAGGCGACTTAACTCATTAACGTGGCGATGAAAACGTCCCACACAACCACCTTAAACGCGTAGCCTTTTTTGGTCTACTGCAACGAGCAAATCCAAATGACAGAAGAATTGAAACAAGCAAACCAGGACAGTGGCGAAGAGTTAAGCTTTGCAGAACTCTTTGAGATGGAAGAAAACAGCACAGTTGTTGCTGTTGGTGATGTTGCCATTGGTACCATCATTGGTACCGAGGATGACTACTTTCTTGTCGACGTGGGTGACAAGGCAGAGAGCTACATCGCAAAGTCTGAGTTCCGCCTGGAAGAAGATCAGGAAGTAACCGTAGGCGACACCTTCGAGGTGTTTGTCGAGCGTCGTAAAGATGAAGGCGGTCTCCTGCTCTCCCGTGAAAAGGCTATTGCTATTAAGGTTTGGGAAGACATCGCCAAGATCCAGGAAGATGACGGAACCATCGAAGGTAAGATCGAGAGCCGTGTTAAGGGCGGTATGTCGGTCGATATCGGCGTTCCAGCCTTCCTGCCATACTCTCAGATTGATCTCCGTCCGGTCAAAGATCTGGATGCACTGATTGGAGAGTCTTACGAGTTTAAGATCCTCAAGTTTAACAAGAAGAGAAACAACGTTGTTATTTCTCGTCGTGCGATCCTTGAAGAAGAGCGTAACAAGTTGCGTGAAGAGATGCGTTCCAAGCTCGAGGAAGGCCAGATCATTTCCGGTGCGATCACCAATATCACCGATTACGGTCTGTTCATCGACATGGGCGGTATGGACGGTCTCTGTCACATCACCGACCTTTCCTGGGGCCGCGTTTCCCACCCAGCCAAGATGTACAAGGTTGGTCAGGAAGTTGAAGTTAAAGTACTCAAGTACGATAAAGATAACGATCGTGTATCCCTCGGTATCAAGCAGCTTCGCGAAGATCCGTGGGCTACCGTTGTGGACCGCTATCCGCTTCAGGAGAAAACCACCGGTAAAGTTGTATCCATTACCGATTACGGTGTCTTCGTCGAGTTGGAAGAAGGCGTTGAGGGTCTGATCCACGTTTCCGAGATGACCTGGTCCAAGAAGCCGCGTCACCCATCCAAGATGGTTTCTGTTGGCGACGAGGTAGAGGTAATGGTACTCAACATCGAGCCTGAGACCAAGCGTATCTCCCTCGGCATGAAGCAGCTCCAGCCGAACCCATGGGATCTGGTAACCGAGAACTACCCGGTTGGTTCCATCATCGAAGGAAAGATCAAGAACATCACCGACTTTGGTGTGTTCATCGGCATCGAGGAAGGCATCGACGGTCTTATCCACGTTTCCGACCTTTCCTGGACCGAGCGCATCAAGCATCCTTCCGAGAAGTATGCCAAGGGCGAGACCATTCAGGCAGTTGTTCTGAAGATCGATCGCGAGAACGAGAGATTCTCCCTCGGTGTTAAGCAACTGGTTCCTGATCCGTGGCAGGCAGCCTACAACAACTACCCATCCGGTACTGTTGTAGAAGGTGAGATCACCAACGTGACCGACTTCGGCGTATTCGTAAAACTCGAAGAAGGAATCGAGGGTCTGGTTCACGTATCCGAGCTGAGCAAGGATAAAGTGAAGACTCCGGTAGGTATGTATCAGGTTGGCGACACCCTGAAAGCTATCGTAATCAATGTTTCCTCTAAGGATCGTAAAATCGGTCTGTCCGTTAAGACCCTCGAGGGTGACGGAGAGAAAGCAGCAACTGAGTCTTATAGCAACAAAGCCGAGACTACCGGTGGCGATGCTGCACCGTCAACCTTCGGTGATCTTCTGAAGGCAGCTGCAGAGAGCGGTGGTACTGGAACTGAAGAAGAATAATCGTTCCGGTACGTTATATATCTCTTGTTGTACCAAGGTTGTTTTGCCGGGAACATTCCGGCAAAACAGCCTTTTTTTATACGCAATCAAAACCGGTACCTCCCATGGGGCGGTGACGGCTTACCATTGAAGATGGAAAGATGTTAAAAAAAGATATAGTCAATAAAGTGAGTGATCAGCTCACCATGCAGAAGCAGGACGTGGGCGTAGCTGTTGATATAATTCTCGAAACCATGGCTGAGGCGCTGCAGGACGAGCGTCGTATCGAGCTACGTGGTTATGGCAGCTTCTCTGTACGCCAGCGCAAGCCGCGCTGCACAAAGAACCCGCGCACCGGAAAGATGATGGACATTCCGGAGCGCAATACCCTGCATTTCACGATGAGCAAATCTCTCAAGGAAGCGCTCATCGAAGAAAAGGAGTAACGTCTCCTTTTCCTTCACGGAGGACCTCCGGAACCTCACCGGTCAGATCGATGACTGATGAGGGATCGGTATAGACAAGTCCTCCGTCTATCACCAGGTCGACCCTGTTGCCCAGCAGCAGGTCAATGTCATACGGGTCTGATAGTGGGGATTTTTCCCCGTCCGGCAGACTCGTATTGACGATGGGATTGCCGAGAGCCTGGATAAGCATTTGGCTTATCTGGTTGTCCGGAACACGTATACCTACAGTTTTCTGCTTGGTCACCATTACTTTTGGTACCACTTTCGTCCCGGGCAGAACAAACGTATATGGTCCAGGCAGACGTTTCTTCAGCAGTCTGTAGGCGGTATTCGACACATGGGCATAATTGCTGATATGTGTCAGGTCTGAACACATGAATGAGAATGGTTTTTGTTTCGGACGCTGTTTTATCTGCGCGACGCGTTTAATCGCCTTCTGATTAAAAATGTCGCAACCGATACCGTAGCCGGTGTCGGTGGGATAGCATACCACGGCACCGCTCTTAAGCTGTTCAACGACCCGGTTTATAAGCCTGGGTTGTGGGTTAAACGGGTTGATTTCAAGTAGCATATCAAATGTTCCTTTACTGGGTGCAGGAGTCTATACCCTGGTCACCCCCGGTCGCATGCCGGAGTATCTCCGGTGCAGTACACGAAAATTTACATGTTCTCTGCATAATGACTTATTATTACTCAGCAGAATGTTTTACCATTATATTCTAAAACACTGGGCAAAAAAAAGTCAGAGACGCAGGGAATGACGGGAAATTGTATCTTCCCGCAGAGCCTGAATACGTTTATGTTCTTTTTTTTATGTCACAAATCCTGACAAGGAGGGGCTATGTTACCAGATAATATTGAAACAGCACTCACATTCGATGATTTACTTCTTGTACCGTCTGCATCAGAGGTCCTTCCTAATGAAGTGTCGCTTGCGACACAACTCACAGATTCAATTAAATTGAATACACCGCTGGTCAGTTCCGCTATGGATACTGTAACCGAGCACCGCACTGCCATTGCAATGGCGCGGGAGGGTGGCATTGGTATCATCCATAAAAACATGAGCATCGAACAGCAGGTGCTTGAAGTCGAGCGGGTGAAAAAATCAGAGTCCGGCATGATCATCGATCCGATCACCGTCAATAAGAACCAGTCAGTACAGGAAGTTCAGGAGATCATGTCAATGTACAAGATTTCCGGTCTGCCTGTTCTGCACGAAGGCAAGTTGGTGGGAATCGTCACCAACCGCGACCTCCGCTTCGTCTCCGATGGCGACCTGAGAGTCTCTGATGTTATGACCAGCAAAAACCTGGTTACAGCCAAAGCCGGTATCACTCTTGAACATTCCAAGGCCTTGCTCCATGAGCATCGCATTGAAAAGCTGCTGGTTGTTGACGACGCAGGTGCCTTGAAAGGCCTGATCACCATCAAGGATCTTGAGAAGATCAAGAAATATCCGAACGCAGCCAAAGACAGCTACGGCAGACTTCTTGCCGGCGCGGCGCTTGGTGTGGGCGATAATATCGAGGCCCACGCAGAGGCCTTGATGAAGGTCGGTATCGATGTTGTGGTAATCGATTCAGCCCACGGTCACTCCAAAGGTGTCATTCGCGCTGTTGAGCGGGTACGCGGTACGTTCCCGAATCTCTCTATCATTGCCGGTAACGTGGCTACTGAAGAGGCCACTGCGGATTTGATCAAGGCTGGTGTAAACGCGGTAAAAGTAGGTGTTGGTCCTGGCTCCATCTGTACTACCCGCATCGTGGCCGGTATCGGTGTGCCGCAGATGACGGCTATCAGAAACTGTGTAAAAGCGGGCAGCAAACATGGCATTCCGATTATTGCCGATGGTGGCATCAAGCATTCAGGTGAGTTGGCCAAGGCTATTGGTGCCGGTGCAAGCAGTATTATGATCGGCTCCCTCTTTGCCGGTACCGATGAGACCCCGGGTGAAACTTTCCTCTATCAGGGCAGAACCTACAAAGGATATCGCGGTATGGGCTCTCTGGGCGCAATGAGTCAGGGCTCTTCCGACAGGTACTTCCAGTCTGAAGTAAGTTCCACGTCAAAGCTGGTTCCTGAAGGTATTGAAGGTAAAGTGCCGTATCGTGGCCCGATCATCTCGGTTATTTATCAGCTTCTCGGCGGTCTCCGTTCCGGCATGGGCTATGTCGGTGCAGCGACCATTAATGACCTGCAAACCAAAGCGAAATTTGTTCGTATCTCACCGGCTGGTCTGCGCGAGTCCCATGTTCATGATGTAATTATCACCAAGGAAGCGCCTAACTACCGCACCGCATAATACCGGGGGACGGCTTTTCCCGTCCTCCGGCAAAATTGTATCTGACTAAAGAGCATATTATGGATATCCACAGCGAAAAAATACTCATTCTGGACTTCGGTTCACAAACCACTCAGCTCATCGCCAGGCGGATCAGGGAGCAGAAGGTATACAGTGAGATTCACCCTTTCAATATCTCCATCGACAAAATACGTGAGCTGAAACCCACCGGTATTGTTCTGTCTGGTGGACCGTGCTCCGTATACGACGAAGACGCTCCGCACTGCGATTCCGAGGTGTTTGAGCTTGGTGTACCGATACTCGGTATCTGCTACGGGGCCCAGCTGATGGTTCAGCAGAACGGCGGTAAGGTCGAAAAGGCTGAAAAACGTGAGTTCGGTAAGGCCGATCTGCACGTAAGCTTCACTGAGGGGCTTTTCGCGGGTCTTGAGACCGGTGATTTCCCACATCAGGTCTGGATGAGCCATGGTGACCGCATCGAAGTGCTGCCTGAGGTTTTCGAAGTAACAGCTACCAGCGAGCATTCGCCCTATGCGGCAATCAGGCACACCCAGAAACCTTTCGTGGCTGTCCAGTTCCACCCTGAGGTGGCGCACACCCTGATCGGTAACGACGTACTGCGGAACTTTATCTTCGGTATCTGTGGTTGCTCCCCAAACTGGACCATGCACTCTTTCATCGAGGCCAATGTGGAGGCCATTCGCGAGAAGGTCGGTGATGGCCATGTCATCTGCGCTCTCTCCGGTGGTGTTGACTCTTCCGTTGTAGCGGCAATTATCCATAAGGCCATCGGTGATCAGCTGACCTGTATTTACGTCAATAACGGTCTGATGCGTACCGGTGAGTCTGAGTCCATCCTCAGATTTTTCAGGGAGAAGACCAAACTCAACGTAATCCAGGTTGATGCCACCGAGTTCTTCCTCAGCGAGCTGGATGGGGTACTCGATCCGGAGATCAAGCGTAAGCGCATCGGTCTCGGTTTTATAAAGATTTTCGAAGAAGAGGCCCATAAGATTGGTGAGGTACAGTATCTCGCCCAGGGAACGCTCTACCCTGATGTAATTGAGTCCGTTTCCTTCCGTGGTGAGGCTCCGATCAAGTCCCATCATAATGTTGGCGGCCTGCCGGATATCATGAAGCTTGACCTGATCGAACCACTCCGCGAACTGTTCAAGGACGAGGTTCGTGAACTCGGGCTTGAGCTTGGTCTGCCGGAAGAGGCGATTTATCGTCAGCCGTTCCCGGGGCCGGGCCTCGGTATCAGGATTATGGGTGAAGTTACCGGTGAGCGCCTGGACATTCTGCGTCAGGCTGATGTAATTGTGCTTGAGGAGATGCGCAAAGCTGGGCTGTACCGCAAGGTATGGCAGTCTTTTGCGGTACTGCTGCCGATTCAGACTGTCGGCGTTATGGGTGACGGTCGCACCTACGAGAACGTTGTTGCAATACGTGCCGTGGATTCCCGCGATGCCATGACCGCGGATTGGTCCAGATTACCGTACGATGTGCTGGGAGTAATTTCAAGCCGCATCATTAACGAGGTGCGCGGTGTGAACAGGGTATGTTACGATATCTCTTCGAAGCCTCCCGCCACTATCGAGTGGGAGTAATCAACACATCATTATCGTTGGGAAATAAAGAATGCTAAAAACTGGTATCTATGTCGATGCCGAGAATATCCGGCTCTGCGGCGGATACGGCATGCGCTACGATGTGCTTGTCGATCTCGCCCAGGCTGGTAATTCCGAATTGCTCAGGGCAAATTCCTACCTGGCTGAAGATGGTGAAAGAACTAAAGACGATCCTGAGTATCGTCAAAAGCTCTATCGCTATCATGATGTCATCAGGCAATGTGGATTCAAGGTCATCAAAAAATTCGTGAAGCACTTTGTGGATGATGAGGGCATTATCACCACCAAGGCCAATGCGGATATGGACCTCGCAATCGATGCTCTGTTGCAGGCAAGAAACCTCGACCGAATTATCCTGCTCACTGGTGATAGTGACTTCATCCGCCTGGTACTGGCCCTGCAGAATATGGGCTGTCGGGTGGAGGTGATAGGTTTCAAGTATGTCAGTCATGAGCTGAAAGAGGCCGCGGATTCATTTCTGTCTGGTTTTCTGGTGCCGGGGTTGCTGCCGATTCTAAACGGTGGGGCGGAAGAACGGCAGCGCGGTTTTCCCATGAACTATAATCCGGATCGTGGTTTTGGTTTCATGCGTTTTTACACCCTCACCGAAGAGGGTCTGATACCTGAGTCTGTATTTTTTCATTGTTCAAAAGCACCTGAGGTCAATGATAATCTCTTTATGGATTCTTCCAATATCTTCGAGTTTACAGTTGTGACCAATACTGATAACGGGGGCAGAACCGAAGCCTGGGATATTCGTCTTGCGGAAAGCTAAACAGCTTTTCTTTCCACAGATGTGGAGCAGTAAGCCAAAAGATAGAGCAAGCTGACAATTCAATTAGTCGTAAAGCAATTCATTGTATCTTGACGTTCCACCCCATTGCCGTGACCGGTTTTGGGGTGGCCCGTAACTAAAGGAGGATAGTATGGCTTTTGACTGGAGTTCGATTGATTTGGTTGCACTTGAGAAGCTCGCATTGAGCTGGGGAGGAAGAATCCTCTCTGCACTGGTGGTGCTGCTCATTGGTATGTGGCTGGCCAGAAAATTTGCCAACACTTTTGCCAGAGTTCTTGAAAGCCGGAAAATAGATATCACCCTCACCAAGTTTCTCAGCACCATCCTTTATTACATCATTCTGGTAGCGGTCATCATCGCTGCAGCTGCTCAAGTCGGTATAAATACCGCATCATTTCTGACCGTTGTCGGTGCCGCCTCCCTGGCAGTCGGTCTCGCCCTGAAAGATTCCCTGGGTAACTTCGCCTCCGGGGTAATGCTTATTCTCTTTCGACCATTCAGGGTGGGAGACTATGTAACAGTTGGCGGCGAGAGTGGAACTGTTGAAGAAATACATATATTTAACACCATTCTAAATACTCCGGACAACCAGAAAAAGATTATCCCCAATTCTCTGGTGAGCAGCAATACCATCACCAACGTTACCGCCAATTCAACCCGCCGAATAGATCTGCTGGTGGGAATCGGCTATGATGATGATATTAAGAAAGCCAAGGAAACTTTAGAGTCGATCCTGGCAGAAACTTCCGGTGTGTTGCCGGAACCGGAGCCGGTGGTGGCTGTTGCTGATCTTGGTGAATCATCTGTGGACCTCGTGGTGCGGCCATGGGTGAAGACTGATGAGTATTGGCGGGTTCGCTTCGAGATAACCGAAAAAATCAAACAGAGGTTTGATGAGCAGAACATCAGTATTCCGTATCCACAGAGGGATGTGCACATGCACGGGGTTGCGGAGGCCTGAGTAAAAAAATCGGTTGGTGTGCTGTACTGATTGTCGTAAAGGAGTTCGTTGTGACGGAGATGCTATTAGCTGTTGATATTGGTGGTACCAAATGTGAACTGGCTCTTTTCCCTTCAGGAAGCAGCCTCACGCCGGTCGCCCGAAAACGCTTTGCCAGTGCAGACTACCCGGATCTTGAAGAGATAGTCGCAGAGTTCCTGTCTGAAACAGGGGAGAAGCCAACCCATGCCTGTGTTGGTGTGGCCGGAGTGGTCAGTGATGGCTGCGGCAGAGTGACCAACCTCCCCTGGATAGTACATGAAGAAACTATACAGCAGCGTTTTGGTTTTCAAGCTGTTCAACTTATCAATGATCTCACCTCCGTCTGTGCGTCCCTGCCGATACTGGAAGGGGCCGATCTCATGGAGATTCAGGCTGGCCAACCGCAAGCTGGCCAGTTGATAGGAGTGGTTGCCCCGGGGACCGGCCTCGGTGAAGGGCTGCTGGTGCAAAAAGATGGTTTGTTCTTTCCCAGGGGATGTGAAGGTGGTCATGCCGACTTCGCCCCGGTGGATGAATTGCAGACTGAGCTGATGAAGTGGATGCTCGGCAGACGTCAAAGGGTCAGCTATGAGAGCCTCATCGCCGGGCCGGGAATACCAAACCTCTACGATTTTCTGCATGAGCAGCAAGGGATTCCCGAGCTGGCCGAGGTTCGGCAAGAGTTTGACTCCACCACAGATCGTACCCCGGTCATATTTCACCATGCCTTCAGTGAGCATCCCTGTCTGCTCTGCCGACAGACCATAGACCTCTTTTTAGAGATTCTGGGAGCTGAAGCCGGCAACCTGGCCTTGAAGCTCTATGCACGCGGTGGAATCTATATCGGTGGGGGAATTGTGCCGAGGATAGCTGACAAGGTATCTTTTGACGGTTTTCGCCAGGCATTTCAGGCCAAGGGGAAAATGGCCGAACTCATGGAAACGTTTCCGGTACAACTGATCCTGCGTAAGGATGCGGCACTGCTTGGGGTCGCTAAATATGGTCGTGAGATTATGATTGGTACACCAGTAAGAACCACCAGGCATTTTCATTAAGTTTTTCTCTAATAGTATGGCCTTAAAGCAAACATTTATCCCTGTTGAAGTATTGAACTCTTATGGTCTGGCCGATCGGGAAACGGTGGTCGTTCCATTGGGTAAGGGGAATATTAATGATACCTACCTCGTCTCTTTTTCAAGCGGAAAAGTTGTATTTCAACGAATTAACGCTGCCGTTTTCCCAGCTCCTGCAGCTATTGCCGCCAATTTCCAGTTTGTCTCAGGTCACATTCAAAAACAGATAAGAACAGCTCCTTTTGAGTATCAATGTGCAGAACTGATTCCCACTCTGGAAGGGGAGGGATGGTACATTGACCAAAAAGGGGAATGCTGGCGAGCACAGAATTATATTGAGCATGCCGTTCCGGAAAGCCGGCACCTGAATTATGGCAGTGCTGTGCAATTGGGCCAGGTGCTCGCTCGTTTTCATCTGCTCACAGAAGGACTGGATGTGACGGAACTTCACGAACCGATTCCTGGTTTTCACCGTACTCTTCGTTATCTCGAGAGTTTCGATACTGCCCTTGCTGAAGCGCAACCGGCTGATAGCGCCGCGCTTTCTGCATGTAGAGCATATGTAGAGCGATTTCGGAAGAGAGTTACGGTCCTGGAGCGAGAGCGTGCTTCAGGAAGGTTACCGATCAGGGTCATGCACGGTGATCCGAAGCTCGATAACGTCATCTGGAGAGAATCAGAACAGGCGAAAGGCCTTTTCGATCTGGATACTGTCGGCCCGGGACTGAGATTGTACGATCTCGGGGATTGCCTGAGATCCAGCTGCAATCTTATCGGTGAAGAAGCGTGTCAGCATGAGGTAACATTTTCTGCAGAAATTTTTCAGGCTGTGCTTGAGGGATACTTCAGTGCCGGAGACAACTTTTTAGGCGCTAACGAAAGAGAACTGATTGTTGATGCTGCACTCACGATCACTGTGGAACTGGGTGTTCGATTCCTGACAGATTATATTAGTGGTAATGTTTATTTCAAAACGACCAGAGATGGGCAAAACCTTGAGCGAGCGTTGGTGCAATTCAAACTGGCCGACTCCATGGAATCGCAGGAGAAGGAGCTTCGACGCATGATAGCCTGAGGATGCGTCCAGCGCAACATCCGCCCATCACAACCACCCCAGACATTAATCCAGATCAGTGCAACTCCATATAGAAACATATTTTGACCAGATAATTAGCCTAGCTAATACGTCAGTTATTTGTTAGGCTGCACCCTGTTATTCGTTTCGCATTCGCGAAACTTGAAGACGTGTTCACGTAATCCAGAAAATCCGTAGACTATCGTTCCGTAGACATTCTTAATCAGCAGGGGTTATTGGCTTTCCAGGTTCTGTGTTCTGTATTGTGCCCTGATTGTAGTAGGTGAATCGTGAGTTGGCTGATGTTCAAGGTATGTCGGTAGTGGAATGGAGCCGACATGAAACTCAACAAAGTTGGCATGGAAAAAGGAGAGAGTTATGCGTAAAAAGATGTATAAAGCTGTCCTGTTCGGAGCATTGATAACCTGTTGTGCTACGGCGCAGACTTCAAGTGCAGCAGTGGGTGTAGATTCGACTGATCTGCGTGAGCTGATAGAATCAACACAAATTATGGCGACCTTGTCTGACCTCAGTATAATAGGAGAGAGGTTGCCGGGAACAGCAGGTTACGATTCGGCCGCAGATTATATTGAAAATACCTTGTTGAGCTACGGCTATTCAGTGACCCAGCAGCCATTTACCTTTCAGTTCTGGGAAGAGTTGGCAGACCCGGTTTTGGAGAAAACTGCACCAACCGTAGTTAGCTATACCCCGTATGAAACCGATGGATTCGCAACCATGGAATACTCCGGAAGTGGTAATGTTGTAGAGCAGACGGTGATAAAAGCTGAGGTCTTTGGTTGTAATCCGGCGGATTTCGATTCAGCAGACTTTAATGGCAGCATCGCTTTGATCGAGCGCGGAGAGTGCACTTTTTTCCAGAAAGCGGCAAATGCTGAAGCGGCTGGGGCGGTAGCTGTGATTGTTTATAACGACGAAGCGCGCCAGGAAGCCTTTCTCGGTACTTTAGGTGGAGAGGGGATAACTGTTCCTGTGGTTGGAGCTGCCTACAGTGCCGGTCTGGAGTTACAGGAAGGAGGGACATTAGCATCGATTTACGTGGATGCAACTGTGACCAGTGTCGAAACATACAACATTATTGCTGAGACCCAGAGCGGACGTGATGATCGGGTGGTCGTGGTCGGCGCCCATCTCGATGGTGTCGCCGGGACTACTGCCATGAACGACAACGGGTCCGGCTCAGCTACAATTCTGGAAATCGCCAAGCAGATGAGTGCGCTCGGGGTCGAGCCGGTGAACAAAGTACGTTTCGCTTTCTGGAGCGCTGAAGAATCAGGCCTTATCGGTTCTACCTATTATGTCGACCACCTGACTGAGCGTGGCATTAAAGATATCGCCTTGAACCTCAACTTCGATATGCTGGCTTCACCGAACTATGTCAGGTTCGTCTATGATGGAGATGGTTCGGCAACTGAATTGGCTGGCCCGAACGGTTCTGCCAATATCGAAGCAGTGTTTGCAGACTATTTTGACTCCCAGCAAATCCCTTTTGAAGAGACTGCGTTTGATGGTCGATCAGATTATGGGCCGTTTATCGAAGCAGGAATACCGGCTGGTGGTCTCTTCACCGGTGCTGATGAAATCAAAACTGTGGAGCAGGCGGCAATTTATGATGGTGTTGCAGGTGAAATGCTCGATGCCAATTACCATACCCCGGCTGACAATTATGCCCAGCTCAATGAGGAAGTGTTAGATGTTATGGCAGATGCTGCGGCCCACACTGTGTTAACTTTCGCAATGACAAAATCCTCGGTAAATGGTACCGCGAAAGGTTCACCAGTAGCCAAGGAGAAGCTTACGTATAAAGGTCCCAAGGCCCAGAGATAATACCGATCCTGACACTCGTCATGTCTGAAAAACCAGGCCGGATTACACTGTGTAACCCGGCCTGGTTCATTCCCTGCTCGCATCAATTCCCCAAAAGTTCAGTTTTGCGTTAACTCGACATAGCCTTTAATCGTGATGATTGTGGTGTGCATAGGAATTTCAGGATGACCATCTCAGCAGATGGAGAGCTGGCAACTATCCCTTTCCAACAGGAAAAAGGTTTACGGCTACGATTCACTCCTGTATTATCAGGGGCTGTTTTGCGCCCGTCAGATGATATGAATTTTTATGAAAGTTCTCCCAGTTATCCCGTTTAGCCCGATGAATAATGCTGGCTAGCAGGTAATTTTAGCAATAAAAGCAGATTAGACGATATATAACCATGCAGACCCAGACTCCATTCACCCTGCACAACACCTCCAGTGAATGTGCAGCCCGCCGTGGCCACGTCACTACCAGACAGGGTACTATCCAAACTCCGGTTTTCATGCCGGTAGGCACCCAGGCCACAGTTAAGGCTGTCACCCCGGAAAACCTCTATGAAATGAATGCCGAGATTATCCTGGGCAATACCTATCATCTCTTTATCAGGCCGGGACATGAACTCATCGAACGGTTCGGTGGGTTGCATGGTTTTATGAACTGGAAAGGCTCGATCCTCACCGACAGCGGTGGTTTCCAGATATTCAGCTTGAAAGACCTGGCCACAATAACCGAAGAGGGTGCGTCTTTTCGTTCCCATCTTGACGGTTCAAAGCTGTTTCTCAGCCCGGAGGATGCAGTTCAGGTCCAGCAGAGTCTCGGTTCTGATATCATGATGTGCCTCGACACCTGCATTCCTTATCCGGCGACGAAGCAGGAAGTAATAGATTCCACGGCGCTCACCACCCGTTGGGCCGAACGGTGCCGCAAAGCGCATACCAAGCGTGAGCAGTTGCTGTTTGGCATCATTCAGGGTGGTATGCATGAAGAGTTGCGTAAAATGCACACCGAGCAGTTGATGGAAATAGGTTTCGACGGCTATGCTATCGGCGGCCTGAGTGTTGGTGAGGAACCGCAGGTGATGTACGACATCACTGAGGCCACCACCCCGCACATGCCCGACAATTATGCCCGTTATCTGATGGGGGTAGGTACCCCGAAAGATCTGGTTGAAGGTGTTTGGCGCGGCGTCGATATGTTCGACTGCGTTATGCCAACCAGAAATGCCAGGAATGGATATCTCTTTACCTCGACCGGCAGGGTCGTGATCAAGAATTCGCGATATCGTGATGATATGCGACCATTGGATGAGGCGTGTACGTGTTATACCTGCCGCAATTATTCCCGCGCATATCTCCGTCACCTGTTTGTCAGCCGGGAAATTTTAAGTTATCATTTGAATACCATTCATAATCTCCACTATTACCTCAACCTGATGGCCGGTATCCGAAAGTCGATTGAGGAGGACAACTTTGCCGCATTCCGCAAAGATTTTTATGGCAGGCTTGAGAGTGAATGAGTAGATTATTATAGTTTTTTTTAACAGAAGTATCCGGTATGTCTTGCGGTGTTCCCTTGATGAATACCAGCCGGATAACAATCATATTTCCTAATTCGATTCTCTGGAGGAAAGTATTATGACCAGTGTAGCATATGCGTCGGCTGCCGGCGGTGGAGCGGCTGGAGGTTTTGCCTCATTCATTCCGCTCATCCTTATATTTGTAGTTTTCTACTTTTTGCTTATCAGGCCACAGCAGAAACAGGCCAAGCAGCATCAGCAGTTCCTCTCTGATCTGAAAAAGAATAGCCGTGTCATGACCAAGGGTGGCATTCATGGCATTATCACAGATCTGAGCGACAATGTCATTACCCTGGAGATTGCCAGGGATGTGACCATCAAAGTTTCCCGCGATGCAATTGCAGGCGCGATCAACAAGGATGGTACCGCTGTGGCAAAAGATCCTAAAAAGAGCGGCAAAGAAGCTCCCAAATCCGGGGGCTGAGGCATCAGAGGCTGCTAAGGCTCTACAGGCTGTAGAATACGGTAGTAAAAACCGTTTTGTTCTTTATGAACAAAACGGTTTTTTTGTGTGAATATGATAGAATAAGGAACATAGGGGGTGTTTTTAACATTCTATTTTAAGGAGGCTCTATGGCCATTTACCTGGTGCAGCATGGTTTAGCTCTTTCCCAAGAAGAAGACCCGCAACGGGGGCTTGCCCAGGAGGGCATCGAGAAGGTGAGGCTTATAGCCGACGTGGCGGCGAACTACTCGGTGAAAGTCGATACAATATTTCATAGTGGCAAAGCAAGAGCGGAGCAGACTGCCCGGTTGATGGCAGCGGCTCTTGAACCATCAGGGGGCATTGTAGCACGAGCTGGACTTGCCCCAATGGACGACGTGGCGACGTTGGCCATGGAACTTGATCCGGCAAGCAATATTATGCTGGTGGGGCATTTGCCTTTTATGGAGCGTTTAACCTCATTGCTGACGACTGGTTCGGCAGCGTTTCGGGTGTTTAAGTTTCAGAATGGAGGCATTGTTTGCCTGGATCGGGACGCTGAGAATGAGAAGTGGTATGTCAAGTGGGCGTTGATGCCCAACGTAGGATAGACTCATCAGCCCAGGCGGGCCATCTTCTTCAGTATTTTGACCGTGGATATAGGTTGACTATTATCCACGGTCAAAAACTTCGAATATGTCGCCGCCTGAACAGATGAGTAATGGCAAACTTCTAACGTGAATTAATTATCGAAAATATATGGCCTTCACAAGGTCTGTTAAAATTATAAATGGCTAAACAGAAATTTTATGCAGTTGCGGTGGGCGGGAAGAAAACTATCTATACCGACTGGGCAACAACTGAAAAGCAGGTGAAAGGTGTTGGTGGGGCGAAGTATAAGAGTTTTCCCACCAGGCAGGAAGCAGAGGCTTGGTTAAAGAACCCGGTCTATGCGTCAAAAGGGAAAAGCGCTGCAAAGAATAATGGTGGCAAGCCAAGTGGAAAAGCGAAAACGTTGGTGCCCAAGAATATTCCTGCTAATGCAATAGTCATTTACACGGATGGTGGTGCGATCAACAATCCCGGCCCAGGCGGCTATGGTATCGTGATAACTGACGGTGACGCATGCAGGGAAATCTCTGGCGGTTATCGTTTGACCACCAACAATCGTATGGAGATGACTGCCTGCATTGTCGCCTTAAAAGAGGTGATTGGTGAGGGGCGGCCGATCGTGCTCTATTCCGACTCCAGCTATCTGGTTAATGGAATCGAAAAAGGCTGGGCCCGTGGTTGGAAACGGCGTGGCTGGAAGAAATCAGATGGCGCACCTGCCTTAAACCCCGATCTCTGGGCGGAGTTGCTCGATCTGCTCGATCAGGGCAAAGTTGAGTTGCGCTGGGTCAAAGGCCATGCGGGGAACGAACTGAACGAGCGTTGCGATCAACTGGCGGTTGCCGCGGCCCGTGGGACTGACCATCGTGTCGATAGAGGCTACGAACAGAGCATATAATGGTATTGGGAAGAGTCTGTAGGAGAGAATACTATGGGGGCCACATTACGGAAAAAAATAATCGAGTTGCTCGAAGAGGAGGAACTCGATGCTCTGGAATTGAGCGGTATACTTTCCATCCGTGAAAAGGAGGTGTATGAGCACCTCCCCCACATTGCTAAATCCCTGGCTGCATCTGGCAGAAAACTAGTAATCAGCCCCTATATATGCCTGGTGTGTAATTACTCCTTTGGTAAGCGGGATCGTTTCGACCGGCCGGGACGCTGCCCCAGATGCAAGGAAGGTCATATCCGGATGGCCACCTATTCTATAAAATGATCCCCGCTTAATGCTGAGCGATCTTCTTCTGTGTCTAATCGTATGCCATGATTCACTATCGGAGCCTGAGCTCTGGGCGTAGTATTTCCCCGTTAAGATCTGGAACCTGATAGCATCTGCACGCTATTTCCGGTAAACTCCCAGGCTTTTCTTGTAGGGAAGCCTGGACATTATTTTTGCGGCGCTACAGATCAATGGCAATACTATACAGACACCGGCTCCACAGAGGGCTACGCTTCATCCCCTGAATTACATATAAACAAAGGATTATGATTGATGAAATTTCTACACACAATGGTTCGGGTAAAAGACCTTGAGCAGTCAATTGACTTTTTTACCAATATACTTGGCTTGGTAGAAACCAAGAGAATGGATTTTGAAGAAGGACGTTTTACTCTTTTATATCTGGCAACCGCACCTGGTGAACCTGAAGTTGAGCTAACCTATAACTGGGATCAGGAAGAAACATACAGTGTGGGCAACAATTTCGGACACATAGCCTTCAGTGTTGAAAATATTTATGAATACTGTCAAATGCTGATGGACAAAGGTGTAACAATCCTCCGTCCACCACGGGATGGTCATATGGCCTTTATTCGTACCCCTGATCAGATTTCAATAGAGTTTCTGCAGGAGGGAGAGAAACTTCCTGTTCAGGAACCATGGGCATCCATGGAGAACCAGGGCAGTTGGTAGTTTCGATTTGAGCGCCTCGTCCATAAAGCATTTCGACACGGTGTTTCCGGTTGCCATGGGTGAATCTGAAACACCCTCTGAAATTCTATTCTTTATTTTCTGCTCAGTCCGAGTCGGGTGAACACCACTTTCCGGTCTGTTATCACGGGCTGTTCCTGGGGAATTCCGGGACGTTCGTCAACTTAAAAAGATCCTTGACCGACCTCTTTCCAGTGTAAATATTGGCAAAATATTATGTCGTCTTTTCTCGCCATTCCCGTCAGTGTACGGTTCATGCTCTGTTCCGCGCTCTTTTTTGCCCTTATGGGCGGTTGTGTAAAAGGAGCCAGTTTGAAAGGCATCCCGGTTCTGGAGATACTCGCCGCCCGGGCACTGATCTCTTCAGCCTTGAGCTATATCGATATTCGTCGAAAAAGGATCAGCCCCTGGGGAATCAACAAGCCCTTGCTCATCGCCAGAGGTGTGGTTGGAACCATGGCCCTGGTCTGTGTGTTTTATGCGGTAACAACGCTTCCCCTGGCTGAGGCTACACTGCTGCAATACCTTTATCCGGTATTTACCTCACTGCTTGCCTTTTTCTTTTTGAAAGAAAAAATTCTGAGATCCACCATAGTGTGTATACTTCTCAGCCTCACCGGGCTGTTGGTGATGGTTCAGCCGGGGTTTTCGTTGTTTGCGTCTTCAGTTGCTTCTGTAGCACTAAACCCCGCTGGAGTATCTGCAGCCATTCTTGGCTCTCTTGGTACGGGTATAGCCTACGTGTTGGTGCGAAAGCTCAGCAGCATAGAAGATCCTTCGGTTATCATTTTCTACTTTCCGTTTATCGCTCTGCCCGTTTCTTTTTTGCTGCTCGGCAATAACTTTGTCATGCCGCCTGATGCTGCAACATGGGCTCTCCTGCTACTGGTGGGAGTCTTTACCCAGATCGCACAGTACTGTCTGACCATGGCCATAAAAGGTGAGAAAGCTGCCAAAGCTACGGCATACTCCTATGCCCAGGTAATTTTCTCAGCACTGATCGGTTGGGCTTTTTTTATGGAGGTTCCGACCATCACCACTTTGCTTGGTGCTCTGTTTATTATTGGCGGTGCTCTGGTGAACCTTTGGGCGCCCTTGGACCGGGCGCCAAAGCTCTGATTGGGAGATACAAAAAACTGGGGAAGTGTGTTTGAAATGGTCAGAGGAAAATTGAAAGTGCGACTATTTTACTCCTGCCCCCTCACTGGCAGTTACGTTCCGAAATAGCGACTCACAGCCACAATCGTCACCCCAATCACCATCGAGGCAAAGATATTGCCTGTGCGCAGGCTGCAAAGAGCGGTGCAGGCGGTAGCTATCCAACCCCAGAAGCCTGCGGCGAATGCTGCGGGAACAATAAGGGAGAGCAGGATTGTGCCAGGCAGGGCGTCCATAAATCTTCTGAATTTTCCGGTTTTCGGTAAGCGTCCGGCCAGGAGCAAACCGCCCAGACGAAGACTGTAGGTCGCCACTGCTGCGGCCGCTATTACCGCATAGATCATAGCTGAATCAACCATTGTTCTTTTCTCCCTGGCTTTTCTGCTGGTGGCTGACAGGCATAATCGCGGTAAGCAAGGCTCCACCAATTCCACCAACCAGAATGTACCATTTACCGGGGATCAGCTTTTCGGCAATAAAGGCCAGCAACGCTGTTACAATCCAAGGCCAAAGATCCTGACGTCCGCGCCAAAAGCTGAAAACCAACGCGGTGAAAACTGCGACAAAGGCAAAGTCCAGGCCGAACTGTTCCGGGTTACTGATGACAGTTCCGAGCCTATGCCCGGCCATGGTTCCAGCGCACCATGCTCCCTGAACACAGATTCCACCACCCAGCAGGAACCAGACGGTTGTTAGTTCCTTTCTGCGGAATCTGGCCATGGTCATGGCCCAGTTTTCATCGGCGACTAGATGGATGAACACCATCTTCTCTTTGAGTGTTTTTTCTGCAAAGAGCGGTTCCAGCGAGGCGCCAACTAGCAGGTAGCGCATGTTAATTACCAGCACCGCCAGGGTGATCTCTGCGATAGGTAATGGCGGCAGCCACATATCGACCATCACGAACTGGGCCGATCCGGCGAATACCGAGAGGTTCATAACCAGAAGCTCAACCCAGCTTAATCCCTTTTTAGCTGCGATCAGGCCAAGCACACTTCCGTAGGCAGCAACGCTGGCCGCAACCACAAGGTTGGCGATAAATCCGGCCTTGAGCTGGGACGACAGGCTATCAGCCGCCTCTACCTGTTCTGTAATTGAAATATCAGTTGTTGTTTTCATGACTGTAACCATAACAAAGTAACTGCTTCCTAGTCTTGCACGATATTGCTCTTTTTACCCTCGATGGCTATCGTACGTAAAACCAACTCATTGCCGGCAATTGAAAATTATCGGAAACGAGAAATAGAATTATGATTAACTGGAAGGGCATTGCTGTTGTTGTTGCAACGCTGATTCTGCTTTCCGCCTGCCTGCTTGACCCCAGGCCATTTGACGAAGGTGCCTGGCGACAAAGCGTTGCCGGGATGCAGGTTGAGGATCTTTACAGCGAACACCAGCGTGATGGTGTGTTCTTTAACCCCTGGCTGGGAAGTACCCGGGGATTTGGTGGATTAATCCGTTGGCAGCTCTCAACGAAAGAAGAATATACCGATGAGGCGGAAGAGTACCTGCCAGAGTTGATACCGGAACTGCTTGACCGCATTGAACAACTTAAAGCTGATAAGGATTTTTTAGTCTGGATAGGACACGGCACGTTTCTCATCCGAATCGACTCCATCTACTTTCTCACCGATCCCATTCTCTCCGACAGGGCCTTGCTCCCTAAACGTAAAACCCGGCCTGCCATGAATATGGAAGAACTTGCCGGTCTGGATCTTCCCCTGCAGGTTATTATTTCCCATAATCACTACGACCATCTGGATGTCGGGACCATAAAGGCATTACCTGAACAGTCCCGTATTCACGTTCCCCTTGGCCTGCGGAGTTATGTGCAGAAATATCACAAGGGCGAAGTGGTTGAATATGACTGGTGGGATGAAAAGAAGTTCAACGGCTGGAGACTTACCAGCCTGCCAGCTCAGCACTGGTCAAGGCGAATAGGCCAGGGGCGTGATACGACTCTCTGGGCCAGTTTTATGATCGAGGCGGGCGGCAAGGTGATCTATTTGGGGGGTGATAGCGGCTATTTTATCGGTTTCCAGGAGTTCGGCAGGCTGTATCCAAAGATCGATTACGCCCTGATGCCGACCACCGCCTACCATCCCCGTTGGTTTATGCATTATCCCCATATGAATGTCGAAGAGGCGGTGGAAGCGTTTGAGGATCTTGGTGCAGACTATTTCATTCCGACCCAGTGGGGCACCTTCAGACTGGGGGATGAGCCACCGGGGCTGGCCATACAGGATCTACAGGACTTGATTGAAGAACGTAAGCTTGATGAAGCGCAATATCTTGTACCGAAGCTGGGGGAGATTGTGGAGCTGGAGTAACCGGGATTTTTCAGTTGCCAGAGGGACATTATGAAAAGTGATGTCTCAGGACCTACTCCGGCAGGTTGATGGTTTTTCGGCTCGAGTTTCCAGCTCAGCATGTATTTCATGGAGTTATCTTCTTAGGTAGTCATGATGCAGGATTATTATCTCGCATTGAGGGATGCAATCTCTCTGATTGAAGAAAGGGGGCAAACAATTCAATAGTCCGCTAATGGCTCTTCATCAGGGATGGATTTTCTCCCCAAAAGAAAGGTAGTGTTCAGAGCACGCCAAAGGCAATATTCCCTTGCTATATTGTCTCAGACACACTACAGGTCTGCTTTGCTATCAAGCTGATTCATCCTTTATCTCAAGTGGTACCCATAAATGACTGACAGACAAACGAAAGATCTCCTGCACGGAGTCACCCTGGAGCAGATTCTCAATGCCCTGGTGGCTGATTACGGTTGGGAAAAATTAGGAAAGTATATAAAGATCAAGTGCTTTACCACCAATCCTACGGTGAAATCAAGCCTCAAACTCCTGAGAAGAACTCCCTGGGCCCGGACCAAAGTTGAAAATCTTTACATATCCATGAAGAAGCGTGAAATACGTAAGAGTGGTGATGTGTGGAAAAGCGCGAAACACAACTGATCTGCCGGTTTTCACAGATCAGTTGTGATCAGATAGCTACATCTTTTTTGAGTTGAGTGCTATCGTTTCCCAGACATTGACTGGATTTACCTGTGTCGATTCTCCAAATACCCAGACGGGGAATGTCCGCCCTTTGATCCTGCCATGTTTGAGCAGTTTATGCGCTTTATCGATCACGCTGCTGTCAATTGCCACGTAACTCTGGCGGTCGTAGACATCTATTTTCCCCACATATTTTCCTGCTATTCCCTTTTGGCCGGTGAGTGCACCGAGGATATCGCCGGGCCGCATTTTGTGTTTTTTCCCCGCCTCTATGACAAGGGTGGAATTGGGTGGGGTGAGAGTGAAATTCTCGACTTCGGCCAATGAATCCACAGCCTCAAATCGGCGCACTTCGTGGCGGTACTCCTCTTCCACTTCACGCGCTTCACTATCTGTGAACAGGGTAACAGCAATACCTTCCTTGCCTGCACGACCTGTTCGGCCGATGCGATGGGTGTAGACCGCTCTGGTGAGGGGGACATCGTAATTGATCACCATCTCCAGCTCCTTGATATCAATACCTCGCGCCGCCACATCGGTGGCCACAAGAACTGAACAACTGTTATTGGCAAACTGGACCAGTACATCAGTTCGCTCAATCTGCTCCAGATCTCCGTGTAATGGCTGGGCATCAATGCCAGCATCATGGAGTTCTTCAGCGACATTCTGCGCTTCGATTTTGGTATTACAAAAAACCAGAGTATTGCCAGGATTGTGGTGAGCGATTGTCTTTATCAGTACAGAAAGCTTTTCGCTTTTGGGTACCTGGTAAAAGTATTCTGTAATCTTGTTCGCAGGTTCTGCTGAAACGGTTTGAATGCTGACCGCCTCATTCTGGATTGTGGCGCTCAGGTTCAAAATCTTCTTCGGATAGGTCGCTGAAAAGAGGAGTGTTTGTCTCTCTTCCGGCATTTTGGAGATAATCTCATCTATGTCGTCGATAAAACCCATGTCAAGCATACGGTCTGCTTCATCGAGTACCAGCGTATCCAGATCCTTGAGGGAAAGATTCTTTTTGCCGAGATGTTTCAATATCCGCCCCGGAGTTCCGACAATTATATGGGCCCCGTGCAGCAGTGAACCATACTGGGGACCAAAAGGGACACCTCCACATAAAGTGAGAATTTTCACATTATGGGTTGCACGTGCCAGCCGACGCAACTCTTTGGCAACCTGATCTGCAAGTTCCCGGGTTGGGCATAACACCAGAGACTGAACTCTGAATTTTGTAACGTCCAGTTTACTTATCAAGCCGATACCGAACGCAGCGGTTTTGCCACTGCCGGTCTTTGCCTGGGCAATTACATCGAGGTTATCGAGGATATGCGGGAGGCTTTCTGCCTGGACAGGTGTCATGGAATTAAAGCCAAGTTCCTGAAGGTTGTGGAGCATTGCAGCTGAAAGCGGCAAATGCGAAAAATCTGAGTCACTCATAGCAGTATTTTTTCCTAATACCTTAAAACGTTATGGTTGCGTTTCTGGCGAACTCTTACGAAACCCGTCGGAGAAAGCCACTGTGGCAAATCGTGCTGTATTGAGAACTAATGGTCTCGGACACGTAAACGAAAGGTAGTGCTGGTGTCATTTTGTATCTGCATCTCACCTACTCTAAATGATCAGAACCAGTATATAGTCCTGATGTTCCGGCACACTTTGAAGAGGCGCAACAGGTACGAGTGGTGAAGGCAGGCAGGATAGATATAGTATTCGGCCAATTACAGGGGCAAGCGTCGTAGCGCATGCGGCAGGATACCACTTAAACAGTCCCCTTAGTATAGTGATGTCTGAGAGATTTGTCCTGATCAAATTAGCATCAGGCCGTTATAAAACGTATGAATGGCATTTGGGAGCAGACGGGAATGTGTATAGAGGCCTGAAGTTCTGGTTTATAAAGTAGACCGGGAATGTGAAGCTGAAGGAGGGCATTGCATCAGTAAATCCTGCTTTTAGCAAAAAAAAGGTAATAAGAATTGGTTCTATGTAACTGTTTTCTTTAGTTAAACAAAAAAGCTGCAATTGTGGGTGAGAAGAATGTTTGATTTTTGTCAGGCTATATAGTTGATTACATTTAATCATTATCTCATAAGGATGCGGAAAATTGAAGCGAAGGGGTGCTCAGGGTATGCGGCAAGCCAGTACACCGGAACCGGTTTGCTTGATTGTATCAGCTGGGTTGTGGTCCATTGCCGGACGATGGACCATTCTCGTTTTGGTGTTGTGTATTCTGGCGGGCGGTTGTCGGGATGAGACACCAATAAAGGTGGGTTTTATCGCAGGGACCTCCGGGAAAGTTGCGGATCTTGGCATTTCAGGTCGTGACGCAGTTCAGATGCTGGTTGAAGAGTACAACCGTAACGGTGGTATAAACGGCCAGCGGCTGGATCTTGTCATCAAAGATGATCAGCAGGAACCTGAAATTGCAAGGAAATCGGTGCAGGAGTTGATCGATGAAGGAGTTGTGGCAATAATCGGGCCCATGACCAGCGATATGGCCATGGCGATTACCCCGGTACTGGATAAGCATCAAATCCCCGCAGTCAGCCCGACTGCTACCACCCAACACCTTTCAGGCCAGATCGACTACTTTTACAGAGTGAGCTCAACCACCCGGGAGTATGCAACCAAGAGTGCCGCCTATCACATACGTGCGACAGAGATACGGAAAATTGCCGTTGTTTTCGACAAGGATAATAGCTCGTTCACTGAAAACTGGTTGAATATTTTCAAACAGTACTTTGTTTCAAACGGTGGTGAAATAGTAGCTGAAATAGGTTTTGAAAAGCAACAGAAGAGATCGTTTATAGAAATTGCGCTTGAACTGCTGAGCCATAAAGCAGATGGAATTCTCATTATAGCCAATTCCATGGATTCTGCCTTGTTTTGCCAGCAGATCAGAAAAGTAGATACTGATATTCCGATATCGCTCTCTGATTGGGGAGCGACTGAACGACTACTCGAGCTGGGTGGTCGTGCCATCGAGGGGACACTGGTTGTTCAGACGTTCGATAGAATGTATTCGGGAGAGAAGTATCAGGCTTTCAGAAAAGAGTATTTCAACACCTTCAAAAGGGAGCCCGGCTTCCCCGGAGTATATGCGTATGACGCAGCCCAGGTGGTGTTTACTGCTCTCGAAAAACAGAAGAAGAACCATAGACTGAAAGAGACTCTTGATTCTATTGGGCAGTTTCCCGGGTTGCAAGGCGATATTCGTTTTGATGAGTTTGGAGACGTACAAAGATCAAAAGCTAACATCAGTGTAGTTCGGAACCGAAAATTTATCGTCTTGGATTGATTGCTTGAAAACTGTCACACCTCTCCACAAACATCTTTCGTTGAAGTTTGCAGTAGTTGCAATTCTACCTATTCTCATTACCAGCTGGCTTGTCCTGAACTTCCTCGTTCCAGAGATGAAGAGACAGATTGCTGGTCAGCATGAAAGCATGGCCCGTTCGGTAGCCAGTCAAATATCTGCCCATCTGCAGGGAGGTGAAAGGCAACTTCTTGCTCTCGCCGATTTCTTTGAAGAAAAAGATGAGTGGCACTCTCCGGATGTAACGCTTTTACTCGATTCCCAGTGCGGAAGCGGTGATCTTTTCGAAACCACGTATATTACATCAAACCCGGAGCAGACTATCTGCTACGTAGGGTTGGCTGACAAATCACCGGATATACGCCGATTAAAGAGAGATGATCTGCTGGGGATTGACCTTTCAGGGAGACAATTTGTTTTTAAAGAGGATGCGGCGAATAATCTGTTCTGGTCGGAAACATTCCTGTCGACGGTGAGTAACAGCCTGGCGGTGGCCCTGAAAGTCCCTTTCTCAGGACATTCCATCACAGGTGAAATCAGCTTGCTCAGATTTTCAGAATTGATCAGTAATCTGTCGGGGACCGGGGATACCGTAACCATTGTGCTTGATGGGAACGGTCGAATTGTTGCAGATTCAAACAAGGAGTCCTGGGGGCAACAGTTTGATCTCAGCAAGTTGCCTCAAGCCGGATCAGCTGGCAGTTCAAAATCTTCCATGTCATTTGAACTGCATGGTACACAGATGCTCGGAACCATGGTCAAGGTTCACCATTTAGAATGGAACGTTTTAGTATATCAGCCTCTGGCGAGTGCCCACAGTCCATTGATAACAGCGTATTTCGCGGTGGCCCTGGCTCTGGGATTTGCCCTGGCATTGGCGCTGGCCGTGGCCTATTTTCAGGCCATGGCGTTATCAAATACCTTTACGCAGTACGCTGAAGAAAAACAGAAAATTTTAGATGATCTGTTGCAGGCAAAGCAGGAGGCAGAGGCAGCCAGTGTTGCCAAATCTGAGTTTCTCGCAAATATGAGTCACGATCTGCGGACTCCGCTCAACGGTATTATGGGTATGCTTCAACTGATTGACCAGACCAATTTAACCCGTGAGCAGCATGAGTATATTCAGATTGCTTTAAAATCATCCAATCGTTTGACGGGGTTGCTGTCCGATATCCTGGATTTATCGCGGGTGGAAGCGGGTAAAATGCCTCTGAACCAGAAACCATTCGATCTGGCGCAGAGTGTCGGGCAGGTATGTGATCTTTTTCAGATCACCTTCAAGCAGATGGAGGTCGAACTTGCCAATTCGTTCCATCCGTCGATACCCCAGATGGTTCTTGGTGATGGTTCACGCCTCCAGCAAGTTCTCAATAATCTGTTGAGTAATGCCGCAAAATTCACGACAAGAGGCAGTGTGAAGCTGGAGGTCTATCCGTTGCCGTCTCATCAGCCAGGGCAGAGCCGGGTGCTGTTTACGGTTATTGATACCGGCATTGGTGTTGCCTCGGAAGAGATAGACCTCCTCTTCGAACCATTTCATCAGGGCGATGTTGACCGTATACGAAAATTTGGGGCAGGGCTGGGACTTGCCATCTGTAAACGGCTGGTAAAGTTGATGGGGGGAGACATCTTTTTCGAAAGTGAGCCAGGGGTAGGAACCACTGTCAGCTTCTGTGTAACATTTGGGGAATGTTTGTACCGGCAAAAGCCGTTGGCTGAACCGGAGGTCGATGTTCAGCACAGCCCTGTCTGTCTGGATATTCTTGTAGCGGAAGATGACCCCATCAACGCTACAACCGTGAAGTGGCTGCTGGAGAGGGACGGTTGCAAGGTTACCAGTGTGGAAAACGGCGTTGAGGCACTACAGGCTTTGGCTCACAACAGATTTGATGGTGTACTGCTGGACATCCAGAAGCCGGTTATGGATGGACTCGAAACCGTTCAGGCTATCCGCCAGGGTAAAGCAGGACATGAGAATAGAGGTATACCGGTAATTGCTCTCACCGCGTATGCCATGAAGGGAAATCAGGAGACTTTTCTCGATAAAGGGATGGACAGATACCTATCCAAGCCTGTTGATATTAAAAAATTACAGTCTGTCCTGCAGTGGGTGGCACATCGCAACCGGAACTGATCTACACTATTTGAGGCACTTCAGGCCGTTAAGATTGGTCAGCTTTTCTCGAAAATAGTCCTGGAAACACCGCTCGGTCAAGCTCAATTCCTTATTCTTCAGTCCGACGCAGGCTATGGTGTTGGTGAGTTTTTTTTTGGTGGGCCTTATCTGGACTATCGAACCCGTCTCCAACTGTTCGCTGACCAAATGACTGACGATGATACCCGCGCCCATACCTTCTTCTATGGCAGAAATGATGGTTCGGGCGCTGTCGGCGACAAGTATCAGTTTCAGTGCAGCTGGTTCACTTCCGTAGTGCAGATTGAACCAGCTGCGAAACAAGGCCAGGTCGGTTCTGTAACTGATAAAGCTCAGTTGGGTCAATTTTTCATATTTGCCATCGGCTACATTCTCTTCATAATATTCCTTTGAGCAGGCCAGGATGAACTCTTCATCGAGCAGAGGTTCTATTCTGTAGGTCTTCATTCTATCTGCGGTATCGAGAAAGATGGGCAGGATGTCTATATAGGCAAAACCCAGGTCACCGGTCGAGACCATCTTAAACAATGTTTGCGGGTCTGCCAGTTCCAGCTGAAAAGAAACCTCTTCATATTCCCTGCTAAAGGCAGCCAGGATTGTTGGGAAATAGGTCGTACCAAATTCCGATGGGGCACCGATTCGCAGCAAGCCGGAGGGGGTATCTTTTGATTTATCGAAATGCTTCACACCATTTTCAAGGGAAACCATGAAGCTCTTCACTATCTCATACAATTCACAGCCAGCAGTGGTCGGCACCAGTCGACGGTTTACCCGGGTAAAGAGTCTGGTCTGCAGTTCATCCTCGAGCTTTTTCAGGTGCTGGCTCACTCCCGACTGGGTGATGTTCAGGATTTTTGCCGCAGCTGTACTGCTCTGTTCGTTAAAGATGTGATAGAAAACTTTGAGTCTATTCAAGTCTGGCAGCATATGTGGTTTTCGGTAAGTTTGAGTGATCGAAACGGTAACAAAGATTAATTTTACTTACCACTCGTGGTTGGATTATGCTAGCACCGTTCTTTTTATCGTTGAGTAAAGTTATTAAAAAACAAGGTTGCAGATGAAAATAGGAATCGTGGCGGCAATGGAAGAGGAAGTAGCCTTATTGTCTGAAAAACTCAAAAAATCCTCTGAAATCAATATAGGGCGATTCAATTTCTGGAAGGGAGAGCTACAAGGAGTTGAAGTTGGAGTGACCCTTTGTGGAATCGGCAAGGTGAACGCGGCGGTGGGCACCACAATGCTGCTTGAAAAATTTATGCCTGATTATTTAATTAACATTGGAGTAGCCGGCGGATTCGCCAGCGAGCTTGAAATTGGTGATATTGTCATCTCCACAGAAGTTCGTCACTACGATGCGGATGCCACAGCCTTTGCATATGAAATGGGGCAGATTCCGAGAATGCCTTCGGCGTACAAGGCTGACAACAGGTTGATCGATCTGGCCAGCCAGGCCTGCAATACACTAGCTGATGTGGCTGTACATCACGGTTCGATTCTCTCTGGAGATAGCTTTATACATACTTCTGAGCAGATTGCGGAGATATCGACAAAGTTTCCTGGTGCAATGGCTGTGGAGATGGAAGGTGCAGCGGTGGCGCAAACGGGATTTCTGTTTGGTATCCCCTTTGTTCTTATCCGTTCTATTTCAGATAAGGTTCACGCCGACAACAACCCCTGCGCCTATTCGCAATCCATGCAGAGTGTTGCCGGCAACTCCGTTAACACCGTGCTCCATATGATCGAAAATATTCACTGATACGAGCAATGAAAAAGATAGAAAGTTTTAAGATAGATCACACCCGGCTGAAAAGAGGAATTTACGTCTCCCGAAGGGACCATGTGGGAAGTGAGGTGATTGCTACCTTTGACCTGCGCCTGAAAGAGCCGAATAACGAACCGGCACTTGAAGCGGCTGCCGCACACACCATAGAACATATCGGTGCCACGTTTTTACGAAACCATCCGGAATTTGCGGCCAGGATAATCTATTTCGGACCTATGGGATGTCTGACAGGGTTTTACCTGTTGCTCAGAGGGAACTACGCGTCACCGGATATCGTGCCGCTTATGACAGAACTCTTCAAAGCGATTGCAGAATTCGATGATGCCATTCCCGGGGCTACCCCGATAGAGTGTGGAAATTATCGACTGATGGATCTGGAGGGAGCCAGACGGGAAGGAAAGAAGTATCTCGAAGAGGTGCTTGAGCGGATCGGTGAGGAGAATCTGGTGTACCCGGCCTGACCTGCATGAGCAGATTTGAGATGCAGGGGAGCTGATCTCTGGCCCGGATTTCTTATGAGAAATCCGGGATAGTTTTAGAATTATGCTTCGGTCGCTTCACTTGGTCTTGTTCGCAGGCCAAACCAGAAAATAGAAAACAGTGCCAGCCCCAGGAATAGAAGGGCTACCGGATGTTCCAGCAGTACCCGGTAATTGCCGTCTATGATATTCAGTGATTGTGAGAGAGAAAGTTCGAATCGTTCACCAAGAAAAAAGGCGATTACGAAGACAATCACGGAAAAGCCCAGACTACCCATCAGAAAGCCGAGAACTGCAAAAATAAACATGACGGCAACACCAAACAATCCGCCGGTTGCCAGATAAACCCCGACCGTACAGAGCAGCAAGGCTGCAGGAAATATGATCGATTCCGGGGCCTTGATAACTCGTACCCAGAGCCTTAAACCGAATAGCCCGGAAATGAGATTGAGCACATTGGCCATAAGCAGAATACCGAACAGCCCATAGATGAGTTGGCCCTGCTCTTCGAAGAGCAAAGGACCAGGTTGTACACCATGTATCATCAACGCGCTGATGATGAGGGCTGCGGCGATATTGCCTGGTATTCCCAGGGTGAGCAGGGGGATCAGGTTGGCACCGGCCACTGCGCTGTTCGCGGATTCGGTTGCGGCTATGCCGTGAATGTTGCCTTTGCCAAAGCTCTCCGGTTCTTTCGAGGTTTGCTTTGCCGTGGCATAACTCATAAATGATGCTGCGGATGAATCCAGCCCGGGAATTGCCCCCAGCACGGTACCAATTATCGACCCCCGAAAAATTGTATAACGGCAGGCCCAGAATTCGCGCCAACTGACTCTCTTGTCTTCAGCTTTTTGCGATTTGGGGATGGTTATGGCGGAGCCGATCTTGCCCTGTATCATGGCAAGCCTGCGGAAAATTTCTGCCACAGCCAGCATACCGAGGGCGACAGATACCAGAGGCAGGCCGTCATATAACTCGAAATGGCCGAAGATAAATCGGGGAGTACTGTTCTCCGGGTCCAACCCGACTGTGGCGCAGAACAGCCCCAGAGCTGCGGCGGCGATGCCCTTGGCCATGGAATCGCCTACCAGCCCGGCGATAATCGAAAAGGCGAAAATCATCAGGGCGCACACTTCAATCGGGCCCATTTTCAAGGCGAGTGTGGCAATGATCGGTGCTACGGTAATGAGGACTATATCGCTGAAGGCATCACCGGTCACAGAAGAGTAGAGCGCCATCTTTGTTGCCTTTTCCGGCTTTCCCTGCTGGGTCATGGGGTAGCCGTCCAGGGTGGTGGCCGCTGCATCGGCGGTGCCCGGGGTGTTAATCAATATGGCAGGAATGGCTCCGCCAACCAGACCGCCCTTGCTGATGCCCATCAGGATTCCGATTGCGGCCAGGGGGTCGAGCACAAAGGTGAAGGGAATCGCAATCGCCATGGCCATAACAGGCCCGACACCGGGAATAGCGCCAACCAGTTGGCCGATTATGATTCCCAGCCAGACAAAACAGAAATTCTGCAGGGTAAGTGCATCGGCAAACCCTGCGAGTATAGTGCTAATATCAATCATTGATGGCCCGTATTTTTCATAGCATGTGATGGATAATGGTGGTTGTTACGGGAGCGGTCTCTTCAGTAAAAAATCTACGCAAAACCAAGTTAAAGAGGGAAGCACAATGATACCGATTGCAAGCCAGTGGTATCGGCGTTCCCCGGTAACGAGCATCAGCACAAGCATCAAAACAGGCGCACCAATAACAAATCCCAGCCGCGACATCAGCCAGAGCCCCAGAACGCCTATTCCGAGAAAGAGAAGTACCCGGGTCGTAATGCGCCAATCAATTTCAGCTTTTCCTTTAGGGAAAATGAGATGAATACAACCAGATACGACAATAATGATTGCAGCAATATTGGGCAGAGTTGCTGGCCGCAGCCAACCATAATCCGTGGTTTCGGTATGGTTGGGGATGACCCAGAAGAGCAGAGCAAGGCCGAGCAGGGCGGTCAAAATCCCGGATAATCGATTGAGCGTCATGGTGTTTCACTGTGTTGTGTCGGTGGAAAAATCAGTGAAGCGCGCTACTGGCAATATGCCGGAACTCTACACTGATTTTTCACCTGGAGTGAGCTGATGAGAAATGCAGGCTATTCCTTTTCTTTGTCTTTATTCACCAGGGCGAGAATATCGATTTCACCCTGCTGCAACATTTCCAGGGTTCCTTCAGGGCCGAGATTTCTGGCGGTGGCAGTCAAGGTGTTGAACAGGGCCTCCTTGACGCTGTCTGAGTTGACTGCGTCATCCAGCGCCTTGGCCAAAGCGTCTTTTATTTCAGTGGGCAATCCCTTGGGAGCTGCGATATAAAAATATGGTTCCAGGCTAAAGTTGTAGCCGCTTTCAATAAGGGTCTTTGCATCTGGCGCATATGAGTGCCGATCTTTACTGAGAGAAGCGATCATTTTTAAATCACCGCTCTTCACATATTTGATGTGGCCACCAGCGGGCAGGGCGATGGTGGTGTGTCCGCCCAGAACTGACTGGATCTGCTCGGCGCCGCTCTTATGGGTAACAAACTTGAATTTTACTCCAGCCTGTTCCGCTACGGGTTCCATTACCATCTGTTGTGGCTTGGCATCAAAAGCAACAGTGATGCCATCTTTTGACTCGGCTGCAAAGCTCAGCAGCTCTTCAAGGTTATTAAACGGGGCATCGCTTCGGGCCACCATGGCGATTTCGCCCCTCAGGATGGTGCCGATATAATCAAAGCTATCGATTTTGAATGGCAATTTGTCACCGCGATGAGCAAGGTTCAGCAGGACTGGCATGTTAACACCCAGGCCAATGGTCTGCCCGTCAGGCTTCTGCCGCATCAAAGTGGAAAGCATGGCGATTCCGCCACCACCGGGCTTATTTTCAACAACAACGTTCCAGCCGGTATTTTCCTCAATTTTGGCGGCAATCAGGCGCCCCATGATATCGGTTGAACCACCTGCGCCAAAACCAATTTGCAGTTTTACCGGATGCTTGGGGGACCACTCTTGGGCCTGTGCCATCAGGGGCATGAGCATCAAACAGGCGAGAGTGAAAAATGTCAGTGCTTTTTTCATGGTGTTCTCCTTAATTCGAGTAGGGGGAAGTTGTATATTTGGTTTCGCTCAATTCGAAAGAAATTGTAGAACCCGGGTCTACTCTGGGTCAGAGTCAGAGAGGACACAGAGCGCTGGTGAAGTCTGGTAGGGAACAACTCCGTCAACGCTGGTCTCAGATTTCGCTCCTCTCGGGCTCGCCCCTTTCAACCTGAAATCTTTCACATCCACAGGGACTATCTCCACCTGTTCAGGTACCTCGACCTGGGGAATGTAGTCGTAGGGGTAACGATAGGCCCTGTAGACCATGTTCATGTTGAAGCTTTTGCCCCAGTAGGGCGAAATATATTCCCAGACCAGTTCATGATCGGCGGTGATTTCGATCAACCGGCCGCCGCTCCCCTCGGTAATAAGGGTGTTGCCATTGGGAAGGCGCTGGGCTGAGCTGATAAAGGGGCTGTACAGGCGATTACTGTCGGTGGGATGAACCAGACTTGCTTCC
Source organism: Desulfosediminicola ganghwensis (assembly GCF_005116675.2). NCBI lineage: Bacteria > Pseudomonadati > Thermodesulfobacteriota > Desulfobulbia > Desulfobulbales > Desulfocapsaceae > Desulfosediminicola > Desulfosediminicola ganghwensis. The sequence continues at coordinate 1,800,504 of NZ_CP050699.1, forward strand.
TGGGGTGTATACTGCCAGACGATCTTCAAAGTGATCGGGTCAAATTCCAGAACCCGTGAGTAATCTCTCAGAACATTTTTGGTCCCGGTCGGGCTTGCCGGATGGCAGCTGCCATATCCGGCCCAGCCGCCATTATCATAGACGAGGATATTGCCTTCGCCCGGCAACCCTTTGGGGATCATGTGGGCGTGGTGCTGGCCGATAATCCATTCCAGGTCTTTCTCCGGGGTATGGTCATAGTAGGGGCCTACCTTCCAGACCACTTTGCCAGTCTCTTTACTGATGATGAAAATCAGGTTGGTTTCACGCCCATCGACAATGATATTGTCCGGGTGAAAACGTGTATCACCTGCTTCATACCATTTATTCGGTCCGAGCTGTGACATGGAGTTGAGATGCATCCAGTCACCCATGCCACCACCGCAGGGCCGCATGTTCGGATCGCGGGCCAGGGCATTTTTCGCATCTTCCCGAAAGCCGAATTCCTCGAAATGTTCGCTGCAGACCCACTCCCAGAGAATTTCTCCATCCCAGGAGATTTCATAGATGGTGTCATCAAGCAGGTTTTTGTCGCTTATGTTTTTGCAGACCAGGTTCTTGTGTCCAAGAATGAGGGTGTTGCCACCATCAACCTGGGCATCCATCTCCGGCACGTAGTAGCCGACTGGATTACCCTGGCGCTGGTAATCGTGATGCACCCTTGCCATCCACTGGGGTTGCTCGCCCGGGTCCTCGATATATTCGTACTCGTTGAACTTCCAGACCACGTTTCCGTCCCAGTCCACCTGGATCAGGTCGCGGTAATCCTGCATACCAAAGAGCGTGGAGCGTTCACCGGTGTGGCCAAGCATCTGGCCACCTTTCAGGAGTTTGTTGGGAAAACCGTGCAACCCTCTCCAGAGTTTTATTTCCCCGCCGTTCATGTCGATGACCAGGGCGCCAAGCTCTTTGGCTTGAAAGACGGTGTAGCCGTTAAAGCATTTATCGGGGTTATAGATGGTGGCACCGGTGGGGTATATACTTGGGTATGTCATTATGAAGCGGACTCCTTGCTTTATCTGTTACTGCAGATTCTATTGTTTCTTAACTGATTCCGTTTTGGTGATGAGCTCTTCGAGTGTGTCGAAATGTTGAACCATTACTGCCTCTGCTTTCTCACCGTCCCTGTTCTTGATATGTTCGAAGAATAACTGATTGTATTCGATATCAATTTTGGCAGTTTCAAGATCAGGTACTTTGCCGAGTACTTTCTGGAACACTTCGACCAGCGCTTCCATCAGACTGCTGATAAAGGGATTGTGACAGGCGTTGGCAATAAGGCGATGAAAGCGAATGGCCTTGGTCTGATCGGGGCAGCCTCGCTCGATGGAGACTCTGATATCCCTGATGCATTTTTCCATCTCTTCAAGATCTTTATCGGTTCGTTTTTCGGCGGCAAGTTTGGCGAGAACCGGCTCGAGAATTCTTCTGAATTCTGCAAGATCACGGGCTGTTATGCCTCCAAACTGGTACGAGTTGATGACTACATCAACCATTTTTTCCGATCCGGGCTCGGCAACAAAGCTGCCTCCAAATGCGCCACGTTTCTTGACAATCAGTCCTTCAGCTTCCATCTCACGTAAGGCTTCTCTGGCTGAGACCTTGCTCACGCTGTACTGCTGGGCAATTTCGGCCTCGGGTGGGAGCTTATCTCCGGGTTTGAAGTGACCATCCAGAATGGACTGTTTCAGAATGGCTTTGATCTGGTCGGAGACCCGCTCTTTGTGTATTTCAGCGCTTTGCAGTTTTTTGGCCATAGTGACCTCGATAGAAAAAACAAAAGTTAGTTTTTTAAAAGTTAGTTTTTTGTCAAAAGCTGAAATTTCCAGAGATTGAGTGTTTTGTCAAGCTGGAAAAAAATGATATTGGCACGCCTGAACCCAAGTTCGTTGCCAGTTCAGGCGAGATAGGATCCCCAGGAAAATTCAAATTCGCCAAGACTTGCCGGTTGAATCCTGTTTTGCCTAGCCTGGAGTAGGTATGGTGGCACTGCCTGGCTCAGATGAATCAACCGGCTGTTTATCTCTGCCGAGGTAAACAGACCAGATTCCTCCGGAGACAATAAGCAGCGCGCCGACCAGGGCAGAGGCGGCGGGAAGCTGCCCCCAGAAGAGCCAGCCCAAAAGGCCCGTGAACAGAACTCCGCTATAGCTGATTGGCGAGATAACCGTTGCCTTGGCGTAGCTGTAAGCGCGGGTGTAAAACCACATGGTCAGCCAGATAGAAATACCGATGCCGGCCATGAGTGGGATGGTGAACAGGGGCATGGGTTGCCAGTTAGTGATGGCCAGCGGCAGGCTGCAGAGGGCGGAGAAGGCAAAATAGTAGAACATGATCCTGCTGGTGGGCTCTGTGAGTGCAAGAGTCCGCGTCGTTACGATGGAGCCGGCCAGGGTTATTCCGGATAGCAGCCCGATAAGGTGCCAGAAACTTATCAGAGAACCTTGAGGTTTCAAAACAACGGCAATTCCGATAAAGCCCATAATCACGGGCAGCCAGCGCAGCAAAGGTAATCGAATCCCTTTCCAGATTAAAAAGATCACCGGAACACATACAGGGGCTGTATTTCGGAGCAGGCTGGCATCAACCAGGGGAATTTTCTCCAGCGCCAGATAATAGGTGTAAAAGCAGAGCCATCCGGCTGCGCCTCTTATCAGATGCAGCCAGGGGTGATCAGTCCTGAAGGTCTGAGTGCCTCTTCGCAATAAAAATGGCAGCATTACGATAGAACAAAACAGGTATTGAATAAAGACGATCTGCTCTACGGTTACGAATTCAGCGGTGTATTTGGTAGCTGCAGTTGCCAGACTGACAGTCATGGCTGTGGCGAGTGCCAGAAAGGCACCAAGAAACAAATGTAGTGTCGATTGCTGCATATAACAGGTACCTCAATAAAGAGAGCCGAAGAGTGTTGTTGACGGGGAAGCCGTTAATCAGGTATTTCCCTCGATAACAGTATCTTTGTAAAACCTTGCAGAAGCTTGTTACTCTGCTCTTCTGGCGGGATAGCGCATGAACCTCTTACCTTGGAAGTATGACTGATTATCGTGGATTATACTCTTAAACTATTATTTTCGTTTGAGATCAAGGTCTAGGAAAAATAATACATGTGCCCCTGCGACCTGCATCCTGGAGATATATCCTGAATACAAAAAGATACGAGGTGATAAGGGCATTTGAGAAGAAAAAAATCGTTATCGATCCCCGGTATTTCTGCATTGATGATATTTGTTGGTTCAAATACCATTGCAAATGTATATCTCTGTATTTCTAAATTCTTCCTTGACAGTAAGCATCCCCGGAGACTAACACTAAATAGTAGTGGGCATATGTCTGTTATGTTACGCGGTCGTAGTTTCTTTCGAAAGATTTCTGGTGAAACTTTTTAGCTGGGTATATGAGATCCCGGTTAACTCAGAAAACGGAGGTCGTGCAAATGTGGAAGCGTATCTGGCCACACAAACGAGCATTGGCTATGAGCATTGTTGCGATGTTAGTATTTCCAGCACTATCTGTGGGGGACGATGATCTGGGACAGGACTGGTACTGTTCGGAGCCGGAGGCACATACTACTGCCTACAAGGAACATCTTGGTATGCACCTGGAGAGGGGGGCAGAAGCCATTACTGATGACCTTGACAAGATATACAGTGACGACAGTCTTACAGCCGATGAGAAAAAAGTGAGAGCCATCAAGGTAATAATGAAACACCTCACACAAATTAAATCCGGTATGGGAGATTGATGAAAAAATAGGTGCTGCGCACAGTCGGCAGGATCACCAGAATTTAGGTACTGCCGGGAGATGGATGACAGCTCTTCACCGTTCGTCCCGGCAGCAGCTGCATGCGTATCGGTGAAAAGGTTTCTTGCAGATGTTTTGCGGGAAAACACCTCATACCCCGCTTCATTGAACATGTTCACAGCCGGGAGTTGCTGACCATTGAGCTGGTTGTGCTCCGTCCGGAGTAATAGCTTTTCTTACATGTTTCCTCCAACGACAACAATAGCCCAATAGTATCGATCATCACGAGTGAAAATCGAAAGGAACAATTATCTGAATTTCAATCGGGTAATTAATGCTGCAGCCCCGGGCAATGGAGGGTGTATAATTACAGGTAAAATGGACTTGCTACGAGGTGCGGGTCTGCTCTGTATTGAGGCAAATTGAAGATGACTGCAAGATGAGGTGTGTATGTACCGGCTATTGATAGTTGTACTTCTTTTAATGAGCAATAAGGCAATGTGTAAGGAATTTGCCGCCAGCATGTCGGTTATTCCCCTGGAAATCGCCGCTCCTGAGAACACCGCTGGAGGGATGATAGCGGCAGATGTCAACGATGATGGCGCCTATGACCTGATAGTGACAGCTCCGGGATATGTAGGCGCTTATGCAACTGATGGAAGGAGGCTGTGGTCAAAACGCGTTGACATACGCGTGGGGGGACGTGCCGAGTCGGAAGGCCTGCCAGGTCACCATGCACCGGGCATTCAGGCTGGAGATATCAATGGTGATGGCGAAACCGAGGTCCTGTTTTTCGATCAGAAGAGTACCCTGCACGTGTTGCGCGGTGATAATGGAAGGGAGTTATGGTCGATCAAACTGGAGCCGCCGAAGGGCGCCAGGCGCTGGGAGCATGTGGTGATCGCCAATTTTCGCGGCAAAGGTGATCGGGACCTGCTGTTGCAGACAACACACGGCAGTGCACGCCACCGGCTCGGTAAATATCTTGCCGCCCATACGGTGCGTGATCTGCAAATGGGAAAGATCGCGCCGCTCTGGCAACGGGATGACTTTCTACCCTGTGGTCACAGTGGTGTCCGCGTAGCGGACCTTGATGGTGACGGGCGTGATGAAGTTCTGGGCGGAACCATCTTGGCTCCTGACGGCAGGCAACTGGTCGCGCTCGAGGTCGTTGGACATATCGACTCATTGTTTGTAGCTGATATTCGCCCGGATCTGCCAGGTCTTGAAGTGGTGATACTGGAAGAAGGGCGGCGTAACCGTATCTTTTTAGTTGGCCCGTCCGGCTTAATCTGGGAAACGGACCATAAGGGCCAGGAACCACAGAATGCCGTTATCGGCCGATTCTTGCCAGGACGCACTGATATGCAGATATGGTGTCGCAGCAGATACAACGAGCACCAGGTACCATTCGTGTTCGATGCGTTCGGCAGACTGCACTCAGAATACCGAATGGATGATGTCGCCCCAAAAGGCTGGACTATACGCGGGGTTGAGGTGATCCACAGTATCCAGTGGACCGGTCGCAAGCAATGGTATGCAGTTGCCAAGGAGCGTCATAAGCCGGGGGATGTGGCACTATTCGATCCTGTCACTGGCCGCTTTTTACTGTACTTGCCGGAACAGGCGAATCGCCTCTATGTGGCAGATGTTATCGGTGATAGGCGCGAGGAGATTATTGTTTGGAGTGATGACGAGCTCCATATTTATGCCAATCAACAGCTCAACCCACGCCCGGATGAGCCGCGACTGTGGACACTTCCATATTATCGTCGGAGCAAGATGACCTGGAATTATTATAGTCCGTAACTTCTCACCCTCCCGAAAAAAAGCAGCAGATTAATTTCCCTGAAAAAAATCGCCTCTGATTCAAGCGAACTCTGCAGTGCATTTTACCCTTGAGTATTACAATCCCGTCTCATTCTTCTCATTGAGTTGATAAAACTCTGTGCAATTTGCGGTTGCATGATTGTTGTATTGTGCATGCATAGTGCGCGGTTCATGCATGCAACACCTGGCCGCCTCTTCACTGGTGTAATCTCCTATCTGGCTAAATAAACGTGCAAGTTATACCTCGGTGTTTTTGGCACGTGATGTGCTTATATCACACCGTCGTGCAGTTGTGTGCAATGCGGCAATAAGTGCTTGTGTCCGTAAAATTGGTGTCCCCGTTATGCAATGAAGAGAAGACTATGAAGAAAACACTGACAACGTGCCCGTACTGTGGTTCGGGTTGCACGTTTTTTTTGGAAGTTGAAGCTGGTACCATTTCAGGCGTGACCCCGAATTGCAATGGCTCGGTAAATAATGGGGCGCTCTGCTCCAAGGGTCATTTTGGTACGGATTTTGTGCAAAGCAGGGACCGGTTGACAACGCCCCTTATCAGGAAAAACGGTGTCCTCACTCCTGTCGGCTGGCGGGAGGCGTATAGCTATACGGCGGAACGATTTTTAGATGTTGTAAATAAGCACGGCGGCAAAAGTGTTGCAGGCTTCAGTTCGGCCAGGTGTACAAATGAGGAAAACTATCTTTTCCAGAAAATGTTGAGAGCCGCGCTGGGAACCAACTCGGTTGACCATTGTGCCCGCCTCTGACACGCTCCCACAGTGGTCGGTCTGACCACGACTCTGGGCAGCGGCGCCATGACCAATTCCATTGCAGAACTCGATGAGATGGGACCCGGTGACACCATTTTCGCCATCGGCACCAACACCACGGAATGTCATCCTGTAATCGGCGTTGCCATGCTGCGTGCGGTGAGGCGCGGCACCCGCCTGGTGGTGGCGGACCCGCGGGCGACGACGCTGGCGCAAAAAGCCGATGTCTGGCTCCGCCTGGAGCCGGGCACCGATGTCGCGTTGCTGAACGGGATCGGCCAGATCATTGTCGAGGAAGGGCTTGAAAACGCCCAATTCATTTCCAGCCAGACTGAAAACTTTCAAGGGTACAGGGAGCATCTGCAACAGGTCAGTATCTCCGAGGTGGAGTCGATAACCGGAGTGGCAAAAGAACTGGTGGCGGCCGCGGCAAGAATCATAGGGGAATCTGCCAATGTCGCGACCTACTATACCATGGGGGTGACCCAGCATACCTCCGGGGTAGATAATGTGCTGGCGGTATCGAACCTTGCGCTATTGACCGGCAATATCGGCAGGCCCAAGACCGGGGTAAACCCGCTGCGCGGTCAGAACAATGTGCAGGGGGCCTGTGACATGGGGGCCTTGCCCGATGTTCTGCCCGGTTACCAGAAGATCACTGACCGCGCGGTTCGTGAAAGGTTTGCCGATGCCTGGGGGGGGGGACTCCCTGAACATGAGGGGCTGACCATACCTTCGGTCTTTTCGGCAATCGAGTGCGGCGAGGTGAAAGCGCTCTATATCTTCGGGGAGAACCCCATGCGGAGTGATCCCGATATCAATCATGTTCGCCACTGTCTTGAAAAAGCAGACTTTCTGGTAGTGCAGGATATCTTTTTAACGGAAACGGCCCAGCTTGCCGACGTGGTATTGCCGGGAGCCTCATTTGCCGAAAAAGACGGCACATTCACCAGCACCGAGCGAAGGGTGCAGCGGGTCCGCAAGGCGATTGAACCGGTTGGTACCAGCAAGGCGGACTGGCAGATATTCAGCGAGCTTATGCAGGCACTTGGCCATAAAGCGGCGTATACGCATCCCGAGGAGATTTTTGATGAGATGCGAAGCCTTACGCCGGGATATAGAGGGATAAGCTATCAACGGCTGGAAAACGAATCGCTGCAGTGGCCCTGTCTGGATGAAGATCATCCGGGCACACCGATTTTACACGTGGGAGGAGCCATTCGCGGCACGGCCCGGTTTGAACCGACACGTTACCGGCCACCGGCGGAACTGCCGGATAAAGACTACCCCCTGAAGCTGACCACCGGCCGAGTGGTGGCGCATTATCACACCGGCACCATGACCCGTCGCTGCTGGGGGCTGGAAGGGGTGGCTCCCCACGAGCAGGTGGAGATACATCCCGGGGACGCCCTGTCCCTTGATATCGTTGACGGAGATCCTGTGCGGGTGGAGTCCCGGCGGGGTACGGTGGAAGCGGTGGCCAGGGTGACAGATGTCGTCGGTAAAGGCCTGGTATTCATGACATTCCATTATAGCGAGAGTTCAGCCAATATGCTGACCAACAGCGCAGCCGATCCGGTAACACAGACCCCGGAGCTGAAAATCTGTGCGGTAAAGGTAACAAAATTGACCAATGAACTGCATGTTTGCAGTTGAAGGAACCTGAAGAGTTACGATGAAGAACTACAGTTTAAACAGTTTTGTGGTGGCTGATCCGGATAAATGTATCGGCTGCCGGGTGTGCCAGATAGCCTGTTCGGCGGCACATGCAGATGGAGATCGTGCGCTCACGGTGGGCAGTATGAAAAATCCTTTCCAGCCGCGTTTACACCTTATGCGCCATCGCTACGGTTATGCCCCGGTGCAGTGTCGCCACTGTGAGGGTGCTCCATGCGCCAACAGCTGTCAGGTTGCCGCCATAATCCAGAAAGAGGGTGTCATCCTGGTGGATGAAGATAAATGCATGGGCTGCAAGACCTGCCTGATTGCCTGCCCCTTCGGCGCCTTGGAAATGGCTCCTGTCTACAGAGACGGCAAAGCGGTGGAACAAAATTTTTATCTGGACCGGGAGGGAACCGTTCAGGCCGCTGGAGCAGAGCACGCCAAGCATCGCTATGTGGCAACGAAATGTGATCTCTGCCGCGACAGCGACCGGCAGCCCGCCTGCGTGGCGAATTGCCCGCAGCAGGCTCTGGGGTTGATAGATCCCGGTCAGCACCGGGCACAGCGCATGAGTGCAGCGGCAACAGGACTGGCGAAAATGAGCACGCATCGTAACAGATGAGCTGTGCAGGCCGGACGATTACAGGCGGTTATGCCGCTTTAGTGAAAGAACACAGTACGAATTTTCAATGAGATACAGTTATGACTGAATCAATTGTTTCAATCGATAGCGAGTTGTGTACCGGCTGCGGCAGATGCAAGGATATCTGCCCGGTCGGTGCCATCAGCGGTGAGCCGGCTGAGCCTCACCGAATAGCCGCATCCAGTTGTATAGTGTGCGGTCAATGTGTGCAGGTGTGCAGCGGTTTCGATTCCTCCCTTAAGGAGTATCCCACCGGCAGGCAGCAGCGTCTCCGGCAAAGAGGCATGCTCGACTCGGTGTCAGAGCCCCTTTTTGCCGCGCATTACCGGGGGGATATCCACGCCCTGCTTGCAGCCCTTGAAGATGGCAGCACCTCAACCTTCGTGCAATGTGCGCCAGCGGTGCGCGTCGCCCTGGGTGAGGAGTTCGGCATGGGCTATGGCGCGCTTACTCCGGGCAAACTGGCCGCAGCCCTTCGCGCGCTGGGGTTTGACCGGGTCTATGATACAACTTTTGCCGCGGATCTCACCATCATGGAAGAAGGGGCGGAACTTATAGAACGCATCCAGGGCAAGGGGCGGCTGCCGATGTTTACCTCATGCTGTCCCGGCTGGGTGAAGTTTATCGAAGACCAGCACCCCGATCTGCTAGAGAATATGTCCAGCTGCAAGTCGCCGCAGCAAATGGCGGGTACCCTGTTCAAAACCTATGGTGCCGGGGTGGATAAGGTTGATCCCGCCTCGATCTTCAGTGTGGCGGTCATGCCCTGTACCGCCAAGAAATTTGAATGTGCCAGGCCCGAGATGGATGCCAGCGGCCACCGTGACGTCGATCTGGTCATAACCACCAGGGAGCTGGCCCAGCTTATCAAACATAAGGGTTTGGATTTTCTCGGTCTGGACGATGAACCGTTCGACAACCCGCTGGGCTGTTATTCCGGGGCCGGTAATATTTTCGGCACCACCGGCGGAGTGATGGAAGCGGCTCTGCGGAGCGCCTGCGAGGTGCTTACCGGGGTTCCCCTGGGGGAGATCGAGCTGGAATATGTGCGGGGTGGTGAAGGTCTGCGCTATGCGGATATCGTCCACCAGGATCTTGAGTTGCGGGTCGCTATTGTGGCAGGTCTGGCCAACGTTCGTCGTTTGCTGGATGAGGTGCGGCGCGGTGAGGCGGATGTGCATTTTGTTGAGGTGATGTGCTGTCCCATGGGTTGTGTGAGTGGTGGCGGCCAACCCAAGCCGTTGTTGCCGGCTCAGCATCTCGAAGCCCATGCAGGGCGCAAGTCCGGCCTGTATTGTCATGACAAGAAGCTTGCCGTGCGCAAATCCCATGACAACCCTCAGGTGAAAAAGCTGTATGCGGATTTTCTGGGTGAACCGCTGGGCCATGAGTCGCACAGGCTGCTGCATACCGATCATACCAGCAGGAGGCGGGCATGAACGCATTTGTTGTCGCTGATGCAGGGTTGTGTATAGGTTGCCAGGCCTGCATGATCGCCTGTGCCAAAGCGCATAGCCCTGCAGGAAGCCCTGAAAGTGGCCAGACAACAGGAGCAATGGCGGCTGGCCGTGTATTTCAATCCAGAATCACCCTGGTGCGTACCGCAGAGGTTACTGTACCCGTGCAATGCAGGCATTGTGAGAATTCCCCTTGCGCCAATGTCTGCCCGGTGGATGCCATCGTGCAGAAAGACGCGTGCATAGATATTGTCGAAAAGAGCTGTGTAGGTTGTAAAAGCTGTATGCTGGCCTGTCCGTACGGGGCCATTCAGGTAGTTGCGGATGATACCGTCTGTGGAAAACAAGCGGTTGTAGAATTTCGGGAAAAAACCGGTCAGGACACTCTTCATGTTGTGGTTAAATGCGATCTCTGTTTTGATCATGGTTCTCCGGCCTGTGTCAAGATCTGCCCGGCGGGGGCGCTGAGGCTGGTGGAAGGACGTCAGCTCAGTGAGAGTATCGTGTCGAAACGCAGGGCCGCCGCGGGCAGGATGGGGCGGATAGGTAGTCAGCATTAAGGAAGAAGAATGTCGCAGAACAGAGATATATCCCGTCAGGATTCAGCGCAAAAAGGAGAACTCGTCAGGGTGTTTCTCGCCGATGGCACTATCACCTACGTGAACAGTGTCTGCTGTGATTTTTACGAGAAAACGATGGATGAGATGATAGGCAGCAACCTGGCGGCCTATCTCTCCGAAGACGAGCGGGAAGATATTATCGCGGCCATTTTTTCCATGAGCCAGGACAACCCTGAGGTTATAACCCGACCGCGATTTACCGGCAAAGACGGCAAATCCCGCTATCTCGAATATCGCAACCGGGGAATATTCCAGGCCGACGGCACCATAGTGGCGTACCAGTCGGTGGGAGTGGTCCTCGCCGAAGAACAACGGCTGGTGCCTGTTCCCGGGACCATGGAAGTGCCATCGAAGGTGGCGGGCAGTCCCCATACCTCCGGAAGAAGCCGGGAAAATGCACCCGGCTTTTTTTCCGAGCAGATGCGTGAGATCAGGCGTCAGGCCGAGATGTATCACCACGACCGTTCGATTCCGGTGTTGATCGAAGGGGAGACCGGGGTGGGTAAGGAAATCATAGCCAAACTCATCCATTTCGGGGGCACCACCTCACTGCGCCCATTTGTCGATATCAACTGTACCGCCATCACCCCATCACTTTTTGAGAGTGAGCTGTTTGGGTATGATTCCGGAGCGTTTACCGGCGCGGATGGCCGTGGAAAACAGGGCAAGCTCGATTGCGCCAGGGGCGGCACGCTCTTTCTGGATGAGGTGGCGGAGATTCCTACTGAACTCCAGGCTAAACTTCTCAGGGTGCTGGAGGAGAAAGCCTTTTACCGGGTGGGTGGCCTGCGCCGCATACATACCGATATCCGGGTGGTTGCGGCCACCAATGTCGACTTAGACAGTCGTGTCGCAGCCGAGACCTTTCGTCGGGATCTGTACTATCGCCTGCGTGTCGGCCATATCCGCATTCCGGCCTTGCGGGAACGGCGGGAGGATATCCTGCCCCTGGCCGGGCTTCTGCTGAACCAGTCTGCCCGAAAGCGTAATAAGAGGTTTGCGGATATCAATGACGGGGCCGCCCGCCTGCTGCTCGATCACCCGTGGCCCGGGAACATTCGTGAATTGAAAAACCTCATGGAATGGGTCACGTTCATGTTTGATGCCCGGCACCTTGCTGCTGAACATATCGCCGATCGTCTGACCGTTCCCGCCCATTACCAGCCCGCTGTACCGGCTCTTTTGCCGTCAGGCAGAGGCCGGAGTTCAGTCCGGATCGAAATTTCGAAAGCTGAGGTGCTGGCAGCCATTGATCAATGCCGGGGCAATAAGACCCAAGCTGCCCGCAGGCTGGGGATTTCCATTCGTACCCTCTATAACCGACTGATGTAATGTTCTTGATATGTAAAGGAATTTTATGATAGTGCATGCCGATCCATCCTACAATTTTATCGACCCTGAGCAGATCTCACGCATTATTGACGCAGCTCGACAACCGGCTCCGTCACAGGTGCGTGAGATCATCGCCAGGGGGCTTGAGAAAAAAGGCCTCTCTTTATCAGATGTTGCTGTCTTGCTGCAAAGTGACGATACCGAACTGGATGCGGAGATTTTTGCGGCCGCCAGACGGATAAAGCAGGAAATCTATGGCAACCGGATAGTGCTGTTCGCCCCTCTGTATGTGAGCAACGAATGTGCCAATCAATGCAGTTACTGCGGCTTCAACGCGAAAAACAGCGAACTGGTACGAAAAACCCTGACCAGCGAAGAGATTGCCGGAGAAGTACGCGCTCTGGAAGACTGCGGGCAAAAACGATTGCTGCTCGTTTATGGCGAGCACCCGAAGATTACAGCGCAGTGGATCGCCGATAGCGTTGCCACGGTATACGAGACGCTCTCATACAAAAGCGGCGCCATCAGACGGGTGAATATCAACTGTGCGCCGCTGGACGTTGCCAGCTTCAAGTTCCTGCATCAGGCGGGAATAGGCACCTACCAGTGTTTTCAGGAGACCTACCATCAGCCGACCTATGAGAAGATGCACCTGGCCGGGAACAAGACCGATTACCTGTGGCGTCTGCAGGCCATGGACCGGGCGCAGCAGGCAGGCATCGATGACGTGGGCATCGGCGTGCTGTTTGGCCTGTATGACCATCGTTTCGAGTTGCTGGCCATGCTGAGGCATGCTGAGGAGCTGGAGAGTCGTTGGGGTGCGGGGCCGCATACCATCTCTTTCCCGCGTATGGAACCCGCCCTGGGTTCCGAGCTTTCCCAGGCTCCCCCGTACCTGATCTCCGACCATACGTTCAAGAAAATTGTGGCTATTACCAGGCTGGCGGTGCCGTATACCGGAATAATCATGAGTACCCGCGAGAGTGCCACGATGCGAACCGAATTACTGCAGCTCGGGGTATCCCAGATGAGCGCTGGCTCAAGCACCTCGCCGGGCGGATACAGTGACGGTTCTTTGGACGAGGTTACCAGTCAGCAGTTCTCTTTGGGGGATCATCGCCAGCTGGATGATATTGTATTAGATCTGGTGCGGCAGGGGTTTACCCCGTCCTGGTGCACGGCCTGTTACCGAACGGGCCGGACCGGCGAGCATTTCATGACTCTGGCCAAAGAGGGCTTCATCCAGAATTTTTGCCACCCCAATGCCTTGCTCACCCTCAAGGAATACCTCAATGATTATGGCGGAACCGCGACTGTCGAGGCGGGCAAACACCATATCGAGGGCGAGCTGGAAGCGTGTCAGCTGAAAGTCAAACCTCAACTTGAGGCCAAACTTGCCAAAATCGAGGCTGGTGAGCGTGACCTCTATGTGTGAACGGTGAGCAGGGGAAACGAGTATTCCGGCAGCCTTTGCACATGTTCCTGACAGGAGTTGATCAGTACCATGCTTGAAAAGGCTGCGCTGCTCTTCAGCCCGGCTGGTGCAGTTCCCTGTAGAGTGAAATCATCTCGTCAATGGGTTCCAGTGCCCTGGGCATCAGCCCGTTGGCCCAGGCCAGAAACATGCCGAAATTGATCACCGGAATCCCCTGCGCCTCAAATTGTCGCATGCGGTAGAGGATGGCTTTGCGGGAGAGCATACAGCCGCCGCAATGGAGAATGAGATCATAGGAGGCGAGGTCGTCGGGTAGCTTTCTGGTGTGACAGAATTCCACCTGGGAGCCGACCACCTGTCTGAATAACCGTGGAATTTTCACCGTGCCGAGATCATCGGCCTGCCGGTGATGGGAGCATGCCTCCATCACCAGTACCCTGCCGTTTTCCGAGAAATTCTCCAGCACTTTCAAACTCTTGATCAGCCATTTTGGGTCGGCTTTTTTTCTGGCAAAGAGCAGGGAAAATGAGGTGAGCGGCTGGTCCGGCGGCAGATCCGCCGCCACCTTGCTGAACGCCTGACTATCGGTGATGACCAGGGCCGGACGTATGCCGAGGTTGTTATAATAACTGCGCAACTCCCTCTCTTTTACCACCAGCGCCGCACAATCCCGGTCGAGCAGATCACGGATGGTTTCCACCTGGGGAAGTATCAGGCGTCCCCTGGGGGCGGCCAGATCGACAGGCGTGACCAGGAGTACAAGATCCCCTTCCTGTACCAGCCCCTGAACCGGAGTAAGTTCCTGTTCCAGGAGATGCTCCAGCGATTCCATTCTCCTGATCAGCTCCAGCCCGCTATCAAGGCTGTTGTTATTGACGGAAACAGAGTTCGCTCCTTGAAAGAACCTCTCTTTTTCCGGGTGGACGGCCTGATCTGCAAAAGTCATCACCCCCAGCCAGGGGCGGGTATTTGTCCTGAGCCAGTTGAGAAAATCCAGCTCCGCCTGCTCGGGCGGAAGGTTGGCGGGGGTGGCAAAAAGAATCAGGTCTGCCGTCTCCAGTCTCTCGCTGGTTTTACTTACCCGCAATTCCCCGAGATCCCCTTCATCGTCAAAACCTGCGGTATCGGTGACTGCGCACATGCCCAGTTTGCCGAGTTCTATCTTTCTGGTGACCGGGTCGGTGGTGGTGCCCGGCGTGGTGGAGATTATCGCTTCATCCTTCTGGAACAGGTTGTTCAGCAGGCTCGATTTTCCGGCATTTCGTACACCGGCTATTACAATACGGCACAGTTCCGCAAGGGGAGTGGTGGTCATTATCGAAAATCCTTTTTCATGGTGGTAAGTGTCACGGGGGAAGACCAGTTGTCGAGAAAGGCCCTGTCCAGTTCTGTGTGCGCCTCCAGCCAATCGGCCAGTTCCTGCACAGTCGAGATCCTCGCCGCTTTGATTTGCGGCAGCAGCTCTTTCAGTCCATGGTAGCCCAGCGCCGCTCTCAAGGTGTTAATGAGGGCGGGGCTTGAGGTGAGGTTTGCTTCAAGTCGTTCCCTGTCCGGCACCAGGGCCTCCATGAGCGGGCCTGAGGCGGTGGTGAGCGCTTTTTCGAGTCGGCTGGCAAGCCGTATCATCTGCTCGGCAAGAAAGGGCAGGTTGGCGTTAAGCTGAAGCTGACCCGACCTGGCGTAGAGGCCGATGAGGTCAGCGGTGGAGGAACACTCCATGGCGAGGCCGCGTATCAGTTCCAATAGAATCGGGTTGGCCTTGTCCGGCATAATCGTTGACCCGTAGGCAACTTCATGATGGCGGATTTCGCGGCAGAATGACGAGCTGTAGAGGATCAGGTCAGAGGCAATCTTGTACAGATTGTCGGCACAGAGCCCCATGCCGCGGGCGCATTCGGCCAGGTTGTCCACATGGGCCACCTGGTCGCAGAGATTCTGGCTGCGGCAGAGCGGTAGGCCGGTGAGCCGCTGCAGGTGGCGCTCGGCCGCAAAGACATAGGCTCTGGGGGCCGAAAAACCGGTACCGAGCGCGGTGCCGCCCAGGGGGATGGTACGCAAGCGCTCTTTCAGCTTGTGCAGGCGCCAGCGGTCGCGCTCGATTGGTCCTGCCCAGGCACCGAAAACCTGCCCCAGGGTGATGGGCAGGGCGTCCTGCATTTCCGTTCGGCCGCACATCAGCCACTGCTCGTAGAGTTGTTCCCGTTTTACCAGTTGTGCCTGCAGGTGGATGACCTGCTGTTCGATGCGCTCTAGGAAGCGGTAGCTCATCAGGATGACACTGGTGGGGAAAATGTCATTGGTCGATTGGAACCGGGCCAGATGCTCCAGCGGGTCGAGCCGTTCATGCGGCGACTGCCCTGCGCGACACTCTGCGGCCCGGTTGACATAGGAGGCCAGCACTTCGCAGATGTTCATATGCAGGCTGGTCCCCGCTCCGCCCTGGGCCAGGTCGAGGGGGAAATGTTCATTCAGCTCTCCGGAGATGACTTTTGCCGCCGCCTCCTGCAGCAATTCGAAGAGCTCTGCCGGATAGAGACTGCATGTCTCCTGCTGGGCCAGTATGGCGGCAAGTTTGACCTGAGCCAGCGCCTGGATCATCGGCCCGGGTGTCTGGCCGGGGCCGAGATAGCTGAGTGCTTTTGAGGTTTCCGGTCCGTATAAAGATTTCATAATACTGGTATCTCTGTTGTGGGGTAAAGGTTGCCCGGATCAGTCCGCGAACGGCTCAGATTTGCTGGTTACTTGAAGACCATGTCGGGGTGTCACCCCGGGTAAAGCTGAGTTTTTTGCCAAGAGTTGCGAGGGTGGGAACCAGACCCTGAACCGCACCTTCGATATCTGTTTCATCGAGGCAGATCTTGCCGGGATACAAAGCGTAATCTTTACGAAAATCCTTGGTGGTGATATTGGGCATCAGGACATTGGCACCAGCCGCAATCATCTGCTCACGACCATCCGCGGCAAGAGAGCCTGCGGAGGTGGTGGCGGGCAGGTGTGCCTGTGGCAAAGCCAGCCGGAGCAGGGCGGTTGCCCGAATGGTGGCTTCGAGTCCCTGCTGTCTGCTGCTGGCAAGTGGTGTCTGCTGGTGGGGAATAAAGGGGCCGACCCCGACCATGTCGAGTTCGAGTTCCTGGCTGAGCTGAATATTGTTCAACTCTGTTTCAGGCGTCTGGCCGGGAAGGCCGGTCATGAATCCGGAGCCTGTCTGCAGCCCGGCAGCCTGCACGGCTCGCACTGCATCGAGCCGTTCGGCGAGCGATTGCCCGTAATGCAGTCGCGCATATAACTCCGGGTCGGAGGTCTCAAAGCGGATAAGGTATCTGTCGGCACCGGCACTGGCCATAGAGCGGTACTCCGCCGGTGTGCGATTGCCGCAGCTGAGGGTGACGGCTGCGGCCGGTCCGGTAAACGCCTTGATGCGTTCCACAAGCCTGCAGATACGGTCGGTATGCCACTCCGGGTCTTCACCTCCCTGCAGAACAAACGTCGATAATTGCAACTCGCGGCCACGTGCCACCAAGGCCAGGATTTCCTCTTCTGCGAGGCGGTAGCGCCGAATGGCCTGGTTGCCGCGCCTGATTCCGCAGTAGAGACAGTTGCAGTTACAATGATTGGTGAATTCAATCAAGCCGCGAAGCAGTACGCTCTTGCCCATTGTTTGCTGACAGGTTGCAAAACCACGTTGAACCAACTCTTCGGTCGGGGTGGTAAAGAAATGATATCGTATCTGGTGCCGGCTTGCTCCGGGAGAATTGGGCTTCATGAATACATTTCCATCATGCTGAGAAATACCTGCTGAAAGAGGCTTATTCCCGATTTGTTATGATTTTTTGGTCAATCATGGCTGACTGTTGAACAATTGCCCCCCCCGGTCGAGCGGGAATGAAAGACGAAAGTCTTTGGTCTTACCAGTATTCCAATATTCCTTTTTTGTCGACAGGATTAAGCGCTTATCGCAACTTTGTTTTGTGATAAGGGGATCAACTTCAAAAGGATTATTGTAAAAAAAACTAAACAGCGTGTAAAGTGTTTCCTCCTTTGTAAAAAAAGGTCTGCTGATGAGACCATAGCAGGGCTCGCAAAAGATTAATAGATGACGGGCAGCTGATTGATTTTGCAGAATTTACACCAACTACACATGCGAAGAGTCAGGCCGGAGGCATGAATAGCCTCATCGGTTGAATAGTATTACCGCGCTTCTTCCGCCACATTGTATTGGGCTGCTAAACTCAAGA
Source organism: Desulfosediminicola ganghwensis (assembly GCF_005116675.2). Taxonomy (NCBI): domain Bacteria; kingdom Pseudomonadati; phylum Thermodesulfobacteriota; class Desulfobulbia; order Desulfobulbales; family Desulfocapsaceae; genus Desulfosediminicola; species Desulfosediminicola ganghwensis. The sequence goes on from NZ_CP050699.1 coordinate 1,818,269, forward strand.
TTGGAAAGAACATGGCATGGCAGGCCTGAGCGAGCAGTTCCACAAAATAACTGAACAAAATTTTTGAGAGTTTTTTTGATAGGAGAGGTAGCTGATGGCAAAAGTGATTTTTGGGGCCTGGGATAACCGGGTCATTGACAACCGGGAAAAGAAAATCTTTGAGATTGAGGATTATCCCGAATTCACCAATTTTGATGAATTCAATCCGGGTAATCCCGTCAAGGCGTTTTTTGGTGGTCATGGTTTCTTTATTTTTGAAAAAAACGTCAACCTACTCGACGCGGCGTACCAGCATATGGGGCGGGTAACCGAAGAATCCTGCGGCAAGTGTACTCCATGCAGAGTTGGCACGCAGATCATTACCACCAGACTGAAGCGGCTGATTGATAACGGTTGTGGTAAAGACGGTCGGTTTAGCAAAACCGAAATTACCGAACGGATCGAAGAAATCCGCGAGATTGCCGAGCAGGTTCGCACCACCTCGTTGTGCGGACTGGGGCAGACCGCCACTGTGGCCTTGCTGGCGATGATCCGCTATTTCGAAGAGGAACTGATACGTGAAGCCGCCGAGGGGGTGTGTTCCCTGCCGCAGAAAGGTACGACCTATGTCTCTGCGCCATGTATCGAGGCATGTCCCTCAAGGGTCGATGTGCCCCGCTATATCGATTACGTCAAAGACGGCAAGTTTACCCATTCCCTGGGGGTTATTCTGCAGAAATACCCGATGGCCGCGACCTGCGGCAGGGTGTGTGTGCGGTTCTGTGAAATAGCTTGCCGCAGAACTCAGGTCGATGAAGCCGTGGGCATCAAGATCCTGAAACGTTTTGTCGCAGATCACGAAAAGGATCTTATCAACCAGTGGTTCGACTCCTACAAACCTGTGGAGACGAAAGACCCTGAACTGAAAATTGGCGTAATCGGTGCTGGTCCAGCAGGTATTTCCGCCGCATATCACCTGCTGCTCAGAGGCTACAAAGTCGATATTTTCGAGGCCAAGTCTGTGCCGGGCGGCATGGCCTACACCGGGATTCCCGAATATCGCTTGCCGAAGAGTGTATTGAGTAAAGAGGTATCGATTATCGAGAGCCTCGGTGGCCGGATATTCTATGACCAGAAAATGGGCCGTGATTTTACCATGAGTGACCTGATGTCACGGGGCTATAAGAGTGTATTCCTTGCTGTTGGCGCTCATAAAGGCAAACAGATCGGGGTGAGCGGCGAAGATGTGAACCTTGAAGGCTACGATTTCGGTGTTGATTTTCTACTTCGTCTCAACCGCGACCATATAGATCAGGGATTGCCGTTGAAGATGGGCAAAAAGGTTGTGGTGGTCGGGGGTGGAAACGTGGCCATGGACTGTGCCAGATCCTCACTCCGCCTGGGCGTTGAAGAGGTTCACCTGGTGTATCGCAGGAGCCGGGCGGAAATGCCGGCCGACCATGAAGAGGTGGAAGCTGCGGAAAAAGAGGGTGTCCAATTCCATTATCTGACTAATCCCGTGCAGATCTTCAGTGAAGACGGCAAGGTATGTGGCATGGAGCTTATCAGGATGGAGCTTGGCGAACCGGATGAGAGTGGCAGACGAGGTGTCTCCCCTGTTGCCGGCTCTGAATTTACCCTTGATGTGGATCAGGTAATTCCGGCAATAGGACAGGCTGTGGAGCTTGGTTTCGTAACACCGGAAGAGGATCATATCGAATTCAGCCGCTGGGGCACCATCAAGTGCAATGATGACACCCTCATGACCAGCCGCAAAGGTGTTTTCGGCGGTGGTGATGCGGTCACCGGACCAGCGACCCTTGTTCAGGCCATGGCCCAGGGAGAGCGGGGCGCCAGGAGCATGGCAGACTATTTGACGTTTGGCCGGGTTCATTTCGATCCGATGAGGCGCATGAGCCAGTTGGTGGCGGACGTTCAACCGATGATCTCCACAGGAATCAATATCCCGGTCAAGCATGAGTACCGGGTGAAACTGAGAGAGCTGGACCCGGAAGTTCGCAAGCGCCTTTTTGAAGAGGTTGAAAAGCCTATCTCCGTCGAGGAGGCATACCGGGAAGCGGATCGCTGTATGCGTTGTTACCGGGTTTATTCGGTTATTACAGAGCAATAATGGAGGCCCGGACGAAAATGAAAGCATTCATCAACAGTAAGGAAATCGAGTTCAGGGAAAACGACACCGTATTGGCTGCGGCCAAATCTCACGGTTTTTTTATCCCTTCACTGTGTGAGTTGGCAGACATCTGCCACGCTCCCGGCACCTGCAGGGTCTGCCTGGTGCAGATTCAGCGGCCAGGCAGCGAAATCACCCAGATTGTTACCTCCTGTAATACGCCACTGGAAGAGGGTATGCGGGTGCTGACCAGGACACCGGAACTCCGCAGGATGCAGCGCCTTCAGGTGGAGTTGCTGCTGGCGGATCACAATCAGGACTGCGCGTCCTGTATCCGGCATGGCAATTGCGAGCTTCAGGATGTTGCCCAGTTCGTCGGTCTTGAACTTACCCGGTACAGATACCCCCACTTCTTCAAGCAGAGAACCCAGGACAAGTCGTCAAGCTGTGTTGTCCGGGATATGAGCAAATGTATCCGTTGTTTCAGGTGTCTCAGCGTTTGCCGCGAGATTCAGGGTGTTGACGCGCTGGTCATCAGCAAGAAGGGGCTGGAGACCGAGATAGGGGTGCGCGACAGTCTGCCCCTCAACGCGTCGGACTGTGTCGGTTGCGGACAGTGCACCCTGGTGTGTCCTGTAGGAGCGTTGGCGGAGAAAAACGATATCGAGCAGGTAATAGACTATCTGTATGACCCAGAAATTGTCACGGTATTTCAGGTCGCACCGGCCGTTCGTACCGCCCTTGGCGAAGATTTCGGCTTTGCGGCGGGCGAGAATGTGCAGGGGCAGCTGGTGGGCGCGTTGCAGAAGCTGGGTGCTGACATCATTCAGGATACCAATTTCACCGCTGATCTGGTGATAATGGAAGAGGGCAGTGAGCTGCTGCAGCGGGTGCAGAATGGCGGCACAATGCCGATGTTTACCTCCTGCTGCCCCGGCTGGGTGAACTTTGCGGAGAAGAATCACCCCGAGCTGCTGCCGAACATTTCTTCCGCCAGGTCTTCCCAGCAATGTTTCGGCGTGCTGGCCAAAACCTACATGGCGGAGCAGATGGAAAAAGATCCGGCGAAAATGCGGGTAATATCCATTATGCCCTGTACCGCCAAAAAGGGAGAAGCACAACGGGCTGAATTCAAGGGCGAATATGGGCGAGATGTGGATGTGGTCCTGACCACCAGAGAGTTCAGTCTGCTGCTGAAGAGGGAAGGGATTCATCTGCGGGACGTGACCCCGTCTGAGTTTGACGCCCCGTTGATGTCGTCCTACAGTGGAGCTGCCGCCATTTTTGGTACCACCGGCGGGGTGATGGAGGCCGCGGTGCGCACCGTCTATTATGTGTTGAATCAGCAGGAGTTACCGCAGATTGTCTTCACTCCGTTGCGTGGTATGGAAAACATCCGCGTGGCGACGGTGCAGGTTACGCCGGACCGGGAGCTTACCCTGGCGGTTGCACATAGTTTGAAGGCTGCAGAAACACTGGTTCAGTCGATACAATCCGGAGAGTTGCACTGCGATTTCGTGGAGATCATGGCCTGTCCCGGCGGCTGTATGTGCGGAGGCGGCCAGCCGAGAACCAAGCATTCCTATAACGCCTCAGGGTTGGCCCGACGCAAAGGCTTGTTTGCCATTGACGAGAAAGCGACAGTGCGACAGTCACACAAAAACCAGATGGTGCAATATCTCTATGAACAGTTTATGGGGGAACCGCTTAGCGAAAAATCCCATCACCTGCTGCATACCACCTACAGCGACCGAAAGCTGCAGGGTACGCAGACAATGACCATGGAAGATATCTGGCAGGAGGTGGAAGAGCGCATCTGATGCGCGTTCTGAAAGGCTCGTCTTATGACCATTCCCAACATTTCTTGGGAATGGTCATCTCTGCGGCAATGTTGAATTTCATAATTCCGCCTGGTGGATAGACTCTATTTCGAAAACCACAATGCCTATCCCGCTCATCCCGTCTATCTGGCCTGTTCGAACCTGACTCCACTGATTTTGTATCGTTTCCTGAGCGAGTTTGAGATTCGGTCGATTGCCATGGTCAACAGGGCGGTAACAACTATGATCAGGGCTGCAACATCCAGATGATCATTGCTTATGGCGTTATCCACATAGTAGCCCAGAGTTGTTACCCCAAGTATGCCCAGGATGGCCGATTCCCGCATAATGATCTCCCAACGGTAAAAGAGAAAAGCCAGAAACTGACCGTAGCATCTCGGCAGAACTTCATAGCAGAATCTATCAATCCTTGATATCGGTCCATCGAATGGAATCTCCATCTGGTTACTATTTCGAGCTGTAAGGTACGACAGAATTGCGCCGTTATGCAGAAAGAGGGCAACTATCGCCGGCAGCATGGATGGTCCCCATAAGGTGAGGAAGATGTAGGCGATTATATATTCCGGTGTCGTTCTGCAAACGATGAGCAGGGTATGCATGAACCACGTGGTTCTTCGTCTATAGAAGGCTGTGCTTGCAAAAGGAAAGCTCAAGAGTGCGAACAGGCCGGTGCATACCAGAGCGATCTGTGTGAGTACCAGGGTGTTCCATGCACCTGGCAGAACCTGTGTTTTTAGCACATGCACCGCCCACTGGAATGTTTCGGCTATGGGGAAGGTTATTGCCAGAGTTCCCGCATAATACCCATCCGCCTTCATTGGCCATGGCAGGATGTCATAGGTGAAGAAACGAATAATGTTCTGGCTGGAAAACGTCATGTCCCATGAGGTGTACCAGCAGGCAGCGACTATCAGCACAAAAATGAATCTGGCTCTGGCCCAAAGGTGGATGGAGGCGATCAGCAGGTAAAAGATGTACAGCAGGGCGGTTGCCTGGCTGTATAACCCTTCCCGAAAGGCTGTCTCGAGATGGTAGCCAAGGGTAGGCAAACCAATAAAACCAAGTATGGCACTTGACCGCAGGGCACACTCGAATCTGTACGAGGTGTAATTTTTCAGATCCCGGTAGATGACCGGCAGGGTCGCGAATAAGAAACTGCTCAGGCGTGAGCTATCCGGTGGCAGCGCCTCGTACGGTTGCCGGTCCGATTCCTGTCGTATTTCTGCATAGACTTTGGCAAAAATCCCTGAGTAGGGAATGGCGATGGCCAGAATGCCGCATAGGCTGTTCAAGCCGACAAGCGGCATAAAGATGAAGGCCCAAAACAGTTCATGTATTGAGCGTATAAAAGAGCAGAACAGCCGCACGATCATGAGCTCGTATACCAGGGACAGCAGGGAACCCAGTACTACCGCGATGCTGATGCCAAGCAAGGCAAAACTGATAGTGTTGAGTATTGCCGAGCCGAAATCTGGTAGAGAGAGGAGATCAGTGGTGAGCAGGCCAAGGCCGATCTTACCAAGCTCCCCCCATGGGTCGAGGGTGGTAATGGAGATATCCGCAGCAACCAGTGCCAGCAGCGCGATAAAAATAAACGACAGGCTGATTCGCGCCATTATTAACTGTACAGCTCAGCCAGTTGTCTGTCGGTGAGTTGGCTTACAGTCATATCGAACAGGATGGAGCTGTCTTTAATCCCAATCACACGCTGAAAATAGCGTTTGGCGATCTCCACCGAATGCAGGGTTGTAATGACCGTTTTTCCTGAGCCGGCAATGGCGGCCATGATTTCTTCCCGCTGAAGTTCGTCGAGTGATGAGACCGGTTCATCGGCCATAAGGATGGGACAGTTTCTATACAGTGCCCGGCCGATACCGACACGCTGCTGCTGGCCGCCTGAGAGTTCACCTACCCTCGCGAACAGCTTTTCTTCCAGACCAAGTTTACGGGCTATCGGTTCAATGGCCGCTTTGTATTTCGTGGCAGGGAAGATCAGGTTGCAGATATTGTCCAGTACCGGGTGCTGATCTAGTTTTCCCATGTAAATGTTATGAAAAACAGATAACTGCGGTACCAATGCCTTGTGCTGATGGATAAAGGCGCACAGCCGGGGCTGGGTCAGATATAGTCGTTTCAGGAGCGTGGTTTTGCCAGCACCGCTTCTGCCTATTACGGCAACTTTCTCCCCTTCGTTAATAGCAAGAGTGATATTTTTAAGCGCCACGACATCACCATAGCTGATATCTTCGCCTTGCAGCTCAATGAGCGTCTGGTGAGGTGTTGAAGGGGAGCGGAACGAATCCATAAAAGCGGTCATGAAAAACTCTATGAAGTTGTGTTACCTGGTCCTGTCGAGGACCAGGCTTTCCAGGTTTTTTAGCGGAAGATGCCAATTTCTTTGCCGGTTTCGAGTATTGGTTGATACATCCCGTTATCGGCAGGGATGAAGCTTTTGCGGGGAAAGGCATCAAGCAGTTCCTGATCGGTGATTTCCACCAGCGCTTTCTGGATCTTTTCTATTGTTCCGGCCCCGTAGATGGAATCCACATCACCGCGCACGGTCCAGTTATAGTCGGGGTATTCAGGGGTCTTCCAGATAACGGAAACCTTGCTGCTATCAATAGTGCCCGCCTCAAGCTCTCTCTCCCAGACTTTATAATTCACAGCCCCTAGTTGATAACTGCCGGACTGAACAAGGGCTATGGTCTTGGAGTGGTCACCGCTGAAGCCAACTTTGCTGAAGAGAGCGTCAGGGGCCTGGTTGAACTCTTTACGGAGATAATACTCGGGCATCAGCCTGCCGGAGGTGGAGCCTTTGGAACCGAAAGTGAAGGTCATTCCAGAAATTTCTTTAGGGAGCTTATCCCCACCGTTCAATCCAGTTGAGCTATGAGCGATGAAGTACGAGACGAAATGCTCGTCTTCTTCACCCTGGGCAATAGCCTTGGAGCCGGGTACAGCGAGCCGTGCCTGTACTCCCGAAAGCCCGCCAAACCAGGCCATCTGCACTTCATTGTTTTTAAAAGCCTGCACCGAAGATGAATAGGATTTGACCGGTACATAGGTAACGGTAAAGCCGAGTTGATCGCTCAAATATTGAGCTACCTTGCCAAAACGCTGTTCAAGACGGGTTGTATCCTGATCGGGGATGGCAGTGAACTTGAATTCTTTGGTGTTTTGGTTCGCATTGACCAGAGACGCTGTCACCAACGTGAGCGCTATAGTGGTGATGAGGGGTGCAAAAAATCTATAACCTGCCATGAGTTCTCCTGATTAAATTAACGACAATTACTGGCGACATGATCAGCCAAAAGCTTCTAAGAGTGGAAAATACTATGGTCGTAAAAGCGGAGAGGGTCAAATTGTTACATCTGATAGACGGGAATTTAAAAATCGGAAAAAACTATAAAGATAATTTAAGAAGCGAATGGCAAAAACGGGGGAAGTTTGAGCATAAGCTTCTTGAATATGCTAATTAACTGATTTTGCTGGACACAGCCTGGCTTTGTGCTTGTGTACGAAAGAGGAGATGAACTTGACGTGGTATTTCAAGGCTGGTGTTTGTAGCATATTCTCTTGGCAAAAATTTTACAGATTCAGCTCATAGGCGATATGGTCGAGCCATTCTCCGTTCACGCATTCGGCATTGGCGAGAGTCTCTTGTTCATGCTAACCAAGGCCCTCAGGTGTGGCACGGCTTTTGACATTTTCTACGATACAATTGATGCCGCTGATTTTTTAATCATAATACTCTTTGCCGAGTTGTATAAGCTTTGTCACGGATCTACTCACTATGCCAAGGCGGGTGAACTCTTCTGGGCTTAAACGGCAGCATAATGAGGGTACAGAAGAGGTATTGGATAAATACAATCTGTTCAACAGAGACAAACTCAGCAGTGTATTGAGTGGCTGCGGTGGCCAGGATGACCTCATGGCCATGGCAAGCGCCAGGAAGGCAGCGAGAAGTAAATGAGGAGTCGATTGCTGCATACAGGGATCTATCCCAGGCCAAAAGTGTGGAGAATGTAGCAGAATACGGAATGAATATTTACTACGAAATCTTTTAGGTATCAGCCAGATTGTAGACTTTGCCCGAATCTTACTTTATGGCAGCTGCTCTGGCAGGGGACTCCTTCTTCGCAAAAATCCAGGGAAAGGTCACTGAAAGACATGGACGGATGAAGAAAATAGTAGTGTTGTGGCAGTCTCCAGCTCGCCTCTCTTGACCGGTCGTCAGCGCTTGGCATATACTAAAATTACTCAAAATCGATATGGGACAGAGCCTGAACCTTCATGAGAACTTACATATCCTGGGATGATTCCTGCTCGACAGAGGTTCACCTCGTAATGAACAATTGGTCAGACGGTGTTTACCCAGAAAGATATCTGAACCATAAATCCGGATCAGCATCCCAGAGCGCTTGGGAATATAGCAAGATCGAAAGAACCGCCGCCTTGCAACTATCTGAGTCAATAGAAGTCTTTGGCAAGTTTGGCCACCTGCATCGGGACGGTCGAGCCAGGCGGTGGGGCGGGTGTTATAAATGAGAGAGCTATAGAACTCTTGGAAGCAGCGATCAGCTCAACACAAGTCAATTGAAGAGGAGGTGCAATGAAAATGAATAACAATATGAAAGGAATTGCGTGTTTGACTCTTTGTTCGTTATTTATCTGTTTTGGAACGAGTGCTGCAAAGCCTGACAATCCAAAACTGTCGCCGACAGAGGAGCTTGGTCGTTTTCTGTATTTTGACACTAATCTTTCTGAGCCAGCTGGCCAGTCATGTGCAAGTTGCCATGATCCTGACTTTGGCTTTGTGGATCCTGATTCCAACCTTCCTGTTTCCGAAGGTGTTATACCCGGCTTGTTTGGCGGAAGGAATTCTCCGAGCTCAGCCTATGCCATGTATGCACCAATGCTTTATTTTGACGAGGTTGAAGGGTTATGGATAGGCGGCCAGTTCTGGGATGCAAGGGCTACGGGTGAGGTGCTTGGTGATCCATTAGCGGATCAAGCCTTAGGACCGTTTTTAAATCCTGTTGAAATGGCTAACCCTTCAAAAAAGCATGTTATAGATGATATAAAGATATCTGAATATGCATCACTTTTTGAAGAAGTGTGGGGAGAAGGCAGCTTGGATGACGTTGAAGCAGCTTATGATCAGGTAGCTCTTTCTATTGCGGCCTTTGAACGTACGGCACTCTTTGCCCCCTTTAGCTCGAAATACGATGCTTATTTACAGTCTTGCCTCAAAAAGGGTGGAGCTAAAGACGAGTGCGCAATGGGGATTGGCCCCCAGGCGGCAAATGCTGCCGCGAAAATATTTACAACACAAGAGTGGGATGGGTTACAGCTCTTCATGGGTGATAATAACAATGACGGGATCCTGACCGAGGGGGAAGGAGCTATGTGCGCCGCCTGTCATATTGCAGAGTGGACTGACCCTATACTGCATCCAGAAACTGGCGAAATAAATGTCGTAATTCCGACATGGTCTCCAGACGGTACAGTACCTCCAGTATTCACTGATTTTACTTATGATAATCTGGGAGTGGCGAAGAACACGGAGTATCCTTTACCTCAGACAGGCCCGCCTGATTCAGGACTGGGGCCCATTGTCCATGATCCTAAAGAGAACGGAAAGTTCAAGGTGATGACCCTTCGCAATATAGAATTGACCGGGCCATATGCACACAACGGCCTGTTTAAAAGTTTGAAAGAGATAACCCATTTTTACAATACCCGTGGATTGCAGCCAGATGCCTCGGGAGAGTTTGGTAGCCCGGAATTTCCTGCCACAATGAACACTACAGAGCTTGGCAACCTTGGGTTGAGTGATGCTGATGAAAATGCCCTTGTCGAGTTTATGAAAACACTTACCGATGGTTATAAATAATACGTGGTAATAATTGAGCATGGGCAGAATCGGATTATCGGTTCTGCCTCTTCTTTTTTTAAGTTCCGGTTAACGTATTAGAATCAGGACGTGAGTAAGCTTGAGATTTTCTACTTAACTTGCTACTGAATTACCCTTTGATAAGGCTTGCATGTAAAATATTTGCAGTATGTTGAGCTTTTCAGCTTGGCAATGGCATGAAAGTATTCATCCAGTTTCTGATCCTCTATTTCCTATCCCTCAAATTCTGCACCGGCAACCGTGAGGAGTTTTTTACCTCCCGGAGCGAGATACTTGTCTGGATTGACCTTACCCCGGGCAGTTTGCGCAGCACGGTCCGCAAAAACAGTTCATAGGAGGCCAGATCTCTCGCTACTACCTGCAGCAGGTAATCTGTTTCACCGGTAACGTTGTAGCAAGAGAGGATCTCTGGGATTTTCTGGATTTTCTCTTCAAACAGAACCGGCGCCTCATCTGTGGGGTCAGCAAAGCTTATCTGCACCAGCGCCATAACCCCAAAGCCGAGAAGTTCACGGTTCAGGTTGGCTTGGTAATTCACAATTATGCCTGCCTCTTCAAGACGCTTTCGACGTCTCCAGCATGGCGCTTCACTGAGTGACAACTTCTCCGCTACTTTGGTGTTGGATATCCTACCGTCCTGTTGGACTAGTTCAAGCAACGATAGATCTGTCTCATCTAAATTGATATCTGAATTATTCTTTCTCAAAAAACACCTCCTTTTGCTATTTCTTGCTCGATGATAGTCGATGTCGGCATGAGATAGCAAAAATATTTCGAGTTATCTGCTGTATAATTGTTGAAAATTCAGATGAAAGAAAAGAAGGGATGCTCATGATCGAACTCACTCTGTTACCACTTTATTTAGGCGCCTTGATTGTGGCGTATGTGACTCCTGGGCCTGACATGGCGCTTGTTCTGGCCGTTTCTGCCAGTAGAGGCAAGATGGCTGGTTTCCGCACCGTTAAAGGATTTGCCGTTGGCCGGGCAATTCATGTACTTGGCTCGGGTGCAGGGCTTGCCGTACTGTTTACCAGTTATCCCGGCCTGCAAATGGTGGTTCGTATACTTGGTGCTGTCTATCTGCTGAATTGGGCCTGGAAAATTGCCCGGGCTCCTGTGGGACTTCGACAACCGGACTCGCCAGATTTCAGGCATGGCTCAGATATGTGGCGCGGCTTTCTAACCAGTCTGCTTAATCCCAAGGCGGTTTTGTTCTGCAGTATGCTGCTTCCCCAATTTGTTTCCCCTGCAACTGGTTCACTTTTTACACAGTTTATGGTGCTGGGACTACTCTTAGTCATTGTCGGATTCATATTTGATTGCAGCTACGTCGTGTTATCGGATTGGCTTACAAGGACTTTAAGCCGCAATATCTCTGACGGATCGCAGACAGGGCAATTGGTAGAAAGATGCCGTAATTATCTGATGGTGACTGTATTGGGAGGAGTTGCACTGCTTTTGTTGAAAGCCTGAGATGATTGCGTGGTGGTTTATATGCACATCCCTGAAGATGCCGGTCTGGTCAATGTGGATCTCAAATTGATTATGAAGCAATGGGCTGAAAATGGAGTGGAGCGGTGAAGTGGGGTTGAGCTGGAATCGCCCGCGTACTATAAAGATCAGTGTTTGTTAAACATACTTTTCAGACACAGACCTTACAGATTCAGCTCATAGACGATATGGTCGAGCCATCGTCCGTTCACGCATTCGGCATTGGCGAGAGTCTCTTTTTCATGAAAACCAAGACGTTCAGGTATGGCACGGCTTTTGATATTTTCTACGGCACAACTGATGCGGCAGGTCTTTAAATCATAATACTCTTTGCCGAGTTGTATAATTTCAGTCACAGATTTACTCATTATGCCAAGGCCGGTGAACTCTTCTGCCAGCCAGTAACCAATAACAGCGGTTCCGGTCTGGCTGTCGATGGATTTAAAGGCTACAGTTCCTCCAATCCGCTCATGCACGAAAAGAAGAGTGTATAAGGCTTCACCCCGAGCAAACTTCATTAACTCAGCTGAGATAAAGGTTTTGGTGTCAGCGGGGCTCTGAGTTTCGTCGAGCCACGGCAACCATTGGCCAAGATGGTCCCGGTTCCTGTCTATGAGCCGATAGAGCTCGTCACCATATTGGGGGATTGCCAGGCACATTCGCAAGGTGTCGCCATTAATTTTCCGTGAAAACATCGATACTATCTCTTTTGAATTATAGTTTTGCCGTGTTTTGTTCAAGCGATGTAGTCCGGTTTCTGTTGAGCCGGCTAAGATACGGGATATTGCCTTTTGCCTGCATCGGTTCCCTTCAGTATTTCAAACTCGTATTCGAGTAATCTGTTAAAGTTGGTGGTTGATGATTGTTCCTGTGAACGTAATATAATCACGTCCGGTTACGATTATTTCAGCTTGTCGTTAGTATTGTGTACCTGTTTTCAAGTTGTGGCAGCTATTCGATCACGGACTGTGATTGCGGTAACAAAGCCATAAATAACAACACAGAGCGACACCCCTTGCTGTGCAGCGAGAATATACTTGGCGTTTACGAGCATTAAGGCGGCCATGCTGCTATTCATAAGCATGAAAAAGATCCAGCCGGTGAGCTTGTTTTTAGCGAGCAGGTAACTCCCCAACAGAAACCCGGTGGCGGCAATTATTTCAAGGAACTGGGAGAGCGAGGTGAGCCCACCGTAGTCGTAAATGCTATAACAGGTACCAAAAATTAAGAAAAAATAGGTGGAAAAGGCTGCGAACCGATCAAAGAGAACCGGGGCATTCCGGCATTTACTCCAGACACAATACAGCCCGAGAAACATGGCGGGCACCCCACCCAGTTCAAGGGAGGCTGCGATCCAGTTCTGTTTTGCCAGCAGAATAATGATCCAGGCGGGAACTCCAAGGAGGTAGACCGACCAGCCGATAATTTTGAGTTGCCGCTTACGAGCCGGGTCTTTGCCTTCGGCGAGGGCAAAAAAGACTTTATTCGAGAGGTAAAATAGCCCTCCCCACATTTGCAAAGCAAAATCCATGGAATCCTCTGGGAGTGTCTGGGACTGTGGGTGAATGATGCGAGTATACTTCGGAATGACGACTGAATTTTCATTACTACTCTACATGGCCAAGCAAACTCAATAGAAAATATTGATATAATAAGCACTCGACAGGTTGGCGTATTTGTAATTTAAGCCCCTGGTAGATACGGCACCACGGCGGAAAACAGGCTATTGTGTTGGAGATGATGCACAGCAGCAGGAGTTGTTCATAACCTTGAAATAACATTGCGTGTCGGTGAGATGACGGATATTGAGAGATTTTTGAGCCGCTTGCGAAGGGTTAAAAACAGTGACCGGGTATATAACCCCTATCGCAAAAAGGATCTGCTCAACAATTTGCGGATTTATCTGAATAGCATAATGGACTATTCGGTTGAACGAGTTTTGCTGGTTGGGGAGGCGCCAGGTTATAAAGGATGCAGAATTACGGGTATTCCGTTTACCTCCAGTGAGCAGATCATCAACTCTGCCCACCCATTTTTTTTAGCAATCAGGTCTGAACTGGTATTTGAAAAACTTGAGTCGGAAAACAGCGCCACAATTGTCTGGGACTTCCTGCAGAGCAGGGAAACAGTTCCGCTTTGCTGGAATTCCTTTCCTTTTCACCCGTTCAAGGCGGGCGACCCAAATTCCAACCGCGCTCCAAGCAGGGAAGAGTTAACGATTGGTCTGGAATATCTTCAAGAGTTGATTACTCTTTTCAAGCCAGACAGAGTCGCGGGCATCGGCCGCAAGGGTGAGGGGGCGATACGAACTTTATCGCCAGAAGATGACCTTTTCTATATTCGGCATCCATCCCATGGCGGCAAAAATGATTTCATCCGTGGTATGGAGAGGCTGATTCCAAATTAATGACTGTGACGTTCTGCCACACCTTGTGGACTCCATTCTGAAGGGGCAGAGTCGGGCAGGTTCCGGGCAAAATCCTTATAGGTTTGATATTTGTGCAGGCAATCGATCACACTCTTTACAGGCTCTGCAAATATGCCGGGCAAATCTGCTTCGCCTTCGGAAATTATTGAGAAGGCAAGTTTCTCTCCAGGAGGGCAAAAATCAGCTGTAACACCCTCTTTATTCCCTCTGGGGTCTATCCTGTACCAGCCAAAATCATCAAGATATACAGCTACCAATCCGTGGATACAGAATGGTGGCACGTCTCCCTCGATGGTAAGACGCTGGTAGCAGAGCCCGGCCGGGATCGAGTTTGCCCTGAGCAGGGCTACCAGCAGATGGCTCTTGGCATAGCACCACCCGTGGGATGACCGTAGCACCTCAGAGGCTTTACATGTGGTAGGGCTAAGTTGCCAATCGCCTGAATGTTTGATCTCATCCCGCACAAAGAGATAACATCCATGGGCGATATCCCGGTTGCTGGAGTAACAGGAGGCAAGTCGAGCGGCCTTGCTCTTGATTTCCGGATGTTGCCAGTCAATATATTCACTGGCAGCAAGGAACGGCTGTAGATCAGTTATCGCCGTGTGTGTCATTGAAAGTTTTCTTTTAAGAGGATGCCTTTGGCCAGTTGAGTCGTTGCTTCAACAGGATAACCGTTTTCTTTTATCAGATTGTTTATGGCATCTATCCTGTCCCGAGGATGCGGGTGCGAGGCGAGAAGGTATTTAAGATGACTGGTTTTGTTGGAATTTTCTTTGGCTAGTCGGTCGAAAAAAACGGTTGCGCCGCCCACATGACCATAATGATTGGCCAGTTGTTCAAGGGCAAAGCCGTCGGCGGCGCTTTCCTGATCCTGGGTGTAGTTGGCCTGGAAGCTGAGCAGGGTTTTTGCCACCAGATCGGCGGCGCCGCTGTCATTGCCGAAGAGCAGGGCGGAGCCTACAGCCAGACCGAGTCCGCGTCCCAGGCCGCGAAGATGGTCACGATGTGCAAAGTGCCCAAGCTCGTGATAGAGCACCATAGCCAATTCGTTTTCAGATTCCACGCGGTCGACAAGCCCTCGATAAACAGCGATTTTGCCGCCGGGAATGGCAAAGGCGTTGACGATATCGCTGTCGACCAGATCAATAGTGAATTCATATTCCCGTAACGGTGAATCTTCGGGCAAGGTGGTGAGCAAGTCATCGAACCTTCGTTGCAGAGCGGGATTAGCCTCGCCTTTCATATCGAAGGACAGATGTGTACCAAGCCAGTTCTCAATTTTGGGTGAAGTACGGGACACGGCCAGGTCGGTGAGGAGGCCGAGGGTAAGGAAGACAATCCCCACCACAAGCAGCAGCCCGCCGGCCAGCCAGAAAAACTCAACCAGCGGGTGGGTTTTGGAAACGTTGACGTTTTCTTCTATTTCTTTTGGCGTGAATTTCATTGCTTGATTAACGAAACGGCAGTGCCATAGGCGACCGCCTCAACGCTGCCAACCTGTCGTTTTTTATTGGCACTCTGCCCGATGGCTGATGTCTCAAGGCGCAAGTTGATAATGATATCGGCGCCCTTTTCTTTCGCCTTTTCTTTCATGCGCAGGATTGCTTCTCTACGTGCCCGATCGATAAGGGACTCGTATGATTTGACATTACCCCCGAATATATTACGCAGGATGGCCAGAAGTCTTTTGAAGTAGTCGATTGAGACCACAACCGATCCCGTTACCAACGTACTCTTTTCAGCTTCCCCTATAATATAACTTTCCCTGCCGGTTACCACAGGCAGATGTGCGAATTCTTTTTCACGTTTGGTGATAGATGTGTAGTGGCGTCTCTCGGCCCAACTTCCCACACCGTAACCGAGGCACAGCAGAATGAAGAAAAGTACCAAATCAGCATGTTGTAACAGGATTTCCATACATGCACCATGTAGTTCAACGATTTATAAATGTGATTACTCGACGCGTACAGCAGTGCCGTAAACAAAGAGTTCTGCGGCTCCCTGGGCTACTGATGAAGTGGCGAAGCGAATGTTGACCACAGCGTTGGCACCCATCTGGCGGGCTTGCTCACCCATGCGATGCGTAGCTTCTTCACGCGAATCCTGAAGCAGCTCGGTATAGCCTTTCAGTTCGCCGCCGACAATGTTTTTCAGGCTGGCCATAAGGTCGCGGCCCAGATGTTTTGCTCTTACCGTAGAGCCCTGCACGATACCGAAATGCTCGACAATCCTCCTGCCGGGAATGGTTTCGACGTTGGTGTAAATCATGAGATTCTCCGGAGTAAAGTGTTGTGAAATTGATATGTTATGGGGCAAATTTTGATTTGAGGAACTGTTATCTTTAGCACTGTGGATAGAAGGTGTCAATTTGAAAATCTGCCAGGGTTTTTTATAGGTTTTTGGAGGGGTAAGCTAAATTTTGTGCGAAGGGAGTGAGGATTGATTCTGAGCTCTTAGTGGTAATCAGCGTCCCACCTGGCTCGCCTTGTTAAATTGGATGGTTATCAGAATTGTTATGAAAAGAGAGAAGTACAACGTTGTTATTCAGAAGAATTTATTAGTTGCGTATATTTTATGAACCAGGCTTTCATCAATTGTATCAAAGTCGTCTTCATAATAGTCCCTGGCCCATTTTATATACTCTTCCGGGGTAACCGGGATTTCATCCAACAGCCATTTCGAGCCATCATTTATGCCATTAGCGAAGATGACAGGGCCTTGCTGCCAGGACTGGTCAGCTTCAGTTTTCCAGAAGCAGAAGGTTACATCCTGGTAGGTTGGATCTGCTTTTTTGAGTTGCTGAAAGAGAGTATCGGGAAGGTTATCATAGATGCCGGGCCAGATAGCATGATCGTCTCTTGCATAAGGGTTTACCTGGGACTCGTGGTCGAAACCTTTTATAACTGCTGAGTTACCTGCGAAAACGACTACAAAATTATCGCCGGAACCGTTGTCGTAAAAACCAACAGCAGTATCATTTCCCTCATTTTCACTGAAGGCGAAGCATCTCAGCCATTCTTCGTCGGAAAGGATTTCATCAAGTTCGGCCGATGATTGTAAAGCTACCTTAATATCTTTGATGCTGAGACTTTTTATCTTCAAATCGATTTTTGATGTATAGATGACTGCTCACTTGCTGGTATGTGGGGAAGAGTGAATAGCTCTGTTTAAAATTCAATTTTGCCCCCAGTTACTTACCAAATAACCTGGTCAAAAAGCTTTTGTGCATGGTGGGGTGTGTTAAAACAGTGAATTGTCCGTTGGAAATATGCGGGCATTCTTCATCATGCCTGAAGTCTACGAATACTTGAGCTACCTTGAGCGGAACTTCGAAAAGATAATCGACCACGGCAGAATCGCCCCCCTCTGCCTGTTGCAATTTCTCCATTTCGAGCTTTATTGCCGTGAAACACTCCGGTATCTCTCCGGCAGTATAGATCCCCATCGGGCCATTTTCGCCTTGATGGGAGATCAGCCATTTACGCTCACCTCCCGACCAGAATTGGGCTGAGCTGGCCATTACATGCTCTTCGATAAGACAGAGATAAACATCGTGGTCATGGGAGATATCAGCCAATATTTTTTCAGTGATTAACGGGCTATTGTATCGATTGCACCAGATAACCTGCCAGCCAGTATCAAGTTGTGCCATTGATACTGCGGACTCGGGAAATTCTTCTGTTTTGCCTGTTGGTGATAATTCGAAGGTCTCCAGTATCTTTTGCTCATTTGCTGTGCGAACTGCACACCATGTTATAGAAAATCCCATTTATTATTCATCTCCTTAAGGACGGTTGTCAATGGCAGACACCGAAGGATTTTGACAATGTGAGTTGGCGCGACGTTTCGTAAACAGAATCGCCTTATCCAGCAGCAAGTTTTAAGGGCCCATTACGAAACCCTTTCGAGTATCGGCTATTTATTTGGTTGCTCATCCGGACAGCTTCATTTCATGGGATAATTAACATTGGAGGCCCCTTTATTCAACTTGGATCAGTCTCTAACTCTTTAATGTGTAGTGGTTTGTTTTGGCTAAAAAAATTATGCGTTAGGCCTTGACTGTCCTTCATCCTTTACACACAGACTGATCTTTATCCAGGGGATGCCTGGGCAGGGGATAGTGTTTGGGGGTGGAACAACTTCTGGAAACTATCAGATTACCTTATTTACGGGGATAAGCTATTCGGAAGGAGCCCGTACCTGAACCGGCAACTCTGATACTTTTTGCTTCCGGTTTGGCAGCACTAGCAGCATATAGAAAAGCTAAAAAGTAATCTGCAGTTTTACCAGTCTTACTGCGAGGCTATGAATTATGGTCTCGCTTTTTTTGTAGAGACGATCAATTATATCAATTGCGCAGCTCCTCGGCTGGAAAGGTAGTAATGCCAGAGCAGTGTTGCGGCGACGGAACGGTATGGCTTCCAGGGCTCACTGAACTTCTCCATCTCATCGTTGCCGGGTCGGCCATCAATAGCTGTGAGTTGCTGGTACGCCGTAGCCAGGGCGATATCGCCTTTTGGCCAGACGTCGGGGCGCTGCATGGCCATCAACAGGTAGATGTTTGCAGTCCAGATACCTATTCCCTTGATTTTGGTCAATTCTCCTCTAACCTGGTCGTCATCGAGCCTGGTTAATCCCTCAAGGTCGAGATCATTGTCATTTATAGCCTGGGCAAGATAGCGACCATAGCTGGTTTTTTGCCTGCTGAAACCGATGGTGTTCAGTTCTTCGTCGGAAAATTCCAGAAAACGGGGTGGCGTTAGTTCACCGCTGGCAGCAAGCAGCTTGTCGAATGCGGCTTTGGCTGAAGCAAGACTGACCTGTTGTTCTAAGATGATGCGGATGAGGGAGGGAAAGCCCTCAGGACGTTGCCAAAGCGGAGGTGGCCCGTAGAGATCGACAATCTTGCCAAAGACCGGCTCAGCCTTGATAAGCTGGTCAATGGCCTGTTGCTGGCTTTCTTGAATTGCTGAGTGGGAAGCGTTCATGTAAGCAATCAGCTATCAACTGGTTCGGGCTTTTCACCTGTGGTGAAAAAGGTGAACAACTCCCTGTCGTAACTTGGGGATTCGCAGATAGAGTTATGATCGACTCCGTCAATAGTAATTACCCTGGTGTGGTCCGGGTTGAGCGCTTCGGCCAGTTTCTCGCTGTGTCCGGTAGGGATGAGTTCATCATTGGCGGCGATCAACAGTAAGGTGTTCGCTGAAAGCAGACCAGCGCGGGCATGGGAGTCGAAGCGATCTTTCAGCAATCGCCTGACCGGCAGGTAGGGATACTGGCCCGCTGCCACATTGGTAATTGAGTCGTACGGAGTAACCAGGGCGAGGTTCTCCACCTTTCTCTCACTGGCAAGATAGACGGCCACGCCGGTGCCGAGGCTTCTGCCGATCACATTGATGAAGCCGTGCCTTTCGGCGATATGATCGTAAAGCGCCAGGGCGTCTGCAAACAAACCTTCTTCAGTCGGCTTGCCTTCACTGCCGCCGTAACCCCTGTAGTTATGCAGATAAACGGTGTGATTCGGGAAAAGATCTCTGTATTTCGAGATGTTGGTGCTCACGTCTTCGTTGTTTCCACCGAAATAAATAAGTGCCTTGTCGCTCGTCTTGGCAGTTGCCCAGACTTTCAGTGACAGGCCCTCATTGAACAGGCGAAAGGCTTGGGCTTCATCGGTTTGTACTTCCGGGGTAGGGAAATAGATCAAGGATCTCTGCAGAGCGTACATCATGCTGCAGACCACGGCATATGCGCCGCTGGTAAAAAGGAGTATGGTTAATGTCAGTTTTAGCATATCTTGGTATCGGTAGTGGTATTACCAGTAAAAACAAATTCTCTGGTAAAAAAAGTATACACTGATTAGTGGTGGGCAAGGAAGAAATAACGAGTCTGGAGACAAGGGTAATGTGTAATTACATGCAGACTTTAGGGAGTTACATATGAAAAAAGATGAATGTTGCCCGAGATCGGTTTGTGGTCTGCTTTGTTCCACAAACTTACAAGGCCTGACGAAGTTTTTTGCTTCGTTTACCGGAGGATAAAAAACAGGTCATGGCAAACATGTGGAGCCGGAATAAAATTTCAACTCAGATATGCCTGGCGGTACTGGCCGGGGGTGATGCCATAGGTGGCTTTGAAGCGGCGGCTCATATGACTTTGATCGGAAAAGCCCGCATCCAGTGCGGCATCTGTGAGAGATGTTCCGAGACGAATACTTGTGCGTGCCAGTTGCAGCCTTTTATGCAGTAGATACGACCAGGGTGATATTCCCTTTTCATCACGGAAGAGTCTGAGAAAATGGTAACGGGAGAGCCCTGCTGCGGCTGCGATATCGTCGAGACTAATCTCTTCTTTCACCATATCATCGATGAAGGTGCATGCCTTTTGTATCGGAGTGTGGATGGCGTTGCCTGTGATCAGCGTCCTGCGCTCGGTGCCATGCCGCTCAAGCATCAAGGCCAGCAGACCAAAGAGCAGTGTCTGCATTTCCAGAAGGTCCGTGCTCTCTCCCTCCAGTAATGCAAAGAGTGAGGTCAGGCCTGCTGCGACTTCCGGGTCATTGGTTACCGGATTTTTAAAGGTGTGAAAACTGCGCGGTGCAACCATTTCGTTACCGATATTCTGCAGCAGCTCAACCGGCAAATAAATAACTTTATAATGAAACTCACTCTGGTCTGCTGACATGCCATCATGAATTTCATCCGGGTTGACGGAGATCAGGCTGCCCGGGGTGGCAAACCGTGCTTCGCCACGACAGTAAAATTTCTGTACACCATGTTCCATTATGCCGAGCGCAAAGTCCTCGTGGGTATGGCGTCCAAATTTGAACCGTTGATACCTGGCCTGAAAAACCAGAAGGTTTTCAAGTTTTTCTGCCCGGTATATGGTTGCCTGTTCTTTGTCCATCAGCGGTAGAGTTCAGTAAACAGAATGTTTCGGGAATATGTGACGAATTTATACGGTCTTCTCATTGAGAAGACCGTATTGTCTCACCCCTTTCAAGCCGATCTAAATGGAGAAAGACTGGGCTTGTATAACCTCAATGGCCATCTGCGAGCGTGCCTCGCTATTCAAGGGCAGATTCTTTTCCTTGCACCACTGTGGAAAGGTTTCTGGATCGATATGAACTTTCACCACGGTATCTCCGGTACCTTCCACCTGGGATTTCATGGCTTCGGCCCGTTGCAACCAATCTTCATATTGTACTGGCAACAGGTGGCTGTCCACAAACAGCTCTCTTAAAGTATCCCAATGCTCTTTTTTATACCAGACCAGCGCCTGTATTGACGGTTGGTGGTTCGGGTCCGGCTGAGGGGCTGCTGTGGGCTGATTTGTTTTGTTCGTTTTTTGTTGGGCACGTTGAAACTTTCTTTGTGACATGAATTTCTCCAATCTCTGAAACTGCAAAAAATAAATACTATTTAGAAGCTGAAAACGCGAATTTTCATTAATGTGATATCAAGAGAACCACTATACATGAAGTAGCTTGAACCTTCAAAGGCTTGTTTCACCGGTATTTCGGCTGCCAACGCCCGGCTGGTAATAGGAACCGCTGTGCTTATACTATAACCAGTTCAGCGAATTTGCCATTTTCAATTTATTCAATAATTCAGAATAGACATGAGAGATTATCCGAAACGTTTGGCTTTTGGTTCCGAGCGGCAGATCAGGCAAGTAAGTGATGATTATTGCCCGGAATGTGGTTGTGCTGTGGGGACCATGCATCATGGGGGGTGCGCCGGTGAGGAGTGCCCGGTCTGTGGCAAGGCTGTTATAGGGTGTTGTTGCGAAAAGCTTTCACCATATGATGGTGAAAAGATTATACAGGGGTTGTATAACCAGTTTCGCGATTTGGAAAGTGCCATAAAAGCTGCAGGGGAAGAACGTTGTCCGCTTGGATCCGGCTCATCGTATCTCCAGCATGCCGTAATGCGATTCATTTTCGACAACGTGCCCGAAGAGGCGCGGGCAGAGGTTGCCAGGGCATTTCATCTGCGCTTCCCCGGCCTGGTTCCGCAAATGCAGGATGAGGACGGCCGCAACTACTACACCGCCGAGCAACTTTCAGAGGCGCTGGATATCCCGGTAAGCGAAGTGAATGAGCGTATCGAGGCCATGGTCAAGGCCGGCAAGACTATCCATTTTGGCAATGGCAGGAAACTGCGGAAGGTCCACTAGGGTTCTGTCCGACAATGGCTTTTTCCCAAACTCTTCGGAATTGCCCAAAAAAAATACTCGCAGATAAGTGAACGAAGTGAGACTTCGATATCAGATGCATGACTGTGCTTATTTTTTGAAAATGTCTCGATTTTGACCAAAAGCCCTATTTTCGGACAGCCTCCTAGGGTTCTGTCAGAGTAGGGGCAGTGTCGATTTTATTTATAGAAAGGAAGAACGAAGTTTGAACTCCGTCAGCGTTATTAAGGGCCATATTGTCTTCACCGATTCGGCGAGTGAATTTACCATAATTGAGAACGGATACATCGTTTCAGAGAACGGCAGCATTATCGATGTGTGTGACTCCTTACCCGAAAAGTATCATGGTATAGACGTTACCGATTACGGTGACAGCCTGATCATTCCTGGGTTTTACGATCTGCACAACCATGCCGGGCAGTATCTGCAATGCGGCACCGGCATGAATAAAGAGTTGCTGGACTGGCTGCAGGATTACACTTACAAGCTGGAGAAGGACCTGGCCGACCCCGAATATGCACATCGGGTATACAGCAGGTACGTTGAAGATCTCTGCAAATACGGAACACTGGGGGCCTGTGCTTTTGCCACCTCCTCGACGGTCGGCACCGAATGCCTGTTCGAAGAGTTCAAAAAAGTTGGGATTCGCGGTTTTGTGGGGAAGGTCAACATGGACTGCAACGCGCCTGATTTTATTATTGAAGAGGCGCAGAAGTCGCTTGAGGGAACCCGTTATCTGGTCGAGAAATATAAGGATGAGCCGCTGGTTAGGCCGATAATCACACCTCGGTTTGCCCCCACCAGCACAAGAGAAGCTCTCAAGATGCTTGGTGAGATGGCTGTAGCCAACGGATTGCCGGTTCAATCTCACTTGAGTGAGAATCGGGCCGAGATCGAATGGGTAAGAGAGCTGTTCCCTGAATATGCCAATTATGCTTCGGTATATGCAGGCTACCAACTTTTTGGCGAGACCCCGACGCTCATGGCGCACGGCGTGTATCTCACGGAAGAAGAGGTCGAGATGTGCCGGAATGGGAATGTCTACCTGGTGCATTGCCCCGATTCGAACATCAACGTACGTAGCGGCATTGCCCCGGTTAAAGAATTTCTGAACCGTGGCCTGAAAGTTGGTCTGGGCAGTGATATTGCCGGTGGACACAAGATTCAGATGAACGAGGCGATCGTCCGGGCTGTACAGTCTTCCAAAATCCTGGCCGTGGACAAACCAGATGCACAACTGAGCCTTTCGGAAGCTTTTTATATGGCGACCGTGACCGGCGGCGGTTTTTTCGGCAGGATGGGGAAACTAAAGAGAGATTACCAACTTGATGCTCTGGTGATAGATGATGATCCCCTCTACAAGGAACGGTATTCGCTGGAGGACAGGCTGGAGAAGTTTCTCTATATTGGTGACGACAGGTGGATTGCAGCCCGTTATGTAGGTGGAAGGCTACTTAAACCAGAGTAATATCAGCATCGGAGAGGCATGGAATGCCGGGTTGGTTGAACAGGAAAAGCATACTGTGTCTCTGCTGCTCTCTGACATATTTGCTGATGATTTTCTTCTACCAGTGAGCAGGAATATTGAAAAGAAAAGGCCCCGTCGGTTTTCACCAGCGGGGCCTTTTTTTCGACCACACTTAGAACTGGTACCTCAGCCCCATAAACAACTCCTTTGAGTTGAGGCGCGGGTTGAAGCTGCCTGCGTCTGTCCCACCGTTGAGAGCACTTTTGAGCGCTATATCTACCTTGCCGAGGTCGACGAAGCGTAGGCCTCCATAAAGCGAGAAGTTGTCGGTGAGCAGGTACTCGACGCCCGTCTCAATCTTCCAGGCGAAGTTGGTAGTGGAGTCAGAGCCATCAAGCCAAGTGGTACTATCACCATTTATGTCCGTTTCTTGAACTGTTGCGTCGAGTAAAGCAATACCGATACCGCCACCAATGAAAAAACTGGTTTTCTCGAACTGCAGATAATCGTAATTCATGGAGAGAAAGACGGCTTCTGTTTCGAAGTCTGTATGGATAAAATAAGGCGAACTGTCAGCAGTTGGTGTTACAAAACTGCTATCACCATATTTGGTATATCCCAGGTCCACTCGCAGGTTGTCATTTACCTCGGCACCAATTTTTATGGTGCCAAAATTTACTCCGTCTGAATCGTGGCCGTCAAAAGGAAGGTAGATGGTGGCGCCACCATAGTTTGTAGTTCCACCAGCCTTCAGCTTGGTGTCACTCCAGCCGCCCTCGGTTGCCATATAAACCCTGAAACTACGGCTACTCTTGGCGTTTGCCGTCTGAACACCTGCAGAGCCGCTACAGCTGCCAGAGTTAAAAGTATTACTGCTTTTTTCATTCCTCAAATCCCCTTTCTGAAATTAACACCACAACGTAGTAGGTCGTCGTTGGATGGTAATGTGTAATACTATGAAAATAAACAGTAAAATGACATTCTCTTTGGCGGGTGTTTGTCAGTGCGGAAGTGATTTTGCGAAAGTGGTTGAGTTCTTAGCCTCTTCATTGAATTTGACTCCTTCCATGCGCTATAATTTTGAAAGTCATTTGTTGTGCGATTTTTTCCGGAAGAACAGATTTCCAGGCAATTACGGCATAAGTAACCTTTTATCTTATGCCATCTCTGAAACTACGGCAGTTGAGAGGAAAGGTTGATGGAAAAGGGAAATACCACCACAAAGTCCTTGGAGCCGAATGTCTCAAGAAGAACAGTCCTGAAAGGTATGGGTGCGGCAACGTTGGCAACTGCCATGAATCTGGGTGGTGAAAAAGCCGGAGCGGCAAAGGCGCAATTCGAGGCAAGTCAACAGACCAATGGTCCTCCACCGATAAAAGGCGAAGTGGTCATGGGCGCAACTCCACATAATTGTGGTGGGCGTTGTGTAAGTAAATATTACATAGAAGAAGGTGTCGTGAAGCGGATCGTCACCGATGAGCGCCCGGATAAGGGGTTGAAAGACGGCAACGATCCCCAGTTACGCTCATGTGTGCGCTGCCGTTCCAGGCGTGAGTGGTTTTACCGCGCAGACCGGCTTCAGCACCCATTGAAGCAGACCGGTAAGCGGGGTGATATGAACGGTTTCGTCAGAATTTCCTGGGAACAGGCCTTTAAGGAGATTGGTACCGGGTTGCAGGGGATATATGACAAATATGGCGGTGAACGGGTTTTTGCTTCATACAGTTCCGGGGATTCAACCGGTTGGGCCAGGGATTCTGCCAAACATCTCCTCAATACTGTCTATTCCG
The DNA here is from genome assembly GCF_005116675.2 of Desulfosediminicola ganghwensis. Lineage (NCBI taxonomy): Bacteria > Pseudomonadati > Thermodesulfobacteriota > Desulfobulbia > Desulfobulbales > Desulfocapsaceae > Desulfosediminicola > Desulfosediminicola ganghwensis. Next base: position 1,843,513 of record NZ_CP050699.1, read on the forward strand.
GCTTTGCGGGATATCGGGATGATTACAGTTGGGGGGCCATAGATCATATGGCTTCTTTTTTTGAGGGTGCCGGTTACACCCCTGCCTGTAACTATCGGGACGATGCGATCAACGCAGAGCAACTGGTGGTCTGGAGCCTGAATAACCTGGAGTCGATCTGGGGAACCCAGAGCGGTTGGCTGCTCACCCAGATTCGGGAAGCAGGCGTGCCGATAACTGCGGTGGATGGACGGGTCTCCATGACCGTTGACACCGTGGCTGATGATTTTATTGCCGTTATGCCCGGCACCGACGCAGCTCTCATTACTGGTATGCTGCACCATCTGCTTACCAAACGGTTGAAGGACCTGGATATTGGTTTCATCAAATCGCATGTGCATGGTTTTTTTGATGATCCGGAGGCTGCATCGTACCATGGTGATGTAGATGGGTATACCGTGCCGGTCGGCGCTTCGCTGAGTGCATTCATTATGGGGAATGATGATTCCCTGGTAAAGGCGGGTCTCAACAAGGCGACGTCGGTTTATCCTGAGACTATCGGTTATTGCGTCAATAAGGAAGATGAACTCTTCGGTAAACGGGCGCCGATTTACGGTCAGCTGCCGAAAACCCCGGAATGGGCCTCCGAGATATGCGGTGTGCCTGCAGAGAAAATACGCAAATTTGCCGACCTCTATCTCGACAGCAAGGTCACCACCTGGATGGGCACCGGCCTGCAGCGAAACTCCGAGGCGGAGCAGGGCGTCTGGTTGGGCAGGATTCTTTCGACTATAACCGGGAATATCGGTCACCCCGGCGCAGCCTGGGGCATGCCGAGCTGGAGTTATGTGAAAGCGCCTGGTCATGGTATGAACACCGGGGATTTAAAACTCTCTTTTTACGATTACGACGAACTGTCTGTGCCAAAAGAGTATCTTAAGAATGGCACGGATAAGGATCTCGCCGCTTTTGTCTGGCTGGACAATGTTGAAAATGATGTAGGTGCCTCCCGCTGGAACGATGGCCAGGTCAGGAAGATGGCATCATATAAAGCATTGTTGAACTTCGGCGGTAATGTCCTGTTGAACCAGAATGGTGACGTCAATTTGGGGATTGAGATCATTGAAGACCGCAGCAAGGCCGAGCTGATTGTTACCTGCGATCACTTCATGACCACCAGCGCTAAATACTCAGATTATGTTCTGCCCGGTGCCATGCAGATGGAAAAGCCGGGCGCTACCACAGGCTGGTTCGGCAATGAAGTTGTTGGGGTGAATCAGGCCATTGCTCCCCCGGGGGAGGCGATGACCGAGTATGATATCTGTGCCGGAATAGCTGAAGCCATGGGTAAAAAGGAGGTTTTTACCGAAGGCAAAACCATGGAAGAGCGCCTCAGCGAAGGCTGGCAAAAACTGCAGGCTGAGGGGTACTACGATATTTCCTGGGAGGAGTTCAAGAAGGAAGGTGTCTGGAAGGCTCCGACCCCGCCGCTTGTGGTTTATGGCGAGTTTTTTACCAACCCCGTTGCCAACCCGCTGGCCACACCATCGGGTAAGATAGAAGCCTACTCTAAACTGTTGATGGAGGATTTTCAGGCACGCTTCCACGACAACTACGATCCTGATGACAGATTAGTCGGCGGGCTGATCATGGATGCCAAAAATCCCCAGGGCTCAGACTCCGCCAGATTTGTTTATCCTATCCCGATGTATATTCCGCTTGTGGAGGGCAGACATCCGGATGGCAGTAAATATCCGCATCCGGATCTGACCGAATCGACCCCAAAAGGATATACCTACAACTTGCACACCTGGCACCTGATGCAGCGCTCCCACTCCACCCTGAACAAGGTTGCCTGGCTTAATCAGCAGTATAAGAAAGATGCTGACGGCAACCCGGCGTTTATCAGCAACAAATCGACCAGCCTCAATGTCTGGGAAGAGGGGGTGTATGAATCGGTGATCGTCAACTCAGATCATGAAAAAGAGCTGGGAATGAAGACAGGCGACAAGGTCAAGATCAGTAATGACCGTGGCGCGATTTATGCCTCTGTCATCTTCAGTCAGCTGGTACCAAAAGGCTATATCATGATCGGCCAGGGGAGTTGGACCGAGCTCGATGCAGACGGAGTGGACATAGGAGGCAACGCTAACTGCCTGATCAGTCTGCGACCGTCGAGGATTGCCAAGGCTATGACCCTGGCAAACGACTGTCGGGTGGCAATAGTCAAAGCTTAGGGATAGGAGGTCGATGTGAGCCCACAACATGGATTTTATTACGATCAGACCAGATGTTCCGGCTGCAAGGCCTGTATAGTTGCCTGCCAGGACTGGAACAGTGTTGCCCCCGGCCCTGCCGTGTGGCGTAAGGTCACCCATATAGAGCAGGGGAAATTTCCGGACGCCCGAAGTTTTAACCTCTCCATGGCCTGCAATCATTGCGCGGACCCGGCCTGTTTGCCGGTGTGCCCGGTGGATGCCATATATAAACGAGATGAAGACGGGGTGGTGCTTGTCGATCGGACGATCTGTATCGAGTGTCACGAATGTGAACGGGCCTGTCCCTTTGGTGCACCGCAATTCGGGAATGATGACAGCGAACCGGTATCAGGTGAAGACTGGGAAGAGGCGCACCCCATGCAGAAGTGTACCAGCTGCTGGGATAGGAGGGAGGTGGGGCTGGCCCCTGCCTGTGTCGGTGCCTGTCTCCAGCGCGCCCTTGATTTCGGGCCGCTGGAGGAACTGGAGAAAAAGTATGAAAAGACAGTGAAAACGGTTCTGGGGCTGCCCGCCGATAATGTTTCTATGGAAGGGGAAAAAATCGACCCCACGGTGCCGTCGTTTATTTTTAGGCAAAAGACCTGACCAGGAGCCTGTCGGACAATAGGGGCTTTGGTCAAAATCGAGATATTTTCAAAAAATAAGCACAGCCATATGCCTGATATCGACATCTCATTTCGTTCGCTTATCTGCGAGCATTGTTTTTTGAAAATTCCGAAGAGTTTGGGGGAAGCCATTGTCCGACAGACTCCTGGACGGTGGGCAGACAATGCTCTGCCCACCAGTATATCAACTCAGCACTATTCATGAGGGGGCGATTATCGACTCACATAGTTTTGTCGACCCACGTTATCAAGCGTATTGTCAGCCAATTGAGAACAAGTTAAGACGATTGCGCGAAGCGGTGCACCGGCTAGGACTTGAGTTCGGCCCGAATAGATTTGAAGAGATCTCGGCGCTGAAACGGCAGTTTACCGCTTTCGATCTCAAACAAAGAAATAATGCGCATAGCCTGTTTTTAAACCGTCTCTCGCCAGCCTGTAAATATTGTAATAGAGCAGAGGGTTCCACGACTTTTATCCTTACCCTTGCCTGTAACAGGGACTGTTTTTTCTGTACCAATCGTAATCAGCATAACTATGAACAGTTGAGCAGGACAACCAATGATGTAATCAGCCAATTCGACAATTTTGCCCAAAGGCAAAAGACAGTCCAGGCAGTGGCGTTGACTGGTGGAGAGCCATTGCTCCATCCTGATATGTGCAGGGATTTCTTTCATCATGTGAAAGCACACGATGCCAGAATTCATACCCGTCTGTACAGCAATGGAGACCTGGTAACAGACGATATGCTGTCGAGTCTGTCGCCCTGGCTAAACGAGATTCGGCTGGGTCTCAAGCCCGATATGTATGGTGAGTTTTTGCTACAGCCAATCGGGGATGTGCTCAGTTGCTGTGCAAGACATATCTCCCAAGTCACTGTTGAAGTACCGGTTATGCCGAACAGTTTCGCCAATATGGTGGCGCTTCTCGAGCTTTGTAATACGCTTGATATTTTCAGTGTTAACCTGCTGGAATTTCTTTTTCCCTGGCACCATGCCGATTGGTACCAAAAGCAGGGCTACCGCATCAAAAAGAGGCCGTACAAGGTCCTTTACAATTACGATTATGCAGGGGGCCTGCCTATCGACGGCAGTGAAACGGAAGCTTTGCGTTGCCTGTTGCATGCGAGCAGGCATGAATTTCGGGTCGGTGTACACTACTGCAGCCTTGAGAATAAGCTAACATCTCAGATTTACCAGCAAAACAAGGCAGTTCATCCCGCCCCTACCGAGCTGGCCTCGCAAGAGGATCATTTTCTGAAATCGGTGCGTTTTCTGGGAACGGATGCTGACAAAGCGTATCGAATTTTGCGTAATTGCGGGGTTCGACGACTTATCAGGGATATTGAACAGAGGACTCTTGAATGTCATCCTGAAGACCTGCTTCATCTCAAAACCAGCGATATACGTGAAGCCGTGTTGACATACGCTGTTGCTGAAAATGAAAAAGCGGAGGGACTCACTGTTGTCCGTGAGGTGCATATGGAACAGATAGATCCACAGACATTTGATCCATTCGGCCTGTAGTGAGGGCGATAACCAAGTGTTACCAGACGAGAGGAGATCGATATGAGCGAGATGATAAACGGTAAAATCCTGCATCGGATAAGATCTCAGTTGGCGAGCCTGTTCTCGGATATATTTTTTAATTATCCCAAGTCAGTGCAGTTTGAGTCTCTGCTCTATTTGCTGGATCGGTATTACGAACATGAGCTGGATGCAAATGGCTTATACGCCAGAGGGCTGGTCGAGTTTGAAGAGTGGCAGGCCGGGGTGGGAAATCTCACCGAAGCAGAACAGCAACTCATGATGGAGAAAAACTACACCGGCCTGTTTTGTCTGGGACGAGGTGTTGTTACCACAGCCTCAGCTGTTTTGTCATCTCAAAGGGTGCATAAGAGGGAACCGTGGCGCAAAGTCCGGCGCTTCTATTACGAACATGGTTTGCGACTCGTTGAAGGCTCACCGCTTTATGAAGACAGTATCGTCACTGAGATGGCCTTCTATTCGCTGCTGATAGACCAGCTTGATGATTTTGCCGGTGAGAAACGAAGAGAGGCGTTTAACGCTCAGCAGCGCTTTCTGCAGAAGCATCTGTTGATCTGGCTACCGCAATTTTGTGAAGAGTTGCATGAAGTTGCAGGCAGGGGAAGTGTTTACAGTTCCATCGCCAGCTTGCTGAGTGGCTACATCCAGGCTGAACCGCGATTGCTGGATCGATTTCTTCAGGTCGAGATGGCTTGAATGGTATGTGGTCAGTACCTTCGTTCCTGGCAAAGCTTTGTGAGTTACGGACAGGGCAACCTGCTATTCATCCTCGGCGTTGCATACGCCTCTACCACAAAAGGGCAGGGTGCCGCAACTGCCTTGATGTTTGCCCCACCAGTGCTGTTTGTATCGGTAAACCAGGCACATCCGTAATGATTGGTGATAAATGCGTGCAGTGTGAGAGGTGTGTCGCGGCCTGCCCGGTTGATGTGTTTCAACGCGAATCCGGAACAGAAGAACAGTGGCTGGAAACATTGCTCACGGTTGTCGTGCATGGAGAGCTTACTCTCTATTGCGGCAATCTTAACGAAAAGAGCAGAAAGGAAAGTGGTGTCCTGCTGCCATGTCTTGCCAGTCTCCATGCCGGAGCGATTGTGTTTTTAGGTACCCATGGCGTATGCCGGCTGGAGCTGAGCTTCGGGAACTGTAACTCCTGCCTTTATGGTGGTGGCTGGGAGCATGTGGAAATTTGTCTGAACAGCCTGCAGAGAACACTGTATTTAAACGGGCTCCCTCTTGTCGATATCCGGAAACAGGAGTCCGTTATTACCTGTTCGATGCATCATGATTCAGGTGATCCAGGTAATGTGAATAATGCATTGGGGAATAACATCCGTGAGCCGGATCGCAGAACCCTCCTGAAACAGGTAGCAGCACTGAGCGGACGGATTGTTGAAACGACGATCCGTGGCGGTTCGGCGGAAAGAGACGCCCCACGACCCTTTGACCCTGAACAGGCCAAGCACAGGTTATACCTCCGGGAGCTCAGGAGGTATCGTGATCTGACCGGCGGAAAAGGTGAAGTCAGGATCTCCCCCCATAGTCGTATCATTGATCACGAACTGTGCAACGGCTGCGGTCTTTGTTCAAAGATGTGCCGTAATTCAGCCCTGGTTTGTTCAACTGAAGGCGATGTCCCAATATTTGATGTATCCCGCTGCAGTGATTGCGGGCTTTGTGAGACTGCTTGCCGGAGAGCGGCGATCAGGAGTGAAATTTAGAACAGATTAAAGATTATTACACCTCGATTTTTTGACATCGCAAGCTCGCTAAGTATAACTATAGAAAGAGTATTTGTTTGTCATGACAATGATCATTTCGTTCGTGCTTTAAAGAGAGTTAATCCCTGCATGAGAGGTGGTAAACCTTCCGGAATTCAGTTGAAACCTATCCAGATAATACTCTCTGTGAATACAAAGGCAGCGTTTGGCAGGAGTAAACGTCAGGGACACGGTCTCCTTTCAAACGAGTGCAGGTTGTGTTCATGAAAACCCTGTAATTGTCCTGGGGCGACAGTCGTCAGGACGATTGCAGATATTGGCAAAGTCGCCAGTCCCGTTTGGTATCGAACGTAACAATATACGAGAAATGTCAGCACGAAGTTTTACGAGGACCAGTGGATAGAGAGCAGTTGCTTGAGTGACACCATGCAGTACCGCATGGTTGGGAGAGAAACCGGCTTAATGCTCACTCTAATCTGGGTGTACGAGAATTCTAATGTGTGGAGGAAACCGTGAAAAAATATGCGCTGTTACTTGGAGTTTCACTGATTGCTTTGATGGCATTGGGGATGTTCTCTTCTGCCATTGGCGACAGTCATGGGGGGACGAAAGGGAAATCGGCTGTCAAAGCCAAGAACGAAGACTGGAAAGCGGAGTTTCCAGACTATTACGAGTCCTGGAGGGGAACAAGCAAAAGTGATGAAATCGTAGATATGCTCAAGAAAAACCCGCAGATGGTCATTCTTTGGGCTGGCTATGGTTTTGCTAAAGACTATAACAAGGCTCGTGGGCATATGTATGGTCTGGTCAGCAATGTCAATTCGCTACGTACCGGAGCACCGACAGGCCCCACAGACGGCCCGATGCCAACGGCCTGCTGGACCTGTAAGTCACCTGATGTTCAGCGCGTAATTGACGAAGATGGTGAAAATGAATATTTCACCGGCAAGTGGGCCCGACTGGGGGATCAGATCGTTAATACAATTGGTTGTGCCGATTGTCATGACAGCGAGTCCTACGAATTGACAATATCCAGAGATTATCTGGCGCGCGGATTGGAGGCAAGCCCGGTAGATTATAGCAAAGTTGATGATACCCAGATGCACTCTCTGGTCTGTGCCGGATGCCATGTCGAATACTACTTTAAGGCAACTGAGTATAAAGACACGGCGGGAGCGGATCAGAAAGCGATGGTTGTTACCTTGCCGTGGTCAGAAGGATTCCTCGCCGAAGAGGCGGAGGCGTACTACGATGGCATTGACTTTGCCGACTGGACCCACAGTATCAGCAAGGCCCCGATGCTGAAAGCACAACATCCCGATTATGAGCTCTATACCACCGGCCTTCATTTTAAGCGCGGGGTGTCCTGTGCTGATTGTCATATGCCTGAGACGGCTGATGGCGAAGCTGATCATGCGGTGAGTAACCCCATGACAAATATTAAAAACAGCTGCCTGAATTGCCACGATGCGACCGAAGAAGAGCTCAAGGCGACACTTGAGATAAAGTACAATCGCAGAGAGCAGTTGAATCAGATGGCAATGAACACCCTGGCTACGGCTCATCTGGAAGCAGGAAAAGCCTGGGAAGCCGGGGCAACCGAGGCCGAGATGGCAGAGGTGCTGCAACTGCTCCGCTCCGGTCAGTGGTTCTGGGATTACGCCATCGCCAGTCATGGCGGGTATATCCATGCCCCGGAAGAGTCATTGAGGGTCCTTGGGGTGGCTATTAATAAAGGTTCAGATGCGCGAATCAAGCTTGCCGGAATCCTGGCCAAGCATGGTGTCATGAACTACGAGGCCCCGGATTACTCAACCAAGGAGAAAGCACAGGCCCTTGCCGGTGTTGATCTGGAAAAAGAGATCAAAGCGAAAATCCAGTTCCGTAATACGCTTTTTAAAGAGTGGACTGAATCGGCAATCAAGAACGGATATCTCGATCCTGATGCAAGAAAAGGCATGACGGATAATACTTCATATCCGAAGTAATACTTTTTAAAGGCTATACAATCTGGATAAAAAAGAATCCCCCTGCCGATCTATACAATAACAGATCGGTCAGGGGGATTCTTTTGTTTGCAAGCACAGTAACAAATGCGAGCTATTGATGACTGTCCTCCGCCACTTTATGCGCTTTGTTCTTGAATAATTCTTTCTTGATATTGTGCTTTGTCAGAAGTTTGTGAATTTGCCGGCGACTTACACCAGCAGTTTTAGCAGTGGCCTCGATTTTACCATTATGCATTGAGAGTAGGGTGCAGAGGTACTCTTTTTCTGACTTTCTGACTGCTTCATCCCGTATTTCGGCCAGTCTCTTAATTGATGTGTGTGATGTGTTGTTTTTGCAGGTCAGCGGATTAATTTGAGAGGGTCTCAATTTGAACAGGTCTGTCGGGAAGAGAGTGGCGTCCAGATAGGAATTCTGTGCAAGAATGTATGCTCGTTCGAGCAGATTTTCCAGCTCTCGAATGTTTCCAGGCCACTCATACTGCTGAAAACATTCGAGAACCTCATCGGTCAGGTCAAAAATCATTTTTCCGTGCTTTGCATTGAACTGACAGAGGAAATAGTCGATGAACAGGCTGATATCTTCTTTTCTCATCCGAAGCGGTGGGACTTCTACCGGGAAAATATTTAAGCGATAGAAAAGATCGGTTCTGAACTCCCCTTGCTGTGCCATTTTACCGAGATCATTATTTGAGGCAGCAATGATCCTCACATCGGTGGATTGGGTTCGGTTGCTGCCGATAGGCTGGAATGTCCTGTCCTGAATAACTTGCAGGAGTTTGATCTGGGTTGCGGCAGTGATTGTGCCGATTTCGTCGAGGAAGATGGTTCCCTTTGATGCTTGTTCGAATTTGCCTTTTTTGGTTTTGATTGCCCCAGTGAAAGAACCTTTTGCATGGCCAAACAGTTCACTCTCGATAAGCGATTCGGGAATTGCCCCGCAATGAACGCTCATCATCGATTCTCCGCTCCTTTGGGAGCTGTCATGGATCAATCGGGCAATGACTCCTTTACCAGTTCCTGTTTCCCCAGTAAGTAGCACTGTTGTTTCAGTCTTGCTTACGAGAGCAACTTTTTCCAGCATTTGGTGCATCACTCTCGATTTGGTCTTGATCATTGTCGGATACCCTGTTCCGACATCGGGTGCGAGAAATGATATTGGATTGAATGCCGGGTCTGGCTGGTTGATAACCGAATGGACAGCCGTGATAATCTGGTCGTGGGTTGTTGGCAAGGTAAGGCATGGGGTGCCATTGTTGCTCAGTCTTACTGCTTTGCTGCTGGTCGCTGTGGAAGTAAGAATAACGATTTTTGCTTCAGGGGCAACTTTCCGAAGTGTGGCATAAAATTCCATATACCCATTTTTTCCGGTTTCCGGGATGGTATCTATATCAAAAATCAATGCATCCGGCTGTTGTTCTATCAGGATATTTGTTGCCTTTTGCATGATGCCGGTTTGATGTTTGCTCAAAAGGTTACGTAGTGAGCTTGGGAACAAAGAATCCTGGGCTGGCCTATCAGTTATAATGAGTATGCTGGCTACCATGGCAGTGTTGTCTCTTTATCGCTCGTGATTGTTAGAATTAATTCGGGCCCAGGACTTTACCTTCCCTTCTTACCTCGGCAATCCCCTGAAATTCGTTTTTTGTCTGGCAACGCATGGCGGCATAGATTGCGCCTAGATAAAAGGAATATGGTTCCCGCTTAACGAGCTGATAGCCTGTCTTTTTTAACGAGCGGATAACTTTTTTGTCAAATCTGTCGAGTTCCAGGCTTAGTTCCCCCCCGGGGCTGCAGTGCAATCTTGGTTGTTCCATAGCCTCGTATAACGTTTTGTTGCCGTCAATGAGGTTGATGATGAATTGGGCCATGGTTGAAAAAATTCGGTCGCTACCTGGGCTGCCAAGGGTTAACCAGGGTTTTTCGTTCATAAACATGATAGTTGGCGCAAGTGAAGACCAGGGCGTTGCGTTTGGCCTGAGGTAATATGGGTGGCTCGGGTCTTTGACTTCAAGAGTGTTGATGTAGTTATTATATAGAAATCCGAGGCCTTCGGCTGCTGCTCTGCAACCATATAATGATTCGATAGACTGACTTATGCCAACAGCATTACCTTCTTTGTCCATCACTGAGAGATGTGTGGTGTCGTTCCCGGTATTGAGGTAATTGCGCATAGTGGTCTCAGGCCCGGTCTTCGAGAGGATGGAGTTGTAAAGATCGGCAGCGAAAGAGGGGGAGGCCATGGTGTGGTCGTTTTCCTGTCTGTACATCTCTGGACGAATAGGATGCTGCTGCCGTTGGAGTAAAGCATGGCGTAGGGTCTCGGCAAGAATGCGGGCACTTTGCGGCGTCATTGTGCTGATGAAGTCGGGCTCCGCATTATTGAGCATCTGCAGGACGAGAAGAAGATCTCTCCCTGCAGCCGGCGGGGGGACAGTGAAGATTTTCACATTTCGATAATGGCCCAGGATTGGCTTACGTACCACCGGCCACGGTATGAAGGCAAGATCGTCCCGACGGATGAGTCCGCCATGGGCTCGCATGTCTTCCTCAATCTGTTGAGCAATCTTGCCGAGGTAAAAGGATCGTGGTCCTTCCTTGGCCAGAATAGAGAGAACGCCTGCAAGATCCTTTTGCACAAATAGATCGCCGACATTATATGGTTCGATACCATTTTTCAGGAAATACTTAGCACCGGAAAGGGTTTCACTGCGGAGGAATGAATCAAGCAGATTAACCTGATGAGTGTGTTGCAATTCAGAAATAGCATATCCGGTTGATGCCAGTTCTATGGCAGGCTGAAGCATCTCATCCCAATCAAGTTTTCCATATTCCAGATGTAAGTAGCCGATCAGTGCCGGAATAGAGGGAATAGTGGCGGATTTATAACCGAAAGAGCGTTCACCTTTTTGAATGCGTTGGTTGTGGGCCAGTGATGGTACCCTGCTTGAGCCGTCCAGAGCGAAGGTTTGTCCGTTGATATGGATCATACCGATACCCTGACCGCCTAGTCCGCTTGATTGAGGTTCGCAGACGCATAAAGCCATTGAGGCAGCACAGGCAGCATCAACTGCATTCCCACCTTTTTCAAGCATGCTCACGCCCGCCTTAGTGGCTTCATGAAATGCGGTCACGACTATCCCATGTTGGGAACGGCCGAAATGTCCTCCGCAGTCATCTCTTTCATGCTTTTCGATTTTTTGAAAATCCATTCTGGCCCTCGGCCTTAGCGCATATATCCCACTTTTGTGGGAATAGTTGGAAGGATGGTAACGGGATTAACCATGCAACCATTGCTTCCTGCATTGTGTAAAATGGGAACTTGAGGTTCCCGGTTGATGGCTTTTTGATGTGATGCGTGATGCCCTGTCTGGCATAACTACGAATTTGTGACGCAACTGTCAAGGGAGAGGTGGCTGAAATTGTCTTTATATAGATGAAAGTATAACAAAAAAGGTGTTTTCGCATTCCAGGCGCCAGCATGGGAACTGAGGGTTCTCGTTTGCTTGAATTGAGAACTGTTTAGTCCCAAATATGGAGTCTGGAGATTGTCGATTTGAGTAGTTGTTTAAGTTGAATGACCTAATAACAGTCAGATAGTGTTTTGGCGCGTTATTTGCAACAAGTGTCAGTGGTGGATGTTTAACTTTGAGAAAATACAGGGTAATCCGCCAGTGAGAATGACAGAATCAATAAAAAAATATTGTGTAGTCCAGTTCTGCTAGTGTGCCGTAGAACCTGCCGGTTCTCGGTTTTGACTTGAATGGAGCCGATACCGGTGGGCTGGTCGATCCAAAGAAGAATTAATTATGAACAAACGAAGTCAAATCGAAAAACTCTTTCAGTCGACAGACGATAATGTCTGCTCTGAGGGTGCTGGAGGTATGGTGGCAGCAGCCCACCCTGCTGCTACCCAGGCTGGCGTGTCGATGCTGGAAAAAGGAGGCAATGCTGCCGATGCAGCAGTAGCTACTGCTCTTGCCCTTTGTGTTTGTGAACCACAAGCATGTAGTCTTGGCGGGCAATCGTATGGGTTGCTGAATATGTGCGGGCGCTCAATTTTTCTTGATGGGTCAGGGCGGATTCCCCAGCATCTTAATGCCTCAACTCTTACAAGATCCGATGTCCTGTATGGGTACAAGGGGACATCTGTACCAACGACTCCAGTGGTATTGGCTTGCATGCAAAAAAGATTTGGCAGATTGACCTGGGAAGAGGTTATTGAACCTGCCATCGAGTTAGCCGAGGATGGGTATGAAATCACACAACTTCAGCATGACCTGCAAAAGCGGGAGTTGGAATTTTTTCTGTCAATACCGGGAAGAAGCGGTTCCCGATATTTCCTCAAAGATGGTGCTGAACCCTTCGACGTAGGAGATACATTTGTGCAGCCCGATCTGGCACGGTTGCTCAAGCGTCTTGCAGAAAATGGTGTGGAAGAATTCTATATAGGAAAAACTGGCCGTAGGATTGCGGAAGATATCGCAGGAAATGGCGGATTTTTGTCTAGAGAAGACCTTGCAGTGATTCCGTGGCCACATCAGCGACCAGCAATCGAGCAGCAGGTCTTTGGCTGTAAAATGCTCACTACTCCGCCTCCAACGCAGGGTAGACTGCTGGCATATATTCTGTTGGTGGCAGAAAACATGGCCACCCGTGGAATTGACATTCTTTCTGAGGAAGCGCTAGATTTCTTCGCCGACCTTTTTTACAGCGCCTATCGCATACGGATGGAGCAAACACCTCATCCAGACCTTTATAACTATCTAAATGACGACATCTTATCGCAGGAATCAATTGATAAGACTGTAGAACAAATCCTTAACTCATTGGTACAGGATGTCAATCATCCAGGGCTTGAAGGGGGTGAAACAACGCATCTTTCGGTTATGGACGGAGAGGGGAATTGTGTTGGTATTACCCAGTCGGTAAATATGGTCTATGGTTCAAAGGCGGCTGCGGATGGTCTTGGATTCATGTACAATAATTATCTTATCGATTCCTTTGCTTTGCCCAATTATCATCCTCATGCACTGATTCCTGGAAGGACTGCTCCGTGTTCTGTTGCCCCGTTTATCATGATGGCCAATGATGGAACTCCATGGTTGACAGGTGGCAGTCCCGGCTCGCAGAGAATTGTTACTGCCCTGTCCCTTTTCCTGATCCGCGTTCTTCATGCAGGAATGCCAATGGATCAGGCAATGAGGCTACCTCGATTTCATTGTCAGGAGTACAAGAAGGTACTTGTGGAATTGGATAGATTCCCACAAGAATATTCCAAATTGTTAGAGCAGAGAGGGTATCTGGTGGATCACTATCCACCTTTCTATTTCGGCGCAGTTCATGCCACATTGAGAATGCAGGATACCTCTAAATATCAAGGCGTTGCAGAAATTCGTAGAGATGGGAGTGCATCAGGAGTTCGTTTGTCAAACTAGAACTACAAAAAAGGAGGAGCATTTATGAAAGGTAAAATGAGGTCGATAATTGCGATGGTTTTTATGATGCTGGTGGCGGTAATGCCCCTGCATGCGTCACAAGAACCAGTCAGCGGTGGTGTCTTGAAGGTTGCTATCGATTCCGACCCGCCGACTCTCGATATTCATGCAACCAGAGCCACCCTTTCAGTATTTGTTGGTGGGAACGTGTATGAAGGCTTGTATGCGTTTACAAAGAAAGGTGAGATCAAGCCAATGCTGGCACTAGACATGCCAACGGTAACTGATGATAAGCTCACCTATACCATCTCCTTACGGCAGGATATAACGTTCCACAATAATAAGCCGATGACGTCTGCTGATGTCGTGGCCTCGTTAAACCGCTGGGGAACAATTGCATCCTATGGCAAGCAGCTCTTTAAACATGTTGAGTCGGTGACAGCCAAGGACCAGTTTACTGTTGTTATTCAACTCAAGGAGCAGTGGGGAACTTTAATGAACTCCCTGGCAATGCTGCTCGGCGGACCGGTCATTATACCCGAAGAGATTGCTCTCAAGTATCCGAGCAAACCTGCTGCGGAGTATGTCGGTACCGGGCCATATATGTTTGTTGAGTGGCGTCCAAACGACCATATCACCCTGAAACGTTTTGACGGTTATAAAGCCCTCACAACCCCAAGCGATGGATATACCGGTGAGAAGAATGCGTATCTGGATGAGATTGTTTTCTATGGAATATCGGAAGAACCAGTACGTGTAAATGGTGTTGAAGGTGGTGAATATGATTTCGCTGACTTCGTGCCAACCGATGAATATGATCGACTCAAAGACGCTAAAAATCTTACAACATATATCTCCCCAGCCAGAGCATGGTTTGTTTTTGTTTTGAACACCAAGTTCGGTCCTACGAAGAACAAGAAAGTTCGCCAGGCAATGTTAGCTACCATGGATGTCAATGGTGATATGGCGGCAGGTTACGGCGACAGTGTCTTCTGGCGTGTTGACCCTAGTCTGGCATTACAAGAACAGGTCTGGCATTCCACTGCAGGTGAAGAGTCATATAACCAGAATAATATTGAAAAAGCGAAAAAACTGCTGAAAGAGGCCGGTTATAACGGTGAGAAAATATCCTGGATGGCCGGGCCGTTAGAGTATAACCTTTCTGCTGCCGCTAAGGTTAACATGATTAAAGCCGGGCTGAATATCGACCTGGAAAGTATGGAGTGGGCAACGTTACTGTCCAGAAGAAAGAATCCTGAATTATGGAGCATGTTCAGTTCGGGTTTTACCGGCAAGGCCGATCCTTCCCTTACCACAGCAATGAACCTCAAATATGGTGCGGGTTGGGACAATATTGAAGCTGAAAAACTCTTCGCAAGCTTTTGTCAGGAAACAGCATTCGACAAGCGCTATGAACTGTTGGAGCAGTTTCAGGACCTGGTTTATGATGAGGTGCCGTACATCAAGGTTGGTGATTACAAAAATCTTCGTATAAGCAACAATAAGGTCCATGGGTTTGCCAATGAGCTTTACTTGTATTTCTTTAACGTCTGGAAGGAAAAATAAGAATGCGTAATTTTTTAATTAAACGCATTTTCTCTATGGTCCTGGTGTTGCTGGTTGTCAGTGTGATGGTATTTGTCATTATGCACATGTTACCTGGCAACCCAGCGGCCATAATCCTGGGGCCCGAGGCGACCAATGAGGAAGTTGCGGCTCTTGCTGCAGAAATGGGGCTCGACCAGCCGGTGTGGGTCCAGTTCGTTGAGTGGGTTGGGCGCCTTGTGCAGGGCGATATGGGGGAATCGATCTTTTTCCAGAACAAACCTGTACCCGAGGTGATTGCTGATCATCTGGAAGCAACGATCCTTCTGACTATCCTCTCGCTCGGAATGGCGGTTGTGGTTGGCATTGTAAGCGGAGTATTGGCAGCAGCTGTCCATGAGACATTCTGGGACAGAGGATTTATGTTTATAACCTCGTTAGCGGTCGCGATACCGAACTTCTGGCTCGGTTTGATGCTGGCGCTGGTGTTTTCCATCATGATTCCTCTTTTCCCTCCCGCCGGGTATTCGCCTTTAAGCGACGGTTTTTGGAAGTGTCTCTCCTATCTGATCCTGCCGTCAATCACTTTGGCGGCAGGGGCAGTGGCCCTTATTGCCCGGATGACGCGCGCCTGCATGCTCGATGTATTACGAAACGAATATATCAGAACTGCGAAAGCTAAGGGAGTGCGTCAGAGCATGGTCATTTTCAAGCATGGCCTGAGAAATGCGATAATTCCCGTGGTGACGGTTATAGGTATGACGTTCGCTAATCTGATGGGCGGCGCGGTTGTAACCGAATCAATCTTCAACATCCCCGGGGTGGGAAGGCTCTTGATAAAGTCGGTGTTTACAAGGGATTATCCTGTTATTGAAGGTGTCGTTATTTATATTGCTATTGCCTGGACTGTTATCAATCTCCTGGTTGATATCATTTATACGTTTATTGATCCTCGGCTTGAGTATTGACATGAGTGAAAAAGAGATATCGAGTGGAAAACGCCTTCTGAGGAAGTTCTTGAAAAATCCGACTGCGGTTTTCGGAGTGATAGTACTTGTTCTAATGATTTTCATGGCAATCTTCGCCAATCAGATTGCACCTTATGATCCGCTGGAGATAAAGCCGGGAGATCGATTACTTGCTCCCAGTGCTGATCATCTGTTTGGTACCGACAGGATGGGAAGGGATGTCTTTTCCCGTGTTGTTTTCGGGTCCCATATCTCCCTTGTAGTGGGCCTTGGTGTTGTTGCGTTGACTACTGTTTTTGGAACAATGTTAGGGTTGCTTGCTGGCTATTACAAGCGTCTTGACGATGTACTTATGCGAATATTAGACGGTATGATGGCATTTCCCGGCCTTATTCTGATGATCATGATTATGGCGGTAATGGGAAGAAGCCTGACGAACGTTGTGATTGCTCTCACCATAGTCTATGTGCCGAGGATGGCCCGTGTAGTCAGAGGTGCGGTGATGGTTCAGAAAGAGCAGACATATGTCGAAGCAGCACGAGCCACCGGTGCAAGTGATATGCGCATACTATTGTTACATATTCCCCGCAACTGTATTGCACCGATCATTATTCAAGGCACGATGATATTTGCCTATGCGGTGCTTGCAGAGTCTGCACTCAGCTTTCTTGGTGTCGGGGTTCCGCCAGAAATACCAAGTTGGGGTAATGTGATCAGTTCCGGTAAAGTGTTTTTACGTCGTGCACCCTGGATCTGTTTCTTTTCAGGAGTTTCCGTTTCACTTTGTGTATTGGCGTTGAACTCTATAGGGGATGGTCTCCGTGATGTTTTGGACCCTCGACTGAACAACAAAGGTTAATAATGGAAACACCTCTACTTAATATCCAGGAACTCTGTCTTGATGTCCAGCTTGATGATGGCATCGGTAGAGCCCTCGACAGAGTTACCTTGCAGGTAAAACAGGGCGAAAGTCTGGGGATTGTCGGAGAGTCCGGTTGCGGTAAAAGCCTGACAGCCCTTTCCGTGATGAGCCTTCTTGAGAGCAATCTGCAAATCGCTTCGGGTTCCATCACCTTCGAAGGTCGGGATATGTCGAAACTCAAGCGTGATGCCATTCGGAAGATGCGTGGTGATGAAATAGCCATGATATTTCAGGAGCCGATGACATCTCTCAATCCTGTATTTACTATCGGTCATCAACTTATTGAAGCAATTACCCTCCACCGTGACATTAACAGCAAGGAGGCACGCAAACTTGCCATCCAGGTTCTGGATGAGGTGGGAATCCCCTCTCCCGAAAGCAGGTTAAAGCAATATCCGCATAACCTGTCTGGAGGTATGAGGCAGAGGGTGATGATAGCCATGGCTTTGTCCTGCAGGCCCAAACTGCTGATTGCCGATGAACCTACTACAGCGTTGGACGTCACTATCCAGGCGCAGATCTTGCGTTTGATGCGAAATCTTCAACAAAAAAGAAAGATGGGGATGATGTTTATTACCCATGATCTTGGTGTGGTCGCTGCAATGTGTGAACGGGTTGTCGTGATGTATGGTGGCCAGGTGGTTGAAAATGCTCAGGTTCGAACGATTTTCAAGGAGCCTCTGCATCCTTATACCAAGGGATTGATTGCGTCGATTCCGCTGGTAGACGGAACGATCCCTGAGAATCTTCCTACTATCCGGGGTCGTGTCCCGTCTCTTTTAAATATGCAGAAAGGATGCCGGTTTGAACCTCGATGTGACCGGGCAATGGAGATCTGCAAAACGAAGAAACCACCCGTTTTCCCGGGAGGTTCGAAAGAGCATGAGGTTGCCTGCTGGTTATACGGAAATAAGGGTGGGGTTGCAAATGACGACGAGTAAGACACTGCTTGAAGTACGGGACTTAAGAAAGTGGTTTAAAATTGGCAAGGGACTGTTTACCCAACCGAAGTATGTCAAGGCAGTCGATGGTGTGAGCTTTTCCCTTGAAAAGGGTGAAACCTTAGGGATAGTCGGTGAATCTGGTTGCGGGAAAAGTACCCTGGCCAGGCTCATCATGCGCTTGATAGAGGCAGATTCTGGAAAAGTTCTCAGTAAAGGCAAAGATGTCACCCATGTAAAGGGGAAAGAACTCAAGAATGTGCGAAAAAACATGCAGATGATTTTCCAGGATTCCTATGCTTCTCTTAATCCAAGAATGCGTATCGGGAAAATCATTGGGGAACCGCTGATTATTCATGGCGAAGGTACGGCCAGGGAGAGGCGCAGCCGGGTTGAGGAGGTGCTGGAACTGGTGGGACTTTCCCGGAAAAGTTATGACAAATTTCCACATCAGTTTTCCGGTGGGCAGCGTCAACGTCTTGATATCGCTCGCGCTTTGGTTTGTAATCCGGAGATTATCATCTGTGATGAGGCTGTCTCCGCACTTGATGTATCAGTGCAGTCGCAGATTTTGAATCTGTTAAAAGATCTGCAGAAAAAACTCAACCTTTCGTACCTCTTTATTAGTCACGACCTGAGTGTAGTTCGGCATATCAGCGATACCGTCCTCGTCATGTACCTGGGGCAAACAGTGGAAGTCGCAGGGAAGTACGATTTTTTTGAACAGCCTCTACACCCCTATTCACAGGCACTTATCAGCGCTGCTCCGCGTCCTGATCCCGATGCAGTCTCCCAGCAAATTGTTCTTTCAGGAGAAGTTCCCAATCCAATGAATCCTCCTTATGGCTGTTTTTTTCATCCTCGCTGTCCACTTGCCGATGAGAAATGCAGAACTGAAGCACAGAAATTGATAGAGGTGTCTCCCGACAGGTTTGCTGCCTGCTGGAAACTCAATGATGGAAGCAGGCCTCGGTTGAGCCCTCCGGATTCAGCGTAACACAACCGGTTGATTGATCTGTCAAGAAGGTCTGCATCCGGGGAATTTTGTAAATATTGAGGAAGAAATGCGTCAGGATGTTGGCTTTATCGAACAAACAATAGAAAAGGCGTAACAGAAAGCTATGAAAGTAACCAGCGAAAATAGCACGGAAACGAAACCGGTACTCGACAATTATACTAATGAACTGCTCGACGAGATTTGTGCTCCTGTGCAGAATCCAAGATCTCCAGCAGATGAGATAAAAAGCGAGATCAACCAGCTCTTAGTAGAAGCCAAACAGGGTGAACTGACTAACTCAATTGTCATGCTTTTTTCCCGTCTCCTTGAGTTGCGAAAGATGTCAATATGTCACGAAAATCTCGATATCTCAAGGGAGGATCTCGAGAAGCTTGCACTCAAACATCAGCAGATTGATGAACATATGGTGACGGTGGGAGGTCGTGTCTCACAGGCCCTGCCCATAGCAAATACCGCTAACAGCAGAGTTGAAGAATATTTGCAGAAAAAGGATAAAGAGGCGTCCAGTGGTATCGAGTTGTGGGACCAGGTCCAGGAAAATATAGCCAGGATCAAGAGGACACTGAAGATGAGTGACGACGATTGGAACTCTTTTTCGGGACAGATCCGTCACGCGGTTGATTCCGTGGAGACTCTCGGCAAGCTGATAGATCTCCCGGCAGACGTGTTACAGAAAGTGGCCAATGTTACCAAATCGTACCGGATACGACTTACCCCCTATTATACGAGCCTGATCATGCCCGGGCAGTTGAACGACCCAATTATGCTTCAGTCGGTTCCTACGGGAGAGATGATTGAAAACGCAGGGATCGAGATACCACCTGTCGCCGCAGACCACTCGCCTGCCAGGCTGGTTGACCAGTTTTACCCCCGGGTAGTGACGATCAAAGCTACCAATATGTGTGCAATGTACTGTACCCACTGCCTGCGGTTGGCTCATATTGGCAGAAAGGACAAGGTGTATTCCAAAGAGGCATACGGAGAGGCCTTGCACTATATCCGTAACAATAAACAGGTTCGTGATGTTTTAATCACTGGCGGTGATGCTTTTGTATTACCGAATTCATTACTGGAATGGTTACTCGGTGAATTAGATCAAATTGAACATCTCAAGACGAAGCGTTTGGGTACACGAATCCCGGTTACTGCGCCAATGCGGGTCGACAATGAATTGCTTGATATTTTAGAAGCAAGTAACGACAAAAAACCAGTGCGGGTTGTAACCCAGATTAATACACCTCAAGAGATTACTCCGGTTTCAATGGATACCTTCAGGCAGATATCCAAGCGGACATTTACAGTCCTGAACCAGGCTGTATTGCTGAAAGGCATCAACGACACCAGAGTAAAGATGTGGAAGCTTTGTGAGACGGTTCAGGAGGCCTATGTCCGACCGTATTACCTGTTCAATTGCAGCTACAGGAATCCGCAGTTCAAACACTTTCGGGTACCGATCGATGTCGGTCAGGACCTGGTGGAATCTATGTACGGCAACATTTCCGGTGATGCAATTCCACGTTATATTGCCACAGCCGGAGGCAAAATCCCCCTGCATCGTTCCAACGTGGTGAAGATTGAAAATGGTGACATTACACTCCGAAAGCCATGGAGCGGGGAAGAGGTAACCTATCCAGACGCAGATCAGGCTATCTATGAAAATGAAAGTTATGCTTTCAAGGGCTGATTTTCACAATTATTAAAAGAGTCAGAGCCTATTACGCTGAAAATGAATGGGACCAGTTCCGCTCTAAGCTGGAGCTGGTTTTGCCCTCAATATACTCCTATACCAGGAGGGATGTTGATATGGCGGGTGTGATGTATGTTAATGCCGTGTCAATATTTCTTCGGTGAAATGTTGCCGGTTTTGTTCTATTTGTTCTTTCATTGTTTGAGCTATCAACTCAAACAATGAAAGAACAAAGCTGTCAGAAAACGTCTGTTATGACTTTGCCGCATAAACAAATACATCCGTAGTAACTGAGCCGTCCGGCTCCGGATAGTCCTCAGTTTGTAATTCCATCAAGTTCAGGCCATTTGTTTTCAACAGATGCTCAATGTCGATTCGGTTGTAATAATTAAAGAATATCTCTTCATCAGAAAAGCTGGTGGTCTCAAAGCCGGAGCCAGCTCCCTCCATAAAGCTCAGATACAGTGTGCCGTTGGCAACCAGGCTGTCGGCGATGAACTTGATGAGGTTTTCAGTCTCTTCATTGTTTAGGTGGACTATGCAGAAAGAGGCGAGAATGACGTCGTATTTTCGCTCTGCCTCCAGCTCGCAGATGTTGGCCTGGACAAAGGTCGCAGTCGGGTTGTACTGCCTGGCAATTTTTACGAACTCCTCCGACAGATCGATACCGGTGGCGCGGATTGATTGATCACGCGCTGTGATGGCTTTGATATTTTGTCCCGGCCCGCAGCCCAGATCAAGAAGGGTTGCACTTTGATGAATATGCTTTTTCTGAAAATCGAGAATCGTATTTTTATAGACTGAGTAGTCTGTAAATTTTGCGTCATACTTTTTCGCATTCAGGTTATACGCTTTGATTGTTTGTTCGGTTCTGGAGTTGTTCATGATGGTTTGTTGTCGGTTTAAGGTATTTCAGGGCAGACAATGACACCACATTATGTGGTCTGAAGGTGTCGATTGTAGACGTGATATTGAGGTTGATAGAAATTGTTGTAACATGAAAATACTGTATTTTCGAGTTTATATCATTGATCTGGCAGCCTTTTGTCTATTGCAGTTTCTGCCTCTTTCACCAGTGAGGCAATGTCGTCGAGTATGTGTAGCCCTTTGTTACGCTCTATAAATTTACTTATGGTGGTCGTCGGCCTGCTGCGGACTATTCCTGCATAAGGAATGATTGTACAGAAGTGAAATTAATTCCTCGGAATAACAACGAAATAAGTTAAGAGGAATGCACTGTGTTGTATTACAGGGTCTTTAGCAGGCAGCCTAGCAATATAGTAGAGTTTGTTGGGATATGTATCATGGTATCAATGGTTTACAAAGAAGTCGTAACGATTTAGTATCCCTGAAATGTTAGAGGACGAAGTGTGTTGAAATACTATGCAAGGATAGGGGACTATGAGAACTTTTATGTTAGCGGCAGGGATAGTAGCATTTACGGCAATCGGCAGTCAGGCGGCGGGGTTGGAAAAGAGTAACGGACGATTTTATGTCGCTGCCGAGGGGGGCTACGGAAAGGTTGAGAACTCAACAGGTGGATATGCCGGAGAGATAGTATACGATGGTGCGCCTTGGCTAAATACAGGCAGTGACGATGACAATGGAGGCTCTATAGGGGTGAAGGTGGGTATGCACCTTGGTGAGCGCTTCAGGATGGATCTGGGCTATGCGTATTACGGCGAGAATGATTTTACGACCAAGAGTGACCCTCTAGAAGGTGGGTATCTCTGGCAAAGTGAGGCTGAGATACATACGGTAATGCTTGCAGCATATTATGATTATGCTCAATTCAAAAAGGTTAATTTATATATTGGGGCCGGGATTGGAGCCTCATTCGTTGATTTTGATGCTTTGGAATATTGGACAGGTTCTGGTGAACCCTCTGGCTGGTATAGTTCTGAATCTGATACTCTTTTTTCTTGGCAGGTCGAAACCGGAATTGAGTATCTGCTGGCACAAAACATAACACTGTATGGCGGCTTTCGGTATATTGACCTTGGCGAGATAGATTCTGTTGTTGTTAATGTAAGAGGCCCAGACGGCAACCTCACGGCAGATCTCGATGTTCAGGAGATATTTGTTGGTTTGAGATATCGATTTTAAGCTCTACTGCCACCGGCACACTGGTAGGTATTCCTTGTGCCGGTAGCCTCTGTTACGCTCATTGATTGAATCCAAAGGACTGTCGGGCTAGACCCTTCCCCTCCCATATCTTCGCTGTTGGCAGGAAATTGATGCTCGCAATATTAACGATATGGCTCCGCTTGCTTTCCTGGCAATCCCTCGATTTGACCTAAAATGTCTCAACCCCGACAGCCTCCTAGTCATTTTTGTGTTATGAGTATTTTCAAAACATAATTATTCTGAATGATTATAGATTTTAATCTATCTTTCGTTTTCTACGATCCGATATTCAGGCTTTCACCTTTTAGTTAATATTTTGATGTGATTGCAGAGTATAGAGTAGCTTGTACGAGCGAAGTGGAAAATGTACCGATTTTCTTTGCTGAGATCGCACATGTTGATGATGTGTAATGCTGGTGAAGATTAATAGAGAAAAAATATTATGTCCGTCCAATCTGTTTTTAACAAGTACGCCGGCCAGTATGACCAGTCCCGGAAGAAGCTTATCCCCTGTTTTGACGACTACTATCAGACCATGCTCGAAGTGATTCCGTTTGGGCAGGACAGTGCTCTGGAGGTGCTCGATCTAGGTGCGGGCACCGGGCTTGTCGCAGGGCTGGTGGCAGATAATTACCCTGTAGCAAGGATTACCCTTGTCGATATTGCCGGTGAGATGTTGGCCAAGGCAAGAAATGCGTTGGCCGGCTATGATAATGATTTTGAATTTGTAACTGCAGATTATGTTGCCGGTGAGAGCTTTGGGCCTGTAGAGAGAGAGTTTGATCTGATTATCTCCTCACTTTCCATCCATCACCTGGAAGATGAGCCCAAACGCAACCTGTTCAGAAAGATTTTTGCCAACCTGAAGCCGGGCGGAGTTTTTGTCAACGCCGATCAGGCCCTGGGTGAGACAGAAGCCATCGAGAAGGTGAACCACAACAAATGGCTGGAGCAGGCCAGGGCGCTCGGCGCGACCGAACAGGAGCTGGCAGCATCGCTGGAGCGTATGCGAGAGGACAGGATGGCACCCCTTGATGACCAATTACAATGGCTCAGGGAGGCTGGATTCGCAGAGGTTACCTGCTGGTACAAGAATTATAGCTTTATAGTGTACAGCGGTATGAAACGGTAGGTGTGGTTACGTGTTTGTTGTTTTTTTTGTAATTGGCGTATTGAGACCGGGTCCTGATCAGCAATGATATGTTTCTGCTCCCGAGAGTGGATATTACCCGGAAGCAGTGGTGAGGATGTGTTTATATTGAATTACATGCCGCTTACCGCGCCAAATGAACCGGTATATTGTGCTTCACCTGGGCCAGAGAGGGCGAACACTCCACCCAACTCCTCGGCGTTTGGCCCATAAAAAGTGCCGGAGGCTGTTCCTGACATTTCATTAGCGGTGGATACATCTCCTGTGAACGCATTGTTACCGGAGTCGTAGCTCAGGGTTCCCTTCATATCCAGCTCGGGGGCCAGACCATTTTCAGTGAGAGACAGCATGTTGAACTTCTCTGTGTCGTAGCTGGCAAACCATAAAGATCTGTCGCTGAAGTCTGCTTCAACGTAGAGGCCACTTATTGTCAGGTAGAGGCGTGAACCGTCTTCATCGACATAGGTACCTGCAGTTAAACCATAGAACTCAGCGAGACCGGTTGTGGGTACGGCGCTGTCTGGGGTCTGTTTCCCGAAAGAGATTGCGCCGCCGGGTCCTTGATAGGGGTCCAGCCCGGTTTGCCATACGCCAAACGTTTGATATCCGAAGTCTATATCCACATTTAGCGGATCGATAAAAATGCAGAAGTCTGAATCACTATTTCCTATAGCTACCAGCGAATCATGATAAATCTCACCGTTACCGGCAGACCATGAGGCACTGGAATATGGAGTTGTAACTGCAATGGATGTTATCTTTCCCTGGGAATCATAATTGAGAGTTGCGGATGAGTTGGTGGAGTTTTGCGCGATGATATCCGTAGTGTGGCCGTATTCATCTAAACTCCAGTCGGTATTTATTGATTGACCGCTAGCGGTGATTGTCGTTCCGTTGGCCTCCATTTGAAAGGGAGCTAAAGCATTGACCGTGCCACTGCTCGAGCCTCCCCCGCAACCGGAAATTGAAACCAAAGTCATACAACATAGCAACACAGAACCTGATCTTGCAAAGCTCATAGTATTCTCCGTTGGTTTGACGTGTCGGTGTTTTAAACTCTGAGACGGTAATGATGAGTTCGTACTGGATTTGCTGAACGTCGGTATGTTCTGGAGCGTGTATATCATTTAATGAAGCATAGACACACCACAACAGACGCAAATGATTGATATACAGTACTGGATATTGGGTAGGTGGTCGAATAAAAAATGTGCGATCATAGCAAAGTCAAAAACGTTATTACTCCCCTGTTAAGCGAAAACGCTAAGGGTTCAATGGAGTGTTAGGGTGATGATTGTAGGTTTTCGAAATCTATTGTGGAAGTCGCAGCTCGGTTTAGACAGATTATGATGATCTTTTCTCTGTGTACCTTTGTTGTCCTGATGAGTCTGTAAATCAATTTTCTTTTAGTTAAATATTTGTATATCTGATATATTCCTTTTGAAGCGCAAGCCGTTGTCGTTGAAGTTTAGGGGTGGCATGGTTTGCGTGAACTACCGTTATCTCTTTCTTCAATCACAATCGTCCCGGTTGTAGAGTGTCTGTAACCCGGGAGACGTGTACCTGGAACACATCATTTATGTTTTTTTACCTCTTGCAGTTGTTGGCTGTTTTGTAATGAAAGTGCACCAGAAAACCTGGTAATCATCTGGAGGGAAACATTATGAAGAGCTGCAGGCTGGGAATACTTTTTATTGGCATATCGTTGTTTGCGGTTACCGCTGCATATGCTGTTGAGTCGGATCATCCGGTAATTTTTGCCCATGGCATGGCGGGATTCGATGACATTCTCGGCTATGATTACTGGGGCAACGATTACGGGGCTTTTGTCGGCAGCGGCTATACCAATGGTGGTCTCAGTATCTGGCAACAGTCATATGCAGCACAGGTCACCCCTTTTGCGAGCTCAGAAGTGCGCGGTTATCAGTTGGCCAATGAAATAGAGACGTATATGGCGTCGGTCGGGGCAACCTACGTCAATATCATCGGTCACTCCCAGGGCGGCCTCGATGCACGTAAAGCCGCAAAACTGTTACGGGAGAGAAAAGGATACCGGGTCGTCAAGGTACTCTGTTCAATATCCTCACCGCACCGGGGATCGCCTATCGCACAACATGTGCTGGAAATGGGGGCAGGGGTGCAAAGCATCGCCTCTGCCTTGGCTGAGATGTTTGGCAATGTTGTGTATGGCAGCGGCAACGACCTTGAGGCCTCTCTCAAGCAACTGGTGTACGACGATTATGATGCCGCAGATGGGATTGTCACTGGGATGAAAGCCTTTAACATAACGTACCCGGTGAGCAGCAGTTATGCTGAACGATATGTGTCCTTTTTAACGGCACAGGAAGGGATAAGTGTAAACCCGGCGTTGTGGATAGCCCGGGAGCTGTTTTATGACATCGATGGCGATGGGTATTGTGTCGATGACGGTGATGGCGATGGTGCCGGTGGTTGCGGCGATGGCTATTCGGGCGACACCGATGACGATGGTCTGGTCGGCATCAATTCCCAGCAAATGGGCTATCGGCTCGACTATGATGACAATTACCTGCTCTTTTTTGAAGAAGTCTGGACCGATTATGATCGGGGCTATGTTGGGGACCTGAACTCACCATCTTCAATCCAGATGACGTCACACAGTAACGTGATAAACCAGGACCACCTGGATGTCATTGGGGTAGGCCCCGACACCTTCGATGAAATGGATTTTTATGCGGCGCTGATCGATTACATTGATTACTGGGACTAGGAGCCTGTCGGACTAAGCCCTTTTCTGCCAACTCATCGTTATCGAGAGAAAATTAATGCTCGCAGATAAGCGAACGAAGTGAGACTTCGATATTATGTATATAGCTCTGCTTAATTTTCTTTCGATGCCTCGATTTGAGTGAAAATCGCGATAGTCAGACAGCCTCCTGAATCAGACTCCTTACATAAACGATTTTCAGGTGCGTGAACACGTGAGCGAGGGGAGTGTCTATGGATATATTGAAAAATCTCCGCCGGTTTTTTTTCTCACCTGCAACTCTGGGGGCAATGGCATCGTTGCTGATACTGCTGCCTGTCTTGTATATGGTGCTGAAAGGTCCCCAGGAGGGGTGGGATGTGTCTGACTGGTTGATTGTTGGAAATGAAAAACAGTCCGATTCAGGTACCACCGAAGAGATACAGGCCGAAGCCCGGGAGGGTGAGCCGGCAGAAGCTGAAACCGTTGCAATAATAGGCAGGCAGGTTTCTTTCTCAAAACAGATTCCAGATCAGGACGTCCAGCTTATCAGCACACTGCATGATTATTTCGGCGTGGATATTGTCGAATTGGGCAGGCAGGTGGAGATGCTCGATAAGCTGTTCGCCTACCTCAAGCACCAATATCCTGGCGAGAGTTGGGACGCGCTGGAAGCGATAATCCGCTCTGCGTATCCAGCGCAGGCGAAAGAATTGCTGGATCTTGCCAAAAAACTCGGGGAGTACAGGCAGTGGTTTGAAGACCAGCAGGATTTTTCCGGATATACAGGGGCGGAGCGTCGGGAGATTATCTGGCAGATGAGAATGGAGATATTTGGCGTTCAAGCCGCAGAAGAGATCTGGAACCATGAATTGAGAAATGAGACAATAACCGATGCAATGAAGAGGATTGGTCAGTTGGAGGGGACTTCCCTACAGGAAAAAATGGATTATCTACTGGAGTCTATCGATTCGGTCTATGACGAGGGTGTAGATCTGATTGGGGAAGATCTCAGGCTCAGCTTGCTGAATGTGTTTCTAGGCCTTGACGGCGTGCAGGTGGATTTACACGCAGCCAGTGCGGCGGAGCGTGCTGACAGCTTGCTGGAGCTTCGCAGAGCGATAGGGTACGACGATGCGGCGATTTCGCGGTTGACCGAACTTGATGCGATTCGCGATGAGAGGTGGAGTGCAGGGCAGCAGTACCTGCAGGAGCGGCAGAGAATCGTCGCAGATTATCAAGGCGCGGAGCAGACTCAGCAACTGAAACAGCTCGGCCGAGACTATTTTGGTGACGAGGCGGGCACCATTGAAGCCGAGCTGCAGGCAGGTTTTAATCGCTTTGAACAAAAGCGGATCTACGGCAAAAATTGACCCCTTAAATGAAAAGGGGTTACCCAGAATGAGCCATTCTCGGACAGCCTACTCGCCCATGCCGCAGAAGAAAGGCACTGATTACTCAGTACATGGTCTCGATGGTATCTTTGTACGTTTTCAAAATGGAGTTCTTTCGTAGCTTGAAAGTGGGGGTCATCAGCTCGTTGTTGATGGTAAATTCCGGCACTATAGTCACCTTTTTGATGGTCTCAAAAGAAGCCAGTCCCTCGTTCTTCACTGCCACTTCGGCCTCGATGAGCTCCTTGATGGCGGGATGATCTATGAGGTCATCCATGCTGTTGTGGGGGATGTTGTTCTTTTCGGCGTAGTTCCTGATATTGACCTCATCAAGAGTGACCACGGCGGTGAGGTATTTTTTTCTATCACCTATGACGCAGACCTGATTGAGATACAAAGAGGTGGTGAGGAGCCCCTCGATGCGGGCCGGGGCAATGTTCTTGCCACCGGAGGTGATGATGATATTCTTCATCCTGTCGGTTACTTTCAGCACGTTGTTCTCATCGATAACGCCGATATCCCCGGTTTTCAGCCAGCCGTCCTCGGTGAAGGTGGCCGCTGTCTCCTCTGGCATCTTGTAATACTCCTTCATCACATTTCGTCCCTTGAAGAGCACCTCGCCGTTCTCACCTATTTTATGAGTAATTCCAGATCCTGGCGGGCCAACAACGCCAAAGTTGTAGTTTTCATGCCGGTTGACGTTGGAGAATGAGGTGTTTTCGGTCATGCCAAGTCCCTCAAGAATGAGGATGCCCGCTCCATGGAAGAATTCTGCGATCTCGGGAGTTAGCGGTGCGGCCCCGTTGATGCACCACTTCACCCTGCCGCCGAACAGCCGGTGTATCTTGGCGAAGACCAGCTTGCTCGCCAGGGCGTATTTCCCTCTGAGCAACAGTGGGACAGGACGTTTCTGCAGTTTGCAGATGGAAACCTCTGCGCCGACGGTGCAAACCCAATGGAACAGTTTCTGCGCCGCTCCACCCTTGGCCTCGATCCCGGCAAAGATTTGGGTATGGATCTTTTCAAAAACCCTCGGCACGGCGATGAACCAGTGGGGGGAGGCGAGGGCAAAGTCGTCGATGAGCGATTCTATGCTCCGGGCAAAGGATGTGCAATTGCCCACCTTGATGGCGGCATAGCTGCAGGTTCTGGCAAAGACATGTGCCAGGGGCAGAAAGATGAACATATCCTCGCCGCGCTGGAATGTTGCGGAGTTCTGAACCGACTGGCAGGTAAAAGTTATATTGTCGTGCGTCAGTACTGCTCCTTTTGGCAGCCCGGTGGTGCCTGAGGTGTAGACGATTCCTGCCGGGTCGTCCGCCTTGACCAGCGGCAGCCTCATGGAGAGCTCATTCTCGTCCACATTCTTGCCCAGGGCAAGGAACTGATCATAGCTCAACACCCATTCATCCTGAGGAGCCTCCCCCTCGAACAGAATGACCTTCTTGATATGGGGGATTTCCTCTCTGATCTCGATCAGCTTTTCCAGTTGTTCCAGGTTTTGGGCAAAAATCAGTGTGGCATCGGAGTGGTTGATGATGTACTCACAATCCTTCGGCGTGTTTGACTGGTAGATGCCAACTGTGGCGAGGCCCAGACACATGTTGGCGGCATCTGTGAGTACCCATCTGTAGCAGGTGTAGCTCAGGATATTGACCTTGTCGCCCCTGGCCAGGCCCAACTGTATCAGGCTCTTTGCCACGGCCTTCACCTGTTGGTAAAACTGTTGCCAGGAGATGGTGGTTGCCCTGTCTTCCTGGTCAAACCAGCGATAGGCCCGGTCCCCGCCATAGGTGTTGACAGAATCCAGAAGCATCTCGTGAAAATTAACGTAATCTTTGAAATTCATACATCCCCCAGGTGACAAAAGATAGTGTTTGACAATTCCGGCTGTTGTCATTTTATCGATTTCTCGGCAAGACAGATGTGACATTTACGTAAACGTAATAAATACAATGCATCGCCCGTCTTTGCACTGAAAAAAAGGTCAGGTCGTATTTTGTTCTGCATTCGGGGCCTGCCCGCAGACAGGGTTGGTTGCGGCATCAGCAGGGAATCGGAGGCCGGGTCTGCACGAGGTGGTATTTTTATCAATGCCGATCAGGCCCTCCGTGAGACCGCAAACATCGAAAAAAACAATCACAACAGGTGGCTGGAGGAGTCCAGGGCCTGGTGCCAGTGCAGAGGAGCTGGCTGCGTCTCTGGAGAGAATGTGAGAGAACCGGCTATCTTCTCTTGGTGACCAGCTGCAGTGGCTGCGAGAGGCAGGTTGTACGGAAGTGACCTGCTGGTACAAGAATTACAGCGTTGTGGTATTTATGAAGTGATAGGGAATCAATAAAGATGAGCCGATTGAATACCTGTATGTTCACGTTAATCCGCGCATAATTACGGCACCAGCTTGCGTACCACCGGTATTCGTGCAAGCAAAGCAGTACAGGCCCAGGCCAGCAGCAGGATTACGAAGGTAAGCATCGGAATTGCGAAGGCAGGGTGGCCGAAGGTAAACGGTGCTGTTTCAAGCCGGCTTCGGATCGGGATCAAAAGAATAGGGTGCAGCAGGTAGATCCCGAGACTGTATTTTGACAAAGAGATGATGAGAGCTTTCAGTCTGCCGTGAATTTTCCCGCCGTAGTGTTGGGCCAGCACAAAAAGCATAGCTGCGATCAGCACCGTATTGAGCGTTTTGTATCCCATATATTTTGAGCTGTATGCACCTTTTGCTTCAGCAGCCCACCAGCTGCCGACAAGGTTTACGCAAACGGCTGCAACTCCAAGCCCGACCCACATCCAGAGCTGTTTTCTGTCTTTTTGCTGGAAGAGATACCAGCCCAGTACCAGATACCCGGAATAAAGAATGGTGGCCTGCCTCAGCGGCGTCGGGATCTTCAGCAGATGTGCCAGGGTGAGTGTCAACCAGGCAGCGATGAGGATGAGGAGCTGTCGCTCATTTAATTTTGCTATCACCGGTGTCAATAACAACACCACCAGGTAGAGCGGGATAAAGTCATAGAAGAACCACAAATGATACCATACCGGTTCAGTGGGTGATTCGATGAGTGCGGTACGGGCAGCCTCCGGGCCTGCCTGAATGCCGGTTATACCAATGTAGATGAGGCTCCAGGCTACAAAGGGCACAACAACTTTAAGCAGTCGTTTGCTGAAAAACCGGGAGAGGTTGAGCGGCTGGTCTGGCCGAATTAACAGGGCACCGGTAATCATTATAAAGATCGGTACAGCCCAGCGGCTGAGGCTGTTGATGGCCACGGCCGAGTACCAGGCATCGAAAGGAATCTGTTGATACATCTCCCTGAATGGACCAAGTACATGGATCGCTATAACAGCTGTGGCGGCGATGGCCCGCAGCAGGTGGATGTAGAAGATGTCAGGCTTGCTCTTTGTACTCATTGTTTTTTCACCGCTATCTGAAGCTCGACCAGATAATCATCTGATTCCCGTACGGCCATGGCATCGAGATACCATTTTTCCAGTGGTTCACCGGCCACCACATACTCCGAACGCTCAATGTGGTTAAGAAGTTTCCGCCAGGAGTCGCCTATGGAAGGGTATGGTCCCTGATGATTGTAACAGGCGTACCAGCCCTTAGGTATGATTTCGCTGTTTTGGTGTTTATCTGCCCAGGTTTCGGGGAGCGGCAGAGAGACTCTCTCATAGGTAATGATGTTATCGTTGAGCCCGGTGGGAAAACCATACAGAAAAAAGTAGGAGTTTTCCTCGTCTGTGTTTTCCTCACCAAGAAGATGGCGTACTGAAATTTCCAACTGATAGTCGTCGTATGGTGCAGCAACCGCTTCAGTCAGGATGTATCGCTTTTCAAGCTGCTTTATAGACATCTCAAGCGGAAGAACTTCCATACGCTTTTGCAGGCTGGTGATGGTTGCGCTGATCCTGGTTTTATTCTTCTGCAGTTGATTGATTTTTTCCTCCATCATTTTCAGCTGTTGCTGCAGAAGTGAGATGCGATCCTCTGTCTTGGCTTTATCTAGAAATTCACGGATTTCCTTGAGCGGCATGCCAAATTGTTTGAGGATCAGAATAACTTCCAGAATTTGTGTTTGTTCGAGCGCGTAATAACGGTAACCGGTTTCTTCGTCTGTGCTTTCGGGGCGGAAAAGTCCGATCTTGTCGTAGTAGATCAGGGTCTGTTTGTTTATATTATGCAACCTGGCCATTTCCCCGGCCATGATACGAATTTTCATTTTTCACTCCGTTTTTGCTTGACCATATAGCTGCTATATACCCTAGGGTCTTCTCCCGTAATAGCAAAATTTACGGCGCAGGAGGCCGGAGAATGGAAAACGTATTTAATAGAAAGTGGTCGGTAAGTGATTTTGCCAGGTTTGTCACCCCATCAATCCTCAGTATTGTCTCGATTTCACTCTACTATGTAGTTGATTCGATATTTATATCCAGGTTCGCAGGCCATCTGGCCTTGGCGGCGGTCAATATTATTATGCCATTTTTCGGGCTGATGCTCGGGGTAGGGCTCATGGTGGCGGCGGGTGCCAGTGCGTTGATCGGCATAGAACTTGGCGAAGGGAAAAATACGCAGGCGCAGCAGCATTTTACGCTGGTCTTCTTTACGCTGGTAGTTCTCATGCTGTTTATTCTGGCGTTCTGGCAGATATTTGGCATTGAAAAAGTTCCTGGTTTGCTGGGGGCGTCCGAGCTGTTGATCCCTTACTGCATCAGCTATCTTAATGTGCTCATTATCGGTCTTGCGATGATAGGCATGCAGCTGTTTTTTGAATTTTTCATACGTCTGGATGGTAAACCTCTATGGGCGCTGTATCTTGCCCTGCTTGGCGGATCGGTCAATTTGCTGCTCGATTACCTGCTCATTGCCAAACTTGATATGGGGATCATGGGCGCGGGCATTGCGACCACAGCAGGCATCTTTGCCGCGGTAACTGTTGGTTTCTACTATTTTCAGGTAAAGGCGGAGCATCTGAAATTCAGGAAACCCAAACTGGATTGGAAGTTTTTAGGTCGCAGCATGACCAACGGCTCTTCAGAGATGGTGACAGAGTTGTCGGCAGGGGCCAAAGCACTTGCTTTCAATATCGTGTTGCTCAGTTATGTGGGGGAGACCGGAGTGGCTGCGGTGTCGATTCTGCTCTACAGCTACTGGCTCCTCTCTTCTTTCCAGATCGGCCTTAGTATGGGTGTGGCTCCCGTGATCAGTTACTGTTTTGGTGCGCGTGACTTCGCCCGGATTCGTCGAATAGGCTTTTTGACCATCACCACGGCAGGGATTGCCGCATTAAGTTTTTTCAGCCTGGTTTGGTTTGCCGGGCATCATCTCATAGATATTTATGCCAAAGGGCAGGACGAGGTGGTGACGCTCGCCAATACGGGCCTGCAGATTTTTAAGTGGGGATTGCTTCTAAACTGTATCTCTATCCTGGCTTCTGCATTTTTTACAGCGGTAGGTAATGGCAAGATTTCGGCAATGATCTCGTTTCTCAACTCGTTCGTGCTGTCGATAACGTTCATCGTGTTTCTGCCGGAAATTTTCGGGGTCTCAGGTATATGGATGGCGGTACCATTGGCTGAATTAGGTGCATCGGCTGTGGCGATTGCTCTGATGTACAAATATCGCCGGCGCTATTTGTATGTTGAAGACAGCAGGAATGCTTCTTTGGGTAAAACATTGCTAACTGCGCGGTAGTGTGTCGGCGAAATTGTTTTTTTCACCCCATCGTCATCAAACTCAAAAAAAGTTTCCTGTAAGGTTGGCCGGCTGAATCAAGTAAACAGGGGGGAGTTCCCCCCTGAAAAGACGCATTGTATGCACGATCAGCTGTAACAGTACGCCACTCCCCAAAAAAGATCTGTCTCTATTTCAATTCAGTCCAGAGACCAGGGGGATTTGGGTGCTGTTCCGATATTGATTACCCCGATCTGGTTGCCCATCCTGGTTTGTACGGCTGGAGAAATCATTCCCTGTGAAAAAAGAAGGATATTGAGAGAGCCACCGAAATAGAAGTTGCCGAATTTCGTTTTGCCTTTTTGCACCGTTCCGCCCACTTTGAAACAGTTCACATGGTCGGTTTGTTCGCTGTCGCAGGTATTGAGAACCACTGATCCGACGGAGTTCAGCCCGACCGGGATCGAGGCCACATAGCCGGTGAGTTTCTCCGGTGTCTGATTCGGGAGATTGTCATATTCCACCCTGATAATGATAACCCCGCGCTGGAATGCCTGAAACTGACTGTAATCCGTGCCTGGACGTCCCACATTGCCGTCAAGGGGCACCCAATTGGGAAAATCAGGATAGCCGAAAGTTCCGGGTGTCCCAGGAGTGCCTGTTTCGACCACTTCCGCATGGAGGACAGTTCCGTCCACCGGCGAATGGAAATGATGGTAGGTATTCGGCATCAAGACGCAGGTGAGACCGCTTCCGTCAACGAATTCAGCCTTGATGTCGTCAGGAACCGTCCCGAGCAGATCATTTACTGAAATCGGAATGTTCTTGACGTCAAGCACCGTATCAAGTTGGAGCGGATTTTCAATGTAGCGGCGGTCGTAAACACCCGGAGACTGTTCAATCTGCTGCACTAAAGGGTTCATGATGCAGTCAGTGGGGGAGACGATCACATAGTCACGATCCGGCATTGTGACTGGTCGGCTGGGATAGGAGCCGTCCTCGTTACTCTTGAGATTTCTGGCAAAGAAATCGTTCCAGCTTGTGTAGTCTTCTGCCTGAGTTTTTTTGTAGTCATTGATCTCAATGCGCGGATCAGCTACCCACTCCGAGACAAGCTTTGCAGAATTCTCGTGGTTCATATACCCGAGGTACTCTTCATTCCAGCTGGAGAGGAATGCGGTGCATGTCTCTAATGGGGTACCGGGTTGCAAAGGATTTCTTCCCTGAACAAAGTCCCGTCCTGCAGGATTCTTGTAGTATACCCAGGCAAAATACAAAATCGGGTCGAGGGCATTGTCGGAATTTCCGGTGATTTCGGGAAGGGCAGTACACCAGTTCCTGAACATCTCGATCATCATCTGGTACATTCCCTTACCGCTGCCGGCAGCCTTCCAGGGATTTTCTGTGGAACCGTTGTACGAATAACCCGCCGGGAGGTCTGTCAGACCGCCATAGACCGTATCGAAAGCCTCTCTGGTTGCCTGGTCTGAATAATATCGCGTTTGCAGGTAGAGCAGTGATGCCGCGCAGGGGGACTCTTCCGCCATGAGCTGACCAGAAAAGCAGAGCGAAAGGGTGAATGCCCAGCTGATTATGACTTGAAACGCTCCTTTTTTGATATTCATGACGGCTTGCTCTCCTTTTTGATAGCATTGGGACCCAAATTAGGCCAAAACGAATCGACGCAACTGTCGAATATCACGATCGGTCAGTTGGAGATACTGAAGCATAGAAAGGAATGCCCCCGTAATAGAGGGTTCTTCACTGATTGTGCTTCCAGAATCATGGCAAAGTCAATAGCCGCCACATGTTCTGACATTGATGCCGATAACACGATATGAATTGACAATTGCCGTGGTTTTGCCCATGTTCGCTCTCGGTATAGAACATGCCAGAGTATCCAGTCGGTTAATTGGGGGCAGTGCGGGGGCTCTCCCTTCATTCTGTATAATCTCTATCTTTTAGAGTTATACGGTACTTTTTTCGATCTTGTTCCGAGTGTATCCATGCCATTTTTTGGAGAGACGATTGCCATCGTCACCGTACTTTGCTGGACTATCAGCGTGCAATGCTTCGGCATCGCCTCAAAAGAGGTGGGAGCCACAGCGGTCAATATCGTTCGCATTACAGTTGCGTTGCTGATCTTCTCGGTCTTTTTGACCATTCGTGACGGTTCTCCGATCCCTACCCACTTTCCACCCGAAGCGTGGAACTATCTTTTACTTTCCGGAGTGGTCGGTTTTTTCATAGGCG
This sequence comes from Desulfosediminicola ganghwensis, assembly GCF_005116675.2. Lineage (NCBI taxonomy): Bacteria > Pseudomonadati > Thermodesulfobacteriota > Desulfobulbia > Desulfobulbales > Desulfocapsaceae > Desulfosediminicola > Desulfosediminicola ganghwensis. Next base: position 1,879,486 of record NZ_CP050699.1, read on the forward strand.
ACTACTGCCTGTTTAAGGCCCTGGCCATGATGGGCCCCCGAATTGCCATGCTGCTGCAAAGCCTCAGTGCCCCGGCCGCAGCGATTATCGGCTGGATGTTTTTGAGCGAGAATTACAATCTGCAGCAGTGGGCAGGTATTCTGGTGACGCTTGCCGGTGTAGCCATTGTCATATTAGAGCGGCAGCCTGCCCAGAGTCCGGCTACTGTGAAAGGCAACCAGGTAACGGCCAAGGCCCTGATGTTCAGCCTTGGCGGGTTGCTGGGGCAGGCGGGTGGATTTGTGCTCAGCAAGGCGGGGATGCAGACAGCGGACGGTTATCTCGATGCCTTTTCTGCAACCCAGATCCGGGCGATTGCGGCCTTCTTCTGCTTTATCCTGTTATTTACCATAAGAGGCAAATGGCGTGGCTTCGGTTCAGTACTGAAAAACAGGCGGGTGATGGCGATTATTGTCGGCGGTACCTTTGTCGGCCCGTTTCTGGGAGTGTCATTGTCACTGTTAACGTTGCATTACCTGTCAACCGGTGTGGCGTCGACCCTGTTGTCACTGGTGCCGGTTACCATTATTCCTTTCGCAATTTTCCTGCATAAAGAAAAGGTTTCGTTCAGAGCTATCGGGGGCGCTATGGTAGCAGTGGCCGGTGTTGGCCTGTTGATGTGGTGAGTGCATTGAGTGATGGTTTACGCAAGGGCATGGAATGTGCTGCCCTTGCGGTTATCGTTGAAGCATTTGGTACATGTTTTCGATTGGCATGAAGCCATGGGAGTTGGACGCCGGGCTACACCTTACTGAGAGTGCAGAAAATGCACCCATATTGGATTTACCAGATCAGCCCTGGCCAGCGGGGCCATATGCCCTCCTTCCACCCAGTGAAAGCTCGTCTGGGGTAGGGTGGAAAACAGGTCCTGGGCAATCTTTTGAGTGGCGGTTCTGCTGGATTTCCCTGCGATAATACACAAAGGGAGGGCAATGGAACTGTAGTCCTTCAACCCCAGCGGCTCGTTCATTATGGCCTGAAAGTCGAGGCTCACCTTTTCGATGACACTGTCGAACGCGGCTTGCCTGTCCCCGTTCAGCTTGGCATAGGTGCCGTTGCCGCTCCAGAAGTCAACGAAATGCTCCGTGGCAGCTGAAAGATTTCCGTTTTTAAGTTCCCTGTCAACACATTCAGCAATGTCCCTGACCGGCCCATAGGATGGGTGGCTCGAATCCAGAAGGTGGAAAGCCACAGGCTCGTATACTGAGAGGCTTAGCAACCGCTCCTGCTCCGCGTAGGCGAATCGCAAAGCGGTTGCACCGCCATAGGAATGACCGATAAGGTGAAACTGTTGTTCCCCGATGAGTGAAGAGACAATGTGTGAAAAACGGTTGGCTTCATCTACAAGCGAGAAGGAGGCGGGGTTTGGTGGGTATTCACTAGCCCCATATCCATACAGGTCAATGGCGATAACCTGAAAATCAGCTTTGAGAAGATTGAAAAGCTTGAGCCACTGTTCCTTGCTGCTCATGGAACTGTGCAGCAAAACAACTGGTTTCCCTTGCCCGGCAATTATCGTTTTCAATTCTGGCCTCAACAGTGTGTAGAGTAATACAACATGATTACCTGCCCGGTATCAGATTCTCTTTACTATGCACCCACCGGACAGGAGAATTCGCATTCTCTGCAAAATCTTGCCATTTTACCAGGTTCTTCCTGTCCTTCAATCTCAATCGGTTCGAAATTTTCACAGGCTTCGTCCTGGACAACACTACACACCGGTCTGCTGTAGACTCCCGTACGGCCCGGTAGCTCGCTGAAGCCATATTCCTCGGGGCTGTAGAGTTGCTGGTCAAAGGCGCCCACAGGGCAGGCGGTGCGGCATGGAGCATCGCAGTCCGAACATGGATCGAATTCAGCAGATCCGGTGGAGGGCAACTCCCGGTCAATGATTATCGCCCGCAGTCGCTGACGGGGGCCGAACTCCGGGGTGACGAGGAGGTTATTCTTGCCGATGCAACCAAGGCCGCTGAGTACCGCGGCATCTTTCATGTATATACCGCCGAGCTCGATGTGATACGGCACGGGGAAACATTTGACGTTCTGACTTTCCAGCCACAGCCTGAGTTCCTTCGTTATGGACATCAGCATTTTGTTGCCCGGGGTGTTGCCCGCCTTTGATTTTCCGCCGAGAATCCACCAGTCAAGCTCGGGCTTATCCTCCGGGTGGGAAAGGGCGATCAAGACCACTGATTTTCCACCTTCGGGCCAGTCCACCTGACCTTTTTCTCGCCCTTCTACATGTTTTGCCGCCACATTGTCAAAGTCGGGCATCTTGTCACTGATGAGATGGGAGGGAGAAGTTTGCAGTTCTCCGACGCTGGCAATGCCTGCCAGATCAGCTCCCAGTTCTTTTGCCTTGGCAATGATGATTTCTGCTATAGCAGAGGGGGTATAATCAGACATCTTGTCGCCTTGAAATAGAGTAGTGCTATCACAATCCATTACTGGTCCGTCTCCTCGGTGGTATCCTGTTTCAGCCCCATGGGAGGGGACTGAAAAATTCTGCTGTCCATAAGTCTGAGTTGTTCATCGACTATTGGTTTAAACTCCATCTGATCGATGATATCACGCTGTAAGTCAACGCCTGGGGCGATTTCAGTTAATACCAGTCCCTCTTTGGCCAGGCGGAAAACACATCGTTCGGTGATAAAGAGCACCTGCTGATTGTTTTCGATGGCATATCGACCACTGAAAGTGACCTGCTCTACCTGGTCAACAAACTTCTGCACCTTTCCCTCTTGCACGATGGAAATTTTGCCATCTTCCACTTCGACCTTAAGGCCGCCTGCGGTAAAGGTGCCGGCAAATACTACTTTTTGCGTATTCTGCGAGATGTCAATAAAACCACCAGGGCCAACAAGTTTGGGCCCGAATTTGCTGACGTTGAGGTTGCCGTGCTTGTCTGCCTGAGCAAGGCCCAGAAAAGTGGCATCAAGGCCACCACCCTGGTAAAAATCGAACTGCGGGGGCTGATCGATTATAGCCTGCGGATTGTAACTCGCTCCGAAACTGAGACCGCTTGCCGGCATACCTCCAATAATCCCAGGTTCAGCTGTCAGGGTGAGTTCTTCCAGGATGCCTTCTTCGTTGGCAATGTTGGCTATCCCTTCAGGTACCCCGATCCCGAGATTAATGAAATCGCCCGGGGTTAGCTCGAAGGCGGCTCGGCGGGCGACGATTTTCCTGGCACTCATTTTCAGGCGTGGTACCAGCGCCATCGGGATCCTGGCTTCACCGCTGAAGGAAGGATTGTAGCCTTGGTCATAGGTCTGGAGGTGGTTGGACATGTCCTTGGCAACCACCACCGCATCAACCATTACCCCTGGAATTTTAACATTTTTGGGATTGAGGCTGCCCCGCTGAACTATTCGTTCGACCTGGACGATGACCAGACCACCGGAATTCTTGGCGGCCATGGCCTGGGCCTGGGTGTCGAGGGTCAGGGCCTCACGTTCCATCGAGATATTACCGTCCTCGTCGGCAGTAGTACCACGTAAAATTGCAATATCTATAGGGAAAGTTTTGTAAGCGAGGTACTCCTCGTCATCAAACCTGATCACCTCGACAAGGGATTCGTCACAGAGGTGATTGACCTTGCCTCCCTCCAGCCGCGGATCGACAAAGGTGTGCAGACCAACTTTGGTAATCGTTCGTGGCTTGTTGGCTGCGATATCCCTGAAAAGGTGGGACATAACGCCTTGTGGCAGACTGTATGCAGGAATCTTTTTCTCATTAACGAACCGGGTTAGATTGGGGGAGGCTCCGAAGTGGGATGCAACGATCTTGCCGATCAACCCCTCCACCCCCAGTACGCCCAGGCCTCTGGTATTGAAATCCCCTATGCCGGCGCCATACACCATGGTCAAATTGTTAGGCTTGCCAGTCTGGAGGTAGATGTCCCGCAGGTGTACTGCAATATCTTCGGCGAAGCATGAGCCGCAGAAGCCGCTGGCGGTAACCGTGGCCCCGTTCGGGATGAGGCTGATCGCCTCCTCGGCGGTCATGATTTTGGAGACCCTATCGGCAGGGGGTTTTCCTGATTCTGTTTTAGACATAAACACTTACCTGTAACGTTACATGAAAACAGCTAACGGCTTCGGGTTACATATACATGCCGCCATTGGAGGCGACAACCTGGCCTGTTATATACGATGAAAGATCCGAAGCCAGGAAGAGGACCGCATGGGCGATATCTTCAGGTGAGCCGGCACGACCAAGCGGAATCTGTCTTTTCAGGTGGTCCTTGACTTTGTCCGGGACGGTCTCGGTCATAGGGGTCTCGATAAAACCTGGGGCTACCGCGTTAACATTGATGTTGTAGCGCGCCAGCTCTTTTGCCAGGGTCTTGGTGATGGAGATGACGCCACCCTTGCTGGCTGCGTAGTTCACCTGGCCTATATTGCCCATTTGCCCGGAAGCAGATGATATATTGATTATTTTGCCGTATCCCGTTTCAGACATCAGTGCTGCAGCGGAGCGGCAGCAGTTGAAGACGCCCTTCAGGTTAACGTCCATCACCAAGTCCCACTCCTGGTCCGTCATCTTCAGCAGGAAATTGTCCCGGGTGACCCCGGCATTATTGACGACAATGTCGACCTTGCCGAATTTCTCCTTCGCCAGCTCAAACATCTCCTGTACTTCTGTTCGGGAAGCAACGTTGGCACAGCACAGCACTGCGGACCTGCCAAGATTCTCTATCTCTTCCACAGTGGCTTTGGCGTGCTCCTGGGACACATCATTGACCACGATATCAGCCCCTCGCGCTGCAAGCTGAAGGGCGATTGTTTTTCCAATTCCGCTGCCCGAGCCGGTGACTAAGGCTGTTTTGCCGGTAAAATCCATATGTTCACCTACATCTTTTTGATATTGATTACAGTACTTCGATGGCACAGGCCATGGACACGCCGCCACCGCCGCAGAGGGTGGCCAAACCGAGCGTCTTGTTCTGCTTTTTCAACGCGTGCAAAAGGGAAACCATGATACGGGCGCCGGTTGCGCCCACCGGATGCCCCAGGCCAATTCCTGAGCCGTTGACATTGGTCTTCTCCCCATCAAGGCCGAGCTCTTTCTCGCAGGCTATATATTGGCCGGCAAACGCTTCATTGACCTCGACCAGATCAAAATCATCAATCTGCAAGCCAGATGATTTTAAAAGTTTTTCGACAGCAGGCACCGGGGAGAGGCCCATGATGGAGGGGTGGCATCCACCTGTGCCGGTGGCTCTGATCTTGGCCAGCGGCTTGAGCTGGAGTTCTCTGGCTTTTCTGCCGGACATAATGACAAGGGCCGCGGCGCCGTCATTGAGCCCGCTCGAGTTCCCGGCTGTTACTTTGCCGGTTTTCGGCACAAAGACCGGGGGCAGTTTTTCAAGCTGGTCTATTGTTAACCCAGGGCGGAAATGCTCGTCGGTAGCAAAGATTATGGGGGGCTTTTTTCTTTGGGGAATTTCCATCGGCACGATCTCGTCCTTGAAGCTACCGTCACTGGTTGCCCGCTCGGCATTGAGGTTGCTTCTCAGCGCGACTTCGTCCATTTCTTCCCGGGAGATTTTTTTATACTGGGCGATAAACTCCGCAGTGTGGCCCATGATGTAGGGTTTGCCTACAAAGTAACTGAGCGGCGGCTCCTTTTCATTGACAGGGCCGTCCTCGGGGTTGGGCAGGTAATATGAACCGCAATGCAGGGCGTGGATCATGGAGTCTGCGAAAACCTGATCCTGCAGCCGACAGCCCCAGCGCGCGTTGGGAACGATATAGGGTACGCTGGACATATGTTCGACACCACCGGCGAGGATAACATCAGCCATACCCGCCTTGATCATTGCCGCACCGGTGATGACTGCTTCCATGCCGGAGATGCAGACCCTATTGACCGTCGCCGCCGGGGTTGTATCCGGTATCCCGGCTACTAGCGCGGCAACCCTGGCGATGTTGCAGGCATCTGCCGGCTCCATGCAGCAGCCCATCCTGACATCGTCGATAATCTCTGGCTTGATCCCGGCACGGGCGACAGCCTCTTTGATTACGGTGCTGGCCAATGCGACGGCATTACTGTCTTTCAGGGTTCCGCCGAAAGTACCGATGGCTGTACGGCAACCGGAGACAATTACTACCTCGTTGTCGAGGCTGTCGTCATCATGCGTATGCCAGAAATGATCCAGTGCGTCCTTCGCGTCATTTGAAATACTGCTCATACTTCACCTTTACATGCCCATCAGAAAACGACGGGTTCGGTTTGTTGATAATGTGTAGTTTGTTATTAAGGGGTCGGTCGGTACCTACAAGTCTGCAAGATGTTTCTAGGTGCTGGGCGAGTTTGGTAACCTGAAGTAAGATGCCGCAATCGACAGGGCGATTGCGGCATCGTTGTTAGCTGTTACATTTCGCCTTTATGGGCGCGATCCAGCATTTTGAATACTGAAATAATGTAACCGATCATGACGAAGGTGAATGGTGCGCCGCAGACGATGAACAGGGTCTTGACGCCTTCAAAGTCGCCGATTATCAGGAATATAAGCGAGATTGCGCCAACGAAGCAGCCCAATGCTACCCGGATGCTCGTTTTGGGGGTCAAGTCACCTTTGGCAAACTGCATGGAGATGTAATAGGTAGCAGAATCATAGGTGGTAATGCCGTACATGGTTGAACTTAAGAAGACAACAAACATGGTGAGCGCAGTAAGCGGCAGGAACTTCAGGAGCTCGAAGACCACGCCGCCCATATCGTTTTGTACCATGGCGTAGACATCAAACAAGCCGGTGATCTGGGCATGGGCGGAGAGCGACCCCCATGCGCCCCAGAAGAACAGAATCAGCAGGGAAGGCATGATGATGGTGCCGAACAGGTACTCGCGCACGGTACGTCCCTTGGAGATACGGGCAAAGAAACCGCCGACAAAGGGGACCATGGCGATCCACCAGAGGATGTAGAAGACCAGCCACCAGTTCTGCCAGCCGCGGGGCGCATAGGCGCCATCCTTGAAATTTCCGGTATCTGCCCACAGGGAGAAATCAAAGAAGTAGGACATGTATCTGCCCAGGGATTCTATCATGGTGTTCATGATGTAGTTGGTTGGGCCTAACACAATGATAAACAGGGTGATGCCGAGGCTGAGCCAGATGTTGATAAGGCTGAGCTTCTTGATGCCTTTGTCGATTCCTGAGGCGGCTGAGAAGACAAAACCAGCGGTGAGCAGAACGACGATTAGGAAGCGGCCGGCTGTGCCCAGTTCCAGGTCAAAGATCACCTTTAGTCCCGTCACCAGGGTCATGGAACCAAGGCCGATGGCGCCGACGTTCGCGCCGATACCGGCAATGGCGCCGAGGATATCTGTGATCCGTGACCAGCCACTGTTATAGGAGCGTTCGCCGAGGATTCCGTAGAGGCCAACGCCAAGATTCATGGGCTTGCCAAGTCGGTATGCAGGCAGCGCCAAGGCCAGACCGCCCATGGAAAACAGTACCCAGCCGTGAATGCCATTGTCCATGAGCACACTCTGCATGGCCATGGCAACTCCCTTTGGGTCCCCTTTAAAACCTGCGTCGATGATGAAATCTGATCCGTACCAGTGCCAGATGATCTCGGTAGTGCTCAGCAGCCACATGGTAAGACCGAACCCGGAGGAAAACAGCATTGCCAGCCAGGCGAAGTTGGAATATTCGGGTGTGTCCTCGTCCTTGCCGAGTTTGATGCTTCCCCACTTGGAAACGGCAATTCCGAGAGCCAGCAGAACTACGACAAGGTTGAACAGCTGAAATCCCCAGTTGACATTGAAGATCAACCAGTTACGTATTCCCTTGAAAAAACCGTTGAATGTCTCGGCATCGACGGCGATAAAGCCTACGCAAAAAATGTATACGCCGATGACCGACAACGTGACAATTGGATCCAGATCATTCCAAAAAACCTTTGCACTCTTCTCCCTCTCCATACAACACTCCTTTTGTAAGTCGAAATGATAGTACTGCTGTTTCTGATCTGTCCATATGCTCAGCCATATGGTCTTTTATTTCAATCTGCCTCCAGGTTAAAGGTCGGTCGCATGGCGTCTTGTGTTCATGCGGAAGAACCCATATGTAATTAGTCTGCAAGCAGGTCATACCTCACCCGATTTCATGTCTGTGCCGCGCATAATACTTTTACCGGTCAAGGAAGAGTATGGGGAGTTCTCCCTATTTTCACGGGAAGTCCTCCCCATTTGGAGCAGACAAAGTGCGATTCCTGTTCTGATGAATCCTGTATTCCTTTGAGTGTTATTCCTGTATGTGTTTGAAAATGTATGAAAAGAAATTGTTGCAGGAGTTGCGGGCATTATTGGAGAGGTGGAAGGCGAGGTGAATGTACAGCTTGGTACAAGCTGCTTCAAATGACGATACAAACAAAAAATATCTTTCATACAACCATCGACAGTTCAATTCCTGAAGGAGTAAAGTCCGGGAAACGCAAATGGGGCTGACTGCAGGGAATTGAAAATAATCATTTGCAAACCAATTTATATCAAAATGTTAGATCCGTACTGCATGACAGTGACTACTCCTCCCAGAGGTCAGGGTCGACCACGCCGATACGGATGGCATACTTCAGGAGTTCAAGGCGACCATGTACTCCGAGCTTTGTCGTGACGCTTGTTCTGTGTTTTTCTATCGTTTTACCGCTCACGCAGAGAAGATCGGCAATTTCTTTGGTCGTATTGCCTTCAACAACCATCCTGAACACCTGTTGTTCGCGTTCGGTGAGAAGGTCGTACCCCCTGACTGCGGGAGTGCTTTGTTTTGACTGCAGGTAGGCATCAATGACCCCCGCCCGTATTTTGGAACTAAGAAAATATTCATTTTTCCCTGCTGCTCTGATGGCGTTAAGAATATCAGTGCTGGGGGAAGCCTTGAGTACATAACCGAGCGCACCGGCGCTCAGGGCCTGATGCACGTAGCTCTCTTTGGAATGCATGGAGAGTATGACAATCTTGATGTCGGGATTGGCATTTTTTATCAGGCCGATGGTTTCCAGGCCCGTCATGCCGGGCATGGCAATGTCGAGCAGAACCACATCGGGGGTGATCGCCCTGACCTGCCTGAGTGCTTCGGGGCCGTCATACGCCTCACCAACAAGCTTCATATCCTGCTGGGAAGCTATCAACTGACGCATACCGTCACGTACAATGGCGTGATCATCAACAATAAGGATCGTAATCGGTTCCATGTATCCGCTAGTCACTCATTGGAATTTTAACCCGTAATACCGTACCTTTTCCTGGAGCAGAACGTATCGAAAACGATCCGGAGAGTGCTGCGACACGCTCTTTCATACTGAGCAGGCCGATACCGTTTCTCGGGTCATTTTCGGAGACACCTTCTTTGCCTATATGAAAGCCGCAACCGTTGTCCTTGATAATTAGTATTATGTCGGGATGACTGTAAGTTAGCTGTATATCCACAAGGGATGCATTAGCATGTTTCGCTATATTGTTCAAGCCTTCCTGAAATACACGATAAAGTACAAGTTCCACTTCGCTTGGCAGGCGTTTTTTCAGGCCGACGGCCTGAAACGAGACGGTCTGCTCGGGTCGTGCTTGGGAAATGTCGTTCAAATACCAGTTCAGTGTCGGCTCCAGACCAAGATGATCCAACAGGTCCGGCCTGAGTTTTGAGGTGGTATCGCGAACCTTTTCAGCCAGATTCTGGATCTGTTCGGTTACTTTGTTGCAGATGATCGCAGCGTTTTCCCGATCTGTCGGGATGGCGTTTTTCAGCGACTCTATTTCAAACTGCAGTGAGGTGAGAGATTGACCGAATTCGTCATGGATGTCATTGGCGAGTGAGCGCCTCTCCTCCTCAATCCCCTCGATGAGTTGCCGGGTAAGCAGCCGGACTTGCTCTTCTGCTCGAACCTCTTTGGTGATATCGATAAAATTGCCCACCGCTGCCGGTTTCCCGAGAGAGGAGGCATGGGCGGCACGCATGTCCACCCATATCTCCTCGCCATCTTTTTTCAGCATCTTGTATTTGTAGCGGCGGGGGTAGATTTCATTGTGTTCTCGCTCCAATCCTCGCAGCCGTACCATTTCACGGTCATCGTCGGCTATGACCTCCCAAAAAGGCTTGCCGATGAGTTCGTCCGCCGAATCATAGCCCAGCACCTTGACCATCCGCGGGTTGACATAGCTGAAATACCCTCCGTCCTGGAACATGTATATGGCAGCAAGAGAGTTGTCCAGAACAGTTCTGTAGCGTGTCTCGGATGTGGCAAGTCGGTTTTCGGTAAGTTTCTGTTTTGTAATATCAATTGCGAATCCCTCGTACCCTGTGACTTTGCCAAGCAGAGATGTTCTTGTCGTGGAGGATAATTGTACCGACAATTGATGGCCATCCCGCCGTTCAAGTATGGCTTCCGTTTCTTTCATGTCAGAAATCTTTCCGAGAATATTCGGAGATGATTCTAATTCTTTGTCATTGAATGAAAAGAAGTCCTTGAACGTTCTGCCTAGTACCTCTTCGGGGGAGGTAAAGCCCAGGAGCTCAGCACCGGCTTGGTTGATGTGAGAAAACTGCCCCTTTTTGCCAGTTGCATAGATCATGGCGGTGCTTTTCTCAAAGAAATGTCTGTAATTTTTATTGGATATCTCTGTTGTAGAAAATCTTTCCCGTAATTCTGCCAGTTGCTCGCGCAACCGTCTGGTCTCACGCGTATCGTCCATTTGCCTGCCATTTAGTTCAATTGAAAAGGTTAGGGTGTGCCCCGGGGCTATAATATTTTTAAGAAATTACTCAGCCACCACCTTTTTACATTTACTCTGACCTCAAGGTATCAATCGATAGCATCGCTGGGGGCAGGTGTCTATATATTTGGGGGGCTAAATGGATTTTAGTCTGTGTTTATGGCTTGCCTTGAGAGGAATTTCAGGCCACTGATGTTGCCACTCAGCGTGGTGGGTTGGTGGGAAAACGGTTTGCACACCTGCAAGCAATACTGTGGCCAAAGAAAGTAGCGGAGTGAGGGCAGTGAGATCAGGAATGGTGAGACAAAAGGTGGCAACGAATAGTTCGAGGTGTTGACGTCGAGGGGAAAGGCTTGACTCTTACTCTTGACGGTCAAGTCTGGTTATGAGACATCGCCCGTATTCTTTTTGAACTGTTTTTCCAACTCACTGAACATTTTCTTCTTCTTTGCATCCAGCTCGGCCTGAATGGTTTCAACCTTTTTATCCATATCCTTTTTCTTAGACATGAATTGATCAAGCTCTGCCGCCAGTGTATTGCCGGCTTCTTTTTTAGGGAGATTTTCAATTTCCAGATGATTCGCCACAGACACTTTAACAGTGAAAGGATCTTCAAAAAGCTCAACAATGCCCTTTTGTTCAAGTTTTCTGCACAGAGAATGACCGGCTTCAACCGAGATACCAATCAGTTCGCAGATATCCTCAATTGCCGGGGCACATCGTTTCTGGTGGGCAAGGATACGGGTGGCGGCGATAAAAAGATGTGCTTCATCATAAGGAGTCATAATATTACCTTTAATTCGTGCTAGGAGTCTGTCGGACTAGGCCCTTTTCAACCAACTAATCGTTATCGAAAGAAAAATAATGCTCGCAGATAAGCGAATGAAGTGAGACTTCGATATCAATCATATGGCTCCGCCTATTTTTCCTTCGATGCCTCGATTTGAGTGAAAATCGCAATAGTCCGCCAGGCTCCTGGTGCGTTTGTTGCCAAACGATGGTGTACAATAAATAAAAAAAACTGGGTTGAGCATTTTTATAATAAGAATAATTGGTGGCCCGGTTGTCAAAGGAATTTTGTCGAAGCGTGTCGCCACCGTATCTGGTGTACGCTTTTGCTATACAAAATAGAGTGAAGGGCATATTATACGAGGCTGAGTTTTACAATTACGGCCTGGCAGGTGATTCTCCTGTCGTCCCCAACTAACTGAAGATATGAAAGATTACTACCAGATACTTGAGGTCACACCCGAGTTTACGGACGATGAAATTCGTAAACGTTACCGGAAGCTGGCCATGCAATATCACCCGGATCGCAATCCGAACAACCCGGGTGCCGAAGAACGGTTTAAGGAAGTAGCCGAGGCCTATGGGGTGTTGACAGACCCGGCTAAGCGCAAGCAGTATGATATGGCCCGTAAGATGGGCGGAACTTTCTCTCCAAATGGTAACGGACAGGCGGGTGGTTTCAATTACTCCCAGGAAGATATCTTGCGCGACCTGTTCAAGGACCCTCGTTTTCAACAGATGTTCAATGGTCTCTTGCAGGAGTTTGCCCGCAAAGGTTTTCGTTCCAACCAGCAATTCGTCAATAAATCGTTTTTTGGCGGTCGGGGCGGGATGTTTATCGGAGGAATTTTCATGATCGGCTCTATTGCGGGGCCTGCAATCATGCGGGAGGCGAAAAAAAAGCTGCCTACGAAAAAGTCCATTATGAGATCCATTGGCCATGCGGTGGGTTCTCTGCTTGGCGGTTCTAAACAGAAAGCGAAGGAGCCCGAGCAGGTTTCGCATCATCCCCCGCAGTTGGATATGACCTATACCGTGAACCTGAGTTCCGCCGAATTACGGGATGGCAAGACTCTGGATATGATTACGATGGGGCCGAATGGTCAGGAGAAGTTGCGTATCAAGGTGCCCGCCGGCAGTAAAGCCGGCCAGAAACTTCGTATCAGAGGGAAAGGTTTTGCCGATTCCGGGGGCAGGGGGGATTTGTTTGTGAAGCTGGCAGAACGTTAACCCGGATTTCCCATGAGCAATAAATAGAAATAGAGAAGAAATATCTTATATGCAGGTGTAGCAATATTTTGAATATACTGAATTATTTGGCAAAAAATGTCTGTCGAAGGTCAAATCCTTTAGCGCCATCCTCTTCAGTATTTCGAGAGTAGGCATAGATTGCTGTGGCTTACTCCCGAAAACTTCGAACCTGACCCTGCCTGCCCTGATCAGAAATCGGGGGTAGAATAGTCTCTGCCGAAACTCGAAAAGCCCTGTTTGTGAAATCACAACCAGGGCTTTTTGCTATGTAGGCACAGAACTCTCTACAGGGTTTTGATATACTCTTTCATGGTCGGTCCTAACTCCGGGTGGTCGAGGGCGAAGGCCAGATTTGCCATCTGAAAACCTGCCTTGTCACCACAATCAAAACGCGTGCCCTTGAACCGATAGCCAAAAATGGGTTGTTCTTCAAGCAAGGTTACCATGGAGTCGGTGAGCTGTATTTCTCCGCCCGCACCTTTCTTATGGGCACCGAGAAAATCGAAGATTCTCGGGGTGAAAATATAGCGGCCGATCGCTGCCAGGTTGGAAGGGGCGTCTTCCGGATTAGGTTTTTCGACCATCGATTTGACGCGAACGGTGCCATTATGCTCATCTTCCGCCTCTAAGATACCGTATTTGGAGGTGTCTTCTGTGGGTACTTCTATGACAGCCACCATCGAGGCCCGTAATCTGTCAAACTCCTTGATCATCTGGTGGAGTGCAGGTACTTCACTTTGAATAAGGTCATCCGCCAGCAGCACAGCAAAAGGTTCATCGCCAACGATGTGGCGCGCGCACCAGATGGCATGTCCGAGACCGAGGGGTTCACTCTGCCTGGTATAGACGATGGTGCCGGAAGGCGGTACCAGTGATTCGATGGTCTGCAGCAGATCATCTTTACCGCGTTTTCTCAAGGTGTCTTCCAGCTCATAGCTTCGATCGAAGTGGTTTTCAAGGGGAGTCTTGCCGGCTCCGGTTACAAAGATCAATTGCTCAATACCGGAGGCCAGAGCTTCTTCGACAGCGTACTGGATGATGGGTTTGTCTACCACAGGCAGCATCTCTTTCGGCATAGCCTTGGTGGCGGGGAGAAATCGTGTGCCAAGTCCTGCAACGGGGAATATCGCTTTTGTAATTTTCATAGGCAGATCAGTGTTTTATTGTTTTGATACGTGAATTCGCAATGAATGTCGTGTAACTGTCTTGAATGTATAAGCTTCTTTTGGGCTCTGAAAATTGTTCCCGAAAAGAGAAGGCAGTATAGAGAGCCTGCTGCCGGATGTAAATAGGTACCTCTCCCTATTAGGGAAAATCTAATCAGTCATTAATTTTGCACGACGATCTGTTCCTGGCAGATAAAGTGGCTGCTCCTTATTATCATTGCCGTATGTGCCTGAAATGTCAAACTTGCTTATAGATTTTCTTTATTTGAGCAGATTCTCGTTGAACATGGTGGGAAAAAAGTGCAAATGTCACCGGGGAAGGCTAAGGACAAATTGCATTTCCTGGAAAATGTGCTAATGATGACGAAGAATTTTTAGCAATGTTTAACATATTACGGCTATTCAACTTTCATCTGTATCAGTTTTTATGAAAGACGCTGCACAACCAGTTGTTGGCTCAGAGAACAGACCTGATAGATATAATTATGCCCTGATAGGGAATATGAATGTCGGGAAGACTGTTATCTTTTCAAAGCTCTCAACAAAGAAAGTCAAATCGATCAATCTGCCTGGTTCAACGGTTTCCATTCAGGGTGCACCCATACGCGGAGCCCGGGGATGCCTCTATGATACTCCGGGCAACGTCTCCATTTTCTCAGACAATGAAGATGAGAGCGCAGTACGTGAGATACTGCTTTCCAGTAAATATACCGGTGAGATAAACGGCATTGTGTTGATTGCTGATGCTAAAAATCTCTCCAGATCTCTGGCGATTGCCCTGCAGTACAGCGAGTTCGGTCTGCCGATGATTCTCAACATCAATATGATGGATGAGGCGGTCTCGCGCGGTATTGAAATAGATACCAGAAAGCTCTCGGAGATACTGGGAATCGAGGTGACTACCAGTATTGCCCCGGAAGGGATGGGTCTTCGCGATCTGGTTGGCAAATTTTCACAATTGCGACCTGCGAACTTCGGTATCAGCTACACTCCTGCCATGGATGAGTTGCTGACGGATATCGACGAACTGCTCGGCGAAAGCCGGGTTTCAGCCAGGGCAATAGGACTGCTATTGATCCATGATGACCTGGACGCCAGGAAATATGTTCGTGAGCTCAAAGGTGAGGAGGTATTGACTTCGATTCTTCATCTTGTCGAGCGTTTCAGGAGAAACAACCCCACCCATAATCGTGACATACTTGTTGATCATTATAATGGTCTTGCCCGTAATGTGGCAGATGACGTGCAACGAAGGGAACCTGTCTCAGGTAACTCACGTCTGGCGACCTTTGGTGATATGTGTACCTCGTACCTCACGGGGATTCCCATCGCCATGCTGGTGCTCACCCTTATGTATTTCTTTATCGGTGCATTTGGGGCTACCTATCTTGTAGATACCCTCAACGTTACTTTTTTTCAGGGTATTCTTCTTCCTGCGGTGGGGCAGGTGACGGACCGGCTCTCCAACGAGTTCCTGCGTGATATGATCATGGACCCGGATTTCGGTATTCTGCCCACCGGTGTTTTTTTGGCCATGGGCTTGGTTTTGCCGGTAATATTCTGTTTTTATATAGCTTTTGGAGTGTTGGAGGATTCTGGGTATCTGCCGAGAATTTCCATATTGCTCGACAAGATCTTCCAGAAGCTTGGCCTGAACGGCAAGGGTGTCATTCCATTGGTAATGGGCTTTTCCTGTGTGACCATGGCGCTTTTGACCACCAGGGTACTGAATACGGAAAAAGAGAAAATCATTGCTTCCTTTCTGCTCTATCTGTGCCTGCCATGCGCACCGCTTATTGCAGTGATGCTTGTTATTCTCGACAAAATGCCATTTTCTGCGACTTTGACTGTTTTCGGGGTGCTTGGCAGCCAGATCCTGATTGCCGGTTATCTGCTCAATAAACTTCTGCCGGGCCAGCGCTCACCGTTGTTTCTGGAAATCCCTCCCATGAGGTTGCCGAAGCCACTTGCCGTAATCAAAATGGCTCTGGCCAAGACCTGGTTCTTCATGCTTGAGGCATTGCCGGTATTTATCATTGCTTCCATGGCGGTGTTCCTTTTTGAGCGGGCGGGGGGACTCCGGTTACTGGAACATACCTTAGGCCCCATGATCCACCACCTGATGGGGTTGCCGGAAAAAAGTGTGCAGGTTTTCATTAAGACCATGATTCGCCGTGAGAGCGGTGCTGCGGAGCTGGAGCATCTGCATATGATCTACACCAACCTGCAACTGGTGGTGAACCTTCTGGTGATGACCTTTGTGGCTCCTTGTATCAACTCATTTATCGTGCTGTTCAAGGAGCGGGGATTAAAGACCGGGATGGGGATAAATGTTGCGGTGTTTCTTTATGCGATACTGCTGGGAAGTATTGTGAATTATCTGTGTCTCACCTTTGGTGTAACCTTTACCTGAAAGCAGAACCTGCTTTTTACCGGTGAAACGATATGCTCAATGAACGACTTGAGGAAATTTTAGAGGCGATATGGGTCGCCAGGGAAAAGAAGCAGAGTTCTCTCGCTGCTATACGTGAGAACTGTGCAATACAGTTCTCAGGGTCTGAGCTTAAGGCGTTAGAACGAAACAAAATGGTGTTGTTGAATGGCGATGAGGTGCATTTCACCCACGAGGGCGAAAAACTCGGTAAGGTTATAATCAGGCGGCATCGCCTGGCCGAGGTGCTGGTTACTTCCATTCTGAAAGTAAAGAAGCATAAAATGCACGAGATAGCCTGTGAGTTCGAGCATTCCCTGCAGGCGGAGGTTGAAGAGTCGATTTGTACTCTTTTAGGGCATCCTGAGGTGTGTCCTGACGGTAAGTCGATTCCTCCCGGTGTGTGCTGTAAAAACAATTCCACCAGGGTTGAAAACACGGTTACCAGCTTAATTGAACTTTCGCCGGGAGAACAGGGACGCATAACCTATATAAAACCCGGCAGTCACTCCAACCTGCATCAATTACTTTCATTCGGTCTCAGCCCGGGGGTGACGGTAACTGTGCATCGAACATCGCCCGCCTTTTGTGTAAAGTTTGAAAACACTGAACTGGCGCTTGACCCTGAAATTGCAAAAAATATCTTTGTCTGGAAAACAAGCTGCCTGCTGAAATAGTTTCTGTCGTACTGAGCCAATCCTCGCAGATTGATGGAATTGCGAGTGGTGCTACTACATTGTCGCTATGGTGAAAATGCACTGTAGTGCGCTACAATATTGTAATAGCGGGTTTCTTCGGAAGGGGGTGGCCAGGAAAATAATTCATGTAGCGTCGCCATTTCTTGGCTGATTTGATTTTTTTGGTATAATGTCTCCTCTAACCCGAATTTTCCATGAGCTTTTTGCAAGCCTTCAGATGTTTTGGGCAGCAATTTTCCCCTTGAAAGCTCGGGTCAGTCCAGATGTTGCCTGAGACCCGGCAGCGGATGGTGACAGGAGCATCCTGCCAACGTGGTCGGGTATCGCCAGTTGAGTTTTCCCGGATGTCTGTACATAGGGGTTGAGTCCCTTCCTTCCTCTGGGTGTACGTTACAATCACGCCCTGATTATGCAGATGATTTGAACAGCAGATCGTCTCGTGTACCTATCCTGTCTACTACCGGTAGATATCTTTTGATCATTCGTCGTTTTATACTCTCATTTTTGTTGTTCGATTTTAGAGATATCGGTGTTAAAGAAACTGAAAATGGAGGTCGTAGATGCAGAAAATTAAGGTGAAAAATCCGGTCGTTGAACTCGATGGTGATGAGATGACCCGGATCATATGGGAGTTTATTAAAAGTAAACTTATCCTGCCATATCTGGATATTGATCTGAAGTATTACGATCTTTCCATGGAAAATCGCGATCAGACAGATGACCAGGTTACTGTCGAGGCGGCCAATGCCATCAAGGAGTTTGGTGTGGGCGTGAAGTGTGCCACCATCACCCCGGACGAGGCCCGTGTCGAGGAGTTTGGTTTAAAGAAGATGTGGAAATCCCCCAACGGTACTATCCGCAACATTATAGGTGGCACCGTTTTTCGTCAGCCGATCATCTGTGAAAATATCCCCCGCCTGGTGCCGGGTTGGAAAAGACCTATCGTCATTGGCCGTCACGCATTCGGTGACCAGTACCGTGCGACGGATTTTCTGGTACCCGGAGCAGGGAAACTGACCATGAAATTCGAGCCTGCAGACGGTGGCGAGCCCATCGAATACGAGGTGTTCGATTTTCCTGCTAGTGGCTGTGCAATGGGTATGTATAACCTCGATGAGTCGATTCGCGGTTTTGCCCGATCATGCATGAATTACGGGTTGAATCTCGGTTGGCCGGTGTATCTCTCCACCAAAAATACCATCCTGAAAAAATATGATGGCCGCTTCAAGGACATCTTTCAGGAGGTATACGAGAATGAATTTACAGAAAAATTCAAGGCGGCCGGCATTACCTATGAGCATCGTCTGATCGATGATATGGTTGCCGCCGCACTCAAGTGGGATGGCGGTTTTGTCTGGGCCTGCAAGAACTACGACGGCGATGTACAATCCGATACCGTTGCCCAGGGCTTCGGCTCACTCGGTCTGATGACTTCGGTGCTTATGACCGAGGATGGCAAAACCATTGAAGCAGAGGCGGCCCATGGTACCGTAACCCGCCACTATCGCGAGCACCAGAAGGGCAACAAGACCTCGACCAACCCTATAGCTTCTATCTTTGCCTGGACCAGGGGCCTGGCCTATCGTGGCAAATTTGACGAGACTCCAGAGGTTGTGAAGTTTGCAGAAACTCTGGAAAATGTCTGTGTCGAGACCGTTGAATCGGGTTTTATGACCAAGGACCTGGCACTTCTGGTAGGTGAAGGTCAGACCTTTCTGACCACCGAAGAGTTTTTGGCCAAGCTGGACGAAAATCTGCAAAAAGCTCTTGCCTGATCGGATCAGTCCATCATAACGCAACCGGGGCGGGAAAAGCCGTATTGAACCTGCCCCGGTTGTCGTCTTTTATCATTTCTCCCCTCAATTATCCCATATGAGTAAAGGATTGAGATGCGCTGTCAGCCAGAGAGTCTTGTGATAACAGGCAATCTCATATCTTATCAATATGTTTGCGAATAAGGATTGAATAATGCTTGCTGAATATCAAAAACATGTCGAGGAGAGGCAGGCCGCGGGCTTGCCGCCGCTGCCCCTCACAGCAGGTCAGACCCGTGATCTGGTATGTCTGCTCGAACAGGAGGAGAAGACCGGTCTGCTTGTCGAACTCCTGGGTGAACGCGTGGAGCCCGGTGTGGGCAAAGCCGCAAAGGTGAAAGCTGAGTGGTTACTGAAGGTTGCCGAAGGCAGAGTGGAAGTCGAGGGGTTCACCCCTGATTCTGCCATAGGCCAGCTATCCCGTATGGGTGGCGGCTACAATGTCGAAGCCCTGATACGTTTACTGAGTGTCGAGGCGGTCGCAGGCACTGCAGCCGAGGGTCTCAAGAAGCTGATCAAGGTGTATGAGGCCTTTGACAGGGTAAAGGAACTGGCCGTGGACAATGAACATGCCAGAGGGGTGCTTGAGTCATGGGCAAAGGCGGAATGGTTTTATAACAGTCCGGAAATACCTGCGTCGGTGGAACTGACCATTTACAAGGTGGAAGGTGAGATCAACACCGATGATTTCTCTCCTGGCAACCAGGCCCAGTCCCGTGCTGACATACCTCTGCACGCCACACATTTTGGAACCAAACGTTTTCCCGGTGGCGTGGAGGCAATCCGTAATTTTCGTAAAGCCGGAAAATCTATCGGTTTTGCAGGTGATGTGGTGGGCACAGGTTCTTCCAGAAAATCTGCCATCAACTCACTGGTCTGGCATGTGGGCGAAGATATTCCGGGAGTGCCCAATAAGCGCTGTGGCGGCGTGGTTGTTGGCTCCATCATTGCACCGATTTTTTATGCGACCGCCAGAGATGCGGGAGTTTTGCCTATCCAGGCGGATGTGAGTTCTCTTGCCATCGGTGAGCAGGTCACATTGAACCTGAAAACCTGGACAATGACGCGTGAAAATGGTGAGTCAGTTGAACTGGTGCCACCTCCGGCGACTTTGCTTGATGAATATCGTGCCGGGGGGAGGCTGAACCTGATTATCGGTCGCAACCTGACCCGGGCAGCCTGTGATGCACTGGGGATTGAGTATCCTGAATTCAGGAAGGTGGATAACCCTAAGCCTGCAGCAGACCAGGGCTACACTCTGGCCCAGAAGATGGTCGGGCGTGCCTGTGGCTTAGAAGGTGTGTTGCCCGGTACAGTCTGTGAGCCGAAGATCACTACGGTTGGCTCCCAGGATACAACCGGGCCGATGACTATGCAGGAGATCGCTGAGCTGGCTTGTCTCCGTTTCAAAGCTGATCTCTTTATGCAGTCATTTTGCCATACAGCCGCATATCCCAAGGCTTCGGACCCGGTGCGTTGGCAGATTATGAAAGAAACCACCGAGAGTTGCGGCGGAGTTGTGTTGAAACCCGGAGATGGAGTCATCCATTCCTGGCTGAACAGAATGCTTGTGCCTGATACCGTTGGCACCGGTGGCGACTCCCATACCCGTTTTCCTCTGGGTATTTCCTTTCCGGCAGGTTCCGGTCTTGTTGCATTTGCCGGAGCGTTGGGTTTTATGCCACTGGAGATGCCGCAGTCGGTACTGGTCCGGTTTAAGGGGCAGCGACAGCCGGGAATCACCGTACGCGATATGGTTAACGCCATCCCGTACCAGGCGATTAAAAAGGGCTTGTTGACTGTGGACAAGAAAGGCAAAAAGAACATCTTCGCCGGCACTGTCCTGGAAATAGAGGGTATTGAAGATCTGAGCGTTGAAGAGGCATTCGAGTTGAGCGATGCTTCTGCAGAACGTAGCGCCGCGGCAGCTACCCTGAAATTACCCTTGGAAGCTGTGATAGAAAATGTACGCGGGAATGTCGCGCTGCTGAAATCAATGGTGGCAGATGGTTACTCTGATAAAGAGTGCATCGAAAGGCGCATCGCCACACTTGAAGGCTGGCTTGCTGACCCGTCTCTACTCGAAGCGGATGCGACTGCTGAGTATCTCACTGTGATCGAGATCGATCTCAATGAGTTGAAGGAACCTTTACTGGCTTGTCCAAATGATCCCGACGACGTACGACCACTGAGTGAAGTTGCGGGTACTGTTATAGATGAAGCGTTTATCGGCTCCTGCATGGTGCATATCGGTCATTTGCGAACCGCCTCCAGGCTGGTGGCAGGTAAGGAGTACTCGAAAGGGCAGCTCTGGGTTGCACCGCCAACCCGTATGGCCAGGGATACCCTGCTGGCAGAAGGCAGCCTGAGCAATTTTTCCCAGGTTGGCGCCAGGGTGGAAATACCTGGCTGCAGTCTCTGTATGGGCAACCAGGCCAGAGTGCGACCGGGTGTGACGGTAATGTCTACCTCCACCCGCAATTTCGACAACCGCCTTGGCGATAATACTAAGGTTTTCCTTGGCTCTACCGAACTGACTGTTTATGCGGCTCTCTATGGCCAGTTGCCAACGGCCGAAGAGTACATAGAGTTTGTTAAAGAATAAGTTTCGCAATACCTGGCCGGTGGTTAAGAGGGGTTCTTGACCACCGGCATTCTTTCTCCGCCATTTCGTGATGGTGGTGCCCGGTTGAATTCAAGTGTGATTATCTTGAATTATCAGTGTAGATCAGTTGTGAGTGTGGTGAGTTACGTCCTTTGCTCAGCCATTTCCAGCTATCGCCCGACACGTCTGTATTTCGAGATTGTATAAATAATGCTGATGAATCGTTTCAGCGAAATTTGATTGTGGTTTGCAGGTGAGTTGTTATGTTCATCCGGTATTTCTTAATAGAAGATGAATTGGCAGGCTGATGAAATCGTTGGTTGGAACGGGCTTTAAAAGTTATGTGCATGATGATGTGGCAGTGCTGCTTCAGGGTGTGGCTATTTTAGGGCAGATGATTGACAGTAACGGGAGCTTGCCCAAAAAAGAGGATTTTAATGAAGAACAACCCAGACAAGTACAGCATTGATAATACCGATTACACGGTGGGACAGGATAATATCCAGAAATGGGGATTTGACGTCCATAACCCTGTATTTGGTACAAGCGCCGGGCTGATCGGTCTGTTTCTTTTGGCGACCCTGCTATCGGATGCACATTCAGCCAAAGCCATGCTTGACGGCTTAAAATGGAATATCATTGGTGCTTTCGATTCACTTTTTATCTGGACTGGCAACATCATGGTGCTGTTTTGCCTGGCCCTGATCGTTTCGCCATACGGTAAGATTCGGTTGGGAGGCAAAGATGCAGTTGCGGAGCACTCGATGCTCAGCTGGCTGGCAATGCTTTTTGCAGCAGGTATGGGTATCGGGTTGATGTTCTGGAGTGTGGCGGAACCGGTGGCCTACTATACCGGTTGGTATGAAACCCCGCTGGGCGTTACTCCCAATACTCCGGAAGCAGCGCGAATGGCCATGGGCGCAACAATGTATCACTGGGGATTACATCCCTGGGCTATGTATGGTGTAGTAGCGCTTTCACTGGCATTTTTTGCGTACAACAAGGGGCTGCCGCTTTCTATCCGTTCCATATTTTATCCGATTCTTGGTGATCGTGCCTGGGGCTGGGCTGGTCACATTGTCGATATCCTCGCAGTTCTCGCAACGCTGTTTGGTCTGGCAACGTCATTGGGACTTGGCGCCCAGCAGGCAGCGAGCGGTATAAATCATGTTTTTGGTCTAAACGGCGGTGTCGGTCTTCAGATTGGCGTGATTGCAGGCGTTACGGCACTGGCTGTTCTTTCTGTTGTGCGCGGTATTGAGCGCGGCGTAAAGGTGCTCAGTAATATCAACATGGTTGTGGCTTTTGCCCTGCTCATTTTTGTTGGTTTTCTCGGTATTGCCGTTGCAATGGGTACTATTCCCACAACCATCGGTGCCTACGTCGAGAACTTTATTCCGCTTTCCAATCCCCACGGACGTGAGGATGAGGCATGGTTCCAGGGTTGGACTGTGTTTTATTGGGCATGGTGGATTTCGTGGTCCCCTTTTGTTGGTATGTTTATCGCCAGGGTTTCCAAAGGTCGTACCATCAGGCAGTTTATCACTGCGGTACTGATCGTTCCCACCCTGGTTACCGTGGTCTGGATGTCCGTGTTTGGCGGCCTTGCTATTGATCAGGTAACCAAGAAAGTTGGTGTGTTGGGAGAGAAAGGGCTGACTGAAGTGCCGCTGGCGATGTTTCAGATGTTTGAGGCGCTTCCCTTTGCAACTGTGCTCTCTGTGATCGCGGTCATATTGGTCCTGGTATTTTTCATCACCTCTTCAGATTCCGGCTCGTTGGTCATTGATTCAATTACTGCGGGTGGAAAGCTGGACGCTCCGGTTCCCCAGCGTGTGTTCTGGGCGACCATCGAGGGTGCGATTGCCGCAGCCCTGCTTTACATCGGTGGCACTGAGGCGATCCAGGCCCTGCAGGCCGGAGCAATTTCCACCGCTCTGCCGTTTACTGTGGTCCTTCTGGCAATGTGTGTGAGTTTGTTGCTGGGCTTGAGGACTGAGAAACAGTAGGACGTAACAGCAGGATGGACGTTGGAAGTTGGACGTTGGACGTGAACTGCAGGTGTAACAGTAGGATGGACGTTGGAAGTTGGACGTTGGACGTGAACTGCGGGTGTAATAGCAGGGTGGACGTTGGAAGTTGGATGTTGGACGTGAACTGCGGGTGTAACAGCAGGATGGACGTTGGAAGTTGGATGTTGGACGTGAACTGCGGGTGTAACAGCAGGGTTGAAGTTGGAAGTTTGAAGTTGGACGTGAACTGCAGGTAGGTGGAAGGCCGATGCTCTTGGATCGGCCTTTTGCTTTATGGCTTAAATGCTTATAAAAAAAGGGAAAAGTACATTTTTTTGGTCGATTTTTATTGACAGGAAATCTGCACTCAATCATCTTTATACGTCCCACGTCCCACGTCCCACGTCCCACGTCCCACGTCCCACGTCCCACGTCCCACGTCCCACGTCCCACGTCCCACGTCCCACGTCCCACGTCCCACGTTAGTTCACACCCACAACTCCCCCAACCTCGTCTCCGGCGAATAATGATAGGCTATCTGTGCCTGAAAAAGCTCGGCGGTCGCCATGGCGTCACTCAGGGCATGGTGCATCTGGTAGGGGGGCAGACCGTAGCGGTTGCGGCTCTCAGCCAGGCGGATTGAGAGTGGATGTCGGCCTCGCAGGCGATTGAGAATGCCGCCATTTTCCCTTTCCTGGATTTTTGCCTCAATCTCCATGGTGTCGATTATAGGAAAACGGATTCCCTCGCCGATTCTGGCTTTAAGCGCGTTATCGAAAAATTCGCGTTCAATACGGTGAAAGTGGGCAATGGTTATCTTACCTGCCATCGCCTCCAGCACATCATCGAGTATGCGTTTAAGATCCGGGGCTTCGTCTATATCCGAGTGGGTTATCCCATGGATAACAACCGATTCTTCCCCCAGTGGTTTACGTGGTTGAACCAACCAATATCCCGCATTGCGGCAGAAGATGCGCCTGAGAGTAAACGGGATCAGCCCAATGCTGACGATATCGTGTTTTTTGGGATTGAGGCCTGTTGTTTCGAAGTCGAGGGCAACAAAGGTGACCTGGCTAAGAGGGATATCAGGATCGATTATGCTGAGCTGGTAAAAAGCGCGAAGGCGATCATCTCGTGCAATATCGAGACGATTGCTGATGATTTTAGACCAGCTGAGTTGAGAACGTTGAGATTTTCGAAGAGGAAACATCATTTGTCCAGGGATCAGGCGAATTGATTGGCCTGGTAGCGGTATTTCAGGAAATTCTGGGCATTGCTCAGTATCTGAAAGGCTTCTTTGAGGTGGCGCCGCTCAAATTCAGACATATTCTCCGGTTCTACGTTGTTATCCGGCTCGACGTTTTCTTCTACATCTTTAGCCTGGTGCCTGATACGAACCAGAGAGATAAACTCCATGGCATCACGCAGGTCGGGTCCTCGTCCCTGGGGAAGAATGCCGGCTTCAATGATATCGTCTAAGCGTTCAAAAGAGTTCTGGGAGCGGGAACCGACAGCAAGGGCATGCACCCTGATGATATCGGCAAGCGGAGCGGTACCTCTTCTTTTAAGATTGAGGGAATTGCGGTGACGTCCGTCCTTTTCCATGACAAAGTTTTTGAAAAAGCCCAGTGGCGGCGTGCGGTTCAGAGCATTTCTGGCGAGACAGGCGAGGAAGCGGATGTTACGACGTGCCCTGCGGTTGATAAAACTGTTGAGTTGTTCGGCCCATTTGATCCGGCCATGAACTCCATCAAGGTCGAAAAAAATACAGCTGTTGAGGAGCGCCCGTGGTTTGGGGTTGTCGATCCAGTCAGCAAAGCATTCCTCCCATTCTCTCCTGGTTTTACGCCATTCAGGATTAGTTGCCATAATGCCACCTTCACAATTGGCGTATCCACATGCATCAAGCCCGTCACAGATGAATTTGCTGAAGTTGGCAAAGTATTCGTCATGTTCGGCAGCATCGTAGCTTTCATCAAGGATCAAGGCATTATCCTGATCTGTTACAATCAGTTGTTCGTCCCGTGCCATGGAACCCAGGGTGATGAAGCAGTAGGGAACCGGTGGGGGACCATATTGTTCTTCTGCGAGTTCAGCCAGTCTCTGAATGAAACTGCGTCCGATAACAGACATGGCACTGCCGATCATATGTGAGTTGGCATCTTCGTTGACCATGCGTACAAAACAGTCGCGAACATCGTTGCCGAGTGTGATTAACTCCTCGCAGGTGGACTGCTGAAAAATACTGCTTACCAGCAGTAGGCTGTTTTGCGATTCGTAGCGCACGATATCAGCCATCTCAAGTATACCTACTGGATATTTCTTTTTCAATACAGGAAGATGTGCGACATTATTCCTGAGCATCAAGAGCATTGCCTCATAAACGTAGGCATTGTTATCAAGTGAGATCAGCTCCGTGGACATCACCTCGCTGACAGGGATATCAAAGGAGAGGCCATTGGCCAGCACCTTGGTGCAGAGATCGCGGTCGGTGAGAATACCGACAAAGTGGGCCTGATCCTCATCGTCTTCTGTAGCTGCGGCAGATTCAGGATCAGTAATCAGCACTGCGGTAACATTCTCCTCAGTCATGGTCCGGGCGGCTGTCTGGATGGTCTCATCCTTGGTGAGCATCAAAGGTTCACGGTAGAGGAGGGATTTGACTTTGGAGGTTGTGAGGTCATTGGCATCCACCCGGGTGGAGAGTGCCTGGTGGAGGCGGGCTGTATCTTCTGTTTCAACAAAATCCGAAAAACCTTCGTCCAGCTGGCAAAGTTCATTGAAAACATCTTCCGGCAGGCAGTAAATGAGGGAGTCCTCGATCGCTTTGGCGGGAAAACGAACTTTATTGTTCATTAATAAGCCCATCTGGCCGAAAATGTCTCCGTCATCGAGCCGGTTGTAGAGTGCGCCGTTTCGTCGGTATACCTCCACCGCGCCACTGCGAATGATATGCAGATCGTATATCGGATCGCCATAGCTGTGAATCATTGCCCCAGAGCGAAAATAAGATATTTCGATGCCTTGTGAGGCTTTGGTCAGCAGCTCATCCGAAAGTGTTTTGAAGGGTCGGTGTAGGGATAGAAAATCCCGTATTTCTCGTAATTCTGCCTGCATATTGGATTCGGGTGCGAAATGGGCTGAAGGGAACCTGTAAAGACAAC
This sequence comes from Desulfosediminicola ganghwensis, assembly GCF_005116675.2. Classification (NCBI taxonomy): domain Bacteria; kingdom Pseudomonadati; phylum Thermodesulfobacteriota; class Desulfobulbia; order Desulfobulbales; family Desulfocapsaceae; genus Desulfosediminicola; species Desulfosediminicola ganghwensis. The sequence goes on from NZ_CP050699.1 coordinate 1,906,171, forward strand.
AAACAATAAAAATACTCTATGCACTAAAAGGAGGAAAGAGTACCAGAATAAAGGTCTTGTTGTACAGCAAATTGGCTCAGCCCTTAGGGTATCAGGCGATGTTGCGCTATACCCCGTATCGGCAGGTCGCTGCGTAACTCGAAATTTCTGGGTATTATACTGGCTGCTGAACCATACTCGGTGCAGCTGAGCTTGCTGATAATGCCAGTGGGAAGCTCTAAATAAAGGTCGTTGTGGCCTCTATCCACTTTGAGCAACATGGTTTTGATAACACTGCTATCCTGATCGAAAAATTGAAATTGAACCTGTCCTTTCTGTTGGGTCTCGATCCCGACTTTGGCTATCTGAACTTCCTGGGGACCAACTCGGTTTGCATGGGAGAAAAGGATCTCATAAAAACGCTGTCTGTTCCTGAAGTGAACCCTGAAATCTTCACCGCTTCTGCGTGTCACTACGTTGTTGCCATTTTCGTAAAACTTACCTCTCATGTAACTTTTCTGAAACTCAGCAGGATTCTCTGGTGGCGGCCTGAGCAGGTACATGTTCAACAATCCCTGAACAACTATATCGGGCTGTTCAAATTTGAAAATATAAGCTGGGAAATTAATAATTGTTCGATAGTTCAAGACACGCTTCGCGTTGCCGCTGAAATAGAGAACGCACATTTCAAGAAAAGAATCACCCAGTATCAGGATTGAATCTATCGGTGCGTTCGGGTTTTGAACAAGTCGTATCTGCATGGTATCCCCATCATCCGCTTTCAAGGTATATTTTTGGGGGTAAACATCCTTGATACCATCCCTGGGAATATGCTTTGCATCGTCATATGAACCGCCCTTTTTGGGTTTCATGACTACGTAATGCTCATTTTTGTGGAGCTGAACGGGAAGCCCAAGCAGGTCCATGAATTTTCTGTGGGCCCATCCTTTTCTCACCGATAGTTCAAAATCAGAGAGGTCGGGGGAGGTAAGTTCGTGGTGGGGCAGCATGTCTCTCAGTTCACCGATGATGGTCTGGTAGGCAATGAATGCGCCATAGTAGTTCCAGTGCCAGTCTGTTTTGTAATAGAGCAGCGGATATTTTCTTTCCCGTTTGGCCTCAAGGAGAGGTGGCAGGGTATCTATAAAGTGAATATCGGCGTATTCCTGCAAATATGCTGAGAGTTGCATATACCTGTTACGCTTGCTGTCAGTCATCTGTAACGGAGTGGGCAGGTACTCCTGATACACCAGGGCTTTCGATGGGGCAAGGACAAAGGCGTAGTCAACTCCTCTTTCCTTCAACCAGTATTTACGCTCTTCAAGAATACGCTTCCATTGGCGCAGATCAGCCTCTGTAAAAGGTATTTGGCCCATATAATCAGCAATATTGTCGAAATGCTCCCGGATGTTTCGTTCAACCTTCCTTTCTGCTGATCCTTCGAAGTAAAAACCGTTTTTGCCGAGAGCGATCATGTCATTTGGCGAGACACCAAGGCCATAAATTTTCACATAGGAGTTGAGGTGAATAAGCAGGTTGTTCAACTGTGAATCATTAGAGATGTAGTCTTTATATCTGTCAGGAAATTCTTTGAGAACAGTGCCGACAGTAGTTGGGAGATCTTTGTTGCAGGAATAGAAGATCGCTTTTGTAATGTCGAAAGCACCTTTCTGGAGATGGGAAGTTTGTGATATCAGTGGGAAGAAGAGTACCGAGAAGAAGAGCAGAGATACAAAAAATCTGCCGTAACTTTGTGGAGCATAAGGTTTACCATGTTGCTGGTCGAACAGGGATTTTAGCCTGAATGCAACGATAGTCGAGACAACGAGAATAATCCCTACCCTGGTAACAATTGACTGCCAGTCTGAGTCAGCAAAATCGGACCTGAGTTTCGAGTGGATACCGATCAGGCAGAAGGCCGTGATCAGCAGGGCAAGGCCGATTACTCGTTTCAATACTTCGGGTGATGATCTGGTGTGCTTTTTCATAATTCACCTGGTCAGAACCTGAAATAGAGAAAGGGGTTATAATCGCCTCCGATGATGGAAGCGATGGCGTAAAGAAAGGTGCAGCTTAGAAAGCCGGCAGTGCAGACAGAGGAGATCGAGCGGATGATGGTTTTGCCGGTCTGCGGCTCGTTTTCCAGCTGAGTCAGCATGTGCCGGAGTTTTGAGATAACCGGTGTCGAGGCGACAATAGCGATAGTCAGCGCCAGATAAAACTCATTGTTGAGAAACATGTACAGTTGCGAGTCGAAATACGCAGGAGTTGTAAAGGTGATCATTGCCAGCAGAAAGTTTCCTGCATGGGGCAGGGACTCTGCCCTGAAAAGCACCCAGCCGCAAAGAACGACCGTCAGCACGTAAAGATGTTGCAGAGGCCGGGGTAACCTCCCCAGCACCAGTGAGATGAAAAAATTTCTCTCTAATACTAAAAACACCCCGTGGTAAAGCCCCCAGGCGATAAAAGTCCAGCTGGCTCCATGCCAGAGACCGCAGAGAAGAAAAACGATGACGAGATTGCGATATGTTGTCAGTGCCCCTCTTTTACTGCCCCCCAGGGGAATATAAAGATAATCCCTGAACCAGGTGGAAAGTGAAATATGCCAACGTTGCCAGAATTCGCGAATGGAGACTGCGGAATATGGCAGATTGAAATTTTCCGCAAAGCGAAAGCCAAACATCAGGCCAAGACCTATGGCCATATCTGAGTATCCTGAAAAATCAAAATATATTTGTAGCATATAACTGACAGCTCCGAGCCAGGCAAGATCTGCAGAAAGTGCATCGGCAGGAAGGGAAAATATATGATCCGCAGTACGGCCAAGTACATTGGCGAGCAACACTTTTTTGGCAAGCCCTATGATGAACCTCTGGATGCCGTTAACGAGGTGGTCGAGTTTGATAGCGCGGTTTGCGATTTGGCCGGCGATGTCTTTGTACCGAATGATGGGGCCGGCAATAAGCTGTGGAAAGAGTGAAATATAAAGCGCAATTTGAATGAGGTTTTTCTGGGGCTTCGCTTCAAGCCGATAGACGTCGACCAGATACGATATAGCTTGAAATGTGAAAAAAGAGATGCCGATCGGCAAGTGTACTTCTTCCAGCTCAATGGGTGCCAACTGAAATTTCAGCAGGAGCGGATTGAGGTTGGCGATGAAGAAATTGGCATATTTGAACAGACCAAGCAGGCCGAGATTTGCACCTACACCAAAAAAGAGCGGTAACCTGCCTGAATTGCCATTATTCCTGAATACGCCGATAAGTAGGCCAAAAAGCCAGTTGACCACAATCGAGCCGAGCATGAGGAACACAAAAATATGCTCGCCCCAGGCATAGAAAAATAAACTTGATACAAGTAGGGTTATATTGCGCAGGCGGGGGCCTGCTACCATATAGACGGCAAGCACAACAGGCAGAAAAATGAAGAGGAATATCGATGTGCTAAAGACCATGTCTTCAGTAATTTATTCTCTTATTTTATAGGCGATTGCGCCGTTTTCCCGAGCAGGTAAGATGGGAAGTGAATCTAGAGCCTAACATTTTGAAGATGTTGGCACAAGTCCTTTCTGTTAAAGAGAATACTCCTGTGTAGCAGAGCTGAAAAGAGTGACGGCGTACTCCGGTTTGAGCGAATTATTACAATAATACGTTCAAATGCGCTGATACTATTTGGCAGTATAACGAAAACGTTGTCCTGGGAGCTGGCAGTGTTGGAGTTCGGTAGGTATTGGCTGTGTAAGTGTGGTCGTTTTTTCAGAAATTGAAGGTGAATTGCAGATCTTAAAGATTCAGATTTGCTTTCACGGAGTTCATGACCGTTTCCACAGAAAGATCTTCCAGGGAGTCTGCCTCCAGCCAATTGAATAGTGTGTGTTGAATGCCGGTTTGGGCGGGCGGGACATGGTCGCTGAAGAGGGCCAGACCCGAATGGCGCTAGTTTAAGCCTTTTTTTCATATCTGCTCCGATGCTGTATTTCGACCATTTCACTTCTAGGTTTGTTGAGTAACTGATAAGGTTTTGGTCTTCGCTTAAGACACCGCGGATCGCTTCGTCCAGGCCTGTCGAAAACTTTGCAACGAGCCACGACAAAGGATAAATCTGAGAGCATGTTTTGTCTTTCATTTGTGCTCAACCTAGAGGACCCCAACCGTGGTTCCCAACTTCTAATAGCCTGTAGACTTCCTTTGAAACTGATAGACCGGATATCAATGTCTACCAGCTGTGTCGCTTGTAACATTATGCGCCGGATGCAGTTGTACGCTATGAAGTACATTAAAATTTCTTTCTTTATCATTTCAGGCGATTGGCACCGGAGGATATCAAATCCCATCGTTGTCTTGATATCACGAAAGAAAAGTTCGACATCCCAACGCTTAAGGTATAACGCTGCAATTTCGTCTTTCAGGTACTGATCTTGATCGATTAGCGTGGTAACAATATGAAATTCTTTTGTTCTAAACCCTGATTGAGTCACCTTTACTTTGATTTGTCTCATAACGAGTTTGTCGGGAAGGTCCTCCCAGGTTTTCCGCGAATACGACACCATTTCCCTGTATACTGGTTTTTTCCATTCAATCAGTAGATCATCAGGAGCGAATTCTTTAATGCAGTTTTTCCTACCGACTGGTTTTCTACGAGCAAGTGTTATCACACTATCAACACAGCGTTTTTTCAGCTCGGCTAAATCGAAGTAACTACAAAAACCTTTATCACCAAGAAAGATATCACCAGCCTCAAAGGTGGACCACTGCTTACGGAACAATGGAAGTTCGTTACTCTTTTTATTACCGATGGCATAGCTGAGCATTGTTCCGGTTTGCAATGAAAAGTATGCGCATATTCGTGCTGAGGGGAAGCCGCATCCTGGTTTCTGGTTCGATGACTGTGGCCAAAGCTCTTGATTTTCTGCTGTATCCGCCATTGTAACACCTGTCCCATCAACAACAATTACCTGGCGATCATTTAATGAATGAGATGCACGTCGTGCTCCGGACCATTTAGCAGTATGTTGAAACACCTCAACAAGCAGATTTTCATCTAATTTCTTACGTGCACAGCAATATGAAGCGGTAGATGATGATGGAAGCCGAAGGCCGTGGTTAGATGCATATGATTGCAACTTTTTTACAGCTTCTCTACATCCACCGTCTGCATCAAGGACTTGGCCTAAGAAGGACCAAAAAGTGTTTTCCTTGGTAAACAAACGTCGTCTGCTCATCTTTCCCGAAGGATCCTGTTTGAGCAATTTCGTGGGAATGAATTGCCCAAAAATCTCTCCTATCTGTTTAAAAGAGTTCTGTCTGAGGGAAGTGATTTTTCGAGCAAATTTTTGTTGTTGGCTATGAGGTTTTCTACCTCGTTTGGGAAGGTGAAAACCGGGCAACATTGGCATGATTTGGTGTTGGTTTCGCATAGCAAATTATACCAATTTTTGCCAATATATTCAGTTGCTTTTCACCTATAAAACACGCTTAAACTAGCGCCATTCGGGCCAGACCCCGTTTTCTGAGATGGGCACCAATGTGGGTTGGTCCAGTGTCGTTGCCGATAATATATGCCGCTTGCTGCAAGACACCGGCGAGTTTGAAATAGTCGAGAAATTTGTCTTGATAGAGGAGCATATCACCTGGGATCGATTGGCAAAGCTCAACCTCATCGGGACCAGGGGCTGTGACAACGCGCAAGCCCAGGGCGATGAGGTGATCGGCCAGTTCTGCATAATGGGGCCATCTTTTTTGTGGGTGGCCCGCCGAGCAGCCAGGAATAAGTACCACGTATTCCTGATTCTTGAGGTTGTAGCTGCTGAGTATGCCGTCAACTTCATCGACCATCCAGTCTACGTTACTCTGCAACGCATACGCAGTTTGAACGCCGGCATTTCGCAGGGACAGGGCGAGGGTGTCCATAGCCGCGGCACCAGGAATTCGTTCAGTGTGGTATTGGCAGCCTTTGGCTTTGCCGACCCAGGGGACTGATCGTCCCCAGACCCAGGTGTAGTAAAAACTGGTGCGGCCAGCCCGTTGCAGATCATAGACGAAATCGTAGTTGTATTTTCTAAGCCTGTTTCGCAGGGTGATCATTTGGTCAAGCCGGTACCGTGGCTCTCGCGGATCGATGATAACGTCATTCACCCATGGGCAGCGGCTGAACATTTTCTGGTATGGCAGGGTGGTCATTACAGAAATTTTCGCATCAGTATGGTGCAGGCGTATATCATGTATCGCACCCTCAGCCATAACTATATCGCCCAGGGACCCGAGTTTGATAATAAGGATGTTGCCAGGTTTGTTGCCGGACTGCTGAGAACTACTCATCTCTGCTATAATCCTCGTAGGATTTTTCTTCGATAATTTCAGAGCCGAGTAGCATGTTGATTTTGTATTTTAAACCAGCTCTTTTGTCGTTGGTCTTGTAGACAGCTCTGGCAAGTTCGATGAATTGCAAACCAAAGTCTGCGTTCTTTTCACAGATGCGAATATCGTCCTCAATTTCCCAGAGCTTTTGGTTAACCTGTTTCAATTCCCGCTCATACTGCAGAAGTTGATCCGATTCCTCCGCTTTGGCTCGACATTGCTCCAGTAGTGTTAGCTCATGGTCTATATTGATCAGTTTGCTCTGGTCTGTGATCTTTTCCATCTTGATTCTCAGAATGGACATTTTGTCTGAAAGTTCTCCCCAGCTCACCGGAATTTGTAGAGTCATGAATATATCTCCCTGGAGCATCTGGCCCACATATGAAAAAGATACAGATAGTGGATAGGGTATATTGGAAATGCTAAGAAGTTAAGCTATAGGAGGGGGAAAACAACGGCTGTTGTGGTGGGGCTGGCAGGCCGAAGGCCTGAATGATCAGATTTTCTGAATGAATTGGATATATTGCAGGTCATCCGGGTCGGTTGGTGTTTTTTTGAGGATGACAGACCGGCAGAGCTTTATGCGGCAAAAAAAAGAAAGCCTTCAGCAATTGAGACATTGCTGAAGGCTTTTTAACTGTAACCGGACAGGCCATGTGTTGCTGGTGGCCTGTTGGCACGTGTTGTGGAGCTTAGATACCGGTGATAATTCCCTGTACGCGCCTGTTCAGGGCACGACCTGTCTCGGTGTCGTTGGAAGCAACAGGGGCACTGAATCCAAAGCCGCTCAGGGTGATGCGGGCAGGGTCAATTCCCTCATCACGTATCAGGTAGTCACGAACTGCGGCAGCACGCTTGTGGGAAAGCTTCATGTTGTAATCGCGGGAACCGACATTGTCGGTATGACCCTCGAGAACGATGCGGGTATCAGGGTTATTTCGCAGGAACTCGCCAGCTTCCTGCAATGAGTCACGGAACTCTCGCCTGATTGTGGCTTTATCGAAATCAAACAGTGTGTTGTCCCAGACGTATCCCCTGATTGCATCTTCACCGAACGGATTGTCCATTTCGGTGCTTTCACTTGATTCAACTTCCACCACATCAAAAAGGGCATTGGTCATCCACTCCGGGTTTCCGAGCAGGTTTTCAAACGGCACTTTGTACGAGCACTCAGATGCGGAAGCGAGCGCGTCGATTGTTGCAATTTCATCTGCGTTGGCGCCGGTATCCATGACCACGAAACAGGCGTCATGGCTGGAGGTTATTTTTCTGGCCAGAGCTTTCGGGCTGGCCAGGGTCCCTTTTGAGGTGTATTGGCCATCGGTGAATAGGAAGATTACTGTCTTACCGGTCAGCGTCGCCAGAATTTTGTCCAGTTCCATAAGTCCTGGCTGCAGCATGGTTGATCCTGCAGGTTCAAGTGGCATCTTGATCAGGCGCCAGCTGAACATTTTTTTGTCATACTGTTGCATCGGGTAATGTTCAACCAGATTAGTCAACTGTGTATCCGGGGTGAACGAGTAGATGCCAGCCTGCCAGTCCATGTCCGGGAGAGTGGCATTTTTTTCCAGGAGAATCTTACGTTCGGCCTGAATCTTGGTCATGATGGTGTCGGCGTACTTTTCCGCCATTGAGCCGGATCTATCGTAAAGAACAATAAAGTTATCCGCCTTTCTTACCAGATACACCTGCTTACCACCTGTGGTCCATCTGACCGTATTGGCGTTTGCGCTTGCACAAAAGACAGTGAGCAGGATGATTCCCAGTAGGGCGAGTGTAAATTTTTGATTACGCATGCTATTCTCCTAGATGGCGTGCTGTTTTACACGGGTGTCATATATGTACAAGCCCCCCTGATTACCCCGTGAAGCTCAGAAAGATTTGACCCGTTCAACACCCTTCCATGGAGGTGCTTCTACTCAACCAGAAGGAGTGGTCAGGGTCTGACTTACTGTAAATACTGGGTAATTTTACAGGAAAAGATAGAGTTGGCAAACGCAATAAGTAAAAAAAGAGGATTTTTTCCACAAGTTTCATCACCAGTTGGCGCGAGTTGCTGATAATTACTCGTGATTTCAGGTAGTGGGAGCGAATCAATTAGGGGGAGATAGTCACCTGTTTTTAATTTTTAAAAATATTGAAAACAATAGCTTAAGTATGTTTTACGCTGCTGCGGAACGTTGTTGCCAGACCTGCTCTAATGCAGACAGTCCCTGCATGCTTTTGACCGGTAGCATGTCTGTTTTTTTTTTACACCAGCTTAGCTTCGGTCATGAATCTCTTCACTTTCTGCATTGAGACAATACTTGAAGTTATAGGCACGTATGAAAGCAGATCCTTGCAGGGGTTGTTTAAGGAGTGGTATAGCATGGAGGTGAAGTGCACCCAAAGTGTGATCAGGGCCATTTTGCCCGAAGATAACGATTCGAAGAATCTGGGATTTTGAAAAAATCCCAGATTCTGGAGCGGAAGGGTGTCAATATAGGAGTTGAGATGGGACAACCTGTCAAGTTTGGGGCAACACGTTTTTAAAGGTTGTCTACGAAGTTGTCGGCGCACCCCTGCTATCAGAACGAGTAACGGAGCCGAGATCCTTTAGCTTTTGGTCAGGTGACTGTTGCCGGAAGCACCATTTTTTTCGTCCGCTATAGTTTCAAGCTGTTATACCAAGGCAGCGGGAAATTTCCTGTAATGCGATTGTTTCATTTTCTGTAACCCTGGTTCCCCCAAAGCCAAGAAAACCACCTTCTTTTGCTGCATTGGCTGTTTTTACGCTGAGATCGTATAACCAGTTTTTTATTTCCTCGCATTCTTCTGGGGTTGCCTTCAGATTCAGGAGCCGGGTAGCGTCGTCCAGGGAGTCTGTTATCTTTTTTTTCATTGCGGCGATATCTTTTTGCTCAAACTTGATCTGGGCCTGCTTGATCGTCTCCGTTTGTTGCAAGTCAACAAGAAGCGATGATAAGAGTTCGCTGTTGTTGTCCTTGGCCTTTTTCAGGATACCGGAGGAAAGGGCAAATGCTTCTTTCATGCTGCCGATCACAAAGCTTGGGTCGGCAATTATGATGTACATACCTGCTGCAAAGGGAGCCTGCAGTAATTGCGCCCACTCTTGATCTGAGAACATGCTTTTTGTTGTCATATGCGTACCTCAAGAAGTCAATTAGCTGGGGCGGCCAGTAGTCTGTCGGACTGAGCCCTTTCGGGTGGAATCTGGCCATGCTCGCGTGCTTGATCTGAGGCAAAATGGCTCGCCTCCGGCAGACTCCTGGTCGCAGATCAGGCGACTGAATCATCTGGTCCGGCGGTTATCAGGACACAAGAGGTATGCGTATTTTCTGGCCAACATAAATTTTATCCGGGTCTTTGATCACTTCCCGATTTGCCTCAAAAATCTGCATATATTTTGAGGCGTCGCCATAGTGCTTTTTGGCAATGCCGGAAAGCGTATCGCCGGAAACAATCTCGTAATATTCAACCTTAACTGCGGGATCTGGTCCTTTGACCTCTTCATAATGAACCTCGCTCACACCCTCGACATTGCCAGCCATCAACACTGCTTTTTCAAGGGCTTCCTGGGAAGAGGGGGTACCCTTTAGCGTGACAACTCCATTATCAAATCCTACCTCCAGATTACTGATACCCGGATTGTCCTCTTCGATGTGTGATGATATTTTAGCCGGTGCTTCCTCAGGTTTGGAAAAGAGTTTGCTTCCAATGTTTTTTGCAAAAGATAACAGTCCCATAGCTCCTCCTTTGCCGCATTTTCTGAAGTTATGTTTTGCGGGCTAATCATTTTAGTTTGTTGACACCGCTACATCCCAAGTGAATTTTCAATATGGGCTGTAACCTGTTGTCCTAAACCCAATCCTGCTGCCAACTGCTGCATGTATCGCTCTTCGGCCGGTGTATCCACTTCAATGGCAAGAAGGGATGCCGCATATATCTGTGCTGCCATTTGAGGTTGACCATCAGCGGAAGCGACAACCTCAGTAATATTCATCGGTTTTCGAGCCTCTTGCACAAAGAGCTCCCTTTCCTCTTCGGTTAAGCCGTCCTGGGCGAGTTTGCCGAGGATTCTCTGAATTTCAGCCTCATCAATCTCGCCATCGGCCTTGGCTGCGTTAATCATGGCCTTGACAATAATCTCCGCTTCCTGCTCAAGGGCGGACTGTTCCCCGGTGGTTTGAGCTTCCAGTAAGGCACGGGGAGTCTCTTGCGGAGATTGTCCGGATTTTTGCAGAGCTGACATGGCAAGAGATGCCAGCATCGCCAGCCCACCTCCTCCTACCGCGCCCTTGGCAGAACTTTTCCCTCCCCCAAGCAGTGCCCCGGCCAGGGCGCCCAAACCGCCAAGAGCTGCCTTGTTGTTGGCAAGACTGCTGAGTATGTCACCCAGCCCACCGCCTCCTCCAGTCTGTGGATACTGTCTGGTCTGGGTGCCACCGAGCATCTGGTTTAGGCCATTCATGATATCGTTCAGGGATCCTCCTGATGTTCCTGCACCTAATCCGTTTGACATGCGGGAACCGCTTGATGTTGACATTCCTTGTTGTAGCATTGATCCAAGGATATCCATAAAACCAGCCATGTCTGCCTCCCTTGTGTGCGGGTAGCACCTTGTCTGTCTGAATTACGCTTTATTCGAAGCCAATCCCGGCAAGCATAATCAGTATCCATCACAGCTTATCTGCTGTTTGCTCTCGTATCTTTCAGATCTCTCTGCGTTGCTGGTTTGGTCATAGTGCAATGTTGTCAGTGATGCATTTAGGCTCAATATCTCTGTCGAAAGTGAAGTTATGGAAAAGCTCTTCTTGTGACCGACGCTGTTACCGCTTGAGGCAGATCCGGTAACGTCTATACTGATTGCTGTTGGCACGGTTCCCTTGACTGGAATTGCCATACGTCATGCAATATGTTGATATTCTGCTGTATCACAGGAAATTGACTTCATGGTCAGGAGACACCTGCCTATGCAGAATGTATTAGAAAAGAAAGGGCGTTCAGCCCGCTGCGAAAAAAATATTTATTAACTGGCCGGGTGTCAATCTGGCAAAAAAAGATTGGTTTGGCAGCACTGAACAGGGGTAAGATAAGTGATAGGCCTAAGGGGTTCAGACTATGTCAATTTATGCAGCAACAGAATAGAGAAGAAAAAAACTGGCGACCAGGGGCTTGTGTTTTCTGTTTTCCGGTGGGAGTGGACCGGCATTGTTGATGTGATGCAGTGTTGATGTTTTTCCTTGTCTGGCAGGAAAGGAGGAAGCAGGTAGGCTTGTTCAATTCACAGTTGGGGGAGAAGAGATGAAGAAATGTCCAACCAGAGGTGCTGAGGGCTCAAGGTCCATGGCAAGGATAGTGTGTTGGGGAACACTGTTGGCTTTACTCATTGCCATGGAAACCGCTTCTGCTGCAGGACCTATCAGCAGCGAATCAATTCAGGATGCCTTAAAAGGTGACTGGGGCCAGGTCACGTTCGACCTGCGGTATCGTTTTGAGCATGTTGAACAGGATGGCATCCAGTCAACAAGTGGCGATCCAATTCGCCTGCGTCTCGGCTATCTTACGCCGGTGTGGTACAGTTTACAGGCCTTCGCCGAGTTTGAAGGCAATACCCCGGTATTTGAGGATGATTACAATGACACGACCAACGGTAAAACTGAGTACGCTGTAATCGCCGATCCGTCTGAGGGAGAACTCAACCAGGGCTGGCTCGCCCTCACGGCCATACCTGACACGGTTATCAAGGGGGGACGCCAGAGAATAAACCTCGATAACCAGCGTTTCATTGGCGCCGTCGGCTGGAGGCAGATGGAGCAGACCTTTGATGCGGTCAATCTGCTCAGCACTTCGCTCGAAAATTTTTCGGCCAATGCCAGTTTTGTTTGGAATGTCCGTACAATTGCCAGCAAAGACGTGAATATGTTGTCGCCCCTCCTGAACCTGGCCTATGTATTTGAAGATATTGGAACCCTCACCGGGTACGGGTACTTGCTGGACTACGATGATCCCGATGACTCAGGCCCATTTGAATACGCCTTTTCCACCCAGACTTACGGCCTGCGTTTCAACGGCAGCAGAGCGGTGAGGGAAGAGTCACTGGCTCTGCTCTATACAGCCGAATATGCCTATCAGAGCGATTACCAGGACAATCCGGAAGACTACTCTGCCGACTATTTCCACTTCATCGGTGGCCTGTCTGCTCCAAACAGCGATTCGTTCCTGACCAATATCAGCGGCAAGATCGGCTATGAACTCCTGGGCTCCGACAGTGGCGTTTCCCTCAAGACTCCCCTAGGCACCAATCACGGCTTCAACGGCTGGGCGGACCAGTTCCTGACTGTGCCGCCGGAAGGCCTGCAGGATTTTTATGGCATGCTGGGAGCGACCATCGCCGGCATCAAGGTCGATCTGATCTACCACGATTTCGAGTCCGATGCCGGCAGCAGTGACTACGGGAGCGAATTTGATGCGATGCTGACCAAGAAATTCGGTAAGAACTATACCTTGCTGGCTAAATATGCAAACTATGATGCCGATGAGTTCAAAGCCGATGTCGAGAAATTCTGGATTCAGTTCACCGTGGCCTACTAAAGAACGGGTGCACTCCGATTGCTGCTTGAACAGGATGAATCCGGCCAGCTTGATAGATTCAGATGCGTTCTCCTTCGGCAGAGGTGGCGTCGGGATTGTCTCCGTCACCTCTGCCGGGATCAGGTGGGTTATGATTCTGTCAATTCAATGCTGCCTGGTGCAAAGATTTCCTCAATTTGTAGATTTCTGCTGCACAGCCCTTGTTCATGGGAGTAACGAAAGAGGGTTTCAAGAGGTTTGCGATTGGGCGTGATCCCATAAGAATAAAAATTATCCCCCATCAGCTTTTTTGTCTCCTCGAACTCCTGACCAATCCAGGGCAGGGAGTCCATCAAGGGCGCAAGTTTGGCAAGGTAGTCATAGGCGACGTGCTTGGCCTGTGAATAGGCAGCAAACACAGCCCTGATAATCTCCGGGTTGCTTTCCACCAGAGTCCTCTTAATTGCCACAGCGTGCATGATAGGAAAAATGCCGGTCTTGGCGAAGTACCTTTGCTCCACCGACCTGTAGTCTGGGAAAAGGCGACGGATGTTCGGGTGGCCCTGACGGTAGGCCCGTGGCTCGGCGGCGTGAAAGCAGGCATCAACCTCCCCGGATTCGAGCAGATCCGACTCATCCCTGCCTTCCGGTCCCATGCTGATGGCAACGCCCTCGGGAAGGATATTTTCCTGTCTGGAGATCTTTCCCGCTTCCTTGGCTGAAGAGTCTTTTCCGGAAATGACCCACTCTATTTCATCGGGGGCTACCCCATATTCATCCTTGAAGATCCCCCTGATCCAAGTCAGGGAGGTGGAGGAATAGCCTGCGGTGGCGACTCTCTTGCCCCGTAGATCCTGTGGTTTTGCTATCCCGCGGTCGTTGCGGATGAATACACTCTTGTGTCTGAATGTCCTCAGTGGAAAGACAGGCAGCAGAGCGTACTGCCGGAAACCCTCATTGGCAAATGCCAGCATGTATGGATGCAGGCCAATTTCGGTAACGTCAAGTGTCTGGGGCCCGCTGAATACGTGGGTATTGAGGTCGCCAATCCCCGATTCTTCAAATTGAACATTATATCCGGCAATCTCTATACTGCCATCGACCAGCGCTGCTGTCCTGTCGAATTTGTAGCCGCCTATAAGCAGGCGAGTCTCGCCGTCCCCCTTTTTCGTGCCACCAAATGATGGCGATGGCTTACCGCCAAGAAGAGCCAGCGCTGTGGCCGTGCCCGCGGTGATCACTGTCGCCTTCAGTAAGCGTCGGCGGGAGAGATCGAGACTACAGGTTGAATTTCCTCTGTTATGTTTCATTCTCTTTTCCACTGTGCAGAGGTGGGGGCGATGGGCACCAGTTGAGAATGGACGTGCTACCTGTACCTCTATCGGGGCAGCACCCCTCCGTACTTCAGCAAAACATCATAGCCGTCCGCCGACCGGCTGGCTTGGCTACTGCCAGCAGATCTATCCTCTCTCATGAAGTAGCTGGGAGAGGATAGGTCTGCGCGCAATTGTGACTGCTTCCAGGATGACTCCGTTGGAGAACAGCTGGGGTTACAGATCACTCGTCGAGAAGGGCAGGGGCTGTCCGCTGACCTCTTCAGGATCGAAGGGAAGCTTTTCAACATCAACCGGTATGGTATAGATCTGCCTGGTTTCGGGGCGTTCATTTTCTATACCTGTCAAGGCCGGACCAGGGGTTGCATCTGGCCGGTTGGGGTATTTCTCTATCCATAACTCATGGCGCTGGCGCTGACGGTTGAACATGCTCTTGACATGGAACTGCTCGATCATCTCCCCTGTTCGCTCTCTCGGGTCGGTATATAGATCATAAAACTCGTTCTTTGACAGGCCTGGAGTGGCATTTTTCCAGTCTCGTTTGAAGCGGCCTTTGACCCCGGCCGCCAGATTGGGACCCTGGTAGATCATAACGTAATCGCGTCGGCTAAAGCCGTCGCCGTTGAGAAACAGAGAAGTCTGATCGACACCGTCGATGACCCGTTCCGTGGGGATGAACTCCATCGCTCCGCCTATCCGGGCAAAGGTGGTGAACAGGTCCGAGACATGCAGGATATCGCCAACGATCTGCTGCGGCTCTATTGTCCCGGGCCAGGTGGCAAGGCAGGGAACCCTGACACCTCCCTCGGTAAAATCGCCTTTACCGCCCGAATAGAGGGTTTCCACCATACCGCGCGGACCGTAATGAATGAACGGACCGTTATCGGCCATGACCATGACCAGGGTGTTTTCAGCGATACCTTTTTCTTCCAGATGCTTATAGAGTTTTCCAACGAATGCATCGATTTTTACCAACCCCTCAGCGAGACCGTTCTTGTTGGCGGTTTTCTTGACCGGATCTCTCGGGTCCGGGATAAAGGAGAGCAGTATCGGCTGATAGGCAATGAAGAACGGCTTGTTGGCGGCAACACTCTTATCAATAAAGGCCAGGGTTCTCTTCTGTGCCTCTGTCTCGATATCCCAGTAATTGGTCACTTTAGGAGGGGGACCCCATTCATTGGTCTTGCCACCCTTGGTACCTTCCAGAGTCCATACCGAGCCACGGGGCTGCCAGGAGTTATCAATGTCATACTTATCTGTTGCGTACATTTCCGGGTAAAGCCCGGTAATGACATTGGCCGATTCAGCTTCTTTCACCCACATGCTCGGAACCTGGTTGTACGGCGTGAAAAAGGCCTCGTCGTATCCCTGGTTATGAGCATAGCTGAATTCGGTGTCGCCAAGGTGCCATTTTCCGTAAAAGGCGGTCGCGTAACCGGCCTGGCCCAATACTTCGGCAATTGTGACTTCTTCAGCATCCATTCCCGAGTATTCTACGGGAAAGGAGACCGTGTGCATACCGCTACGAACGGCGTAGCGGCCAGTCTGGAAGGCGGCGCGGGTGGGAGTACAGGCCGGTTCTGTGTACATGCGCATGAAATTGATACCCTCTTCGGCCATCCTGTTCATGTTTGGTGTCTCAAAGCCACGTACTGCCTGTATTTCCGGGATGCCAACTTCTCCCAGGGCGGTGTCGTCCCACATGATGTGGATGATGTTGGGGGGGGTTCCAAATTTTTTCCTGAGTTCCGCAAGCCGTTCATCGAGTTCGGTATCTTCTGTGGCCCACTTCTCACCGTGCTGGGCCTCAAGGATATAATGCTCAGCGTCGTGGATAATTCCTTCCGGCGGGGTGGCCGCAAAACCACTGCCGGCAAGTAAAAGCACCACAGCCATAAGGCAGGGGGCGAATGCTCGATCCAGTTTACGCATGGTCTTCTCCTCCAGGATGGGTTGGGCGAAATTGCCCGTAAGTGAATGCTGATTCATCAATTGAAAGGTGCGAAGTACTTCCGCCTCTGCTCTTGCCAGCAGTGAGCTAGAGGACATGATATTCATAACGATAACCTCGCTTCGTTAGGAGGCAACTTGCGAGCCTGAAGAAATCTGCTGGCATGATTTAGGTTCGCATGTTTGTCAGGTGTTCAAGCTGCTCTTATCAATTCCCGGAGTTCTGCAAACCAGCTCCCCTCCCTTTGCCGTTCTTTTTGGATTTTGGGATACCTCTTCTTTTCAGTGAAGTTAAAGCATTAGCGTTTCTGCACTCTTCGTCCGAATAATTGGAGTTGAAATAGGGTTTATCCGGGGGTTAGGATTAGGTATCTCTTTTCTCCCTACAGCAAGCGATGCAAACCACGTCGCTGGAGTTCCTGCACCCGAGAAGATTCTGATCAGCCATCTACAAATAGAGGGGAAAAATCATGAATGTAACACCGATGCAATATCTGGATAAGGCTATGAGTACCGTCCGCGATATGGGGCTGTTGCCCGAAGAACCGTCAACCAGGGACGACCCAATGGTGGCACTGCTCAACCAGATAGCCACCATCGACGAGGAAAGGGTTATCGCCATTACACGGACATTGAGCCAGGCTTCTGTTTTCAATGAAATTGTCAGAGAGCAGGTGCAGGCCATGGAAATAGGCGATCGTTACGAAGAAATAACTGAATCGTTTAACTCCATCAGAGACGATGCCAAAAACATGGTGGACCAACTGGCAGACGGTAAGGTTTCAACCTTTGAACGCGTCAACAATATCTGGATGAAGGCGACCAGGGGCGATATCGCCACGCGATTTGACAAGATCAAGGATGTGTACCTGAGCGTATCGGAATCAACCAATGAGCAGATACAGCGCGAACACCTCATACTCAATGCCTATCAGGATTTTCGGGTGGCAGTCAAGCAGAGCGAGATAATGGCGCTGGAGATACTCAATAAGGCGGAAGGGTTGCTGCAGGCGGCTAAAGAGGAGGTTGACAAAGCCATGGGTGCGGTTGTCGCCTATGATGGAGGGGATGCCGCAGAGCAGGCCAGATTGGAAATGACCAGGGATGAGAAGATGAGGAGCCTGCAGGATGTGGACAAACGGTATCAACTCGCCAAGGACCTCTCCGATAACCTGACAGTAAGCTACAACACCTCGGAGGTGATCATGGCCAGACTGCACCAGACCAACCATGCCAAGGAGCGGCTCTACTCCCAGGCAGTAACCTTCTTTAGTACCAATGAAACCGTTCTTACGGCCCTTACTGCAAGCTTTACCGGCATGTTCGGTCTGAGCGAGAGTACGCGCACGGTTGAGGCGATGAAGGAGGGGGTAAGCCAATCTCTTGAGGTGCTTGCTGATGTGGGAGGCGAGATTCAGGAGGCTGCAATCAAGACAGGCTATGGGCCGACCATCCGGGCGGATGCAGTGAAGAAACTCGTTGACTCTGTGGTGAATTTCCAGGTGAAGAGCCAGTCTATCATTGAAGAGATGCGCAAGAAAAGTACGGAAAATGCGAACGAGATACGAGAGGCTGTGGAGGATGGTAAGCGCAGAATGGCACAGCTTGCCGAGGAGGGCAAGGGGCTGGTCGTTCCTGCAGCTGCGCCATGAGTGAGCAGCAGACTGTATCTGAACCCCTTGACGAGGTGATGCTGGCAATGGACGTTGTCGACACCCTTCGTTACCGCTCTCGTCTCATCGAGCGGGAGCTGAATGCTGATGTTCGTGATGAGGAACTGAAGCAGAGACTTCGAAAGATCTATAAGGCCCAGGGAATTGAAGTCTCGGACGAGGCCCTCGATGAGGGAGTCAAGGCCCTTCGCGATGACCGATTCAGCTATCAGCCTCCGACAAAGAGTTTCCAGACCAAGCTGGCAACACTATACGTAAACCGGCACAGGTGGGGAAAAGCTGTTCTTGGTGCCCTTACTGTGGTGGGCGTGATACTGGCTTGTTACTACTATCTGGTCGTCGCTCCTGGTATGGGACTGCCAACCAAGCTGGATTCCGTCTATAAAGACATCAAACAGTCGGCAAAAGTTGACGAGAAGGAGGGGCGGAGGAAGGCTGAGGAACTGTACCAGAGCGCGAAAACCGCCCTGGAAGCAGGGGACAAGCAGCGAGCCGAACAACTGGTTGAGTCCATGGACGTGATGAACAGCCGCCTCCAGAGCATCTATACCCTACAGATAGTGAATAAACCGGGCGAGAAAACGGGGGTATGGCGCGTGCCGGATGCGAACACGTCGGCCCTTAATTACTACATCCTGGTCGAAGCCATCGGGCCAGACGGTTCGCCGGTGCCGGTGGCGGTGCAGAGTGAGGAAACCGGTCGAACCGAGACGGTGACGACCTGGGGGGTGAGGGTTGATAAGGAGGTGTTTGATTATGTTGCCCGGGATAAGCTGGACGATGGCATTATCCAGGACAACGTGTTCGGCGTCAAACGGCGCGGCTATCTTGAACCTGAGTACAGGATGAAGACGACAGGTGCAGCCATAACTTCATGGTAGGGAAACCCTATGATCAGTGGGCGAGAGACATTGGCGTCGATTGAAAAGGCATTGGTAAGCGAGCGGGACAATGCCCTGAGGCTTGATCGACAGAATTCAGAATTGACGGAAAAAAAACTCAAGCTTGAACAAGAGGACCTGGAAGACTACCGGCAGCTTGCACGGTTGCGCGTGGATTTGATCAACAGGGAGCTGGTGGACAGCAAGCTGGACAGAGCCGAACAGTTAGTAGCCGGTGTTCTTGAAAAGCGTGAGCTGGTAATTGCTGAGATAGACACGGCGCTTGCGGCTGTTGCCGACCAGCTGCTCCAGAAAACTGGAGAACGCGAGATGCAGGAAGCGGCCGTTGATACACTTGCAGAGAAAATAGATCAGGCTGAAAAAAAGACCCAGGCAAGATTGCACACCGACCCGGACTATGCGAAGCAGCATTCACAGGCCATCGAAGCAGAGCGTATTGCTGTTCACGCCGAGACCAAGGCAAGCCAGAGCGAAGAGGAGTTGGAAAGCAAGGGGCAGCCGTACCGTGATGACCAACTGTTCATGTATCTTTGGCAAAAAGGGTATGGCATGGCTGACTACAAGGCCGGCAGGATTGTCCGGGCACTCGATGGCTGGGTCGCCCGTTTGATTGGCTACAGTGAGGCAAGAGCCAACTACTTTCGGCTTCAGGAGATCCCCGGTCGCCTGCGCAATCATGCAGATACCTTACGTGACGTGGCTGAAAAAGAGTATGAGATACTCCACGATATGGATAAAAAAGCACGTGAGGAAGATGGCATAACGGTATTGGATGACGAATTAGAGAAAGGGCGTAAAATTCTGGAAGATATAGACAAAGAGAGTGAGAGCATCCTGCAGCGGAGGGAGCAGCTGGAGCAGCGCAAGGCTGAGTTTGCCTCCGGAGACGATGAGCAGTATCGCAATGCAGTTGAGTATATGAGTGGCGAATTGCGGGCCAAGGAGCTGGGGCATTTGCATCTGGCAGCTCTTTCGACACCTTATCCGGAAGATGATGAAGTCGTGGCCAGACTATTGCAAAGGGATCGAGATAGGGACGAGCTGTCGGACACCATAGTCGAGATGAAAGAGCTGCGAAAGAGACATGAGTCAAGGCTGGCTGAGCTGGAACAGGTGAGACGTGAATTCAAACGGCAGCGTTATGATAGTGCTGGTTCCGGTTTTGCGAGTAGCGAGGTGATTGGGCTGGCTTTGAATGAGTTTCTTCGCGGTATGGCCAGTCGCGATTCTTTCTGGAGAATTCTTGAGCAGCAGCGACGGTACCAGAAGAGGCAGGCCAACCCACGCTTTGGTTCAGGGGGGTTTGGTCGCGGTACGGTCTGGGGTGGGGGCTGTGGTATGCCGGGGGGCGGTATGCGCTTTCCCAATTCCGGCAGAGGTAGACGGGCAGTGAGGCCCCGACCATCAGCAGGTGGATTCCGTACCGGTGGCGGGTTTTAGCCTGCACTTTTCAAGAAAGTAACGAGAAAATAAAAAAGGGTTGCCTCCTGATGGAGACAACCCTTTTTATCATTTTGGTAGCGGGGGCAGGATTTGAACCTACGACCTTCGGGTTATGAGCCCGACGAGCTACCAGACTGCTCCACCCCGCGTTGGAAGGGTGCACTATACACTCATTAGATTTCCTGTCAAGCGTTATGGCGAGAAAGATACTTTTATTGTGCTTTTCCTTTTTCGAAGCCAGAACAGAAGCCTATTGTTCATGGGCGAGGATATAAAATTTCAGTGGCCCTTTGTACTGATCTACGGCAAGTGATGCTGCCTTGTCATTACAGTGCAGGGCAAGAGCAAAACCATGGAGATAATCAGCGAGCAGGCACAGCGAGTTGTCGGGAAGGGGCGGGGAGAGTTGCAATGGGGGTGATGATCTTCATAAACCTCTTGGTGAAGACCTGGGCTGGGCCATCATCTGTCATGGCCAGCATTGTTTCCAGTATTCCGCTATGGGCATATAGGAAATTGAGGTAGCTTTTGCAGAGGAGAAGACATTCTTCCTGCCATGATTTCTGGCCGCACGGCATATATATCGATTGCATCAACTCAGCTGTTACGGCATTGAGCAGGGCGGATTTGTTTGGGAAGTAGTAATAGATTGCCATGGGGTCGACGCCAAGAGTCATTGCGACCTTGCGTATGCTCGGCACTTTTCCCTGTTCTTGCAATAAATATGCGACTGACTCGCATATTATGGCTGACTTTGGTTTTGCAAAATTTATGGTAGGAATAGATGCCCTTCTAATAGGAAAATAGCCTATGAAACTGTGCTCGGCTTCGGTGGTGAATGGTCATATTCAAAGCCGGTTTTGTATGACTTTGGGGCAGGGGGGACTATTCGGGCGAAAGTCGGCTCTCCCTCAAAGAAGGGGGATGAAAGTTTTCGGCAGGGCAGGCAGGGAGACTTGCACCTGGTGTTGCTTACAAATTTCCCAATAAAAAAAGCGCTTATGGCAGATTGCCATAAGCGCTTTTCAAATTTTGGTAGCGGGGGCAGGATTTGAACCTACGACCTTCGGGTTATGAGCCCGACGAGCTACCAGACTGCTCCACCCCGCGTTGGAAGGGTGCACTATACACCCATTGGATTTCCTGTCAATCGTAATTGTGAAGGTAAAGAGTATTTATTATTCTTCTGATCTCATAAGTGGCTAAACAAGGGTGATAATGAGGGGGGAAATAAATATACTCCTGCATCACATTCAGCAGGCAGCACACGCGCCACTGAACAGGCAGAAGCGAAACAGCAGGGCTGGTCGGGGCAAATAGCTATGGCAAGTCCAGGAGAGTCGACTGTGGCCGGCCGAGAGTGCTGTCGGTCAACCGCGCTGGGTTATACGCCGGGTCAGAAACAACTTTTATCTGTGTCTTTAAAACAGTCTGACTTTATCGTGAAAATTTGCACAATCATGCAACTCTGTCTCTGTCGTTTTGGTGTGGCGCATATCGTTTAAGACGAGGACCGTAATGTGCTTCTGGTATGGTGTCTGGCTGGGCGAGCTGTTGGGAGGGGGAAAGGTTTTCGGGCAGGCACTTAGGTCTGTAGATGGCAGGTTATTCAACTTTTAGGGCTCTCCCTCAAAGAAGGGGGATGAAGCAATAAAAAAAGGCTTACGATCAGAAGATCGTAAGCCTTTCCCATTGGCATTGGTAGCGGGGGAGGGATTTGAACCCCCGACCTTCGGGTTATGAGCCCGACGAGCTACCAAACTGCTCCACCCCGCGTTGCAAAAAAATAATATAACTAATGTAACATTTGTGTCAATCCAAAACTGTGAAAACGATATTTCTAATATTCGTCATCATCCGGTTTCGCCGGGGCAAAGGGCGAAATCTTATTTATGATATCGGGCGGAAGTCTGGTCAGTTTGCCGGTCCTGTCCACTGCCACATGCACAGTGTACCCTTTTACCAACAGTCTGCGTTTTCCATTATCTCCGCCACGATATATACGGTAGTTGAAGGCGCACTTCAGCCTGGTCAGCTCGCGGATTTCAGTTTCAATAGTCAGCAGGTCGTCATAGAGGGCCGGGGCCTTGAACCGGGTCCAGCATTCGGTCACCGGCAGTACAAAGCCCATTTTCTCTATGTCACTGTAGGCACAGACCCAATCCCGCATCAACTCGGTACGGCCATATTCGAAGTATCGGAGGTAGTTGGCGTTGTACACTACTCCCCCGGCGTCGGTATCGCCATACAGAACCCTGACGCTGCTGCTGTGGATATGCTCATTCATAATAGGTTATTGTTCAAGCAGTTTTTCGATCATTGTATGACCAGCCTCAATGCCATTGCCAAGTTCGCGGTCGATGGCGATTGCTTCTTTTTCGTTGAAGGCGCGGCCGCAGCCGGGAGTAGGGCGACGGGAGTCATAGATGATGGTTGGTACCGGATCCGTAGTGTGGGTCCGTATGGCGAGCGGTGTAAAGTGATCCATGGTGACTACCATTCTGAACTCTTCCTCCGCCTCCACCAGATAGTCGAGAATCGGCTTGACGATGCGGGAGTCGAAATCCTCGATAGCCTGCATCTTATCCTCAAGGCTGCCCTTGTGCCCAGCTTCATCAGGGCCTTCGAGGTGGACAAAGGTGAAATCCTGCACCTTAAGACTCTCAATAGCTGCCTGGGCCTTGCCCTCATAGTTGGTATCGATGTAGCCGGTCGCACCTTCGATATCCAGGATGGAAAGCCCGCCTACCACACCAAGGCCTTTCAACAGATCAACGGCGCTGATCATGGAACCGCTGATGTCAAAACGTGACGTTAAGGGCGGGGCGCTGGGCATCTTTCCTTCTCCCCAGAGCCAGACCATGTTGGCAGGGGCTTTGCCCGCTGCAATCCGTGTCTGGTTGACAGGATGGTCTGCAAGAGTTTTCTCTATTTTTTCAATAAGTTCTTTCCAGGTGGAATCCTGCAGGTACCGGTTGAAAAACTCACTGACATTCTGCTCGATATAATCGTGCGGAGGCACAGTCTCAAAACCGGGATGGGCACCTTTCAATACCATCAGATGGCGATAGCTCACCCCTGGGTGAAAAGTGAACATCTCATTGGCGCATTCATTATTCAGGGCAGTGATCAACTGATGGGATTCTTCGTTGCTGATGTGGCCGGCGCTGAAGTCAACCATTTGCACACTGCCGTCGGAGCCGCGCTCAAGGGTAACCATATTACAACGAAAGGCGGTCTCGTCATCGGCAAGTTCAACTCCCATTGCAGCGGCTTCAAGGGGTGATCTGCCTGTATAGTAGAGGGCCGGCGCATAACCGAGCAGGGACATGTTGGCCACGTCGCTGCCTGGTGGAAAACCCTCCGGAACGGTTCGGTTCAAAAAGAGCTCTCCATTTTTGCAGAGCTCGTCAATGGTCGGGATCTGGGCAGCTTCGAGCGGTGTTTTATCGCCGAGCTGGGCGACGGGATAGTCTCCCATACCGTCGCCAACAAGGATGACATATTTCATAGGGGCTTGCTGTTATTCCGGGTTAAGCATGCGAATTTTAACGGTAGGAGTGGTGCAGAATTCCAGAGCGTCGATCTCCTGGATTGCCTGTTCAACAGCTCCCTCGGTGGCCCTGTGGGTCCTGAATACGATATCAACGGGGCCGTTGGCGTCACGATCGGGTTGGATCATAGAGCGAATGGAAATTCCGTACTTGCCGAAAATGCCGGTGATGGTGGAGAGAACGCCGGGCTTGTCGAGTACGGTGACACGGAAATAGAATGGGCAGACAAGCTCGCTCATCGGAGTGATGGTCGGCTGGCCGATGTGTTCAGGCAAATACGAGAGCGCCGGTACACGATTGATAGACCCTGCGATGATGTTACGGCTGATATCTGCTACATCAGCGGCAACTGCGCTGCCGGTGGGCATCATACCTGCGCCCTGGCCGTAGAGCAGTACGTCGCCTACGGTATCGCCGTTAACGAGAATGCCGTTGAATGCTCCGCCGATGGTGGCCAGCATATGATCTTCCGGTACCATGGTCGGATGCACGCGGGCCTCGACATTGTCGATGTGGTTACGGCTGATTGCCAGCAACTTGATGCGGCAGCCGATCTTTCTGGCATACTCGATATCGATCGGTTCAATTTTAGAGATACCTTCGACGCTGATGTGGTCGAGTTTCACATCGAGTCCATAGGCTATGGTCATCAGGATCGCCAGCTTATGAGCGGTGTCGATACCTTCCACATCATATGTTGGGTCCGCCTCGGCGAATCCAAGCTCCTGAGCGGTTTTCAGTACTTCCTCAAAGGCCATGCCGTGGTCAGTCATCTGGCTGAGGATGTAGTTTGCGGTGCCGTTCATGATGCCCTTGATGGAGTTGATCCGGTTGGCGACCAAACCTTCTTTCATCGACTTTATGATAGGGATACCGCCGCCGACACTGGCCTCAAAACCCACCTCTACGTTCTGCTTGACGGCGGCATCAAAGATCTCTTTGCCGTGAATAGAAAGCAATGCCTTGTTGGCGGTAACGACATGTTTGCCTTTGGCGATAGCCTCCAGCATAAATGTTCTGGCAGGTTCCATGCCGCCGATCAGCTCAACTACGATGTCGATCTGGGGATCGTTGAAGATATCGTTTGCGTCTTTGGTCAGCGTGACGTCGGTGAACGGCTCGCCGAGTTCGGTGATACCGATGTCTGCAACACGGGTCAGCACTACATCTGCGCCCATTTTTTGCTGGAGTCTCTCTCTCTGGTCGTGCAGTGCCTGCGCAAGGCCGCGGCCGACGGTACCAAAACCAATAAGACCTACTTGGATCTGTTTCATAATCTGTAGCTAAAATGTAGAAGTTTGCTTGTGACTTGGTGCAAAAGCAGGGGAGTGCACAATCTGAAGGGGATGTTGGATCGGAGCCCCCTGACGAACTCCGAGGATCATTTATTGGGCAAAAAATACCCGCTTTAAGGATGAAAGTCAAAATGTTCAGCCAGATATTTTTCTGGCCTCTGAGATGAAATTAGGCTATATTTACGCCTTGCTTTGATTCGGGTGGGATAATAATCTGTAGTATATTGTGATTATTGACTTTCACCCGTCTGATTCCTCCGTCGAAGTCCTGGCGGGGTGTGGTCGAATGGAAGGATATTCTATCGATGTTTCACTGGGCGCAATAAGCGAACAGTTTTTATTTTTATATATCTTATAAGGAGAGAAGCAATGGGTAAAAACATCCTGGTTTTCGGACCGAATGGAAGCGGTAAAGGCACTCAGGGCGCAATCGTTCAGAAAAAATACGATATCCCTCATATCGAGTCCGGTGCGATTTTCAGAGAGCACATTGGTGGTGGAACCGAGCTTGGCAAGAAAGCCAAAGAATTCATCGAGCGCGGTGACCTGGTTCCTGATGAGATCACTATCCCGATGATGATTGCCCGTCTGCAGAAAGATGATTGTAAAGCAGGTTGGATTCTTGACGGTTTCCCACGTTCCAAGGATCAGGCAGTTACTCTGGCCGAGACTCTTGAAAAAGAAGGACTGGCACTCGATTATGTAATCGAGATCGTTCTCGATCGTGACATCGCCAAAGAGCGTATCATGGGTCGTCGTCTCTGCGTAAACGACAATAACCATCCGAATCACATCGCTTTCGACGCTATTAAGCCGGTGGAAAAAGATGGTAAGCTTGTTTGTCGTGTTTGCGGTGGCGATCTGAATACCCGTGCTGACGATCAGGACGAAGACGCTATCGATAAGCGCCACGGCATCTATTACGACGAAGAGACCGGTACCATGGCAGCTGTAAATTACTTCAAGAACGGCAGCGGCCCGAAAGTAATTTCCGTAGATGGCTCCAAGTCCATCGGTGAAGTGACCGAGTCCATTATGAGCGAGCTGTAGAAAGCCGCTTGGGAATCCTGATAGAATTGATGGATTTCATGTTTATAGTTCAAACAAGGGCATACCCGCAGGTTTAAGGTGTGCCCTTATTTTTTGCCTTACTGCTGAGGCGTTATATAACATCGAACCCCAAACGGGGAGACAGGTCATAGGGTGTCGGATGTACCGGAAGTGTCCCGATGGCCTTTTATGGTATATGGGCCAAGTGCCCAACAATATTACAGGTCGCTCAAACGACCATAGATAGATTCCGCGATGTAAGGAGTTTATCGGTATTTCATTATGGAAGAACAGACGAAGAACAACAGAGTTGGAAAAGTATATCTCGTAGGTGCTGGACCTGGTGATCCCGGACTCATTACAGTGCGAGGAAAATACCTGCTTGAGAAGGCAGAGGTCTTGGTCTATGACTATCTGGCGAGCAAGAAATTGCTCAAGCACGTCTCTAAGACCACCAAGCTGGTTTATGCCGGCAAGCGTGGCGGTGTAAAGCATACCCATACCCAGGAAGAGATCAACCAGATGCTGGTCGATTACGCCAAGGAAGGCAAGGTAGTAGTTCGCCTCAAAGGTGGAGACCCATTCATCTTTGGTCGAGGCGGTGAAGAGGTACAGGAACTCTTCAAGGCAGGGGTTCCTTTCGAGGTTGTACCAGGTGTAACTTCCGCAACTGCGGCAGCTACTTATGCAGGTATTCCGATAACCCATCGCGACTACACTGCCTCTGTAGCATTTTTGACCGGCCACGAAGATCCAACCAAGAAGAACTCCAATATCGACTGGGCTAAATTGGCCACCGGCGTTGGTACCCTGGTAATTTATATGGGTATCAAGAACCTGCCAACCATTGTCGAGAATCTGGTCAAGAATGGTCGTGACCCCAAGACTCCGGTCGCAGTGGTACGCTGGGCATCCACCCCGGAACAGCGTTCTGTTGTGGGCAATCTGGAGACCATTACGGATATTGTTCGCGATGCTGGTATTACCCCACCATCTTTGATTATCGTAGGCGACGTGGTCAAGCTGAAAGAGGTCACTGACTGGTATGAGAAACGGCCGTTGTTCGGCAAGAAAATTATCGTTACCAGGACCAGGGAGCAGGCCAGCGAACTGATGGTAGGTTTAGAGGAAGCCGGGGCAAACTGTCTTGAGTACTCAACCATCAACATCGAGCCTGTTGAGAACTACGATGTGCTTGACGGTGAACTGGAGCGTTTGAATGAGTACCACTGGATTCTCTTTACCTCGCTCAACGGTGTGAAATATTTCTTCGATCGTCTCTTTGAGCGCGGCCTGGATGCGCGTGACCTGAAAGGCCCGGATATCGGTGTGGTTGGCAAGTCGACCGCAGATTACCTCATGCAGTACGGTCTGAACGCTGATCTTATCCCCAGTGTCTTCACCGGAGAGGGACTCGCCGAGAGTCTGCTCGACCAGGGTGTCGAGGGGCGTAACATTCTCATTCCCAGAGCAGTACAGGCCCGGGAAATTCTGCCCGAGACTCTGCGGGGAGCTGGTGCCCAGGTGACTGTAACACCGGTTTACCAGAATATACCGCCCCAGGGACGAAAGGATGCTCTGCGTGAGGACCTTGAAGCCGGTGATGTTGATATGATAACATTTACCAGCTCTTCAACCGTACGTAACTTCCTGACCATGGTTGAAGCTAAAGACAGTGAAGAATTGCAGCAGCTGCTGGCTGGTGTGAAGATTGCGGCCATAGGCCCGATTACCGCCAAGACCGTTACCGACAACGGCTTGAAGGTAGATATTCAGCCGCAAGAATACACCATTCAGGCGTTGGTGGATGCAATCACCAACTTCTTTACCGAGCAGAACTAGTATAGTCTAAAACCACAGGGGCTGATTTTATCAGCCCCTGTGTCGAAGCTTTCTGCATATTGTCCATTATCGCCGGTTGTCCACCAACACAGGTTGTAACATGGAGCCTATATGTCAGTAACACCTCATCAAATTCTGTCTGCAGAGACGAACCTGTCGCTTGCAGAACCCTTTCCTTTTCCCGAACATATCCGGTATCTTCGTGACACCCCCGAAGGGGCGGAACAACGTGTGGTCGAGGTTGATGACCAGGACCAAGAAGAGAGTGAGGAGCACCGTGTCCTGCTCTGCCGGGTTTGCAGTTATACGATTACTTCAGAAAAACAAAGTATCGAGATGAATGGTTCCCATCGCCATACATTTTTCAATCCTGCCGGAATTGTTTTTGAGCTTGGTTGCTTTGCTGAGGCGAGCGGAGTGGCGCTGTTTGGAGACGCCAGTTCTGATTTTTCATGGTTTTCCGGTTATGCCTGGCGGGTTGCGGTTTGTGCCAGATGCGGCACGCATCTGGGCTGGCAATTTTCAGGCGCACGCACTTTCTATGGTTTAATTTTGAAGCATCTGGCACAGGGGTAGGCTTTCCTCTGTTGCTCGCAGTAGGCCTCATCTGGTGTCTGATCTGATAGGATTTCATGTGGCCTTATGGTGTTATCTCTCTCGATATAGCTAACACTTAGAAGGCCTCAGTATGTCAAGGGCCAAAGAAATCTATTAACAGGAAAGGGGCAATTCCCTCTTGTTTTTTTTCAAAGTGATTCAATTCATTGGACAATAGTTCCAGCTTGGGTTTCATATTCGGTTGCAGGCAGGTCCTACACCAAACACTTATTGAGGTTCCGACCTTTGTCGAATCATTTGCAGTTACCGACCAGGTAGCAACCTGGCAGATTAAATAGCCCGCAATCCCACTTCACTTAAAATGAATCGACTCCAGTTGCAGGGTGGTTTATTTCCCTGCGACCTAGAAACAATTATGTACCCTTGTGCCGTCCCATTCAAAACAACTAGGTAGTCCATACAGGCCCTCCTTAGTTATGTGCGAGCTCGGGGAAGGGGTAGAACCAATTCCAAGAAATTCAATCTCCTTGCATGTACGAGGAGCAGAACAGGTGACCAATCAAAACTTGTGGTTGCCGTAGTGTCAGGTCATATAATTTTCACCGGGATGTGATGCTGCATATGGGGTCGGTCCTGAATGGCGCTAGTTTAAGCGTGTTTTATAGGTGAAAAGCAACTGAATATATTGGCAAAAATTGGTATAATTTGCTATGCGAAACCAACACCAAATCATGCCAATGTTGCCCGGTTTTCACCTTCCCAAACGAGGTAGAAAACCTCATAGCCAACAACAAAAATTTGCTCGAAAAATCACTTCCCTCAGACAGAACTCTTTTAAACAGATAGGAGAGATTTTTGGGCAATTCATTCCCACGAAATTGCTCAAACAGGATCCTTCGGGAAAGATGAGCAGACGACGTTTGTTTACCAAGGAAAACACTTTTTGGTCCTTCTTAGGCCAAGTCCTTGATGCAGACGGTGGATGTAGAGAAGCTGTAAAAAAGTTGCAATCATATGCATCTAACCACGGCCTTCGGCTTCCATCATCATCTACCGCTTCATATTGCTGTGCACGTAAGAAATTAGATGAAAATCTGCTTGTTGAGGTGTTTCAACATACTGCTAAATGGTCCGGAGCACGACGTGCATCTCATTCATTAAATGATCGCCAGGTAATTGTTGTTGATGGGACAGGTGTTACAATGGCGGATACAGCAGAAAATCAAGAGCTTTGGCCACAGTCATCGAACCAGAAACCAGGATGCGGCTTCCCCTCAGCACGAATATGCGCATACTTTTCATTGCAAACCGGAACAATGCTCAGCTATGCCATCGGTAATAAAAAGAGTAACGAACTTCCATTGTTCCGTAAGCAGTGGTCCACCTTTGAGGCTGGTGATATCTTTCTTGGTGATAAAGGTTTTTGTAGTTACTTCGATTTAGCCGAGCTGAAAAAACGCTGTGTTGATAGTGTGATAACACTTGCTCGTAGAAAACCAGTCGGTAGGAAAAACTGCATTAAAGAATTCGCTCCTGATGATCTACTGATTGAATGGAAAAAACCAGTATACAGGGAAATGGTGTCGTATTCGCGGAAAACCTGGGAGGACCTTCCCGACAAACTCGTTATGAGACAAATCAAAGTAAAGGTGACTCAATCAGGGTTTAGAACAAAAGAATTTCATATTGTTACCACGCTAATCGATCAAGATCAGTACCTGAAAGACGAAATTGCAGCGTTATACCTTAAGCGTTGGGATGTCGAACTTTTCTTTCGTGATATCAAGACAACGATGGGATTTGATATCCTCCGGTGCCAATCGCCTGAAATGATAAAGAAAGAAATTTTAATGTACTTCATAGCGTACAACTGCATCCGGCGCATAATGTTACAAGCGACACAGCTGGTAGACATTGATATCCGGTCTATCAGTTTCAAAGGAAGTCTACAGGCTATTAGAAGTTGGGAACCACGGTTGGGGTCCTCTAGGTTGAGCACAAATGAAAGACAAAACATGCTCTCAGATTTATCCTTTGTCGTGGCTCGTTGCAAAGTTTTCGACAGGCCTGGACGAAGCGATCCGCGGTGTCTTAAGCGAAGACCAAAACCTTATCAGTTACTCAACAAACCTAGAAGTGAAATGGTCGAAATACAGCATCGGAGCAGATATGAAAAAAAGGCTTAAACTAGCGCCATTCGGGTCGGTCCTGAATGGCGCTAGTTTAAGCGTGTTTTATAGGTGAAAAGCAACTGAATATATTGGCAAAAATTGGTATAATTTGCTATGCGAAACCAACACCAAATCATGCCAATGTTGCCCGGTTTTCACCTTCCCAAACGAGGTAGAAAACCTCATAGCCAACAACAAAAATTTGCTCGAAAAATCACTTCCCTCAGACAGAACTCTTTTAAACAGATAGGAGAGATTTTTGGGCAATTCATTCCCACGAAATTGCTCAAACAGGATCCTTCGGGAAAGATGAGCAGACGACGTTTGTTTACCAAGGAAAACACTTTTTGGTCCTTCTTAGGCCAAGTCCTTGATGCAGACGGTGGATGTAGAGAAGCTGTAAAAAAGTTGCAATCATATGCATCTAACCACGGCCTTCGGCTTCCATCATCATCTACCGCTTCATATTGCTGTGCACGTAAGAAATTAGATGAAAATCTGCTTG
The DNA here is from genome assembly GCF_005116675.2 of Desulfosediminicola ganghwensis. Classification (NCBI taxonomy): domain Bacteria; kingdom Pseudomonadati; phylum Thermodesulfobacteriota; class Desulfobulbia; order Desulfobulbales; family Desulfocapsaceae; genus Desulfosediminicola; species Desulfosediminicola ganghwensis. The sequence goes on from NZ_CP050699.1 coordinate 1,937,356, forward strand.
TTGAGGTGTTTCAACATACTGCTAAATGGTCCGGAGCACGACGTGCATCTCATTCATTAAATGATCGCCAGGTAATTGTTGTTGATGGGACAGGTGTTACAATGGCGGATACAGCAGAAAATCAAGAGCTTTGGCCACAGTCATCGAACCAGAAACCAGGATGCGGCTTCCCCTCAGCACGAATATGCGCATACTTTTCATTGCAAACCGGAACAATGCTCAGCTATGCCATCGGTAATAAAAAGAGTAACGAACTTCCATTGTTCCGTAAGCAGTGGTCCACCTTTGAGGCTGGTGATATCTTTCTTGGTGATAAAGGTTTTTGTAGTTACTTCGATTTAGCCGAGCTGAAAAAACGCTGTGTTGATAGTGTGATAACACTTGCTCGTAGAAAACCAGTCGGTAGGAAAAACTGCATTAAAGAATTCGCTCCTGATGATCTACTGATTGAATGGAAAAAACCAGTATACAGGGAAATGGTGTCGTATTCGCGGAAAACCTGGGAGGACCTTCCCGACAAACTCGTTATGAGACAAATCAAAGTAAAGGTGACTCAATCAGGGTTTAGAACAAAAGAATTTCATATTGTTACCACGCTAATCGATCAAGATCAGTACCTGAAAGACGAAATTGCAGCGTTATACCTTAAGCGTTGGGATGTCGAACTTTTCTTTCGTGATATCAAGACAACGATGGGATTTGATATCCTCCGGTGCCAATCGCCTGAAATGATAAAGAAAGAAATTTTAATGTACTTCATAGCGTACAACTGCATCCGGCGCATAATGTTACAAGCGACACAGCTGGTAGACATTGATATCCGGTCTATCAGTTTCAAAGGAAGTCTACAGGCTATTAGAAGTTGGGAACCACGGTTGGGGTCCTCTAGGTTGAGCACAAATGAAAGACAAAACATGCTCTCAGATTTATCCTTTGTCGTGGCTCGTTGCAAAGTTTTCGACAGGCCTGGACGAAGCGATCCGCGGTGTCTTAAGCGAAGACCAAAACCTTATCAGTTACTCAACAAACCTAGGAGTGAAATGGTCGAAATACAGCATCGGAGCAGATATGAAAAAAAGGCTTAAACTAGCGCCATTCGGGTCGGTCCTCCGTTACGATGAAAATTTCGCGCCTGATCTACTATTCAGGTAGCCCCAGTTAGCTTTCGGGTTCACCTGTTCCCTCCAATCTATGTTGAGAGAAATTTCTCCATATCAAAAGGTTTCTGGTTTTTGAGCATGAAATAGACAGCTCTGCCAAGTTTATGGGCCAAAATTGACATGGCCTTGCTCTTATTATGCTTTCGTACCAGCTTCTCGTGATACTTTTTTTCCTGCTCATTGCGTTTAAGAAAGAGTTGCGCAGCTTGTGAAAATGCCCAGCGCAGATGTGCATTGCCGATCTTCTTTCCGGATGAGCCTGAGAGTTTACCGTTTGATTGTTTTGCGCATTTGACCAGCCGACTATAGGACGAAAAATCCTGAACCCTGGGGAACCGATAAATATTTTCTATCTCATAAAGGATGTCCAAGGCAATGATCTTGCCAACTCCAGGGATTGTTTGCAGCAATGCATAGGCGACCGGGTCATGATGTTGAGCACATATGACAATGTCTTGCTCCAAAGAATGTATGATCTCGTCGTATGCTGCCACCATTTGCATATTGGCTTCTATGCTTTTTCGTACAATGGGGTCGTCAAATCGTTCAGCAACCCCGTCTCTATTGTGAGGCTTGGCGATTTTGCCAAGCGGTTCCTGCAGGTTGTACTGAGTAGCAGTGTTTTGGGTGTGGGCAAAGAGTTCTGCGCGTTTTCTCATGAAGTGATTACGTCGGCGCAAGAGGTCACGTGCGGCCCTCATTTCTTTAGGGTAGACATATGCCATGGGAATCAATCTTGTCGTTTTTGCTTTTTCCTCCGTGGCTTGCTCGCATATAGAGGGCATGCCCAAGGATAAAGGGAATCCCCTCTTCATGACACAGATCGGCGAGCCAGTACCAGGCAAACATGCATTCTGCGGCAACAACTAAATTTTGTCTATAAGGTCGAACTGCCTGAAGAAATGCATCCGGATTTGTGTTAATATTCCGGTGAAATACAATTTCTCCTTGGGCATTGATGATGCACAGGTACATTTTGTTGGTGTGAAGATCTATGCCGCAGGAAAATTGGTGTTGTTTTGTGAAAAATCTCATGTGAAGGTCTCCTTTGTTTGAGTTTGCCTTGGAACAACCTCAATCGTACCGAAATAGGTTCGGAGCGAAAGGGAGGCCTTCACTGTTATCAATACCTTTAGCGGGCGCTCTTGGGGTCTCATACGATTTCAGAAAGATATCTTCGTATTTGATCGACCTCTAGAAGCGTTCGATTATCGCATTGTCAATCCAGCGACCTTTACCATTCATGCTGATGGCAACTCCATACTCTTTCAACTGGGACGCCCACTTCTCTGAGGTGAATTGGCAACCCTGGTCTGTGTTGAATATTTCCGGTACTCCTTGTTTGATTACCGCTCGCTTGAGACAACGTGGACAAAATTCCGTACCCAGTGTTGTGGATAATTCCCAATCGATTATCTTTCGCGAATACCAGTCAATTATGGCAAAGAGATACACAAAACCTTTTCTCATTGGCACCTAGGTGATATCTTCGGCCCATACCTGGTTGGGCCGTACTATCGACAAGCTTCCTATGAGATATGGGGTATATGTAAGATGATTTGCCTGGAATAGTTGCCTGTCTACGAGGGTAAATCGCCTCAATACCCATGAGACGCAGTACCCGCTTCCGACCTATTCTGATACCCGTTACCCGGCGAAAGTACTTGCTCATCCGCTTGGGTCCTATTGTAGGATCCGCAAGGTGAATCCTGTCAATCAGCCTCATAAGCCGCTCGTTGACAGCTGACTCATTCCTGGGCTGATAATACAGTCTTGATCAATGAATTTTGAGTAACTCACATTGGCGACGGATACTCAGTTGAGAATTCCAGTCTATTTGTCTCGCCCTTTCAAAGGAATCCCCAACTGCTCGTACTTCTTTTTCGCGAAATTCCAACTCCATGGTCAATGGGTCGGCTTTGCGCTCTAGCGAAACTTTGTCTTTGGCTTGCGCATCGTTATCGGGTTAGTTGGGAAACAGTTCCGGCATACGCTCAAACAACTCGTTCCTCCATTTCCCGACAATTACCGGGTGGATCTCGAAATCTTTGGCAATCTCACTCTGGTTTTTTAGCCCTTGGATGGCTTCAAGGGCAACCTTGGCCTTAAACTCTGCTGTATGTTTTCGTCTTTTCCTTTTCATAGACCCTCAATGCAGCATGTTGAGGAATTGCTGGCATGTAAACTTAAGGGTGTTCCGAATACATGGGACCGTCTCTGTGGGTGGGACCAGAAGCCAGGTGGGAAGTGCCTGGCTGGCGGGCTGAGGTGGCGTTGTCGCACCATCCGTAAAAAGGCGTTCAACCGCTGATACCCATGAGCGGTCAATGACAAGCATTCAGCCCTGGCGGCTGTAAATAATCCTCAAGTGGGAGCTATCTCCTCAAAGTATGGAGCCTAACTGTCTCTGAGCCTGTATTCCTTCCCAATTTTTATACGTATACCATTCACTTTTTAGCTGGTGGATTATGCATGGTGTCAGCCGGTCTATCGGCCTGCATCAATTATCTTTTCTGTCTCGATCAAGAGCAGTGAAATCGGCTGAAGTGCCACGTATTACACATTTTATGCTCAAAAAAAGGATGTATTTTGGTAACCCCTTTCGATAAAATACTTCAAAGGGACGACCATGGTGGCGTAAGAAAGAACAGCACCTATCCAATGAGTGACCTTTTCGGGTTTCCATGTCATCCCCTTTTCGTTGTCAGGCGAGACCAAGAACTCAACCGCCCAGGAGTTCCTGGAGCTTTGAGGTGAATGCGTATACACAACGCTTAAATTCAACAACCCCACATTCTGGCCTAATTGGCTTTGCACACGATGTGTTGCCGTGCGCTGAGAACGGGGGATTACCGCCTTTTGATATTGAAACATGGCATAACGATACTGCTGTACTCTCGAACGAGGAAGCTGGGTTGATAACCGTCGGGTTCAACGAACAGGTTGCCGCTTCCCCGTTGGTTGAATACGGGGGCAGAGGGTTGATAGATTGGTACGACGCTGTCTCTTTTACGTATTATCAAATGTAATATGGAGGTACATCATGAGCAAACGAAACTGCTACATTGTAGTGATTATCCTAACCATTGCTATGATTTTATCTGGAGGTGTTTCCGTCATGTCTGCACCCGGTGGTGGCGGCGGTGGTGGTGGTGGCGGCGGTGGTAATGATGATGTGCCGGACTATGGTGATCAGGTTGTTCTCTACCGGGATCTTAATGGAGTTCCCATTAAAAATACAGAGGAAACTTGTATTGAATATAACAGTGATGGGGTCTGTATGACATATGGGGAAAGTTGGTGCCTCCAACCTATCGCTTCAGAGGATTGTGATGACTGTGAAGAGCCCGAGGAGGGCGTTTATCTCGTGCCCCTGGATCTCTACACCTGTACAGCGAAACCAGAGTATGAACATCTGCAGATGGAGGTTGAGTTTGGTCGGATTAACCTAATGCGCTCCCCGATTGATGTGCTGGAGGAGCAGTTGGAGGAGGCCCTGTATAGCCTGACCACGGCAGGCTGCCTCTTCAGGGATGCTGCAGGCAGGTTTGTGTACAGCACCCTGGTAAGCGATGGCGAGGTGACGAGTAATGACACTTCACCTGCACACAGCACAGGCAAGCTCGTGTACACCGATGCCACCCTGCTCAGCGATGGTGTGGTGGAGACTCATGCCATAGACTCACCTCTCCAGAATCTGGCAATATACTGGAAGATAATGAAAGACGGAAAGCTGGACGACAATATAGACATTGGCTCGACAGCTCAGGAGAAAGCCATGACGGCGGCGCGCGGCCTTGGCGCGTCCTCGGATAAAGAGGGCGAGCTCACCGTGGACATGCTCTGGTACATAAATCAAATTTTTGGTCTCACTGCAGATGGCGGTAGTGCTCTTTTTGAGAATGATTTTATCACGGTGCGGCAGGAAGTTAAGGGGGTAATGACAGAAGTTGACAAGTATTATTTAATGTTTGATTCCTTTTGGGAGGACGGTGGTACTTTTTCATATGACAGGGCGAATAACTTTACTTATCTACCTTCTCCTGCGTATATCCCTGCAGCAGCGCCCGAAGATGGTGTTTTCGAGTATCTCGCGCCAAACAGCACGGGGGGCCTTGATGTGGTTCAAGGGCAAATTCTGGGGGCAGTGCCTGAGCTAGTTGCTGATCCGGGTCTAGAAGCTAGCGGCATAAACGGCTTTGTCCAGGCCGCTGATGACACCCGCGCGACCATCGAGTTCGTCCACACCTGGGAGGTTCCTGAGACCATGGCGACACCGATGGTATGTGAGGTCGAGGCAGAAGACTGGTTTGATCTCAGTATCAGCGAATATTCCGGGCTGCAGGTTCCGAAACGCATGATCACACTTGCTGAGGATCGGGAGGTCATCGTAACGGTCCATAATGCCGGCCCGGCTGCGGCAAGCGGTTGTGTATCGGTGGTGGCGCTTGAAGTGGGTGAGGAGGAAGAATTTTACAATGAAAAGTACTGCTTTGGTGAAGCTGAAGAACTAGCGGCTCTTCCGGCTGGCTACAACTATACCTGGGCTGACTTTGTCCCAGCTGTGGAGGTTCCCTGTATCATCGAATGGAAAGCGACAATCATTGATACCGCAGGTATGGATGTGAATTCGTCAAACGATGAGGTAGAGGAAACAACAAAGGTCGTCTCCTCCGGCGGCGGTGGTGGCCATTAAGGTAAGAATACGAAGGAAAAGACAGGAGGACTCAATTCATTCGTTGGAGGTGAGAAATTGAACAAACAAAGGCCGGGAGATCTGCGATGATCTTCCGGCCTTTGCTATTGGTGATACGGGCTAAGGAGCGGTTGTTTAGGTCTCCTTGATGAGATCGATCAGTTCCTCAGAACTCATCTTGGCGCTAATGTCACTGCCTTCCAGTAAACTCCCTGCGAGATCGCGCTTTTCCTGATGGAGCCTGACGATTTTTTCCTCAATGGTATTTTTGCAGACCAGACGGTAAATGGTAACCGGTCGAGTCTGGCCGATTCTGTGAGCCCTGTCTGAGGCCTGGTCCTCGATCGCAGGGTTCCACCACGGATCCATATGTATAACGTAGTCCGCCGCAGTGAGGTTCAAGCCGAGTCCGCCAGCCTTGAGGCTGATCAGGAACACATCACCCTGGCCTGCCTGGAAGGCTTCAACCCGATCTTTTCGAAGCTTGGAGTTGGTGGCACCATCCAGGTACTGGTAGGAAATACCTTTTTCTTCGAGATACTCGCGAATAATCTTCAGGTGGCCGATGAACTGGCTGAATACCAGGACTTTGTGACGGCTTTCGATGAGTTCTTCAACAACAGAAGAGAACACCTTGAGCTTGGCGCTGGAGATCGTAGTGTCAGCATCAAGCAGGCGCGGATTACAGCAGGCCTGACGGAGCTTCATGATCTCCGTCAGGATCTGCAGGTGACGGCCTTTCTTTTCTTTGTTGTTTTCCAGAATATCGATGGCGTTCTGGCGCAGCGCCTCGTAAAAATGCGACTCTTCGGGGCTCATCTCCACGTTGAGAGTAACCTCGGTTCGTGATGGCAGCTCGTCGAGAACCTGCGATTTGATACGGCGCAGAATAAATGGGCGAATCAGTTTTTTGAGTTTCAGGCGTGCTTCCCGATCCTGGAACCGCTCGATGGGGATGGCAAAACGTTCATTAAAGCTATTGAGCGAGCCAAGCAGGCCGGGGTTGATAAAGTGGAACAGGTTCCACAATTCGCCCAGATGGTTTTCAATCGGGGTGCCGGTGGTGATGAGGCGGAACTTGGCCTGCAACGACATTGCAGCACGGCTGCGCTTGGTTGCAGCGTTTTTGATTGCCTGTGCTTCATCGAGAATGACTGTCTGCCACTGGACTTCTCTCAACAGATCCTCTTCCTGCTGAAGCAGGGTATAGGTGGTGATGAGCAGATCAAACGGGCCGAGCCCCTCGATAATCGATTTGCGGTCCTTGCCTGCCAGGGTTTTGATAGTGAGGGTTGGAGTAAATTTAACCACCTCACTCATCCAGTTGGTGGAAACCGAGGTGGGCGCTACGACGAGCGAAGGTCCCTTAGTGGCGTTTTTCAGGATGATAGCCAGGGACTGGATGGTTTTGCCCAGGCCCATATCGTCGGCAAGGCAGCCGCCCACACCCCATTCGGCCAGGCGCGCCAGCCATGCGAAACCCTCGAACTGGTAATCGCGAAGCTCCGCCTGCAATGTCGATGGCACCTTGGGCAGAAAATTCTGGGCGTCACGTATTCTATCAAGCTGTTGATTCCAGCCCTTGTCGGCGTGTGTATTCGCTCTTAGAGCGAGCTTTTCCAGAGGCATTGCAGCCAGTGGGTGGATGAGGATCTCATTTTCGTCATCATCGCTCATCCCTTCAGAGTAGATGTTCATCTCATCGAGGCGACGTATGAACTCCTGGGTAAGAGCGAGGAACTGGCCATCACCTAGCTCGATGAAACGACCGGATGAGTTTTTCATCTTGGTGAGCAGGTCTTTGAGGTCGATGACCGTATCCTGGTCAAGTTGCAGTTGACCGCTCATGGCGAACCAGTTGTGCCGATTGGTGCGGATCTTCAGGTTCAGGTTTTCCATGGAAGCCTGGTGGGTGATGTTCAGTTTTTCACCCTCGGGCCATTCGATTACTACCTTGTCACGGATAGCCTGAAGTTCGTGAAGAGCCTGGAGGCAGTCATCCGGGTCCTGTAAATGCCATTCCCTGTCGTTTTCCTGCTCGAGATCCATGGCTAAATCAAGGATGGGGCACAACTCTTCAATATCACGTGCCTTTTCTTCTTCAAGGGCGAGGTTTCTGCGAGTCTGAAGACGCTTGCCGTTTACCTCTGCCATGATATTTTCTACACCTTGTCCAGGCTTGAGGTAATGTCCTCCCTCGGTGAATGGCTTGACAAACATCTCGAGCCTGAAGCCGGTGCCGTAGGGCAGCAGGTGCATATAGATGGTTGAATCAGCCTCGACAAAGGTGATGTCATTACGCTCGTTGCTCAGCCGGTCTGTAGCTATGGCAGAGTGAACTGTCATAAAAGAGGAGATGTTCCCGATGGCGGTCAGCACATGTTCGCTGGCAGATTTGGGGACGGTAAGACCATCTTTGCCGGTAATCTGTGCGATCCGGCGATGATTGTCGCTGATCCTGATCACTTTGATCCGGGTGGGAGTCTCTTTGTACAGCGCAATATTATCTGCGGTGATGGGTTGGGCGAAACAGATATGCAAAAGGTCGCCGCGCTCTTCGACCAACAGTTCCGGTTCACCGGAGATCAGTTCAACCGGGGTGGTCGGCGAGTGGCCAAGAAAGAGCAGAGGGTGGCCGATCATTGCCAGCAGTGCTTTGTCTATATCAAAGTTGTAGTTGACCCCCTGGGTCTCTGCGTTCTGGATTTTTTTGATTGCGTTGCAGATCTTTCGGTCCTGTGGGGTGAGAAAGGTCAGCTTGCTGCTCTGGTAAAGCCGCGAGAGTGAAACAGGACGACCTTTGGACCAGTTCCCGGTCGGCAACAGTTTCTGTTCCCTTGGGCTGAGCTGGGCGGTGTTGCCATTTACGTCGATCAGCCAGATAAGACGGACTGTCTTCTGGGGCTCTTCCTTTGCGGTGGTGGTGGCATGGATAAGTGCCTCAAGACTTCTTTTCCATGGCTCCTCCGGCTCCAGGATGGAAAGCAGCGGGATGATGCCGAGTTCCTGCTCTATACGAGCGCGGGCCTCTTGGTATTCATCCGACGCGTGCAGGGTTTTGGCAAGTAATTCAGTGAAGATACTGGCAAAGAGCTGGTAACCGTTTTCTTTGGCCCTGGTGTAGGAGTCGACTATGAAGTTCTCAAGCTCCGGGTCTATGGCACTGTTGAGCCAATACTGACAGAGGCCGGCAAAGACGGCAGAGAGACTGGAGAGCTGGGTGACATCGTCGATAGCCGGTTCTTCATCGGGTGCAACCGCATTCAGATGCGAGCTCATCACAAAAGCGAGGTGCTCATAGGCCTCAGTCTCTGTGGAGTTTTGGAAAAGAGTCAGGGTGTTGCTGATCTGGTCTGCAATAGCGCTATACGCCTCTTTCTCGGCACCTTTGAGCAGGGCGAGAATATAGAACAGACCGGTTGGACCGAAAAATGCTACACGTTCAGAGCCTGTGAGTTCCTGCAGAAATGCTTTGTCCGCATCAAATGCGGCGATCCCGTTATCGTCGGCGCCAAGCAGAAACTGAACCGTGCCGAGTGCGCCTGTGCCATGGAAGGAATCAGGCGAATTATCGATGAGCTCTCCGGCTTTGGCAAGCTCTCCGCGAAAGAGCAGTTGATTGAAAAGCAGTCGGCGGAAAGGGATGATTTCATCATCGGTAAGATGTTTGAATTCATTCTCATCCGAAAGGAAATTAAAGATGTCGGTTGCCGGCTTGAGGTGCGCCTGGCTATGTTGCAAGACACTGCTGAAAAGGTAGAACTGGAACGATGTTGGCAGGCTGCGAATCCATTCTGCGTCAAATGGGCTGGTTGCAACCTGAACAGTGGGTGGCATATCGCCTACCAATTCGCTGCATTGGGTGCTTAAAAATTCTGCAGCCTCTTCGATCAGATCAAAATCCTGAGTGTATATGCCAATGCGCATTTCCCGAACGGCACGCCAACACCTGGTAGACCACTTTCCGTAATAGTAGGAGACAGGAGCCTCTTTGCGGATGGCATTTGCGTATGTGGCAAAGGTTCCCTCTTTCACAGCATTCTTGCTTAACACCTCGACGAGTTCGGGGATAACCTGACGCTCGGCGTTTAACAGCCCAAGTTGTTCGAACTTGGAGAAATAGTGGTTGAGATTCGCTGCAGTAGGGCGGTTTCCTCTTGGATTTTTAAAATCGAGTTTACGCAGGCAATTAACCAGCAAGGTAGTATGGGCAGGCTCGTAAACAATTGATAAAAACTGAAGGAGGGACTGCTCAAAAAAAGGAAGTTTATCTAACTGTTCAAGAGGAGGGGTGTCGGTTGGCATGATTATTATGATTGAATTGATACTCCTGATTATAGCTTCTGTTTTCCCCGAAAATGGAGGGGGAGAAGCATTGCACTATATCATCCCCGCCGATGCAAGAGAACCAAAAAAAGGGTAAATTCCCTATTTAATCGGTAGAGCCGTAGCTATTATCAGGTATTACAACCTGCTCGACAGTACGAAACTAAAAAGGTTCGGGAGATATGAACTACAAGGGTGTGTATGCTTATAAGTACATATTCTTTATCAAGCAAACAAAATGTCCCTGCTACCACAATAAGTAACAGGGACGGGAATGAAACATGTTCGGGCAGCCGGAGCTGCAATATTTAATGATATTTCAGTTTATACGCCGAGATTTATTAGATGTTTTTGTTGACCGAGACCACGGCGTCTTTTTCAAGGTTGTCAATAAATGCTGTCAGCAGTTCCTGTTGCTTGCTGCGAAGAAGCGCCTGACGGTAAGGTTCAAGATCTTCTTCACCGGAAACTTCGGGAGACTGACGTTCTTTTAAGGACATGATGTAGTAAGCACTTCCGACTAGCTCAGGTTCCTCACTGTAGGGTTCAACTTTAGTGAGTTTAAATGCCTGCTGAGTGAGAGTGGCCGGGAAATTGCTGTTTTCCTGTTCCTGCGCTCTGCGTTGAAGCAGACCGGAGTTGAGTATGGATATGCCCATTTCTTTGGCAACCTCTTCAAAAGAAGCTTCAGAGGCAAGTTTTACGGTAAAATCCGCCGCGGCCTGGCCGGCCATTTCTGCAGCTTTTTCGGCAACAAAATTCTCAGTGGCGCGGTCTCGAACTGCCTCAAGCGTTGGAGTCTCGGGTTCCTTGATATCGTCGGCAAAGACGATAGCGTAGCCGTTGTCAGTCTTAATTAATGAACTGAGTTCACCTTTTTTAAGGGTAAAGGCTTTGGCAAGGGCCTGGGCATCGAGGGTCACATCTGCTGGTGGAGCGCTCTCGGCGAAGAAGTCAGACTCTTTCAGGGTTTGGGTTGGATTGTTTTCCGCATACGCCTGAATGGAGCCTGCGCCGATAATGCCCTCATAGGCTCCGTTTGCCATCTGGAAGGCCATTGACTGCGCTTCTTTATTTTGCAGGGTCGCTACGATTTCCGGGCGGGCGTCATCAAGAGTTTTGGTAACCGCAGGCTGAATCTCCTCCAGTTTAATAATATGGTAACCGAAGGCGGTTTTCACAACCTCGCTGACTTCACCGGGTTGCATGGCAAAAACAGCATCACCAAATTCCGGAACCATCTGCTCCTGACTGAAGAATCCAAGATCTCCGCCTTGAGGGCCGCTGGGGCCTTCTGAATACTGGCGGGCGAGTTCCGCGAAATCGTCACTTGCCGCGGCAAGTTCTGCAATCTCTTTGGCCCTCTGAGATTTCTCCTGGTGCAGTTCCTCGTTGTCCTGAGCGTTTGCTGTCAGCAGAATGTGTCGTGCGTGGCGCTTTTCGGGGGTGGTGAACTGGCCAATATTATTGCTGTAGTATTCTTCAACGCGGGCGTTGTCGATATTGATTTTCTTGCCGACTTCAGAGAAAGAAAAGTCGAAGTATCTGAGTTTCATCATTGGCTTGCTGCGGTAGTTGTCACGGACCTCAGCGAACCATGTGGCAAGTTCTTCCTCGTCTACCTTAACGGAGTCGGTGAACTGATCAGGGGTAATGCGAACGTAATCTACAGCCACCTTTTCGTTTTCCAGACGGTACAGCTGCTGGACTTCGTATTCACTGGTCAATGCGGCGAACTTACTGATCTCCCTGATTGTTTTCTCAGCGAGCATATCAAAGCGCAGGTTGCTCTCGAACTTGACCGGAGTGAGTCCGTTTGCGGCAAGAAGAGACTCGTATCTTTCAATATTGAACAAGCCATTTTCCTGAAACTGCGGCATGCTCTTGACTGTTTCCTGAATTTCTTCACCGCTGACGACGATACCCATATCAGCTGCTCCCTGGCGGAGCAAAGCACCCTGAACGAGTTGGCTAATAACCTGTTCCTTGACACCAAGAGATTCAGCAAGTCCTTTTGGCAGGGTGCCGCCGAATTGTGCAGCGAGATTCTGATGTGCCCTGTCGTAGGCCATCTGAAAATCCTGGAAGGAGATTTCCTCGTCATTTACGGTGATAGCCGATTCACGACTTCCATCCAGATTGGAACCAACACCCCAAAAGATAAAAACGAGTGCTATGATGACGACAATCGCCTGAATAACGATTGATTGGGCTTTATTACGAAGTATCTGCAGCATGAGATTTTTCAGTTAGGCTTGGATTATGTGTGATGTACCGGGCCATACGCCGGACACATCTCGTAGAATTCATTGAGTAACAAAATAAATGTTGGATTTACTCTTTCTTTTTCTTATTCGCAAGGAAAAATCAGAAAGGCTACTGTACCATTGTAAGAGAGAAAATGTCAGTAATGTAACCTTTTGGTGCTGGAAAAAGGTGATAAAAAAAATCTTGAGTGATACCTTAAAAAAGTTGTGGACATATGCCAGATAGGCAGTAAAATCGTCTATTGATATTCCGCAACACGGACGTGTTAGTTTATCACCCGTATATTCGATTCAATTCAAGGTTATCGGAATCGATGAATCTGCACGTGTTGGATTTTACGCCAATTGTCGATTAGCATCAATATTTCGCATGGTTGAAGAAGAGTAAAAATGGGTGTCAGAAATGATCCGTCATTCACTTGACAAACCCTTTTCGCTATAGTAATAAGCCATATTAGTTTTCAGCAGAGCCTAATAACGGTGTAAGCCATAACATAAAATTTCAAGGAGGTTTGAAATGCCAACAATCGAACATAATGGAAGTAGCTTCACAGTAGACGAGGACGGCTTCCTGCTCAAAGGTATGGATGAGTGGAATGACAACTGGGTAGATTATGTAAAAGGTGCTGAGGGTATCAGCGACCTGACCGATGAGCATCAGAAAGTAATTGACGCTCTTCAGGAGTACTACAAGAAGAACGGTATCGCTCCTATGGTACGTATTCTCTCCAAGACCACTGGTTTCCCACTGAAGAGAATCTACGAGCTGTTCCCGTCAGGACCAGGTAAGGGAGCTTGTAAAATGGCTGGCCTTCCTAAGCCTACCGGTTGTGTCTAATTCGTAAGAATTTAGATCGCGATTTGAAAGGGGGTGCCTTAAGCGGTACCCCCTTTTTTTTGCCCTTTTTTTGAGGCTATGGTCAGGTACGCGAGTTTTTTGCGACCATTGCGCCGGAATTTTAAGGGATCAGTTCACTATTGCCGGTTGGCAAAATCTTTGCGGCACTATTTTCTGGCCTGAAGGGAAATCGAGGCCCATCTTAAGAGTTCAGGTATTCTCTGACCAGTCGGTCATGTACTGACCTGGTAAGGCTCTGGTAGTCAGGTGTGCTTATCCTGGCCCCTCTAAGTCCACCACGAAGGTTGATTTCGGTGAGATAGATTGTTTTTCCGTTCAACTCTTCATCAAAGAGCATCAAATCTATATGGGCGTATGGGAAATCTCCACGCTCCATCACGTCCCTGCAAAATCCTCTGATCTCGTCGGTTATTTCAACAGGTGCGGCTGAACCGCCACAATGGAGATTGCGGCGAAAATTACCGTTGTTTATTCGCTCGTACGCTTCCGTGTATTCTCCGAGCAGGATCACGCGAATGTCACGAAAGCCACGGGCCAGGGGTTGAATGACGAAGGGGAACTCGATATCGCAGAATGTGGCCAGGTTGTAAACATCTTCAATGTTTGAGAACCTGTGAATGCCTATGCCGCTGTTTTTGCGATCTCTTTTGAGGACTACTTCCGTAACAGAATGACTGGTAAATAGAGATGTTGCTTCCAATAAGCTGTTTGCATCATAAACTGCTACAGTATTGGGCAACATGAAGTCGCTGTAAATGCGGGCCTGGTGAACTTTTGAACGACTGGTGATCTGCGCGGATGCCGAAGGAATCAGCGTTATACCGCGTTTGAGGAGGTCAATCAGCAGATGTTCTTCACCCGGGATGAGGCGGAGCCGGCAATTGACTATGTGCCAGGAGGTGAGTGATTGATAGTTTTGAAATAAAAATTCATTATTGTCGATGACTCTGACTGATTGATCGGTCAAAAGATCATCTCCGAGAACCGCTGATGATAGGAGGTGAGATCTTCATCGCAGTTTCCGCAAAAGAGTTTGATATCTCCCATGGATTGGGAATTCCGGTCTTCAATGGTGAAGCTGCCATCCGGGTTCTGTACATAATGTGTTGTGGTAATGACATCGTCAGTGATCTCAAAGAAATCCTTGTCATTACCACAAATCGGACATTTAAACCGATTCGCTACTTTGGTTTGAGAAAAAGGCATAGGGCTGAAGAATAAATTTCTTTCTCAATTGCCCGTTACTTCACGAATCTGGAAATACCGGGTCAGTTTTTCTTGGCCGGAACCTCAACTGCCGGGGTGGTCGCTTTGGCAGCAGGCGTCGGTTTTTTACCAATAGTCTCGGAAAGCTCTTTGGTAGCTGCTTTAATTTCACCATCGATACTTGCGCCAGGCTCAACAGTAAGGCTGCCTGCTTCAAGTCTGCCGTGAATAGAGCAGTTTTTACGAGCGGTGATCAGGCCGGCTTGAACGTTGCCTTCAAGGGTGCCGAAGCAGTTGAAAGAACTGGCTACAATGTCACCAGTTACCTTGCCAGTCTCACTCAATACGAGATGCTCTCCATTGACGTCACCGATAATGGCTCCATCAATTCGGGTTTTCCCCCGGAAGGAGATCTGACCGGTAATAGTCATGGTCTTATCGATAATCGAGGCTATAGCTTCGCTTTCTGCCTTTTGCATTTCTTCCTGGGGATTATTTTTTTTTGAAAACATGGCAATGCTATTTGGTTTTATCTATTGACGCAAGAAAATTATTTTATGACTATTTTGCTCTTGGTGGCTTTAACCAGTGGCCGCTTGGCCTCTATTGGTTTGAGCAAATTAGCAATTTGAATATACTTTATCGGGTTAACCGGTTTCCCTCTGTATTTGACCTCATAGTGCAGGTGGGGGCCTGTTGAGCGTCCGGTATTGCCTACCAGGCCGATGAGCTGTCCGCGCTGAACGCGATCGCCTTTACGCACAACGAAACTGTGCATATGGGCAAAAGATGTAGTGTAGCCATTCAGATGATCTATTTCGACGTATTTGCCGTAACTGCCGTTGGTGAATGCACGCTTGATGACACCATTTGCTGTGGCGTATATCTTATCTCCGGTCTTGCCTCTGAAATCCAGACCTTCATGGACGCTGCGCTTGCCGTTGAAAGGGTCCTGTCGCGCACCGAAGCGAGAAGTGATCGGGCCGGTTCCGGGACTGCCGAGGGGGATCTGCTTGATAAGTTTGGTGTATTTGTCTGCCTTATAAAGAAGCTCATCCTGTATGCCCGGGTTGGCCTCGATAAAGGGACCACCGCTATTTTGTGAACCTTTGGATGATTTTGGGGCCGGGACCTTTACACCGATGTTGTGCATGATCGTTTCTATCAGGACACTGCGTTCTTCGAGCTCACTCACTGCTGTTGAAATAAGAAGCTCTTTCTCCTCTTTGAAGGCCGCCTGCTGTTCGGCTTTATCCATTCTGAGGGAGGCAATCTGCAGATTGAGTTCGTTGAGTTCGGTGGTGGCTTTTTGTTGAATTTCGCTTATAACTTCATCGCTGCTGTCTACCTTGGATTGAAGCTCGGCGAGCTTTTTATCCAAGGAGCGATTATTGGTAAAGAGGGAGTAGGAAAAAAGGGAGGATGTTACGAGAATGACTATTGCTACTGAGGCGGAGATAAGGTAGGTGATGAGCCGTTTAGTCTCCAGGGGGAGTTTGAGCATTTTCCCCTTTTCATCCATTATAATAATATGCAGCCGTTCGTTCATTGTAACTTCTGTTAAAAAGGTTGTACATTGATGAGCCATTGTTACAATATCAACTACATATATCGTGCAAATGACTTGAAATTGCCACAAAACCTATATAGCTATACCCAGCAAAGTACAATTTATCAAGCCCAAAAAAGCTCTAAAAAACCATAATGTGCCATGAAGTATTATTATTTTTACTTTTTTAGTGGGATTTTTTCCATTTCCACAAAGCGTTAATCATTTTAGGTTGTTCGGACTTTGATGAACTTCTAGCGAAGTTGAATTTTCTGAGTCAAGTATTTTATTCTTTAACAAATATTCAAACAGAGTGTTATGAGTCATCTGCTCAGCTGCAGCTCGATCAGTAAATCTTTTGGTGCCCAGCAGCTTTTTCGAAACATAAGTTTCACCCTTCATGAAGGCGACCGTGTTGGTCTGATTGGCCCTAACGGCTCAGGAAAATCCACATTACTGAGAATAGTTTGCGGCCTGGAAGAGCCGGACAATGGGCAAATTCAATATCAGAAACATGTACGTTTTTCCTATCTTGCCCAGTCTGATCTTTTTGAAGATGATTTGAGCGCTGCCGAAAACCTCATCAAGGCGATGGAAGGCAGCGAATTTGATGAGACGGAGCGCTTACATCGAGCCCACGCACTGCTCAGCCGTGCCGAGTTTGCCGACAGTGATATTGCCGTGGGGCAGCTTTCCGGTGGTTGGCGCAAACGCCTATCCATATGCCGTTCGCTGCTGCTCAGCCCGGATGTACTGGTGATGGATGAGCCTACCAACCATCTTGATATTGAGGGTATCCTCTGGCTTGAAAAACTTCTCGGTGGCGGCCTGCTCGAAGGCCCGAAAGCCTGGTTACTGGTAAGTCATGACCGGCGCTTTCTCGAGAACTGCACCAACCGAATTGTGGAGCTTTCAGCTGTGTATCCTGAAGGTTCTTTTCAGATTGATGGCAGATATTCAGATTTTATCGAAGCGCGGGCTGCTTTTCTTGAAGGCCAACAAGAGGAGGAGGTACGTCTGGCCAACAAGGTGCGCCGTGAGACCGAATGGCTGCAAAGAGGCCCGAAGGCCAGAACCACTAAGGCCAAATACAGAATTGACGAAGCCCACAAATTGCAGGGTGAGTTGGCCAAGGTCAAGTCACGTAATCGTGCCTCCGGTGCTGTGCAGATAGACTTCGATGCCACCGGCAGGAAAACCAAAAAGCTTCTGGAAGGAAAGGGCCTGACCAAAGGGTATGATGGGCGTACCCTGTTTTCCGATCTCGATATACTCCTCTCACCCGGCAGCCGTCTTGGACTCCTCGGTCGTAATGGTTGCGGCAAGTCTACGCTCATGCAGCTCATGGCCGCCGCAGCGGACGAGAACGGTTTCAAGCCGGACAGTGGCTATCTGAAGCTTGCCGACAATGTAAAGATTGTAAGTTTTGACCAGAGGCGGGAGAGTATCGATCCCGATGTTACCCTGCGGAGGGCACTGGCCCCAGAAGGGGATTCCATTGTTTTTCAAGGCCGGTCACTGCATGTGGTTTCCTGGGCCAAGAAGTTTCTGTTTCGCACGGATCAGCTGGAAACGCCGGTTGGTCAACTTTCCGGCGGCGAGCAGGCACGAATTCTGATTGCCGATCTCATGCGTAAACCAGCAGATATCCTGTTGCTTGATGAGCCAACCAATGATCTCGATATCCCTTCTCTTGATGTGTTGGAGGAGAGCCTTACTGAATTTAAGGGAGCGCTGGTGCTGGTGACCCATGACCGGTTCCTGCTCGACAGGGTCTGTGACAGGTTGCTTGGTTTTGATGGTAAAGGAGGTGTCGCCTATTATGCCGAGTATGGTCAGTGGATAAGTGATATTACAGGTACCGCAAAAAAGAGCACCGCACCGAACACTTCCGACAAAAAGAAAAAGTCTGTCCAGAAGAAAAAGGGCAAATTGTCGTATATGGATCAGCGTGAATATGATCAGATGGAAGAGTTGATCATGAACGCGGAAATGGAAGTGGAAGAACTGCAGCAGCGTATGGCGCTGCCGGAAGTTTCTTCTCACCCCAGTGAGGCTGCGGAGTGCTGGGCGAAACTTGAAAAAGTTCAGATGGAAGTGGAACGACTCTATGGACGCTGGGATGAACTGGAAGAGAAAAGG
The DNA here is from genome assembly GCF_005116675.2 of Desulfosediminicola ganghwensis. Lineage (NCBI taxonomy): Bacteria > Pseudomonadati > Thermodesulfobacteriota > Desulfobulbia > Desulfobulbales > Desulfocapsaceae > Desulfosediminicola > Desulfosediminicola ganghwensis. Next base: position 1,955,561 of record NZ_CP050699.1, read on the forward strand.
AACGCAGAGGAATAGATGAAGATCGCCTTCTTATCAGATATCCATGCCAATATGGAGGCATTACAGGCAGTGCTGGCTGATCTCAAAGAGCGTTGTGCCATAACTGTGCTGGATCGCGTTGTCTGTCTCGGAGATTTGGTCGGTTACGGACCAGAGCCTCAGGAGGTGGTTGATCTTGTCAGAAAACAGGGCTTTGAAGTGCTGGCCGGCAACCACGAAGCTGCGCTGGCCAATAAAAAAGAGAGACGGTGGATGAATTTCCAGGCCCGGGAGAATAATATCTCCACTGAGGCCCTTCTCAGCAGGGACAGCCTCGAGTATTGCTGCGTTCTGCCCAGGACTTTAAGCTTCGGTACCGCCCTTTGTGTACATGGTTGTCCACCTGATTCGGTGAATGGTTATCTCTACTCAATGAGCAGTGAGGATGTGATAAAACTTTTCAAGGAGTCTGATTTTACCCGTTTCTTTGTAGGTCACACTCATGAACTGCAGCTGGTTTTTGAGGCTCGGGAAGCGGTTGAGCGTGTTGTGCCTGAGCCGGGTGAACATCGACTTGAGGCGGATAAAAAATATATAATCAATTGTGGCTCCGTGGGACAGCCGCGGAATGGTGATAATCGCGCAAAATACGTGATCTGGGACAGTGAAAGCGATATCCTTGAAATTTGCGCGGTGGAATATGATATTGATTCGACCGTGGTGAAAATTATTAACCGTGGATTTCCAACGGCATATGCCCAGCGACTGAAGTAGGGGAGAGAGATGAACCGTGCTGGCAGGTATGAGATTATCGGGCGTCTGGGTCGTGGTGGAATGTCAACGGTGTACAAGGCGCGTGCGCCGATCACCGGCAGGATAGTTGCTTTAAAAATTCTGCGGCCTCGTGATGAAATTTTTGTCGATCTGGTGGGTGAGCAGAGGCTTCGGGAGATTTTTGTAGAAGAAGCGCGGATCATGGGGGAGATTTCCCACGATCATATCGCTAAAATTATCGACTGTGATGAGGATAACGGCATACCTTTCATTGTGCTCGAATACTACTCCCACTCCATCGGTGATCTAATCGGAGAGGCATATGAAGTCGAATATGACTCCCGTGAGGTAAGTATTGCTCGCACTGTGCACTACACGCGACAGGCTTTGCAGGGGTTGGAACGTTTGCATTTTGCCGGTATCATTCATCGCGATATCAAGCCATTCAACCTGATGCTCACCGACGATGATCGGGTGAAAATTATTGACTTTGGCCTGTCCCGGGTTCGTGGTGAAGAGAAAATGTCCATACCCGGCATGCAGGTCGGTTCACCGTATTATGCCGCGCCGGAGCAGGAGCGTGACCCTGCGAAAGCTGATGCCCGTGCTGACCTCTACGCCGTAGGTGTGTTGCTCTATCGCATGTTGACCGGTCGGTTGGTCGATATGAGCGCGGAGATAGCGGTTCCCAGCAACCTGAATAGTGAACTGGACGAAGCCTGGGATCAATTTTTGCTGAAGAGTATTGCAAAAGATCCGGAGCAGAGGTTTCAAAGTGCGCTTGAGATGCGTGTGGCACTGGAACAGCTTTTTAGCAATTGGCAGGTTGGTTCAGAGGATCGATGTGCATTGCTATCGAAGAGTAACGGGGCGGCAGCGAGACCAATCCCGGCCGAGCCACTGATAGAGATACCTTCACGGATAATGTACAAGGATATGCGGCAGCGTTGCGGCCTGGATGATCTGTTTCGGCCAATACAGTGGTTCGACCACCCGCTGGAGACGATAAATCCACATTTACTGCAGGACCCTGTAACCGGTCTTTGGTGGCAGCGGTGCGGGAGTGGATTTGCTCTTGATTGGCAACAGGCGCATGAATATGTAGAACATTTGAACTTGAATAACTTTCAGGCTAAGAGCAACTGGCGTTTACCAACGGTGGAAGAGCTGGTATCAATTTTGAGAGCCCCGACCGCCTACAGGGAGTTTTGTCTGCCCCCTCAGTTTGAACCTGGATTACACTGGCTCTGGTCGGCAGATCATTGCACCCAAAAGGCCGCCTGGATGGCCGATATAATGGAAAGTTATATCGGCAGGCTTGATAAAGACGGGACTGCGACAGTGTGTGCCGTCTCCTGTGACAGGTGATTTCTGTAGCGGTAGGTTTCCCTGGATAAAATTAGAGAATCGTCTTGAGCACTGAGTCATGCTTTGACTTTTTGTTGGCTGTGGTATGTTTTGCTTTCGGTTGCTCTTCAGTCAGGGCCGTGGCGATGTTGTCAGCTTTTGGGAAAATTTAATTGAGTTTTTGTGGTGAAAATAGAAGTGTGAAGGGTATGCAGGCAGTGGATTCACAGGGGCGTGGGACCTTTCTGGAATTGGGGGTTTCCATTCCGGCCTTTTTCTTGTTGCTGCTTGCTATTCAACTCTTATTTACGCCAGGCCTTTTGCGCCAGGGCGCCCATCTTTACGTTCCATATAAAAAGATAGTCGTTGGAGGAAGCATGGGTAATCCTCCTTATCAATATCTCGACGAAAACAATCAACCGGCAGGATATAATATCGACCTTACCAAAGCGGTAGCTGCGGAAATGAAGGTTGAAGTTGAAATCGTTTTAGGTGATCCGATTGAGCTTGAAAGGGAGTTTCTGGCTGGTCATATCGATTTGTTGCAGGGGGTAACCAGGGCGGATAGCGGTGTCACCAGCTATCCCTTTTTCCGTCATAGCGCATACAGTCAAAAGCTTTTTGCCAACGTTGAGTATCCTGAACGAGTTCAGTCACTGAATCAATTGAAAAGCGGTAGGGTCTATCTCAGTCGGAAGACACCTCTTCTGGAGCAGATAATCGAAGATTATCGCCATCTGGAATTTATTCCTGTCTCTTCACACGCGGAGGCTCTCAAGCAATTGAGCAATGGTGCAGCTGACTTTGTGTTGATTACTCACTTGCCAGGTGTGCAGCTAAGCAAGCAGTTGGAATTTTTTGAGCAGGAACTGCCCAACGCAAGGATCGTGCAGGTCGGTGAATTACGTTCAGAGCTGGGTTATGGCTATTCATCCCGCAAGGATAATGTTGAGCTTTTGGAGCATGTCCGAGAAAGTTTCACGAATCTTGAACTCAGCGGCAGACAAAAAGAGATCAAGGAGCAGTGGCTCGGGAAAATGGACAACTCCGAACCGAGCAGACGAGAAAAAAGCGTCCAATTAGGGGGGCTTATTTTCAGCCCCCTGCTGTTGGTGGTCTGTATGGCATTCTATTGGAATCATTCATTGAAGAGGGAAGTTGGACGTAGGAGCAGGGAGTTGGCAATACAGCACCACCAGCTTATCCAGGCCGACAAGATGACGTCTCTTGGCATTCTGGTAGCCGGCGTAGCCCATGAAATAAATAACCCTGCGGCACTTGTGCTCCACAATCTTTCTACCTTAAAGAGAATCTCCGAGGCTTCAAGCGAGGTTCTGGAGGAGCGATACGCTAAAGAGGGAGATTTTTTCATCGGCGGTCTTCCATATTCCATGTTGCGGCAGGAGAATGCACAGATTTATGGCGAGATGGAGGACGGTATGGGGAGAATTGTTCAGATTGTCAACGATCTGAAGGATTTTGCCAGAAAGGATTCGATAGATTTGAGTGAATCGACCTCTTTGAATAGGGTGGTCAAAGCTGCACTTAGACTGCTTGAGAGTTCACTGCGTAAACGCTTTGCCACCATCCAGGTTAAGTTGGCCGAAAATCTCCCAGATTTTTCCGGCAACAGTTCCAGGGTTCAGCAGGTTGTTATTAATCTGGTGATGAACGCTGTGCAGGCTGGTGGAGAGCGAGAGTTGGATATCATCGTGATGACTTCTTATGACCAGACGGGGGGCGAATTGGTGCTGCGGGTTAAGGATAACGGTGTAGGCATAAGCAATGAACAGCTCGTATACCTTTGTGATCCGTTTTACACAACGAAAAGAGAGCAGGGGGGAACCGGCCTTGGGCTCTCCATATCAGAACAAATAATTAAAGAGCATCGTGGGCGACTTCAATTTGATTCTGAAGTTGGTCGTGGCACGACTGTATCCATGTATCTCCCTGTTATGAAAGGCCAGAGTATTGCAGATGAAAAAGACTCTTTATCCTGATTTTGGTGTGTTGCTCGTCGATGACGAAAGCAGCTGGTTGAGAACCATCTCCATGACCTTAGCCATTGAGGCGGGTGTAACCAATGTTTATCGCTGTTCAGATAGCCGTGAGGTACGAGGTATTTTATCACAGAATGATATCGGTCTGGTGCTTCTCGACCTGAATATGCCTCACATATCGGGTATGGATCTGCTTGCCATGGTTGTCGAGGAGTTCCCGCAGGTAAGTGTCATTGTTGTCAGCGGGATGAATCAGGTGGATACCGCGGTAAAAAGCATGAAAAAGGGTGCGCTCGATTTCTTCGTCAAAACAGATGATGTCGACAGGCTGATAAAAGGGGTCCAGCGAGCCTTGAGGTCGACCGAACTGGAGCGGGAAAACCGGCAGATGCGTAGCCGCTTTTTTACAGGAGCTCTGGAGAACCCTGAACTCTTTGAGGAGCTGGTTACGAGAAGCTCCACGATGTTTTCAGTTTTTCAGTATATTGAGGCTATTGCGGTAAGCTCTCGTCCGGTTTTGATAACCGGGGAGAGTGGGGTTGGCAAAGAGTTGGTTGCCAGGGCGATACACAAGGCGAGTCGTCGCAGCGGTCCTCTGGTTTCTGTGAATGTGGCCGGTCTTGATGATAATATTTTCTCCAGCACACTTTTCGGGCACAAGCGAGGGGCTTATACCGGGGCGGAGGAAAGTCGGGGTGGAATGGTGGAACAAGCAGCATATGGGACACTTTTTCTCGATGAAATCGGAGATTTGAGTATCGCCTCACAGGTGAAGCTTCTCCGTCTGTTACAGGAGGGGGAGTATTTTCCTCTGGGCAGTGATGTTGTGAAAAGAATGAATGCCAGGGTCATCGTAGCTACACATCAGGATTTGGCAGCCAGTCAGGCAGAGGGCCGACTCCGTAAAGATCTCTATTACAGGCTTTGTGGACACCATGTTCATATTCCTCCATTGAGGGAACGTAAAGAGGATATTGCTCTTCTGCTTGATTTGTTTTTAGCGCAGGCCGCTAAGGAATTTGGCAAAAAGATGCCGTCTTACCCGAAAGAATTGATACCGCTTCTTGAAAACTATTCATTTCCCGGAAATATCCGTGAGTTTAAGGGCATGGTCTTTGATGCAATGACTCTGCACAAAAGCAGAATGCTTTCCATGGACGCCTTTAAGCGAGTCATCGACGGTCACGCCCCTGTACATGACAGAGCGACTCTTCAAACCAATTCGGTTTTCAATGATGAGATTCAGCTTCCATCACTGAAAGAGGTGGCTTCGCTTCTTGTTGTGGAAGCCATGAAAAGAAGTAGAGGCAACCAGTCTCTTGCAGCACGGTTGCTTGGTATTTCCCAGCCAGCCCTCAGTAAAAGGCTGAAAAAGCTGAGTGAAGAGTGATTTTGTCTATCTCTGGCAGCACATATTTTTCGCGGGGTGGTCCTGTGGTCGCCCCGCCTCCATTTTTAGATATCCAGAAAGTGTATTCACAACTCCTTAACGGCAAACCCTTATAACTTTTCGAATAGCTATAACCTCCTGTCTTTGCAGTTAACCCACCTTTATTCCGTTCTTGTTGCATTTTCGTGATTGTTTTTCATGGCGCGCGTTATACCTCTTTGCTGTTTACTAAAGTGTGACAAAAATGTAAAAACAGCGCTATATCAAGGGTATGGCTGGTCTTTCTCTCAATGGCATGAAAATTGCCAAGTGAAACCCGTAGATTATTTTCGCCGTTGATCGATAAACTGCGATCAGAATTTCCACCTGTTCTGATGGGAATCGCTATGTGACCAAGACTGTACACAGTTCTGGAGTTTTTCGGGAAGTGGCCTATTCACTTAAAGGAGAAAGAGAATGAAACGTCGTATTTTAATGAGTTGTCTGACTGCTTTTTGCATCGCAGCAACCAGCGCGAGCATGGCCTATGCAAAGAAATACACATTTACTTTTGCAACCAATGCGCCTGAAAATACCATGCGAGGCGTTGCAGAAAAGCAGTTTATCGAAGAGCTTGAAAGCCTCAGTGATGGTAAAATCAAGGTTGTGCCATACTGGGCAGAATCCCTTGTTAAGGGTAAGGAGATCCTGAAAAGCGTACAGGATGGAGTGGTTGATTTTGGTTTTATCAACATCAACTATTACCCTAACCGTCTGTTGCTGAATGGTGCGACAGGTATGCTCGAAGAGGGCCCGACTCAGTATGAAAATATGATTGGTGTGTATGAAGATATCTACGCAACCATTCCAGAGCTGAACGAAGAATTCCTGAAATACAAACAGCGTCCTGTCTACATCTATTCCGCGCTTCCATACTCCTTCAGTTCCAGAGAGCCGATTAGCAGCTTTAAAGATCTCAAAGGTATGAAAGCCCGTTCTTCCAGTCGCTGGAAACTTGCTGATCTTGGTTCCATCGGTGCTGTTCCTACCTCCGTTGCCTTCAGTGAGTGTTATATGTCACTGCAGACTGGCGTGATCGATACTGTTCTCACCAATGTGGATGCCCAGAGTAGAGCAAAGCTTTACGAAGTTGCTCCTAATATCATGGTTGCTCCACAGATGTGGCTCGCCTTGCCTTTCATGATCACCATGAATGAGAAGAAATATCAAGCGCTTCCTGACGAACTGAAGCAAGTTGTTGCACAAGCTCGCGAGAATGCAGTTCAGCGTTTTACCGAATACTATCCCCAGACCCTCGAAGACGAAATCAAAGGCATGGAAGCGAAAGGTGCGAAGTTCACCTATGCTTCCGCTGAAGACATGAAAGCGTGGATGTCTTTGCCTACCATTGAAGAAAACCTCAACACCTGGAGTAAAGAGGTTACGGCTCTTGGTGCGAAATCACCTGAGAAGATTCTTGAGACCGTATTTGAAATCAACAACGGCTATCTCGCTAAAGAACAGTGATATCAAGCGGCAATGTGACGAACAGAACATTGCCGCTATCTTTTGAGGATTAGAGAATTGGATAGAATAATTCGAACAATCAATAAGATATGTGCGGAAATGTGTGGTTGGATGATGAGTGTGGTGATGATTCTTCTGATCACTGATGTCCTTTTCCGAACATTTTCCACCCCGCTGATGGGAGTGGCGGAACTGGCCATGTTTGTGATGGTTGGGACAGTCTACGCTGGTCTGGGCAATTGTGAAATGGAGCGTGGTCATGTCCGTGTCGGTTCTGTGGTGGAGATGCTTTCTCCCCAAAATCAGAAAAAGGCCATGATTATGACCTATACGCTTGCCACTGTGACCATCGCGATAGCCACATTTGCCATGTGTGAGAATGCCTGGGCTTCGTTTGTGGATAAGGAAGGTATTGCCGGTGCGATAACCTACAAGCTTTACCCAGTCAAATTTGTAATGGCAATCGGCATGATAGTGTACACCCTTCAGCTCATGATCAACCTTTACGAAGAAATACGAAAACCGGTATAGCGTCAGTTTTCATCCGTGGAAAAGGAGAGAACAAGTGATGCATTCCGGAACGGAGAATTGATTTACATGGATTTTACGATAATAGGAACACTGGGAATTCTGGTTCTGCTTTTGCTGCTCTTCTGCGGGTTGCACATGGGTGTGGATTTTATCCTGGTCGGATTGATTGGTCTGACCGTGATGATCAATTTCAATGCTGCATTATCGCTGCTTGGCGAAACCCTGTACAACGCAATTGCCTCACCAACGTTTTGTGTTTTGCCACTGTTTATCTTGATGGGTGCCTTTGCCTCAAGGGGAGGCTTTGCTGAACTGGCTTATTCAAACGTACATAAAATATTTGCTAAGATACCGGGAGCACTGGCAATTGCTACTTCCATTGGCTGTGCAGTATTCGCTTCAATATGTGGTTCTACCATTGCCACTGCAACAATTTTCGGCAGGTTAGCCTATCCGGAAATGAAACGGTACAAGTACAATGCCAGTTATTCACTTGGAGCTATTGCGTGCTCTGGTAGTTTTGCCTGTATGATACCGCCCAGCGGTATGTTTATTCTTTTTGCAATATTTACAGAACAGTCGGTGGGCAAACTCTTTCTTGCCGGAATTATACCAGGAATACTTACTGCTGTAATTTACGCCCTCAACATGTTTATTCGGGCAAAACTGTACCCTCAGCTTGCCCCAATCCATCCTGAAGAACTGAAAATTACCAAAAAGGACAGAGCTAAAGCCTTCGTAGGCCTTTGGCCAATCATGCTGCTCGCATCATTGGTTATCGGCGGAATTTACACTGGTATATTTACCGCCAACGAAGCTGGTGCCGTGGGTGCCATTGGCGCGTTGCTGTTTGGGCTTGTCTATGGAAAACTCCGTAAGATCGAACCGATCAGGGAATCTTTGCGAGAAACTGCCAGAACAACGGCAATGCTCTTTTTTATTATAGTTGCGGCAATGTATTTTAGCCGTTTTCTGGCAATGACCAGGGTACCAACGGATTTGGCAAATTTTCTTGCCTCCTGGGACGTGCATCGGCATATCGTTTTTATCTGTGTCATTGCAGTGTGGTTTCTGCTGGGCACCGTAATATATCAGGCGGCGGTCTTCGCTTTGACTTTGCCGATTATTTTTCCAGTTCTGGTCAATCTTGGTTATGAGCCTATCTGGATCTGTGTTATTGCGATGAAGCTCAATGAAATTGCTGGAATCACGCCACCTGTGGGGGTGAACGCTTTTGCCCTGGCAGGGGTGACGAATTCCAGGGTGGAACAGGTCTTTAAGGGAGTATTACCCTTCATTGCCTGCGATATCATAGTTGTCCTGATGCTTTTCATGTGGCCTCAGATAGCTCTCTGGTTACCGAATAATATGATGTAATTGCAATTGAATATAATGCCTGGTGCCTATGGAACCGGGCTTGCACAATCCTTCCGGTCTTACGGGGAGAGGATGCGTTACCACTCTCCCCGTAGAACCATTTACAACTGCTCTGAATACCTGGGCCAGGAAATGGGATGATGCAGGTTTGAACTTCAGGTTGGAACTTGTAGAAGCAAAAGGTGTAAATCTTCTGTATACCTTATTTCCTGGCGGCTCATGGAGAATATTGGGACTAAAGGCGGGGGAACAATTGTTGCCTCGGTCCAGTTTATCTATCAACGGATACCCGCGATGGTGCCGCTCATCCGGGTGTCCTCTGTGGCAGGAGTGTGGAGGATGAATGTCGTATTAGGTATCCTCATAGTTGTAATAACAATCTATTTTCTGTTTCGGGAATATGAACCGAGACTCTTGTTGATTGCATCGGGCTTACTGATGGCGGGAATTGCCCTGGACCCGCTGACGGTTTTGGACGAGTTTGCCTACAAGATGGCAACAGACAGCCTTATCCAGGCAATTTGCTCATCTCTGGGATTCGGATTTGTTTTGCGGGCCACAGGTTGTGAAAAGCATCTATTTGCGGCTTTTTCATGGATTCGGGGATATGGCCTGTTCATTATTCCTCTGGTTACTCTGACAACCTTCGGGGTAAATGCGATCTTGATGAGCGCAGGCAATACCGCAGCAGCCATTGGCTGCTTTCTCATCCCACTCATGATAAGAGCAGGAATACATCCGGCTGTAGCGGGGGCTGCAATACTCACAGGAACTTTCGGAAGTATGCTCAATCCGCTTTTACCGGTAAACATCTTTGTTGCTGAAATCGCAGGTATTGCTGCTGATACGGTTGTTCAGGCACAAAGCCTGTTTGTACTGTTTGGATTGATTGTCGGGGCGGGCTGGCTGGTTATTTATGCCAGGTGGAAGAATGAACACGCAATTGATCAGGATACCGAAGATAAAGAAAATCAAAGTACTGAAACGATAAACTGGGGATATGTCATTACGCCCTTTATCCCTTTAGTCATATTGGTCTTGGGCTCAAGTGGGTTAGTGCCCGATTTACGTATCGGGGTAGCCCAGGCAATGTGTGTGGGTACCCTCTTTGCCCTATTAATTACAAGGACTTCGCCGAGCAAGGTAACCGAAGAGTTTTTTCAGGGTATGGGCTATGCCTATGCCAATGCAATCGGCTTGATAATCGCTGTAGCGGTTTTTGTTCGAGGTATGAAATCTCTGGAGTTAATGAGCTTTTTTATAAGCTGGATGACCACGACTCCCGGCATTGCGAAAGTCGGTGCTGTTGTCGGTCCTTTTATGATGGGGGTGATGACCGGTTCAGGTGATGCTGCAGCATTTGCTTTTAGTGAAGTAGTCGCTCCACACGCATTTCTTTACGGCATGGAGACCATGAATATGGGGAGTATGGCATCTATTGCCGGCGCAATTGGTAGAACGGTTTCCCCGTTTGCCGGTGCCACAATTGTTTGCGCCTGTATTGCCGGAGTAAATCCGGTTGCGCTGGTGAAACGAAATTTTCCTGGAATAGTTTTGCCACTCTTTTTTATTGGTTTTTTTCTGTGATAAATGAAGGGCAGGTCGTTTGTCATTTTGAAGTAATAGTATCACTCCCAGCCCTGCCAAATCTGAGCTGGAAGTGATGGCCTCAGCTTTTGGAGAGAAAATGAAGAACGACCTGACCCAGCTTGCTGGTGACTTAAAGGATAAACTAGTTGCTTATCGAAGAGACTTTCACCGTTATCCAGAAACAGGCTGGACAGAGTTTCGCACCAGTTCCCAAATAGCAACAATCCTCAATGAACTTGGATACACTGTCCGGATCGGGGCGGATATCATACACCAGGACAGCATGATGGGTGTTCCCCCCCTTGAGGAACTTGATATCCACATGCAACGGGCAATTGAGGAGGGGGGTGATCCTGATCTGGTAAATAGAATGGCTGGCGGCTTGACTGGTGTTGTTGCGGACATGAAGTGTGGACCTGGTCCGATTTTCGCTCTTCGCTTTGATATAGACGCGGTGGATATTTGCGAAGCTGAAGACGAAGCCCATTTTCCTTTCCGGGAAAATTTTCATTCTCTGCATTCTGATGCCATGCATTCCTGTGGTCATGACGGTCATGCCGCAGTCGGGCTGGCGCTGGCGGAAATACTTTGCCATTACAAAGATCAGATAGCCGGAACAGTGCGGCTGATTTTTCAGCCAGCCGAAGAGGGGGTTCGAGGGGCAAAAGCGATGGTAGATGCCGGAGTGCTCGAAGGAGTCGAATATATTCTGGGAATGCATCTGGGCTTTTTGTCGCGAACAAAAGGTCAGCTGATCTGTGGTACGGAAAAATTTCTTGCTACGACAAAGTTCGATATACGTTTTACGGGCAGACCTTCCCACGCGGGTGGTTCACCTGAAGAGGGAGCCAATGCCTTGCTTGCCGCCTCTTCAGCCGCAGTAAATCTGCATGCCATTACCCGACACAGTAAAGGTGCCTCCAGAATCACTGTGGGTAAGCTTGAAGCGGGCCTTGGCAGAAATGTCATTCCCCCCAATGCGCTGATGAAGGTTGAAACACGCGGAGAAAGCTCTGAGGTGGATCAGTTTATGTTCGAAAGTGCAAAGAGGGTCATTGCCGGCGCCGCAACAATGTACGGAGTAGAGTACGAACTCAGCCTGATGGGTGGTACAGGGAGTGGCAGTTCCAGTCGGGCTGCAGTTGAGAGATTAGCTGCTGCTGCCGAAAAAATAGAATATTTCGAAAATGATCTCCAGGTTGATATCGCTACCATGAGCGGTAGCGAGGATTTTGCTCACATGATGAGTGTGGTGCAAAATCAAGGTGGCGAAGGTACCTATTGTGTTGTGGGGACAGAGCTTGCCGCAGGTCATCACGACTTCTATTTCGACTTTGATGAAAGTTGTCTGGTGCCAGCTGTGGAATTGTTGGCAAGCACAGTCATTGAAACACTCTCCTGAGGAAGGTGAGTTAAAGCAGCCTGTTTTGGGGAGAATGTTAATGAATGGCGAAAGAGCTGAAGATAGAGCTCAAACCGAACACAACCTGGAAGAGAAAGTGGATTTTCGATCTGAGGCACAAAAGCTGTTTTCCGATCTAAAGGCCACCTCAACTGCCGGTCCGGGAATAACCAGGGAGCCTTTCGGCCCGGGTGAACAGGCAGCTATGGAGCTTATCTCGACCTATGCCGAGAGGAAGGGGTTGGAATCCTACTATGATGGTGCAGCCAACCTGGTGGTGGTTTTACCCGGAGAAAACAGACAGAAGCCTTGCATCGTATGTGGCTCGCACCTGGACAGTGTACCCCATGGCGGCAATTACGATGGTGCAGCCGGAGTTGTCGCTGCGCTCTTGGCCATTAGCAGGATGAAAGTTGAAGGAATCATCCCCCGGCAGGATATCAGGGTGATGGCGTTTCGTTGTGAGGAGAGTGCCTGGTTTGGTAAACCCTATATTGGCTCAAGTGCGCTCTTCGGGCAACTTTCAGAGCAGGACCTAACCATTGGCAACCGGGCGGGCAATGAAAATCTTGCCCAGGCGATGTTCCGCTGTGGAGCAGAAACTGAGCGTATCAGCAGGGGAGAAGTTTTGCTGGAACCGAACTCAATTGCCGTCTACCTTGAGTTGCACATTGAGCAGGGGCCGGTGATGGTGGCCAGGAAATTGCCTACGGCAATCGTCACTGGCATTCGAGGGGCCATTCGCCATAAAGTCATTACCTGTCGCGGTCAGGCCGGCCATTCCGGTGCTGTTCCGCGGTGGTTGAGGAAGGATGCACTGTTTGCTATGGCTGAACTCATCAACACGCTGGATGAGCATTGGCGGGCATTATTGGAAAGAGGGCTGGATCTTGTGGTCACCTCGGGTATAGTGGCAACCAATGCAGAAGTACATGCGATGACCAGGATTCCGGATGAGGTTTCATTTTGCCTGGAGATTCGTAGCCAGAGTGTGGACGCTTTGGAAGCGTTTTATCATCTTATGCGAACTGAATGTACCAATATCGAGAAGGGCAGAGGAGTCTGTTTTGAATTCGATAGAAAACTCTATACTGCCCCGGCAAAGATCGATGAAGGATGGGTGAACCGACTCAAGGCCAAGTCCGAGCAACTTGGTTTGCCTGCAGAGACGATACCAAGTGGCGCAGGTCATGATGCGGCGGTGTTTTCCAACATGCAAATTCCCACAGCCATGATTTTTGTCCGTAACGAAAACGGTTCGCATAATCCAGACGAGGCCTTGGAACTTGATGATTTTCTGGCAGGACTGGAACTGATGTACCATACTCTCAAGGAGCCGTTATGAAACTGATTTTTCCACCTGAAGATGTGATTGCTGAGTTGACCGCGAAAATGTTACTGGAGATCAACGCAGTCTGTTTCAGATCTGACCAACCGTTCAGATTCACCTCGGGCTGGGCCAGCCCGGTTTATATTGATTGTCGCAAACTCATATCCTATCCAAGGATACGTAACACAATTACAGATTTCTCAGCAGCGACTGTAACCCGGGAGATCGGTTTTGAAACGATCGAGGCGATTTGCGGAGGTGAAACCGCGGGTATACCATTTGCTGCCTGGTTGGCAGACAGGTTGATGTTGCCCATGCATTACGTCAGGAAAAAGCCCAAAGGATTCGGGCCGGCATCCCAGATTGAAGGTGATTTCAGCGAAGGTGCGAGAACCCTGCTCGTCGAAGATCTGACGACCGACGGTCTGAGTAAGCTTAATTTCTGTAAGGCCCTAAGAGGGGCAGGTTTGAGTGTGAACCACGCCTTTGTTGTCTTTCATTACAATATCTTCCCAGAAACGGAAGCGCTGTTGAAAGAAAATGATCTGACAATAATTCAGCTGGCGACCTGGTGGGATGTGCTTGAGCAGTGTAAGAAGACAGGCTATTTCCAGACCAAAGAGATCGATGAGGTGGAACGTTTTCTTCACGATCCAGTGACCTGGTCAACCGAGCACGGCGGAGCCAGCAGTCCTATTTCGTGATTGGTGTAAATCCGGGCGGAATCGAGCCGGAAGTTTCAGGCAGTAAATAGTTCTGTATTTACTGCCTGAAATTATCCGGGCGGGAAGTTCGCATTGACTGATCTTTAAACGTTCCACATCCCACCACGATATTTTTCACCCTTTCTGCTCAAAATAGCCCTTTATAACCTCTATAACTTTCTCTACATCTTCCCTGCTGATATCAAGATGGGTGACCAGTCGGGTTTTGGTCCCCACTGAAGCTATAATGCCATTGGTTTTGAGCATTTCTCCAAGCGGAGCAACATCATCCTTGCCTACTGTGAAAAAGACCATGTTGGTCTGTGTCGGGTCCTGCAAAACATTGATCTGTTCGATTTTACTCAGCCCTTCGTTGAGAATTTGAGCGTTTGCATGGTCATCGGCCAGGCGATCAACATTGTTTTTTAAGGCGTACAATCCAGCTGCGGCAAGGATACCAGCCTGGCGCATACCGCCGCCGGCAACTTTTCTCCAGCGTCGGGCGTTATCGATCAAATCTTTGGAGCCGCAAAGTACTGAGCCGATTGGGGCCCCAAGGCCTTTGGAGAGGCAGATGGAGACCGAGTCGAAGTGGCGGCTGATCTCAGTTACATCGACCTTTTGGGCAACCGCAGCGTTGAAGAGCCTGGCTCCGTCGAGGTGCAGGTTGAGTTGGTGTGTTTCGCAGAAGGCCCTTGCTTTGGTAAAATAATGCAGCGGCAGGGCACGTCCGTTCTGGGTGTTCTCCAGGCAAAGCAGGCTGGTTCTGGCAAAGTGAAAATCATCGGGCTTGATATGGGCTGCGATCAGATCGAGATCAAGGGTTCCGTCATCCGCGAATTCCAGTGGCTGGGGCTGGATGGAGCCCAGTACCGCTGCACCGCCTCCTTCGTATTTGTAAGTGTGGGCCTGCTGACCGACGATGTACTCATCTCCGCGCTGGCAATGGCTCATAATGGCAACGAAATTGGCCTGGGTACCACTGGCGGTAAAGAGCGCTGATTCGAAGCCGAGGAGCTTGGCGGCATATTCCTGCAACGCATTGACGGTGGGATCGTCGCCGTAGACGTCATCGCCAACTTCGGCACTGGCCATGGCCTGGCGCATGACGGTACTCGGCCTGGTAACGGTATCACTTCGTAAGTCTATGATTTTCATATGAGTCTCAACAATTAGTTTAGAAAGTGGTAGGCTTTGGATAATAAGAGAGTAACAGTAGCCGATCAGGTTTGTTTTGTCGATATATGGGGGATGTCATGGAAAGCGGATACCTGAAATTGTATCGAAACGGAGAGCTGGGGGAGCGAATCGGGAAAAGTCATGGGCTGTTGGAGCAGTGTCGGCTCTGCCCGAGGAATTGCGGGGTAAACAGGTTGGAGGATGAGCGTGGTTTCTGCGGTGTTGGCGCACTGGCGGAGGTTGCAAGTTACTCCCCCCACTTTGGTGAGGAATCGGTGCTGGTCGGTACCGGTGGTTCGGGTACAATCTTTTTTTGCGGCTGTAATCTGCGCTGTGTCTTCTGTCAGAATTACGATATCAGCCATCAACATCCGGGCAGTTGTTATGAGATGGATGATGGCCAGCTTGCGGGAGTGATGATCGAGCTGCAACGTCAGGGCTGTCATAACATCAATTTTGTCACTCCGAGCCATCTGGTACCACAGATTCTTGCGGCCCTGCCCATAGCCATCGAACATGGGCTCAACCTTCCCCTGGTTTACAACAGCGGTGGTTATGATTCACCGGAGACGTTGCATCTTCTGGAAGGAATAGTCGATATCTACATGCCTGACTTCAAGTTCTGGCAGCCGGAGACATCGAAGCGGTACATGAAGGCAAAAGATTATCCGGAGGTAGCCCGAAGTGCCCTGATTGAGATGCAGCGTCAGGTGGGTGATCTGCAGGTCGATAGTCGGAGGGTTGCCACCCGCGGCCTGCTTGTTCGTCATCTGCTTATGCCGGGAGGAGAGGCAGAAACTGAGGAAATTTTACGATTCCTGGCCGAGCAGATCTCACAGGACTGCTACTTGAACATTATGGATCAATATCGTCCTTGCGGTAGGGCGGCGGAGTTTGCCGAAATTGCCTCGGGGATCGACCCTGAGCAGTATCGGCATGCAGTGGATATGGCCCAATCGTTCGGTTTGCATCGGCTTGATACCAGAGACCTGGGCGGGTTGTTGAAAATGTTGTTCAGAGAGTAGCAAGAGCCAGAAGGTTATCTGCCCAAGCTGCCAGGTCTATAAAATAAAAACTGTCGCGACGGGTGGGAGAAAAGGTGTAGATATGTCCACATGATCTTGGTTTGTTTCGCATGTGGGCGGGCCTCTACTCAAAAGTCGATCCGCACCTGATGTTGCTGCTTATGCAACGCCTTGGCAAGGAGTATGAATTTGGGATAAGTCGGCCAACATCGAGTGTATTAAAGCCACAGGAAAAGCGGTGCATTCCGTTCTCAGAACCAGCAACGAGGAGTTGGCTGATATGCAGAGTGCACGCTGTCATCCGGAATAACATTATGTAGATCAACTCTGGCCGTCAGATAGCAGGCAGGGTTTGCTGTTCCTGAGGTACACGTGTTTGAAGACTTTGCTGAGCTTTTCACCAGGTGTCAGCAGCAGGAAGAACGCATATTCATGGGTGATTAGAGTTTTCTGAAGATCCTTGAGGAGTTGTCTTCTCCCATTTGTGCTTTGGTTGAATGTGATAGTGGGACAATGACCACGCCAGAAGCAAATTCTTCGCGGAGGTGGAGGATAACAGCGACCGGAAGGGAGGTCCTGGCGGCAGATAAAAACCGGCTGAATCTGTATGATATCGATTGTTGGTTTGGGGGAGTTCGTTTAACTGGAGAAAACCTTTGGTGCTGGAATACGAAAGATCAGTCTGTTACAAAACCCTCACTTGTGTGAGTGGGGTAGCTTTAAAAGAAGCGGCAAGCTGCTTTCAATAAAGATGAATTTACAACAAGCAGGTGTTTTTTGAACTATATTACAAAAGATTTAGATCGAGGCAATTCATCCCTTACGGTTGTCTTCGGTTGGCTTGCAGTTTTCTGTTCTGCATTTTTCTTTTATCTGGCGACAGTGATCATCCGTTGGGCGGAACCGCACACGGATATTGAAACTTCCTACTTCGTTTTTGCCCGATTTCTTCTTGGTTTTATAGTTGTTTGCGTGTTTCTGCTGATCAGAAGAGAGCGTGTTAAGCCCAGGAACTATCATTATCTTGTAGGGAGGACAGTCGCTAACAGTGTTGCCGTGTTCTGCTTTTATAAAGCGGTCGAGGTGGGCACAGTCGCCGAGGCGAATATTCTGAATATGACCTACCCGCTTTTTGTGGCGCTCTTTTCCTGGTTCGTGCTCAAGAAACAGCGTGATTATGTCGCAATGATCGTGGTCGTGATCGCCTTTATAGGTATTTATCTTGTGCTTTCACCGGGAACTGCGGATGGCAGGGTAGGGAGCTGGTGGGGGATGTGCTCGGGGATTACCGCTGCTGCGGCGATGATTTACCTGAATGTGAGTCGCAGGCATCATGATTCACAAACCATACTGTTTTTCATGTTCGGTCTAGGGTCATTATTCATCTTCATCCTTTTCAGGGATGCAATCTTCTGGCCGGATAGGGAGGCGTTGTATTACCTGTTTCTCTGCTCACTCGCAGGTGTATTGGGGCAATATCTCCTGACCTATGGTTTTCTTTTTGTCACAGCCGTTGAGGGTTCGATAGTCTCTTCCAGCCGAGTGCTCATCGCTGCCGTTATGGGGCCTCTGCTTGTGGGGGACCCGTCTCTTACCGGTGCAGGTTGGTTGGGAGCTCTGCTCATTTTTGGTTCCAACAGTTTGGTCGCCCTGCGTAAGCAGCCAGTGAAATCAAACAGGGGCTGATCAGCCTCCCGGTTTATTGTTGTTTTGGGGAGGCTGAATGGCGTTGTTGCGTGTTTGCAGGCCGTCAATAGAGAGGGTGGGCAAAATATTCTTGAGATGGTTCGTCAATCTCCTGTTCAGGCTTTTTACTCGGATAATCTTGGTGATGGCTCTATAGCAGAAAATGGTCAGGGCCATACCGGCACATATAGAGAAATAGCTGTTGTATAAATGCCAGATAGCATCATGCACTAAAGGGTTATCGTTTGTATAGTATGAACCGAAAAAAATCGATCATAAAACGGGAGTGACCAGTCTAGCTGATAGCAAAAAACAGGGCGATGGATATCAGGAGAGATTTGCCGGTGAGTTGGTCAATCTTGAACAGCCCGTTCAGGTTATCTGCACTGTTAATAGTGTGATGGGTATTGGCACTGTGGTTGATCAGAAGCGTAAAATACCCGCTTTTATCATTGATCGGTCCCATCGCGACTACTGTGATTTTATGTCCCTCGCGCAAAGGAATGTCACAATCGGAAAGTTGGATACTTTTTTCCGTGCCATCTTCCTTGCGGATCCAGAACTCGTGCTTGGTGCTTACACTCGAAGAAACCTGAGCGGCCTCCACAACCCCGCCATTGGGGCCAACGTAGCCTTCGCCGCCAGATGAAGAAACGTAGGTTTTAGAATATTTTTTCTGGTCTCCAAGGACGGCGCCTGTATGTTTCCAGAATTTGAACTCTTTTCTTCTGTGTTTGAAATGCTCCACTTCAGTAGTACTTCTGCAACTTCATAAATAGATGGATAAGCATATTTGCCATTACCTTTGTTGATAAGGATAGTCGCTGATAGTTACAACAGCTTTGATGGTCAGGCAATGGAAGAGTTTTGGCGGAATAGCCTGTTATGATATGAAGGCACGCTTTCCATCTGGCGGCGGTACGGGATGTATGACGTGTCTGTAGGAGAGGCCATAATGAAGAGATTTTTCAAAAGGTTATCTTGGCAAATAAATCACATTGAAAACCAGTGAAGTTGTCAGGCATGGCTGTTTGCTGACAGAATGAGGGCAAACATTATTATTTTATTTCAATTTTTAGACGGATGGCTTAGAGCAAAATTAGTCCTTGGTACTGCTGACTGCTGCACATATGGCTATGGCAGAATCACATCCTTGCACTGGGCTGTCTTTTGTGGCCGAGTGGTGTGTTTACAGAGTTCGAACCATTCAGGGTGCTGATCAGTGAGCGACCTGTTCATTACTTCCTTGAAAGGATCCAGTCCCGTTGTTTCAACCCCGTATCCAAACCGTCGAATCAACATCGATAATAGGATATCATCGACATCAAAACAGGGATGTTCTCCTTCTGCCAACGCAGTCCATACGGGTGTTAAGTTCGTATCGGATGCCATCTCCAGGAAAAATGTAAACGGAAAAAGAATACCTGCATATCCGGCTACAGTTGGGAGGTCATTCAGCATCCCTGTATCATTAGCCAATACTGTTCGATCGAGGGTAGGTCTGGAGGGCTGCTTAGTAATCTTTTTAAGTACTCTTTGGAAAACATTGGGATGCAGGATGATGTCGTCATCAGTGATATAAACATGGGTGACATCATCTTTTATCAAAGGCATATAGCTAAGCAGGCCGGTGAACTTTGTTGCCGGCCCCATATCTTCACATCGATGAATATCCAGAGTCTCTTCACCGTACTTTTCCTGTAAAAAGCCGGGGTCTGGATACAGTTCCCCTGTCCGGATGCTGCGGTAAGGTAAAAACAAGATGATTTTAAAAGGACAACTATTTTTTTGCGCTAACAGGGCATCAAGCACTCGGAACAGAAAGTTCGATGTGAGTCGTTCCGGAGTGGTTGTCATACAGATGAGCCAGTTACAGGGTTTGTCGTCCCCCCTGGTTCCAAAAGAGTTGAAACCAATCATTTTTAGTAATTGCTTATACATATCGCTTTAAGCTACATATGCCTTGCGGCTTCCATCGGCTGTAAATGAAAGCATAGATAATATTTGTTGAAAAAAGCAGAAATTGTCATGCGGGCCCTATCTCACTTTTGCTTTGAAGAAAATGGTTAACCTGTTCATCTGTACTGATACTCACTGCTGTCTCACAAATAATAACGTGATTACGGATAAATAAAGGCTCGGAGAGCTTCTTGTGTTATAGTGAATTTGCGAAAAACAATATAATAACAAGGAGATCCGAGCCATGGCTCATTCTAGCACAATCCTAAATCAGATTGCTTCATTTTTCCCAAGACATGATTTTGAGAAACTGGCAAGAAAGCATCATCATGGACAAAAGTTTCGCTCCTTCAACAGATGGAGCCAGTTTCTCGCCATGACTATAGCCCAACTCACTTCCAGAAAGAGCCTTCGTGACTTAGTCAGCAACCTGGCCGTTCAAAAGTCTCGTTTGTATCATTTGGGTATGAGGCCAACTAGTCGGGCCACCTTGGCTCGTGTCAATGAGCAACAGCCTTATGAGACTTTCAAAGCCATGTTCTTTCAGCTTTTGCATAAGTGCCAGGCGAATGCTCCGAAGCATAGGTTCAAGTTCAAGGGTAAAATTTATTTACTCGATGCAACGATGGTCAATCTCTGTCTCTCAGTGTTTCCGTGGGCTAACTACCGCAAAACCAAGGGTGCCATGAAATTGCATTTTGGCCTTGATGCAAGTGGCTATCTTCCAGTCTTCATGGATATGACGGAGGGCAAAAAACATGAAATCGAATGGGCACGATCTCTTAACCTGCCTGCCGGTTCTTGTGTAGTTTTTGACCGAGGGTTCACCGATTACACTTGGTACGAGACCCTCGACAAACGCAAAATAACGTTCGTAACACGGCTTAAAAGTAATGCAAAAGTCTATCGCTACGGCAACCGACGTAAACCCGATTCTCCTGATGTTCTTGAAGACCAAAAGATAAAAATTCCAGGATATCAGTTCACTTTTCGACGGATTATCTATGTTGATCCAGAAACGGGCATTGAGTATCAGTTTGTGACAAATTCGAGGAAACTCAAAGCATCAGAGGTTGCTGCAATTTATAAAGAACGCTGGCAAATCGAACTGTTCTTTAAGTGGATCAAGCAACAACTAAAAGTGAAGACGTTTCTTGGAACATCTGAAAACGCAGTACTTACACAGCTATGGATTGCCCTCTGTGTCTATCTAATGCTGTCGTATTTTAAATTCATGGCCAAATTCAAAGGATCGCTCACGCAACTGCTCAGGCTATTGCAATTGAACATTTTTGAAAGAAGACCGTTGGCTGACTTGTTAAAGCCGCCTGACAAACCAGGAAAAACACAATTTTCGCCACAACTTGCATTGTGGAATTAACTATGAGACAGCAGTGACTGATACTAGGCAGTTACCTTAATCTGCAAAGATAACAAATTTTGAAGCTTTGAACAAAGAGTCTTTGACCAAACGAACTGCGCATTGTGGTTATTTCCCTTGGAGCACTGGCCGTGAGCAAGGGTGGTGTTAAAAGAAAAATGGAATGACTTCATTCTTTAGGGGTGAAATTACGAATTGAAGATATTTGCTGAAAGTCAGGGAATGGGACAAACTTATCCAAGATAAGCGGTCATCTCAAGGTGACGCTCGTGTGGAATTGTGTCGAAGTTGAGGTGTTGATTTACTGAGCGTCAAGGTGCTTGCAACCCAATTCTTGGCATAAAGATTGTGTTAGTGTTTGTAGCGGTCCCAGTTCGAAGTTTTAAAACGGTCACTACTCAATTCCACTCATTTCCTCGAAGAGTTTCATGCTCAAATATAAGAAACTATATTGTCATACAGAACACATATGTAGATTAATTTGTTGTATATCAATTACATACATGTTCGATTGTAGGTGATAGCCTGTTAAAGAATGTATTTAGTGAGAAATGGTTCTCGAGTTGGCAGGTATATCCCGTGACTGGAATTTAGTACATTTGTTGAGAGCGTTGATCATGAAAATTCTGCATGTCGCTAACTTGCATTTGAGTAAATATGGTAGTCACTTCTACTGTACAGATAGGAAGATATCTAACGGACTGATTAGAAATGGGCACTTTGTATATGATTTTTCATATCGTGATGTTGCACGATATGAAAGTACGCTAAGAAGTCAAATGCTTGGCTCCGCCAAAATGAATAGATGCCTTCTTCAACTTTGTGACAACCTGGAACCAGATATCATTCTTCTGGGAAAATCCGAACTTATCCCACCGGAGACACTAAAAAAAATACGCCAAAGATATCCTGAGACCAAAATCGCACTTTGGCATTTCGATGCAATTTATAATGAACAGGAAATTAACTATATTGCTCAACAACTTTATCATATTCATGCTGCTTTTTTTACGACTGGCGGTGTTGACCTTGCGCGGCTTCGTGAGCAACACAAGGATAAAATTTTTTTCTTTCCAAACCCGATAGATACCTCTGTAGAAACACTCAAACACTTTAACTTCGATAATTTTGAATTCGATGTGATATTCTGTGGTCGTGACAAAAAAAGGATCGACAGAAGGCGCTATCTCGAAAGAATGATAAGGATGAATCAGAGGAGGCTATGTTTTTCAATCCATGGAGCACTCGGTCATCCGGTAATAACAGGTAAAGATTACATGATGAATCTTCGGAATTCAGCCATGGCTCTGAATTTAAGCGATAGATTTGACATTGAATACTATTCCTCAGACAGAATAGCGCATCTGACTGGCCATGGTTTGTGCACATTCAGCCCACTTGTGCCTAAATTTCAGAATCTGTATTCGGAGAATGAACTTGTTTATTATGAAAGTCTTGACGACCTTTTTGAAAAACTCTGGTTTTACAAAAACAATCCAGATAGAAGGAAGAACGTAGCAATGGCTGGTTGGCAGAGGGCCCACAATGATTATTCATCAACTCGGGTGACCGATTATTTTATTGATGCATTGTATAATAGAAACCTTGAAAGCTACCACTGGGCCTCGTACTAAAATTATTATTCCAATGGATGATTAGATTTTTACCACAGGCATATGAATGATATTCCGAGGGTAAAAATCTGAGCCGCAACCCTGAGATTTGACGGAAGGGTATTTTAGGATGAAATCTATCTAATTGATTGGAGGAATATCCTTAGTTTGAGGCCTATGTATGGCAGTATTTTTTTCCGGTCACCATTCAGAACGAGGCCACTTCTCAGCTTCGAGTAGTGTCGGCGATATATATGGTGATGTCCAACTCCAGAACCATTTTCAAAAATTGAATATATCAATCCAAGATCATCCGAGGAATCCACCAGTCGATACGGGTACTGGTTTATCACAGGGAGTATAGCTTTGGTATACGCTATGGGCCCTGTTACGTTAAGAACAGCAGCCCTCCCCACCTGATCTCTATACTTATCATAGGAATCAATGTTGTTGCAGATCGCTGTTATCACACAGTGTAAAAACGGGTGCCCCGAAACTCCTGCAATAAACCATTGCTGAAACTCCCCCTTTGCACTGGATAGTTCATTATGTATTCCCCATCCTTCATATGTTTGGCCTAACCCGTTTGGCCAATGAGAGAGATAAAAAATGTCATCATCTCTCAGCACATCACTGAATGGTTTGCTTCCGGAACTCTTTATATCCAGGTAAACGCCCCCTTCACGATACATAACGAGATATCGAAAAAAATCAGCGCGCGCAGCACCGTAAGCGGGAGCAATTCGATTATAATATGTTATCAATCCAGGGAAATGGCTTTTTATATAACTCCCCATCTTGAGGTCATTATAGAAACGGTATTCCCATTGAGGATTCAACTCACGAAGATGTCCTATGTTGTCGGAAATTTTAATAGGTAAGTTGTCATTGCTGTATACTTGGTGGATAATTCTTGGAATAAATGAGCTAATCGGGCGAGGCACGAGTTTCATGTCATTTGAAAAAGCAGGCTATTTATCTGCTGTAGTGAATGCTTCATTGAGTATTCAGAGTTTCCAATTAAAAAGTCTTCCACAAACAAGGATCACTGCAAGACGGCCTTGTCCGATCTTGACAAGCCAACATACCATTCGATATTGGGGACAAAGAGACTTGTAGTCGATTTGTCCCTTATTCGTTACTGAAAGGAGTCTTTCTCGGGCAGAGGCTATTGTCTCTTGGGAAACTAGCGGTTGTGCCCTGAATGGTGTTTTGATGGTCTCACGGTAAAGAACATTAACCGCTTTCTTTTTTAAAGAACGGTGTTCTTCCGCTGTCAATCCTTCTGCATGCTGAGCAAAATCAGCAAATGCACAAGCGAACTTAAATTTGGCATCACTGTTATAATTTTTCGAAAGGGATGATTTTCTATTCCTATAAGAAACAAGTTTGGCAGGGTTGCAGGCTATTTTCTTTGCAGAGCAAAGCACCTGGTAAGTAAACATATCATCCTCGGCACAGGGCAATTCTTCGGAAAAACGATGTTTTTTAACTAAATCAGCCAGGTAAAGCTTATTCCACACGACAACATTGACGAGTTCTCTCTGTCGAAAAAACGATAACAATGGTGACGAACTCGAAAAGGAATTGTGATGTGGGGGGGCTTGAAAAGAGGTGGAAAAATACTTTGCACCTTCAGTAACCGGTTGAAAACCACAACAAGCTATATCCGTATGATGAAGCGTAATGTCATTTTGGAGTTGTTCAAGAAATCTGAAGTATATGAAATCATCACCGTCAATAAACGCGATATACTCCCCTCTTGCTCTGTCGATACCTTCATTCCTCGCAGCACTTACTCCTCTGTTCTGGGTCCGGACTGTACTAAAGCGTGGATCTTTAGTGCAATATTCTTGCAAAATCTTATAGCTGTTGTCCGGTGAGCCATCATCCACACAGATACACTCAAAATTCGTGTATGATTGGTTGGCAATGGACTCCAGGCAACATCGCAGATATTGCTCAACCCCATATACTGGAACAATTACTGAGATAAGTCCTTTCTCCATATATTTTCTCTCAGACTGACTGTAAAGTAGTACCAAATGCAGATTTAGAGCAGTATGAGCAACCTGTTGCATCCAACACTCAAATTATTTTTTAACAACTATTCCAATTGTTTATGTAATCAACAATCAGTTAAATAGCCAATGTTTTATGTATCAGATTTTCTTGCAGAAAGGGGGGCACCATTTGCGGTCTTCCTCCTTTTCGTTTACCGTGATACAAAGCCACATATTGTAGGGTAGAGGGTGGTTGACTTAATGTGCACGTAGTTCACGCTCTGTGTATGGTTATTGCGGACTGGGCCTGTCCAAAAAGAGGGGCTAACTACTCCTGTGAGCGGTTTTTGAAGTCAATGGGGCCGAATCTGCCCTATTATTATTGTGAGTCAGGAACCTTTTAGGTATTGGACTGAAGTAAGGCTCATTGGCAAGGTTCACTTGGGCGGCCTCGGTTTTTGGAGCTGATAGGGATTAGAAATCCTCTTCCTTCGGCCAGAGGATGGAATGTGCAATTGAATCAGCTTCCGGGGTAGTGTCGGGGGGATTCTCTGGCTGCCAGAGGTATTTTTCAAGATCGACACGGCCATTTTTGAAGATGACTCCCTCTTCTTCCAGCAATAGCCTTTGCAGCTTGCCTTGCCCTTCTGGCAGGGCGATTTTACCTACCCTGTTGATTACCCGATGCCATGGGAGGTCGTGTTTTTCTGAGCTTGAATGGAGAATGCGTGCCACCTGCCTGGCGCCGCTGCGGTTACCTGCATAGCTGGCGATACTCCCGTATGTGGCAACTTTTCCTTCCGGAATCCTGCTGATGAGTTCGATAACGCGCTGGGTGAAGAGATTGGCCATAAGTGAGGTGTGCGGAACCTGGGAGGGAGGAAGGTGATACGGCACGATTGTCGCCATGCCGTATCCGGTTTGTGAAACTACTGACGGATCATCTGCAGAAACTCTTCCTCAGTAAGAATAGTCTTATTCATCTCTTGAGCTTTCTTCAGCTTGGAGCCAGCCTTTTCACCCACCACCACATGGGTGGTTTTCTTGGTGACGCCGGTGGCGATGGTGCCGCCGTTGTCTTTGACCAGTTTCTTCGCCTCACTTCTGGAGATAGTCTGCAGGCTGCCGGTGAAAAGAATCACCATGTCAGCCAGTGGTGCTGTGCCGCCTTCACCTGCAACCGGCTGAATAGCAACAGGGCTGACCCCGGCATCCTTCAGGCGTACCAGCATGGCCTGGACCTTTTCATCGCTGAAATATTCTACGATGGATGAGGCAGCCTGTTCGCCGATTCCATCAACTTCCAGCAACTCGTCATGGCTGGCGGCAGCAAGTTTATCCAGCTCCTGAAAATGGTTTTCCAGGCTGGTGGCGCTCACCTCGCCGATGAAACGGATACCGAGCGCGGCCAGAAATTTGCTGAGCGGCGGGTTGCGGCGGCTGTTAATTGCCGCGATGACCTTATCTGCCGATTTCAGGCCCCAGCCATCGAGGCTGGCAAGTTTATGGCGTCTGGAATGCAGGCCGAAAATATCAGGAACATCTTCAATGATCTTCAACTCGAACAGTTGTTCCACATATTTTTTTCCAAGACCTTCTATGTCCAGCCCGGCCTTGGAGGTGAAATGGATCAGGCTGCGCAGTCGCTGGGCGTCACAGTGCGGATTGTGGCAGCGGGTGACAGCTTCGCCTGCAGGTTTTTCCAGCGGGTGCTGGCATACGGGGCAGTTTTCGGGCATCCGAATCGGCTGGGCATCTTCGGCACGTTCCTCGACCACCGCCTTGACGATCTCGGGGATTACATCACCCGCACGCTGGACAAAGACCTTGTCGCCAATATGCAGGTCCTTGCGCTCCATCTCGTCCTGATTGTGCAAGGTGGCCCGACTTACAGTAACGCCGCCTACGACCACCGGCTCAAGAATTGCCACTGGAGTCACGGCACCGGTTCGGCCAACCTGAAACTCGACGCTTCTCAGGAGAGTTGTAGCCTGAATTGCCGGAAACTTGCAGGCAGTTGCCCAGCGCGGTGCCCGGGCTTTATTGCCCAGCCGTTCCTGCAGGCCAAAATCATCTACCTTGACCACCATGCCATCAATCTCATACGGTAGTTGATGGCGGATCTCAAGCATCTGGTGATAGGCTTCAATGACTGCTTCTATTGTTTCGCACTTTCGGACATGCTCATTGACAGGCAACCCGTAAGTCTTCAATGACTGCAGCATATCATACTGGCCATTCCGGCCGGTATCGGCGGGCAGGGAAACACCGTAGGCATAGAAATCCAGTGGCCGTGAGGCTGTGATTTTCGGATTAAGCTGCCTGAGTGAGCCGGCAGCAGCGTTTCTCGGATTCGCAAATGGTTCCCTGCCCATTCGTATCTGGCTGCTATTCAGTCTCTCAAGACCGGCCAGGGCCATAAACACCTCGCCCCGCACCTCAAGAAGGGGCGGCGGGCTACCCAGGAGTCTCAGCGGGATGGATCGTACTGTTTTCAGTTGGGCTGTTATATCTTCACCGACCTTGCCGTCTCCACGGGTGGAGCCTTGAACAAGCAGGCCGTTTTCATAGACCAGTTCAACTGCCAGGCCATCAAGTTTAGGTTCTGCAACATAGGAAAGAGTGAGTCCCTGACTTAGAAAGCGGCGCAGTCGTGCCTCAAACTCCCGCAGGTCGTCATCGTTGAAAGCGTTTTCCAGGCTCAGCATCGGATAGCGATGTTCGACCTGGGAAAATTTGTCGAGGGCTACACCGCCAACCCGTTGGCTTGGAGAGTCGGGGGTAATCAGCTCCGGGTGCGCTTTTTCAAGAGCAAGTAACTCCTGAAAAAGCGCGTCATACTCGCTGTCGGAGATGGTTGGTGCATCGAGCACGTAATATTTGTGCGCGTGCTCTTGCAACAACCGGTGCAACTCCTCAATACGTTTTTGTGGCTGCATAAATCTTACTCGGGTGGGTCAAGCAGGATGC
This sequence comes from Desulfosediminicola ganghwensis, assembly GCF_005116675.2. Taxonomy (NCBI): domain Bacteria; kingdom Pseudomonadati; phylum Thermodesulfobacteriota; class Desulfobulbia; order Desulfobulbales; family Desulfocapsaceae; genus Desulfosediminicola; species Desulfosediminicola ganghwensis. The sequence continues at coordinate 1,983,307 of NZ_CP050699.1, forward strand.
CTTTTTTGGCAATGTTTTGGGGTTCCAACTCATCAATCATGATCAGGATTGCCTCAGGTGGCTTGTTGGCGGCTTTGGAGATAACACTGGTCACGCCTTCGGCGATCTCGGCTTTCTGCTCTTTAGTAAGAGTGCCGGCAACTCTGATGTTTACGTATGGCATGTTGTATCCTTTTAAATTAAGGGAATAGGGGAAGGCCTGAATAGGCCGGGGATGCCTGGCTAATATACTCTTTTTCAGCAGGCGGACAAAGTGTATTCTCAAAGTGTATATTTCTCACCCGGTATGCAACTGTATCCGATGTGTTAAGATTGGCTGAGGTGATGAATTTGCCTTGTTCTAAAGGGCTATTAAGGTACTATATTGCTGACTATAATAGAGATGTTACTGGTAACTGATGTCTTAAAGATGATTCAATGAAGGGATAAAAAAATTAAAGAAAAGGTCACAGCTATGCATGTTCTTGTCACCGGCGGAGCCGGATATATAGGGAGTCATACCTGCCTGGAGTTGCTGGAGGCAGGGCATACCGTTACAGTGGTTGATAATCTCTCAAATTCCAAGGAAGAGTCGCTTAAGCGGGTAGCCGAACTGACCGGGAAAAGTGTGACGTTCCAACACGTTGATCTCCTGGATAAAGCTGCTTTGCAGCGGGTGTTTGCAGGCAGCGAGACTCCATTTGATACGGTAATTCATTTTGCCGGCCTGAAAGCTGTCGGCGAGTCGGTGGAGAAGCCACTCTGGTATTATCATAATAATCTCACAGGTACCCTCGTACTCTGTGAGGTTATGGCTGAATACGGGGTGAAGAGTATAGTCTTCAGTTCTTCGGCAACGGTTTATGGTGACCCTGCATCTGTGCCGATCTTAGAAGGTTTTCCGCTGTCGTGTACCAATCCCTACGGCCGTACTAAATTAATGATTGAAGAGATTCTGCAGGATCTCAACGTGAGCGATGATGAATGGAATGTGGCATTGCTCAGGTATTTCAATCCGGTGGGAGCGCACAAGAGCGGCAGGATAGGCGAAGACCCGAATGGCATCCCCAATAATCTGATGCCGTATGTGTCCCAGGTGGCGGTTGGCAAGCTGGCGCGGGTGACTGTATTCGGTGATGATTACCCGACTCACGATGGAACCGGGGTACGGGACTATATCCATGTGGTTGACCTGGCTTTGGGTCATGTACGTGCAATCGAAAAACTGATGGAGAAGCCGGGTGTCGTCATATACAACCTCGGAACCGGTCAGGGGTATAGCGTTCTCGATATGATCAAGGCCTTCAGCGAGGCCAGTGGCCGTGAGGTGCCCTATGTTATCTCCGGCAGGAGGGCGGGCGATATTGCAGCATGTTATGCAAATCCAGCTAAGGCAAAAAGGGAGTTGAACTGGGTGGCGGAGAGGGGAGTCAAAGAGATGTGTGAGGACACCTGGCGCTGGCAGACAGCAAACCCGAACGGTTACTGATTATGTAGTACTTGCAGGTTATAGCGAATTGCGCTCAGCCGTAACTCACTAAAAGAAAAGAGGTTGCCCGACTTGATCGGGCAGCCTCTTTTCTTTTGGTGTACCTGTTGTCGGAAATGACCTGTTTCCTGCCTCCCGTAATAATTGGAGAGAGCTCATTTAAAAGAGAACGATGAGCAGGCTGTTCCAATTGAGTCATTGTAACTTTATTTACCTGTATCCAGACATAAATGTCGGTTGATGGTTTTTGTGCAAATTGTAACGTCGCAACGATTCGTGGTGGAAAAGGGTGCACTTTTGCTATTTCATTCAATAGCTCGCTGCTTGATGGAAATTAGAAACCTTGGTTTCATAAATTGCACCTTGTGCAATTATCTCCGTAGTGGTGCGGGTTTCAGGAAACCGGACGAGTTTAAAATTGTATACAGATATTGTCTTTAGGCTGTTGTGGGCTGGGATTTCTGATGTTTCATCGTGTTTGGCTGAGATGAGTGGATTGGAAACGTCTATGACACTAATAGGTGAAAATGACAGTAATGCTATTTGAGCAAGACTATCAATGGATTGTAGAGCTTCAAAAGAGTCTGTGGGTTAAGGGGAAAGTTACTCCTCGGGCGGTATCTGCCACGCTGTGACACAATGAGAAACGAGGTTTCTAAAAAAAGAAAAGCAAATAAGACGTAAATACAGTCACTTAGAATGTTTCTTGTGTAAGTGTTCAAAATAACAGCTTGAAAGTGCGTTAAGCGAGTGGTAGTTTGCCCTGAATTTAGTCAACCAGGCACATTTTGCACAATGGGAACAATAATGCGCTCAACAATGATTTTTGGATGTGGAAATGAAATTATGGGTGATGACGGATTTGGTCCGGCTGTCATTGCAGAACTGCATAACAAACACACCCTGCCTGATGGAGTACAAGCCGTTGATGCTGGTACGCAGGTCAGAGAGTATCTCTTCGATTATGTTTTAAGTGAAGAAGAGCGACCGGAATCAATTATAATCATAGATGCGGTTGATTTCGAAGGAAAAACTCCCGGTGATGTTTTTCGTATCCACCCCATCGATATTCCTCCCAAAAAAATCCACGATTTTTCACTTCACCAATTTCCCACAGTAAATCTTCTGCACGAACTCGAACAGCACACTGGTATCCGCGTAGTCATCATAGCGGGCCAGGTTCAATATATACCGGAGGAAATTGCTCCGGGTTTGACCCCAGCGATGTCTGCTGCCGTTCCTGTGGCATGTGAACATATAATTCACATTCTTTCTGAACAAAAGTAATTGAGGTGACCGTTTATGATGTACGAATTTAAAGTCAGTGAGCTGGCCGAGGAATTTGGAGTACATCGGAACACCATAAGAAACTGGATTAACGCCGGAACTCTCTCTGCAAAAGAGGGACCAGGACGCAAGTATCTTATGAGGTTTCAGGACTACCAGGCCCTCTGCGAGAAGTTTGGTCGCGAGCCCCTTGTCCGCCCTACCAGCCATGTTGATTTAAAAGCAGTTAAACCGATTGAAAAGATTGAAAGCGAACAGATCCTGCTCAATGATACCTCAAGCGACTTGGTGCTTGATCCATCATGGGCCGATTCGTGTCTCACCTGTGGATCCTGCTCGTCCGCTTGTCCGATTGCCGGTGTCGACGGACTCGACCCGCGTAAGATCGTCCGTATGGCCAATTTTGGTATGGATAAGGAGCTGGTTGATTCCAGCTGGCCGTGGAAATGCACTATGTGTGGCAAGTGTGAAGAGGCCTGTCCTGCCAACATTCAGATCGTAGCACTGATGCGGAAAATTCGTGGGACCAGGGATAGAAACCAGGTTCCCGGACCTATCCACAAAGGTGTGCAGATGTGCCTCGAGCGCGGAAACAACCTCGGTATCCCCAAAGACGATTTCGTCTTCCTGTTGGAAGATCTTGGCGAAGAACTCGCTGAAGACGAATGTCCTGGGTTCGTGACCCCTGTGGATGTACACGGTGCACGGGTATTGGTAACGGTGAACTCAAAAGAGCCGTTTGCCGAGCCGGATGACATGAAGTGGTGGTGGAAGATTTTCTACGCCGCCGGTGAGTCCTGGACCATCGCCTCTGAACACTGGGAAGGCGTTAACTGGGGCCTGTTCTCCGGTGATGACGAATCGATGAAAATCGTTGTCGGCCGCATCGTCGACAACATGCGTAGGCTGAACTGTAAGGTTCTGCTACTACCCGAATGAGGCCACGCATATTTTGCAACCCGGTCCGGGTTGACCAAATGGTTTCCAGAGGCTCTCAAAGAATTCAAGATTGTCACAGTATTCGATCTCCTGCTCGAGTACATCCGTGAAGGACGTATCGAGCTTGACAAGTCTGTGCACAACGTTCCCCTCGCGTACCATGACCCTTGTAACTACGGGCGTAAATCCCTCAAGGCTTTTGGCCAGGGATACTTTGAGGAAGGACGTGAAGTAGCAAGTGCCTGTGCGGATGACGTACGCGAACTGAATCCAAATAGAAACGGTGCATATTGCTGTGGTGCCGGTGGCGGTGCCTGGGCAATGCCTTACGCCGAAGAGCGTGTATTTTATGGACGTATCAAGGCCCGTCAGATCACAGAGTCAGGTGCTGAGCTTATTGTCGCGCCATGCCATAACTGTCGCGACCAGATCATGAAATCGCTCACTAAGGAATATGATCTGGATATTGAGGTGAAATACCTCTGGGAGCTGGTGGCGGATTCGCTCATCATCCCGAAAAAACAGTAGTGCTCACAAGGCGCAACTGAAATGAGGCAAGAATTTGATGCACAGTTCGGAAGTTCCCGGGCTGTGCAGGCAACATATATTAAGAGGAGACACCTATCATGCTGGACAATAAGATTGGGTCGGTGATGATCGTGGGTGGCGGTGTCACGGGTATGCAGGCTGCCCTGGACCTTGCCGACTCCGGATACTATGTCTACCTGATTGAAAAATCAGGGGCCATCGGCGGTGCCATGGCCCAGTTGGACAAGACCTTCCCTACCAACGATTGCTCGATGTGAATCATCGCGCCAAAATTGGTGGAGTGCGGTCGGCACTTGAATATTAAACTGATGACTTTAAGTGAAATTACCGCCATCAATGGTGAAGCTGGTAATTTTACTGTTACTGTAAAAGAAGAGCCACGTTATGTGGACATGGACAAATGTATCGCCTGTGGAGCATGTACCGATAAATGCCCCAAGAAGGTGGACAGCGAGTATGATGCTGCCACCGGCAAGCGCAAGGCGATCTATGTTAAATATGCTCAGGCAGTACCGCTGAAGTATCAGATCGATCCGCACAATTGTATCAGACTCAAAAAGCCTGGTGCCTGTGGGTTCTGTGAGAAGGTCTGTGATGCCGGTGCGATTAACTTTGATGATACTGAGAAAATTCATGAGGTGAACGTCGGTGCGGTAATCATGGCTCCTGGTTTTGAGGCCTATGATCCGAAAGATGCAGGCGTCTGGGGTTACGGTGATTATCCCAATGTTATTACCTCGCTGCAGCTTGAGCGTTACCTTTCGGCTTCAGGCCCGACCGAGGGTCACCTGATCCGTCCTTCCGACAACAAGCCGGTCAACAAAGTTGCGTTCCTGCAGTGTGTCGGCTCCCGTGACGAGAACCTGTGCGGGAACGGTTACTGCTCTTCCGTATGTTGTATGTACGCCCTGAAAGAGGCGGTGATTGCCAAGGATCACGTTCCCGGCATTTCCACTTCCATTTTCTATATGGATATGCGTACCCACGGTAAAGAATTTGACAGGTACATGGATCGCGCCAAGAACGAGTCCGGCGTCCGCATGGTTCGCTGTAAAGTGAACGGTGTTGAGCCTGCAGGTGATTCCGGTGACCTGAGACTATCTTACGTGAATGAGCAGGGCCGTCAGATCGAGGAATACTATGATCTGGTAGTGCTCTCCGTAGGCCTTCAGACCTCCAAGCAGATGCTGGGCCTTGCAGACGTTGCAGGCATCCAGCTGACCGCCGATAAGTTTGCCGCCACCTCGGATTTTGCGCCTGTTACCACTTCCCGCGAGGGTATTTTTACCTGTGGTGCTTTCGCAGGGCCCAAAGATATTCCCCAGTCGGTTGTTGAAGGCTCTGCAGCGGCAGCAGCCGTTTCCCAGGTCCTGGCCCCAGCCCGCCATGAACTCTCCACAGAGGCAACCTTTCCTGAAGAGCGTGATGTCAGCAAGGAAGACCCACGTCTTGGTGTATTTATCTGCCATTGCGGTTCGAACATTGCCGGCACAGTCGATGTGGCCGCTGTAGAAGAATATGCGGCGACCCTGCCGAATGTTGTTTACGTGGAAAGAAACCTGTTCTCCTGTTCCCAGGATACTCAGGACATGATCGTCAAGAGGATCAAGGAGCAGAATCTGAACAGGATCGTCATTGCGGCCTGTACCCCGCGTACCCACGAGCCGTTGTTCCGCGAGACCTTAAAGGCAGCTGGCCTCAACGAATACCTGGTGGAGATGGCCAATATCAGGAATCACAACTCCTGGGTACACTCCGATACTCCGAAGCTAGCCACCGACAAAGCCAAGGATCTGGTTCGCATGGCGGCGGCAAAAGTCACCTACGGCACTTCATTGAAGCCGTTCAATGTACCAATTACCCAGAAAGGCCTTGTCGTCGGTGGCGGTGTCTCCGGCCTGACCTCCGCCTTGAACCTTGCCGAGCAGGGCTTTGAGGTACATCTGGTTGAGCGTACTGACACTCTCGGTGGTAATGCCCTGCATCTGCAGGACACCTGGAGTGGAGAGCATATCCCGACCAAAGTCGCCAAGCTGGTCGATGCGGTTACCTGGAATGAGAAGATCATCATTCACAAGGGATTTGAGGTGAAAACGGTTGATGGCTTTGTGGGTAACTTCAAGACCACCATCAAGACCAAAGATGGTCTTGCCAAGACCATCGAACATGGTGTCGGCATTATCGCAACCGGTGGCTCAATTTACTCACCCATTGAGTACGGCTATCGCAAGATCAAGAAAGTTGTTACCTCCATCGAATTCGATAAGCTGCACGAGCTGAAAGAGACTCACGTACGAAACGCCAGTACATTTGTCTTCGTTCAGTGTGTCGGTTCCCGCGAAGGTGACGTCAACTACTGCTCAAAAGTCTGCTGTACTCACTCTGTACAGAGCGCGATCGAGCTCAAGAAAGAAGATCCGAAACGTAATGTTTACATCCTGTATCGTGATATGCGTACCTACGGACAGCGTGAAGCGTTGTACCGGCAGGCTCGTAAGATGGGTGTTATCTTCATCAACTACGAGCTGCACGGTAAGCCGGAGGTTGAGGCGCGCGGTGAGAAGATCGACGTCAGTGTCTGGGATCACGTACTCCATCGTCCGCTGAAGATCGAGGCTGACATGGTTATCCTCGCATCTGCCATCCGACCGAAGGAAGATGCCAAGAAACTGGCCCAGATCTTCAAGGTACCAGTGGATGGCGATGGTTTCTTCCTTGAGGCCCATGCGAAGCTGCGACCGGTAGATTTCTCTACCGATGGTATGTTCGTTGCCGGTCTGGCCCATTATCCGAAGCCGATGGAAGAGTCAGTAGCCCAGGCCCTGGCAGCGTCTTCACGTGCTGCGACCCTGCTCTCCAAGCTCGACATCTCCATGGATGCGGTCAAAGCCAATGTTGATGCCGAAAACTGCGACGGCTGTGCCCTCTGTATCGACGTCTGCCCATACCACGCTATCAGCCTGGAAGACGTTGCAGGCACCGAGAAGAAAATCATTTCGGTGAACAAGGCCAAGTGTAAAGGTTGTGGCCTTTGCCAGGGAACATGTCCGAAACGTGGTGTCTTTGTAGGCGGCTTTACCACGAAACAGATTAGCAGTCAGATTCAGGCGGCCCTTGCAGTATAGGGGGCCCCTGGTCGATGCTGAACGTAAACAGTGAATGTAACAAGGAGTAAAGCAAATGAGTTTTGAGCCTAAGATCATTGCATTCTGCTGCAACTGGTGCTCCTATGCCGCTGCTGATCTTGCGGGTATTTCCAGGATGCAGTATCCGCCAAACGTGCGGATTATAAGGGTAATGTGCTCGGGTATGGTTAATCCCGAGCAGGTTCTGGACGCGCTGAATCAAGGTGCGGACGGAGTTATGGTACTCGGCTGACACCTCGGTGAATGTCATTACCTGGATGGTAATTATAAAGCGATGAGTCGATCCGATATGATCAACACCCTGCTTGAGGACTTCGGATTCGAAAGTGAAAGATTTCAGATTGCCTGGGTTTCCTCGGCGGAGCCGGACAAGTTTGTAGCAGCTGTGACTGATATGACCAAACGTGTCAAGCAGTTGGGCCCGATTAACAGTCAAAGTGCCGAGGCGGCATAAGGAGGTTGAGATGGGAGTTACTACTGCTTTAGAGTGGCTGGGGTCCTGTTCCGGCTGTGAGATCGCGATCCTCAATATCGGTGAGGATCTGATCCCCATTATTACCGAGGCGCTGGATATTGTTCATGCCCCGGTCCTGATGGATCATAAATATTTTGGCCAGACGGGTGAGGGCACAGTGCTCACGATCCCCAAGGCCACGGTTGGTATCGTTACCGGTGGTGTAGCAAACCACGAGCATCTCGAGGTGCTCGAAGAGATGCGCGCCAAGTGTGATGTACTGATCGCCCTCGGTTCCTGTGCTACCCACGGAGGTATCCCGGCGCTGATGAACGGCCAGGACCTGAAGGAGAGCTGGGAAGATATTTTCAAAACACCCACCACCGATCCAGGTGCGGAGATCCCCACCATCGAAGTACCCGCACCGTTGGATCGGGTTTACGCCTGTGATGAAAAGGTCAAGATCGACCTGCAGTTACCGGGTTGCCCACCTAACCCGGCCCATATCGCGGAAGTGATCTTTTCTCTTCTTGAGAATCGTGATCCTGTACTGCCCACCAAGTCTGTCTGCGATAGTTGCCCTGCCAAGCGTGAGGGCAAAGGTGAAGTGAAAGAGATCAAGCGCTTCACCAAAAATGCCAAGTTCAACCCTGAGGAACCTATCAGCGAGATGCGTTGTCTGCTCGAGCAGGGCTTCCTCTGTCTTGGACCGGTAACCGCAGCCGGCTGCGCCAAGCGTGGTGCGCCCAGCTGTATTTCCGCGCGCGTTCCCTGCCGCGGTTGTTTCGGCCCCGTACGTAAAGACGGCAATCAGCTGCTTGATATGATGAATGCCCTCGCCAGTAACGGGATTGATTTTAAATCAGTGGAAGACAGACGCTCCATTCTGCGCTTCTCCGGCGCCCATGGATTGCTTAAGCCACTGAAAAAACGTGTAGCAGTAGAGGAGGAGGCGTAGTATGGGAACTGTACTTAACATAGCTCCAGTCTCCCGCATTGAAGGACACGCGAAAATCGCCATCCATCTCGACGATGGTGGCAATGTGGAGGATGCTTTCCTCCACATCCAGTCCCTACGCGGGTTTGAAAAATTTATTGAGGGGCGGCCTGCTGAAGAGGTCCCTCGCATCGTTAACAGGATCTGTGGTATCTGTCCCTGGATGCATCATCTGGCTTCCAATAAAGCGGTTGATGGTGCCTTTGGCGTTACCCCGACCCCGACAGGTCACAAGCTGCGTGAAATGTGCCAGGTAATGGCACATATCAACGACAAGATCCTGCACTTCTTCTTCCTGGCCTCTCCTGACTTCGTGCTTGGCCCGGATGCGGACTATTCGGTTCGAAACGTTATTGGTGTGGCCAAGGCGGCGCCAGAGCTGGCTACCCAGGTTGTTAAAATGCGTCAGCTCGGCCAGATGATGCTGGAGCGTTTTGCCGGCAAGGCTATTCACCCGATCGCCGGTGTGACTGGAGGTTTTGCCAAGCCTCTTCTTGAGAGTGAGCGTCAGGAGTTGTTGAAAGACACACGCACTCTCCTCGACTTCTCCCTCTATTCCCTCGATTTCGCCATCAATAACGTTTTTTCAAAGTATATGGACGTTATCAGCGAGCTTGGGAACATTACCACAGGCTTTCTGGGTACCGTCGACCGTGAAGATGGTTCTCTTCGCATCTATGACGGCAAACAGCGTTTGATGAAGCCTGACGGAAGCTATATTGATTTCGAAGGCGAAGAGTATGCGGATCATCTCGGTGAGCATGTTGAGCCGTGGGCATATTCCAAGATGCCGTATGCCAAGTCCTGGAACGAGGGTTTTGATCTGAATCTGGCGGCGCCTAAAGGTATCTACCGTGCAAATACCCTGGCCAGAATCAACGTTTGTGACAAGATCTCCACCCCGCAGGCCAACGCGGCGCTACAGCAGTTCCGTGAACAGTTCGGCAGACCTGCCCAACAGACTCTGCTCTATCATTATGCCCGTCTGATCGAGATGGTTTACGCCTGTGAGCGCACCATCGAGATTCTCGAGTGGGAAGGCATCACAGATACGAACATCCGTGCCAAGGTAGAGCCGAAAGCGGGACGCGGTGTGGGTATTGTTGAAGCTCCACGCGGTACCCTGATCCATGATTATGTAACCGATAAAAACGGTTGTATTGAGAAAGCGAACCTGATTGTGGGCACCACTCACAATATCGCGCCAATGAATATGAGCGTGAAGCAGGCTGCAACTTCCCTGATCAAGGATGGAAACTACAATGAAGGGTTGCTCAACCAGGTAGAGATGGCCGTCCGGGCCTACGACCCCTGAATGTCTTGTGCCACCCACCGCCTGGATGGCGGTGTACCTGTATCAGTATCCATCATCGACTCCGAAGGTAAGGAAGTTGATTCGTTAACCAACTGATGTTCGAGCTGACCGGGCTTCCTCATGGCAAGAATATCGAGGAAACCCGGTTTTCTGTTTTTAGGCAAATCGCCTGTTTTTTCATGATGGAACAGGTGAAATAATGACCCGTTATCTTGTGCTTGCATATGTTCGTTACACCATTCGCTTAAATGTCAGCTTTTTTTGATGATGATTTGTCGGATCGTGGTATACTAATGGGCCGAATGCAAGCAGTTGAGGTAGCAGTGTCGCTTGAAAAAGGAGACCGTAATGCCACAACGAAGTGAGAGGGGAAAGCGTGTTCAGGTTCGGGCTGAGAATCCTTCAGGAGTCTGCGGCTATGTTGACCATATGACAATCGATGAACTGAAGGCACGTGCTGTTGGAGATGAATTCGATGCAACCTGCCCTGCTTGCGGCATGTTTCATCTCACCAGGGAGGAGATCGCTCTCCTCGAAAAAGAAAAAATCACCAGGTCAAAGAATTATGAAGACCTGAGAAAAGAAGCGGAAGAGGAAACTATCTGATTCCGTCACTTGGTTCCAGACATTGTACGGATAAGTGCTGTTGGAACATAGTAGTTATCTCCTGATATTTCATCAATTCATGGGGTATCAATGGGAGTTATAATACGGGGCCACTTTCGGCCCCGTAGTTTGTCTGGTCTGTTTATTGTTTTGAGATAGATCCTTGAAAGAGAAGGTGATGATTTGAGAGATCCGGGACAGTTGCTCGAAAGGCTGCACGAACTTGTCGATAGACCGATGCGAATCATGGTTGTGTGCGGTTCTCATAATCAGGCGATTATGCGGTATCGACTGCGTGAAAAACTTCCGAAGAAACTGCTATTGGTGTCAGGCCCCGGGTGCTCGGTATGTGTAATGCCGGCAGGCCATATAGATGCTTTTGTAAAAGTTGCACTTAAACGCGATGTAATTACAGCTGCTTGCGAAGATTTATTGCAGGTCCCGGGTAGTCGTGAATCTTTGGCTTCCATCCGGGAGAAGGGTGCCAGGGTAGAAGTCATAACTTCGCCCAGGGAGTGTCTTGAACTCGCCCGCTCAGAGCCTGATAAGACGATTGTTTACCCTGCGGTAGGTTTTGAGGCCACTGCACCATCCGTTGCAGAGACTATTTTAGAGGCAGCCAGCGAGGGGATAGACAATTTCTGCGTTATCCCATCCATCCGTCTGCTTCCACCAACCATAGATACGCTCCTCCGCGACCCTGATCTGGATCTCGATGGTTTGCTCTGCTCTGATCACGTCACCACCATATCCGATACTGAAGCGTATGCAGCGCTCGCCAAAAAGCATGATCTCTCCTGTTGTATCGCAGGATTTGATGAGAGTGACATTATTCGCGGTCTGATCGCCATGGTGACCCAGATTCAACACGGGGTTTCATTGTTTGACAACAGTTCTGCAGTAATCTATTCATCTGAAGAAAATCAGAATGCGCGTCGAATGGTGTCGGAGGTCTTCTTTGCCGTGGATACAGCCTGGCGAGGCCTTGGTACCATCGCTGAAAGTGGATTCATCATTCGTGATGAATTGGCGCTTTATGACGCTACCAGGCGCTTTAATGTACGCTTTTCAGAAGGGCAGGAACGTTGTGCCTGCCACTGTGATATGATCATCTCCGGCCGCGGATTGCCGCCAGACTGCCCATCTTTTGGTATGGCTTGTACTCCGCAGAACCCGATCGGACCATGTATGATCTCCAGTGAGGGGATTTGCGCATCCTATTTTAAATACAATCTGTAACCTGCATTTCCTGCTATTTAAAAGCCTGGATATGATTGCCCTGCCAGGCAGGATATGTCAGCAGGCATTTTAAACGCGGTGATCCAGAGACAATGAAAAACCGGCAGCGGAACTTTCCGTCTGCCGGTTTTTTTTTGAACTCCCATCCGATCAACTCCTGACGTCATCTTCCTCCGGTTCGAGTTGGCTGACGAAGTCGGTCCAGTCCCAGGGGCTGGTCTCTATCTGGGTTCCTATTATCTTGAATTCTCCATTGGTTGATTCCCATTTCTGTGTAACCAGTAGTTTGAAATGGGCGCCTTTGCCTTCAACTATTACCGAGAGGATGTGTGCGTCTCTGTCGAGATGCCTGGATATATGGTTGAGAGATATACCCAGTTGGGAGATATCGGATACTGTGCCGGAAAAAAAACCTTTCCCGTCTGAAATGTCCGCACTCAAGCCTTGAACGGAGATTCGCTGATATCTACGTTTGTCCATAAGTCCACCTGCCAATCAGTTGAGGAAGCCAGGATTCCGACGCGATGGTGTGAAATTCGAGAGCCGGATGCTGGCGGGTACATCTAATCTCCTTCTCTACCACTCTGCGGACTTCCTGATGCCGCATAGTTCCTCCCTCCATTTTAGGCTTTATGGGTTCTGAATGCCAAATGGAAAAATGATCAAAATTGGCTAGCGAGCCTGAAAATTCAGATAAAAATGCATGCCAGTTCGGTGTTGGTTGACCTAAGCGGTTTGTTTAATCCTGGTGGAATATCTGTACTCATCGATTTGGTTACGAATCAGGTACTTTAGGGGTATTAGTGACTTCCCCTTCTATACGGCTTATGGATGAACCGTTAACCGACTTTCTGCATCAATGGGGCATCGTTGGAAACGAAGGGAGTTGATAGGGGCCTGGATGAAAGATATTTGCAGATAACGAAAAAGTAGAGGGGTGCGGTTGCCTCTGAGTTCTATAGAAAAGGCTGATCTTTGATCATGTTAAGATAGGAAAAGACGATTTGACAAATATGTATAAACCTTTGGGATATTGCCATTGAGATCAGGATTAAATGTATGAAAAATTTAGAAAAGTACTTTGTGAAGTATTTCCTGGTGAGTGGGGGAATAGAGCAAAAAAATTATGTCAAAGTATCAGCGAATCAACCGCTGGGTATATAGACTGTCGCGTTGGTTGCTGGCCGGAGTAATGATTTTGGCCGGAGTACCCAAGCTGGCCAATCCTGTTGCGTTTGCAGAGATCATTGGGGCTTATGGCCTGCTTCCGGATTTTCTGCTGCTACCGACAGCTATTATACTTCCTGTTATGGAGTTGGTAGCGGCGTTTCTCCTGGTCAAGGGGGAAAATGCTGGTCTTTGGATAACAGCCCTGCTCATGATTGTGTTTATAGCTGTCCTTACATACGGTATCTGGCTCGGATTGGATATAGATTGCGGTTGTTTTGGCCCGGAAGACGCTGAGCATAAGGCCTTTTCAGGTCTTAGAGTGGCACTGCTCCGCGATCTGCTCCTTTGTGTTCCGATGACCTACTGCTTCTGGCATTCATATCGATTACTTCCTAATTTATTTGGAGAAAGACCATGAAAAAGATTTTATGTGCACTGTTGGTAGTTGTTCCGCTGTGTTTTTGCAGTAACGCATTTGCTTTTGGTACGTCAAAGTTTGCAAAAGAGGTTACCACAGAGGCCTCAGCAGTAAAACTCTCGAGAGAGGTTCAGCGTGGAGGCTACGACGTAATTACCACTGAAGAGCTGCAAAAGGCCATTGAAGCTGATGAAGATTTGCTGATTATAGATACCATGCCGTATGAGGCCAGCTATAAAAAGAATCATATTCCTGGAGCAAAGCAGTTTCTCTTCCCGATTCCGGACATGAACGAATGGGATACTAAAGAAACAGATGGGAAATCGATTGCTGACTATGAAGCACTCCTTGGCCCTGACAAAAATAAGAAGATTGTCGTTTATTGCGGCTTCGTCAAATGCACCAGAAGTCATAATGGCGCAATGTGGGCGGCCAAACTTGGTTATACCAACGTACTTCGTCACCCGGGCGGGATTTTTGCCTGGAAAGGTGCGAAGTATGATGTAGCCAAGGTGCAGTAGGGCTAGGCCTGATTCAGGTTCACTGCGATAAAAGTTGATAAAGCCACATCCCTTGCGGGATGTGGCTTTTTTGTTTGCAGTGAGTCAATATGGGCAACGTGAGATGCTAATTAAAGAATGCTTCCAAAATGGGACAGTTAGAGGAGCCGAAAATACAAGGGAAACTGGAGGATGTCTGGATAGCTGTACATATTAGGACTAGTCCTATATCAAGAGATATAGCGTATTATAAGAAAGCGTTAACTGCCAATTTGCAGGGTTTTCTCACATTCAAAATTGATGAAAATATCAGAATTGCATGATATGGGACTAGTTCTATATCACGGATAGTTACGCATTATAGGACGTTTATGACGTGGCAGGTTTGTTATTGTAACTTTTTGTGTTGTGGCATATGATGAGATTTGCATAGCCATTCCGATTACATAGCGGTTATCGAAGCAGCGAAGTTGCTTGGGGAGGTTATGAGGAAGTCGCAATCTTTGACGATGAAATGAGTCGAACAGAGTGGGGTTCTGCCCCAAAAAGGGACTAGTCCCATATTACACGTTATATTAAAGAAATGACGAAACGTTTCAGCCTAATCTCACTGATATTAATGGTAATTATATGTGGGATATTGAGTAGAATTCTCGTCAATGGCTATTTGTCGTACAACTTTTACAGAGAGAATTACAAAAGTATCGGAGAGTATTTAAAATCAACACTGACTATTGAACATTATTTACTTTGGTGGGATTATATATTTAGCACAAAAGAGAATATATTTATTGTGTCCTTGGTTTTGCTTCCAATTCTCATGCTGTTTGTCTGTTATTTATGTTTAAGCTATCCTGATTTTATTTTATGGTTTAAAAATAATAGACAAATCAACTACGAATCAGATCCATCTGTAAGAAACAAGCGTTCTTTAAAGCATTCCAAAAACGTTAAAAAGCGAAAAAAAAGAAAAAGTAAAAAGAAGAAATATAAAATATAACCAGTCATTTCAAGGGACGCGCAAAAGGCGCGCGCCCCTGAATTTAACGTTAAATGATGAAAAAGGCATTTGAGTATACATGGGATATCGTTCTTGGGATTTCAATAGGAGCAATATTTCTACTTCAAGAAAATGAATTCGTATATTATTTCGTCGTTTTTTTGATATTTTTCAATGTTTATTGGATATTTCAAATATTATTTTCACCATTGATTGAATATTCAAAGCATGGCTTATTGATATCCTTTTATTTATCAAACATTGTAATGGGTATTATTTTATCCTTTACTAAGTTCTGGGTACTAGGAGTGTTCATATCTGTTAAGGTCATACTTGTTCTTATAAAGAATTTATTAGCACTACGTATTTATCGAGATAGAGAAATATACCTAAAACTAAGAAAATAATAAACATTTAACAAGACGTTCAAGAGGGACTGCGTGAGGCTCGGTGTTTAAAAATCCCGTGCCAGACCAAAAAGAAATCTAAGTCTAAAAAGTAAATACTAGAGGCCCCGCAGCCCCTTAACTCTACATTATACATTAAGAACCTGTTTAGATCCTCGATAAGGGAAATGTTTTGAACTCAAAATCTTTACTGAAAACATCTTGGAGCGTTCTAAAAAGAGATAAAGAAATATTTCTATTTCAGATAATTTCAGCATTCTGTTGTGTATCAATCCTGTCATTTTTCATTTTGCCATTGTTCAACCCCTCTGAAAATCTTGTTGAAAGCTTTTTGAACGGTACGTTGTTCGACATCCCTGATAGTGGTGAGACAATAACTGAGAAAATAATCCATTACAGTAAGTTATTCCTTTTGTTTTCAAGCACATATTTTATTAGTATGTTTTTTAATGTTGCAACGGTTCAATGTGCAATTATGAGAATGAACAAGCAAAATCCAACATTTTTTGATGGTATATCTGTGGCCTTCTATCGTTTACCATCTGTACTTTGCTGGAGTTTTTTGTCATCTACAATAGGTTTCCTATTACAGTTTGTTGAAGAGCGGTCCAATTGGGTTGGTAATCTTATGGCCAAGTTTATAGGCTTAACTTGGACATTAGCATCTTGGCTTGTTCTTCCAATAATGGTGTACGAAAAGGTTGGGCCTCTTACATCGCTGAAACGCTCAGCCAAAATAATAAAAGGCACTTGGGTGGTAGCTTTGCTAGAAGAATTCACCTTTGGATTATTGATTTCGGTACTTAGTTCAAAAGCAATATTTTTCCCTTTGTTCGCACTTTTATTCGGCACGTATAAAAGTCTGATTATTGCTGCATTTATCTCAATTTTATATTTGGCAGTTTTATGGTCTTTCTTTTCAGCACTGCTAACTATTTTTCAAGCAGCCTTATTTTTAACTGTAAAAAATAACGAAATACCTGAAGTATTTAATTCTGGTGAGCTTGCACGTTTCCAAGTAAAAGAAAGCTCGACTTAAATTAAAGAAAAATAAAATTTGTATAACAAAGTGTTCAAAGGGACTGCGTGAGCCGCGGTGTTTAAAAAGTACGAGACAGACCAAAAAGAATATCAAATCAATTAAGTAAATACAAGAGGCCCCGCAGTCCCTTAACTTCACGTTGAACCTGTAGAAAAAGGTATTGGTCATAGCAATATCAGGCATTTAGGGTTATATTTAGCTTCATTCGATGGTAATCAACCCCTTAACCCTGCCGAAAGTCGGAAGCCATGGCCAAATACAAGCCGTATTCATACGCTCAGGGGATGTTCATACCAGTATTCTTCAGTGAGCAGATACAAAAAGGGACTTTCGAGTACACCCTGAACTATCTGGTCGATCACGAACTCGACCTTTCCATCTTTGATGCCAGGTTCACCAACGACGAAACTGGTGCCCCAGCCTATGACCCACGGATCTTGCTGAAGATTATCCTGTTTGCCTATTCACGAGGTATTACTTCTAGTCGTGCAATTTCCGAGTGCTGTGAAAAAAACATCCTTTTCATGGCCCTTTCAGCCAATACCAGACCCCACTTCACAACAATTGCCAGTTTCGTTTCCAGTATGGACAAAGAGGTTGTCTCTCTCTTTCTTCAAGTACTGCTGATCTGTGACCAGCAGAACCTTATTGGCCGAGAGATGTTTGCTATTGATGGCTGCAAACTCCCAAGCAATGCCTCTAAGGAATGGAGTGGCACCAAAGCCGATTTGACCAAAAAGGTTGAAAAGATAGAGCGAGCTCTGCACAGAATGATCATCCGTCACAAGTCCATGGATCTTGAGAAGATAGAGCCGGAAGTTCGGGATCATGAAGAGAAATATAAGAAGAAACTACAAAAAAGTGCTGCCAAGATAAGGGATTGGCTGAAAGACCATGATGACCGACGTGGCAGTGGCGGCAAACCGGTTAAATCAAACATTACCGATAATGACTCTGCCAAGATGGCCACATCGAAAGGGGTAATACAGGGGTATGTCGGTGTTGCCTCAGTGGACAAGAAGCACCAAGTCATTGTTGGAGCAGAAGCCTATGGGCAGGGCAGTGAGTCCAATCTCCTTGTACCTTCGCTGAAGTCGATACAGTCTAACTTGGAACAGATAGGCGACCAAGATGTATTTGGTAAGGCCAAAGTTGTAGCGGATAGCGGTTATCATTCCGAGAAGAATCTCGAGTACCTCTATACAGAGAATATAGATGGGTATGTTGCGGATACTCGTTTCCGCAAACGAGATCCTCGCTTTGCCACAGCGGAGCGCTATAAAGATCTCCCCGCTTATCACTTTGCGACCAGGGCCGGTGGAAAGCGACTCTTTCGGCCTGAACATTTTACTTTCGCTGATGATTTGAGCCACGCTATTTGTCCGGCCGGCAAGAAACTCTACCGCAATGGCTGCAACGCCAAGGTGAAAGACTATCAGGCCTACAAGTTTAAAGGAGCTAAGCGAGACTGCCTCCCATGTCAATTGCGACGTGAGTGTTTACGAAAGCCAGAGAAAACCGAGGCCCGTCAGCTAGCTTACTTTCCGGGGAAAAAGCGTAACGGTAATGAGCGATTCACAGAGAAGATGAAACGAAAGATTGATTCAACCATTGGTCGAGCAATCTATGGCATGCGACTCGCTGTTGGTGAGCCACCCTTTGGCCATATACGGTCAACCATGAAACTTGATCGATTCAGTCTTCGAGGAAAACGAAAAGTGAATGCGCAGTGGAACCTGTTCTGCATGGTCCATAACCTGAAAAAGATCCACTCGTATGGAGCGGTAGTAGGCAGCTGACAGGTAGATCGTAGAGGAGAATAGTTCCAAGAATGTTCACAAATGGACTTGAGGGCAAATAGAGCAAGGTAAAGAACAAGTGGAATCGAAATAGGCGGCTAGGAAAGTAGATTTTTGGAACCCTCCTGAAATCGGTTGAGGGAATCTTCGGGATTTTGAACTGCCTTTTTCTACAGGCTCGTTATCTGGAGAAAAAAACACTTCTGCTCTTTACGACATGTCAACTACACTTTTCATCCTATTAATGGGAATAACATTTGTAACAGCATTCCCATGTGGTTTGCTGATTCTTGACAGCATGGTTAAGGATGGTGTTATAAAGAAACAGATGTCATTTAATAGTATCCCTTTAATTGATACCACTATTAAATATTATGAGCATAGAGAGTCTAAATATGGGAACATTGGACAGCTTGGAACTGTATATTATACGTCATTATTTTTATTGTCCATAGAGGGAGCCATTTTATTCTTTTTACTGAGTTTCTAATTTTAACAAAAAGTGAGTGGATATAAAATATAAACCAGATAACAAGTCGTTACAAGGGACGCGCAAAAGCCGCGCGCCCCTGAACTCAACGTTGAACCTGTAGAAAAAGGTATTGGTCATAGCAATATCAGGCATTTAGGGTTATATTTAGCTTCATTCGATGGTAATCAACCCCTTAACCCTGCCGAAAGTCGGAAGCCATGGCCAAATACAAGCCGTATTCATACGCTCAGGGGATGTTCATACCAGTATTCTTCAGTGAGCAGATACAAAAAGGGACTTTCGAGTACACCCTGAACTATCTGGTCGATCACGAACTCGACCTTTCCATCTTTGATGCCAGGTTCACCAACGACGAAACTGGTGCCCCAGCCTATGACCCACGGATCTTGCTGAAGATTATCCTGTTTGCCTATTCACGAGGTATTACTTCTAGTCGTGCAATTTCCGAGTGCTGTGAAAAAAACATCCTTTTCATGGCCCTTTCAGCCAATACCAGACCCCACTTCACAACAATTGCCAGTTTCGTTTCCAGTATGGACAAAGAGGTTGTCTCTCTCTTTCTTCAAGTACTGCTGATCTGTGACCAGCAGAACCTTATTGGCCGAGAGATGTTTGCTATTGATGGCTGCAAACTCCCAAGCAATGCCTCTAAGGAATGGAGTGGCACCAAAGCCGATTTGACCAAAAAGGTTGAAAAGATAGAGCGAGCTCTGCACAGAATGATCATCCGTCACAAGTCCATGGATCTTGAGAAGATAGAGCCGGAAGTTCGGGATCATGAAGAGAAATATAAGAAGAAACTACAAAAAAGTGCTGCCAAGATAAGGGATTGGCTGAAAGACCATGATGACCGACGTGGCAGTGGCGGCAAACCGGTTAAATCAAACATTACCGATAATGACTCTGCCAAGATGGCCACATCGAAAGGGGTAATACAGGGGTATGTCGGTGTTGCCTCAGTGGACAAGAAGCACCAAGTCATTGTTGGAGCAGAAGCCTATGGGCAGGGCAGTGAGTCCAATCTCCTTGTACCTTCGCTGAAGTCGATACAGTCTAACTTGGAACAGATAGGCGACCAAGATGTATTTGGTAAGGCCAAAGTTGTAGCGGATAGCGGTTATCATTCCGAGAAGAATCTCGAGTACCTCTATACAGAGAATATAGATGGGTATGTTGCGGATACTCGTTTCCGCAAACGAGATCCTCGCTTTGCCACAGCGGAGCGCTATAAAGATCTCCCCGCTTATCACTTTGCGACCAGGGCCGGTGGAAAGCGACTCTTTCGGCCTGAACATTTTACTTTCGCTGATGATTTGAGCCACGCTATTTGTCCGGCCGGCAAGAAACTCTACCGCAATGGCTGCAACGCCAAGGTGAAAGACTATCAGGCCTACAAGTTTAAAGGAGCTAAGCGAGACTGCCTCCCATGTCAATTGCGACGTGAGTGTTTACGAAAGCCAGAGAAAACCGAGGCCCGTCAGCTAGCTTACTTTCCGGGGAAAAAGCGTAACGGTAATGAGCGATTCACAGAGAAGATGAAACGAAAGATTGATTCAACCATTGGTCGAGCAATCTATGGCATGCGACTCGCTGTTGGTGAGCCACCCTTTGGCCATATACGGTCAACCATGAAACTTGATCGATTCAGTCTTCGAGGAAAACGAAAAGTGAATGCGCAGTGGAACCTGTTCTGCATGGTCCATAACCTGAAAAAGATCCACTCGTATGGAGCGGTAGTAGGCAGCTGACAGGTAGATCGTAGAGGAGAATAGTTCCAAGAATGTTCACAAATGGACTTGAGGGCAAATAGAGCAAGGTAAAGAACAAGTGGAATCGAAATAGGCGGCTAGGAAAGTAGATTTTTGGAACCCTCCTGAAATCGGTTGAGGGAATCTTCGGGATTTTGAACTGCCTTTTTCTACAGGCTCGTTATGTTTTAAAACTCCAGCCATGAGTAAAAAAATGGAACACTTAATAATACGTATAAAAAACACAAAAAAAGAACTGCTATGGCGCGCCTTAGGACTTTTGATCGGGTTGTTAATATCCCCAGTCGTGCAGCTTCTCTTTCTCCTTTTTCAATCACTCGGCCAAGAAACCACCAGCATAATAAGCACACTGGAAGCCATAATGATAATGGGACTTGTGGTGTATTCATTGTTCCTCTATTTTGAAAATCGTTTCTTATACAAAAGAACCAAAGAACTAGACCCTGGTTACTCAAACGACAACAGGGAATTCGATGAAACTTTTGAGAACATCACTGAAAATAATTAACATAACGAATAAGGATAGATTGTGATCGCAAAGCGATCCACAATCTTATCCGTGGTTGAACAAGCCCGGCTTTTCTCCTAAGGAAATATCTTTTGAAAGTAATTACCCTGGAAGGGGGCCTTGAATTCTAGCTGTAATTATAGAGCATAGTTATCCCTTCACCTGACAAGGTGTGAAAGAAACAGATTGTTTTCATAGACTGCATTACCTCCTGCTGAATTTATGTGAGAGCAGCGTCCAGGCTAATCATTATCCTGATCTGCCGTAGTCGAATCGAAAGCGTATCACCAGCATAGCCGCCTTGCATTTTGGGCAGGAATACTTTGGCCTTTGCCGCTGTTTTGGCACTATTGGGGTAAAGACATGCAGTATAAGCTGAATGAGGGTTCTGATTTTTCTGGCATTGGCGTGCAGAAAACCGTAATCCCGCACGCGTCTGAAGCCTCTCGGCAGGACATGCTTGACCAGGATGTTCAGGAAATCCTCTGCTTTTACTGTGGAATATCTTAGCTCATCAGTCCTACTGTCACGGTACTTGAAAGTGACATTTCCGTTGTGACTTGCCACAATATTTTTCTCGCTGATGACGCCTCGATAGAGATATCTGGCCAGATATTTCAGGGCCGGGAAGCCATTGCCCACGCATTCACAATGGGCAACCCACTTTTCAGGCAGATTTTGAGGCAGGGACAGGCCTGTTGATTTCAGCATGTCGAGGAATTTGCCGCGGAAGGTTTTGGCCAGGGCAAATCCATTGAAGAGATAGTCATTTTTCACCTTTCTCCACTTGCCGAATCGTTTATCTATACCGCCGCCAGGGATGAGTACATGAATGTGGGGGTGAAACGAGAGGTCTCGCGCGTGGGTGTGCAGGATCATGGTCATGCCGATCTCCGCTCCAAGATGTTTTGGGTTCGCAGCAAAGGATCTAAGGACTTCAGCGACGCATTTGAACATCAGGGAATAGACAGTTTTCTGGTGCCCGTATGCCAGGTATCGCAGTTCATATGGTAAGGTAAAGGTGGCCAGGAAGTAGGGGACCGGCATGAGCTTCGCCTGCTGTTTATCAAGCCAGGAACTGGTCTGGTGATTGAGGCAGGTTGGGCAGTGGCGGTTGCCGCACGAGAGGGGGCGCCATTCTCCATGCTGGCAATCAGGGCATCGTGCATAGAGTTCGCCAGATTGAGGGGTTCGACACTGCTGTATGTCCCTCAAAGCCCTCAGTTGCTCTGGGATGGCATTGCCGCCATGACGAATCATGTACAGGTCGAAGTATTTGTTGATGAGTGATTTAATGTCCATGTTGCTTCCTCGTTGGGTTCAGCTCCATGGAATTGATCAGCTCGTTTATGGTGGCAATGCTATCCTTTTCCGCGGTGTAGGTGAGCTGGGCGTAACGGGCAGTGGTTGTGGGGCTTGAATGCCCGAGAAGTTCCTGGATGTGGCGAAGGCTTAAACCCGCTTCGAGGAGGTGGGTGGCAAAGCTGTGTCTGAGGGAGTGGATGGAGACTTTTTTTTAATGTTACAGGCTGCAACCACCGCTTTCATGGCCTGCTGGGTGGAACCGATGTTCATGTGAGAGGTTGCCCTGATGATGGTTTCAGCAGAGCCTCTATAGTTTGGGAAAAGCAGCTTGGGATGGCGATGATCCTGCCAGAGAATGCGTAATGCCTTCAGGGTTCGATCAGGCAGTGGAACCAGACGATCTTTATGTCCTTTGCCTCTGCGGATATGTACCCGTCTGCGATTGGCATCGATATCTCCGATCTGTAAAGAAAGTGCTTCCTGTAAACGCAACCCCATGGAGTAAGTAGTAAAGAGAAAGACCCGGTAACGGAGTTTGCGCGTGTTGTGAACAAGTAAGGCAACTTCTTCTCTAGTAAGGATATCCGGGATTGTTTTCACAGTTGGTGGCTTGACGATATTGAGCCATTGCCAGTCCTGCTCCAGGACGTGCTTCCAGAAGAACATCAGGCCGAGCCTGTCGAGCTTTACCGTACTCCAGGAATAGTTTTCTACCAGACGGGTAAAATAATCTTCGAGCTGCTCCACCGACAGTTGATCTGGGCAACAATCAAAATGTTCGGTAAGACGACGAACAGCCCGGGCATAGGCGCTGATAGTTGCCTGACTCTTGCCTTGAAGCGTAAGCTTTTTCAGGTGCCGATCGTAAAGGATTTCAAAACGTTTGGAATCTTTTGCCTTCATGGTATACTCCTTTTTCTGTAAGTGTCCGGAATTGGACTCTTTACTGAAGTATACTCAAGACCTCTGCCGCGTAGCGGCTTCGTTCAACCAGTCAATCAACCGGACCAGAATAAGGATCTGATTTTTAAGGCCAACTCACTGGCTGGCCGGTTATCTTCACGTTATGCGAATTTAGATAATATATATGCTGATTGGAAATTTAATTGAGAAGTGTAAAGTTACTTCAAATAGCAAGTTCGGTCTATATGTTGAAGTAATTATTGCTATCTTTATAATCATTTTTTATCTAATGATTAAATATGCATTTAATCCAAATTTAACGAATTTTTGGAAAGGGGAGAAAGGATTTGAAATATTCCTATTTTTTGTCACCTTTGGGGCAATGCATATTTTATCAAGACACGTATTGGCATACGCATACAATCTTCAAAAGAAAATATTTTTTGTGGTGCCAACTGTAACACCCCAAATGAATATAATTATTGGCATCGCAAGTTTGGCGTTTGCAACCACCATACTAATTACTAATAAAATATAAAGCATAACAAGGCGTTCCAAGGGACGCGCAAAAGGCGCGCGCCCCTGAACTTCACGTTGAACCTGTAGAAAAAGGTATTGGTCATAGCAATATCAGGCATTTAGGGTTATATTTAGCTTCATTCGATGGTAATCAACCCCTTAACCCTGCCGAAAGTCGGAAGCCATGGCCAAATACAAGCCGTATTCATACGCTCAGGGGATGTTCATACCAGTATTCTTCAGTGAGCAGATACAAAAAGGGACTTTCGAGTACACCCTGAACTATCTGGTCGATCACGAACTCGACCTTTCCATCTTTGATGCCAGGTTCACCAACGACGAAACTGGTGCCCCAGCCTATGACCCACGGATCTTGCTGAAGATTATCCTGTTTGCCTATTCACGAGGTATTACTTCTAGTCGTGCAATTTCCGAGTGCTGTGAAAAAAACATCCTTTTCATGGCCCTTTCAGCCAATACCAGACCCCACTTCACAACAATTGCCAGTTTCGTTTCCAGTATGGACAAAGAGGTTGTCTCTCTCTTTCTTCAAGTACTGCTGATCTGTGACCAGCAGAACCTTATTGGCCGAGAGATGTTTGCTATTGATGGCTGCAAACTCCCAAGCAATGCCTCTAAGGAATGGAGTGGCACCAAAGCCGATTTGACCAAAAAGGTTGAAAAGATAGAGCGAGCTCTGCACAGAATGATCATCCGTCACAAGTCCATGGATCTTGAGAAGATAGAGCCGGAAGTTCGGGATCATGAAGAGAAATATAAGAAGAAACTACAAAAAAGTGCTGCCAAGATAAGGGATTGGCTGAAAGACCATGATGACCGACGTGGCAGTGGCGGCAAACCGGTTAAATCAAACATTACCGATAATGACTCTGCCAAGATGGCCACATCGAAAGGGGTAATACAGGGGTATGTCGGTGTTGCCTCAGTGGACAAGAAGCACCAAGTCATTGTTGGAGCAGAAGCCTATGGGCAGGGCAGTGAGTCCAATCTCCTTGTACCTTCGCTGAAGTCGATACAGTCTAACTTGGAACAGATAGGCGACCAAGATGTATTTGGTAAGGCCAAAGTTGTAGCGGATAGCGGTTATCATTCCGAGAAGAATCTCGAGTACCTCTATACAGAGAATATAGATGGGTATGTTGCGGATACTCGTTTCCGCAAACGAGATCCTCGCTTTGCCACAGCGGAGCGCTATAAAGATCTCCCCGCTTATCACTTTGCGACCAGGGCCGGTGGAAAGCGACTCTTTCGGCCTGAACATTTTACTTTCGCTGATGATTTGAGCCACGCTATTTGTCCGGCCGGCAAGAAACTCTACCGCAATGGCTGCAACGCCAAGGTGAAAGACTATCAGGCCTACAAGTTTAAAGGAGCTAAGCGAGACTGCCTCCCATGTCAATTGCGACGTGAGTGTTTACGAAAGCCAGAGAAAACCGAGGCCCGTCAGCTAGCTTACTTTCCGGGGAAAAAGCGTAACGGTAATGAGCGATTCACAGAGAAGATGAAACGAAAGATTGATTCAACCATTGGTCGAGCAATCTATGGCATGCGACTCGCTGTTGGTGAGCCACCCTTTGGCCATATACGGTCAACCATGAAACTTGATCGATTCAGTCTTCGAGGAAAACGAAAAGTGAATGCGCAGTGGAACCTGTTCTGCATGGTCCATAACCTGAAAAAGATCCACTCGTATGGAGCGGTAGTAGGCAGCTGACAGGTAGATCGTAGAGGAGAATAGTTCCAAGAATGTTCACAAATGGACTTGAGGGCAAATAGAGCAAGGTAAAGAACAAGTGGAATCGAAATAGGCGGCTAGGAAAGTAGATTTTTGGAACCCTCCTGAAATCGGTTGAGGGAATCTTCGGGATTTTGAACTGCCTTTTTCTACAGGCTCGTTAAATATTAACAGCTAATTCAGTTATTCGTTATGAAAAAAGTACTAATTATAATACCTACTCTATTACTTTTGTCTGGTTGTGCAAGCATGTCTCCAATTGAGAAAGCAAATGAAAGTGAGTCTCATTTTAAAAATGTTGTATACAAGGGACAAGATTTCTATCAAAATGAAGATAGTATACCTGGAGAAAAATATAGAATATTTCATCAAGCATCCACTGGGTTTAGCGGGACATCTGGCATTAGGAGGGCAGCAACTGCTAGAGCAAATGAATTTTGTCAA
Organism: Desulfosediminicola ganghwensis; assembly: GCF_005116675.2. Classification (NCBI taxonomy): domain Bacteria; kingdom Pseudomonadati; phylum Thermodesulfobacteriota; class Desulfobulbia; order Desulfobulbales; family Desulfocapsaceae; genus Desulfosediminicola; species Desulfosediminicola ganghwensis. The sequence continues at coordinate 2,009,340 of NZ_CP050699.1, forward strand.
AATATAGACTCTACAAAAAAAATGCTAACCATTTCCGAACACACTGCGAAGCCTCCATATGTAATGGGGAACTTCCCTCGAATCGAAATAATATTTGCATGTGTTGATAAAAATCATTCAAATACAATATCAAATTATTATAAAAATGATAAATACGATGATTTAAAGAAATTAAAATAATTGCTAGACGTTGGGGCTTTAACTAAAAATGAATTCGAAGCAGAAAAAAGAAAAATATTAGAATAAAAATTATTTAACAAATCATTAAACGCGGACAACCTTAAGCTCGGGGTAATGAAACGAATTGGCATAATGAAAGCCTTGGTAGATTCATTGTCCATTATCCTAACGTCGGTTGGCTTAGAGGAAATAGGCAATGGCTTTTGGCGTGTTTACATTCGACAAAACTTTTAGGCTACTTGAACTAAAAAACATATGCTGGGAATGTATGGGTTAGGCTGATTGAAGAGGAACAATGTGTAAATGATGATGTGACGCAGCTGTACATATACGTCCAACAATGGGACTGGTAATGACGCGTAATAATTATATGAAAACATAACGGATATTTCAATGTGCGTTGTCTTTTTTAAGACAGGCACTCAACTAAACCTGACATTATTGTGTGTACATGAAAAGGAGCGAGAAATGAATGAATTGGTAAAAATAATATTTGCTATTATCCTTCCACCTCTTGGAGTATTTTTTCAAGTTGGTATAGGGAAACATTTCTGGGTAAATATACTATTGACTTTGCTTGGATATATTCCGGGTATAGTTCATGCCGTCTGGGTGGTGGCAAAAAATAAATAGCTATATTGTAGAAAAGTCTGAGAATGAAAAAATCACCCATATAACGATTCAAGCGTAGTTCACCCTTCCTGTGGATTGTGAGGGTGAACTATGTGTATCAGTCAACAGAAAGGCACCCGCCATGAGACTGGTATGTATAGGTACTGACACGAACCGAATGTGAGAACATCGAAAGCAGTATGGTCAGGATCACCTTGAGTATCTTGAAAAACATTTACAAGAGATTGTTATTGCTGACGGTCCTCGTGATGATGATGGTGGTAAATATGTTGGTGGTTTGTGGGTGCTTGAAGTCGAGCATTTTGCAAGAGCTCAGGAACTTGTGGAAAATCATCAGTATTATTAAGCAGGATTTCGCTCATATTGCCTGAAGGGGTGGGACAAGGCGTTTGCGGAACCAGTGTACTGTATGATTTGACCCAAAATTGCAATTCTCCGACAGACCCCTCGTCGGTGTTGCCTCTCAAACAAAAGTAGACACAACAATTTGCAGAGGTGACACCGATATAGGCCAAGTTGATCACAGGTAAACCACTTGTATCCCAGGGTTGACCGAGCTCTGTAATCTATCATACACACTTTTTAAAGGTTTCCATGAAAATAGCATTAGGTACAGACCACGCAGGATTTCATTTAAAGGAGACTATAAAGAAATACCTGCTGAACAGCGGATATGAGGTTCATGACTTTGGTGCGCACGATGACAAGTCTTCTGATTATCCGGATTATTGCAGACCTGCAGCGGAGAGTGTGGCCAGATGCCAGTGTGATCTGGGGATAGTCTTTGGTGGCAGTGGCAACGGTGAGGCAATGGTGGCCAATAAAGTTCAGGGCATACGATGTGGGTTGTGTTGGAATGTGGAGAGTGCCAGACTGACCAAGGAACATAATAATGCGAATATGATTTCTATTGGCGCTCGTATGGTGGAAGAGGGCGAAGCTATAGAGATTGTCAGGACCTGGTTGATTTCGCAATTTCAAGGAGGCAGGCATTTGCTGAGAATAAAGAAAATTGAGTCAGTGAGTCAGTGACTCACTGATATCATGATCTCGGAACGGTACCGATATCCGCCAGTCGGGTTGTTGTTCTCAACCTGGGTGGTGTGGCCCATGCTGGATAACAAATCTTTCCTTTTTCAGCCGGGAGACAGATTTGTTTTCACCGGGCTGTGTGAAAAAAAATAGTTCCTTCAGTGCAGAAGTAATTTTTTCCCACGTAACCAAGTATTGAGCCTGGCCGGAGTTCACAGGGGTAAATCGAATATGGCAAAGCCTGTCTTTTTGTTCCTGTAGACAAAACTCTATTGTGCGACCTTGATAAAAGATGCTAGGATTAGTCTCTATCTATTTGAATTCGCATAATATGATGTTGTCATGGCATGAGGTTCAGAGTGTACACTCGCTCCAGTCCCGTGGTTCATAAGGTTCTGCCAGACAGAAATACCATCGTTAGTCCGAAATTTGTACCAGTTCAGACAAACAATACAATGTTTATGGGAAATGCAGGTTGGAGGGTAAAATACCTATGTTCAGGTTGATCTGTGGTACCGAGTCCACCTGGTCATTACGGGCTTGGATGTGTGCACATCTGGTGGGGGTTCAGTTTGAAGAACAGGTAATTCAACTGGGTGCTCCCGGTTATAAGGTCGAGCTACGGAAACATTCTGAGACAGGTTTGGTACCGGTACTTGATACCGTTGAAATACAAATACATGACTCCCTGGCTATTGGTGAGTACCTGAACGAGCTGTCGGGCGGGATATTGTACCCGGTAGACCGTTGGGAAAGGGCCAGAGCCAGAAGCCTATGTGCTGAACTGCACTCCGGATTTCCTGTTCTCAGAGAGGGATGTCCATTTTCTTCCGCAGGTAAGGGGATGATGCGCCAATCAGCAGGGATGGAGCGGGAACTCCTACGACTGGAAGCCATTTTCACCGGGGCCAGATTGCCATTTATGTTTGACAGGGCCGGTATGGTGGATGTGTTTTATGCTATCATGGCCTATCGACTCGAAGGTTATGATATTTCTCTACCTGGGAAGGCTGGGGAATATCAGCAGAGTCTGTTGGGCTGGGACATGCTGAAGGCGGCGATAACCAGGGCAAGAGGCTGGGAAAATATGACCTGACGGTAGCCCGTTGACAGTCAGCTTTGTTGGGCTCAAGAGTCACATTAAAGGCAGATTTTTTCCAACAGCAGGTTGGTGGTGACGTTTTTACCAGGGAACAATCATAAGCCTCTGGTACTATTTATGAATCTGACAAACGGCAAAAGCCAGCGTAACTTTCTATACATCGTATTGGCGATTTTCATATTGTTCATTTAACTTTCTTTAATGTGCTGTTTCGCAGAAAACTCATGATGTTTGTAGTAACAGCCGGTAATGCACCCTGATTAAAAGGGTATGGTCCGAAAACACATTTCCCGGGAGGTACCTATGCTGAACGTTACCGATTTGGCGAGTGAAAAGTTGGTTGAGTATATGCAGGCAAATAATATCAGCTCAAGTTTGCGCGTGTTTATGTCACAGGGCGGTTGTGCAGGACCGGCTTTGGTTCTGGCGCTCGATGAGATGAAAAAGGAAGATCAGATATTTAATCAGGGCGGGCTTGTTTTTCTGGTTGATAGCAGCCTTCTCGATATGTGCGGCACAATTACTGTTGATTACATTACTGCTGCATCTCAATCAGGCTTCAGTGTTCGTTCAACCAATCCATTGCCGGGAGGCGGTGGTGGCTGCAACTCCGGTTCCTGCGGATCTGAAGGGTGTGGTTGTTGATTTTTGAACGTTAGGCGAATGCGGATTAGCAGGACAACATTTCCTGTATTGACCTAGAAGCATCAGGACCACCTTACAGGCTGGTTCTGGTGCTTTTTTTATGGGCTGGCTGAAAGGGTGAGACACATATCACAGAGTGAGGAGCCCGGTAAATCTTTCATTAAGCGGCAACAGTAGTGGATTACCTTGAATTACGTCTTTCGGTGTGATCAGTCCAATGGACAAGAAATAAAAAAAGTGTGGTTGAGTTCGTTCGTCAGGTAAATCTGGTGTCTCGTTCAGCTGGCAAGCAGCGTTTTGCTCATTTTGAGAGCCTGGCTGCCTTCTTTCAAGTTCACGGGCGGATGACAGGGCAGAAGCTATCAGTCCGGTAGGTACCGAAACAATTCCCAGGCCGACCATCAATACGAAAAAGGTAAAGACCTTACCTCCTGCGGTGATCGGGTAAACATCTCCATAGCCAACTGTGGTGAGTGTTGCCACAGCCCACCACAAACTATGAAATACAGAGGCAAACTCCTCCGGCTGCGCTTCGTTCTCGAAATAGTAAATCCCAACAGCAGCGAAAAAAATCGCCATACCAGCTACCACGGAGAAAAGGAGCAGCTCTTCCCTGGCTATTTTCAGGGCACTGTGCAACCGTTGAATAGCCCTGGAGTACCTGAGTAGCTTGAAGGCGCGAAACAGTCGCATCAGTCGCAGGATTCGTATTGCTCTCAGGTCGACTGTCGTAGCAAAGTAAAAAGGCAGAATAGCGAAAAGATCAATTAATCCATAAAAGCTGAAAATGAATCGGAGCTTTTTGTCAGCAACATATATTCTTGCCACATATTCTGCGGTAAAAATGAAAATAGTGAACAGCTCAATAATTTTCAGTAACTCCCTCGTCTCAGGTGTGATATTAGGGAGTGTTGCTACTGCGAATGAGACGAGCGAGAGGACGATGGTGAACTGGATGAACAGATCAAAATTACGACCGTGCCTGGATTCGTTTTCCTCAATAATCTGCTTGAATTTCATGGGGCGGTTTTGGGCTTGCAATGAAAGATGGCGGATGTCCTGGGTGCAGTGTTGGGTAAAGCGCGTCAAAATATAGTGTTGATTGTGAAAATGCAAGTGATTAACCGCTGCGGGAACGACGAACGGGTCGTCAAGGAGGATTGACAGGCTATGCCGCCGATAGAAGGTGGTAGGCAACAGGCCGGTTTTCCTGTCAGGAGTTCTGGCCTGTCGAGGTGTTGATATACGATTTTCTCAGGTTCTTATGCGATTAAAGCTGGCAGGTTTTTGGGAAAACGATCAGGTTGTCAACTTCGGGCTGGATTCCGATCCTTTCTCCAATCCTGTGGTCATGATGGCTGGAAACCAGTGCCTGGCATTTCTCTCCCGACGCGAGTTGCAACAGGTAGACAATGTTGGGGCCACGAAAGGATTTTTTTAAAATCGTAGCTTTAAGGCAATTATCTTCAATATGAAGAATATCCTCAGGGCGGATCAACAGATCAACGCTGCAACCGGGTTCGCAGGGAATAGAGAAATGACCTTCAAGCGGGCCCAATGCTGTTTGAATTTTCCCGGTTGAAGTGACTTTGCCGTCTATAAGCGTTCCTTCCCCTACAAACCTGGCCACCTCAAGGCTTGCCGGTTTGTGATAGATTGAGTGGGCATTATCCCATTGCTGCATGGTCCCGTCAAAGAGTACCCCTATTTTATCGGCCACCGAAAACGCTTCGTGCTGGTTATGGGTGACAAGCAGTGCGGTTGTCCCAAGTTTCTTGAGGATATCACGAACTTCAACTGTTAGCCGTTCTCGAAGTAATGCATCAAGATTTGAGAATGGTTCGTCAAGCAGCAGTAATTCCGGTTGTGGTGCGAGTGCCCGGGCCAGTGCGACGCGCTGTTGCTGGCCGCCAGAGATTTCGTGAGGGTAATTGTTTGCCACCTCTTCGAGTCCGACAAGGGTGAGTAATTCACCGACTCGTTTGTGACGTTCATTCCTTGGCATTTTGTTGATGCCGAAGCCGACATTGTCACTGACAGAGAGATGAGGAAACAGAGCATAATCCTGAAAAACCATACCGATAGAACGATTTTCCGGTGCTTCGTTTCGGGTGCTGCTGGAAACGATTGTGCTGTCAATACAGACAGTACCACTCTGGATTGACTCAAAACCGGCAATCACGCGTAAGAGTGTTGTTTTGCCGCAGCCACTTGGCCCGAGCAAGCAACCGATCTCACCTTTTTGCAATGAAAAGGAGATATTCCTGGCAACCTGCTTGTTTCCGAAAGATTTGCAGACCTGTTCCACCGACAGGAGCGGGTGATTGTTTTTCATAATTACTTCTCCGATTGACGAATGAGCAGTATTACCGGGATGATCGAGGCGAAGATCAGATAAAGTGCGGGAAGAGCCGCGCGTTCCCATTCTGCTTCACTGGTCAGTTCATATATTTTCACAGCCAGAGTGTCCCAGCCGAAAGGTCGGGTCATGAGAGTAATTGGCATCTCCTTGACCACATCGACTATAACCAGAATAAATCCGGTTAGAATTCCTTTTTTCAAGAGGGGGAGATGGACTGATGAGATAAGTTTCAATCCCCTGATGCCGTATATTGAGGCGGCCTCATCCAGGCTTGGGCTGATGGCCTGCATGGAACTGTCTATGGAGCCAAATCCAGGGGCCATAAAGCGTATCATATACGCCAGAAGCATTACCAGCAGGGTACCATGCAGGATAGGGCCTGTTTCAATGGTAAACATCACCTCCATCAGATTTTGCAGATGATTATCCAGCCAGGCGATTGGCAGAAAAATACCCACCGCAAGCACAGTCCCGGGCAGGGCATAGCCTATGGTAGCGAACTTACAGAGTAACATGTTTCCTCTGGTTGGTGATGTCCTCTTTACATAGGAGAGCAGCAATGCCGCACTACAGGTAAGCAGAGCGGCGACTATACCAAGCAGTAGAGTTCGGCTAACCTCAGAGTTGTAATTGGGCAGACTGTTATTACCGGCAGCTTCTATAACCCATATAATCAGTTGCAGAACAGGTAGAATGAAGGCAACGGCAACGATGAAGAAGCAAAAGAGGGTTGCAGCCACAGCTCTTGCTCCGGTGAGCCTGATCCGGGTCTGGGCGCTGCCCCCTCTGGCACTGCCATGGTAGCGCATGCGTGAGCGGTAGAGCGCTTCAACAAGTACCAGCATCATAGCGAACAGGACCAGTATTGAGGCCAGCTGTGCTGCCGCTTGAATGGAAAAGAAACCAAACCAGGCCTTGTAGATTGCGGTGGTAAAGGTGTCGAAGTTGAAGATAGAGACGGCGCCAAAGTCAGCAAGCGTTTCCATCAGCACCAGGGCAAGTCCGCTGGCGATCCAGGGGCGAGCCATGGGCAGGGCGACTCTGAAGAAGGCGGCCCATGGGCTCAGTCCAAGGGTCCTTGCTGCTTCCATCAGCTTATTGCCCTGACTCATAAAGGCGGAGCGGCTGAGCAGGTAGACGTATGGATAGAGGGTGAGGCTCATTACCAGTACGATAAATGGCGTTGTTCGTACTTCGATAATTGTTCGCTCAAAGCCGGGCAGCGTTCTCAGCAGGGTTTGAAAGGGGCCGGTAAAATCCATAACACCCACAAAGATAAAGGCCATGACGTAGGCGGGTATGGCCATGGGCAGGGTGAGCGCCCAGGTAAAAAATGAACGCCCGGGAAATGAGCAGGCACCGGTGAGCCAGCCCAGTGAAACTCCGAGCAGGGTGGTGCAGACCATGACCCCGCTGCAGAGCCAGAAGGTGTTGGTGAGCAGCGAGGCAAGGACAGTCTGGCCCAGATGGGCCCAGATCTCTTTTTCCGGATGCAGGAGTGAGGCAAAAATGACTGCGACCGGAACAGCAACAAGAGCGGCCAGAAGGCAGGCAGCAAGCTGCCAGCCGTCCGGCCGGAAGGTATGGAACGTTAAGAGGAGGTGTGGTTTTGTCATTACGGATGCGACTATTTATATTGAGCTCTATCCATCAATTTGATCGCATCTGCCTGCAATTCGCCGTAGACAGAAATGTTCAGCGGATTACCTTTGAAGCTGCCCCAGCTCTGAACCAGCGGTTCAAGGGCGACAGAATCATTAACAGGATATTCCATGTTCAGGCCGGCAAAATCGGCCTGGGCTTCAGGGCCGGAAAGCCATTCGAGCAGCTTGATTGCCTCGCCCTTGTTTTTGGCATGGGCGGTGAGGCCAGCGCCACTCACATTCATGTGAACGCCATCTGTTTTCTGGTTTGGCCAGAATATCGCCAGCGGAAGTTCAGGTTTCTGCTTCATCAGGCGACCGAGGTAATAGGTGTTTACAATTGTCGCGTCACCGATGCCTGCCGCAACGGCTTCAAGCGCTTTGGTATCGTTGGAAAAAGGTGCAGTAGCCAGGTTGCTTACCCAACCCTCGACAATGGTCTCAGCTTTCTCTTCACCATGGCTTGCGATAAGGGAGGCTACCAGGGACTGGTTGTAAACTTTTTTCGAGGTACGCAACACCAACCTGCCTTTCCAGTTTTCGTCGGCGAGCCCTTCATAACTTTGGAGTTTATCGGCAACATCTGCGTTTGTGTTGTAGACGATGGTTCTGGCACGTACGGACAGTCCGAACCATCTGTTTTCAGGATCGCGCAGATTGGCAGGAACATTACTGTTTAACTCTTCAGACTCCAGAGGCTGGAGTACACCAGAATCTGCAGCCTGCCAGAGGTTGCCGGCATCTACTGTGAGGTAGATATCAGCAGGCGTTCGCGTCCCTTCGGCTTTAAGCTTTTCCAGCAGAACACCAGCGTCGTCGGTGATATATTTCACCTTTACCCCGGTCTTTTCCGTGTACTTTTCAAAAATTGGTTTGATCAGGTGTTCATTGCGGGCGGAGTAGACAACGATTTCATCCTGGGCAAGTGCGTTGGCTGCAGGAAGAACCATGCTCATTGCCAAACCTGCGAGAAGTGCTTTGATTTTCATCTGTAATCCTCTTTGGTAGAAAAATGTACAATATGTTAGAGATAGTCAATTAGCCTCTTAGGCTTACATGTTAAATTTCGGGGAGACTAAAATATTAAGTATGACCTGTCAATGACAATTTTAAGGGGTACCTAAAAACATATGTGAGAAAGGTGGTCACATTTGTTCGTTATTGTAGGCATTCCGAATTGTTACAGGTTGTTCTTTTTTAGTTACGATTTTTGTCTGGAGGTGGGAGCTGGCCATCTTTTTTGAGCAGCCAGATGCAGATCGGTATCAGGGCGAGTTCCATGAAAATATAGAGCACAAACAGTGGTGAGGGGGGGCCATCGATAACTACGCTCAGTATCCTGCCGGCGACGAGTCCCCCACAGAATATTGCCAGAATGACGATCCCGATATCACGGTATCTATCAGAAAAAGCAGCATAGAGCCAAAATAGCCCGAGTGCGATGTAGAGCATCATTACCGCTCGTAAAATATGGGTTTGATCTATACTGGCAGGTTCTGAAGCTGTAGAGAAAGTAGTCAGAAACCAGCTGGGTGAGATGCCGTAGAGCATACCGATGATAAGGATGGTACCAAAAGCCAGAATAAGCAGGGCCTTCTTTAATTGCATGTGTTCCTCATAGGGGAGAGCGAGGGGGGAGCCAGGCAATCCTTTTTGATTTCAAACTTATTATATGCGAGTTCAAATCATTTGCCAAAAAGCCGAACAGAGGCTGGTGTGTTGGGCCTGCTGTTGGCTGCTTGGATGAAGAATGGTGTTGACTATTGGGCTGATTTACCAATAATGTGCTGCTCGTTTGTGATGAATTTGTATATCGAGCAAGAGAAGGGAAAGAGTAACAGACACGAGCAAGGACAGATTCAATGTACAGTTTTAAAAATGATTACAGTGAAGGCGCCCACCCGGAAATTCTCCAAGCTCTGGTCGAGAGCAATCTCAGCCAGGAGGAAGGATATGGGTTGGACTGCCATACAGAGCGGGCGATTGCGCTGTTGAGGAATCAGGTAGCGGATGAAAACGCTGATATTCATCTGCTCTCAGGTGGCACCCAGACGAACCTGATCGCTATCAGCTCATTTCTTCGACCGCATGAGGCGTGTATCTGCGCCAGATCGGGACACATCGCCACCCACGAAACGGGGGCCATTGAGGCGACCGGGCATAAGCTGCTGGCGGTAGACGCACCGAATGGCAAGCTGACCAGACAGATGATCGAGCCGGTACTTTTTGAACACCACTTTGAGCATATGGTGAAACCGCGGCTGGTCTATATCTCTAATCCTACTGAGATTGGCACAATTTACTCAAAAAAAGAACTGGCCGAACTGCAGCGTTTCTGTCTGGAAAATGAACTGCTGCTCTATGTGGATGGTGCCCGTCTGGGTACGGCTCTGGTGGCTGATGGTGGCCTTACCATGGCTGATATGTATCAGTTGACGGACGCCTTTTTTGTAGGTGGCACCAAGACAGGTGCTTTGCTTGGCGAAGCGCTTGTTGTGCGCAATCCTGATCTTCGCCGCGACCTCCGCTACCTGATCAAGCAACGTGGCGGTTTGCTTGCCAAAGGCCGGTTGCTTGGCGTCCAGTTTGAGGAGCTGTTTAAAGATAATCTTTACTTTGAACTATCGGCCCACGCCAATGAGATGGCGCAGCTTATGGTACGGGAGTTGTCTCAGGCTGGTTGCAGGTTCTGGATCGAATCTCCAACCAACCAGATCTTTCCTATTTTCGAGAATAAGGTAATCGACCAGTTGTCCGGGGATTTTGAGTTTTATGTCTGGGCCAGGATAGATGAGGCAAGTTCTGCAGTGCGCCTGGTGACTTCATGGGCAACTCCGAGGGAAGCTGTCGTCAAATTTATTGAGGCGTACAGAGAGGCAGTGGCGAATTGAGGAAGTATGTTATTCAAAGGTTATGCCATGATGGGGTAACCTTCACACTCTACTGATTGCTTTATCTGGCCCGATTCTTGACATCAAGACCCTCCCAAATTAGTTTAATATTTAATTATTACTTTTGGGGGGATGATGAAACACAGGGTGAAAGGTAAAAAAGCAGATCTGCAGACACTAAGCACCTATGTGAAACTGGCCAGAGCCTCGGACACGGTTACCGCCGTCACACACAAACATCTTGCCAGGGAAAATCTTACTATATCGCAGTTTGGCGTGCTGGAAGCTTTGTACCACCTGGGATCAATGTGCCAGAAAGATGTGGCTCGAAAAATCCTGAAGACCACGGCCAATATTACCACTGTTATCGATAATCTGGAAAAACGCGGCTTGGTTGAGAGGGTGCGTAGCACCGAGGATCGCAGATATATCAGCCTGCACATCACTCCCGACGGTGCAGAGTTGGTTGAGAGGATCTTCCCTGTTCACTTGCGGGGAATCGTCGAGAGTTTCAGGGTATTGACAGCAGAGGAGCAGGCCCAGCTGGCAGAACTTTGCAAAAAACTCGGTCTGGCGCAAAAGGTGTAAATCTTCTGTTGCGCTACGGTTCAATGGGATACGGTTGAAATCTTTTCTGGCAAGATAACGTTGTTGCGTTAAAATATTCGGCCTGGGCCTCGCTGTGTGGCTAAGAGTGCCCCGGCACTGAAGAGAGTAAGGCAGTGAACACATTTCCTTTTCAATTACCGCTCCAGCCAGCGTCATCAGGGCGGGCCGAGATCAGGTAACCTCAACCTTTACCCCACCGGTGATCTGCTGCAGATAATCGGGGCTCAGGGGCACGCCGGTGGCATTAGTGCCAGCCGCAGGATAGACAGTTTCATACTTGTCGAGCGATATGTCCAGCAGGATCTCCAGCTCAGCTTCTGCCAGCCCGAACGGGCACACTCCGCCGGGTAGAAATCCCGTAACATCATTTGTTTCATCGGCAGTTGCCATCCTGTGTTTGGCGCCGGTTGCCCGCTTGAGTGCTCCGCTGTTAATCTTCTTGTCGCCAGCAGCCACGACCAGCCTGAAGGTGTTATCTTTCCCTTTGAAAAGGATCGATTTCGCAATCTGGCCAACGGGAACTCCTATCCGTTGGGCAGCCATTTCTGCGGTGGGTGTTGAACCGGGTTCGAATTCGAGTGCGGCAAGATTATGGTTCTCAAGAAATGCACGTACTTTATCTGGGATATTACTCATCGCTACTTTTCGTCCTGTGTCAGTTTGCAGGTAATAATATGAATAATCAAAACTTTAGAGTTTTCAGAGAAGCCCCGGGTCGGCAAGAGAGAAGAGTCTTTGGTCTGAAAGATACTGTTTCTCCCAGGCTGTGAGGGCGGCGCTGGCTACGACATTATCTCATTATCGTTTCTAAACGTCACTAAGCAGAACCAGAGAGGATGCTGGTTCTGTCCCCTCTGGTTGCAACCAATTATTTCACCTTGCTGAGGTGAGCCTTCTGGTTTTCAAGATAGCTGTCGGTAAAGATATAGAAAATCAGAATTGTGGTGACAAAGTTAATGATCAGCTCAATTGCTTTGGTAATAAATTCTGAAGCCTTGTCGGGTGACACACCGGGCTCGAGAGGCTGGAAAAACATGATCTGAAAGAAGCCTGAGACGATAAATGAGAGCATCATCACTATCACAATTTTGTGAACATAGCCTGTGGTATAGCGAAAGCTGGTTGCGATTGCCCCAAGAGTACTTTTGCCATCCAGTACAATGAGGTAGTCGGCAAATGTTGCCTTAATGGCAATATAGAAGAAGATGAAGGTGCTAAATGACAGGGCAAAGGCGTTTTGCGAAGAAAACTGTTCTCCGGCAAAAAGCCACGGCATCAAGGGAATAGACAGCAGGAGGTAGAGAAGCAGTATGGCCGGGGTGTACGCTACTCCGGCCAGTAATGCCTGTTGAACCGAGGTTGGCTGATTATAGCTTCGCGCTGAGATATAGCGGATCAGCGAGGCAGAAATAAAAGCATTGGCCAGAACCTCGGCAAAAAATACCATTAAGGCTCCTGCGGTGCCGGGCAGCATTGAAGATAAGGTGATCAGAGCTGCGAAGATAAGCGCTGGTGGCAGCACCAGTTGTACGAGATCGGAAATGTTCTCGCTTATAAACGTAAAAGATTTTTGAAATATGTCTTTCATGGAATACCGGTTAAAGTCTTGGAGTTAATGTTTCTGGTTGATGGAATATACAGTTATTTGCAGGGACTTCAAACTGTAACCAGGAAATATTGGCTGCAGTTGAAGGTTTACTCAAAAAACTTCGGCCCTGAAGCTACCTTACGGTATGAAAAATCGGGGCGAATAATCAGGAGGCATCGGTATTATGACTATTTTTTCCAAAGAAACCATAGAGGGCCTGATAGCTTTTCATGGCCATTCCTGCCCAGGTTTGGCAATCGGCATTCGGGCAGCGGAATATGCCAAAAGAGAATTGCCCAAGGCGGACTCTGCTTCGCTCATCTGTGTTACAGAAACGGATATGTGCGGTGTCGACGCCATCCAGTTTTTATGTGGCTGCACTTTTGGCAAGGGCAACCTGATCCATCGGGATTATGGAAAAATGGCCTTTACATTCTATGATCGTGAGCAGGGCACGGGCTTTCGTATCGTTTTAACTGGTGGTGTGGCCAGCAGCAAGGATAGCCGAAAGAGCGGGAAAGGAAATGTCAGTGAGCTGATGGCAAAAGATAAAGAGGGTACCATTACTGCCGAGGAAAAAGAGCTTTTAAGCGAGATGCGAGAGATGTCACGGAAGCAGCTGATGGAAGCACCGCTGGATGACCTTTTTACTAAAACAGAGTTGAATGTTCCTCCGCCGAGCCCTGCCAGGGTGCTTGCAGGACTGGTTTGTGAATCCTGCGGGGAAAAGACCATGGAGTCTCGTACCCGACGTTTTGGTGGGCAAACATTGTGTATTCCGTGTTTTGATAAAGTTGAGCAAAAAGTGTGAGGGAAGAATTGCCGGAAGTTGAAATGGTTATGATGGGTGCCGGCTCAAACGCCGCCCTTGAGACAAGATTTCCCATGAGCATTGTGCTGTACAATGCTCATGAGAAATTCGGGTTAGTTGCTGTTGCCGTACTTGCCGGGGAGCGGGCAACTGTTCATTACATCTTTAAGTACCTTGATATCACTGACCTTGCCGTAGACTGTAACCACATCACCAGCTTCCAGGCGGGTTGAACCGCGGGGAATGATAATTTTGCCACCGCGCTTGATGGATACGAGGTTGACCGTATCCGGTATCTGCATCTCTTTCACCATGGCTTTATTGCAGTTGTCGCTATCTGTGAGTACGAACTCGGCAAAGCTGTTATCAGGTGATTTTCTCAGCTCGACCTGATCGTCGATTATCTGGCCTCTTTGCTTACGCATAACACCGACATCATAGGCGCGAAGAATGTCACTTCTGCTGATGAGACCTGCAAGACGCCCGGAGGTGCCGCGGCGAACCACCGGCAGGCGTGCCAGATCCCGTGGTGACATCTTCTGGATGGCGACCCAGATTGGCTCATCGGGAAAAACCGTAATCGGGTCTTCCACGGCTACATCGGCTACCTTCATCTTTGTGGAGGAGAAATCATCTTTCATCTGGGCCCGGTCGATATCCTGAAGAGTGACGATACCCCAGACCTTGCCGCCATCCTTCATTACCGGAAAGCCATGCAGGTTGGTCTCCTGAAACAGAGCCATAAGATCCGACAATGATTGATCTTTGTGGATGGTCACGGGTGTAGTCTTCATGACTTCACTGACCCGCACACCCTGCATGATATCCATATCCCGGCCTTCTGCAAAACGAACACCACGTTTTGCGAGCTTGAGGGTGTATATCGATTCAGGATGCAGCCACTGGGCAAAGAAGGTGGCTGTGACACCTGCAACCATCAGGGGCAGGATCATGAAGTAATCGTTACTCATCTCAAAGACAATGAGCATGGCTGTAAGCGGGGCCCGGGCAGTAGCGGAAAAAAGGGCTGCCATGCCGACCAGGGCAAAAGCGGCGGGGCTGCTGACGATATCCGGGAAATAGTTGTTGAAAAGATGTCCCATGGCTCCACCCAGCATCGCACCAATGAAAAGGGATGGAGCGAAGACACCGCCGGAGTTGCCGGAGCCGAGTGTAAATGAAGTGGCAAGGGGTTTAAGGAAGATGAGCAGTACCAGTACCCAGAGTGTCGCTTTCCCCTGGATAGCGACTTCAATGAAGGGAAAGCCGGAGCCGTACATATGCGGGATAACTGCACCGGAGCCGCCATGTGCTCCACCGGTCATGGGCTCGGCGACACCAGGCAGGTGCATATAGGCAAAACCGAGAATACCGAGAAAGACAGCTCCAACTGCGGGCTTGAGCAGTTGGGGAAAATCCCAGCCATCAAAGACATTCTCACTGAAGTTGAGCATCCTGATGAACATGATGCCGATGACGGCGGCGGAGAGTCCCAGCAGCAGATAGAACACCAACTCAAGTGGTGAGTTCATGGTGTAGATCGGTACCTCGAAGGCGACCCTGTTGCCGAAGAAAAACTGGCTGACGATGGAGGCCGAAACTGCGGCGATTACCACGTTGCCGAAATGGCGTACCTGTAATCCGCACATCAGTACCTCGATGGCGAACGCGACTCCGGCAATGGGCGCATTGAAGGTTGCCGCGATACCGGCAGCAGCACCGCAGGCCACAAGATTTTTGATCCGCTCGTCAGAGAGTCTGAGAATCTGGCCAAGGCTGGAGCCCAGCGCAGAACCGACCTGAACAATAGGCCCTTCTCGGCCGGCTGACCCGCCTGTACCAATGCAGAGTGCGGATGCTGCGATCTTGGCCGCTGCCACTCGAGGCCGTATCCGGCCGCCACGCAGGATGAGCGCCTGCATAACCTCAGGTACGCCATGGCCCTTCGCTTCCTGTGCGAACATTATCAGCGGGCCGACTAACAGGCCGCCAATAATCGGCACCACCAGGTAGACCCACTTCCCGAGAATGGGGATTGCCGAGGAAAGCCCACTGTAGGAAATATACTGGATAAAATGGATGAGTTTAATGAAAAGAACCGCGGCCAAACCGGTACATGCACCGACCAGCACGGAGAGGATAAGCAGCAACAGCCCTTCAGGCGGAGCTAACCTATCGAGATAGGAACTGAGAGGATTACGTTTCGGTGTCATGCAAAGGCCGTACGGCGGTAAAGACTGTCCTGGAGAGTGCGGAAAGCCGGGCTGACACTGCCTGAAGCCGAGTCGATTACCGGTTCGCCGCTATCGGGTCCTGTTGCAACAGCAACAGCGACACCATTACGATGCAATGCCAGGTACAATGCGTCGTCGCGGTATCGCCAGTACATTCTACACAAACAAAAAAACCAGTATCATCTTTCAATGACGTGACATTTTTCTACTTCGTTCACCGCTGAGATTCAAGAATTATTTTGGGTTAGGCCCGGTTATTTCATTATTTACTGTATCACCCAATATGCGGGTATCGAGAAAAATCTCTTAGAATTTAGTAGCAATACGAGCCTCCTGGCGCATGGCCATGTCAAGGATGACCAGCGCCGACATGGATTCGATGATAGCCACTGCCCGTGGAACCACGCATGGGTCGTGACGGCCCTTGGCCTCCAGGGTGGCTGGTTCGCCCTGAAAATTAACGGTGTCCTGGGGGAGGGAAATAGTTGCCGGTGGCTTGAAGGCGATCCTGAAAAAGATCGGCTCTCCGTTGGATATGCCGCCCTGGATACCGCCGGAGTTGTTGGTGGCTGTACCGAGTATATTGCCCTTTTTGATGAACGGGTCATTATGTACCGAGCCGCGCAGTCTGCTGCCGCTGAAACCTGAGCCAATCTCAAAGCCTTTAGTCGCGGGTATGGCGAGCATCGCCTGAGCCAGTTTGGCTTCCAGTTTCTCGTAGGTCGGTTCACCGAGGCCGGCGGGAACGTTACGGATAACGCAGGAGACGGTTCCCCCTATGGAATCACCCGCATCTTTGAGTTCTACGATGAGTTTTTCCATTTCTATAGCAGCATTTTTGTCCGGACAGCGAACCCGTGTTTCATCGACCCACTCACGGCTGATTGTCAGGTGGTCCGGTTCGCGGGAATTGATGTTACCGACACTCCCAACCCAGGCAACAATTTCAATGCCATATTTCAGACGCAGTATTTTATCGGCAACGGCTCCTGCTGCCACGGTACCGATAGTCTCTCTGGCGCTGGAGCGCCCGCCGCCGGAAGAGGCACGAATACCATATTTCATCTGGTAGGTATAATCGGCATGGGATGGACGGGGGATGGCAGCCATCTCTCCATAATCACCTGGCCTCTGGTCGCGATTCGCCACTTGCAGCGCAATAGGAGTACCCAGGGTCTTGCCGTTTTCTGTACCGGAGAGGATTGTCACCCGATCCTGTTCCTGCCTGTCCGTGGAAAGAGAGGACTGGCCGGGACGTCTTCTGTCAAGTTGGGGCTGGATGTCAGCTTCTACCAGGTCCAAGCCCGGAGGGCAACCGTCTATGACCACACCCACGGCTTTACAGTGGGATTCGCCAAAGGTACTGACACGATAAATTGTTCCAAAATTACTCGACATAATATTTGATTAGCCTCTTTTGGTGATGGAGAGTGAAAATTGAATTTGGTAACTGTATGAAATTACTTGCCTGTATTGGATAACAATGACCATACAACACTGATTTGTAAAGACTCCTGCAGGACTTCCCTCGATCAAGGCTGTGTCGCCATTTGCTGAACGGCTTAAATTTTGGTACATATCAGGCCGGTAGCTCCTCTTTAGGAGGTTGGGCATTACTCCCCGATAGCGTTATTTATTATCTGACAGTTCACTGTTCAATGCACAAAGATGGTGATAGGTAACATGGGAGTTTTATGATTTGCGTCAGGTTGTTGATAGGGACGTGTTAATTTTTTTCGTCGGCAGGTGAAGGCTTGGAGTTCCGGCTTATTTCCGCTGCCTCCGGATGTGATAACAGTTTTTTATGAACATGAAAGTAGACCGTTGGTTGTTTTTTCCTCTGTATACGATCTTCTCAGTACTCTTTTGTCTGGTTGTATATCATTGTCTGGTGCCGGAATTACGTGAAGGCGGCAGATTCGATGGGAGTGGGCACACTGTCTTTACCATCGACGGTGCCGAGGGGTTTGCCCTTCTGCTCGATGAGTATGAAAGTAGCTTGCTGGAAGTCCGGGAGAGTGCGGATGTAAAATCCCTTTATCCGGAAAATTTACCCCATGACCTTCATGCATTACCGATACCCGAGAAAACGTCGATCTTCATCTCTCTGGTGTTGCCCAGCGTTTTGCGTGTAAATGCGGAGATCGCCGAAACGCGGAACGAGGTGGTCCGGCTTATTACCAAAAAAGAGAACTTTCAGCGTCTGACAGCTAAAGAGGAGTGGTGGTTGAACAGAGTTGCCCGGTCTTATGGCTGCAGACCGGATGATACAACTCAGCTCATGATGCGTGTGGATGAGGTCCCGCCAGCTTTGGCCCTGGCCCAGGCAATTACCGAATCGGGGTGGGGGACTTCGCGCTTTGCCCGTGAAGGAAATGCCCTTTATGGACTTCATATGCCGAGCAAAAGTGATGGTAACTACATAGTCTCCCGGAAGGGTAATGTGAAAGTGGCGGCATTTGACTCCGTCTACGAGGCGACCAGGAGTTATATGCATAGCCTTAACAGGGTATATGCCTACAGTGAATTTCGCGCCCAGAGGGCGGCTATGAGGGAAAAAGGACAGGCTGTCACGGGTCATGATCTCGCTGTCAATCTCTATTCATACTCGGAGTTGGGCGACAGGTATATCAGGGATTTGCAGTTCCTGATTAAGCAGTATCAGCTTGAAGAGCTGAATAAGACGGTATTGTTACCAGAAAAACGTGAAAACAGGGTCCGCTTTTCCCGGTAGCGGATTATTTTGCCAGAGACTGCAGGAAAAGTTCAATCAGATGTCTTGAAATGCTGATTCTGGAGGGCAGTTGTGGCAGGTTGTCTGGCGTAAACCAGGCGGCGTCTTCAAGTTCATCACCGTCCGGCTGCAGTTCACCGCTGGCGTATCTGGCACTGAAACCTACCATCAGGGAGTGGGGAAAGGGCCAGGACTGGCTGTTAATGTACCGGATGTCGGTTACTTCAATTCTGGTCTCTTCATACACTTCTCTTTTGACAGCTTCCTCCAGGGTTTCACCCGGCTCCACATAACCGGCCAGTACACTATACATGCCATTGGGAAAGTGGGGAGAGCGACCAAGCAGGATTTCATCGCCCCGAACCACCGACATGATCACCGCCGGCGACAAACGCGGGTAGTTGAAATAGCCACAGCCAGGGCACCTGCACAGCAGGTCGTGCTTATCCTCCACCATCTCCGATCCGCATCTGCCGCAGAATCGGTGATCCCGGCGCCAGCGCAGTACCTGGCTGGCTCTGCCGGCGATGGTCCAGTGGTCACTGCCAATGTGGCCGTGGGCAGCTCTCATCGTTACTCCGTTCAAGGGTAAAGAAACAACAGCTGACGGATCAAGCTCGATGACCATGCAGGGGACACCATCATAGACACCAATACACCGGCTATACTTGATTTGCTCGGCATCGACAGGCGGCTCCTGAGCGAAGGGTACAACAGAACCCTGAGAGTTCCCCTCCAGGTAGAGAGTGCCCTTTTGCAAGATAAACCAGAACATTGGCCCGGCAGCAGCAGTCGTTTGCCTGCAATGCGGTTGAAAGGGTTTTTGAAGGGAGAACAGATCAGACACGTGTTTCGTCAGGCCTTGAGGATGATGTGCGATGATTATACCCGCCCGGTTCAGCTAGTGAAAGGTGCCGGGCGATGTTGCTATTCGTAGCTGTAAAGTGTTGGCTTTGGCCAATTGGTAGTGAAACCGAGATCCTGGAGAATTGCTATAGCGCGATCCATATTTACGTGGATGTTGCCAAGACCGTGCGAGTCATCACCCGGCACGACTGATATCCCCATGTCGCGGGCTTTTTGCAGAATTGAGCCGGTTATATATGGTTCTTCAGCTCCCTTGAGCAACGATCTGAGGTTTAAATCCATTATCAGGTCGTGTTTTTTAATCACTTCCAGGTTTCGCTCAACGCGTTCGTTTATTTCCGGTTTAAGCAGACGTGACTTGTAGTCGGCATCAAAAATTCGAATCAGGTCGAAGTGACCCACCACCGCTGGTCGCAATCGCTCGAGCATCTCGTGCTGAATATCGAAATAACGGCAATACATTTTGTCGTAACCGCCTACGGCGTCGGCAGTCTCGTCGTACTGTTCTTTGGAGTAGTCAAAGCCTAGATCGTCAACGAAATGCACTGAACCGACCAGATAATCAGGTTGATATTTTTCTATCAAACTTGGGATGAACGTATCGTAACCGCTGTAGGTTTCGATTTCCATGGCTGCGAAAATCTGCAACTGTCCAGCATACTTTTCCTGAAGCCTTTTGCATTCGCCCATGTAACGGCCGAATCGTTCCAGCAGAAATTCCGGGGTGAGACCAGCGGCTTTCTGGTCTGGATAGAGCAGCTCTTCGGTGCGGCCGGGGACGTGCTCGGTAATGCCAACCCAGGCGAAGCCGTGCTTGATATACGAGGTGATTATTTCTTCCAGGGTGTCTGTCGCGTGGTGGCAAAATTGCCCACTGTGACCGCCATGGACCGATACATACTGCGCTGTACTCATGTCTGATAAACCTTTGGGTGGATAAGCATTGCACACTTTTTTCAAAAACACTGCGAAATACCTTAAACATCTTTTCTCGGCAGGCAGAAAAAAGAGTTGTGCCAATAAAGGGAAAGAATTGGTTTGTTTTTTACCAAAACCGCAAGAAATCCACAAGTAAGCTTTTGGATCGCCTGGGGACGTGCAAAATATCAGGGAGATGTGGTTTGTTAAAAAAGGTAGTTATTTGAGCTTTTATAGCGATAGCGTCATAAAATCCCGGGCTACATGGACATTTTCCGGCAATGCGTCGGGGTTTTTCCTGAGCCAGAGATCCAGAGTGTGATCGATGTGGGCCAGGTAGGTCTGGTAGGGGCCGACATTTTCATGTATGGCTAAAGCCGCGTTGATATCGTTATGGCTTTGATGAGCCTGCTCCAATGGCGGGAAGGTACAGTCTAAGATGATAATTTCAGGCTGGAAGCTCTGCAGGAATTGAACTGTCTCTGTAGGTAAACCGCTTGTGTCCGCTAGCCAGGCGAGGCGGGCGTCGGCTGTGGAAAGGCAAAAGCCGAGGGATGGCCTGGAGTGATTGAGCGCAACAGTGGTAACTTCAAGATCAGCTATCCTGACAGTTTCGAATGGTTGCAAAGTCCGGGAAAAATCAAAGATGCCGTTATGTTTGTGCAGGTCGGCACAGCCGTCGGGATCATCGGGGCCAAGTACCGCTATCTGCTCATCTCTCACCCCCCAGCGCATCGGGAAGAGCCCCATCACGTGGTCGATGTGATAATGACTCAGCAGGATTGCGTCGATTTGGTCGGCCGGGCAGATCTCGCCAAGATAAGGGATGCCGGCGTCGATGAGTATGGTCTGCCCTCCGGTGTTGATGCGGGCGCAGAGCGAGCCCCGTTTCAGTTCCGGGTTGTTGCGGCTGTCGCTGCAGACTTGGCAGTCACACCCATATACGGGTATTCCTGCACAGTTTCCGGTCCCTAGAAAGGCAAGTTGCATGGTGCTGTCTCCTGGTAGCTTTTTCCGGCTGGCATTACTGCGGGTTTAATAAGGAGGCACGCCTTGTGCAATCCTCAAAGTTGTCTCCACCATGAGTCCTGGAATTCGGTAAAAGTCATCCCTGTATTTTCATAGAGGGCCTGCTCGAATTTTTTTCCCCCGGCCATGGAATGCAGGATAGCCCGCAGAGTGACAATTGTATAACGGTCGATCAGGTAATCAGTCGCTGAAAGAGCCAGCCCATAGGCGAGCGCCGCCTGTTTTGAGCCTTTGATCGTTTCGTTGAGTTCCGCCAGCTCCGGAGCAGTTTTTGACCAGTCTCCGGTCTGTTTTTGCCCCCTGATCGCACCAAGTATAACCTGTAATCTCTTTTGACTCGAGAGTGAAAGATATTGAGCAAGCCCCTCATTGAGCCACCAGGGGCAGCGGTAGGCCATGGCGTCGTAAAGCAGGGCGTGGGTATACTCATGGGTGATGATTTCTGCTGTTTGTTCAGGCTCATCGCTCTGGAGCGGCAAGCTGATTCTGCCCTCGTAGACTCCACCAGACCAGGCGGGGACCCCATTTTCAGTTTGGAATGTTTCTGAATTGACCAGATAAACTGTGATTTGCCGCTTGGGATAAAAATCCAATTCAAGGCCGACATGGTACCAGGCGTCTTCGAGCATTCTCCAGATACTGTTGATTTGTTCGCGTGCTATGTCATCTCCGGCGTTTAAACGAAATACCTGGCTTATCTGGGTTACGCCGTTATTTTCAGACTGCTCTTTTGCCTTGAGCTGGGTCAGCCGTAGGGTAAGGTCCCTGCGGTCGGGCTGCAAGGCGATAGCAATTTCGAGATAATCTATAGCATCTTCCAGTGAACCGCTGAGGTAGTGTATCTGGGCCAGGGTCTCGGCATAATGTGGGTTAATGCTATCCAGAGCATAGGCGCGGGAAAATGTCGTTACTGCTTCTTCGTACAGCGACTGCTCGAGATAAATTCTGCCCAACTCTGCATAAAGGGTCGGGTCTTCATCATTGTAAGAGACAGCCTGTTCAAACAGTTCCTGGGCTTCAAGCAGATTGGTGTTTTCAAAAGCATTGCGTCCGAGCTGGCGGAAGGCGTGGGCGATATAATACTGTATACCTGAGCGATCTCCCCGGTCTTCATATTCCGAGATGAGGAGGTTGATTGCACATTGCCAGTCAGCTCTCTTGAGGCAGTCGGCACCTTCATGACTCATGGAGACTGTCGGCAGTTTGGCGGCAGCCCTGGGCAATGCCGGGGAGGAGAGAGTAAACAGCAGGATGGTACAGATAGCCGTGAGACGGTGCGTTGAAAAGGGTGCAGAGGACCACCCGACCTGTGTCAATCGGGTCGGCAGCGAAAAGAGAAATTTCAGTAACTCATGGCGGGTATTGTTGTGCATGTACTTGTCCCTGACTAAGTAATCATGTCACATACGTAGAACAGCTTTGAGAGGATGTAAATGGAAAAATATCTTTTCAGGGTGCTTGTAGAAAGGGGAAATGAGGGAAAATAGAGCAGTTACCCGCAATAAAAAAAACGGGAACCTGGAAAGATCCTGGTTCCCGTTTTTGGTGAAAAAAGAGACTATTGCCCCGGAGGGCGGTTCATCATCTATAGTAAAGATGCGGACTGCCCATGGTTTGCAGTGCCTTGTGCAGATTACGACGGAACTCGCGACGATCCCAGATACCCTGAATGTGGCCGCGGCGCAGCGCGTTTCTGGCCGAGTGGTAATCGGGCGGAATATCGATTCCGGTGGTTTCCCTGATAACCCGCGGGCCGGCAAACCCTACCCGGCTTGAGCGAATTGCGAATTGGTAGGGGGAGCAGCCGAGAAACGATGCAACCGGGCCGGCGTAACTGTTGTTGTCGTAAACAACGATGTACAGGCCACCCGAATCGATGTATTCACGCACTGCCACGGTACACTTCGGCATCTGCACGACACCAAGGGTTCCCTCCTGAATACGGATTCCGCCGGTGGTGTGTACATAGGCAAGCAGTGGTCGTTTCTTACGCTTGGCGATGGCACAGGCCTGCACGAATTTCTCGCCTTCAGCGCTACCCACGGTACCGTTTCTGAAATCGGAGTAGAGCATGGTGGTGACGATTTTGATATCGTTCACCTTGGCGTGAAAGGTGAGGTTTCCTGCCTTGTAGCCGGTCTTCTTCTTACTGGCGTTCAACCTGTCGGCGAAGCCGGTGTAGTCAAGCGGGTTGCCGGAAGCAAGGCCTGAGTTGAAGAAGCGGATGGTGCCTGCATCGAAGATGTTTTTCAGGTACCACTGGTACTCCAGCGGAAAGTGGTGTCCGCAGGTCTCGCAGACACCGCCAAACTCGCCATAAAGATCAGGAATCCAGAGATCCTTGCAACCGTGTTTGTCTGCATTGGGACAACTCACGGTGCGGTCCTCGTTGGCAAGCGGACTGGTGTAGGTATCCGTCAGTTCCAGCGGGTCGCTCAGGGGACGTTCAGCGTCACCGTTGCCGTTGGTTGGAGTATAGGTCAAAAGCCTGGTTGGCTTTTTGCCGGATTTTTTGGAGATGAGGTTTATCATCGTGGAAACCGGTTCGGTCAATCGTTTGAGCATTACCGAACCTTCGCCGGATACGTCCTGAATCACATTGCCAACCTGTTTCTTGTGATTTTTCAGGATGTCGTAACGGATTTTATAGTAGGCTTTTTCCGAAGCAACCCGGGCGAGGGTATATAGGCTGAGGGATGAATCGGGCGAACCTGTATAACCATTTCTGGCCATGGTAAGATACTTTTTTGAGCGCAGCGCAAGAAGACGTTTGGTCTCTTCGCGGTTGAGCTCCCAGTTGACCAGCACCTGGTCTTCAGCATCCTTACCGGTTTTTTTTCGCCTGACTTCCCAGGATCGGAACGCCTTAAAGCTTTTGGTCTCCAGCACGACATGATCGGTAGCTCTGATCATCTCGTTGCGAAGGGTGGCAAAAAAGGCGAAGTCGTCGCGACGTGCGCCAAGCTGCGGTTCCTGAATAACCCTGTCTATAGTGCCTTGTTTTATATTGTCGAAAGCGGTGAGGCGCAAACGATCTGCACACACCTCAATCAGTTCTTTAGGTACTTTGGAGCCTTCGCGAATACGTCCTTCAATGGCCGCGGCACCCTCTGGAGAGATAACCGAGTAGTAGCCGTGACTTGCCATCAGTCGGTAATCGGAGAGGCCGATTGCTTCTGCACCGCCGGAACCACCTTCCGAGATCATGGAGATCACAGGAATGCGGAGCTTGGACATAGCGTAGATATTGCGCGCGATCTGCTGGGCGGCGCCGGGGTATTCCTCTACCGGGTAGGATCCCGGGGTGAAAATGTAGCTATGGATCGGAATACCTTCAGTTTCCGCAACCTTCATGAAACGCATAGCTTTCTCGTTCCCTTCAGGTTTACAGGAGCCACCGTTGCGGAACTCCTCGCCGTGACCGCTCTCCTGGCCGATAACCATGACCGTGGAGGTGTGGGTCTTGTTCTTGATCCGGCGAACGAGGGTTGCCTTGGCGCAAATCATCGCCGGGTCGACGTTGGCGTCTTCTTCACCACCGAGTTCGGTGTAGTCCTCGTAGACATTTTCGAGGATGTCTTTAAGGCTGAAACGCTGGATTGAGCGGACGATGCGCACTCGTTCCATAGGGGTGAGATGTTCCTCGGCCCTTTCCTCAAGAAAACTGATCGACTCGTTGAGCTTGCGAATCTCTCCCAGGAGTTCTTCCTCGGTGTGGTCGTAGAGTGTCTGCTTCAGTTGATCGCAGGTCTCCTTGAACCCCTCCAGGTTCCCCCAGTTATTGTAATCTTTAATCTGGAGCAGGTAATTGACCCGTTCTTCGATTTTCAGAAGTTTTTTTAGTAATTCGTTCATATATGTGTTCCGTCTGTTCTCATCTCTAGAAGGCCAGCAGACGATCCAGGTTGTTTTTCAGGTATTCCAGATTGGTAATGATCGGGCTTCCGCTGGAATCTTCACCCCTGATAACCGTCTCGTCGATGAACTGTGCGGCGCGCGCCTTAGCCTCATCCATATCTTTGCCCCAGACCAGCGCCAGCGCCAGGTTCGGATCAAAATCACTTGGAATTGGGTATGCCCTGTCGGTGGGAACGTGGCTGTATACCACTGACCATTCATGAGCCGGGAAACTGAACTCGTTAATGGTTCCGATCCATGGGGCAAAGCCGCGACGGGTGTCCTCGGCAACGATACGAAGCTCGATTGAAGCACCTTTAAACTCGATGGCGTTCTGCTTGTAGCCGGTTTTCTCACCAAGGGCCAGTCGGATCTGTTCCCGGATAAGATTAGGCTGCTCGCCATTAAGATAGGAAATGCGCGCTGAAATATCGTTTTCTACCTGGATGCGGGTGTTCACCTCCAGCAGGTAGGGCTGACCGGATCTGGTGACAATCCATTCCCAGGTGCCGACGTTGTCATATTTGACGTGGTTGGCCAGTTTAAGAGAATACTCGACGATTTTATCGAGAACTTTCTTTTCGTCAAAATCGTAATCGAAACAGGACTGGCAAAAACCAGGCGCTGCCTCGACGCGTTTCTGACGACCGGTGGACTGGATTGTACAGTTACGGGAGCTGAAGTGGATCCGTTCACCATGACGGGAACAGACAAGTTGCACCTCTAAGTGGTTAAAATCCCTGATACATTGTTCAATCAGTACACCGCCGTCGCCGAACTGACGCTTGGCGTAGTTCTGCAGCTGGCGGTAAACACGACGAAACGTCTCAATTTCTGTAACTTCCTCGATGCCCATGCCGCCACCGCCTGCTGCGGCTTTGACCAGGATCGAAGGAGACTGGATGCCCTGGGCGAGCTGGTCTTCGAGCAGACGCTGGGCTATCTCTTCGGCCTCCATCTCATTATAAATGGGGGCGTCTGTGCCGGGAATGGTGGGGATGCCAAGGCCGTTGGCAACCTTTTTAGTGTTGATCTTGTCACCCAGGTCCTTGATTACATTCCAGTTGGGGCCAATAAAGGTCAGCGCCCGATCACGCTTGGTTGCCCGGCGGGCAAAGCGGTAATCTTCTGAAAAAAATCCATAACCTGGATGGATGGCTGTTGCTCCGCAATAATCTGCCACCGCCAGTATGTCGTTGGGGTCAGTATAACTGGTTATACGCCAGGCATTCTGATCCGGGCCACTGGTGATGTTACGCTGCACATGCTCGGAGTCTTTATCGGCCTCGGTATACACTACTGCATAATCGAGTCCGAGGTCTATGCAGGCGTTCATGATGCGGATGGCGATCTCGCCACGGTTTGCAATGAGTACCTTTCCTTCCAAACTGTATCCTCTGTTTTCCGAATTTATGTTGTGATTGATTGGCGTTAGCCAATGCCGAAGGCGCAGTTCTCCCTACTCTTTTTCTCTCTAAGCGCCTTGGAAATGGAAAATTACAGCAATATAGTAACCTAACTGCGATTAGAAAAGCAAAAATGTTCAATTCTTTGGCGCCACTCATCGAACGAGGCACGTTTAGCGCAGATTTCTCTTTTCTACTTGACAAGAGTTTTGAATCCCCATACAGACTATGAGTGGGAGTCTGTGTATAATAATTACAGCTACCGTTGATTTTTTTACCTTCGTAGCAATCTTCTGTGTATACAGCGCAGTAGGCACTCGTTACCCAGAATTTTGATCGGGGCCTTTTAAGGTTGTTAGACTAGAGGTTGTTTTGGCTTTAAAAGGGAATTTCTTTTACTCAAAATAATGAACACGGAAAACGAATCTGACCAGGAGGAGCCTGAAGAACGAAAAGGCTTTCTCAGACAATTGCTGTCCAAAGTACCTTTCGGGCGGCCGGAAACCACCCAGGATTTAGAAAACGAAATTCTCGAACTGCTGGAAGAGGGCGAGGAACACGGGCTTATATCCAGTCTTGAGGAGAAGATGATTAACTCCATCTTCGACTTTCGAGACACTCTTGCAGCTGAGATTATGACCCCGGCTGCCGAGGTCGTGAGTATTGAGGCATCAATGCCCATGGCCGATATCATCAATTTGGTCATAGAAAATGGTTTTACCCGAATACCCGTGTATCAGGACAATCCGGATCGGGTTGTCGGCGTGCTGCATGCCAAGGATCTGCTGAGGGTTTGCGCACACCTCTCCAATAAGCCGGTGGTGCTGGATGATGTGCTCCGTCCCATCTACTTCGTGACCGAGAACAAACCGATTGTCGACCTTCTCAAAGAATTCCAGATGCGCAAAAATCATATGGCCATGGTCACCGATGAGTTCGGAACTGTGCGTGGCCTGATTACGCTGGAAGATATTCTGGAGGAGATTGTTGGCGAGATCGACGACGAATATGACGAAGAACAGGATGTCATCGAGCGCCTCGAAGATGGTGCAATTGTCGTTCATGCGCGCCTCGATATTGAAAAGATCGAGGAATTTTTCGATGCTGAACTGCCTGAAGGGCCGTTTGAGTCAGTTGGTGGCCTTGTTATTCATCTTCTCGGCAGGCTCGGGAAGACCGGCGACGTAATGACTGTCGGCGGCTTGAAGCTCGAGGTGAAAAGCGCCTCCTCCCGTCACATCAAGATGGTCAGAATTGAACGTATACCCGACGGGGATAAAGACGAATGACAGCTCCCAGGCGGGTCTGGCCGCTATTTTCATCACTGCTTACGCCGGTGTTGCTCTGGTGTGCGTATCCCGGAGGTGGGGAAATCTGGCAGTTGCTCTTCGTTGCCCTGATTCCTTTTCTTCACGCTTTGCCGCTGATGAGTGGCAGGCGTGCTCTCGTTTGTGGCTTTCTGGTAGGGGTGCTGCATTATCTGCTGGTGCTTTACTGGATTACCACGGTGGTTGGCCGTTACGGTGGGCTGCCGCTCCCGATTACCATTCTGGCCTTGGTACTGCTTGCTTCGTTTATGGCCAGTTATACGGCAATATTTGCCGTGCTGGCCAGGGCCATGCTCGTTAGAGCCTCCCTGCTCGCCTCCCTGCTTGTTATTCCCGCAATATGGGTCGGTCTGGATTGGCTCAAGAGCTGGCTTTTCAGTGGCTTTCCCTGGATGGATATAGGGTATGCCCTGGCAGGGGAGCCCTTGTTGATTCAGTCGGCAGATGTGTTCGGCCATAGCGGTCTTTCCTATCTGCTGGTGCTGATCAATGTGTTGCTGGTGCTGGTTATATATAATTTACGGTACCTGCGGGCTGTACTGCCGCTGGTGGTGTTGGTCGGCGTGCTGGCAGGTGGAGCCGGTTTTTATTCCGTAGAGCGTTGGGACGAGGTTTCTGCCCGGCTAACTGATCCGAATACCCCGAAAACAGTCATGGGGATTGTACAGGGCAATATCGATCAAAGTGAAAAGTGGTCGAAGGACAACCAGCAGCGAACAACAGATATTTATATAGAAAACTCTCTTCGGTTGAGAACGGATGAGGGGGCTGCAAAACGTCCCGAGCTGGTGGTCTGGCCGGAGACTGCGCTTCCCTATTATCCTCAGACCTACCAGGATATAGGAACGCTCACAGGTTTCGTAGAGTCCCGGCAGATGGCTGTATTGACCGGTGCCCCCTGGTTCGAACTGAGAGATCGGGCAACCCGTGATATTCGCTACTTTAACAGCGCCCAGCTGGTTCAACCTGGCATAGGGTTTTCCGATTATTATCATAAAAGCCATCTGGTGCCGTTTGGCGAATATGTGCCGATGAAACGTTTTCTGCCGTTTCTGGAACCGCTGGTGGAATCGGTCGGTGATTTCAGCGCAGGCCAGGTGGAAGAGCCAATGGTCTGGAACGAGTCCCGTATCGGGGTGCTGATCTGCTTTGAGTCCATCTTCGCCGATATCGGCAGGGCTTGGGTAAAAAGTGGTGCCAACGTTCTGGTAAATTTGACCAATGACGCCTGGTATGGTAAATCCAGTGCCCCACACCATAGTATGGCGATGACAGTTTTTCGCGCAGTGGAAACCCGTCGTAGCGTTGTTCGGGCGGCAAATACCGGTATATCAGGCTTTATTGATCCCCGGGGCCAGGTTGATGAACCATCAGCTATATTCACCCTTTGGGCCCACGCCGAAGAGGTGGCGCTGCTGGAAGGCGAGACAGTTTTTGTTCGCTGGGGATATTTTTTCGCACCCGTATGTCTGATCCTGGGCGTCCTGATCGGAGGTCTCTATGCAGGATTGCCTTCGGGGAGAATTCGCCAGGGCAGAGATTATGTGATACGCGGTTAACGAACCGCAGAACATTGCGTATAATAAGGATGAACTCTGCGATGTATTGTGCATTGCAGTAATACAATAATTTACACGTTTGGATAGGAAATATGTCTATTGAAACAGGTGCTGGTGTTTCCAAGCAGATCATTACAGATCTCAAAGGCCGTCTCCTGGCCTTGAAGGAGCATCTTTGACTTACCTCGCAAAAGAGAAGAACTGGAAAAGCTGGAACGACTGACCATGGCGCCGGACTTCTGGAATGAGGCTGCTGTAGCCCAGAAAGTCCAGAAAGAGCATGGCCAGCTCCAGGATATTATTAAAGCCTGGGATGATCGCTGGGAGGAGTTGGAAGAAATCGAACTTCTCCTGGAAATGGCCACTGAAGAGGGTGATGCCGAATCGGAAGTTGAGGTCGCTGAAAGGCTCCGCGAAATGCAGGATGAAATTGCTGTTGCGGAGGTGGAGTGTATGTTCAGCGGTGAGCATGATGGCAATAACGCCATAGTTTCCATTCATGCCGGTGCCGGTGGTACTGAGGCACAGGACTGGGTGGATATCATGCTGCGCATGTACCTGCGCTGGGCTGAGGATAAAGGTATCAAAACTGATATTCTCGATTATCTGCCTGGTGATGAAGCTGGCGTGAAGGGTGTGACTATCATGTTCCAAGGGCGCAATGCCTATGGCTATCTGCGCTCTGAACTTGGCATTCACAGGCTGGTGCGGATTTCACCGTTTGACTCCAGCGGCAGGCGCCACACCTCCTTCGCCTCGGTAATGGTCATGCCCGAACTGGATGACAGTGTCGACGTGAATATCGAGGATAAGGATCTGCGCGTTGACACCTACCGGGCAAGCGGTGCCGGAGGTCAGCATGTGAACAAGACCGACTCCGCTATTCGCCTGACCCATTTGCCCACCGGTGTCGTAGTGCAATGCCAGAACGAACGCAGTCAGCATCGCAACAAGGATATGGCCATGAAAATGCTGGCGGCACGGCTTTATGAGCTTGAGAAGCAGAAGCAGGCCGAAGCCCAGGAAGGTTTGAGCGGCGACAAGAAGGATATTGCCTGGGGCAGCCAGATCCGATCCTATGTCCTGCAACCGTACCGGATGATCAAAGATCACAGAACCGAGCATGAAACAGGTAATGTGGACGCGGTTCTCGATGGCAATATTGATCAGTTCATTAAGGCCTATCTGCTCTGGAAGAAGTAGGAGCCGTTTGAGAAATACATTTTAGTCCTAAGCTGTTGAAGTCAAATTGATGCTCGTACTGTTCGTTAAAGGTATTGTTTCGCTTAATTTGTCTTCAGCGGCCCGATCTGAAAGAAAATCATATTTCTCCATCGGTCTCCTGAGTTTTTTGTCATTTGAGGTGTAGCATCAGTACAGGTAACAGCAATAACGCGCAGGCTGGGGAAAAAAGTTCGCGCTGCGCCAGGTGTGGGGCTTGCACCGTAGTTTGCCCCGTTTACAGGGCCAGTGGTGGCAAAGAATATTACTCCGGCCGCGGCAAAAAATATCTGCTCGAAGTAATGGGGGAGGAAACTCCCTCTCCCGTTTTCGAAGATATTTTTTCCAAATGTCTTCTTTGCGGGGCCTGTGTCGCAGCCTGTCCACGTGGGGTGGACGTGGTTGAAGAGGTGCGCGATGCCAGGAGTGACTTCACCAGAGGCTATGGCGAACATGGCTACCAGAAATTTCTGGCGGCTAAGGTGCTCGAAAAGCCTGAACTGCTCGGCGTCGTCCGTAGATTTGGCAGATCCTTTCACTCCCTTCTCAGTACAACTCTCCCCGCCGATAGTGGCTTACGGGTCAAGTTGGCCATGTTTGGCGGCGAACCCGTTTCTTTCGCCAATGAAAAAATAGCATCTTCCGCAGCTCCCATATCGACCAGTACCGGTATCGGTGAGCAACTGATCTATTTTCCCGGTTGCAGTGCAAGGTATCTCGCCCCGGAAGTTCTCGATGCGAGCCGTGAGCTGCTCGGCTCCCTCGGCTTTTCTGTCCATATTCCTGCAGGGCTGGTCTGTTGCGGGTTGGCCATCGATTCTATTGGTGAGCGGGAAAAAGCACGGCAACTGGCTAAAAAAAATATCGAAGCGCTGGAGCAACAGAACGGTAGGATCGTGGTCAGTTGCGGCTCCTGTTACGCTCATTTGCTGAGGTATAAGCAGCTGTTGGCAGGAGATAGCCCCTGGGCAGACCGTGCTGAAGAAGTCGCTGGGCGACTGGTGGAGCTGAGCCGGCTTCTTGACCTGACACTGGCGGAAAAGGGCCTGACATCAGAAAAAGATTCACCCGGACGTGTAGCGTCAAAAAAGAATCTGCGCGTTTTTTATCATGACCCCTGTCATTTGCGAAACGAGCTGGATATCACCCGGGAGCCCCGTAATGTTCTAAAACGCTTCTCAGCCCGGGTTGAACTTCTGGAATTGGCAGACGGGCCTCAGTGCTGTGGACAGGGAGGGTTGTTTCATCTGGGAGCGCCGGAACTCTCTGCGACTATTCGCGATGACCTGACGGTGAAAGTACTGGCCATGGAGCCGGACATCATCACCAGCAGCTGTTCCGGTTGCCTGATGCAGTGGAAATCTGCGCTGGCCGCAGCCTCTGTGGAATTACCGGTGCTGCATCTCTCAGAGCTTGTCTCGATGCTTTCTGGTCAGAAAGCTTGAGCGGCCCGAATATCCCCTGGGCCATATGCGCCATCCCGCTTCAATTTCAATGATCGGAGCGCGCGGGGAGTCTATCCTGATAATTATCTCCATTTAAAAAAAAGAAATACGCAGGCGCCTACTCATCCGGGCCTGCGTATTTGTGCCGGTATTGACCGGCCAACCTGATACTGCTCTGTATTAGTCGCCAACGGCAACTGCCATTTTAGCTCGAGCTAGAGGCGCATCTCCAAAGACTTCATGGGATCTCATGGAGCGCCCTTGTTTAAGGAGTTTAACAATGGGCCAGACGGCAAGAACAGTCAGAGGAAGAATGATTTGTAAGACAACGGGAAGGAACCAGAGTATTACGATGATTTCGGCTGGAAAATTCATACTACACCTCCTGTCAAGCACTTGATCTTGTGCTGAATTGATTGGCTTTGGTATGGGTGATCCGGAATCACAACGGGACTTCTCGTTTCGTATAGGTACAGTGTACGGGGTGCTCCTGACAAAATCCCCCCCACACAGTGGTTATGCAGCCTGTGAAAGTGGTTGAATACTCTGATTGCACAAGCTTACCGTTATGCAAGTATTCGGCAAGATAGTAGATTTTAAAAGTCGCAGTACCTAAAAAAAAAATGCAACCCGAAGGCTGCATTTTTGAAGGAGAGGTGGTTCGAAGATAAGTATCGCCCTGATCTTCGAACCGGCGAAAGGTCTCGTTCGTTTTAACCGAGAATTTCCTCAACTGGGGTGTAGTTGAGATTAAAGGCTTCGGCTACAGCCTTACAGGTGACCTTGCCGCGAACAACGTTGAGGCCTGGAGTGATCTCAGCATTGTCCTTGCAAGCCTGCTTCCAGCCCTTGTTGGCGATCTGAACCGCATAAGGGAGCGTGGCATTGGTGAGTGCGAGGGTGGAGGTTTTGGCGTAGGCACCGGGCATATTGGCTACGCAGTAATGGACGATGCCGTCCACCTCGTAGGTCGGTTCAGCATGGGTTGTTGCTTTTGAGGTCTCGAAACAACCACCCTGATCGATTGCTACATCCACCATTACTGAGCCTTTTTTCATAACCTGGAGCATGTCACGGGTGACCAGTTTGGGAGCCTTGGCGCCGGGAATAAGCACTGCACCGATGACCAGGTCTGCTTCAGCCAGCAGTTCGCGGAGTTTGGGCGTGCTGCTCATTACCGGGATGCAGTTGGCAGGCATGATGTCGCTCAGATAGCGGAGGCGGTCGAGATTGGTATCGAGCAGGTACACTTTTGCTCCAAGACCACAGGCCATCTTGGCTGCGTTGATACCGACAATACCACCGCCGATGACGACAACGGTGGCCGGCTCTACGCCGGGAACACCGCCAAGCAGAACACCGCGACCACCGTTCGGCATGGCAAGATGGTTTGCACCCTGCAGGGTTGCCATACGACCGGCCACTTCACTCATCGGGGTAAGCAGGGGCAGGGAACCGTCGGCTTTCTGAATGGTCTCATAGGCAATGTTGATAGAGTTGGCATTCATGAGCGCATGGGTCTGCTGCTCATCTGCAGCCAGATGCAGGTAGGTAAAGACGATCTGGCCGTCACGAATCAGCTCATACTCGGAGGGCTGAGGTTCCTTGACGTGCATGACCATGTCAGAGCTCTGATAAATTTCTGCGGGGGTGTTGACAATTTTTGCTCCTGCAGCGACATATCTCTCGTTGGGAAAACCGCTTCCGACACCAGCGTTGTTCTCTACGAGAACCTCATGGTTGTTGGCCACCATAACCTCAACGCCTGCCGGAGTCATTGCAACACGATTCTCCAGTACTTTGATTTCCTTTAGAATTCCAACAATCATGGCATTACTCCTTGAAAGTAATAATGAAAAAATGTTCCCGGTATGATCCCGCCCGGAGGAGAGGAGAAAGGGCGAAACCACACCAGGAATCCTGGTACCACTATTTAAAGGATATATGGAACCTTCAGGTTATATCCTTCGTACACGACAAAACTCTCAACAGTCTGAACATCATCTATCTTTGTTACCTGGCTGGTGACGAATTCGAGCAAGTTATATTCTTCATTAAGCAGTACCTGCAGAATGATATCGTATCTGCCTGTAACAATTCCTGCTGAAACCACGCCTTTGAGCTGGCTGAATTCCTGAGCCTTTTTCTGGAGCTCCATGCTTTTGAGTTTTACCCCAAGGTAGAGCAGGTTATGACCGGGCAGGGCGTCTACCCGGATATTGCCGGATATATCGAGGAGACCTTCTTCAATCAGCTTATTGACCCGACTGCGTACGGTATTCTCAGTGATGGAAAGATCAGTAGCGATCAGCTTGAAAGATTTACGGCCATCTTTGAGGTGTCGGATTATCTCGATGTTTGTCGCATCAAGTTTCATGGTGATCGTGTCCTTTATTATTACATTTATTCTGACCGGTATGTGCTTGCGCATCAAAAATCAGATATAGCTCCGATTGAGTATAATGTCAAAATAAAAGATCAATAATTGTAAAAACATAAATTTGGAATTTCCAATATTCGGATTACCTCATGCGTAAAAGGCTCGGGCACGTGTGGGAAAGATCTGGCTTTTCACTGCCCCTATACTATGAGATCAGGTTTTTTAAGGAGTCTATCGGGCGTAATACACCAGACTTTCGTTGAGGAGCAGTTAAGGGGGCACGCGCATTGTACTACGGATACTGCTTTGACCAATCTGTTGTCAGCTGCATTTCTCCTGCCCGGCCGGTCTTTTTACAGCCTCGGACGGCAGCAGTTGGCTGCATGAGCAGGCAGAAGCGGGGTCGCCGGTTTTATGGCATATGGCGGTGAGCGGGTGTTTGCGGGTACCGGCACGTTGCTTGGAAAAATTAATAATCAGTCCGGAGCATATAATAACCGTCAGGCTGATAATAAAAAGCAGAATAAACGTGGTCATAATTCAGATTCCATCATAGCGGTTAGCCGCCGAAATCATCAAATTTAATGTTTTCTCCCTCGACTCCGAGATCTTCAAGCATATTGATCACGGCGGCATTCATCATCGGCGGTCCGCAAATATAGTAGTGTATATCTTCAGGAGCCGGGTGGTCTTTGAGGTACTTTTCGTACAGTACATTGTGGATAAAGCCCACATCACCCTGCCATTTATCTTCGGGCAGCGGGTCGGAGAGCGCAAGGTGAAAGGAAAAATTATCGTTGTTTTTTTCTATCTCATAGAAATCCTCAAGGTAGAAACATTCCTTGAGGCTGCGTCCACCATACCAGTATGAGACTTTGCGATTGGTGTGGTGGGTCTTAAACAGATCGAAGACATGACTGCGGAGAGGGGCCATGCCCGCGCCGCCACCGATAATGATGACTTCTGATTGGGATTCATCCATAAAGAATTCACCAAAAGGACCGGAGATGGTTACCTCGTCACCGGCCTTGAGGTTGAATATATACGAGCTCACCTGACCCGGGGGAATGTCTTTCTTTGCTCCCGGCGGTGGACTGGCAATCCGCACGTTCAGCTTGATAACCCCTCTTTCACCGGGATAGTTGGCCATGGAGTAAGCCCTGGTAACCGGGGTATGGACATGGGACTTGTACTGGAACATCTGAAATTTGGTCCAGTCGCTCAGATATGATTCACCAATATCAAAGCTGGCGTAGGAGAGTGTATGCGGCGGTACTTCGATCTGGATATAGCCTCCGGCCTTGAAATCGACATTTTCGCCGGGGGGCAGTTCCAGTATCAGCTCCTTTATGAAAGTGGCAACGTTCTCATTTGAAACGACTTTACATTGCCATTTCCTGGCATCAAGCATGGAATTCGGCACTTCGATTTTCAAATCACGCTTCACTGGCACCTGGCAGGAGAGGCGCATCCCTTCGCGTTCTTCCCGTCGGTTGATCTTTCCTTTCTCTGTAGGAAGAATGGCGCCACCGCCTTCAGAGATAATGCATCGACACTGACCGCAGGTGCCACCGCCACCACAGGCAGAGGAGAGAATGATGCCGTTGTCGGCCAGGGTTGTGAGCAGTTTTCCTCCGGGTTTACCGGTAACAACCTTGTCCTCGTTTATGATGATGTTGATATCACCGCTGGGCAGCAGGGTTTTCTTGGTAATAACGATAAGCGTCACAAGTACCAGCTGGATGCCGAGAAAACAGAGTACGGCATAAAGAATCTCATTCATATTCTGCCTCCTATACCATGAACATAAGCATCATTTACAAAATGAAATGGCAGAACCGACGAGACATTGCTACTGGCTTTGTGCTGTGAAGGAGAGTCATTTTTGCACATAAATCTGCTCATGAGAAGTTCTGGTTAGAGTTGCATTCCTGCAAGGCCCATAAACGCAATGGCCATCAAACCTGCGGTGATAAAGGTCATCCCAAGGCCTTTCAGACCTGCGGGCGGGTCGGCATACTCACTGCGTTCACGAATTCCTGCCAGTACTACCACCGCCAGAAAAAAACCTGCTCCTGCGCCAATGCCGTAAGCGACGCTTTCACCAAAGGTGTAATCACGTTCGACCATGAAGAGTGAAGCACCGAGAATGGCGCAGTTGACGGTAAGCAGCGGCAGGAAGATGCCAAGGGTGTTGTAGAGTGCCGGTAAAAAACGGTCGAGCACCATTTCTAGTATCTGCACCACTGCGGCGATGATGGCGATGTAGGTGAGTAATCCCAGAAAGGTGAGGTCGATATCGGGTTGTCCGGCCCATGACAGGGCTCCTGGCTTGAGCAGAGTCGAGAGCACCAGGTTATTCAGGGGCACCGTGATGATCTGCAAAAAAAGAACAGCCGACCCGAGACCTATGGCGGTTTTTACCTGCTTGGAGATAGCAAGGAAGGTACACATGCCGAGGAAAAAGCTGAGCGGCAGGTTCTCAAGAAAGACTGAGCGGAAAATTATATCGAGATAGTGGCCCATTATTCAGTCTCCTGTTGATCCGGCAATGCTGTACGCACTGCCCAGATGATCAGTGCGACAAGGAAGAAAGCGCTGGCCGGCAGTACCAGCAGGCCGTTCGGGATATACCAGCCGCCATTGCTCACTGTTCTCATAATCTCGTAGCCGAACACCGAGCCGGACCCAAAAAGCTCGCGTATAAAGGCCACCAAGATCAGGATAAAGCTGTAGCCCAGCCCGTTGCCGACACCGTCCAGGAAAGAGGCCACCGGCGGATTGCTCATGGCGAACCCTTCAGCCCGACCCATGATGATGCAGTTGGTGATGATCAGCCCGACATAGATTGAAAGCTGTTTCGAGAGTTCGAAGACAAACGCTTTCAGGATCTGATCGACCAGTATAACCAGAGTGGCTATAACGGTGATCTGGATGCCGATACGAACCGAGTTCGGGATCTGGAAGCGCACTATGGAGATCGTCAGACTGGAGAAAGCAGTAACAAAGATTACACAGACCGACATCACGAAGGCGGTGGCCATCTGGCCGGTTACCGCCAACGCCGAACAGATACCGAGAATCAGCAGGGCGATAGGGTTACGCTTGAATATGGGAAATACGACCAGTTCGAGTTTTGATTCAGCCATTTGAATTGTCCTTTTTCTTCAGTTGGCTCAAAAATGGTTGGAAACCGTGATCTCCGAACCAGAATTTCAACAGATCCGAAACACCGTTGGAGGTGAGGGTGGCGCCGGAAAGGCCATCGATCTCATAGGCAGCATCGGCTGAAGTCTCGTCGATAGTGCCTTTGATGACTCTGATTGCAACATCTTCATCCTTGTACACCTTTTTCCCACCCCAGCGTTGCTGCCATCGGGGGTTTGAAACTTCGCCGCCCAGTCCCGGCGTCTCACCATGCTCATAGAAGGAGACTCCGCGGATAGTGTTCAGGTCGCTGTCTATGGCCACATAGGCATACATGGTGGACCAGAGCCCCTTACCCCGCACGGGCAACACTATCTGGGAGATGGCGTCGTTGTCCTTTATCACATAGACCAGGGAAATTTTTTCCTGGCGGCCAAGCTTGGCGAGATCTGCGTCGGGCTCAATCGGTCGGCCCAGATCGTTTGAAAGAGCGGCTCTTCGCTGGTTGTAGTTTTTGGGATCAAGCTGGTCTGCTTCAACAAACTCGCCGCTTTCAAGATCGACCAGCCGGGTCTCAACGTTGGCAAAGAGTTGGTCTATCGACTTCCCTTCCTCGAAGAGGCCCGCCGCATAAAGGATGTTTTTCTGGCGATCGAGCTGACGGTTGGCTTCCTGTCTGGGGCGCAACCCCACTGCCGCTCCTGCCACCAGGGCAGAACAGGCGAAGGCCAGGATAAGAACCGAATAAAATGGTTTGGCGGCTCGTATGTCAACCATGGCGGAGCCTCCTCCTCTTGATGTTGGCTTGCAGTACGAAATAATCAAAGAGCGGCGCAAAGACATTGCCCAGGATAATCGCCAGCATTGTCCCCTCTGGGTAGGCAGGGTTGGCAACGCGAATCAGTATGCAGAGGATACCGACCAGCCCGCCATAGAGCCATTGGCCGGTATTGGTGTGGGCCGCAGATACCGGGTCGGTGGCCATAAACACCATGCCGAAGGCGAAACTGCCCATCACCAGATGATAGTAAGGCGGGAGTGAATAGAGGGCATTAGCCGGACTATTATGGAACGAGAGCAGCACCGAGGCGATTATGCCACCGATCAGCATTGAGACAATGATCCTCCATGAAGCCACCCTGGTTACCAGCAGGATAACGGCCCCGAAAAGACAGGCGATGGCAGAGGTCTCACCCATGGAACCCGGAATATTGCCCATGAACATCTGCAGCCAGTCGATACCCATGGCCGAGGCGGGGGTGCCGGGTGCGGCAGCAGCGGCAGCGCCGAGGGGGGTCGCACCGGTGACGCCATCCACGGCGGTCCAGACCGCGTCGCCTGAGATCTGGGCCGGGTAGGCAAAATAGATAAAGGCGCGGGAGGCGAGGGCCGGGTTCATGAAGTTGCGACCCACCCCGCCGAATACCTCTTTGGCAAACACCAGCCCGAAGGTGATGCCTGTGGCCACCTGCCAGAGCGGGATGGTGGGCGGCAGTATCAAGGTGTAGAGCAGGCCGGTAACTAAAAACGCTTCTGAAAATTCATGGCCGCGGATAATGTTGAAGATACCCTCGACAATTGAGCCGACCACCATGGTGACGACATATATGGGCAGGAAGTAAAGAGCGCCATGAGCCAGGTTGGAGAAGGTGCTGGCAGGGTCGCAGCCGATCCCGGCCATCATTGCCCCCCGCCAGCCTTCAGGTGCCGCCAGGCCCAGCGAGGCGATTGCCTGGTTAGCCTGGTATCCTGTGTTCCAGAGCGCCATGATGACGCAGGGAAACAGCGCGACCAGCACCGTGGTCATGATCCTCTTCAGGTCCATTCCGTCCCGGACGTGGGGGGCGTTCCTGGTGGTAGTGTTGCTGCCGAAGAGAAAAGAGTCGAACGCTTCATAGAGCGGATACCAGCGGGCAAAACGTGCGCCCGGCTCGAAGTGTTGTCCCAACTCTTCCATTTTCTTGCTGAGTTTATTCATGTCTGCTCTTTATGATTGTCTGTTGTTCTCAGCCTTCGATTTCAATTGTGGTCAATACCTGGCGGAGGTTGGTACCGAACTCATTTTTTCCGGGACAGACAAAACTACATGGGGCTACGTCCTCCTCGATGAGTTCGAGGCACCCGAGCGCCTTCGACTTTTCTGTATCGCCCACCAGCAGGGCGCGCATCAGATAGGTGGGGATGATGTCCAGGGGCAT
This sequence comes from Desulfosediminicola ganghwensis, assembly GCF_005116675.2. Lineage (NCBI taxonomy): Bacteria > Pseudomonadati > Thermodesulfobacteriota > Desulfobulbia > Desulfobulbales > Desulfocapsaceae > Desulfosediminicola > Desulfosediminicola ganghwensis. The sequence goes on from NZ_CP050699.1 coordinate 2,049,199, forward strand.
CACGTCTTCATAAGTGCCTAAAGGATAAATAGCCCTATGGCCACCCCAGACGGCGGTGTTCATGTCTAGCTTCAGCAACTTGTTCATGGCGGAGGTGAAAACGGGTTTGACCGAAAATTTAGTGGCACCCGGCAGTGCCCAGTTGAGCAGGCTTCTGCCGCTGTTATCGGGCAATACGCTTACCTGATTGTGATACCGGCCGAGGTAGGCGTGGTGCTCATTGACGTTGCGGCCGCTGAGCACAGAGCCTGAAATGATGCGCATTGTGTCATTTCTCAATTCTCCGGCGCAGAGATCGTGCAGGTTTGTACCTAACCGTGTGGTTACAAGTGACGGATTCCTCACTCCAGGTCCGGCGAGTGAGATGGTACGTTCCGTCATCAACGTGCCGGTCCGAAACAGGTAGCCGATAGCGATGACATCCTGATAGCCGATGTGCCAGACGGTTTTTTTCTCATGGACCGGATCGATGAAATGGATATGGGTGGAAGCCAGTCCTGCAGGGTGGGGTCCTGTGAAGGTCCAGTAATTGAAGTTTTCTTGCTTTTCACCGATGCCGAGTTCACGGTCTGCTGAGCAGTAGTGAACCGGCACTTCCAACAGCCGGTCGAGCAGATCAAGGCCCATTTTGTAATCCTCGGCATGGGCCGAAATGATGAGTTCCGGTGGTGGTGCCAAAGGCTCGCTATCGATTGCGGTGATAAAAAGGGAAGCGGGCAGGGTATCAATTTCAGGGATTTTGCCGTAGGGCCTGGTACGGAAGGATGCCCAGAGCCCTGATTCGGCAAGAACTTCCCTGATGGCCTCTGCCGAGAGGTTTTCCACGGGCTGGCCAGGGTTATCCATGAACGATATCGCCTCATCGCCCATCAGTTCGATCACCAGGGATTCGAATTTCCTTTTGGCTCCGCGATTTATAGCCACCACTTTGCCGCAGCCGGGTGCTACATACCTTTGTCCCTGTGATTTCTTGTTGGTGAAAAGCAGTTGCCCGGTTTTAACCATGTCGCCGACCTGCACCTCCATGGTCGGCTTCATGCCAACGCTGTCGTCTCCTATCAGGGCAACACGGCGGCTTTCTGCTCCTTTGCGGATTGTGGGCTCCGGGGCACCGCTGATGGGTAGGTTGAGTCCTTTTTTGATGATTATATGTTCCATATCAGCTGAAAAATCCTGAAGAGTGAGAGTTTCTCTGCTGCTTATCGATGAGATATCCTTCACAGCCGTCAAGCGATTCCAGTAGCTCCAGCCCTGTATCACGACCAAGAGCCATGACTGCGGTGGCGAGACCGTCTGCGAGGCCAACCGTCGGGGCCGTGATGGTGCAGCTGGCCAGGTCCGGAGAAGAAAAACCGGTCCGGGGATCTAATATATGATGATTGCGAAAATCAGCGGTGTAGGGTTGGAAGTAATCTCCGGAGGTGGCCACCGCCCGGTTGATCACCTTCACTGAAACGGGCTCCATTGGTTGCTCTATCCTTGGGTTACGTATGCCGATTCTCCAGGGGCTGCCGTCCGGTTTGGCGCCGGCCACCATCAGGTCGCCACCGGCATCTACACAGACATTGTGAAATCCGGCCGCTTTTAAAGCCGCCACCCCCTGATCGACGATATATCCTTTGCCTATGCCATCCAGGGTGATCCCCATGCCGGTTTTCTGGAATTGTACAGATGAGGCGTTTGCTGCCAGGTAGCGATACCCCGTTGCTGTCCTGGCCTGGGTGATGGCTCCGCTACTATCGGCATATTTGCCTGCAAATTCAGAGTGAGCATTCATCACCGGCAGAATCGTCACGTCAAAAGCACCGTCGCTTCGTTCACTGAGGCCAGCCGAGAGGCCAAGCAGTTCGAGCAAATCCTTGTCGGGGCTGTCGAGACGGCCAGTGGAATTCAGGGTAGCCACCTGGCTGGTCGGCATATGCCGGCTCAGTATTGCCTCAAGCCCTTTCATCCTGCTTATGGTCCGATCAATGGCAGCCTCACAGGCATCACGGTCTTTCCCGTAAACGGTCAGGTTGAGATAGGTACCCATGATCGGCTGACTGCGCCTGGCGACCTGGAGCCTGGCATCTCCGGTAAACAGCCCAAGCTGCCAACACCCACCCGCTGCGCCGGCGACGGCGACTATTTGCAGGAAAGTCCGCCTGGTTATCTTTTTTTTCATTCTTCCTCACCTGTTTTTTTCAACATTTTCATGGGCGCAGTGCACAGCTTTGATGAGCGCTGCTATGAATGAAATCAAATGTGTTGAGGGGGTGCCCAATGGTTTGAATGGGCTGACAAAATTTGCTGACTCATCGAAATATTAAAAAAAAATATAATAAACTATAACGGGAATGCGAAAGTGAATCAATCTCATTTGGGAATAAGATTGGTAATCTTTTGTATCTGAAAATCTTTGAGAAAACCCATATCTGCAGTTTAGCATGATTTTACCGCAAAGTTTCAAGAATTATCCGGTGTATAATTTAAGACGTAGGGCAAGAAATGGTTGGGAACGCAGGGGCTGCAGGAGTATCTGACTTTTCGCTGAGGTGATTCCGATGGCTGGAGATATTATTAATTCAGGCAAAGTTTCAGGCAAAAAAAAGAGCTATGAAAAACTGGGACTGTTCTATCTGGGCCGGGAAATTGGTGACAATGGAGAAACAATCGCCCCTATGCTGCTCAGGAGTCGTGACCTTACCACCCATGGCGTGATTATAGGCATGACGGGAAGCGGCAAAACAGGTCTTGGAATTGGATTGATAGAAGAGGCGATAATGGATGGGATTCCCTCTATTATCATTGATCCCAAGGGTGACATGGGAAACCTGTTGCTGACATTTCCTGATTTACAGGCCCAGGATTTTCAGCCGTGGCTGGAACAGTCGGAAGCATCCCGGAAAGGGCTCATCCTTGAACAGTATGCGCAGAAAACCGCTGCACAATGGCGGGACGGTCTTGCAGCATGGGATCAGAAGCCCGATAGAATCCGAACTCTTGCCCGACAAGCAGAGATAACCATATATACCCCTGGTGGAGGTGGTGGCGTGCCGGTTTCTGTGTTGGCAGGCTTTGCCGCACCAGCCCCCGATCCGGCGGCTGATCCCGATACCTTGAACGATCTTGTTACCTCAGCTGTTTCAGGATTGCTGGCACTATTGCAGATTGACGCCGACCCGATGCAGAGCAGGGAACATATCCTGCTCAGTTCGATCTTGCTGCACTACTGGCAGAAGGGGAATGGGGTGGATATGGAGGCATTGATCGGTGCCATAGTCAGCCCGCCGATCGAAAAGATTGGCGCTTTTGCCCTGGAGACATATTACAAACAGTCCGATCGTATGCAGCTTGCCATGCGCCTGAACAGCATCCTGGCAAGCCCCTCTTTTGCAGGTTGGGTGAAAGGAGAGCCGCTGGATATCCAGCGTATTCTTTACACCGATGATGGCAGGCCCAAAACCGCAATATTTTCGATTTCTCACCTGACCGATAGCGAACGGATGTTTTTTGTCACCTTGCTGTTGAACAGGTTTGTCGGCTGGATGAGAATGCAGCGAGGGAGTTCATCTTTGAAAATGTTACTTTACATGGATGAAATTTATGGATTTTTTCCTCCAACCGCTAATCCTCCATCGAAAAAGCCCATGTTGCTTATCCTCAAGCAGGCAAGGGCCTTTGGCTGTGGAGTGGTGCTCTCAACCCAGAACCCGGTAGATCTCGATTATCGGGGGCTCTCGAACATGGGCAGTTGGTTTATCGGCAGGCTGCAGACAGATCAGGATCGGAAAAAAGTTGCGGGTGGCATCGCTGGAGCGAGCGATGGCCGATTCACTGCCAGGGATGTTGAGCTGCTCCTGGCAAAAATGAAGGGTAGGCAGTTCCTGCTGAATTCAGCCAATCTGGATGAGCCAATGGCCTTTGAGACCCGGTGGGTTATGTCCTTTTTAAAAGGCCCGCTTACCTCAAAAGAGATCGAACAGCTGATGGCGGACAAGGTGACGGTGGCTAGAGAACTTCAAGGTAATTCGATCACTTCCGGGGAGGAGGGCATGGCCCGGTCTGCACCAGGACCGGCCATGGCGGAAAGCAGCGCACCGATTCTGGCAGGCCAGATAGAGCAGCGTTATTACCTGCCTGCTGCTCCAGGAGAAAAATGCGTGTTGCAGCCTGCGATTGCAGCACGTTGCAAGGTACGCTTTTTTAACGCCAGCAGAAATATCAATGAGACTAGGCTGGTGCAGCGCTACTATCCACTAGGGGGGACTGCAGAAAATTTCCCAGGTCTGGCTGAGATTACCTGGTCGGAGGCTGAAGAACTTCCTTTCGCACTGGAGGAATGCTTTGTCTCGGCCCCCTCAGGTTACGGATATGCTGCAATACCTGCCGAAATCTGCGCGGTTCAAAATCTGCGAGCTGCAGAAAAAAGTTTTGCCGATGCCCTCTACAGAACCGAACGGCTAGAGCTTTTCAGGGTGAAATCTCTGAAGCTGGAATCGGTACCCCATGAAACACTGACGGATTTTAAAGTCCGGCTTCGCGACCTGTTACGGGAGAACAAGGATGAAGCGGTTGATAAACTGCGGGCAAAATATGACCTCAGGCAGCAGCGTCTGCATAAAAAAATTCAGCAAGCCCATGAACGTCTGCAGCAGGAAGAGGCCGAGGTGCGAACGAAAACGACAGACACTATTCTCTCTTTCGGGGTGGCGGTGGTCGGAGCACTTTTCGGGCGCCGGTCGGCCGGCAGCGGTACCTCGGGGTTTGCGACCGGTATGCGGAAAGCGGGGAGGGTGTTTACAGAAAAAGACGATGCCAGAAGGGTGCGACAGGAACTTGGGCAGCTTCAGAGTGAGTTGGAGCTGTTGGCAGGGGAGCTGGAGCAGGAGATAGACGCACTGGGAAGTTCATTTTCAGTTGAAAATTATCAGATCGAGACGTTTACCATCAATCCGCGAAGAAAAGATATATTTGATGTGAACTGTTTCCTGGTGTGGGAGCTTGCAGAGGTTGGAGACATATTGCCAAGCTAATGACGAAGCAACAAATTGTAGAGACTAGGCAAGAAATGACTTTTTGTCAAAGTGAAAATGAGAAGGAGTTGCTGAAAACAGAATTGTTGAAAAAAGTGCGGATTAGGGTGGAAATTATTAGGTGTTGGTGGTATGCCGATGAGAAGAAGAGCATCCCCATGATTTCAGCATATTACATGGGATGAAGAGAGCACCGGAGTGGAGAGGAAAAGAGCTATGAGAACGAGTAGTTCAGCTGTTTTCAAGCTGACTCTCCTGTCTGGAATTCAGCGTCTGTTCCATTGCCGGAATGGAACGGTCGTCTGCAACAATTAAATGCAGAATGCCAACCACACAGTGAGCCATGAAAGACCCCATCTATCCCGACAGAACACAGTATGAAGTTTCTCAGTGCTATCCAGAGGTTATGTCGGCCTTGAAAGATCTCAGCACCAAAGTCCGCAATTGCGGACCACTGGAAGAGAAGACAACACATCTTATCCAGCTGGCTGCTGCTGCGGCAAATGGATCTGAGGCAACGGTTCATTCACACGCCAGGAGAGCGATGAGAGCAGGCGCAAGCAGTTATGAAATTTACCATGCCTTGATGCTGCTGCTGCCTATCTGTGGTTATCCGATAACCATGGAGGCGATATCCTGGTGTCGTGATATCCTCGAAGGGGAATGCGGCGAGTAATCGCCGCACCGGGACAAACATAAAGTTCTTGTAAGTATTTATTTTTAGCTGCTTCGGTGTCCTGGTTTGTGGTTTGCCGGTTCAAATTGTTTTTTGCGCCTGTCATTTGATATGTGGGGCTGGCCGATTAGCGGATGCTGAGATTGTGGAGTTCGTTGTGGTCATCTCCTTCTATCGGGAAATGGTGTGCAAGTATCTCTCCTACACGTTCGATCGCTCTGCACAGGCTTTCGCAGCGGCAGTTCGTCCTGATGCCGTGAGTCAGTTCTTCTACTATTTCAAGCCATTGGTCGGGGGCAATTTTTTCGTTGATGCCCCTGTCGCCCAAAACCCATACTTTATGCTCAAAAACTGAGATGAATATCAGGATACCGTTCTCAGCCCTGGTGCGATAAAGTCCCTCCTCATAAAAAGATGTTATCGCCGCCTCTGCCACCTCCTCTTCGACCTGGTCACTGTTCAGGAAGAAACGCTTTAGCCACAGGAGGTGGGTAACAAGAGCCCGGGCGGGGAGGTAAAGCACCGCAAAAATTGCCAGAAAAAGGTACATGTTTTCGGGTCCAAGCCAGAGGTAGTTGCCGATAAGAGAGGTTAGCAGTAAAGCCACAGGAAGAGTGATAATGGCGCCGCCTGAAGCACAGGCCAGCGGGTAGTGGTGGCTGGCTGAGACTATCATGGGTACGATCTCACCCGAGGTTTGGAGTTCGGCCGCATGAACTGCCTTGCTGACCAGCTGTTGTTCTTCTGGTGTGAGAAACGATTCGGCAAGATTTTTCATATCACCATCCTCCTGAGGCACCGCCTCCGCCGAAACCGCCCCCTCCGCCGCCAAATCCTCCTCCGAAGCCACCCCCCAAACCTCCGCTGCCGTAACCACCGTAGTGACGGCCGCTCCCGCGGTGAATGGTCCTGGAGTTTAATGAAGAGGCAGCAAAGGCAGAGGCGATCAACCCTCCGACCGCGCCAGCGGGTACCAGGACAGCAAGAAGCAGCCATTTCGCGCCAAGGATGAAATAGCCAAGAACCGGTGCGGCAACTCCGCCGATGGCAGCCGCCAGCGCTTTGTGTTTGCCGAACGCTTTTCCGATAAAGAGCAGAACGGCCATCAGCATAATGGGAAATGTCTCAAGGCCGACCTGATTTTGGCTGGCTTGATTTTCCGGGGCGGAAAACTCACCCCGGACAACATCCATCATGGCATTGACGCCATTAATTACCCCCTGGTCGAAGTCGCCACGCTTGAACAAGGGAGCAATGATCTCCCGGATTATTCTGCCCGAAGTGAGGTCGGTGAGTGTGGGCTCGAGGCCGTACCCAACTTCTATTCTGATTTTTCGATCATTTTGGGCAATGAGCAGGATGGCTCCGTTGTCCAGATCGGCCTGGCCTATCCGCCAGTTTTCTGCAACCCTGATCGAAAAATCCTCCAGCGAATCACCTTCAAGACTCTCTATGGTAAGGACTACCAGTTGGGTCGACTGTTCATCCTCAAATGTTTTCAGGGAATTTTCGAGCTGACTCACAGTGGCAGGATTCAGCATCTTCGCGTAATCATTGATCCTGGCCGTAAGAGGGGGGACTTCGAGGGCCCCCGCTGACGGCGCTTGCAGTCCGAGTACCGCAATGATGGTTATTGACAGAGCCATGCCGGAGGCGGCTCTACAGATACGAAGACCATGAACATATAGAGAATTACAGCAATCGGCAAAAGACATTGCTCTTCTCCCAAAAATGTACCGGTTAAAATTTCACTTCCGGCACCTGTTTTGCTGCTTCGTCCGCTTTGAAGTATTCCTTGCGGTCCAGGTGGAGCAGGATGTTGTTGGTCAGGCTCTGGGGAAACTTGCGAATAGCGGCGTTGAACACCTCCACTGCCTGGTTATAGCGTTGACGAGCAACGTTTATCCGGTTTTCAGTACCTTCCAGCTGATTTTGCAGATCGAGAAAATTCTGGTTGGCTTTAAGATCCGGGTAGCGCTCAACCACCACCATGAGTCTGGAAAGAGCAGAATTGAGTCCTCCCTGTGCCTCCTGGAATTGCTGCATTTTGGCGGCGTCTCCCAGGTCGGAGGTGTTGAGCTGTATGGAAGATGCCTTGGCCCTGGCGTTGACCACCGCTTCCAGTGTCTCTTTCTCATGGGCTGCATAGCCCTTTACTGTTTCAACGAGATTGGGGATCAGATCACCCCTTCGCTGCAGGGTAGCTTCGATATCAGCCCAGGCTTTGAAAACAGATTCCTCCTTTATCTGCAGATCATTATAGCCACAGGAGCTGAGTATAAACGCGGTGAGAGCCAGTGCGCTCAGCCAGTTGAGTTTTTGAAAAAATCTAACTGGGGCAGGGCGGGTCATGGGAACCTCCATAATCGGTATGGATTTGCAAAACACTCAGAGTCTGTATGTTCTTCAAGGTTTGTGCCTGACAAAAAATATCCTATATGGTCTTTGCTCTGTTGTCCATCCCCATCGTGCTGTTTCTCCATAATTAATGAAAGTCGTTGACAAGATAAAGTTTAGCGCCTAGATATTTGCCTAGTTAAATATCTAGAGGAAATTTATGGATAAATTACAAGAGAATGCATTAGGTCGCCTGTTGTACCTGTCTGCCATGTCGTTCAGGAACTATCTCGAAAACCACTTGAAACCATACGACCTGACGGCGGAACAGTTTCATGTGATGAAGTGCCTGATCGAGGAAGATGGCGTAACACAGAGTCGTCTTTGTACTTCGACCTACAAGAGCCCGGCCAATGTGACCAGGATTCTTGACAGGCTGGAGAAAAAGCGATGCCTCGAACGACGGAATAATCCTGGCGACAGACGATCGAGCCTGGTGCATCTTACCGGGCAGGGAGGGCTTCTCATGGCAAAGATCAAGGAGGAGCTTGCCGATTGTGAGGCGAAGGTAACAACTGGTTTGAGCCCTCAGGAGGTGCAGGTAATTAAAGATGGGCTGAAGATCATCCGCTACAATATGGAACAAAGTATGGGGGAACAGGCGAAATGAGAGAGGGGAAAAAGGGCAGTATTCTCGTGTTGTTTGTATTAGGAGTATTTTGCGGAGTTGTATTCTTAAGCGGCATGGTGGCAGCTCAGGGACCACCGCCTGCACGGGTTATTGTCAGCAAGGTCGTGGAAGAAGAGGTCTCCCAGAGTCGCTCGGTGATCGGCATTCTCTACTATGAGCGGACCAGTGACATTTCTACCGAGGTGGCCGGCCTGGTAGAGGTAGTGCGTGTGAACCAGGGTGATCATGTGAATGTGGGGGATGTGCTGGTTGAGCTTAATACCGAGATTCTCGATCAGGAGATAGTCTTGACGAAAACTCGTATCGCCCAGGCGGAACTTCGTATCGTCAACACCAGGAAAAACTTCAATCGCCTGCAGAATCTGTTCGACAACAAGGGGGTCAGCGAGAAGGATTTCGATGATGCGCTTTACGCCTATCAGGACGCCCAGAAAGAAAAGCAAGCCAATCAGGATAACCTGAAAAAACTGCTGATCCAGAAAAAAAGAAGCGTTATCACTGCTCCTTTTGCCGGTATTATTCTCGCCAAAAATGTGGACTCAGGTGCCTGGGTCCAGCAGGGCAAGCAGTTGGTGAGCCTCGGTTCTATAAATGATCTGTATGTACGGGCACCTATCTCGGAAGCGCTGTTGCAATACATCCGAATGGGTGAGGAGGTGCCGGTGATCATAACCGCTTTTGGTGAAGAAAAGAGCGGTAAGGTGGTTGATATTGATCCGGTGGCCGATGTGAAGACCAAAAATGTCTTCTTAAAGATCAAGATCGATCCGTTGCCGCTGGTCGCTCAGAACATGTCTGCTACGGTTCACGTTCCTGCCAGCCCCAAAACGCAACTGCGGATATTGCCGAGAGCGGCGATTATCAAAAATCAGGGCAAAGATTTCATCTTTACCATCAAAGAAGGGAAGGCCTCCATCCTGCCGGTTCATGTCGTTAGTTTTATGGGGGAAAAAGTTGCGGTGGATAACCCGTATATCGTGGTGGGAATGGACGTGGTGGTAGAAGGTAATGAGCGTCTCCGCCCTGATCAGCCGGTTATGATTGCGGGAGAGAGATAATGAACATCGTCGAATACGCTCTGAAAAAACCGGTGAGTGTGGCGGTGGGAGTTATCCTGGTGGCCACCTTTGGCCTGCTCGGTCTGCAAAAGTTGCCGGTACAGCTCACTCCGGATGTTGAGACGCCCCAGATTACTGTACAGACAACCTGGGCCGGCGCGACCCCTTACGAGATTGAGAAGGATATCATCGAGATACAGGAAGAGGCTCTGAAAGGGCTGCAGGGGCTCACGGAGATGGAGAGTTCCAGTTACAATAACTTCGGTGAGATTACTCTCTCGTTCGGAATCGGAACCGAACTGGATGATGCGCTGCTCAGAGTCTCAAACAAAATGAACGAGGTGTCCGGCTATCCCGATTCGGCGGATAAGCCGAAGATCGAGGCTGCCGGTGCTAACAGTTCGCCGGTTATCTGGTCCATGCTCAAGACCCGCGAAGATAACCCTAACCATATCAACACCTATCGCACCTACTTCGAAGACAATGTGCGCCAGCATATCGAGCGTGTGCCGGGAGTTGGTTCGTTGCTGGTTTTTGGCGGTACAGAGGCAGAAATGCATGTCACTCTCGATATGACCGAGATGGCACGGTACAACATCTCCATAAATCAGATCAGCTCTGTTTTGAAAAATGCCAATGCCACCACCTCGGCGGGTGTGCTTGGTATTGGCCGCAAAAACTATCGCATCAGAACCATGGGGCAGTTTCAGTCCCCGGAAGATGTAATGGATGTGGTGGTGTTTGATGATGGTATCAAGCGTGTCTACCTGCGGGATATTGCCAAGGTTGATCCCGGCTATGATGAGGAGACCGGGGCTGTATTCCATAACGGTACCCAGGTTATTGTTATCGGTATCCGCAAGGAACCGGGTGCCAACGTATTGGAGATGACCGAGCGTGTGGAACAGGAAGTGGAGCGGCTTAACAGTGGCCTGCTTGGTGATAAACAACTCTACATCGATATGGTCTATGACCAGCGACCATATATCAACACCGCTATAGATCTGGTGAAGACCAATGTGATGCTCGGTGGCCTTTTGGCTATTCTCGTGCTCCTCACTTTTCTCCGCAGCCTTCGTTCCACCATTACCACCGCGGTGGCTATCCCGGTCTCCGTGGTGGGCAGTTTTATCTTTTTGTGGGTGAGCGGCAGGAGCCTGAACGTGGTGAGTCTGGCCGGTATCTCTTTTGCGGTGGGCATGTTGGTGGATAACTCCATCGTCGTGCTGGAGAATATTGACCGCCACCGAAAGATGGGCAAAGATGCATTTACCGCCGCGCTGGACGGTGCCAATGAGGTGTGGGGTGCGGTTTTCGCTTCCACCGCCACCACGGTGGCGGTGTTTCTGCCGGTGGTATTCATGCAGGAGGAGGCCGGTCAGCTCTTTCGCGATATCGCCATAGCCATCACCTTCTCAATCATGCTGAGTCTGGTGGTGTCTGTTACCGTTATCCCGACCTTGATCAATATTTTCTATAGAAACAGAAAAGAAAAAGAGAAGACCTGGCTGCAGAGATCCACTGTGGGGCCGGTGATAGCTGACGGTTTGATGTGGTTCTCAAACCTCTGTTTAAAAAACGTCTTCACCAGACTTGCATCGGTATTGGTTTTCACCTTGCTTTCCGTGGTGCTGATCGTGAGCCTCAAGCCCAGTGCAGAGTATCTGCCCCTGGGCAATCGTAACCTTATTCTGAATATTCTTATCCCGCCCCCGGGGTACTCGGTCGACAAGCTCAAGGAGATAGGCGGTTACATCTTCGAGAGTTCAGAGCCCTATTTCAAGGAAGACGACCGGGAAGGGTTTCCCCAGATCAAACAGATGTTTTATGTCGGCTCGGACCGTTTCACCCTATTTGGTGGTATCTCGACCCATGAGACCCGTGCAGCTGAGTTGATTCCCCTGTTTTCACGAATCATGAACACAATCCCCGGTTTTTTCGGGGTCTCCCTGCAGGCTGGTATTTTCGAGAGCGGGCTTGGCGAGGGCAGAACGGTTGAGGTCAATATTTCCGGCGAGAACATTGACCAGATAGCGGGCTCCGCCCTGATGCTTTACGGGGCAACCATGCAGACCATACCAGGTTCCCAAGTGCGGCCGGTGCCATCTTTTGAGACCAGCTACCCTGAGATCAGGGTTATTGGTAATAAAGAAAAACTTGCGGCTAACGGGCTTACTGAAAGAGACCTGGGCGTCTATATCGATACCCTGATGGATGGTCGCAAGGTGGATGATTACCGCCCGGAAGGTGTGAAGCAGATCGATCTGGTGGTCAAAGGCAGTGATGAGATTTACGATACACCGGAGCGTATTTTAAGGGCGACCATTGTCAACAGCTATGGCAACCTTATCCACGTCGGCGATGTGGCGAGTCTCGAGTATAGTCAGGGCATGCCCCAGATCAATCATCTGGAGCGTAAGCGAACCATCACCCTGCAGGTGACTCCACCCAAGGATCTGCCCATCCAGACGGCCATGGAGACTATTGAAAACAATCTGATCAAACCGATGCAGGAAGAGGGCAAATTGGCCGGACTGGATATCACCATCGGCGGTAATGCCGATAAATTGCAGGAGACAGGGGAGGCGTTGAAGTGGAACCTGTTGCTGGCTCTGCTGATCACCTACCTGCTGATGGCGGCGTTGTTTGAGAATTTTCTCTATCCACTGATCATCCTGTTCAGTGTGCCCCTGGCAGCAGCGGGTGGGTTTGTCGGGCTTGTTGCCGTAAACGCTTTTGTGGCACCACAGGCCTTTGATATCCTGGCTATGCTTGGATTTATCATCCTTATCGGTACAGTGGTCAATAACGCTATCCTGATTGTTCACCAATCGTTGAACAACGTTCGCTATAACGGTCTGGTCGGCATGGAGGCAGTTTCCGATGCGGTGCGGACCCGTATCCGGCCCATTTTCATGAGTGCCACCACCAGCCTTTTAGCCATGACCCCGCTGGTGCTTTCCACCGGCTCGGGTAGTGAGTTGTACCGCGGCCTGGGTTCCATCCTGTTGGGAGGACTGGCCCTGTCAACGCTGTTCACGCTTTTTGTCATTCCATCACTTCTCATATTCGTCATAGGTTTTGAAAGGAGCAGAGTCAATGAAGAGAGTTAGTCTGGTCACCGCAACGTTTGTCGGTTGTCTCGCGGGCGCAGTTGCTGCGCAGGCGATGGATCTCACGGCAATGCAGAATGCCGCGGTGGATAATCGTGCGGTGGTGCAGCGCTTTATAAGCAATGTGGAGAGCAGCGAGCAGGATGTTGCCCTGGCGAAAGGGCCCTACTATCCGTCTGTGGATCTCTCCTATATCACTAATACGCTCGATGAAGCGAGCGATTTTGAGAATTCTGAGAACAGTGTGGCTGAAGCCACGGTGAGCTGGAATATGTTCTCAGGATTTCGGGATAAATATAACCTGCTTACGGCCCGGCAACTCCAGGAGGTGGAAGAGTACCGCCTGCAAGGCATCAAGCAGGATCTCAGGCTGGTGGTCGCTCTCAGTTATCTCGGGGTTTATGACAGTCTGGCCAACCTGAAGGTGACTGAAGATGCAGTCCGCACCCTTGAGCGGGTCTACCGGGATGGTGAGAATCGATATGAAGTGGGGCTGATCGGTAAAAATGATCTGCTCAAATTCAGGGTCGACTACGATAACGCCGATATTAATATGAAAGCGGCCCGGGCCCGCCTTGATAAGAGTGTCAACTCTCTTGCGCGGGAGATCGGGGTCGGGGTGACTCTGGAAGATTTGCGTTTTGAAGAATTTTCCATATTGCCGAACGAGCTTGATGAGATGGAATACCTGCAGAGGATGCTTGTCTCGCGTAGCGAAATCCTTGCCCTGGAAGGGGTGATAGCCGCCAGTGAGTCCCAGGTGCGGGCAAGTTACGCGGATTATTATCCCAGCGTGGATCTGGTGGGCAGTTACAGTCGCTACGACGACAACTACTTCAACGGCGCCGGTGATGAAGAAGATGACGAGTTGCGCGCCAGTCTGGTTCTCTCCATGAATATTTTTCGTGGCTTTACCAAAGAGGCCCAGACCAGCAAGGCCAAGCTGGAAAAGCGCGGCAATCAGTTTGAGTTGCAGGAGTTGCAGGAGACTCTCACAAATGATCTGCACAATCTCTTCATTGATTACCGGGTAAGCCTGGAGAACGTGGAGGTTGCCAGAAGGTCAATTGAGCAGGCAGAGGAAAACCTGCGAATCACCCAACTGAAATATGATGAGGGACTGGAGCGTGAGTCCGATCTGCTGGATGCCATCGCCAGTCTCTCCCGGGCCCAGGCCAACGAGGTGGCGGTTATCCGCACTGTGTATAGTAATTATTTCCAGATTCAGAGGATGGTCGCCGGCTTTTAACCTGAATATTACCTCGGTCATGCAACGCCATCTTCTCCAGTGTTTTGCCTTGAGCATAGGCTCATTGTAAAAAACGTCGAATATGACGCCGCCTGAACCGATGGGATCTCTGGCAGGATATTGAAGTTCGTCGAGACCTCTGGGATTTGCCTATGTGAGTAGAGTGAATCCCAATCCTCTTTGAATAGCAGCCTGTCTCAATTCATTTTATTATAGTGTATGAATTAGCTGCGCTTTTTGGTAGCTTTTGGGTTGTGCCTTATTCGTTCCCCGTCCTTTGCCATTTAGCAGAGGGCGGGGTTGTTTTTTGGCGGAGAGTATTTCCATTTCGGCTTCCGCTTTGTTTTCCTCTACCAGCCTTTTAAATTGGTACTTTATGGAACGTAGTACACTCATAACCCTGCTTCTCACAATTTTCATCGCTCTACTGGGGATTGGAGTCATCATTCCGGTTATGCCTGTTCTAGCCGAAAGCCTCGGTGCCGGCGGTGTGGCGTTGGGGATGATTATCGCTGCGTTTTCCATCGTACGTGGGCTCGCCCAGCCAGTGGTGGGCAACCTTTCCGACATCCTGGGCAGAAAATGGTTCATGGTAGCCGGGCTCTTTATCTATGGTCTGGTGGGACTCCTGATCCCCCATGCGACAAGTGTCAATGACCTGATCATAATCAGGGGATTTCAGGGACTCGGTTCGGCAATGATCGTACCTATTGCCCTGGCTTATGTGAGTATACTTGCCCCGGCCGGACAAGAGGGGCGTTATATGGGGTATCTCAATATCGCCATGTTCTGCGGCATAGGATGTGGGCCGGTATTTGGCGGGCTGTTCATGGATACGCTGGGATTGGCTTCTGCCTTCTATGCCATGGCAATTCTCTCTTTTGCCGCCTTTGTGCTGGTGGTTTTCAATATGCCGGCCTACCTCCCACGAAAGGGTGTGGAGGCGGCAGGGTTGTTGCCCAGTCTGGTCAGGATGGCCCGTCGCAGGAGAACCGTCGGTATCCTCCTGGCCAGGTACGCCACCATGATCGTCATGGTACCCACCATGGCATTTCTCCCTTTGCTGATGATGCAGTGGGAAAGCCATGTGACGGGAACTCAGGTGGGATTGGTCATTGCCGCGCGGACCCTGGTAAACGCCGTTCTTCAGGTACCGTTCGGCAAGTTGGTTGACACCTGTAACAAAATAACACTGCTTGTTATCGGCACTCTGTCCATGGGTGTCTCTCTAGCTTTTGTCCCGCATGGTTCGAGTGTTATCGAAATGATTATTCTCTATGCAATTCTCGGTATAGGGGAGGCCCTTATCTGGCCGGTTTTGGGAGCATATGCATCGGAGGAGGGCCGAACGCATTTCGGACATGGAACCATGATGGGAGTATACAGCCTGGCCATGAGCGGAGGTGTTTTTACCGGTGCAATGCTGGCTGGCTATTCAACAGATAATATGGGGATGAGTTGGGCCTACTATCTTACTGCGCTTGCGGTTTGTCTGATCACAATCTTTGCTGCTTATATGATATATCTGGGTGAGCAGGCGGACAAAGCCGGAAACGTACAGTCAGACAGGCGATGAGTACGAATCTGATTGTGGTTGCGCATATCAATCTTCATTTGGTTCGAAATGAAAGGGTTGTTGATCTTGATTGTTGAGTCATCCGGTTCACCCTGTTTATCTCATTCTATGCTGAAATTTCAACCGGCCCATGTGATTGACTCTCACATCTGCCTCAGAGCTGGTGGCGCTACCCCAAAAAACGCATAATTATGTCAAAAATTTTCAATGCGTTGGATACTCCCCTGGTGTAAAGTGAGACTTGCCTGACGCATTTCTGGTGCTTTTCTTGCGGGTTGCGCCTAGGGTAGCGGATAGAGCAGAAGAGGAGACAAATAATCCAGTGAGAGGATACTGATGATAAAGCGTGTTCTGGCGGTGCTGGTGGTGCTGATGTTTTCAAGTTGCCCCTGTTGGGCGAGTGATGAGAAGGCAGAAGATATCCTTAAGTTGCTCGTTATTACCGGATCGCTGGAGCAGGCTAAAGATATAGTGATCTATCTGGCCCAAGCTGAACTGGCGGCCGTGAGTGAAAGTGACGATGATATCTCAAAGCAGGCAATTGCCATTATAGAAGAAGAAACAGTCAAAATCCTGACCGGGCAATTTGCTGCCGGTTCAGCGCTTGTGAGCGAATTGGTGAATATATATGCGGAATATTTCAGTCACGATGAGATATTGCAGATCATCGCATTTTATGAATCAGGGGTGGGTTCGAAGATGATTGCCAGCATGCCGCAGATTATGGAAAAATCAATGCTTGCCGGCCAGATGATGGGCAATAGTATTACACCTCTGTTGAGAGATAATATCCTGTCAAGGTTACAGCAGGAAGGTATTGAAGTACCCCGCTAATTATTGCTGTATTGTAGGGTTCCGCCTTAAAAAACGGTGGCGGTTGTCTGGCACTGATTGAGATTTTTCTCGATAATTTTGAACAGCTCCGGATCTATGTTGTGCAGGCTCACCTCCTTTTTAAGGACCATCAGGATATCATAGGGGGCCAGCGGAGGACGATAGGGTCTTCGCTGAGCAAGTGCCTGGTAAATATCAGATATGCAGACAATTCGTGCCTCTATGCTGAGCTCATCGGCGGTTTTTTTGAACGGGTAACCGCTTCCGTTCAGCTTTTCATGATGATCTGCTGCCCAGCTGGTAATTTGATCAAAGCCTTTAATTCTTTTCAGGATCATGAAGGTGACATAGCTGTGCTGGCGCATAACCGAGAGAAATTCACCATCCAGGCCGCCGGGATAGTCAAGAATTTTATCGGGAACCTGGAGTTTACCCAGATCATGCAGCAGACCGGCGATTTCAAGCGAGATGACAGTTTCATCAGGAAGACCGCAGCACTGGCCGATATAGGCAGCAAGTCGGGAGACCCCAAGAGAATGCTCTGCGGTGAAACTACTTTTAGCATCAACAATTTCAGCAAATATTGCAGCCATTTTCCTGAGCTGGTTCTCATCGAGCCAGATATCATCCGGTTCAATAATCTGCTGTGAGAGATAATCGCGAAGATGTTCTATCTCTTGAGTTATCCAGAACGATTCTCTCTCAGAGGCGGCAAGAACCACATCCACAAGCTCCGGCTTGAAGTGTGAACCTCTCAGAAACTTGATATTCTTACAAACCCTGTCGCGACAAGAGAGCTTGTTGGTGAAAGGTTCCATGAAGGAAATAGCATCAATCCTGTCGGTGAGATAAATTAAATTGGCGTAGGTCTTAATATTCTCATCAATGGGTAAGTCTTTCAACTCATCCCATCGGGTGTGGTGATACAGGATGATATCCGCGAATCCCTCCAACGGTTCAAACCGCCTTAACCGTTCGGCACCTATGAGGCAATGGATATTGGCGTTTACCCATTCGAGTTCAGTGACCAGATGGTTGTGGACCTGGCTCGATGATACTCCGCAATCATGGAGCAGGCCGAGGCGATACAGCTTTAAATGTAATTGCGGATCGGAGCTCATCAGTTTGGCACATTCCATGGCCATGAACCCTACCCGCTTCCCATGGTGAAGTTCATCAACACCTACCAGATCTATAGTATCTGAAAGGGCATGGACCAATTGTCCGAAATCTATTCTCATGTTGGGGCCTATTGGTGATATTGATCCGTTACGATCCTGACGCATTAATACATCATGTCTTCCTGGCCAGTTGATGTGTCAGGTCGCTCTAGTATTATAGCATTCTCCAAGTCGAGATTAGCAACATAAAGATGGGGTGAGATCGAGATGAAGACGGAACCCCAATTTGACGCTGAGCATTTTGAATCAGAAGTGCATGTTGTGCAAGTATATGAAACTGCACAACAATATTGGTTTTTATGTGGAAGGTGAGATTTTGTTTTCTATGGTGTTAATCTTCTGTGATTGTACCGTCAAATCTCCGTGAATATTTTAATTGTTATTGCCGGGATGGTGATAACATACTAGATTCACGGCTAAAAGTATGATTACCGTTGTCAGGATATAGTCAGCTCAATCCCTCGTACGCACTGTACTTCGAGCTGGCTGAAAAACGGCCTCATTTCCCATTGGAAAGAAAACGCGAATTTTGGAGGAGACGATGACAAGAGCTGTTGATCTGTCACACGTGGTGTTTATTGACTTACTGCAGAATCTGGTTGATACATCAGGCATCAAGGTGGCTAAAGGCAACCTCATGCGCATTGCCATGAAGGCCGGCCAGCAAGTTGAGCCGAGAGAGTATGAATCATTTGAGAAGTTGGTCGAGGCAATGGAAAATGGTGACACACCATTGTCAGCAATTGAAGGGAATGCAACTTACCTCGGTGATGGGCTGTTTGGGCTGAAGTTGTGCCCTTTCGACAAGCTTGCACAAGATTATAAGAGCTATTTTGATAAGGAACCGGCTGGGTTGAAAGATCTAACCATTGAATTCAACACAGAGAATACCATGGCCAAAGAAATGAAAATAGGCCTGGGAGCGGGTGCAGGTCCTTTCTGTATTTTCCACCAGCCCATGAGGAGTCAGGCTGGGACAAATATCATCGTAGCTGGTAAATCGGTGGAGATCATCCAGCTTGCCTGCAGAAGCAGCAATGGTGAAAAGGCCTTTGCCCAGATCCTTATTTCAGAATATGGGTGTGATAAGGATAAAGTACTGAGCGTAATGGACAGTTACACCTGCTGCTACGGTATTCGTATAAAGGGTTCCTGATTCAACGAACAGGCGGTGCCTGTATTGACCGTTGGCTACTCAGGCGATTCTATCTGCGGAGCACCCCGTGCTGCAGCATGAGTCCCTGCAAGTTGCTATAGGCCTGGGCACCGACAAGTAAGGTGCTACCGAAAGTAAACGTAGGCACCGCAGTTATCTGCTGCTGGCGGGAGGCTTCCCAGTCCTCATCAACGGCGGTTGCGTAGCTTCTTGTGCGCAGTACCTCACTGGCCTCTTCGATGGGCAGATTACATGACTTGGCAAGGTCCAGGAGAACGTGCTGTTTGGCGAGGTTGCGCCCATCTGCAAAATATGCCTTAAAGGCTGCGAGGTGAAACTCCTCGCCCCGCCCGTTTTTCTCAGCCCATAGCCCAAGTTCCTGGGCGAGCCTCGAGTTGTAGGTTTTTGTTCGGTTGCCGAAAGGCAGCCCCAGCTGGTTTGCTGTGAGTCTCAGTTGGGTAACCATGCGATCAATCTGATCACTTCCGGTTTTAAAGAGTTCTTCCAGCAGTATACCTTCATCAGGGGTCTCGGGATGCAGTGGAAAAGCGCGCCAGCGGATTTCGATCTGGTACTCATGTTTCAGTTGCTCAACACTTCCAGTGATGAAGTAGCAGTATGGTCAGACGTAGTCTGAGAATATCTGAAGAAGGGGTGGCATTGTCATGGGGGTCTCTCAGCAATGTTCAGGAACGAAAACGCTTTACTCTTTTTGGGGTTTAACACTTCCCGGCTTGCCATTGACTACACGGCCGCAGCGACTGCAGTTTAGTATCAGCCGGGCATTGGCATAGCCGGCACCATATTCAGCTCCCATGGTACCCACGCTGCCGCATAAGTCACAACGAGCAGGCATGGTGCTATTGTTGATGCGAATACCAATATAACCGCCAATCAGGGCGATGAGTGCAAATCCGGCGAGTGAAACCTTTTCGAATTCGGCCAGGTACAGGATGGCGAGTAAAAGCGCCAGGGCGGCAGCAGCGAGTCGTAACCAATAGAGTCGGATAAGGTTGATATGCATAATTGTATAATCTGTATGAGGATAGCAGGTTAAACCGTTCCTGGAGTGAATCCGGGCTACCTGTGGATCGTCTTTTACCGAGCGGATTATCCTTACACAGACCACTGCATTGTTCAAGATGTAACTTGGAGCATCTGCAATTGCGTTAACTTAGAGTCGGCACCTGGACAGCAAGGCTGGTGTACAGTGAGAAATACCGGGAAATGTCACCGGGGAGTAGAGTACCCCGGTGACATTTTTTTCATCTATCAGAAAACGATGGGTTCAGCATAAAGTTTCTGCCATCAGTCTTCGTATCCTTTCCCTGCACAGGTAGGGCAGTTTTCCTCAGGAGTACAGCGAATATCGTCGGCCTCATCGCCCATCTGGCCTCCACGCCATTCTGAATCCGCTTCACATACTCCCTCTATAACTTTTTTCCCCTGGCAGGTTGGGCATACTTTTCGTGTTTCTTCAGACATGATCTACTCCTTTAGGAAAATAGAGTTCATGGATAATTACCATCTGTTTACGCTTATGGTAATTGCAACTCAATTGACTGCTTTGATTATGGAATCAGCGATCTGTTGAAATCTTCTGACTATTCCTCATCGACAAAATAATCTTTCAACTTCTCAAGCAGAGACTCCGGGAGTTCCTGCCTGTACATAAACGCATCGGCTTCCTCGCCTGTGATCTGCTGCTTGATTTCCAGCGGCAGCGCACGGAGTGCGGCAACACGTTCAGGATCAGGTTTCGTTTTTTTTATTTCAGGGCTCTTCACAACTTCTCTTCCTGGATAGCAATGTGACAGGAATTGGATACTCTTCATCCGGATTATATTACCTGCCACTCTTTAAGTTTTCTTCCGGGCTCATCTTCTGTCAATGGTTAAAGATGACAATACATAGTATTAATAACTATTATCATCGGAAAAGCCAGAAGAAAATTTATCGACGCAGTAAAAAATTGTAAGAGGATCGTTTAGATGAAGCGGTGGTCAGATTTTTTGCGAGCTACATCCTCTTCAGAATGGTTCATCCAGCCGCTTTCAGCATTTTCTACATGATCAAATGCAGGAATGTAGGGTTTGATGTCAATGAGGGGGGTGTTGTCTAAAATATCTACTCCGAGAATATTCAGAAAGTTATTCTGAACGGAAGTCATCTGTACCAGGGATAGTCCAAGGTGATTCGGGCGTAACGGTGAACGGGTTGAGTACACTCCACGTCGGACAGTATCCATAAAAGGGATCACGGAGAGTTCAGTTCGGGTTGCTTTATGGAACAGGTAAATCAGGTAAATGTGGCTGAAGCCTTCCAGGTCGGCAAGGCCACCGGCATATTCATTGAAAATTTCTACCCGTCCTTCTGTTTCGGCCGCACCCTTGGGCTGAATGGGCATATCGGCCAGATTGGTGTATGGGGAGTGAATAGTGCCAATCGGCTTAATGGAAGAAAAATCTGAATTACTATCTGTTTTCATAGCCTTGATATTCCAATAGAAGTGATTCTGCTCCGTTGCTAACGCTGACACCGGAGTCGCCTGACAGAGGGAAAATCCGGTTTTCTCAAAAGAGATTCGGGATGCTCCTGGTAAGATAGCAAAAAGCCCGGTTCTTAACCGGGCTTTTTGTATATATTGATGAAATATTTTCTATTTCCAGTAATACAGGGCACTGTCGCCCAACTCGTGTTCGATTTCCAGCAACCTGTTGTATTTAGCTATTCGCTCACTCCGACTGGCAGAACCGGTTTTCAGCTGGCCTCCATCCATGGCCACGGCAAAATCGGCCAGAAAGGTGTCTTCGGTTTCGCCGGAACGGTGTGAGATGAAGTAGCGCCAACCTGCGTCGCGGCACATGCGCACAGCCTCTATACTCTCAGTGACGGTACCAATCTGGTTCAGCTTGATAAGAACGGAGTTTGCTGTCTTCTCCTCAATACCGCGGGCGATATATTTGGTGTTGGTGACAAAGATATCATCACCGACAATGTCGATTGAGTCACCCACTGCGGCGGTGAAGTTCCTGAAACCTTCCCAGTCATGTTCAGCGAGCGGGTCTTCCCAGGTGACGATGGGGTACTTCTCAACCCATTTTATGGCAAGGGCGACCAGTTCATCACGAGACATTTTACCGCCACCAGACCATTTCAGGTCATATTGGCTGGTCAGGTCGGGAGAAAAGGAACTTGCGGCGCTGTCCAGCGATATGCTGATATCCTTTCCCGGAGTGTAGCCAGCTTCAACAATGGCCTCCATGATAGTGTCCATCACCGCGTCGTTGCTTTCCAGGTTGGGGGCAAAGCCACCCTCATCTCCCACACTGGTGGCCAGGCCTCTTGATTTTAGTATTTTTTTCAGCACATGGAAGGTTTCAGCCACATACCTCAACCCTTCACTGAAGCTTGGTGCGCCCAGTGGAGTTGCCATAAATTCCTGAAAGTCAACGCTGTTGTCAGCGTGCTCTCCACCATTGATAATATTCATGGCAGGCACGGGAATGCGTCTGGCGTTGGTACCACCCAGGTACTTATAAAGTGGCAGGCCGGTGACCATCGCTCCCGCCCGTGCAACTGCCATGGAAACTCCCAGAATAGCGTTGGCACCCAGTTTCGATTTATTCTCGGTGCCGTCCAGCTGCAGCATCAGATTGTCCACATCCGTCTGTCTGGTGGCGCACATACCGATAAGTTCGGGCGCGATAACGTCGTTGACATTGGCTACAG
Source organism: Desulfosediminicola ganghwensis (assembly GCF_005116675.2). NCBI lineage: Bacteria > Pseudomonadati > Thermodesulfobacteriota > Desulfobulbia > Desulfobulbales > Desulfocapsaceae > Desulfosediminicola > Desulfosediminicola ganghwensis. Next base: position 2,071,817 of record NZ_CP050699.1, read on the forward strand.
CTTTTAAAACACCTTTGCCGAGATAGCGGGTTTTGTCGCCGTCTCGCATCTCGATGGCTTCATTTTCACCGGTAGAGGCGCCAGATGGTACCGAAGCGCTGGAAATGGTGCCGTCTTCAAGTTCTGTAAAGACGCGTACCGTGGGGTTGCCCCTGGAATCCAAAATCTCCATAGCCTGTACAGCTGTGATTTTATCGGCCATAATATGTTCCTCCTAAACATGAGTGCCTGGTTAATTAACCCTTGGATGCACAAGATTTACGGGTTACGCATCTGACTCGCAATTTCCATTCAGATTCGAATTTCAGGACGATCTTAAAATCAAATGCCGCTTTCGTATTTTGGCAAAATAGTCATGAGAAATGCGAGCGAAAGATTCGAGGTTTGGTGAAACAGATATACTATAACACACATGTGGGGTCGTACCGGAAATATTAACGGACGGCGTCCAGTGAAGCGCGGAAGAGAGTCAAAAACGATATCCAGGGTATTGCCGTAAAGCCAGGACGAACAAGAGATATCGGTTACCGGAGGTGTTGGACTATCCCAGCAGCTCATCGACAAGATGAACAGCTTTACGTGCTTTTTCTTTTTCGATACTGGTTATGGGGATGAGTTCCTCTCTGCGCCTGTTACGGTTACGCCAACTGTCGATGACTTTTTGGGTAATGTAATCCACGTTCAAATCTTCAAACTCTATCATCCAGTCATCCTGGCCGATACTGCGCATAAAACCTGCATTTTTAGGGTATGAGTTGATCGAGATCATAGGCGTATTAACCGCGGCACAAAAGATCAGCGAGTGGGTCCTCAGGCCAATATGGGTGTCTACACCCCGAAGGATGCCGACGATATCGTTGCAGGTGTATTTCCTGTTGGAGATCATCCGAACTTTATACGCGTTTTGGATGTATTGCCGGACTTCTGAGGTGATCTTTTCATCCATCACCTGGGTTACGGTCAAAAGAATATCCACCCCAAGTTCCTCAACCACATTGTCGATGGCGGCAGCCATGATCCGGCAAAATTGTTCGCGGGTCAGCTTTCCGGTGTTACTCCAGTTATCTATATATGAATTGACGTTAAAGCTGATAGTGCCGGCGCTGTCGGAGGCAAAAAGGTTTTCATCGGCAAAGATCTTTTGCAGCCGCTCATCGGGTGAGGGCAGGGTGTTGATTGCTGCATCGGCCAGCAGGTGGATATGCGGTGATCGGAGCTGCAACTTTTCAAAAAGTTCTTTGGTCGAGCTGTCCCTGAGGGTAACGAGCTTTGTGGCGTCGAGAACTGTCTGCATAAGTTCCCGGCCTTTTTCGGTCTCGATCGGCCCGACACTGGCGTTATAAAAGACGATGGGAATATTCTTCTTCTTGCAGGTCGGTGCCATCAAGGCAACGCTGAAAAGGGTGTTTACCAGAGGGTTGTAGAGCTTTCGGTCAAACAGGGCATTATCGGTAATCATTACCATGTCGGTACTGGACATGGAACGATAGGTGGCCAGGCCAAAGGCTTTCAGGGAGAAATGCCAGGGCATCATCCCCATGGGCTTTACATTGTAGTGACCGTAATGGGTAGTGACAAAGCTTGGTTTAAGAGTGGGGATCAGAAACTGTACATCAGAGCGGACTTGGGCAAAGTCATGAAGGATGTTTGCCAGTATGGCGATATCGCCGGCATTGCGTCCGGAAAAGCTGCCTATCAGCGTAATTTTTTTCATGGGGTACCTGTATCTGGATTAGTCGGTTGCGGTCTCTGATTTCACACTGGCGTACTCCTACAGCAGGTTGTGTTCACGGTACCACCCAGCAGTTCGGGCGAGCCCCCGTGTGTAATCGAATTGCGGGTTATAACCAAGCAGGCGCCGTGATTTCTCGATGGAAAATGAGCGTGATTTGGTAAAAAAATCGATTCTGCGCCTATAAATCGGGGGTTCTATCCCAAGCGGTATACATATTTTTTCACACAGGGTTCCCGCGACCTGGAAGGGTTTGACGGGCAGATGCACCTTGCGGCTTGGTTTGCTGAGAATGAAGGAGATCTTGTCGAGAATATCGTTGAGCCGCAGGTTTTCAGGCCCTGCACCGAGAAAAACCTCGCCGACAGCTTCTTCCTTTTGTCCGGCCAGGATGAAAATATCAGCGAGATCTTCTACATAGACCATGTTGTAGAAGACGTTGCCATCTCCGAGTACTGGTGTGATGCTTTTCGAGGCGAGCTTGAAGAGTTTCAGAAGCCGCATATCACCTGCACCGTAAATTGCGCCCGGCCGGATTACTGATACGGGGAAGCCGGTTTTACGATGATACTCGAGAACCTTTTTCTCGGCGGCAAGTTTGGTAATCTGATAGATGTCGCCGGGTGAGAAGCGGTAGGTCTCATCAGCCGGCGGCTCTTCGATGTCGCCATGTACGCCGACGGTGGAGCAGTGTACAAAACGTTTCGCTCCAGCCAGGTGAGCGAGTTGCAGCAGGTTCTCGCTGGCTTTAACGTTGACATCCCAATACTCCTGATCCGGTACTCCTGCCTGACGATAGATGGCCGCAATATGAAAAACGACCTCGATATCCTGGACTGCCCGCTCCAGCTGTTCACGCTGGGTAAGTTCGCTTTCAATAACTTCAAATTTGCCTGCACTGGGGGAGCTTATCCGATTGCGATCACGGACCAGTACGCGCACATGGTGTCCTTGCTGGTAGAGTTTTTCGGCCAGTATGCCTCCGGTAAATCCCGTCGCTCCTGTTACGAGTGCTCTCATGGATACTCCATGGTGATATGATACCGTCCGCTTCGCATTCCCCATATAGAGGGGAGATTTTTTCAGGCGGTAGTTATTGTGTGTTCGATTCGGGCATAAAACGATTTCAGCTTCCTGTTAAACGCTGTACGGGTGTACTCTTCGCTCACCCGTTGCTTTGCCCGTGTGGCCAGCCGGGAACCGAGCTCGCGGTCGTTGACCAAGCGCATGATACCTGCGGCCATCTCCGTGTCGGTTGGTGCTACCAGCATGCTGATGGAATCGTCGAGTACCTGGGTGTGGGTTTCAAGGCGGGTGGCCACCACAGGTTTTCCGGAATCGAGATACGAGTAGATTTTCATCGGGGTGTTATAACCCTTGCATCGTGGTGAGACGACGATATGGGCCTGGTCGAGATAGTAGGCGAGATCTTCCACCGGTTTGGGGCCGGTGAAGATGACTCCGCTGTCAACTCCAAGAAGTGTCGCCTTGTGTTTGTAATGGCTGATGTCGTTTTTGTTGCCGCCAATGACGACCAGTTTCAGCCGGTTGTTTTCGAGATAACAAAGGGAGAACGCTTCGAGTAAGAGGTCTATCCCCTGGTACTTTTCCAGATTGCCAACATACATCAGCACGATATTGTCCTGCTTGAGCCGGAGGAGTGTTTTTTTCTTCCGGTGATTATCAAGCTCTCCCGGCAGCAGGGTGATATCCTCCAGGCACTGTATTATTGGCCCAGAGCTGTAGGATCTGGCTAACTTTTCAAGATACGGGCAGACTGGCAGTACGCCGGTACTGTTTGCAACGGCCCGTCGTTCGAGTGTTCTGAAAACCGGCAGCAGTGGGGTAAGTATGGAAGACTTTTCACAGAGCTGCTGGGGTAGGGATGAGTCCATGTCGTAGACGTATGGGATCTTGAATTTTTTCTGTAATCTGCGTGCCATGAAAACAGCCTCTTCCCCGGCGTGGATCAGGTCAAAACTTTCAGAACTGAGTAGTCTTCTGGCCATTTTCATCATGGCCAGGTCAAGTGCGAGCTTTTTCCAGGAGAAACCCGGGCGTACTCCGGCAGTGAAGGCTACTTTTTTTACCCGTAGCAATCGACATCCGGGGATCACTACCGGTTCTCCTTCCGGGTAGACCAGTGCAGTGAGTTCATGGCCATCTGCCGCCAGGCATTCAAGGAGCATGCGCAGGGCAATGGGGGTACCCCTGTTCTGGTAAAAAGGATGGGGGGCGAGCACCAGGATTTTCATTGCTCCCTCCCGGACCGGTTCTGGTAGTAGGAGTAGAGTTGTTCCACTTCAAGAGCTTGTCTGTTTTCGTTCCAGTCGAGTTCATCGGCCATGAGCGTGGCAATCTTTTCAAGCGCCTGAAGGGAAGGGCAGCCTCCGTTGCCGCAATCTGTCCTGCGGAGCACAACATCGCTCAATTTCATGGCCATCTCTTCCCGAATGGAGTACAGCACCTCAGCTTTCAGGAGTGGTACACCCTCGTTTACCGGCTCTGCGGTATTTGCCTCCTTTTTCATGATATCCAGCAGGGAGGAACTGTAGCTGCCGTAACTGTTTTGAATGCGGGGATAGTCGTTCAGAAATTGCTGAATATCCTGCCCGGTGGGAACGTCTGCAGTAGAACTGCCAACCCCTTTGGTAAGATGAGAGTTCGGAATGATAGCTTTTTTCCGCAGCAGTTTTTCCACCTGCAGGGCAATTGCAGGAGCTGTGGTGTATTTGACGCCTTCGACGGTAAGTAACCCCTCAAGTCCTTCGAGTGCCTGGTGGTCAATGATTTTAGGCTTTTTGAGTAGCTGGGGGGTACTGTTGCGGGAGCTGTTCACGGGCTTATGGGCGGGGATCAGACCGGCGTGACTGTGAATAACGTTGTTCCGGCTGAGTGCTGCACCGGGATAGATGGCGTTGACTTCGCTGATAATCTCTTCGATTTCCCAGTCTTCAATCTTCAATTCATCACATCGGCCGCTGTAATATGAGTAGCTGGTACCGATGATGGTACAATTCTTCCAGGGGACGAAAAAATAGAGACGGTTGGAGCGCTTTACCTTGCTGTCCCTGTCCTTTACTTCGTCGTTGGATTCAAGACCGACGCCATGACCGGCAAAGAGCTGTTTGTCGACGACGATGTTGACAGCCTTGGCAAGGTCTTCTGTGGTGCTGGCCTGATGCGACTCCCTGCGTATTTCGTCAATCCAGGGGCCTGCCGCATTAATCACCATCCGGCCCCTGATCATGAAGGTCCTGCCGCTCAGCCTGTCTGTAACTTCTGTCCCTGAAATGCGGTTTTTGGTGCGAGCGAGCTTACGAACTTTCACGTAATTTGCGGCCACTCCACCGGTAGCGCATCCCGCTTTGACAAAGCTGAGGCACATACGCTCGGTGTTAACGATCAGGTCATCGTACCAGAGGGCTCCGCCGGTGATTTCATCGGTGTTGAGTTGGGGGACAATTTTGAGGAATTGCTCCCTGTTCAAAAGGGTACCCCGGCCTGCCTGATTTCTTTCCGGTGCGTGATCGTTTCTGTCCCAGCTGAGAAAGTCAAAAATTTTCAATGCGGCGGCCATTACAGACTTGCCCTTGATGCCGTTGCCGCTGGTTGGAATAACACAGGGCAGCGGTTGAACAAGGTGGGGGGCAACTTTCATGAAAACCTTCCTGGAATAGACCGAATCACGTATACGCCTGATGTTGAGGTGTTGCAGATATCGCAGACCCCCATGCAGAATTTTTAAGCTGTTGGCCGATGTCCCGGCGCCAAAGTCGTCTTTTTCCACCAGTGCCACCCGGATGCCGGTTTCCGCCAGCTGCCGGAAGAGCACGCTTCCGTGGATGCCGCCGCCGATGATCACCACGTGGAAATCATTGTTTGCCAGGTAGTCGATATCTCTTCGCATAGTGTGGCTGCTTCCTTAGTTACAGTTAAATCGCAGCGCCAGTTGGTCGCGCATAAAGTCCATTGATCGTGTAAGTGCACCAAATGGTCGAGTATCACAGGTTCTTTCCGCGATTGCTTTCAGTAGTGACATAGCCGGTCTTTCCCGGTCGAAACAACAGCTGATCAAGGTACCGAAGTTTGCAGCAACATGGCGACGATTGCTGCAGGGAAGTGGATCTGAACCGGAGATAACCGGAATATTATGTGTTCTGGCCAGATCGAACTGTTTTACCCAACGCCAGAATTGGGGACGTCCACCGTTATCTCCCAGGGCAAAGGGGGCATGAACGGGGTTGTCATTTTCCCTGATCAGTTGGGAGACGAGTTTCCCCCGTCGAAACAGCCACTTTCCCACTCCCCAGGGCAGTATGGGGAAGCCGCCGGCGTCCTCTATCGCCTTCAGCGTTGCGGCAAGCGGCAGGCGATCAGCTATGGATTGTTCGGTGGCAATGGAGAGCACCTCCAGGCGCTCGCGGGTTACGATCTGCTGACCACTTATTAGAAAAATTTCGGCACCATCAGTGTGTGTGGCAATGAGAGAGAGTGGTTCGGCCGTAGAGTGTAACTGCCAGTCCGGCGCCAGGGGAGTTGTACTTTCACTTTCCAGCTGCCGTTTCAGTCTGGCAAAAGTGTCGCGCTCCCTGGGCTCTGTAAAAACCAGTACGACTGCTGATGCCGGGTTGTGGCTATGATGCGCTGTATCCTGCTCTTGATGACAGACTCTGGCGCTATCCAGTATGGGGACCAGATCGCTCCAATGGTAGAGGTGGACATGACTGTCCAGAAGTACTGTTGAAGTATTGCCCTCAGGTGGTTGTGTCATGTACGAGTGAACGTGGAAGTTGAAAACGTAGCAAATTGTTCTGCTACGCGGCCAAAACAGAGATTTTATCTGTCGCCATTGTTTCAACAAAACAGCTTGTAAGCCGAATAACGAACAAACTCAAAGAGCTGCAGCTCCTGATTGGGTCAGGTTGAATGATATTTACGTGACCTGCCGGAACATACAACCTATGTTCCGTAATTAAGGGGAAAAAAGTACTATACAGATAGGGAAATTCTTATTCAAAAGGGGTCGGTCTGTCAAGAAAATTCCAAGGTTTTGCAATATGCAGCACAGTTGGATCATGGGGGGGATTGTTGGTGGAAGGCGATAGTATTGCTCAGTGTGCAGGTTGCTTTCCGGGGTGAGCAAAGCAACTTCTGCACCTGTCCGTTTCTGCCTTTCTCTCTAGGGCATCAGCTGTTCAGTCTCAGAACTTTGCCACACTGCATATCCTGGTTATGGCCGCAAAGGACAGTCTTGTATGGCTCTGCTGTGTAGGCGATGGTTCCGTTTATCATGACAAGCTCGATCCCGGCAGGGTGCTGACACGGGTTGGTATACGTGGCCAGGTCTGAAATAGCAGCGGGATCAAAAACGACGAGATCTGCGAACCAGCCCTCTGCAACCTTGCCTCTCTTGGCTATATTAAACGATTCCGCTGCCTGCAGTGTCATCTTCCTGATGGCTTTTTCAAGTGGCATGAGCTGTTCATCCCGGGCATATTTGCCGAGAAAACGAGGGAACGCACCATATGTTCTCGGATGAGGTGTACCGTGCATCAGCCCATCTGTGCAGAGATTCATCTCCGGTCGCAGCATGAAGCGTCGTACATGTTTCTCAAGCCCGTAAAAGTCCACCATGCTGACCCCATTTTCCTCTTCCAGAATCAGATCCAATGCAGCCTCCACCGGGTCAGTGCCTCTTTCTTCACCAATTTCCAGCAGTGACTTGCCGATAAACTGCGTGTTCTGTGCAGTCTGCACGTTGGTGATCGAGATGCCGTCAACACCGGCAAAGGCAACAAAGTTGTCCCAGGAGCTTGGAGTGGTGCGGATATCATCCAGCATGCGTTTCCGGCATTCTCTGTCTGCAAGGCGGTTGAGGAGTTGGGCGGTACCGCCTGCATGGGCCCACGGAGGCAGGATGGCGCTGAGCATTGTGGAGCCGGCGGTGTACGGGTATTGATCAAATGTTACCCTGAGTCCCTCTTCGCTTGCCCTGTCGAGCAGGTCGATAACTCCGGGCAGCTTGGCGTCGTTGTATGTGCCGCAAATCTTGAAATGGGAGAAGTGGATATGTACTCCGGTTACGCGTGCTATTTCGAGCACCTCACTCATTGACTCAATAATGGCATCGGCTTCACTGCGCTGGTGAATGACCAGGGGGACCGAATTGTCGGCCGCGACCTGGCAGATTGCAACGAGCTCTCTGAAATCGGCGTACGTGCAGGGGGGGTAGATAAGACCGGTGCTTATGCCGTGCGCACCGTTGTTCAGTTCCCGCTGAGTTACCCGGCGCATGGCATCGAGTTCTTCATCGGTGGCCGGGCGCTGATCGAGCCCCAGGACCTCCATGCGGAGGTTGCCGTGGGGAACCAGGTAACAGAGGTTCTGGGCTGAGCCACTCTTTTCGAGCAGGTCGAGATAACCCTTGGTATCTCGATAATCCCAGGAAATTGAATCCGAGGTTCCTGCGAGGCCAGCCAGGTTTTTTCGCCACTGGGCAATATGCTCAGCCGGCAGAGGTGCCATGGCAATACCATCCTGGCCTAAAATCTCGGTGGTGATTCCCTGCCGTATCTTGGCGTCCAGTATCGGAGTCTCGAGAATAACCAGGTCTGAGTGACTGTGTGTATCTATAAAACCAGGGCAGAGGGCCTTGCCCTCCAGGTCAATAATCAGATCTGCAGCGGGCTTGTCAGGGCCGCTGCAGATTGCCTCAATAGAGTCACCAGCAATAACTACGGAAACGATTCCGGGTTTGTCGCCTGTGCCATCATAAAGTACTGCGTTGTCGAATCGTATCCGCATCAGTGATCCTTAAAAAACTGAAGAAAATATATCAGAGTTTGAGTAATGCCCTGAGGATGGCCTGATATCCCAGCACTCCTTTGTGGAGCTGCTCAATCTCAATATACTCGTCTATGGTGTGGGCAAGGTTTTCCTGCGAGGGACCGAAACCAAGGGTGGCAATATCGGCTTCCCCGGCATAATGACTGCCGTTGGTGCAAAACGCATAGTGCGATACAGCAGGTTTCAGTCCGGCTTCCTGCAGCTCTGAAAGTACCGCTGTAACGAATGCCTCTTTTTCATCATAGAGCCAGGCTGGAAAAAACCGGGTCCCCTCAATGGCAGCACCCGTATAACACGGTTGCTCATCGCTGGCAAAATAGACTTGAGCCTCAAAGTCCGGGTCTTCCTGTTTGAGCAGGTCAATGGTTTCGAGAAATGGGGCGAGCACTCTCTCCCGGTCTTCGCCCACCAGCAATCGCCTGTCGTAGGTCACCCGGCAGTTGCTTGGGACCACGGACGCACCGGGGTACGGCGTTGACTTGATATCAGTCAGTACGCAGATGCCTTCTCCTAAAATCGGATGGGATTCCGGTTTCACCTCTTCCATGCGGGTGATGAGTCTGGTCATGGAATGTACAGCATTGACACCTTTTTCCGGGTTGGCAGAGTGGGCTGGAACACCTAAGGTTTCGACCACAATCTCGGCCCGGCCACGCTGGCCGATCTTCAGGTTCAGCTCAGACGCTTCGCCGATTATCACGTAATCGGGCTTGAAACGTTGGGAGATTTCCCGTGCGGCAACACCCTCGAAACATTCTTCATGCACCACCCCGGCAACACAGATCGTACCACCAAAATCACGGTTGGTTGCATCAAGAAAGGAGCTCGCTGCCACAGTCATGGCCGCCACTGCCCCCTTCATGTCTGAAGCGCCGCGGCCATAAACGCGGCCCTCTTTGATTTCAGCAGCAAAGGGCGGCACGCTCCAGGCAGATTCATCCGGTACGGGCACGGTGTCGATATGGCCATCGAGCAGAACGCAGGGGCCAGGACGGTTTCCTTTAATCACCCCGATAATATTACCATATTTGTCCTGGTGAACTTCATCGAAGCCCAGCGTCTCCATGGCTTTTTTCAAGGTGTCTGCAACCGCAGCTTCTTCACCTGAAACACTGGGACAGCGGATCAGTTGACGGGTGAGTTCGGTTGCGGTATCAACATAACTTTCAACCATCTTCGTCTCCATTACAACTGCGCCAGCAGGCCGGTGCGGGCGTTGAATTCGTTGATGTGCTTATCGATTTCAGGTGCCAGGGCCGGGATGGAACTCCAGTAGCTGCTCTCCTGCCACTGTGCCTGGATTTCCTCATAGGTTTTGCCCTGCTGCTCGACCCAGGTGTAATACTTCAGGTTGTGGATGCGTTTACGGCCGTAGTAGCTGAGTTCTTCCATGGTGTCGATGCCGGTGGTGTGCAGGCGGCCCATGGCGTATGCTGCGTTCAGTGCAGAGAATTCACCTTTCTCCTCTGTCAGTTCGGTGAGGCGGCTGCCGTACATTTCCATGGAGTCCGTGGCCATGGTGAGCACCACATCTTCCTCGCCCAGTTCGTAATACTTGGCGAATTTTATTGCGGCCAGGGTGTTGGCGACAGAAGAGATGCCGAGCTGATCAAGGCCGTCAACCACAGCACTGTCTATACCCTGCTGCACCAGAAATTCCTTGCCTGCTTCTTCGTTGAACAGGCGGATAAGGTTCATGGGGATCTCGTCGTCGATGGCGATGACCATATCGGTATTTTTGGCGTTATGAACCCATGGGATATGTTTGTCGCCGATGCCCTCGATTCTATGATCGCCAAAACCGTTATTCAGCAGTGTCGGGCATTGCAGAGCCTCGCTTGCCGCAATTTTGGAAGTTGGGTAGAGACTTTTGAGATAGTCACCGCTGGCAAGTGTGCCACCGGAGCCGGTGGAAAGCACCACACCCTTGAAATTCGTTTCAGGGGTCGGGCAGAGTCCGGCTATCAGCTCGGCCATGGCGTGGCCGGTGACATGGTAGTGCCAGAGATAGTTGCCCATGTCGTCAAACTGGTTGAAGATCATCAGCTTGTCGCCGGATTGACGCAGCTCCCAGCACTTGTCGAAGATCTCCTTGACGTTACTTTCAGAGCCTGGGGTCTTGATGGTTTCGCCGGCAACTTTAGCCAGCCAGTCGAAGCGTTCCTTGCTCATGCCTTGAGGCAGGATGGCGATGGATTCACAGCCGAGCAGGTTGGAATCGTAGGCACCGCCGCGGCAGTAATTGCCGGTGGACGGCCAGACAGCTTTCTGCTCGGTGGGGTCGAACTGGCCGGTCACCAGACGGGGAACCAGGCAGCCGAAGGCGGCTCCGACCTTGTGGGCGCCGGTGGGGAACCATTTGCCGAGCATCAGCACGATCCGGGCTTTTACGCCTGTGAGTGAGGAAGGCAGTTCGATATAATTCACTCCTCCATAGCCGCCGCCCTGGGCTACCGGTTCGTTCTTCCAGCTGATACGAAACAGGTTGGTCGGGTCCAGGTCCCAGAGGCCGAGATTGCCGAGCTTGTTGCGAATCGGTTCCGGAATCAGGGACGGATTGCGCATCTGCTCAAAAGTAGGGATGATGATGTTTTTTTCACGGGCCCTTTGTACGGCCCGCTCCAGTCCTTTCTGGTTTATGGTCAGATCGAGCATGTGCTTCTCTCTCAGTAAAAAATTAACAGTTGTTTTTCAGATCGGCTGGCAGGTTCTTGCCAACCTCGTCAATATCAGGGGCTATGGTGCAGGCTTTGCTGCCAGCAACCGAGCACGCTTTGATGGTGGCACCCGGGTCTTTCAAACCGTTACCGGTTACCAGGAGCACCGAATTTTCTTTGTTGGTGATAAGGCCGGCTTTCACTGCCTCTTTCAGCCCGGCAAGGGAAGCCGCCGCCGCGGGTTCGGCAAAAATCCCGGTGGATGAGGCCAGGGCAGGTATTGCGGCGAGGATATTCTCATCAGCCACCCGTAGCCAGGCTCCACCTGTTTCAGAAACTGCTCTTGCGGCTTTTATCCTGTCTCTCGGTAAACCAGCAGAGATGGAATCGGCAACAGTGTTGGCAGAGATGGCGGGGAAGGTGAGTACATCCGCATTCTTTTCGCTGGCCTGCCACATAAAGTCGCTGCCGGCAGACTGTACCCCCATAAGGCGCGGTATTTTCTCTATCCAGCCCAATTCCAGCAGATCTTTGAACCCTTTGTGCAGACCGCTGATTATGCAGCCGTCACCAACGCTTACAAATACCGAGTCGGGAACCCGCCAGTCGAGCTGTTCACAAATTTCAAAGGCGGCGGTCTTCTTTCCTTCAGCCATATACGGGTTGTAACCGGTATTCCGGTTATACCAGCCGAACTTGCTGCTGGCCTGAAGGCAAAGCTCGAATGCGTCATCATAGGTTCCTTGAACCAGGAAAATAGTGGCGCCATAAGCCATTAACTGGGCGATTTTTCCTTCAGGTGCCGACGCCGGGACAAAGATAACGCACTCCATCTGCACCGAGGCACAGATGCCGGCCAGTGCGGCCGCGGCGTTACCGGTGCTGGCGGTGGTGATCACTCTGGCTCCTGCTTCTTTGGCTTTCATAACCGCAAGCGCTGAGGCGCGGTCTTTGAGCGAGCCTGTTGGCTGGCGGGAGTCATCTTTAATAGTGAGCGAGCCAATGCCGACTGATTCAGCCAGCAATGGAGCCGGTACCAGCGGTGTCCAGCCTACGGTGAGCGGTGGCACAGGAGTGTCGGGCAGAACCGGCAGCAGGGGGCGGTATCTCCACTGGGAGAAATCGCCAGACTTGGCCAGATGTTCCCTGGTAAACGTTGTGCCGATCTGCTGATAGTCATACTCGACTTCGAGGATGCCCTCATTATCGTGATCGGGGCAAACGAGTAAGCCGGAGTCAGGTGCGTGGAGAGTGTTGCAGATAGTGCAGCGCAGGCCTGTTATATGTTGTGGAATTTGCATAAGTTATAAATGTAAACTGTGGACTTGATAGAATTGTTTAAAATTTCACAGGTAAAATATTTAATTATAATTTTGGTAACTTGGAAGTTTTTGTGAAGTATCGTATGCCAGTTCGTAATAGACGTTACAGTTGAATTGGAACTCATGGAGGGTTGTCATGTGTAATTTACGTGTATGAGCTTCATAAGACCTCGGATTTTGTTTGTTTATGAAGGTTATCATTATCGGGAAACGCTTTGACATCGCATCTCGTGCAAAATCGAAGATATCTTCAAGTACGCCGGTTCCCCGAAATTTCTTATGAATGCAAATAGGGCCATACTGGCACGAGTTCCCTATAGAGAGTGTTTCAGTCTTAAAGGTGTGTTGTGGCAATTCGTTGATCATGAACTGGAACATAGGCCACTCTGACCAGTAGTGCCAAGATGCCGACATAGCGTAGGCAATTACAGTTGACTCATCTTTAGCGACAAACAGGCCTTTCTCTTGAAGGATGAGGCGTTGCAATTGGTCGGCTGTAAAGGGAGTTGTAACAAAGCCATCAGTTTTGTCTTCTTCAGAGATGTTATCGAGTTGATATCTGCCCTGAAGTTCAAGTACAGCGTTAATATCGTTGAGTTCTGCCAGGCTATATTGGATCATCTGTCTTGTATCCTTTCCTCACCAACCGACCCGGGGAACCGGGCCGATTGGAGTACAGGCTATCAGGAAGCTGACTGGACAGCTGCCAGGAATGCCTCAAGCATCTCTTTACCTTCAGCACCGAAAGTCTTTTCGATATGCTCCTGAACTACCGGCAGGGTCGCTGCGCGGAATTTCACTTTTTCTGCTTCCGGAAGCGAGTATACCTCAAGTTTCTCGTTCAGAAATGGCAGACCGCGATCAGAGGCCTCAATGGAGTTAGCGATACCGCGGCTGGTCACGATGGCAGCTTTAGCGGCAGACTCTACCACCTTCTGCTCAGCAGGGGTAAGGCTGTTGTAGAAATCCTTGTTCATCATCCATACATGGGGTGCGAACAGGTGATTGGAGAGGGTGAGGTACTTCTGAACCTCATAGAGTTTAGCGAACTCTACAATCGGTACCGGGTTCATCTGGCCATCAGCAACACCGGTCTGCAGCGCGGTGTATACCTCAGACCAGGCGATTGCTGCAGGCTGGCCGCCGAGTCCGGAGATCAGCTTCTTGTGGGTATCCAGACCCATGGTGCGGATTTTGAGCCCCTTCATGTCTTCGAGGGTCTTGATAGGGTGCTTGGAGTTGGTGAACTGGAAGAATCCGCCTGAATCACTGAATCCCAGGGTTTTCATACCGGTTTTAGCCTCAATGTCCGCTCCCAGCTTTTTACCGAACTCTCCGTCAAGCACCTCATAGGTGGAAGCGATATTAGGAAAGGCAAATGGAATATCGAGAACTGAGATCATTGGGTATACACTGGCTACACCGCCTACAGAGTGTACACCAAGCTGGATGATACCGGATTTCACCTGCTGAACCACATCAGCATCTTTGCCGAGCTGACCGCTTGGGAAGATCTGTACCTGCACCTCTCCATTGGTCCCGGCCTCGACCAGGTTCTTGAAAACGACTGCCGCAGCACCGGAAGGATTATCGAAGGCACCGTTCTTGTTCAGGTGGTGCATCTTGATAGTCTTGGTTGCCAGGGCTGACTGTGCTACCAGCATGAACAGAGCGCATGCCGCGAGCATGAAGGAAATTTTACGTACGGTTTGCATCGAACACCTCATAAAGAGAATTGCCTGCTAGAGATCCAGCAGAAGTTTTGGAAAAAACATTGCCAGGTCAGTCCAGTAGGTGATGAGGACCAGCACGGAGACTTCGGCAATGATAAACGGCCACAGAGCGGCGCTGATCTTTTCAATCTTTTCCCCGGTTACGGAGGAGAGAACAAAGATACAGGCCCCGACCGGCGGGGTCATAAGGGAAATATTGAGGGTGAGAATAATCATCACGCCGGCATGAACGGGGTGCATGCCGATGGCGGTGGTGAGTGTCCCCAGCATGGGAGTGAGGATGATAAGGGCAGCATTGATATCCATGAACATGCCGATAGCAAGTAAGAAAGTCAGTATCAGCGCTTTGATCACCAGCGGATTGTCGGAAAGGGAAAGGAAAAATGCAGCAAGTTGCTGGGGGATCTGCATGAACGTCATCCACCAGCTGAGAATTGAGGCGGAAGCGATGATCAGAAAGACCACGCCGGTGATCCGGGAGGTACGGATCAGCATCTGGAAAATATCATTGACCGTGATGGTACGCTCAATGATCAGGCCAACAAAAAGGGCGTAGGCAACAGCGATTGCTGCGGCTTCTGTTGGTGTGACTATTCCGCCCAGAATGCCGCCAAGGATGATAAGGGGCATAAGCAGGGCGAGAAAACTTCCCTTGAATGCTTTGATAATTTCAGTGAGCTTTGGGCCGCCTTCAGCCTTGGGCAACCCGAGCCTACGACCCAGGGCCACAATGAGTGCCATGCAGGTGAGACAGATCAGAATACCTGGCAGGATTCCCGCAGCAAAAAGGCCCGCAATTGACACCCCGGCCAAAGAGCCGTAAATGACCATCAGGTTAGAAGGGGGAATGGTTGGCCCGATGATGGAACCGGCAGCGGTGACTGCGCAGGCGAACGGCCTGCTGTACCCCTGTTTGGTCATTGCCGGGACCAGGGTGTTGCCAAAGGCTGCGGCATCGGAGACCGCGGCGCCGGTCATACCGGCAAAGAGCACGGAAGCCAGCATGTTGGAGTGGGCGAGTCCGCCCCGCATGTAACCAACCAGAGAGTCGGCAAAGTTAGCGAGTTTCATGGTCATACCCGCCCGGTTCATGATTTCACCGGCCAGGATGAAAAAGGGCATGGCCATAAAGGTAAAAAGATTGAGCCCGTCAAAAAACCGTTTTGGGGCCATCATCATGAAGTTGTCGCCGCCAATCATGAACAGGCCGATGGCACCGGCGATACCGAGTACGAAGCCGATGGGTACCCCGACAAGGAGAAGGGTGAAGAATGTTGCTGCGACGATAATCATCTGACCTGCTCCTTGAGTTTGTAGATAGGTTCGATCTGATACGCTTCCCGGACCATGCAGACAGATATCTGAATTATGGTCAGTCCGCTCGCTAAGGGGACCGAAAGGTAGGGAATGGTCATATTCATCCCGAAAATGGTTGCGAATTGTGTGGTTCCGGCCTTGGTCATCATGATGCCGTAATAGAAAAGAAAGGCAAAAAAGATGAGGCCGATCAAGTCGAGAAGAAGACGGAACTTCACCTGATGCCGGGAAGGGAGTTTGGCAAAAAGGAGATTCAGGCCAATATGCTCCCTGCGGTGAGTGCAGCAGGGGATGGCCAGCAGGGCCGCCCAAATCATGATGTATCGGGCAAGTTCTTCGGTCCAGGTGCCACCGAGAGCGAGGAAATATCTGTCGATAATACCAAACCAGACCACGCCGATCATGGCTGCGACCAGCAGTCCGCAGAGACGTTCGGTGAGGTAGTTAATGGAGTAGCCAATCTTTTCTATGGATTCCAGCTGGCCGGAAACGGCTTTATTCAATGCTCTAGTCATTCTTTATCTCTTCAGGGAAAACATAAACGTGAAATCTTAAGGCAGATGGGTCAGCTTTCGTCGTCTTCCTTCTGGTCCTGATCGAGATCAAGAGCCTGAAGTCTTTTGAGGCTGTTTTGCCAGTTCGTCCGAATAAGGTGCTGGGTCTCAGCGAGGTTGCTATTTCTAAGTGCCCCCAGAATCTGGTTGTGTTCCATGAACGATTCATCGGATGACTTTGTGCCGTCGAAATAGCACACCTCGATGCGCCGAAACTTGATCTTCAGATCACGCAGAATCGAAATCAGGTAATCATTGGCGGATTTGGCGATATATACCTGATGAAATTCAACGTCAGCCCACGATGCCTTTACCGGGTCATTGTTTTTGGTGGCTTTGTTGATCGAACGGTTAATCGCTTCCATCTGGTGAAAATCTTCATCATCAAGAAGATCGATACATTCAGAAACTGCCAACTCTTCCAAAGTCCAGATGATCGGATAGAATTTCTCAGGTTCTTTCAGCGAAATTCTGGCAACCCGTGTCCATCGGTTGGCAGCAGACTCTATTAATTCTTTGTCTTCGAGTCGTCGGAGTGCTTCACGTACGGGAGTTCTGCTCACACCAAGGCGTTCTGCCAGATCTTTGTCGAGGATCTTCTCTCCGGGCCGGAGAACACCCTCCATGATCCATTTCAACAAGGTGTTGTACACCTCTTCACGCATGCTGAAGCGGTTGATTTGCTGAGGGTTGTGCGGTACGGGCATTGAATGTGTCCTCCAGTGGGGAAACAGGTTTGTGTGTCATATTGGATGTGATATATCACCTAAAATCATAATCGTCAAGAAAAGAAAATCTGTTACGAAAATGTAATTCAACTATCGGTGGTTGTGAAAATGATGTTGGAAATGTGATGTTTGAGCTGAGGAGGGTATTGAGATAAACTGCATAATATCAAACTATAAGAATGGATAACATGGTTTGTGTTCGTGGAGGGGCGATTGTCTGAAGTGGCAGAAGGCTATTATTGGTGTCAGTAGAGAAGGAAAAAAACACCCGGCAAGAATGGTGGAGGCATCGGGCCTGTAAGGTGAGGGGCCTTGATGGTCTCTCCGGTGTGAGACCGGAGAGGAAAGAACTGGTGGTTCAGCTTTTTTCACCAATAAACTGAACCACTGCCCCGGTGCCGGTGTGCAGGGTTCCTTCAAGAATCTCGCGGGTAGTTTCGAGAAGGTGGATCTGGTTGAGATCACGAAAATCATCTTGAACTATGGTGAGGGTCATCATCAATTCTTTCACTGGGGGGCCACCTGTACCCTGGTGAAGTTGCTCAGGGGTGTACCCCTCGAGTATCAGGGTGCCGCCAATCTTCAAGCCATCAATAACCTGTCGATGGAGGCGGCTGCGAACAGCTGGTGGCAGATGACAGAAAATTGAGATAACCCCATCAAAGGAACTGTCTGCAATAGTAAATTCAGCCAGATCTGCCACGATCGTAGTTATCTGCACACCATTTTCGTCGGCAAGCTTTTGAGCTTTTCGCAAACCCACTGTCGAAGAATCTACCGCAACAACATTAAAACCGTGCCGGGCCAGAAATACAGCATTGCGACCTTCCCCCTCAGCTAAACAGAGTATACGTCCCCCGGCGGGCAGATGCTGAATGCTTTCCCGCAAGAAATCATTTGGTTCGGTGCCATAAGCGAAATCATCTGTGGCGTATCGTTCATCCCATTTATTTACTTCCGACATGGTGCCTCTCTATATTTGACAGTTCTCTAATCGTTTCGGGGGGGAATGGTCGTGGCAGATTATCATCTTGCAATCACTTACTATGTATATGCATTTTTCAATTTTTAGCAAATGGTGAAACGGGTATTGAATACGTCTTCTTGACCAGCAGGAGATGAGTTGCGGTTTAGAGAACTTTATGTGCAGAAATCAAGAGCGGATCTGATGAGTACGAGTCTTAAGGTAGCTGATGTCTCAAGCTTACAAATGGTAATTTCCTTTTAAAGGAAGGCTTTATTGAGCCACTAGCTAATCCGGGAGAAGGTTAATGGAAGGTATCTGCAGCTATCACTGAGAGCGGGAAATGAAACCTAAAAGCATTGGCAGTGACCAATTCGCCAAGGAGTCTGTCGGATTGAAGCAGTCTCTACTCAGAGGTCAACATAGAATTTCTAATCACTAACGTTTCACGCAACACCTTTGAGAGGCTGCCTGGCCAAACAACTCTGGCCACTTTGTGTTTCTGCCATTACGCTACTTCCGCGTCAGCCTTTTCCTTCACTTGAGTTATCCGCTCCCCTATGTCGATGTAGTGAGCCCGGATGACCTTCTCGAGTTTATCTGCGTTCCGCTCCTTCAATGCATCAACGATCTTTTTGTGGCGCACGTACACTTCGTCTGGGGTAAATATCGCTATCCAGTATTTATAGAGCAGGAACTTCGAAATTCCCTGACATGATCTTTTGCAGAACTCTTTTAAAAGATCATTGTCGATTTTTGACAACAGAATCTTGTGAAACTTGTCATCCAAGGCTGCAAATGCTTCGAAACTATTTTTACTTTCAGTTACTTCAAGCATTTTCTCATTGATGGCCTCCAACCGTTTGTAATCTCGATCAGTATACAGGTCCACTGCTTGAGCAACTGCAGCGCCTTCCAGGATACCACCAGTGAAATAGCTGTTTCGAATTTGTTCAGAATTGAGTTTGGTTATGAATTTCCCTTTTTGTGGTATCCAGATAACCAGACCTTCCTGGATGAGAACCTGGAGCGCTTCCCGAACAGGAGCGCGACTTATGGAGAGCTCTTGGGCAATGGTCAATTCCTTGACTTTGTTGCCAGGTTTATAGGTACCATTCAAAATGCACTCTTTAATGTAATTTACTACTCGTTCTGTATAAGTGTGCTTTTCGAAACCCAAAGTGTTACTCCATCTGATAGTAGTGCGTTGTTGTATAGTTGTTGAAACACAAGGCCAAACATCCCTTTATACTGCAATTGTTTGTTTAGCACAAGATGCGTTTCGATGGCAGATGCTGCTTACCAGGGGAAATCCAGAAGAACAGCCCAAGGTTTGTATAATTCTCTGCATCCGATTTTCATTTCTTTCTGCACTTCTCCATATGCCTCCCATAAGGTGCTGAGTCGGGAGAGCTGCCGCTGGGTGTTCCGTGCATTGTGATGCCGAGGAGTATAGAGCTGCAAGTGCGCCCGCAGGTTGAAAACATAGTTGAAATTATAGGGCAGCAGCAATAAAAAAAGGCCTCCTTGTTGAAGGAGGCCTCTACGTGGCATTGAGGGTAATGCTCTGTCGCAAGTACAACTTTGTTAGGTCAGATCATCAACGATGTGACCGTCTTTATCAACATGAACACTGCTTCCACGTTCCAGCTCATCAAGTGGGGTTTCAGCAACTTCACGGTCCAGCTCACCGTTTAAAGAAGCCACAACAACACCGGCAGAGTTATCACCAAAAATATTGGTGGTTGTTCTGAACATATCAAGAATTCGATCGATTCCTGCCACGATGGCGATTCCCTCAAGCGGCAGGCCGACTGACTGGAGGACCATAGTGAGCATAATTAAACCGCCACCAGGAATACTCGCGGTGCCAACCGAAGCCAGAACCGCAGTGGCCACGATGGTCCCCTGCTGGGTCAGTGTCAGGTCAATACCATAGGCATTGGCGATAAACGTGGCTGCAACTGCCTGGTACAGGGCTGTGCCGTCCATGTTGATTGTCAGTGCCATTGGCAGGGTAAAACCAGAAACCTTGGGCGATACACCCAGTTGCTTCTGGGCACGCATGGAAAACGGAAAGGCAGCGGCAGCACTGCAAGTAGACAGGCCAACCAGCGCGGGTTCAAGGGTCTTTTTCAGGAAGGCAAGAGGAGATATGCGGCCAACTGTTGCGACCAGCAGCGTATAAGATGCAAAAATATGAATAAGGCTGGCGATCAGTGCTGCGATGATCAGCTTACCCATTGGCAGGAGTATGTCGAGACCGAATTTACCGGTTGTCCACGCGATAAGAGCAAATACGCCATATGGTGCAAAGCTGATGACGATATCGGAAACCTTGAACATGACCTGCGCCAGGCTTTGGAAAAACCTGCTGACAGGTTTACCTGCGTCGCCCGCCATGGAGAGTCCTGCGCCGAAAAGTAACGCAAAAATAATTATTTGGAGAACGTTGCCTTTAGCAAGAGCTTCCATCGGGTTCATCGGAAACATGTTGACAATCATCTTGGCCGGGCCTACAGATTCCGGAGCATTGAAAGTCTTCATCTCGCCCAGGGTAAGTCCTGTGCCTGGCTGAAGGATGTTAGCGACTACCAGGCCAATCACCACCGCCAAGGTGGTAGTTGCCATAAAGTAAACAAGGGTGGTGATCCCGGTCTTTCCTAAATTTCTGATGTTTCCGGTGCTGACGACACCTGTAATCAAGGTGGAAAGGATCAGTGGAACGACGATCAGGCGCAGACAGCGAATGAAAATGTCACCGACAGGCTTTAAATATGCAGCTTTTTCTCCGAGTATCAGGCCGGCAACGACGCCAAGCACCAGCCCGATCATTATCTTATGATAAAGTTTCATAGTGTTTTCCTCTCACAGAACACTTTAGATTTGGAGAACAGGCAGTTCCCTCCCTCAACGGGTAATTCCCTATTCTCTATAGGGTAAAGCACCGAACTAGCATTTGCTCCGGTGCTTTACTTTTAAGCCGGATTTCTCAGTACATGCTTCTATCTATTTGAAGGTATCAAGATAAGCGTAGAGGGCCGGCGAGCCTCCAGTGTGGAGAAAAAGAACGTTCGAGCCTGCAGGGAAATGATCTTTTCTGACAAGATCAATGAGGCCCGCCATCGCTTTGCCGGAGTATACCGGGTCCAGCAGGATTGATTCTGTCTGTGCGAGCAGGGTAACCGCTTCTTTCATGGAGTCTGTAGGCAGGGAATAACCAGGGCCGACATACTGATCAAAACAGGTAACCTCATCTGCACTGAGCTCACCACGCATACCAGCGAGTGCCGCAGTCTCCTGGGCGAGATTGAAGACAATACCTTCCTGTACATCTTTAGGGCGACTCACGTTGACACCCGAAACAGGGATATTGGCACTGGTTCCTGCCATACCGACAACGATACCGGCGTGGGTGCCTGCACTGCCGCTGGGTACAACCATGTGGTCGATATGCAGACCGGTTTCAAAAAGCTGCTGGACGATCTCCTGCGCACAGCCGACATAACCCAGCGCTCCGATGGCATTTGAGGCCCCGCCTGGAATGATGTACGGTTTCTTGCCTGCAGCTTTTAACTCCTCAGCCAATGTCTCCATTTCGCCAAGCATATCTGAGCCGCCCGGCACAACCTTGGTAGAAGCGACTCCCAGGAGGTTGAACAGGAAATTGTTACCTGAGGCATCTGGCTTGTAGCTTCCTTTAACACGCTCTTCTAAAATGAAATGACAATCCAAACCTTCTTTCACTGCCCAGGAAAGGGTCAGGCGGCAATGATTTGATTGCACTGCGCCACAGGTGATGATGGTGTCGGCACCTTTTTCAAGCGCGTCAGCAATGCAGAAATCGAGTTTTCTGGTCTTGTTGCCACCAGAACAACCCGGCAACAGGTCATCACGTTTGATGAAGACATTAACTTTGCCACCGAGCGCTTTGGAGAATGCCGGTGCTGCTTCGATGGGGGTTGGTCCCTGCAGATAATTTCGCCTGGGGAATTGAGTAAGGTCCATGATCTCTCCGGTAAAAATATAATATTATTAAATACTTGCTACAGCTTCTATTTCGATATCTGAACCAAGCGGCAGTTTGGCTACCTGGACAGCGCTTCTGGCTGGAAATGGCATCTTGAAGTATTGCGCGTAAACTTCGTTCACTTCCTGAAAGTCGTTCATGTCTGCTAGAAAAACCGTGGTTTTGACCACATCGTCGAGTGTGGCTCCTGCAGCATCAAGCACCGCAGCCAGGTTTTTCAATACTTGGTGGGTGCGATTTGCAATGGGCCCTTCGGGGAATTTTCCGGTTGCCGGATCGATTGGCAGTGCTCCGGAAGTAAAAATCAAT
The DNA here is from genome assembly GCF_005116675.2 of Desulfosediminicola ganghwensis. Classification (NCBI taxonomy): domain Bacteria; kingdom Pseudomonadati; phylum Thermodesulfobacteriota; class Desulfobulbia; order Desulfobulbales; family Desulfocapsaceae; genus Desulfosediminicola; species Desulfosediminicola ganghwensis. The sequence continues at coordinate 2,094,012 of NZ_CP050699.1, forward strand.
CCATCTATTTTCACGGCTTGGGAATATGGACCAATGGCTCCCGGGGCGTTTGGGGTTTCAATTGCAACATTTTCTGACATGTTTAGTCCTCTGCGTCTGGTTTGTGCTGACGTCGTTGATTCGTCAGTCCGTCATTCCAGTCTACTCACCGAGTAAACGTAATTAATACAGTTAAGAAGTGGCGAATGTCGACACTTTATGCTTAAGGTAAATCTCAAAAAATTTGGCGGTTGTCAATGTTTATTTTACAGTTAGTGATGAAATGTCGACATTTCGTGTAAGATAAGTATAGCTATTACATATACCTATACGGTTTGCGGAAGAAAATATTCATGAATAAAAATTGTATAAGGGGTAAATGCAGGCCACGCAGCTGGGGGCTTGCTATAGATATTCCGACGGAAAAAGCAGATGCTTCTTCCTCGGCAAATTGCCCTGGCACAGGGCACGGTCATAATGGGGTGGATAAGAAGCGGAATAAAAGTGAAAACAGGGAACGCGCCACATTTTCGATTAGTCGGCTGTTGAGCTTTGCGGGATGATCTAAGCCATAAAAAAAACATATCATTACAGTGTATTCCTAATGTAAAGCTCAGGAATACACTGGTCCAAGCAACCCTTTCAACCACCCACCGGTAACCCAAACCTTTCAGGAAGTGTGTAATCCTTAGATTTGTTTAAATGGGAAATATTGCCAATAAGAGTATCTTCCTTTTGGGTGGCGGGTGTCTAGAGTGGGGATTTAAAGAATGCGTGGTTGAAATGGGTAAACAAAAAAGGCTCCATTTCACGGTTGCAATCGTAAGATGGAGCCAAAACAGCAGAAGTTTAATCCGCTTTTTTTAATATTACTTATACCGACCAGCGGAAAAATGTGGCAAAAAAGATGGCAGAAAACCAGTTGACTGCTCTTTCCTTTCACCTGGAATAGGCACGACAGTAACGGGTACTTTTGATCTTTTCATTACTCGTTTAGAGAGGGTTGTCGTAAAGGTGAAAAAAGGTTTCTCGTGTGCACCCATGACAACGAGGTCGCAGTTGGAGTTTACTGAATGTTTTAAAATCTGCTCTTCGACATCGCCGTACACTACTTTATCGATAATTGTTAAGCCGAGCTGTTCTGGATAAAGCCCATCATCCATGCCGAACTGTTGACAAATAAAAGCCTGGCGATTTCTATGTGCCATCTCCTCAAGTGCTTTGTTGTGTTCACGAATGAGTATTTCCTGTCTAACCTCTTTGGTGAGGTAAGACATAGCAAAATTCATGATTGCAGATTGGTTATCTATGACATGTAAGCATACGATTTCAGCGTTAAACTGCTTGGCAAGATAGAGTGCATACTGGTACACTTTAGGTGCGGATTTAGTCAGGTCCGTTGCGTATAGGATCCTTTTGATTTGGTTTTTGTTGGTCAACATGTCCTTAGGTATTTGCTTGGTATTGTTTTGGCTCATGGGGTGGTTCCTTGGTTGTGATAAATAATGGTTATGCGTTCTGATAACTTTACACTAGCAAAGAGCGTGCCTAAAATAAAAACATAGCAAATACAGGTTGTTACAGGTTGAGTCGTTGGCAAGAAGAATGCGTTTATGCAACTCAAATGCATTCTTGCATAAAACTAGAGTTTTCTGGAGAGGGTTGACTGATGGACGCCTAAAATTTTTGCAGCTTCAACCTGACTCCCACACTTCTCTATTGTTTGTTGGATAATATCTTTTTCAAACTGAGAAACCTGTTGGCTGAGAGTACCGTCATAGTGTGGTAACTGCTTTGGCGTGCTTTTTGTTATTGTGGTTGCCCACTCGTGAACCTGCTCCACTGTGATTTCTCCTCCTCCAGTGACTATGAGTAGACGCTGAATAAGGTGGGAAAGCTCCCGTACATTACCTTTCAAAGGCAGTTGCGTAAGCTCGTTCAGGGCCTCAGGTGTAAGAGAAGCCTCAATCCCAAATCTGGTTGAGTACTGTTCAAGAAAAAAATGAGCCAGGGGGGGTATCTCTTCTCTACGCTTTCGCAGAGGTGGGAGTTCGATCGGCATACCGTTGAGGCGAAAATAGAGATCATCTCGAAATATTTTATTAGCCATCATGGATGCCAAATTTCTATTTGTGGCCGCAATAACAGTACAGTCAACAGGGATCGGACTTGTCCCACCCACAGGGTAAATCTGACTTGTCTCAAGAAACTGGAGAAGTTTGACCTGGAGGACATAAGGAAGTTCACTAATTTCATCAAGGAATAATGTCCCACCATCTGCGGCTTGTATGCGACCTTTTTTCCCCCCAGCTGTGGCACCGGTAAAGGCACCCCCTGTATGTCCAAAAAGTTCTGATTCCACAAGTTGATCCGGAATAGCCCCACAGTTTATGGCAATAAAAGGGCCTTCTCTTCTAGGGGACTGGTCATGAATAAAGCGGGCAAACATTGTTTTTCCAACCCCCGATTCGCCGGTAAGAAGTACAGGTACGGGGAACTTGGCGACCTGCAGTGCGAGGTTGAGCTGCTTTTTCATTATATTACTTGTTACAACGATCCCGTTTAATGTGTACTGCTGAGTTTCTGCGACGAGGTGTTCGTCTTTGGCTGCAGCGTGAATGGCCAGTTCAACAGATTCAGTGGAATCGTTTTCAAGAACCGACTGTAACGACATATCCCTGTCATTAAAAAGTACATAGAGGAGTTCACCTACATCATCAAAAATTGGGGTACCTGTGGCGAGGATTGACCTACCACTTCGGGTGGTCTGCATGATGGAGAGCGTTTTTTTCTTTTGTACTACGCGCTGGAAGAGGTTTGGCGACCATGCTCCCTGCTTAACAAGGTCTAATACGTTGGATCCAAGCACCTCTGAGGCTGGGATTTGAAAAAGTTTGCTAAACCGCTTGTTTATGGCAATTACAAGGCCTGTAGAATCGGTGAGTAATATTCCATCGGTACTATAATTTAACAACAGCGTTGCGAAATCGGTTACATCAATATCAGGTAATATATTAAGCGGTGGCATCGAAGACCCGTGTGGTGTGTGGATGGAATGGGTGGAATATTCCATGTAGAGTGCACGGCCTTACTCATTTTGTCAATCAGTGATACTGAGGAAACAAGGCTCAGCAACCCAAGTACGATAATTCGAACAATATGTTGGGCAACACATCCAAGACATAATCCTTTTGAAAAAGGGGACTCAGGTCTTCAGAGGATACCATCAAGTTGGAAAGAGGCAGGAAGGGATGAACAAAAGACCAATAATCCCCGGCCCCAAAAACGACCTGTTTAAAGCCTGATGGGAAGAGCTGGTTCATCGACAGGAGATAATACGGTTCTTCAGGAACATGGAGTTTGGGAGATTTAAATCTCTAGCTGCCATCCGTAATAAAGACAGCCACTTACCAAACTGATTGGTAAGTGGCTGTTGTCGTATGGAAGGTTTTTATACCACTGTGGTGGCTCTTTTTTCACTCAGGTCACTTCCAGTACCAATGTACACTCAGCCTGCCTCACCTACTACAACTCTTCAAACCAACCTCCATGGAACTGAGGCCAGCCCAGAAGAACGACCCTGCAAGAGTCCTTTTGCCAGCCCTTCCGTAACGGAGGAAGGCCCTGGAGCAGCAGCAATATTTGAAATTACTGGCGCGACAATACTGATATTTCCACCTGATTATGATAAAAAAAACAGGTGAATGGTAGCTTGGGGCATTATTTGTGAACAGATCGCTTTTTCAGAAGCAGATTTTCCTAGTCAACTTCTGCAAGCTCATCCTTGACCAGTCTGACGCTTTCAACCGTGACGGAACCTTTTCCCAGGTATGCTCTTGTAGGGATGTAGTCAGCTATTTCTGAAATATCCAATCCATCTGAGGTATTATAACCAACATCTGCCCATACAACTACCTCATGATCTCCTGCCTCCAGATTACCAAACACAAAGTTAAAGGAATTGGCAGTCATTGTATCGAGGACCAGGGCTACCATCTCTTCCGTCAGGCAAGTTTCATCTATTGTTGTGATACCAGTTAATTCATCAGTCACGTAGCACTCTTCAACGGTCACGCCCGATGGTACTTCAAGAGAGCCTGCGAATTCGGCTATCAATGCCTGGTACCTTCTGGCAAAAGTCACAACTCCTGGCTCTGCCTCTTCACCATCAACCTCTACCCAGACTTTTACATAGGCTTCGGCCTCTGCAATATCTCTTGCAAGAGCCTTGCTCATAACCTTGGTATTAGTCGTAAGACCACACTCAAGGGAAACATCGATGAAAAGGTCTTTCTGTGAGGCCGAGTGGATGATTTGTGAAAAAATAGGTGCAGCGCTTTTGAACTCAACTGTGGAAACATCACCCGCTGCACAGGTTGCCTTAGCAGTAGCCGAAAAAGCACTGCCAACTCCGAAGAACATCATCAAAGCGACAGCGAAACAGACAACAGATAATCTTTTACCCATTATTTTATCTCCATTAACGTTCATGTTTTTACCTTCTGTGAAATCCTGAAATGCTCAACCCCTTCAATGATTCATTGAGTGTCGGATCACCTCCTTCTGCATATGCAGTGACGTTTTTAAGATGAGTTCTTAGCGGGTCATGTGATTATCCGCTCAGAAATTGATCCCCCCGATAGAGAACCCAATTGGTCCCAATCAATCTTTATGCTCTTTGCTTCCTGTTGAAATAGGGAAGTCAACTGCACCAATAAGCCAACAGGCTATCTATATTTCGTTAAATGACGGATCAGCTGTTTCCCCGTGCCTTTTCCGGTATCTGCTCTACAACACCAACATTTTTCGCGATCACTTGGAATGAATTGTCGAGCCTGTAGCCACCATATGGCCTTTGACCAATTTTAGAGGGTACGTCAATTAAAGGTCAGGGTTTTGTCTGGAGCAGATGCTATACTTATCGCTTTTAGACTCGGCTTTTAGGGTGTAATATCCAGTTGTTGCACGACATATCCTAGATGTTTGGAGTACTCACTTTCACAATGAATGCAAGTGCGTCACAGGCACAAGAGCGTTCCAGTTACAGCCTTAGCTTTCCATCACTTTCCCCTGAACAGCGGCAAGCAAGGTACGAGACTTGGAGATATCATCTATATGGCTGCGGTAAATAATCGATTTGCGCCTCGATCTTGAATAAAAGGCCGAGTTTTAATATGAAAACTAATTAACAGAACTTGGCTTTCAGTCTATTACTACGCGCTATGATATTGTAATGCTGAATAATCTTGGTTAGATAAAAAGTTGCCCTGAAACCTAGCACACAATAGGTTTAAAAACAACAGGAAAACATATGCTCCAACTAATTAACAAGCTTTAAAAAAATGATGCTCCACAATGTTTTTACGGCTGCATGAGCGAAATGAACTGCAATTCTGATAATTGTGAAGACCACATCTGAACCTCCTGAAACGCTTTAAGAATCGCTTAACATAGGAAGTTGTTTTTTAGGTGAGCACCTTAAATTGCTTGTCTTACGCGCCTATTCAACCTTTCGTTAGTGGTCGAAGCCTCCTGTCCGTCCTAATTTTTCCTCTTGCTGTGCATTTCAGGAGGAAAGGATTACTATTTTAGCAGAGCAACCGGGGTGATGAAACTATGTCAACGGACCGACCAGTTACGTTCTGTGGAGAAAGCGAGGATCTTTTAGCACCGCTCATTACAGGGTATCGCCGCATTCTCGTCTGGGGCGATATGGGAGCCGGGAAGTCCACCCTCGCCCTGAAGCTACTGAGCTCCCTCACCACTTCGTTGAAATCCTGTCAGATTCTGGAACTTGATCCCGGGAGCCCTCCCTTTGGCATCCCGGGAGCTGTATGCCGGGGCTGGTTGGAGAATGATGAGATCCGTTTTGGGAATTCCGCTGCGCTCTGCTCCCTCGATGCCAGCCGTTTTCGACTGCCGCTCAGTCTTCTGGCCCGCTCCCTGGTCCGTCAGGTCGATGAGGAAAAAAAGGACACGATACTGCTCATTGACCCGCCAGGGGTGGTTAAAGGTGTTGGTGGGGCTGAACTGCTCCTTGAGCTCACCGAATCCCTTGAAATCGACATGGTCCTCGTTCTCTTCTGGAAAGCGGCTCCACTCCCCCTCGCCCAGGAACTGGCCGCGCTCCATGCCGAAAAACTCTATATCCCTGCTTCTGCGCTGGCCAAACGGCCAAGCAGGTTTCAACGGATCAAACACCGCACACGGTTGTGGGACAATTTTCTGAAACAGGGTGCGGAAGAGACGGTGCAACTTGATCGGTTGCACCTTTTAGGGACGGTGCCGCCCCTGGAAGCTGTCAAAGCATGGAAAGGAAGACAGGCCGCATTGCTGGACAGCCGGGGAAGGACGGTTCGGCTCGGTGAAGTGGCAGAACTGCACGGCAAAAAGCTTACACTGAAGATGGTTAGATGCAATAATGGCAATGTGTCCTCACTGCTAATCAGGGATGCCGGAAGAGATGGTGCAGGGAGACTCGCGACCATCCTTCCCGTTACCCGGATACCGGCGGTGGGCAACCAACCTGCGGAAATGACGCCTCCCGTTCTCCCCCCGAATGCGGGATATCTTCCCATCTCCAGCCATCTCGGTCCCGCCTGGGCAACCCTGGTGGGTGGTGCTCTCGGCGACCCCCTTCTGCATGTGAGGCTGAAAGATCTGAAAAAGAGTCTGCTCTTTGATCTTGGTGATCCGGCCCGTTTGGCGGCCAAGGTCGCCCATCAGGTCAGTGCGGTGTTTTTAAGCCATGCCCATCTTGACCATATAGGAGGCTTTGTCTGGTTCCTCCGTTTGCGCATCGGCCTGCTCGAACCGTGCAAGATATTTGGTCCGGTGGGAACGATCGATCACATAGAGCATTTTATACAGGGGGTCACCTGGGATCGGATCAAGGAAAAGGGACCTGTCTTTGAAGTGGGGGAAATAGGGCAGGCGACCATCAGGCGCGCCAGGCTGCAGGCTGGTAAAGAGCGCATCAACCTGCCGGAGACGACCATCAACAATGGCGTCATCCTCACTGACGAACATTTTATTATCAAGGCTGCCATATGTGACCACCGTACCCCATCCATAGCCTACGCGCTTGTATTTGGCAGGGAAATAAAGGTAAGAAAAGAACGTTTGAAAGCCAAGGGAGTGGCTCCGGGGCCCTGGCTTGGTCGGCTGAAATATTGCATAGCCAATGAATCACCTCAAATATTGATCGAACTTCCCAACGGTATGAAGCAACCAGCCGGTGAACTTGCCGAAGAACTGACCCTCATTGTACCGGGCAAGAAAATGGTATATGCCGCCGATATGGCGGATAGCCCGGATAACAGAATAAAGCTCACCGAGCTGGCTCGCTCAGCACACACCTTGTTTTGTGAGGCGGCATTTACCATGGAGGATCAGGCCAGGGCCGATGCCAATCAACACCTCACGACCTTTGCCGCCGCGACAATCGCCGGAGATGCAGGGGTGGAGCGATTAGTTCCGTTTCATTTTTCCAAGAGGTATGCGCCCGACTACCAAGTTCTCTATGATGAAATTCTGGCAAACGCTGGCCGTGTTCAGGTCCTGGGCCACTTTTCCAGGTGAGTGGCAATCACCTTTTCCTGTACCTGACAACGATTATAACGTATGGGTGGCGGCTTCCCGGCAGAGCACAAGATCATTCGACACGCAGTGCAACGAACATTTCCCGTTTCAGGAATCAATGATTGACTTGCGTTTGCAGAAGGGAAAATGACAATGGCAAACGCATCGGTGTTGGCTGTAAAAATTGGAAAAGAGGCTGTCTGTCTGGTCACTGTAGCTGATGTGATGTGCGGTCTCTCCAACGAAAAGAGTGGGTTGGAGACGAATAACTCCAGTCTCGCACCCATCACGCCATTTCCCCCCTCCTGCTGCGCAGCAAGGTGTTGGGTAGGGCAAGGGCTTCTTGCCCTACCCAGGCTATCCCTGATTATCGATCTTATCGCGAAGGTTGCGCAGACAGAATGACAGGAATTCCGACTCCGGTGCCCGTACACCTGTCCAGTCGACACTCTGCCTGAATTCATCCACTACCCCTTGCCAGTACTCATCGTATTCACCGTCTTCCATAAAGATAGCCTTGGCGGCGGAATCCGTTACCTTATTACCTGTTTCAAAAAAGCTGATCAGCATATCCAGCACTTTCAGGGGCTCAGTTGTTTTCATGATAAAGATCTCGTCTGTAGATTTTACGTCCAGGGTAATATTCTAATACCCCTCCAGACTGAGTCGGGCAGTGGACCGACCCTCCCCATAATTGCTGTTGTTCGAGTTGATGGAAGGCGATCGGTATCCCATCAAAATTACTGATGATCTGATGAATGCAATGCGCAGAGCCTATACTGGAAAAAACCATGCAGTGAAAGATGATGTCAGGCAGTGCATTCGATGGCTGAACCATGATCTTTTCACGGAACCTCCCGGAGGAGACGGAGAATACCACCTTGTCTTCTTACGCAACAACTTACTGACCTATTATCAGGGACACGCTATTCCAGATGTTTCAACACAGCATCCAGGCTTTCACGGGCATCGCCGAACAGCATTCTGGTATTTTCTTTATAAAAAAGCGGATTGGCAACACCTGCATAGCCGGTGGCCATAGAACGTTTCAGGACAATGGTCACTTTCCCTTTCCAGCACTCCAGCACGGGCATACCAGCAATAGGGCTGTCCGGTACCTCCTGGGCGGCGGGATTGACAATGTCGTTGGCGCCAATTACCACGGAGACATCGATCTGGGGAAAATCTTCATTGATCTCATCCAATTCGAAGACGATGTCATAGGGCACATTGGCCTCGGCGAGGAGCACGTTCATATGGCCCGGCATGCGGCCGGCAACCGGATGGATGCCAAAGCGGATATTGGTGTTATTCTCGCGTAACTTGCGTGTGATTTCATAAACAATGTGCTGTGCCTGGGCAACAGCCATCCCATATCCCGGAATTATCATCACCTCTTTGGCATTGAGCAGCAGTTCCGCCGCCTCCACCGCTTCGATAGCAACGACTGCGCCAGCTTCATCCTCGGCATCTGCTCCTGCTGTGCCCGCTGAGGTGCCGAAGCCTCCTGCGATAACGGCCAGAAATCGGCGATTCATGGCGCGGCACATGATATAGCTCAAGATTGCACCACTGCTGCCGACCAGGGCGCCAACCACGATCAGCAGGTCATTGTTCAACATGAAGCCGGTTGCCGCAGCCGCCCAACCTGAATAGCTGTTCAGCATGGAGACCACCACCGGCATATCGGCTCCGCCAATGGCCATGACCATGTGCACCCCGAAAAGAAGAGCGATGACGGTCATCAGGACAAGGGGAACAGTACCGCCGCCAATAGCCGAATATTTGATGAACTGCCCACCCAGCACTACCGTTCCCAAGAGCATCGCCAGATTGAGCCAGTGACGAGCTGGCAGCAGCAGAGGTTTGCCGCTGATCCTGGCGCTCAATTTTAAAAAGGCAATTACCGAACCGGAAAACGTCAGGGCGCCGATCAGTATGCCCAGATATGTTTCCGAATCGTGAATGGTCTTTTCGATACCGACAAGCATCCGTTGATGATCCATGAAATTGGCATAACCGACAAGGACCGCCGCCAGCCCTACCAGGCTGTGCAGGATCGCCACCAGTTCGGGCATCTGGGTCATCTGCACCCTTCTCGCAAGGATCAGGCCTATGGAACCACCGATGACAACTGCCAGGAACAGGATGAAATAATTGGCAGTGACAATACCGATGACGGTGGCTAACAGAGCTATCGCCATGCCAATCATGCCGGAATAATTCCCACGTCGCGAGGTCTCCTGCCGACTAAGGCCGCCAAGTGCCAGGATAAACAGGATGGTTGCGCCGATATATGCTACGGTTACAATACCATATGACATGTTTGCCCTCCTATTTCCTGAACATGCTCAACATTCGATGGGTGACCGCAAAACCGCCGAAGATGTTGATGCTGGTGATCAGGACAGCAATCCCCGCCAGAAAGACGATCAGTAAGCGATCGGATGAGATCTGCAGCAGCGCGCCGATGACAATGATACTGCTGATCGCATTGGTGACACTCATCAGAGGCGTATGCAGAGATGGCGTGACATTCCAGACCACCATATAGCCTACGAAACAGGCCAGCACAAAAACGGTCAAATGTGACATGAACTCAGGTGGGGCAACACTCCCCAGAGCCAGCGAGCCGATAGCGAGTATGGCAGCTGCCAGAATGAGGCGCAAGGGACTTCTTTTCTTTCCGGGCTGTGGTTCCACTTTTGCCGGAGCCGGCCGCTTTTTCGGGGCAGCAGAGATTTTTGGGGCCGGTGGTGGCCAGGTAATTTCACCTGCCTTAATGACGGTTGCCCCGCGTATGATTTCATCGTCCATATTGAGGACGACCACGCCGTCTTTTGCTGGAGTTAATTCCGAGAGCAGGTGGCGAAGATTGGTGGAGTACAATTGACTGGCCTGCGTTGGCAGACGCGAGGGCAGGTTGGTATACCCTATTATGGTCACTCCATGTTTCACCACAACCTTATCCGCTTCAGTAAGTTTACAGTTACCTCCCATTTCGGCAGCGAGATCGACAATGACACTGCCTTCCCGCATGACCTTCACCATGGCTTCGGTGATCAACTCCGGGGCGGGTTTACCTGGAATGAGCGCAGTGGTAATGATGATATCGACCTCCTTTGCCTGATCGGCAAAGAGTTCCATCTCGGCCTGAATGAATTCTTCGCTCATCGCCTTGGCGTAGCCGCCTTCACCGGAGCCGTCTTCGTCGGCAAAATCGAGCATCAGGAACTCACCGTCCATGCTCTCGACCTGTTCCTTGACCTCGGGTCTGGTATCAAAAGCCCTGACTATTGCTCCCATGCCCCTGGCTGCGCCAATCGCCGAAAGGCCAGCCACACCCGCGCCTATCACCAGCACCTTTGCCGGAGGAATCTTGCCGGCGGCAGTTATCTGCCCGGTAAAAAAACGGCCGAAGTGTTGAGCTGCCTCAACAACAGCCCGATATCCAGCTATATTGGCCATGGAGCTGAGCGCATCCATCCTCTGGGCCCGTGAAATGCGGGGAATGGAGTCCATGGCCAGCACGTTGATCTTTTTTGAGGCAAGCTTCTCTAAAAGCGCCTGATTTTGACCGGGATGGATGAAACTGATAAGTGTCTGGCCTTCCCGTAACAGTTCCAGCTCGTTTATACCGCGTTCGGGGGGATTCTCCGGCGGGCGGAGCTTGAGGATGATGTCGGCATCGCGATAGAGTGTCTGTACATCCTGCTCGACCCTCACGCCAGCGTCACTATAGGCGTCATCAGTAAATTTTGCTGCAGCACCTGCACCGGCTTCAATGACTATGTCGAAACCGAGTTTTTTGATTATCTTTGCTACTTCCGGTGTCGTTGCAACCCGTTTTTCATTTTCATGTCTCTCTCTTGGAACACCTATCCGCATACTGTACCTCCTCTTGCTGTAGGAAGTTTTAGCTCTACTCGGGTAGACGATAAGTAATTGCTTAATGTAGCGCCTTAAAGAAATTGGCCTGACAGGTCCATGGACGCCAAGCCACTATCTTTTACCTGACACGCCAAAGCCATCGAAACATTTTTTTTCTCTTCATTCAGTGTGATTACCCTGCTGAATCACCAGAGGTGTGTACCGTTTGAGTATTTGCCAAGATGATTTTAGTGTTTTGCTATCAGGTGCACAGGGCTTGTCTGGGAGAGGTGAGAGGCATGAGGCGTTCGCTGATAGGTTAGAGCTGACAGACCGTTCTGCCGATGTGACTGCAGAGAATGGCTCCAAGCCCCTTTTACTTAGATGAGTCGGAGCATCTCGGACAGCGAATCGACGTGTAGCCTCCGTTCCTGCCGAGTTGGGAAAGTACTATCTGCCATACCTGCATGTATCTGGCACGGAAGCCACCGGCCATGGAGAGCAGGTAGTAATTCCACACCCGATAAAATTTTTCGCTGTACCGTTTTTTCAACGTCGGCCAATTGCGTTCGAAATTATCATGCCAGGCCAGAAGGGTCTTGTCGTAATCAGTGCCGAAATTGTCCCAGTCCTCGAGAATAAACAACTTTTCGATAGCGGTGGTCAGCTGTTTGGCGGACGGCAGCATGCCGTTTGGAAAAATATACTTGTCGAACCAGGGATCTCCGGTATGTGTGGTCCTGTTGGAACCGATGGTATGCAGCAAAAACAGGCCGTTATGGGCAAGGCATCGAGCGACGACCTTCATAAAGGTCTCATAGTTTTTATAGCCGACATGTTCGAACATACCCACCGAGACTATGGCGTCGAATTGGTCATTGACTTCCCGGTAGTCCTGCAACCGGATCTCCACCGGCAATCCTGCACATCGTTCTCGAGCGAATTTGAGCTGTTCCCTGGAGATGGTAATACCCACCGCTTCTACCCCATATTGACGGGCAGCGAATTCCACCAGGCCCCCCCAGCCGCAACCAATATCGAGCAGCCGCATGTTCTGTGTGAGCTGGAGCTTACGACAGATCAGGTCCAGCTTAATCTCCTGCGCCTGGTCAAGGGTGTCGGCCCCCTGCCAGAAGCCGCAGCTGTAAATCATGTGGCGGTCAAGCATCAGCTCGAACAGATCGTTGCCGGCGTCGTAGTGGCGTTCCCCCACCTGGGGAGCGCGGTGCCGGCTTTGACGGTTGCTGAGCCTGGCCTTGAGAATATTGAAGAGAAGCGTAGGGTTGAGCCGTACACAACGGTCCAGCCGGTGACGCAGAATCCGGTGGATAAATTCATCCAACATTTCGCATTCCCACCAACCGTCAATGTAGGATTCCCCCAGGGCAAGCGAGCCCTTGGTCAGGATATTCTCAAAAAAAGCATTATTTTTGACCTGGATGTCCCAGGGCCGAGTGCCGTTAACGGTTACATCAGCCTGAGTCAGGAGGTTGGTGAGATAAAGGCGCGGAGATGTCAGCAAGGATCGATTCATGGAAATATCTTACCTCCCATCGTTGTTTGCTGATGAACAAGACAGCCTGGCGTCGTCCGGGGAATCCTGTGCCCTTTGCTGCGGGATTGGTACCACTGGCGAAGGTGAAGAGTAATCGCTCCATCAGGTGGCCCTGGGGGTTGGAGCTGTCCGGCACATAGCTGTCATTTCACTACTCTGATCCTAACATAGATGGAGCTGTCTAAACAATTTTTTCTCACTGAATGTGTCGGGTGCACATGTAAGGGCACTGGCAAAAACGGTTATAAGAAGACGGGTTTTTAGAAAATATAAAAAGCATCGGATAGATCCACCGGGAAAATCAAACGTTCCTTACATAGCGATGACCTATCACCTGTCACCCTGCCTCGAAGGGAAAAGGGGGGGAGGAGATGAAACTTTCCGCTTATCTGCCCCGTGTACCCCCTTGGTCTTGGGTAGTGTGCGAAACTGGCGATGCACCATGCACCGCCTCAATGGTATTTGTGGTGTAGATGATCCGCCATATCTGTGCCGGGTACTGGAAATATTGCCCCAGTCTTTCCCAATTGTTGCGCAATCCCTGAATGTTAGCTTAGTCTTGCTGGGGGATGGTTATAAGTATCTGAAATGTTGTATAAAAAAATAGACGATACCGGCGCCATTCCACCTTGGTCCATTTAGCTCGTTCATATTCCTTTGGACGAGAGACTTAACGGTTGAAGGCTAATTAGCTCTTCATTTCACTCAATGTCGAGCGAGAAATTTTTGTCTGTACAGATATATATACGATATCGGAGTTATGATGTGGCCAGATTTAATTAGAGATACCTGGATCCGGCTTCAGAGTGTTTATGATAATCAGCTTTGATTTGATATATATCAATGATGTTGGAATCGTAATGTAAATAAGAAATTAGATTGATGTATTGACAATGTTATAATAAAAACTTTGCTTTGCTGAATTGCTTTTGCTAATATTTTACTAGCGAAAAATGACAAAATATAATTGTTATAGTTAATGCAAGATAAAGCCAAACCCGCCGCAAGACGTGGACGGAAAGTTGCGGGTCTCAAGAGATCGCCGGACTACCTCGGAAATAGGTTGTCCGGTTTTTGCGTTTTTAATAATTGAACAACTATAAAATTAGCTGAAATTGGTGTCGGTGTGCTTGGATTCCTTTATTTATTTCAAGCTGACAAGTATTCATGATGAAGGCTATCAAGTATTTAAAAGTGTTTATTGAAAACTGTTTATTTTGTCATCTTTAATTTAACTGCCTTTTCATGATCCTTGTTGGCAATATCGGAAAACAATTGTCTAAAATTTAAAGGAGGAAACATGAATAAGAAAATCATGGCATTATTACTGTTGATGATCTTTTCACTTCTCAGTCCTTTCAAAATATGGGCACTGGGTGAAGGACAACTCAAACGAATCGCAACCGGAGGATTCGGTGATTCAGCAAACAGCTATACCTGGGGGCTGACCGAGTTTAATGGTGATGTGTACGCTTCAACAGTTCGTCATCATTTGTGGAGCATAATGCAGGCAATGCCTGGTCTTCTTCCTGATGGTGACTTTCCGATTGATCCAACTACGGCCATTGAAGGTCCAGCTGACCCGGTGTGGGGCAGTCCTGGCTATGCCGCCGAGATGAGAGGGCAAATTTGGCGATTAAAAGATGGCATATGGGAAAAAGTGTACCAGTCCATGACATTCGAGCTTCCATATCCGATAATTGTTCCAGATTATGGGTTGACGATACCAGCCGGTACGTATCCTGTGGCCTATGGATATCGGACGCTTGGTACCTTCAACGGTCATATATATGCCCTGGGGGTGGGAACCTGGATGCCGCCCATGCCTTTTAGCAGTATCGTTCGCTCAGCTACCGGTAATGAGGGTGATTGGCAGGATGTCAGCGGACCTTTAGCAAATACCACTAATGTCAGGGGATTTGTTGAGTGGCAGGGAAAAGTTTATGTTTCAGCTTCAAAGCCCGGAACAGATCTGGGATCAGCCGGCGGCTGTGTAGTCTTTAGCTCTCCAGATGGCGAAAACTGGTCTGAGATGAGCGAGATCGGGTTTGGCAACCAGGACAATGTGGAAATCTACTATCTGTCAGTATTTGATGATCATTTGTATGCTTCCACAGTCAATTACGTGACCGGCTTCGAAGTTTGGAAAACCGACGGCACAGAGGAAGACGGCAAATTAGTTTGGACCCCCGTGGTCGTCGATGGCTTCGGAGACACCTGGAACCAATACGGCATGACCATGCAGCCTTTTGGCGAGTACCTCTACATAGGCAGCGCAGTTGGAATTGGCATGGTGATGAAAGATGGCGAACCGGTCGGAACCCGGCCGATCGATATCATAAGAGTTGATAAAGATGACAAGGCCGAGTTGATGGTCGGCGCCTATTTCCCGAGCGATCCCCCTCCCGGCTGGCCAACATTCAGAATCCCTAAAAGTTATATCCCCGCTGGATTCGGTAACCCATTCAATGGCTATGCTTGGCATATGGCCGTTTATAAGGGCGAGTTGGTTGTCGGCACGCTGGATATGAGTGGGACGATACTTAGAAATCTCAAAGAATTATTAATTGAAGATCCTCAGGCAGCGGCGGATTTAGTACAAAATATTACCGATACATCTTCACCTTCCACCATGTTCCCGCTTCAGATCCTAAACCAAATTGACTTCCAAGATGGCGACCAGGTTGCCGTTGCATTAAAGCTTATTGATTACTTGATCAAAAAATTTGGCGGTGCAGATCTATGGAAGACTAAAAATGGAATAGATTGGGAGCCTGTGACCTTGAGTGGCTTTAAAAATTCGCTCAATTACGGAATAAGAAGAACAGTTCCGATTGTCGACGAAAAAGGGAGAGAGCATTTGTACATAGGTACAGCCAACCCATTTACAGGCTATCCGAATGGAGGATGTGAGGTGTTGGCAACACCACCTGTAAAGATAAAGTAAATAACAGATAGTAAGCCTGGTAAATATTCTCACAAACCACAAAGGACAGAGGTTTTTTTAGCCCTGTCCTTTGTGGAATGGCAATAAATGCTGAAGGGAGAATAAACTAAACCAGAAGTAAATGATCGAACTGTGAAATACAGGTTAGGTTTATCTGCAGTAATTGAGCTTCAGATAACTGAATCGTTTAAAAATCGCTGATATCTTCCATATCTTATTACTCGATAACCACTCAGACTCAGCAAGATTGAGCAAGAAGGGAGGTATGAGGAGTAAGGTGTAAAGCTTCTTTCTACTTTCATCACTCATTTGAAACTAGAAATAGCTCAAAAGTTATGGATAATTTTGTCATAACGTCCAGCTCTGTAAATACGGTGCTCCTTATAACACCCACACCCAAATCCTTACAAACATTAGGCTGATAATTAGTGAAATTCAGAAAGTCTTTCAGCCAAACGAAATCATTGCCATTGGCCCCGCTTTTAAAGCAATAACAGGCATTTCAATATTTTGGTATAGATACGGGATTAGCGTGAATAGAGGTTGCCGCGGATTTTTTTTAAGAGTCAACAATTGCGCTCATGTCCCAGTTTTATTCATTTATTGAGTGACTTGAGGGGTGCGGGCCTCTGCTTGAACCCATCTGTAAAAAGTGAGGAGGTGTATGAATGAAACGAAAGGGTATTAAACAATTTAGGACCTTCCTTTGCACCGCTGCCTTGGTTAGCGCGTTTTTTGCAGTCATCACCATTGAAAGCGCCATAGCGGCTGTCACACTTTCCCCCAGTTTGCCCTCAGGAGCACCGGTGGGATCAAATATCACCTGGACCGCCTCCACCGATTCCGAACCGACTGCCATGCATTACCGGTTCAAGGTTCATCGGAATGGCGGCCCTAATCTTATCGTCCGCGACTTTGATATTTACAGCTCATTTGATTGGACACCGCTGGAAGAAGGTATGTATAAAATCTCCGTGGTAGCCAGAGATATTAGCGGGGAGCTGCAGGAAACCAAAACACGCTATTTGGTCAGTTCCCGGGTGGCGGAAGGTGATCCAGTTATCACGGCGACCCAGCATCCACTGGTTGCACTCTATAGCGTGCCCATTACCGTCTCCGGTGCAGAGGTTCGCGTCCAGTTCCGCGTCCAAGGCGATGAAACCTGGAAATCAACGCCCTACAAGCGCTGCAAGGCACACCGCAGTACCAACTTCCTCGTTGCCGGCATGATGCCGGAGACAGATTACGAGATGCGCCATGAAATCACGGTTGGCAATCATATTCAACAGGTTTCCGGAATTTCTGTTTTCACCACAGGTGCTTCAGAGATCCCGGATTGGGGTTTTAGTGTCACTTACGGTCCCGATCCCGACACCAGCCTGTCCGATGATGTGATCGTTCATGCGGTGCTTTTCGGCGGAGAAGGAGAGAACGTGGGACTCGGTTGCCCTGTGGCAACTGATCTGAATGGAAACTTGCTCTGGTACTTCAAGAAGCCGTTGGATTTTATGCAATACGCAGGTTCGTTCTTGATGTCTTTTCCACCATCGATGTCTGGAACATTCCTTATTCCCATGTCCAGACCGACCATTCCTGACGTTATCCCCGGGCCGATTCGGGGGCAGCTTCTGAGGGAAATCGATCTGGCGGGAAATACGATTCGTGAAACTAATGTGGAACGAATAAACGAGCAACTCATTGCGATGGGATATGACCCCATTTATTATTTCCACCATGACGCCAGGCGTCTGCCGAACGGGCATACCCTGGTGATGGCCGGAGTCGAGAGAATCCTCGAAGATGTTCAGGGCAGTGGACTCGTGGACGTGGTGGGCGATGCTATCATTGATCTGGACAAAAACTTTCAAGTAGTGTGGGCCTGGAACACTTTCGATCATGACGAGTTGCCAGTGACCCGTCGGGCGCTCCGTGATGAAGAGTGCACCGGTGCACCGGGGGTAGGCAACGTTTGCGGACCCCTGCGCCTGCTCGGCGATGGTCCGGACCAGGCCCCTGTGGCACATGATTGGACCCACGGCAATACAGTTACCTACGCGCCGGCGGACGGAAGCATTATTGTCTCCTTCCGCCATCAGGATTGGCTTATCAAGATCGACTACGGTGACGGCAAGGGTGCGGGAAATATTCTCTGGAGACTTGGCAACGAGGGAGATTTTGATATCGAACAAGCGTATGCAGGTCTCTTGGACTCTCACCCATGGTTTTCCGGTCAACACCAGCCTATGGTCTACGCTCAAAATGAGATAGTGATCTACGACAACTCCAATGCCCGGAATGAAAATGGTGATGATTCCGTTGCCAACAGCAGGGGGCAGGTATACATCTTAAATGAAAAGGGTGGAACAGCGACTTTGGTGACCAACGCCGATCTCGGCGTCTATGCGTCTTTTCTCGGAAGCGCTCAGAAGCTCTCTAATGGTAACTACCATTTCCTGTCCGGCGGGATCGCCGGCGATCAACCGTCTCCGGTTCCCGGTTTTCCAGCTGGCCTCAGTGAATCCACCGAGACCTCTCCCGATGGCGAAATTACCTATACGCTCCAGGCGCCGCATCACACCACCTACCGTTCGTTTAGGATGAAAGGCATGTACCGGCCCGCGGGAATTCCTGGAGATGTCGATGGTGACAGCGATGTAGACAGGTTTGACCTGATTCTGATCAAATCCAAGATAAACCAACAGGTCGATGACCCCGACGATCCCTGCGACCTGAATGGTGACGGCTCGATCACCTTTGAAGATATGATAGAGGCGAAAAGTCAGTGCACTCTGCCATCTTGTAAGCCGTTGAACTGGGTGGATACTGTGAAAGGCTACTAAGCGCCTGAACAAGCCCAGCTCAGGATTCATTTACATTGGCAGCGCTCACCTTTACCGCAACTGTTGAGGGTAAAAACCAGCCTGACTTTGCGTTTGTCAAATTCAAAAGGTTTTATCATTAAAAAACGGGGCCGTTATAGTCGGCCCCGTTTTTTAAAAGGAACTTTCTTTTCGCTGTAATCCTGTCGACTCGAAGCTTTGTGCGAAGTCTGACCTGTGACAAGTCCGACTGATGTTCTCTATAATATCAGATGCATAGAAAACCTGGCGCAATACATCCTCCCAACACTTGCTCGCTTGCTAAGTTGAGCTATGGCGACAGTACCGGAACGGTTATCTACCGTTTTAAGATGAGTCATGGCACCAACAAGAAGATCTTGGATTGTACGAGGAAGACAAGTCGAAGTGGAATAGGGCGACCTGCTTCCCCGGATTTTGTTGAGAGCATTATCTGGCCGTATGAGGATGGATGTGCCGATTATGAGCAGCCTTTTGTTGATGTGCAAACACTGTGAGATTGGATGAGCGGGGATGCTGTTGCCATAGAAGGGGTTGGCTGGAAGTCGCCGCATATTAGGTATTTGATGTCAGTGCAGGGTTGGTTTGATCCAATGAGTCTGAGTGAAAGAATCGGTGTGAACCTGTGGTGGAGGAGACAGCCGGAGGGGTTGACACGCAGTTGAGGTTTAGGAGGAGAAAAACTCACAAGATCGGGGTGAAACGGCCACGATGGTAGTCGTAATCGTGAAGGTTTTATCAGGAAACCGGTTTGGGGGACAGTCGTAAAAGGCAAGTACGCATCACCCACTTACCTGAAATGAAGATTCCAGTACAAACAAAGTCAGAATTCAGGTGCCCACCAGTTGCCTGAGAGGATGATCAAAGTGAGCATTTTCAAGGTGTTTTCATAGTATCTTTTGGGGCCCACCTTGAATCCTTTTTCTCTCAACAGGAATGCCCACAAATGGTCGAGCCATAGCTGGTTATTCTCGTCAACCATGGCGCTGACCGCTAGGGGACCCGTAAATGCCGCTGAAGAATAATCGCTGCCAGGCACCATTTCTCCGTTGAGATAATATCCCGCCTTAATCCGCTCGGGCTCACCATTCGTGGATAGCATGACCCAACTGTTGATGCTATCCAGTGCCTCTTTGGCTCTGATGTCACCGTAAATCAGGTAATCGGTCGCTAGACGCCACGGAGTACGGCAGGCGTTTTTGTAATAACTGCCGTCATAGTCGGATTCAAGAAAATGCTGGCTGGCAGGGGCGGGTATGACGTTGGTATTCTGGATGAAATCGGGTAACAGGCCTGTTTGCGGGCTGTATTTCTTCTGCATGCGCTCAACCAGGTAATAAACTCGGTCAATGACCAAACGCCATTTTTTATCGGCCATTACTTTTTCGAATGCCTAAAGTGGTTGACGATAAAATCGGAGGTGCGGGTGTCGAAAAAGAAAGGATCAGACGGTGAAATCCAGTTCCCCAGATTCGGGGTCCAGGTATCGGAGTTGACCTCATAACGCATGATATCCCGAATGAGTTTTTTTGCTTCGCCGAGATAATTTATCATGCCATTACTGCCCCATTGGTTATGGGCAAGCAACAGTGCGTAGGCGATATCAATATCGGCGTCGGTAGAGGAATAGTTCCCGTCGCCAGTATTCGTTTTTGGAGCATTGCGACATCCGGCGACCTGATTCCATGCCATCAGCGAGCTACCGCCCTTGTTACTTATATGTGCTCTGTAAAAGTTATACAGTCCATCGAAGATTTTTTTTGCATCAGAATCATGCCCTGCCATATAGGCAACAATGATCATGCCGTACCCTTGGCCCTCAGAAACCGAAATTGAGTCCAGGGAAGCGTTGCCACTATCAAAGGCGGAATCAAACCAGACATATATTTGGTCTGAACCGCAATCATCTTTCAGATAACGAGCCTTCCACGCCTCATAGAACACCTCGGTGGCTTTATCCATTCTTTCCTGGTCGACGTTCGGCTTGATGGTGCCAGGCGTATAGGAAACATGCTGTGGAAAAGGTCTTTTGGCCTTCCCGAGCCATTGGCCGAAAACATAGCCACCAGTGAATACGCTCGCTTTGTCTGGTCTGTTTATTACAATGTAGCTGACAATCAGTATGAGAAGTAAGGGGATCAGTAATTTAGTCACGTTTTTGTAACGAATCATCTGTTAACCTCTTCGATTTTCAGGGCACCTTTAACAGATTCCGCTTTTTCGGCCGAGCCCCCCAGGGCCCTCAGTCGCCGAGCAGGGAGTGGTCTGAAAAGCACTTGCGGGAATCCGCCCGGGCTGTTTCAAGTCTGGGTATTTTCATGAAATATTCGAGCTAGGCTGCTTCAACGGTTCCCGCTCGATCGAGTTTGTTCCACCCGACGAGCTGGCCCCTCAGGGAAGCGATAATAGACTTGATCGCTACGTAATAAAGCAGTTGGCGATAAAAAAAGTGTTGGGGAACAACCCAGAGCAATAACCGTTTATCCTCTTCTCGCTCCATGAAAAAAGCGATGGTGGCCGACAGAAGATCCGCCGCCAGAAATATGGAATAAAAACAGAAAATTCTTAGCAGCGTGTCGGGGGAAAATTCAGCGGCATGCTGCCAGCGATTTAGAGCCGCCGACAGCAGTGACAGCAGCAGAACAAGATCCATTACGGGGGATATCAGGGGGAAAAATATCTGGTGCAGGAGGAGATTGGGCAGGGAGAAAAAACCAAGAAATCCATTCTTTGGGCGGAACAAAGCGTCCTTATGCTTCCAGGCCACCTGGAACGTGCCGAACATCCAGCGAAAGCGCTGACGTAAAAAGCCTTTGATATCTGCCGGGGCTTCGGTCGAGGCGATGGCCTTCTCTTCATAGCAGACCTTGTATCCCTGCTTGATGATCTGGACAGTCAGGTCGGAGTCCTCGGCGAGGGTATCGGCACTGAAACCGCCGGTCTGCTTGAGAGCTTCCCGACGCCATGCGCCGATCGCCCCGGGGACAACCGTTATACCGTTCAGCACATCAAGGGCGCGGCGGTCCATATTCTGGCATGTTATATATTCGAGCGCCTGCCAACGGGTTAAGAGGTTAATCCGGTTGCCGACTTTGGCGTTGCCGGCGACGGCCCCTATGGCAGAGTCAGAAAAGCGCTTTGCGAGGAGCACCAGGGCATCTTTAGCGATGACTGTGTCGGCGTCAAAGGTGACGATTATTTCTCCCAGAGCGTGCTCGATGCCAAAATTGGGTGCCTGATGTTTGCCCCCGTTTGGAATCGAAAACATCCTGATTCTTGGATCCTCGCTGTAGGCTTCCTGCACAATTTTGTAGGTGGCGTCCGTCGATCCGTCATCAATGATTAGAATTTCAAAGGACTCGGGATGCCGGGCAATTAACAACGAATCGATGGTTTTTCGGATGACCTTTTCTTCGTTGTAAGCCGGAATGAGAACGCTCACGAAAAATTCTTTTTCGGGTAGGTGAGCAGAACCATTTTTCCGGACCATTCCCAAAAGCGCGATTCCCATGATGAACAACGTTCTGCTTAACCCCAGAATGATTCCAGTTACGAACAGGACCGAAAGCACATCCTGTCCTAAATTTATAATATTGAAACCAAGATTCCGCCCCCATTCGCTCCAGGTACTTTGTTTTGAAGTCTCGGGCATGACCTCAGCCCTGGTCTTCCCGGTAAGCTGCGAAACAGTGACGAACTCATACCCTTTCTGCCTGAAGGCATGAATGATGCCGGGCAGCGCCTTGACGCTTTGCGAGCGATCCCCCCCCGCATCGTGCATCAGTAGGATATTACCCCCGTATGCCGCCTCTTCCTCTAGGGCTTTCTTGACCATTTCCCCGGCACTCAGTTCTTGCCAGTCATGGGTATCGATCTTCAGCCCGACTTCCTCGTAACCAAGACTGCTGATCAATTCCAAAGGTCGCAGCTCCTTTGCGGTCACGGGTTCCGAATCGGTGTTATAGGGGGCTCTGAAAAGGCGCGTGCCTCGCCCGATCACTTTCTCCAACAGCAGTTCCGTTGCTTTTATCTCGGCCCTCAACCGCAACCAGGAAATCTTTGAGATATTGGGGTGGGTGAAGGTATGGTTGCCTATCTCATGGCCTTCGGCGAATACCCTTTTCAGCAGAGAAGGATATTTCAGGCCGTTATATCCGGTGATGAAAAAGGTAGCCGGTACCTGCGCCTTTTTGAGCGCATCAAGGATCAAAGGGGTGTAGCTCGGGTTAGGGCCGTCGTCAAAGGACAGGGCGACTTTGCGGTCCGCGGCACCGGAGAGAGAAATCAGACTCGGGAAGGGAAAGACGGTGTATTGATCGGTTATAATCAGACCGGTGTTTTTATCAAAATCGATCTCTCTTTTCCCCGAGGTGGCTTTCCGGACCATGCTCATTACTTCACCGTCGCCTTGGTAGTCGGAGGAGTAATCATAATCAATGGACCCCAGTGCACCTGCAGTCCGGCCGTTGAAATCAGGTGTATCTCCCAGTACCTCCCAGACCATCGGATCTTCACTGCCCAGACGCCACAGGGCAATTCCGAACGGTTCCAACGGCTTGGCCATGGCCATCTGGTTGAAAAGTGTGATGGCGTCAAGCATCCAGACCTGGTGTGTATTGTTGTTTTTATCCTCGTACTGAAACATTGGGTTCAGGGAAAATGGATCCATTGCGATTTCCCCTTTGGACCAGGTGGCGGTAAACACGACGTCCTTAAAGGTTCTAACCTCGGCCGGGCCCTTGGCCGCAGGCAATCCATCCTCTCCGGCTTGTTCGCTCATCTCCCAGTCATAACTGTAGTTTCCCAACGTCAGGATCATCTTTTCAGATGGAACATCTCCCTGCAGTCTCCTCATAGCGGATGAAAACCAATCCATGCTCGCAATCGGCCCGGGAGAACCCGTTGACCAATGTTCGTCATAGGCCATCACAACCACATAGTCGGCCAGTTCAGAGATTTTCCGGTAATCATAGTCATCGTTATCGGCTGGAACGGCTACCAAAATAGCCAGATCCGATGCATGAAGTGCGGAGCGAAACTCGTCAAGGAATCGATAGTAGACTGGCAGGCTCTTTTCAGTAATAGCTTCAAAGTCGATGCAGATCCCGGCGAGCTGGTGGGTTTGTGTATACTGAAGCAGTTGCAGGATTGCCCTCTTTCTGGCTTGGGGCTGGGCCAACATCTGGGATAGGGACTCGGAATCCCATTCGAATTCGGAAAAATTAGACACCAAGCCGATCACTTTCGTATCCGGCTTGTGTGAATGGATGAAATCCAAGACCTGTTTCCGGTCAGCTGAGTTATCTTCAGTCAAAGACCCATCACCGGACGCAAGATGCATCCCCAATGACCACATCCAGTTTTTCTATGTGGGCCTTTAAGGACCTGTAACTGTTTCTATCCCAATGAACATGGAATCCCACTGTTATGGGTGACCACCCTGGGCTGAGCCTCTTCACCGTTTGCGTCAGCCAGAGAGGCCGTTGCAGAGGTTTGAATTGCGGGTAGAGAAACAGGTTCATCAGAAAAAGGGTAAGCACCAACGTCAAAAAGACGGCTAACAGGGTGACAACACCTTTTACACGTGGCCAACGTTTATTTCTGGGGTCAAAAAAAACGGGTTCATCTCGCTTCTTAACCATGAAAACCACCTCTACAGCCCTATGAAACTCGCCTTGCGAAATCAGGACCACGCTGGCACTGTCATTAGATATCAGCGATTATTTAGACCTAATTCCTTTAATAAGAACAGTTTCAGCGGCCATTGCAGACTCTCCTGCCTGATTTCAAAGCCGATCAGCCGACACAAGGTTAATTGTCCCGAACAGTCTTGCCGCTGACTACTGCAGAGACAGAAGACAGGAGTTCAACCGAAGTCAGACCAACATAACCACACTCTCAAAATGCTGCCTGTGAGACAATGAAAACTCTACCTGCCGAAAATTCTTGGCATTATCAAACGGCAACATAAATGAGCATTGGGTGCGCCAGGATGAAATCAAAATAAACTTTACAGTTGAGCCATATTTTTATTTTTTGTCTGATACTTACAATCTAATCTCAGCCTATTACCATACCGAAAAATTGAGAATTATTTGTATCGCTCAAAATGAACATGTGCTCTGATAGTTAATAAATATTAGGCAGTTGTTATTGGCCTTGCCTGAGCTGGAAGCTTGACAGGCATAAATGATGAGGAGGTATTTATTACCCGCATTGTTCCGGTATCCTAAAATAGGAAATCAGTGGTGCCAATGCACAATCCTAGCACGTGGATACTCTGCTTATCCAATTATTTTGGGCAGGTTTTTTTTGAGTTGAAATTCATTTTTATGTTAGGATATTGGTATGTTCAGGACAGAAGTGATTGGAAGATTTTGTTTTTTCTTGCCCTATCGGTCTAGTCCTCGGTCCCGGTTTTTTTAAAAAAAGCTACTACGCAGTATCATTCCGTTTTTTTCCTGGTTAATGGATGAATAACCTAACCTCAGACCTAGGCTGGCGGTGTCGGGGGGAACCACTCACGGAGCCTTCATTCGGCACGATGATTGCCATCCAATATTGGGCTCCCACATTAAATTGACACCAGGCTTTATGATGTTTCAGATCGGATCTGGAATTCTGCAGCTATCTTTGGGGCAATCTTGTGCAATGGTCGAAGTTATGACAAAATATCGGAAATGTAGGACGCTCAGGAAAAATCCGGAGGTGTTTACATGTCCCCATATTTTATCGATGGAAATGAGGCCATTGCCAGGGCAGCTGTAGAGGCTGGTTGTACGTTCTTTGCCGGTTACCCGATCACGCCCGCCACCACTATCTTCAATCACATGCTGAAACTGTTACCTCCTGCTGGCGGTATTTGTCTGCAGGGGGAAGATGAGATCGCCTCAATCGGTTTCTGCCTTGGTGCCTCCATGGCTGGGCGAAAGGTAATGACCGCCACTTCCGGGCCAGGTTTGAGCCTCATGAGTGAGCACATCTCTTTTGCGATTGGCAGTGAGATTCCCATTGTCATTGTCAATGTCCAGCGGCTTGGGCCGTCCACAGGATCGGCGACCAAAGGAGCTGATGGAGATATCCAGTTCATGCGTTGGGGCAATAGCGGCGGCCTGCCGGTGATTGTTTTGGCTCCGGTGGATGCCGGTGACTGTTACCGGCTCACCCATGAGGCGTTTAATCTGGCTGAGCAATATCGCTGCCCGGTCTTTATCGCTTCTAACAAAGAAATTGGACTGACACGGGAGAGCGTTGACCTGGGCTCGCTGGAGCTGGGCGAGAAGATTCAGCGGAAATGTGCACAGCCTTTTCAGGATTACCTGCCGTTTCATACTGCTGATAATGAAATGGTGCCGGATTTTTTGCCGATCGGTGGTGATGCATTGGTGCGGCAGACTTCATCGTCCCATGGTCCGGATGGGTATTTGACTGTTGACCGCCAGCTGATAAATAGTTCCATGGATCGCCTGCTGGCGAAACTGA
Organism: Desulfosediminicola ganghwensis; assembly: GCF_005116675.2. Lineage (NCBI taxonomy): Bacteria > Pseudomonadati > Thermodesulfobacteriota > Desulfobulbia > Desulfobulbales > Desulfocapsaceae > Desulfosediminicola > Desulfosediminicola ganghwensis. The sequence continues at coordinate 2,120,284 of NZ_CP050699.1, forward strand.
GAGATGGGGGGGCGAGCTTATCATTGCATGAACTTGATAATGAGTCAGGGGCGCAGCGGCTGATCATTACTTACGGGGTCACCGGGAGGGCAGCCAAAGAGGCTGTGGAAAGGCTCAGGGCAAAGGGTGTGGCTGTATCGCTGCTGGTGCTGAAGACTCTCTACCCCGTACCGGAGGAGCTCCTTAGAAATATTATCGCCTGGTTCAGGCTGGTCATCGTCATAGAGATGAATATGGGACAGTATGTCCGTGAAATAGAGCGCATCGCCGGTAATGTTCCGGTATTGAACTATGGCCGTATGGATGGGGTGCTGATCAGCCCGGAAACTATTGTACAGGTGGTGGGCGATGAAGACCTTGCTCAATGACAGGCGGCCTCTGGTTTATTGTCCCGGCTGTGACCATGCCAATGTCGTCCAGGCCCTGAACAGGGCTTTGATGCAGTTGAAACTGAGTGGCAATCAGGTTGTTATTGTAACCGATATCGGCTGCTCCGGTCTCTTCGATACTTTTTACAATACCCATGCCCTGCACGGGCTGCATGGGCGGCCACTGACCTACGCCACCGGATTGAAGCTCGCCAGGCCGGAGTTGACGGTCATTGCGGTTATGGGTGATGGAGGCATGGGGATAGGTGGAGCGCATGTGATTGCAAGCTGCCGCAGGAACCTCGATATTAACCTGTTGGTGCTGAATAACTTCAATTATGGCATGACCGGCGGACAATGTTCTGTGTCGACGCCACAACAGGCGATAACCAGTTCGGGCTTTTTGAATCAATTGGAGCAGCCTCTGGATTTCTGCAAGCTGGCTGAAACTGCTGGTGCGAGTTGGGTCGGACGGTTTCTGCCGGAGGAAAAAGAGCTGGCTGCAGGCATATCGGAGGCTGTCTGCCATCATGGTTTTTCCGTTCTGGAGGTGGAGAATGTCTGCACAGGCCGTTATGCCAGGGGCAACCCGCGTGCTTTGCGGGAGAAAAAGGAACACGAGCATAATCCGCTGTTTTCAGGAGTGGTGTCGCGAAACGAAAGATTGGAATATGGTGATGGGTATCGAAGGCTTGCTGCAGAACAACCGGCAGAGGAACCGTTTACTGAAATTGCAGTGGAGCAGACTGCGGCCATTGATGACAGGTGTGAAATCATGTTGCTCGGTGCCGCCGGGCAGCGAATGAATACTGCGGGTGAAATACTCTGTTTTGCGGCAATGGCTGCGGGGCTGCAGGTGACCAGAAAAAGTGATTATCCGATAACGGTGTTGCGTGGTCATTCCGTTTGTGAAGTGGTCTGTTCGCCACAGCCGATTCGCTATACCGGTATTGCCAGACCGGATGTCATTCTGGCACTCGCCCCGGAAGGAGTTGAGAGAAAAAGGTCTGTTTTTGAGAGCGTAAAGAGTGATTGCCTTATCATCAAAGCGGCGGACGTCGAGATTCCACCCAGTCAATGCCGGATTATCGAAATTGACTTTCAGCAGCAGTGCGGCATTACTTTCATTAATAGAGGTGTCGCTGCCCTGGCGGTGTTGTCGTGTGTACACCCAGTGCTAAACGCTAATATGTTCCGGTCCGGTCTCTTTTATCGTCTCAAAAGCAGGCAACTGGAGATGGCCCTGGTGACAGCAGGGAGGATATCCAGCTGGTTCAAGGAAAATCCGCAATGAGTTGTACGCTGTTCGCGGATTCCTATTCCGCCAGTTGCAGCCAGGTGTGACCAACCTCAATCATCCTGTTGGCAAAACCCCATTCATTATCAAACCAGCATATTAGCTTGACCAGAGTCTCACCACTCACGCGGGTCTGGGTGGCATCGAGAATACCGGAGTGTGGATCGGTATTGAAATCCACCGAGGCGTGGGGTTCCTGGGTGTAGCCAAGCAGTCCGTTCAGGTAGCCCTCGGCTGCCTGCTGCAGGATTTTATTCACATCTTCCGCACTGGTAGGTGTGGAGACGTTCACCGAAAGATCCATTAGCGAGACGTTAATGGTGGGCACACGCAGGTGCAGGCATTGGAAGCGGTCCTGCATATCCGGGAGGATGCGCTGGATGCCTTTGCTCAGACCGGTATCCACCGGGATAATGGAGTGCAGTGCACTGCGGGTCAACCTGAGGTCAGTGCGATGGTAGCTATCGATCACCGGCTGATCATTCATCGAGGAGTGGATGGTGGTGATAACGCCATGTTCGATGCCAAGGTGGTTGTCGAGCAGATCGATTATCGGCACGATACAGTTGGTGGTGCAGGAGGCGTTGGAGACGATTTCATGTTCCGGTTTAAGCTGGTCGTCGTTTACACCAAAGACTATGGTCGCATCGAGGTCCGGGTTGCCGGGATGGGAAATTAAAATGCGTTTCGCACCGGACTCAAGGTGCAGGCTGGCGGTGTCGCGATCGCTGAACGAGCCGGAGCATTCAAACACCAGATCTATGTCGAGTTCTGCCCATGGCAGGTTCTTGGGGTTTTGTTCCCGAAGAATGCGGATCTTGTCGGGGCCTATATGAAGATAGCCCTGGTCGTTATGAACCGGCAGGGGGAAACGCCCGTGGGTGGTGTCATAGCGGGTCAGGTAGGCTAAGGTCTCGATATCAGCCAGTTCATTAATTGCCACTACGGTGAACTGGTCCCGTAAGGGGCTGGTATAGATGGCCCGAAGTACACATTGGCCTATTCGGCCATATCCGTTGATCGCAACTCTGTAACTCATAATATTGCAGCTTAGTCTGGTACGTGAAAGGTTCCGGCGCTCTGCCGGTAAGTTTGTGCGGCTGAGTTACGTAATATAAAAAGCAGCAGAAGTTTACAATGATTTTTTCAGACTGAAGGAACGATTAATTTGAAAGAGGGAGGGTGGTCTGGTCGGAAGGGCAGGGAACTCCACACCGATGAATATCGGTGTGGAGTACAGTGGATGAGAGCTCTGTAATCTGCAGAGATCACAGTAATCGGCTCGGGCTTGCCATCAATTCAGTTGTGCCAGTGCAGCATCATAATCAGGCTCCTGGGTAATTTCAGGTACCTGTTCGGTGTATTTGACAGTCCCATCAGGGCCGATCACTACGATGGCCCGGGAAAGCAGCCCGGCAATTGGTCCGTCGTTGATGGTTACACCATAATCCTTGCCGAAATTCGCAGCCCTAAAGACGGAGCAGGGGACGACGTCGTTCAAGCCGTCTGCCCCGCAGAATCGGGCATGAGCAAAGGGCAGGTCTGCAGAAACACAGAGCACGACGCTATTGTCCATGGTGCTGGCGGCTTCGTTGAATTTTCTCACTGAAGTTGCGCAGACATCGGTGTCAACGCTGGGGAAAATATTAAGTACCACGTTCTTGCCGGCAAAATCAGCAAGGGAGCAATCGGAGAGGTCGGTTTTGGTAAGTTTGAAATCTGGTGCTTTTTGACCTGTGGCAGGCAATTCTCCGACAGTGGTGATTGCATTTCCTTTGAGGGTAATATTCGCCATGGATAACTCCTGAAGGTTATATGTTCTTTAAGAATCGACAAATAGCAATATGCTGATATTTTGATAATGATTATCATTAACGACAGATGCTGTCAAGAAGTAACCAGTATTTTATGCTCAACATTCAGAAAAAATCAGTTGCCGGCAAGGGACCAATATCTTTCCTTTAAGCGTCCCACGTCCCACGTCCCACGTCTCAACTCTTCTCAGCAATAACCAGCAGTTCTATTGAAATGTGATCGAACACTGTATGCATTCCAAGGTGTTCATAATATTTACCGGAGCCGTAGATTATGCCCCAGAGGGTTCTGTCCAGCTCGAAATGGGAAGAGAGGTGCAGTTTGCCATCCCCGCCTTGAACCACAGTGGCTTCAATGTTCAGGTGATTCTGTCTGCCGCGCAGATCGAGCATGCCGCTCAGTTCACAATTAGGCACGGTGGGAAAGGCCTGATTATTGAGTCGGCCACTGGGAATATCGAATCGGGCTCCGGGGTAGACATCGACATAGAAAAAATCATCTGACTTCAAGTGAGTGATCAGAACCTGCTCAAGCTCATCTCCTTTCAGGTTGATATTTTCTATGGATTCCATATCCACCAGCAGGCTTCCCTGGATTGACGAGCCATGCAGGGTGAAGTTGCCTCCCGAGAACAGCACTGTTCCGTAGTGACTGGAGTTAGGGTTTCTGCCGATCCAGAATATTCTGCTCTCAGGAACTGAGACCTTGTAACTGCCATCTTCCAGCAGGTATTGGTCTGTCAGGCTGGCAGCGGTTTCGGTGTCGCCTTCCAGTGGCAACCCGGACTGTCGCCAGTGATCGATGCCGCCCTCGAGTACGGAGATGTTTGAATAGCCGTCGGCAATAAGCTTTTCTGCGGCGGTCCTGGAATCAAGGGAGTTACTGCTCGAGCCATAAAGCACGATGGCGGCCCCGCTGTCCCGACAGAGCGTATTTATCTGATTGACAAAGGTCATGTCATATACGCAGGCGTTGACAGCTCCGGGGAGGTGTATCGCATTGAAGTGTTCTGCCGGCAGGGTGTCTATGAGTAAAAGTGCGGGTTGCTGTTGCAGCATGGTCTGTAATTCTTCCGGGCTGATTATCTTGAATGACTGCCAATGTCTCATAATAGCCTCCGTAGAGGGAGATTTCAGGGGTGTTGGAGAATGGGTGTCGCTACAGCTATTTTAGCCGTTACTGGAGAAATTAACAGGGAGGCAGCACTGTTTAGCCTGAATTATGCTCTTTAGGGCATTGTCTTACGTCCGGTCCTATTGGAACTTCCGGCCATTGTGGCTGAGCCAGCCACTGGGATGTGTTCCGTTGGGGTCACGGTGTGTCCAGTGTACGATGCCGCCTCTGTCGTTATAAACATAGCTGCCACGAAAACTGATTGAATCGCCTCTGGCAATATTCGGGATACGCGGTGCAATATCTATATTGTGAGCGATCAAAAGTGTCTGGCCATCCGCAATTTTGACGATAAATCGCTGGTGCCGTGAGCCTTTGGTGTCGTCGGGGAGCACTTTCACAACAGTGCCGCTCCCTTCAACCATCACTTCCTGAAGCTGCTCCTGAAAAGCCACTGAAGCGGAGAGATAGCTGCCGGTCTGCTGCTGGATAGCTCCTCTGTTGTCACTGTTGATTTCGGTGCCGGGATTGTTAATTCCGGTCAATCTGCCAATGAGCAGGGCCATGATGGTGAGCAGAACGAGAATGGCGGCGCGTCTGAACCGGGATCGTTTTCCTGCTGACATTAGTAGTTCCCCAGGTGTGCTGTATTTTAAGTTTTGAGTGGCAGTATCGGGTTTTGATTTTCTGACAAACCCGCCAGGCTCCAATGGAGAATAAAAAAACTCGGCTGTAATTGACACGTTGTGTTCGAATCTTTCTTTGAAAAGGGTAAACCTGAAATATTTCCGGGCTGTTCCAGGTAACATTACGTGATTCTGCCTTTTACGGTTGTGACTTTGAGTGCGCTATGCCACCGGCAGGGTGGAGCAACTCGGCATTTTTTGTGCTGAATCCATTGGTAAATACGTGGACTTTCATTGTACTGAAAACGTTTCCTGCTTGCGCTCACGGTTAGGGAGGTGTAAACACAGATAATTGAGACTCGATACGTGAATTTGGAAATCAGTTTAAAAGATCAAAATGGCATTTGTACCCAAAATCGGCACTTCAATCAAGCGACAGCTTGAAGAGCATGAGGCAGAGTGTCTCTCTCCCTACGCGGCCCTGAATAAACAATCGCGCGGCCGTCAGATTGAGGAGAAAGAGGATATCTCGGATATTCGTCTGCCGTTTCAAAGGGATCGGGATCGCATTGTCCATTCCAAGACGTTTCGCAGGCTTAAACATAAAACCCAGGTTTTCCTTGCGCCCACCGGCGACCACTACCGCACTCGCTTAACTCACGTTCTTGAAGTTTCCCAGATTGCCAGAACGATCGGTGCCGCCCTCTGTTTAAACGAGCCGCTCACCGAAGCGATAGCCCTTGGTCATGATCTCGGGCATACCCCGTTTGGCCATGCCGGCGAGGCAACCTTGAACGAACTGCATCCCGGTGGTTTTCGTCACTACGTGCACAGCCTGCGGGTGGTGGATAGACTGGAAAGTGGTGGCAAGGGACTCAATCTGACCTTTGAGGTGAGAAACGGTATCGTCCGCCACTCGAAAGGGAATTCAGATATTATCCCGAAAAACAAGGGGCACCTGGCGGCCACGTTGGAAGGTCAGGTGGTGCGGCTGGCGGATATCATCGCCTACGTAAATCACGATCTCGATGACGCCTTGCGCGCCGGTCTGCTCCGCGAGGGAGATCTGCCGGATGGCATCAAAAAAGTTGTTGGCGAGCGTCATTCCCAGCGAATCGGCACCATGGTCCGTGATCTGATTGTCGAAACCCTGCAGGCGGATGATGGCCAGTTGCATATTAGTGATGCTATGCTCGGGGCGATAAGCGATCTGCGCGCCTTTTTGTACCAGAACGTCTACCGCTATTACCGTGTCCATAACGAGTTTGAAAAGGCCCAGAGGATTATTCGTGACCTTTATGGGTATTTCCTTGAAAACGGGCTGGTGCGCAGGCGTGGCCGGGAGTGGATAGCGGACGGTAAAAACGTGCTGTGGGAAGATGAACAACGGGCCCACAGGCAGGTCTGCGATTTTATCGCCGGCATGACGGATCGCTACGCACTCGACCTCTACGAGCACCTCTTTCTTCCCAAACCGTGGTCAATGAGGTAGTCTGGCAATGGCCGAAAGCGATGATCAGCGTCAGATTCTCCATAGACGTTTTTTGAGGCTGGCAGCTGCAAGGTAAACAGATGTTATGAAACGGCTGGTTCCCAACGGGTGGAACCAGCCGTTTTTTCATGAAAGCATACATAAAAACTGTTGAACTAAAGAGCGTTCATAGTTAGTTTCTGGAGCATTCGGTTAACCGAACCTCTGGATATTTCTTTTAATTGTCAGGTGAGTGCGGCGCTGTTGCCAGTATATCCATACATTTATGGTATGGCTGTGCCTCTGTCGTAATGAAGTGCCCTGACAGACCCGGAGAACAATCGTACACTAATCTGTATTTCTCATCGGTTCAGGCGGTGTCAGTTTTAAACCTTTGGCAGGAGCACGTAGCAGGTTATTTGAGGCTATGTCCATTACTAAAATATCGAACTGGCGTTGCAGAAGCTGATTTCCCCCAGGAAATGCAGGTTTTAAACATCAATTATACCCCGTAGAGCGTCACGAATTATGGCACAGAAAGAAGACAAGCTGTTGAGCAAGGGATACGAATTTTCCAGCGTTGAAGAAAAATGGCTGCAGAAATGGACCGAAGAGGGCTGTTTCGATGCCAAAATGGAGGATGGAAAGCCATCGTTTTCTGTGGTTATCCCGCCGCCTAACGTGACCGGTGTACTGCATGTTGGTCATGCCCTGAACAATACTCTGCAGGACATTCTGGTTCGTTACCACCGCATGTGTGGTGATAACACCGTCTGGGTACCGGGAACCGATCACGCGGGGATTGCCACCCAAAACGTGGTTGAGCGTCAGCTGGCCACAGAAGGTAAAGGACGTCATGATCTCGGCCGCGACGCGTTTATCGAGAAAGTATGGGAGTGGCGCAAAGAGAAGGGCGGCACCATCGTCAACCAGCTCAAGAAGCTTGGCGCCTCCTGTGACTGGGAGCGAGAGCGGTTCACCATGGATGAGGGTCTCTCTGATGCTGTGCGTGAGGTTTTTGTCCGCCTGTATAAAGAGGGGCTGATCTACAAGGGCGACTATATCGTCAACTGGTGTCCGCGCTGTCACACCGCGCTGGCCGATGACGAGGTTGAACACGAAGATACCAAGGGCAAACTCTACCATGTCCGCTACCCGTATGCCGATGGCTCAGGCTCAGTAGTTGTGGCCACCACCCGCCCTGAAACCATGCTGGGCGATACCGCGGTTGCTGTGCATCCGGATGATGAGCGCTACGCCCATCTGGGTGACATTGGTATCAGGTTGCCGCTTACTGACCGCGTCATTCCGGTGGTGTATGACCACCATGCCCAGATGGAGTTTGGTACCGGTGCCCTGAAAGTCACTCCTTCCCACGACCGCGACGACTACGAAATCGGCCTGCGCCATGATCTGCCGCTGCTGAAGGTGATGGATGACAAAGGCGTGATGAACGAGGAAGCGGGAGAATATGCAGGTCTTGATCGTTTTGAGTGCCGCAAGAAGATTGTGGCAGACCTCGAAGCACAGGGGTTTCTGGTGGAGATCGAGGATTATGACCATGCTGTCGGTCACTGTTACCGCTGTAAGACCGTAATTGAGCCGACCACCTCCCTGCAGTGGTTCGTTTCCGTTCGTCCGCTGGCAGATAAAGCGGTTGCCGCGGTGCGGGACGGCGATATCAATATTTACCCTAAGACCTGGTACAACACCTTTTACAGCTGGATGGACAATATCCGCGACTGGTGTATCTCCCGCCAGATCTGGTGGGGACACCGTATCCCGGCCTGGACCTGTGAAGATTGCGGTGAGCTGATCGTTGAATCAACCGACCCGACCAGCTGCCCGAAATGTTCTTCGACCAAGTTGGTTCAGGAAAATGACGTACTCGACACCTGGTTCTCTTCTGCGCTCTGGCCATTCTCCACCATGGGCTGGCCGGAAAACACCAAGGAATTGCAGACATTCTATCCCACCTCGGTGCTGATCACCAGCTTCGACATCCTGTTCTTCTGGGTGGCGCGCATGATGATGATGGGCATCCATTTCATGGATGAGATTCCATTCAAGGATGTTTACCTGCATGCCCTGGTTCGCGATAAGCATGGCAAGAAGATGTCCAAGTCCACCGGCAATGTAATTGACCCGTTGGAAGTAATGGCTCAGTACGGAACAGACGCCATGCGTTTTACCCTCACCGCTTTTGCTGCCCAGGGCCGCGAGATCAAGCTGGATGAGGACCGCATCGAAGGCTACCGCCACTTCATCAACAAGATCTGGAACGCGGCGCGTTTCGCGCTGATGCACGTGGGTGAATGTGACAATTCTGTTAAGAAGGTGGTGGAGAACCCGAAAGAGTTGCCGCTGGTTCACCAGTGGATTCTCTCCCGCACTGCCACCACCATCGAATCGGTGCGCCGGGGGCTTGACGAGTATCACTTTAACGAGGTGGCTTCTGCGAACTACCAGTTTATCTGGGGTGAGTTTTGCGACTGGTATCTGGAGTGGATCAAGGCGGATCTGTTCAGCGATGATCCCAAGGCCAAGGAACAGGCCCAGGGCGTACTGCTCACCGTGCTTGAGACCATCCTGAAACTTATCCACCCGGTTACTCCGTTTGTTACCGAAGAGATCTGGAGTGCACTGCCAGGCGAGCGTAGCCCGCTGATGACCAGCGAGTTTCCGGAATTGCAGGAGGGCTGGAAGAATCCTGAAGCCGAAACTCAGATGGAGCTTTTGATGGGCGTGATCACCGGTATCCGCAATATTCGTAGTGAGGCTGAGGTGCATCCTTCCAACAAGATCGACGCCTTTGTCAATTGTCCGGATGAGACCCAGCGCACAACTATCGCCAACTTTGCTGCGGCCGTCTCCGACATGACCCGCCTCAGCTCGTTTACGGTGCAGGAGAGCGGTGAAAAACCTGATGATGCCGGAACCTATATTTACAATGATATAGAGATATTCGTACCACTGGCCGGTCTGGTTGATGTGGCTGCCGAGCTTGAAAAACTGGCCCGTGAACGTAAGAAAGTCGAGGGCAAGCTGAAGCAGGTGAATGGCAAGTTGGGCAACGGGAAATTCCTGGCCAATGCACCGGATGCGGTGGTTGCCAAGGTCAAAGAAGAAAAAGAACAGCTCGACGCGAAACTGGCCAAAATTGGTGAAGCTGAAGAGCGTTATAAAAAGATCGGCTGATTAGATTAGGAGAGAAAATGGATAAGAACCTCCTGCGTAGTCAGATAGCAGCTTTTCTGACCGAGGATATCGGTAGAGGCGATCTGACCAGTGAGTCGATATTTGGCGCAAACGAGATGGGCAGCGCCCGTCTCGTTGCCCGTGAGGAGTTCGTGGTTGCCGGTATTGGGGTGGCGAAAGAAGTATTCGCCCTGCAAAACAGTGATATCGTCTGTAATGAGACTGTGGCCGAGGCTACAAAGGTCGCAGCAGGTGATGTTGTGCTTGAGGTCTCCGGACCGGTGGTCGATCTGCTGAAGGCAGAGCGAGTTGCTTTGAACCTGTTGCAACGCATGTGCGGCATTGCCACGCTCACTTCCCGTTTTGTAGAGGCTGTCGCGGGGCTGCCGGTACGCATTACCGACACCCGCAAGACCACGCCTGGGCTGAGAATGATGGAGAAACACGCCGTGCAGGTGGGTGGCGGCTCCAATCATCGCTTCAACCTTACCGACGGAGTGCTGATCAAGGATAATCATATTGCCGCTTGCGGTTCTATTACCGAGGCTGTGAAAAGAGTCCGGGAGAAGGCCCCGCATACCATTAAAATTGAAGTGGAAACAGATACCCTCGATCAGGTCGAAGAATGTCTGGTTTGTGGTGCGGATATTATCATGCTCGATAACATGAGCCCGAAAATGATGGCAGAGGCGGTGGGCAAAATTGACGGCAGGGCGCTGGTTGAGGCGTCAGGCGGTGTCAATCTTGAAACCGTGCGGGCCATAGCCGAAAGTGGTGTTGATATTGTCTCGGTGGGAGCCCTGACGCATTCGGCTCCCTCGTGTGATATTGGTATGGATTGGTTGGATTGATCGGTTGTTGTCTAGTATTTCTGGTGTATTCAGTGTATCTATCTGAGAATATTACTTGATTAAAATCAGATTTATATGCGATAGTAGGAAAAAATCCCGATACTTATAAGAGCTACAGGTTTTGTGGGATAATTCTGAGACCGAGAAAAGAAGAGGAAAGTCACGATGCGTTGTCCTAAATGCGGCTACATATCATTCGATCATCTGGAAACTTGTTTAAAGTGCAATAAGAAAATCAAGGGTATTTCCAAAGACCTGTCTGGTTCTGTTCACAAAGTTGCTGTGCCGGTTTTTTTAAGCTTTGGTGCTGGTTCTGAGGACGCGGATGATTCGTTTGATGCTTCCGGAACATTTGTCGATACCGAGGATATGCTTCTAGATGATGAGATCAGCGATCCGGATCTCGATATCCTGCTGGACGAGGATGATCGACAGGACGAAGAGATCGCTTTCGAGCTCTCCGACGATGAAGAGGACAGTTCTGATGAAATCACGCTCGACCTTGGCCATGATTTTGACCTGGGCTTGCCTGGTGATGATTCCAAGGCCTTGGAGGACGAAGAGGAAGGCGGCATTTCACTTGATTTCGGCGATTTCGAGTTTGAGAGTGATGAGTTATCCATTGATGAGGGTACAGACGACGAGCTGCCGGCACCCGCCCCTCTAAAAGAATTGCCATCAGAATTGAGTGACATTTCCGACCTCAAAAAGCCAACACCTGCAGAGGTCGTGGAAGACGAGGACGATCTTGAGCTGAGCCTGGACCTTGATTTTGGCCTCGACGAAAAAGAGGACGTAGTAGATGAATCTCCAGGGCAAAAAAAATCACCTGCTGAACCGGATGAAGAAGAAAGTGAATTGGAAAAACTTTCTCTGGACGATCTTGACCTGAGCCTGGACCATGATGACCCGGAATCACAGAAAAAACCTGCAGACGATGAGATAGAGGAAGACGAGGAACTCAATTTTGATCTCGATCTGGGTGATCTGGATCTTGATCTTAAGTAGGGTTTTTGCATAAACTAAAAAGGCAGACAAAAAGCGGTTGACACCCTTTCTGATTCTGTGTAAATAAGCCTCTCCAAAACGCGATAGCGATTTTGCGGTGCCGAGATAGCTCAGTCGGTAGAGCAACGGACTGAAAATCCGTGTGTCCCTGGTTCGATTCCTGGTCTCGGCACCATTTAGATAGAAAGCCCTTTCAGCAACATGCTGGAAGGGCTTTTTTCGTTCCTGTCTCTGTCTGGTCGTGTTTGAGACGTTTTGGGTCTACACCAAAGAAGGGGGATGGTCCTTCCATTCTCAGATCAGATTGATCGAATTTCCAAAGTAGTCTAACCGCACAAAAGTCGTACTCTTAACCGATAATTACCAAAATTCCTAAACCCATATGCTCTTCTTTGAATAAGTTTCATCTTTCGATGAAAACCCTCGAGAATACCATTGCTTCTATAATATCTGAACATTCTTGCGATTGGCTCCAGCCAACTTGTAATCGTTTTTCCAAGAGTTCGCATAGGTTTTAAAGGACTCGCCTTCAGCATTTCAACTCGTTCCAGCAGTTCGGGGATAAGTTTTTTACAAGTTGTATGGTTTTTACCCTTATTTCTGCATAATTCAGCCAAATCCTGAGTAAATTTCCAGAGACTTTCGATCGCCGGTTGCTGTTTAAAGTATTGTTCGAGTTTCTCGCGTTTCAGAGGTGTAAGATTCTGCTTCCTGGTGCACAACATACGAATCAAGCCACCTCGTCCCCAGGCGAGATTCTCCTCATCTATGAGTTTGCAAGCTTTGGCGAAGTGGTGATTTATTAGTTTGATAACGTGAAATCTATCTGTAACTATTTTTGCGTTAGGGAACCACTTTCTGACCATCTTTCGGTAGGGGGCGTGCATATCCATGCAAACAACCCGTACTCGTTCACGTCCACGAAGAGTCTTGAGAAATGACTCCAATTCAGCTTCACTACGCCCTGGCGCTACGTCAAAGACACTGTGTTTTTCAAGATTACAAAATGTAGTAACGAACCCCATGCGCTTGGTGAAACGATGTTCGTCCAGACCAAGATATCTGGGACAAAGCCGTTCGGATCGGTGACTGATGTTCTGCAGGACCATCTGGTGATAAAACCGCTCTACAGTGGCGACGCTGATTCCACTCTCATAGGCCGCGTCCTTATTGGAATAGCCGCGATTGCATTTATAATACACGCTGCTTTTGAGTGGTTCTGTGGATCTATTCCATTTTTTGATACCGTCCATACGGCTATTAAAGTATCTACCGCACTGTTTACAGTGGAATTTGTGGCAGCGAATGTGGAGGGTGACAGGGTGTCCCTGTTGTGGAACACTTTTGATCTCTCGCCAGAAGCTTGCCTTGATCCTTTTGTTTGAGCTGTTGCACTTGGGGCATAGCGTGTCTTTCTTATAAACAACCTCAAGGCGGGCTGGACGGTAACTGAGCACCTTTTTGATTGAAAATCCTGCCAGCCCGATTAATAATTTCTCCATAAATTGATCTCCTTTCTTTGGTCGGAAATTTGATCAATTTATGAGGCATACCATAATAGTTTGGTATGCCTTTTTTATCTCTGAGGATTTTTTATCCCCCTTCTTTGAGGGAGAGCCGACGTTTTTAAATTGCCTGCAGTTATCGTGTGTCGTTCATTAAGTAGGATAATCCTCTGTTCCAATGTTGGTGGAGATTCGTTCACGTGTTGGCGCATCTGCTTTTATTGCGTAAGAGTATATCTCTACTCAGTCCGAGCTTTGAAGATCCTATAACCTACCACAGTTGAAATGATTTAATATCGGAGGAATGAACGACACTGTCGTGGTATGTTGCAAGCTACCTAACAACCTCGTGGCAAGTTGAAAGCTTTCCCCGGCAAAGGTTTTTAGGAGTTGGGTCAACCTGCCGAAATCCCGGGCAGTACCAACTTTATCAGGAAGAAGGTTCATATTTGTAACGTGAGTTCTGAATGAGGTTAAAAAAAACGGTGGCTATATCCAATTCCACACATTTTGTTGAAGAGCTGGATTTAGTCCAATGCGCTTGTTGAAAACAAAATGGCCAGTTAGTCCTAAGATCAGCCTACTCATTTGAAAGATGTTCAATCTTGTTGAAAAAATTAACGTAATCTAAATTGTGTTAAAGAAAAGGGAGTAGGTCATGATGAGGGAAATTTTATTTAATATAGGTTCTAAACCCAATATCCCAATCGGACTGGGCACCAAACCCTCCCAACCAACTATTATCACTTGTCCCTTCCATGTATCTGGTAAAGGTTCTGCCTCCTGCGTATTGGTTTCCAGTGTTTCCATTAAATTTAGCTCTTGCGTAATGGTCACAGCGTAACACCAAGGCTAAGACATCGCCTTTGGCTACAGGTATTCCATGTTTTCCCAAATCAATCCAAATATAGCCAGATTCGACTGAGGTTAATAAGTTATCCCACGGTATTTTTTTGTGGAACAATACTTTGTCCCAGTCGTTGGTCTCTAGCGGTACACCATTCTCATTAGTTGGCCTTATATCGAATAAGAAAGTACCTGTTCGGTCAAGTAATTGCACATCTATATGCACTTCTTTCAATGATCCATTCATGTTGACTGAAAATGTTTGCGCAAGGTCAATTTTGGGATTTATATCTTCAACCGTCCCACTGGCTAAAGACCCATCATGCTTAGTATTATGAAACTGGTCGAGCTTCAAAGTGTAGTTTTTATCTTTTTCATGTTCCATCGTTTTCCCTCATAGTATTTTGTTAACTTTGCAAATTGATTACTTGTTGATTTATTAGCTGCCAAGGGTGCTGCCTTGACGGCCAAGAGTGCGACAAATTATAAGCAATCTGCGGTGGGAGACCTTTTTTGCCCTGTAAAAATATTTATTTTAGAAGCCGAACACTCCTCGCCTTTAGCCTGAGTTGTTTGCGATGCAGTTCCAACCTTTCTACTTGATTAAAATAAAATTATTTCTCATTTAGAAATTTCGTTCAGTCGAGTAAGGATACGGCACGGATCGTTTAATATCGACCATTTGGATTTCGCTTCTTCCACACTTAGTCCTTTAGCGTCAGGAGAAAAAACTATTGGACAAATCACTGCGTTTATGCCGGGGGCATTTGCTTCTCCAATCCAATAACCTATATAATCCCCTGCCTCGCTTTCTAAAAAAGCAACTCCATCATCATGTAGAATCTTTAAAAAATATTTGTTTTTATTTCCAAATGCTAGATATTCAAAGTCATCTGATTTTTTATCAATTATTAATTCACCAATAATTTTTCCTTCTATACTCATGTTTTCTGTATCAATTGGTTTTTCTGAATATAAAAATCTGCTGGTGTTACACAATTGATGGTTCTGTGCATCAACCGAATACACAAAGTAATTGTATAAGATGCTATCCCTCTTTGAATTGAAAGAAGAGAATGCCGAAGGAGATGATTGTCTTCCTATGTCTACACCAATTGTTTGAGATATAATCCCTATGACACAAAGCACGACCGAAAAGGACATAAAGAAATATATAGATTTTAGAATATCAGGTCTAGGAGTTTCGTGCTTTTGCTCCTTGGTAAGCAAGTGGTATGCAAGGGCAGCAAGAAGGAATCCAAGACCAATAACCCCAATCTGCAAAATCTTCAACACGTCCATATTCGTCCATTCCATTATGGAATCTCCAAGTCTAGTGTTCCATTATATAACATCCCAAAACCTAAGCTGGAGTCACGTAATAAGTGCAACACGTTGACCAGTAAAAGCTTCCTAAGGTGTTAAGCCATCCAATACTTTTCTTGGCGGGAGGTTCAGAAGGAAAACCCTTCCTGAATATCCCCATTAGACAGTGTAGTGAGATCAATTTTCTTTGGCCGCAAACGGCGGAGACGACCGTTTGTGTTTTCATTGGTTCCACGCTGCCAACTTGCATATGGTTTGGCAAAGTACGTAGCCGCTCCAGTCTCCTTTGAAACTCGATCATGGTCGGTAAATTCACCGCCATTATACAGTGTTACTGTCAGTGCTGAGTGCACTTTGCCGAGCATGCTAATTAGTGCATCAGCCACAGCTTCTTTGCTTTTACGAATCATACGTTGAGCTAAGGTAAAGCGACTTATCCGGTCAACCAATGTAACCAGGCTTGCATTGACGGCATGAACAAAATCACCTTCCCAATCCCCAAGGCGCGATCTTTGTTCGACAACATCTGGCCTTGAACTGATGTCTACTCGATTGGGAATAGCTGCTAAATCAGCCTTTCTGTAACGTTTGCCACCCTGCCAGCGCTTTTTCCCATACCGTGGCAAGCGGGTATGGAGCAGGCCACCTTGCAGGCGATCCTCACTGATACGCCTGTAGATTGTCGTGTAACTGGGTCTGTTTGCCCCTGAGCATTCAACATCCATACGGGCACTGATAGCAGCTGGTGACCAGCCAAGGGCCAGGGTCTCTCGTATGATTGTATCTGTTTCAGGATCACGTTTATCTGCTTTGACTGCATACCGTTTACGGTCATCGCTGAATACTTGGGCAACTTGGGGATCATAACCCTCTTCGATACTGTTTCTTTTCAGTTCACGACTGATGGTGCTGCTGCTGACTCCCACTTCTTTGGCTCATGGCAGCTTTACGCAGGCCGTAAATCTGGTATCTTTGCTGTTGGGTGAGTTGGTGATAGTGCTTGTTGTGATTGTTCATGACAGACCGTGGTTAAGTGTGAGAGCTGAAACCATATCGTCAACTCATTCACTTTTCAAACTTCAGTCTGTTGCACTTATTGTATTACTCCAGCGCTCCTCGACGTTTCAAGTGGATTTCAAAATTGAACCTGCCGGGCTGGCAATCAATGGAGCATGTGGTTCTGAAATCATTGGACTAAGAGGAGTATCATCGACCGAAGAATGATCATCATTTCTACGACATTAGGATTCGCAATTCCGGAAATTATCGTGAAACTAGGCGGTTAGAGTTCTACGTACATCTTTCTGTTTTTGCTAAAAGTAAGAAGGGACAATGAAAAAAGAGAAAACAAATAGTATACGATAAGTGTTTCGTAGGGAGAATAATCTGTCAATGCCACAGAGTGGTGTAAAGAGAGGGCATGGCTTTTTGGGGCTCTTTCGAGGCAACTTCGAAAACGAAGTTAGGAACATTGTAATGCGGAATTGCTGGCTACTCTAATTGTCAAAAAAGACAGGATCCTCGACGTTTTGAGTGGAAAGGCGCTAAAACAGTGACATGGCGTCGCCTCATAGCCCAAACATCTCGAATACAGCCAGTTACCAGCACAAAGCACGAATCTTCTTCCAGGCTGGCTAGAACCTTTTAGCGTAAGTTAGTAAATTCGCAACACCCCGTGCCCTCACATGTTTTACTCTCTCAATCAACCCTTTTGCCAGATTGAGAAAGGATTGATTGAGAGAGTAAAACATGCCTTAATCCACAGGAAATGTCGAAGAACCCAAAAACAATATGTTCTAAGTTCAGCAAATGTTTCATTCAGAAAGTTGAATAAGAAAACATTTTGGAATTTTACAGGATAGGTCTAAGTGGCCCCGCTTTTAGGGTCACTTAGATCAGAATAGATAAGGTGGATCATCTACACCACGAATACCATTGACGTGGTGTATTGCCAGTTTCGTATGCTGACCAACCAAGGGCGAGTTCTCGAACTAGGACATCCTGTTCAGGCTCCTGTATCTAGGCATCCAGAACACCCAAAAGAAGTTGACCATGCACATTCGTAACTGGTCGCTGGCCCGTTTTCAATAGGGTATATTCTTTAAGGGGCGATTCGATAAGGAACTAGGGATATAAGAATATGGAGACTTTAAGTATCAGTATTAAGGTGTTGATCCGTTCCACCGCAAAACTGCCTCTCGGAGGAGCATTAGTGAGGGGCCCATTCTCAACCATGGCTTTCACCTCCATGCACTGATGGGGTGGCAATAGGGCCGTTGTGGAAGATGATACAAAATTTTGAATATTACCAACGTGGTGCCAAGATAGCTCAGTCGGTAGAGCAACGGACTGAAAATCCGTGTGTCCCTGGTTCGATTCCTGGTCTCGGCACCATTTAGATATAAGCCCCCACAACAAGTTAGTTGTGGGGGCTTTTTTTTGTTTGCTGTCTTTGTCTGGTCGGTCTTAAAGGTGAAAAGCTAGCCTGGATATTTCACGAGTTGAGACGGTCTGCTAGCCGAGGAGACTTGAGATTCACAATAGTTATGCATGTGATTTTCAAAAGCGACGCTGGATAGCGGCCTGTATCGACTTGCCCCGAAAGTGTGAAAATCTCAGTACCTATTCTCGATTGACTGGTTGCAAATTGTATCCTTCAAAACTGCCTACAAAATGCCCTCAACGTATTCATTCTTATAGTTAATTTTCTATCTATCCGCAATTTTCATGAAATATTCGGGCTAGGAGGCGTGGGGGATACAGATGAGATCTTCTGGCTGGCCGGAATACAAGGAGCCGGCGGTTGACGGCAAATCGCTGCAAAGCCGGTTTTGGGGGAGGTTCGTTCGGAAAATGTCAAAAAAACGAGTGATTATTTAGTAAGCCCACTCCCGCTGCAACTCTACATGGCAACCACGGAGTGGGAAAGAAAAAAGTTGTCTACAGCGGTACTGATGGGGAAGGAGAGTAGCTATTGCCTGGGTGCCATGGGTAGGACAGGCTCATTTTTCAGGGTTGCTTGAAAAAACGATTACGTATCACCTCACCTTCGAAACGCTGTTTTGTCCGGATCGTTGTCATTGCATGAATGGACAATCCCGATTAGCGCCGTTCCAGTTTCCGGTTTGTGCAGAAATACAGATAGAGCAGTCAACCTCTAATATGGCAGGAGAGGTGTTTGATTTCTATTCAGGAAAATCGCGCAGAGTGTCATTTTTTCGGCAGTCTGCCAGGAGCTGTTAGAGAATAATCATTTTTTCTCAGATCAAGGCGTCTTACAAATATAAGCACTGTTATGAAACTGATATTGCGAGCATTATTTTTCTAAAACAACGAAGAGCTGGAAAAAGGGTATTCTCGGATAGCATGCTCATGATTTTTTCCTATCCATTATGCAAATATGTACCGTGAATTGCAGAAAATTTACATCTCACGGAAAACTACCTCCAACCGGGCAGGTTAGAATATGTTAGGAATAAAGAAGTTCATCAGTTACATTTTATGCTAACAAACGTACTGCGTTCATATGATGATGAAGGTGGAATCACAATATATGAGGTACTTTGTTTTATCTGTTTCGTAAGTTGTTGAATACATGAGTGTATTCAATTTTGGTGAGTAATAAATATTAATAACCATCACATTGAACACAGAATATATTCAAATGATATCCCGTCATCGGTTGCACCGCAACAAGAGAAGCCCGCAGGTTGTTTGGTCGGTTTTGTTGCTTTTGTTGTTAGTTGTTTTTGCGTTGCCAGTGCAGGCTCGGACTCAACCTGAGAAGAAGGTGCTTCTCCTGAACTCATACAGTTACAGTCATAAGTGGACACGAAATATTACTGAAGCTGTGAGTAAATCTTATGCCAATGACTCAGGTGTGGACCTGGTGATTGAGTTCATGGATACGAAGCGGTATCAATTCCCTCAACATTTTGAAAGCCTATTTAAGCTATATAAAAGCAAATATAAAGATACTGTATTTGATGTAATCATCACTTCAGACGATAACGCTGTCAATTTTGCTCTGGAATACCGGCAGGCGCTATTTCCTGAGGTTCCGATCATATTTTGCGGCGTCAATAATATCGCACTGCCGGAGAGGCCTGATTTTGTAAATATTACCGGAATGTTGGAAGTAGTGGGTATAGGCGAGACATTAGAGCTGATCTCCAGGCTTCATCCTGATTTGACAGGATTATACATAGTGAATGAGCCCAATACTGTCTCTGGTAAGGTAGCACATGGAAGTTTTGACCATCATCTTGCTGGGTTCAGCAACCAATTTACATCGTTCTGGCTTGAAAATTTATCAGATGAGGAACTGAAGCAAACTCTGGTCGATTTAGACCCAAACAGTGCTGTCCTGCTGCTATCATTTTTCCCTGACGAAGAAAATAAGACGTTCACCATCGAAGAGGGAGCTCGCTTCATTTCCGCAGCATCACCAAGGCCCATTTATTCGATGTGGGAGTATTTTCTGGGCGAAGGTATTGTCGGGGGAATGCTTACCTCTGGCACCTATCAAGGTTTTGCGGCCGCAGAAATGGCTATGGATTTGCTTTCCGGCAAGAAAGCGGACACTATCCCTGTTGTTTCATCCTCTGTAAATCAATTCATGTTTGATTATACTCAACTCAAACGTTTCGGCATCAACATCGATGAATTGCCCCAAGAGAGCATAATCATAAACAAACCTTCAACTACCTTGATGAAATATCGATACCAGTTGCTGATTGCAACTGTCATCATCGCGATGCTGGTTTGTATCTGTTTTGTGCTGGTGATGAATATCAAGGCCAGACAAGTGGCGGAGGCAAAGCTGAAGAACGTCAATCTACAGCTTCAAAACCTGCTGACTACACGGGAAGAAGAGCTCGATCAGATCAAGCATACAGAGCAGGCTCTTAAGGATTCCCAGCAGGCGACGGAAGAGGCAAATAAGGCGATGCGGTTGAATATGGCCCATCTGCGCACCCTGGTTGAAACAATACCGGATCTTGTCTGGCTCAAGGACAAGGATGGGGTATTCCTTTTGTGTAATCAGCGATTTGGGCGTTTATTTGGTGCTTCGGAAGCGGAGATCGTAGGAAAAACAGACTTCGATTTCGTTGACAAGGACCTGGCCCAGTTTTTCAGAGAAAATGACAATGCAGCGATAGCGGCGGGTAGATCTGTCGTCAATGAAGAGACTGTAACGTATAAAGATGACTGTCATATTGAGGAACTTGAGACTATTAAAACACCTATGTACGATGATCAGGGAAACCTTATTGGTGTTTTAGGAGTAGCGCGCGATATTACGAAAAGAAATCGCATTGCTGAAGAGCTGAAGGAAAGTGAAATGAGGTTCAAGGCTCTTCATAATGCATCGTTTAGCGGAATACTTATTCATGACCAAGGAGAGATTATTGACTGCAATCAGGGGTTTGCAGATATTTCAGGATACACGATACAGGAACTTGTCGGTACGAATGCATTGCAGCTCATTGATATCCCATTCCGGGATACAGTCATCAGTCACATGCAAACAAGTCACGAAAAACCCTATGAAGCTATGGGTATTCGAAAGAATGGCGAAAAATTTCCTATACGGCTGGAAGCGAGAAATATACCCTACCGTGGAAAGACTGCAAGGGTTGTTGAGATACGTGATATTTCCCTTTATAAAAAGGCTGAAGAGCAGCTTCGAGACAGTGAGCTCAGACATAGGGTGATATTTGAAAATTCTCCATTAGCAATGGTTCGTTTCAGTGCTGAAGGAAGGATCCTGGACTGCAATGACCATTTCGTTGAGTTGATGGGGAGTTCCAGAGCGAAGTTGATTGATTTTGATATGGTTGGCAGAACCAACAAAATTATGCGTGATTCCCTGGTAAAAGCTCTTCAAGGAACACCGTCTTCCTATGAAGACTACTATACTTCGATCACAGGCAATAAAAAGACCTACCTGCATGTGCAGTTCAATCCTGTGAATATTGACCAGTCGCCGACAGAGGTTATTGCAACGTTGGAGGATTTCAGTGATCGTAAAGAAGCACAGGACAAGCTGCGCCAGGCCAAAGAACAGGCCGAAGTGGCAAGCCATGCAAAATCCGAGTTTCTGGCGAATATGAGTCATGAAATTCGTACACCACTTAATGGTATCGTCGGCATGTTAAAGCTACTCCACACCACCGATGTCGATGAGGAACAGCGTGAATATCTCGACAAGGCTGAAAAATCGTCCAGGCGCTTAACGCAATTACTGTCGAATATTCTCGATCTCTCCCGTATAGAAGCGGAGAAACTTCAAATAGAGGAAAATGAGTTCAGAATTCAGGATCAAAGGGAGGCGGTACTGGAGACTTTCGGGGGGCTGGCCTGCGAGAAGGGACTGAGTTTGAAATTTGAAATTGACGATAATATGCCATCTGTTCTGGTGGGGGATGGCATTCGGTTAGGGCAGATTTTCTTTAATTTAGTGGGAAATGCCTTGAAGTTTACAGAAAGTGGGGGAGTAACGGTTAACGCGTATCAACTGCCTGGTGGAACCGAAGATTCAATTCGTGCCCTGTTTACGATATCTGATACGGGAATAGGGCTTTCCGATGAGAATATCAAGACGATATTTGAGTCATTCGAACAAGTCGAAGGGCAGTATGCGCGGCAGTACCAAGGCGCAGGATTAGGCCTTGCCATCGTCAAGAAACTGGTAGCTTTGATGCAGGGCACCATTGCGATTAGTGATGTTGAGGGTGGCGGCACTTGTTTTTACGTTTCTTTACCATTTCGCTTGTCTTCAGCTAAGGGGCATAAAATTTCTGAGTCATCATATGATTGGTCATGGGACGTTGACGGAAATCGTAAAATTCTGGTGGCCGAGGATGATGAGATAAGCCTGTTGGTGATGAAGAGAATCCTGGAAAAGATTGGCTATCAGGTGGCAACTGCAAGCAATGGTGAACAAGCCCTCAAGCATCTTAAAGAACATATAACTGATCTGGTAATCATGGATGTGCAGATGCCGGTCCTGGATGGCATAGAGGCAACCCGGGCTATACGATCCGGCAAGGTGGGGGAGAAAAACAAGAATGTGCCAATAGTCACATTAACTGCCTATGCGATGAACGGAGATGGACAAAAATTTATGGACGCTGGAATAGACGGATATCTAACCAAACCCGTTGAGGTCGATCAACTCAGTGTGATGCTCAAAAGGCTTATTGACAAAGAAGAGGCGATGGGGATAGGGGGCTAACCCCGATAAACGGGACTCTTTTTAGTCCCCCCTCGAGGGGGGTAGGTACCTTAGGTGTATCCCTTAATATATTTGTTTGAAAAACAATTTCAGTATTTTTTTCTTTTGGTAGTGAACATAGATATCTATCGGAGTTAGAACGCCAATCGAGGATTGGCAGCATCAACCAGAACATGGTGGTGTCGTGGCTGACGCGGAACAAGGATAAGGGCACCAGCTTCGCCTACACCTTCACCATGCCGAACATTTGCTCCGGTGCCGTCTCCTTGAAACGTGACCAGCGCAGATGATCTTGTTTTGGGCCTAAGATAGGCTCCTCGATCTGGTCCCCGGTTCGGGCGACCATGGGACCGTGTAGCGTATGCCAGTCAAGGCCCTCCTCCTTCACCTTGCCGTCTGATCTGTAGCGGATGAAAAAGTAACGATCGAAGCCGACACCATGCTCGCAGGTGCTATGCAAACGATATCTCGTCCCACATTCTCTGTGTTAAGTGAGATGAATTTCAGAGAAGATATATACAGATAGTTATCTATTACTGCTGTGGGATAATGGAGGGTTGAGGAGGCGGGATGAAGTATTATGAGAGTAGAAAAAACGGACTGAAAATCCGTGTGTCCCTGGTTCGATTCCTGGTCTCGGCACCATTTAGATAGAAAGCCCTTTCAGCAACATGCTGGAAGGGCTTTTTTTATGCCCCTACCTTTTTATTCCCATTCCCACCGATTCTCTCACTGTTGGTATTTTCATCTCCTAAAGAAATATATGTGCTACCAGCTAACCAGAGCGCCCATTCGTTCAGATTGGGGCAGGTTTAAAGTTTTTGCATTACATCGCAGTGGCTTATCTTTCCCACGAAAAAAGTGGAAAGGATTGTGTTTCATCGACACACTCTCCCCCAATGGTTTATTGCTGATAATTGTCAGTTGCCTCGAAAAATAGCGGGCACGTGTGTTACAAACGTACCGCAACAAGTTGTTAGATATCATGAATTTGTCGAGATGGCGGAGTGGCCTAGTAGCGTTGTACTTGAGCTTTGGTCTTTTTTTGAGAATTGGAAACTAAAAACCTAACCGGATGTTATTTTTGACTTGACAACCAGGCTGGCTTGTGAGAAAGAAAAGAGGAATTGCTAAAGTGTCGACATTCGGCATTATGAAGTTAAGGTCGGGTTTGAGATGTGGTGTCTGAAAGCCGACGGTAAAATAGTCCATGGTGGATATATGAGCGCCTAAGGAGTTGAAAAGAAAGTAGTTGAAACAAGCAAAGCACCGGGAGCAGTTGGCCAGTATTCACAGGCTGTACAGGCTGGAAATCTTCTGTTCACATCGGGTCAGTTGCCAATTGATCCGGCATCTGGATTGTTTCCCGAGGGGCCGATTGCTTTGCGGGCGCATCAGGTTCTGAAAAACCTTAAAGCCGTTGTGCAGGCAGCTGGAGCAAGCTTGAACGATGTGATTAAAACTACCGTATTCCTTTCTGATATCTCAGATTTTAAAGAAGTGAACGAGGTGTACGCGCAGTACTTCAATGAACCATTTCCGGCACGCAGTGCTGTGCAGGTGGCAGCGCTTCCTCTGGGAGCGGATATAGAAATTGAAGCGGTTGTTCTTGTTAAGTGAGCAACCATACATATAATTATTTTTGTTAGGTAACCACCCAACCATACATATACGAGGTGTCAGATGAATCTCACCAAATTCCCTAAAAGAAATTACGTTATTGAGCCAACCCCAATCGAAGCTTTACCAGCCTTTTCAAGGGCACTTGGCGGTAAAGTGAATGTTTTTATTAAGCGCGATGACTTGCTGCCCGGTTGCAGTGGTGGCAATAAAACCAGAAAACTCGACTTCTGCATTGCAGACGCTATTGCCAATGGAGCGGACACCATTATTACCTGTGGTGCAGTACAATCCAATCACTGTCGTCTTACCCTATCCTGGGCAGTAAAAGAAGAAATGGATTGTCATCTCATTCTCGAAGAGCGTGTTCCCGGTAGTTATAAGGAAGCTGGGTCTGGTAATAACTTTCTTTTCCAGCTCATGGGTGTAAAGAGCACTACCGTTGTGCCCGGTGGTTCCAATATGCCCGGCGAGATGGAAAAACTTGCTGAAAAACTGAAAGCTGAGGGCAAAAAGCCGTATATCATCCCGGGCGGTGCATCCAATGCGATCGGTGCCACCGGCTATGTCGCTTGTGCTCAGGAAATTCAGCAGCAGCTTTTCGAGCAGGATTTAAACATTGACCACATTGTCGTGCCGAGTGGCAGTGCTGGTACACACGCCGGAATGGTGGTTGGTTTCTATGGCACAAACTCTGGTATACCCGTGACCGGTATCAATGTCAGCCGCCCTAAATCTGTTCAGGAAGAGATTGTTCATAAGCTGGCCGTTGAAACTGCGGAGCGGCTTGGTGTTCGTGGAGAGCTGCCAGCAAGTGAGATCTCCTGCTTTGATAACTATGTTGGCCCAGGCTACTCCCTGCCAACCGATGGTATGATTGAGGCTGTGAAGCTTCTCGCTCGGACGGAAGCGATCCTGCTCGATCCGGTTTATTCAGGTAAAGCAATGGCTGGGCTTATAGATCTGGTACGAAATGACCATTTTGCTTCCGGTTCGAACGTGATGTTTCTACATACCGGCGGCTCTCCAGCACTCTATGCATACCTCGATACGTTTATGTAAACCGCGATACCCTGCCTTGGTGGTACCTTTTCTCTATGGCAGGGTATGGCTTATAGAAAGTGTGTAATTCAGGCTTACACACATGATCCGAAAGCATTCGGAGTTGTTTTCGGAACAATAAAATCTTCAGGAGGAGAACATGAAAACCTTAAAGTCCATTTTTACCGCAGTAACGCTCTGTCTGTGCATGGGAGTGACTTCCGCTCTTGCAGGACCGACAGTTATCAAACTCGCCCACCCTAACGTGCCGCAACATCCAATGGGCCAGGCGTTTATCAAATTCAAAGAGTTGATAGAAGAAAGAAGTAATGGTGCATTCCGGGTTGATATTTTTGACAGCTCAAAGTTTGGTAACTTTGACAGTGTTGTCCAGGGACTTCAGCTGAATATGCTGCAAATGGGTTCTGCTTCAACGCCAAACCTTTCACCATTTTCGAATGAATTCCTTATCTTTGATCTGCCGTTTCTCTTTCCTGATTATCCTTCAACAGATAAAATCACCGATGGTCCCATTGGTATGAATGCCACAAAAGCGCTGGAAAGTAGTGGTATTATCGGACTGGGATATATTGAAATCGGCTTTCGTAATCTCTGGAACAACAATAGAGCAATTACGACCCTCGAGGACGCAAAAGGGTTAAAGATCCGTTCAACACCCTCCAAGGCACATATCGCCACACTCAAAGCTCTTGGAATCAACCCTACCCCAATTTCCTGGGGTGAAGTCTATACCGCGATGCAGCAAAAGACCGTTGATGGAATTGACATCGATCTGAACCTCGCCTGGCACAATAACTTTCCGGAAGTGAACAATCATGTGACCATCGTCAACAGTCTCTTCAGTCCGCACCTTGTGATGATTTCGAAACGATTCCTTGACAGCCAGTCGCCTGAGGACCAAGAGCTTATCATTACCACTTTTGAAGAGGTGAAGCTCTATGAGCGCAAGCTCATTCGTGACGGTGAAAAGGAAATCATGAAAAAACTTGCCGACCAAGGTGTAACCGTTACTGTTCTCTCTCCTGAAGAGCGACAGCGCTGGGCTGATGCAACTGCTGGGGTCTACGCTCAATTTGAAGAGAAAATTGGGAAAGAACTGATCGAAAAAGCCAAAGCTACCATTGCCGGTGAATAAGCGCATTTGATATACCGGATGGTGAAATGCCATCCGGTATTACGAGACAATGGAGAGTTTGACCATGAAGAATAAGCCAAAATCGATGCTTCCCAGTGTCGAGATGATTATTGCATCTGTATCACTGGTAATGATGACAGGCATAACCGCAGTCCAAGTATTTAACCGATACGTTCTTCAAAGTTCCCTTGACTGGTCTGAAGAACTTGCCCGCTATCTTTTCATCTGGTCCGTATATGTCGGATGCAGCTACGCGACACAAATGGACAGACATTTGGAAGTAACCATATTACGAACTGCCTTCAAGGGGAAATTTGCTCGACCGATAACCATTCTCGCTTCAATTTTCACCTGCATATTTTGTTTCTTTACCACCGTTCTCGGGGTGAAATTTATCATCTTCCTGGCCGGTACCGGACAAAAAACTCCGGCTCTTGAAGTAAGTGCCTACTGGGTATTCCTCTGTCTGCCTCTTGGCCTTGGATTTATGGGACTCAGGACATTAGAGAGATTGTATTGGTTATTAACAGGAAAGATCAATCCTGCAGAAATAGAGATTAATTAAGGAGTAGTTGACAATGGACTTAGCCATCATATTGACCTTTATTGCCTTGGCAACATTTCTCCTCTTAAGCGTCCCCATAGGCGTCGCTATTGGCTTAAGTGTTGTTGTCGGAATGACTTTCAGCGACATGCTGCCGTATGAATTTCTTATACAGAAAATGATTACATCCCTGGATGTATTCCCTCTTATGGCTGTGCCATTTTTTATCATGGCAGGTGAAATAATGCAGAAGGGGAGCATGGCTCAAAGGCTCCTTGCAGTATCCCGCTCCCTGGTCGGCCACTTAACTGGCGGCATGGCTCATATTTCTGTTTTAACAAGCTTGTTTTACGGATCCCTGTCAGGTTCTGCACCCGCCACAGTGGCAGCAGTCGGCGGCATTATGATTCCTGCCATGGAAAAAGAGAAATATTCGAGGTCTTTTGCCACTGCCGTGAATACCGCGGCAGGATGCCTTGGAGTTATCATTCCTCCGAGTGTACCACTCATCATTTACGGAACCACTGCCGGAGTTTCGGTTGGCGATCTCTTCATCGCCGGTATAATTCCAGGGCTTTTTATCGGTTTTTGCCTCATGGTTTGCAGCTATTTCCTGGCGAAAAAATATGGCTTTACCGGTACTGGAAAACGAGCCCCTCTAAAAGAGGTTGTTACCACTTTCCGTGATGCACTTCCTGCTCTTATGGTTCCGATTATTGTTCTTGGAGGGATCTATGGCGGGCTGACCACCCCGACAGAAGCCGGTGTTATTGCTGTGGTCTATTCTTTGATTGTGGAAGGTCTTTTCTTACGTACACTTAGTTGGCAGAAAGTCATTGATGTTTTTAAGGGAACCGCGTTGACAACTTCGTCTATTTTTCTCGTCGTTGCGACAGCCACCGCCCTCGGCCAGATTCTGCTCTTTTACAACCTCCCGAATATGCTGGTGGAGATCCTCGTAAGCATCTCTGACAATAAATACATCTTATTGCCGATAATCCTCATATTCCTGCTTGTCATGGGAACATTTATGGATGCCTTGGCAAACATCCTGATCCTGACACCACTGCTCCTGCCAGTAGTTAAAGTGCTTGGTGTTGATCCGATCCATTTTGGTATCGTCATGATCATCTGCTCATCAATGGGTTTTTTAACACCGCCTGTAGGAGTGAATCTCTTTGTCGGTTGCAGTATTGCAAATATATCAATCGAGAAGCTGAGTGCTGCAGTAATGCCATTTCTGGCAACCATGGTCATGGCGTTGCTGATCCTCACCTTTATTCCAGAGATTACCCTGTGGTTGCCGGGCCTGAAGTAGTAGCCTGTGCGATTGCTACGTGCGAGATTCAGTTACGCTCGCTGTTGTACGAAAGACGAAATGTAAGGGATAAATGATGGATGTGAAGAGAAGCAAGAAAAAAGTAGGAATTATTGGGGTTATGGGTCACGCGGGGGCTGGTCATGTGCATAGTCATGCAGGCTTTGTACAGGACGATACGGCCGGTTTCGCTGTTGCCTCATGTCTTCTTCGCCGGGCTTTTCCTGTATGCACAACCATCTCCTCGGTAGTGGCAGACATCGACACCGGTACAATAATCGTCAGGACTCAGGATGGTGGTACCGGTGTTGCCCATGCTCGTCGAGGTATCACTCCTTACGAAGAGACGCTATCGCGCCGGGCTCTCGGCTTTGATGCGGTCTACAGTCAGAATGCTGCCTTTGCTGCTTTTGGCAGGATTTATGGTCAGGGCTGTATGGAGTT
This sequence comes from Desulfosediminicola ganghwensis, assembly GCF_005116675.2. Classification (NCBI taxonomy): domain Bacteria; kingdom Pseudomonadati; phylum Thermodesulfobacteriota; class Desulfobulbia; order Desulfobulbales; family Desulfocapsaceae; genus Desulfosediminicola; species Desulfosediminicola ganghwensis. The sequence continues at coordinate 2,149,071 of NZ_CP050699.1, forward strand.
GCCGGTTGCCTTGCAGACGGCAACGTGCCTTGCGGTAATTGATACCTTTGAAAAGCGCTATCCCGGACATTTTGTGACAGCTGATGAAGACATGCCCGGAAAAGTCGGAAAATGTATTGGAGCTGTTGTTGATATAGATGGTATTCCGGTTTCAGTTATGGCAACCCTGAACGCTAATGATGGTGGTCTTGGCCCGGATGAGGATCTAGAAGGGAATATCATGCTTGGCGAGAAAGGCCGGGCTATGAAAGAACTCGGGCTTGATCAGCTGCCTACCATAGTGCTGGAGGCCAAAGCGTATGCACCCCCGGTATGTAAAGGGGCTACTGAAAACAGGTTGTGGATACGCATAAATGAAGAGGTTGATAACCGGGTGGTGTTTAATGCCTTGTCCGACGGTGTGAAAGCAGCATCTATTCCGCACATATGTAGTGATAAGGCTTATGGGCGCGGTCAGCAGGAAATGGCCAGGACCACAAGATTGCTTGGAGAGAAAATTGCCCAACTTGGCCAGGAACTGGCTGCAGCTGAAAAGGCACATGACAAAGTTCGAATTGTTGGTGAACTTGCTGTGCTGATAAGTCAGGATGCCGGTGGTGTAACGTTCATGTCATCGGCGCTACATGATGTGGTCGGTGGTGGTGGCCTTATTCCTGGCGGGACAGCTGTACTTTCAATGGTGATTTCGGAGTCGGCTTTTCATATATGGAAAATCCCTGCTTTTACTGCGCAGGATTCAGATCTGTACCTTGCGGCATTACAAAAATCCCTGCCTATCCTGGCTGCAAATATTGATGAAGCCAGAAAAGAACTGCAGGGTAGGCGTAATTTTTTAGAGCAGGATTATGAAAATCTGTTTACTCACCATAGCTCAGTCTAGAATGTGTTGATTCGCTATAATTATTTATAACCTGGTGGTTCCAGGAGGCGATGCGGTCTGTTAACCTGAAGGCTTGCAGTTCACAATATATGGGCATGTGAACTGCTCGACCGATATTGGATAACGGACCGTCGGTGTTTATAGTCGCCGTATGTGAGTGTGGAAGGGCAACCACTTATAAGATACAGCAGATCTGGGGCAATTATGCAGGCGGCTTTAAAAGAAGCTTTTCAGATATTAAATTTTCCAAACAATCATATGCTGTTACCATCACCTAATCTTGTTTGTTTTCAGTGTGGTTCTTGCAATTAGAAACTGTTTACGTGGCAAGCTGGTGACAATGCATGTATCAATAGTGTGTAGTTCACTTTGCCTTGCCAGCAGTGGCATCAAAAAGACAATCTGATTCTCCCTAATCTTCAGTTTGCAAAGGTGAGGAGAGAGGTGTGAGGCGTGGCAGATTGGCAAATGGCCCTCCCGGAATCGATGTATTATATCGAGTTGTTGTGAATATTTCTTTAGGTTTAGGCTATTACTCCTCCCCCCTAACTCTTTGCCTCTCACGCCTCGATTCGTAAAGCTGAGCTTGAGGAATAATCAGAAAAGACAAAGTAATAAGGGGAAGTAGGCAACTATTTTGGATTTTGAAAAAGAAACGTATACTAATCGTGTCGAAAGTTACATAAAACAATCAATTCTCGATGGCACATATAAACCCGGGCAGAAGGTCAAGGAACTGACTATTGCCCAAAAACTCTCAATCAGTCGGGCACCGGTTAGGGAAGCGCTACAGGTTTTGATCAAGGAAGGCCTGGTAGTATGGATCCCGCAGAAAGGGAAGTTCATAAAAGAACTGAGCCCCAAGCAGATCAGAGATAGCTATTTTACCGGCGGGGTGCTTGAGGCTGCTGCTGTCTGTTCGGTCATTGATGAGTATACCGAAGATGATATTCGCAGGCTTAAAGAGATTGCAGAGCAGATGCAGGTTGTTGCTGGAGGCGCAGAGCAACCTGCACAACTTGCCGAGTTGGATGATAAGTTTCACAAGATTCTGGCCGCAAGGGTCGACAATGAATTGTTGTTTGAATTTTTTCGCAGGTCATGCCAGGGGCTCTCAAAGTTTTTGTTGCATCAGTACTGGATAAATCTTTACCCGCCGGAAGATGTTTATTTACGGCATATGAGTATCATTTATGCTTTAGAAATTGGCCAGGTAACTGAATTGGAATGTTGTATCAGGGAGCATTACTGCGATTCAGGTAAAAGGATATCGATTGCCTGTCAGGCGGAAGAGGACAAAAAAAATAGAAGTCGTTGAAAGACTGTGCAAAGGGCGACCGCCTGAAAATAAATGAAAAACAACCCTTGCATTTCTCAGACAATCTTTGTAAATAGTCTCCCACACAACGCGCTAACGCGGTGCCGAGATAGCTCAGTCGGTAGAGCAACGGACTGAAAATCCGTGTGTCCCTGGTTCGATTCCTGGTCTCGGCACCATTTAGATATAAAGCCCTTTCAGCAACATGCTGGAAGGGCTTTTTTCGTTTCCTGTCCTGTTCTTGTATTGTAGCAAAGCAGAGCTGCAAAATTCAGATCACCAGCGCAGTGGTTTCAGGGTAGATCTCCACTTTCAGGGGACCTATAAGTGTCTTTGTGGTTACCCAACAAGTGTCAAGATCAGGAGACACAATCAATAATCATGCTGCTAGTCCGGTTGATTGTTTCTCTTCTGAATACGAACATATTTTTTACCTTGAGCGACCTTGCCTTTTACAGCCTTAGGCAGTTTTGTTTTGCTGAGCTCAAATACCAGGCTGCCAACAACATCGGCTGTCAATTCAAGCTTTTCGATGCTGGCATAATCAATGTTGTCACGGCAGGTATGCATGATCCACCCAAATTCTTCGGTCTCAACACCACCATCCGGTTCTATATCCCAGTTCATCCATTCAAAATATGCTATGGGGATGCCAAGAAGCCTGAAAGGGACATGATCACTCCAGTCTCCAGTAGTGCCATATTCGAAATAGTCTGAACCTGGACTTGTCCTCAAATCGTAGCCAATTCGATTACCTATGCTGAGGGCCAAATCTCTAACCCAGCCTGGATTATCATCCACCCCTGAGTAAACATAGAAGTAGTCTCCTGAACTCACCGAATCCAGATTGATCATAGCGGCAGTATTCTCGATTTCCTCTTCTGTCATCTGATTTGCATAATATTGTGATCCGTGAAGCCCCATTTCCTCGCCACCAAATGCAATGAATCTGATGGTACCTAGGGTTTTGTACTCCGTAAGGGTCTCGGCAACTTCTAGCATTACACCAACACCTGATGCATTGTCTCCAGCACCGGTAGATATTTCACCGGTATCACAAATCCTCTCAGAAACTGAATCGTAGTGCGCACCAAGAATGACAGCCTGATCGAACTTTCCTTCTCTGGTTGCAACGATATTAGCCGATTCGTAGGTTTCCCCTCCTCGCTCATAAGTGAAAGGTTGAACTTCAACGTCATAGCCCATGCTCTCAAACTCCATAATCACATAGAATCTTGCTTCCAGTTCTGCAGGTGTACCCGTAACCCTGGCTCCTAGCCCTTCAGCGAGGTTCTGGACATGTCTATATGCCGACTCACCTGTAATCTGTACCGGAATTTCAAGGCCGGATTGGTTTGCAGATAATGGTGAGCTAATGCTAAATATTGCTAACGAAACTGCCAGAATTCCCCAAACGGTTTTTCTCATGTTTGCTCTCCTTTCAGATGTAATGGGTTGTAAATTGTGTATTTAGAATGCAATTGGCTGTCTTTTAGAACAAGTGAGTGGCGGCATTCTAAGAGCAAGTGCGAGGTGTTAGATTGTTAGGATCCAAACATGATTCTTCAATATTGTAAAGAGATACATTGTTACTATCAGATATAACCCATCGGAACTTGATAAAGCAGAGACAGCCGATAGGGTATTGGAGCAAAAATCCGTGTGTCGCTGGTTCGATTCCTGGTCTCGGCACCATTTAGATAGAAAGCCCTTTCAGCAACATGCTGGAAGGGCTTTTTTCGTTTCTGCCTCTGTCTGGTCGTGTTTGCAGACCTTTTTCAATTGCCTGCAGTTATTCTGTGTCGCTCATTAGGTAGGATAATCCTTTGCGCCAATGATGGTGGAGATTCGCTCATGTGTTGGTACATCTGCTTTTATTGCGTCAGAGTATATCTCTACTCGGTACGAACTTTGAAGATCCCATACTCTACCCCGGTTGAGATGATTTATTGTTAGAGGAGGAATGAACGATACTGCCGTGATATTTTGCGAGTTGCCTAACACTCTCGCTAAACATAATCTGGAATCATCTCGCAAGGCAGTGAGTCAAATTGTGATAGGCATTCAACCACTGGCTAGTAATAACCAGTTTCATCCCGAACGGGACTCCCAAGGTTGTGGATTTAGCTCGGTGCGACCGGAGTTATCTGGCTAAAATAATATCAAAAGATGTATATCTATTGTGATGGTTAATCAGTGAGGTGTGAAAACGACTAAGGAGAAAAATAATGGATAAATGGGTGTGTGCAATTTGCGGTTACGTCTATGATCTGACTGAAGGAGACCCCGATAAAGGCGTAGATCCCGGCACAGTTTGGGAAGATGTGCCGAATGACTGGGTATGCCCGATTTGTGGGGCCTCCAAGGGCGATTTTGAAAAAGAATAAAGATTGTGACGACGGTAATTATTAGTGTTGCGACATAAAGGGCTATTGAACCCGAAATGTTATGCCGTGCTCTCTTATACCGTTATTACCGTAGCCCAACTTATTCCAGGTAGCTTGCATTGGCTGTTTTTCACCATTGCGATCTGTTGCTCGGGACAAAATCGTATAGCTTCCCGGTTGGGAAATGCTATACACATATTGCCATTGCCTCCATGCGAATGGTTCATCTGGACCTATGAAAGTTGCAAGTTGCCAGGTATTTCCGTTGTCCGTTGAAATCTCAACTTTATCTACGTCTGTTTCACCTGCATAAGCAGCACCCAAAATCGTGACTGTACCAATTGGTAAAATTTCATCTATTTCCGGCTGAGTAATTATGGATTTTATGGTGATTGCGTCTACGGTGCTCCCGGTTTTCGGGTTTTGTCCCTTGTCATGTATGCGGTAGACATCATCCATGTAGAACCCCCTGAAAGGTTCGCTCAGAAGAGTTATTCTTCTCAACCATTTGACGCAGTTGGCACCAGTCCATCCAAGAGCCAACGCGCGAAGAGGAAAGCCATGTTTAAGTGGAAGTGGATCTCCATTCATTTCGTATGCAAGTAATGTGGAGGACATAGCTTTTTTCAGTGGAATGCTGCGGATAAACTTGATCTGAGCTTTGCCCAATGGCTTATCGAATCCTTCGAATGCGACATGATGGGCATTTGACGCGACACCTGCTTTTTCTAAAAGATCTTTCAACCAGACACCACCCCATACAGCGTTCCCTACACCGCCTATTGTCCATGGATTGCCTGAAGCTTTTTGCGTAAGCAGGGATCGGCTGTTGCCCGAACATTCCATCGTATTTGCTGCAATTGCTTTTGGCATACGCAACAGAGTTTCGAAATCGATAGTCAGAGGCGCTTCAACATCCCCATCAATGGTGAGTCTCCATTCAGACAGTTCAATCGCCTTTTCAGGTATTTGGCCCTGATTTCTGTCAAAGAACACATTATTTGCGGTTATCCAAGATTTCAAATAATGTCTAGGTGTCTCAGCATTTAAAGGTCTTTCACTCATTACACGCATTGATTTGTTCATCTTAGAACCTCCGCTGAGTTTGACAAATGAAGACTGTTTCAAATTATCTGTTTTTTAGAGGATATGTTGTTCTCGTATCGCAATCAAGGGGTGTCAACCTAAAGACCACAGGACTGGTTCTCAAAATTTCCGATAAATCACCAGTGAAAAGATAATTCGAGATTATCAATCGAGAGGAATGCTCTATTCTTCCAACATCGAACTGCTGTGAGGCCGGTCGGCAATAGCGGACACCAAAATATTACGCTGTATTTTGCTCTTTGAAAAATTGTTGTTCATAAGCGGCAGGTGAAAGGTAATCCAATCTCTTCTGACGCCTTTGGCGGTTATAGAAAATTTCGATGTACTCCGTGATTTCCTTTATCGCTTCATTTCTGGTGACGTAGCGACGATGGTGGACCAACTCATTTTTCAATACTCCCCAGAAGCTTTCGATGGGTGCGTTATCATAACAGTTACCGCGACGACTCATAGAAGCGCGCATACCGAATTGGTCGAGCAATCTTCGATACTCCAGAGCACAATACTGACTGCCTCGGTCCGAATGATGGATCAAGCCTTCGGGTGGGCGCTTGGAAGCAACAGCACGAAAAAGTGACTGGCTGACCAAGTTCTTTGTCATTCGCTCACCCATTGCATAGCCGACGATCTCCCCTGTGAACAGATCTTTATGACCAGCGAGATACAACCAGCCTTCGGCAGTGGAAATGTACGTCAGATCAGTAACCCAGACCTGGTTGGGGGCCTTGGCTTCAAACTTCTGTTCAAGAACATTCTCGGCAATCGGCAAGCGATGATTTGAGTTTGTAGTTGCCTTGAACTTTTTCACCTGTTTGCAGCGAATACCGTGTTCCTTGCGGATGCGTTTGATCCTATGCACTCCTACATGAACACCATGCTCGGCCAGGTCACTCTGCAAGCGTTCAGGGCCATACGTTTCTCTATTTCTTTTGTGAGCCGCTTTGATCTCGATGACAAGCCGTGTCTCTTCTTGCCGTCGTGGTGATTCCGGGCGTTTCAGCCAAGCATAATAGCCGCTTGAAGAAACAGCTAGAACCTGGCAGAGCAAAGGCACTGCATACTCAGGTCGAAGCTCTGTAATTATCGCGTACTGTGCAGCGACTCCTTGGCAAAGTACGCGGTTGTAGATTCAATAGGTCAATGCAACACTCTATAATGAGATTTTATAGGGAGGTGGTTGTGATGACCCAAAAGAGACGAAACGAATTCTCATCGATAGAAATGGATGAAGTCTGGAGAAGATGGCGTAAAGGAGAGTCTTTCAGTGAGATTGGACGAGCTGTAGGCAGGGCCCCCGGTACAATCCATGGTATGCTTCAGCTGCATGGTGGAATCTCACCACCAAAAAGAAAGCGATCCATGCATGTCCTTACCTTATTCGAGCGGGAGGAGATATCTCGTGGAATAGCTGCTAGCCATTCCATTAGGTGTATTGCTCGTCACCTAGGGCGACCTGCTTCAACGGTGAGCAGAGAAATTAAACGGCATGGAGGATCTCAGGCATATCGAGCTGTCAACGCTGATAAAAATGCATGGGACAGTGCTCGGCGTCCGAAACCATGTAAGCTTGGGCAATCTCCAACATTGCTCGAGGTTATTACTGATAAAATCTTACTTCAGTGGTCACCAGAACAGATATCTGGCTGGTTAAAAAAGACGTATCCAGCTGATGATTCGATGCAAATTTCTCATGAAACCATCTATCGGAGTTTATTCATTCAGGCGCGTGGAGTGTTGAAAAAAGAGTTGCTCAAGCACCTTCGAACGGGTCGAAAGATGCGCCAATCAAAGCAATTCAATACAAAAGGAGTCACCCGTGGTCAAATCATTGATGGACTCTCCATCCGTGAACGTCCAAAGGAAGTTGAAGATAGATCCGTGCCTGGCCATTGGGAAGGTGATTTAATAGCTGGCTCCCATAACACTCATATCGCAACATTAGTTGAACGTCAGAGTAGATTTACAATGCTTGTGAAGGTGTTTGGTAAAGATACCCTGTCTGTCACTAATGCAATACGCAAGCAGATACTACATTTGCCTGAAAATCTCAGGAAAACAATCACCTGGGATCGAGGAATGGAATTGGCATATCACAAGAAATTCACGGTGGCTACTGGTGTTAAAGTCTATTTTTGCGACCCTCAAAGCCCCTGGCAGCGTGGCACAAATGAGAATACGAATAGTTTAATAAGACAATATTTACCTAAAAAGACAGATTTATCTGTGTATTCTCAAACAGAGTTAAATGAGTTAGCATTACGTTTAAATCAACGACCACGAAAAACGCTAGGTTACTTGACACCGGCTGATATGTTTTGGGGGAGTGTTGCATTGACCTATTGAATCCAGAGTTGCTTTTTTTAGGATGTCGCGCTCCTGCTTGACCTGAGCCAGCTCTCGTTTAACACGATTGAGTTCTAACTCGATTTCGGTTAATGGCTGTTGGTGGCCACCTATATTGCCTAGTTTACCGGCCCTGAATGCTCTTACCCAATTCTCCAGGGTAGATTTTGGCAATTTGAGCTGACGTGATGCCTCGTAGGCAGAAAGACCGCCTTCAACCACTAATTTTGCGGCTTCATCACGAAATTCTTTTGAGTAGCGGCCGTTAGTTCGTTTGCTCATTAGGACACCTCCATGTCGTGGGCTTTATTAACATTGGTGTCCGATTTATTCAACTTACCCCACCTCGAGTCAGTTGATATGCCCCTGTTTTCATACCATAGTCATTCAAAGCGCTGGTTATGGATTGATAACCATCACAGGGCATTGGGCCTTCCTGAGAACTTGTTCAGAAATACTGCCGAGAACAATTTTTTTCTGTGTCTGTTTGCCATGGGTCCCCATAATTATCAAGTCACCCTTGTTGGTCTCTGCGCAAGCCATAATTTCACTGACAATATCACCAGCTACCACACTAATCTGATAATTCTGGCATTCACTGGCAGCATCTTTGATGAAATTTTGAATAGCCTGTTCTGCATGAAGGATTTTCTTTGCCATGTAATCTTCATACGAAAATTTCATTATTGCCATCTCCCACATGGATGCGGACTCGACAAATTCAACACAATGGAAAAAGCAGATTTCGCTTTCATGTCTGTTCGCCATGAATATTGCGAGGTCAACGATATTTCTCGTATGTTCGACAAGATCAACCGGAACAATGATATGTTTGATTTCTTTCATATGCCCTCCTGCGACACCATCTCAAGCCCCTGGTTTTCGGATGGAAACCATCTACGGCACTTTCTCAGGGTTGGCCTTTTTGATGTACTGATAAAAATCACTCTCTGTAGTGAGGATGAGTACGGAGTTTTGGTTCGGTTTCTCCCTGTAGCTTTCAAGGGTCTGCAGGAAACCATAGAAATCCGGATTGTTATTATAAGCCGTACCATATATTGCAGTGGCACGCGCATCGGCGGCTCCCTGAATTTCCTGAACCCGGCGATAGGCCGTTGAGCGGATCTGACGCAGCTCTTTTTCCATCTCACCGAGAATCTCGGCACTTCGCCCCTCACCTTCCGAACGAAACTGGGCGGCGATGCGTTTACGTTCTGAGATCATCCGCTCGTACACTTTCTCCCGAACACTTTCCACATAGTCGAGACGCTTTATCCGCACATCAACCAGCTCAATACCATATTGCGGGATGATCCTTCGTGCCTCGGTCAGTATCGTTCGGGTTATTTCCTCCCTTCCTCGTGCGATTTCCCTTTTAAGTTCCTCTTCTCTCTCCTTGGGAATATCCTGCAGATCCTCCTGCTCCGGGAGCTCCCACGAAGCTGAACGGACAAGCTCAACGAGTTCGCTGCTTGACACCTGATCCCGCACTACGGAGTCGAGGATATCGTTTAGACGGGACTGGGCACCTTCCTCACTGGCGACATTCTCCAGAAACTTTCTGGCATCCGCTATCCGCCATCGGGCAGTAGTGTCAACCCAGATGAATTCCCGTCCCTTGGTAGGAATCTGGTTCGGATCACCATCCCAGATGAGCAATCGTTTTTCAAACCGCCGGACCTCCTGCACAAAGGGGAGTTTCATATGCAGACCAGCCTCTGTTATCGGCTCGCCCACCGGTCGACCAAACTGCACGACAATTGCCTGCTGCCCCTCCTGAAGAGTATAGAAGACTCCGGATAGACCGAAAAATGCCAGCAATACGACTACAACAGCAATTACTCGTAATTGAATGTTCATGGTTACTCTCCTCCGGCTGTTGCACCATCGACAGACTTCAGCGGAAGCCAGGGAACCATCGCCTTCTGATCTGTGTCGACGATATAGAGCCCTTTCATCTCTGCCAGAAAGTCGGTCATTGTTTCGAGATAGAGTCGTCTGCGCGTAACCTGTGGTGCTTTCTGATATTCGGCCAGTATTGCAGTAAATCGGGTTGCCTCACCTTCTGCCCGGTTGATCCGCTCAAGAGCATAGCCCTCTGCTTCACTGATACTCTGGGTTGCAACACCCCGAGCTTTCGGGATTTCGCGATTGGCCCGCTCCTGAGCGATATTGATAGTCCGTTCCTTGTCCTGTCGTGATTCGTTCACTTCATTGAAGGCTGGTTTCACTCTGTCAGGGGGAGTTACATCCTGCAGTTCGACGGTAACCAGGCGTACACCGCTCTGGTAGCTTGTCAGGACTTTTTGAATCTCCACTTTGGCTTCACTGGCGACGGCGACACGACCGGTCGTCAGAACATCACTGCCAAGGCGATTGCCTACAGCCCTTCGCATTATTGCCTCGGTGGTATCACGAATGGTCTTTGCTGTATTACGTACTTTGAACAGATAGAGTATTGGATCTTCAATGCGATACTGGATAATCCATTGCACATCTATCACATTGAGATCGCCGGTCAGCATCAGCGATTCCTCTACATGTGTCCCGCTTGGTGCATAGCGGGTTTTCATACCCGGCAAAGAGGACATTGTTCTGAAACCGAACTCCTCCTTCAAGACACGGGCTGTCGGCAATCGCCGGACCGTTTCAATGCTAAGCGGAAATTTAAAATGCAACCCAGGACTGGCCGTACGTACAACCTTGCCAAACCGCTGCACAATTCCCGTCTCTTCCGGCTGCACTGTAAACCAGGAAGAGCCAAGAAGCACTACCACGAGGAGAACTGCGATAAACAGAAGGCTCTCTTTAGGTTTGAAATTACCCAGCTTCAATTTAAAATTTTCCAGCACATCAAGGGCAGGTTTCAATGATTTTCGAATGTTATCTTCCTGTTCAGACATGGTCTGCTCCTTTTGTCTCCTGGTAGATCATTGCGCACATCCAGAGACTGTGTACGGAATCGACGTGTTGCCTCTCCGCTAGTGAACACTTTGCGCTTCGCGGCCGACTGGATGAGAATACCATCAGCCGTTCAACAACAGTTCCCATAGCTACCCCTTCGCTTTCCGGGCCGCATAGACGGCCTCGATGCCCTCAATGCTGGAAACATTAAGGATCTGGATTTCTATTGGCTTTAGCAGCAGGCTTTGTGTGCCAAGCAATACACTGAACGTATCAGAATTCAGATGATCGTTCATATGACCACGGGTTTCCCACTCAGAAATCAGATTGAAAATATTGTTATTTCCGATATCTGTGTATATTCCGTAGCTGAGCAGCCCATTGTCGTTTGCAGGTGCTTCAACCATCGCAAGGAGCGTTTGTAAAACTTCTCTTTTCTTCTCTGGTAAAGTGTTCAGTATAGTCCTTATGATGATCATAACTTGGGCACCTCGCATCCAGGTAAATCATGGAAAGTCATCCAGGTAGGTTACTGTTCCCCTTCGAAGGTTGAGACGGCATCCTGAAGCGAATCCTGCAGTGCACTCCAGGAATCCTCCACCCCTTTAACGATTTGCTCCGGTACACTGCCCTGACTCAGATTCAATTCGTGCAACCGCTGCTTGGCCTCTTCAATTCTCTGTTCAAGCACCTCGATATGGATGCTATCTGTGGCCCGAACGGCAATGGCTTTGCTTTCAATCTTCGCTTTGAGCTCAGCAAGTTTGATTTGTGCCAGCTCCACGTCCTTTTCCAGCTTTGTCTGTAAAAGTTTTTTATCACTCATTGACTCCTCCTGAATTGTAGTGAAAGGCCTGGCTACTCCAATAAGTCAGATGTAGCCCACACTCTTATTTAAGCAATCCCCATGCCACGGCCCCACAACCGGTCAACAAGGTTTCATGGTCATGATTTTATGTAAATTGTTCCCATCATGTATGTTCTCAACAGGTGTCTCAACCCACAGTCGCGCGGTCATATATGGCCAAGTGGTCAAATACGACCTGTGCATAGCCGGTTTGTATTCGCGCAGCTCTAACTTGAGAGGATGTTCTCGTCTTTTTCGTGCGATGAATCAGGAAAGAATTATGGAAGAATAGACAGATACGCAGAGAAAGTGGTTTTATGACAAGATGAATTGCGAAACAATGGAGAATATCGAGAAGTGGAATGCTTAACCGGGTCTTGGTGAAGAGGATTACAAGCATTTGAAGATGTGTTCTCGGACAACCTCCTAGGAGGCTGTCCGAGAATAGGAAATTTGCTCAAACTCGAGAAGTTTTCAGAAAATAAGCACAGCCATATATTTAATATTGCGAGCATTATTTTCTGAAAAATCCGAAGATTTTGGGTAAAGAGCCATCCTCGGACAACCTCCTAGCGCCTCTCTTTTCGAATGTGTTGCAGCTGCGCCTCTAAATCAGATATCTGTTCAAGAAGGTCCATCACAAGACCGCATCCCATCAGATTGAGTCCCAGATCGTTTTTCAATCTCTCAATTTTTTGAACCCTTGCGACAATAGTATCCTCAAAAAGCGGTTCAGGGCTTTCAACCGCTGGATCAATCAGTCCATAGACGATATATCTTCTTAATACTGCAGGATGCTTTCCAACCAGCCGGCCAAGTTCATCTAATGTTATAAGTCTCGTTTCGAGGTGTTGCGCATATATTATTAGATCATGTCTTTTCATACGGTTTCGCCCTTTGCGTCTTTTCCTCTCTCGGGTCAAAGTCGGAAATATTCAACAGTTCCTCAAACAACTGCTTTTCTTTGTCAGTCAGAGATCGGGGTATTCGAATATCTATTTCAACGATGATATTTCCGGCGGAAGCTCCTTTCTTTGGTATGCCAAATCCTTTTAACCGAAATTGTTTTCCATTTTGAGTACCGGCCGGCAAGGAGAGCATTACTGTACCATTGACAGTCTTTACAGGTATTTTCGCACCAAGAGCAGCCTCCCATGGAGACACCGAAACCGATGTATGCAGATTATGACCGACAACATGGAACCTCTGGTCTGGAGAGATGGATATCCTGAGCAGCAAATCGCCGTCTTTACCACTTCCGATCCCTTTTTCTCCCTGACCGGCCAGCCGAATAATGGAACCGTTTGTTACCCCTTTAGGTATTTTGACCTGGAGTTTTTTTTCCTTGGGTATCACCTTCCCATCAACACTTGCCTCGAAAACCTGAAATGTAATGATACGTGTTGCGCCGGAAAACACCTCAGGTAATTCAACTTCTATTTCAGCCTCATGAGAGCTTCCCGCAGCACTGAAGAAATTTTCATACCTCCCCCCTGACGATTCACGGGTAGCACGATCGCCGAAAAGATTGTTGAAGAACTCGCTAAAATCGTCAGTTCCTTGAAAACCATTCGCATTGTTTGAATGCTGATACGATTGGTAACGGAATTTTCCGTCATTTGCTGCTCCCCTGTTCCATCCTGGTGGAGGCTGCTGACCTGCTTTCTCCGAATCTTTGCCATACATGTCATAGAGTTTTCGCTTCTCAGGGTCGTTTAACACCTCTTTTGCTTCATTAATCTCTCTGAATTTTAATTCAGCATCATGGTCTTTACTGACATCAGGATGGTATTTACGGGCAAGCTTCCTGTAGGCTCGGTGTATGTCATCTTTCCCCGCGTCCTTGGAAACACCAAGAATTTTATAATAATCTTTGTATTTCATAAACGTATCATGATCTGTTGTTGCCCGTGACTTTTGGTCCTCTATAGGGCCGAACCTGTTTCTTTCAATATCTCCAATAGATTATGTTTTCGTAACACGTCAGCTCCATGGCTCGGATGTACTCAGGAAAGAGCCTGATATACGAGGCGAAGTGTCTTTAGCTGCACTCTATTCCAATTGTCAGTAAGTGTTGCTTATACACTCGATTCGTCTTTTGTTTTTTGTTGTTTCAGTATCCTTCTGAGTTCATCTCCTGATATGCTTTCTTTTACTGAGAGGAGTTCAGCCAGTTCATCCAGAACGTCTCGTCGTTCCGAGAGAATTGCCTGTACCCTCTTGTGAGCTTCATCGATCAATTTACTAATTTCACTATCAATTTCGGCACTTTTGGCTTCACTGTAGTTTTTTGCAGACGGAAATCCTTCTGGCATAAACATTACCTGCCGTGGCTGTTCATAGCAGACCAATCCAAGACGATCACTCATGCCATACTGAGTGACCATGGTGCGGGCAATATCTGAGGCCCGCTGTAAATCATTCTGGGCACCGGTCGATATTTCGTTAAAAACAAGCTCTTCTGCTACTCTGCCGCCAAGGAGAATAGCAAGGCGATCAAGCAACTCAGAACGGGTCATGAGATAACGGTCTTCGGTTGGCTGCTGCTGGGTGTATCCAAGGGCCGATATTCCACGCGGAATAATGGAAATCTTATGCACCGGGTCAGCATGTTCAACAGATTCCGCGACTATCGCGTGTCCTGACTCATGGTAGGTGACAATCTCCTTCTCCTGGGCACTCATAACCCGGTTCTTCTTTTGCAGACCGGCGACGACCCGTTCGATTGCTTCATCAAAATCAATCAATTCCACCGTTTCTTTCTCATTCCGGGCTGCAAGCAGCGCAGCTTCATTGATGATGTTGGCCAGATCCGCGCCAACAAATCCGGGAGTTCGTCCTGCGAGCTTGCCAAGGTCTACATCTGGGCTCAGCACCACATTCTTTGTATGAATTTCCAGAATAGCCTTGCGACCGTTAATATCTGGTCGGTCAACCAATACCTGACGGTCAAAACGGCCAGGTCGCAGCAGGGCGGGGTCAAGAATCTCGGGACGGTTGGTAGCAGCCATGATGATGACGCCCTTGTTGGTCTCAAACCCATCCATCTCAACCAGTAGTTGATTGAGTGTCTGTTCCCGCTCGTCATGTCCGCCCATGGTATTCACACCACGGGCTTTGCCAATTGCATCGAGTTCATCAATAAAAATAATGCAGGGAGCCTGAGAAGCTGCCTGGGAGAAAAGATCGCGAACGCGAGCCGCACCTACGCCAACAAACATCTCAACAAATTCAGAACCGCTGATGCTAAAAAAAGGCACTTTCGCTTCCCCGGCCACAGCCCGGGCCAGGAGTGTTTTCCCTGTGCCCGGCGGACCGACCAGAAGCACACCTTTAGGTATCCTGCCGCCTAGTTTTTGTGATTTTTCCGGAGAGCTTAAGAACTCAACAACTTCTTCAAGCTCTTCCTGCGCTTCATCAATCCCTGCCACATCAGCAAAGGATACATTGGTATCACTCTCTGCAAAAATCTTGGCCTTATTCTTGGAAAAAGACATAACCCCAGCCCCAGGCCCCATCTTTTTCATGGCGTAGAAATAGAAGAGAAAAAAAATGCCGAGCGGCAGCAGCCAGGAAAGGATAGTGCTCAGCAATCTATTCTGGTATTTACCGGAATAGCTGACTTTGCTGTCAGCGAGTTCCTTCACTAATCCTGGATCATCAACCCGAATGGTGGAAATCTGTCGATCCGGGACTCCTTTAAGCGTCGCCGTAATATATTCAGGACCGATGATCAAGTTGTCCAGCGTGCCTTCAGTAAGATGCTGCTTGAACTGACTGTAAGGAATTGTCTCAACTTTATCGGAAAAGAAAAATGGCTGCAGATAAGAGAATAGTAATATGGCGATAAACACATACCAGATATTCAATCGTTGCTTTGGGAATTTACCATTCTCGTCTTTGGGGGAGTGGTTAAGTCCTAACATTGAGCGAAGCCTGTCTCCTGAGTTCTCATTTTCGTTTTTGTTTGAATCGGACATCTTTCCACCACCTCTTCTATCGGGCTTACTCCTGGCCCGGATTTCTCATCAATTCAGGCGGTGTAAGGTTCGAAGTTTATGGCATTGAACAGGGAGCACTATCCACATGATGCAGAGCAGGTGTACCTGCAATCTCATTTAAGCAATCCCTGTGCCAGGATCCTTTTACCTGCTATCGACGCGTCTTATCCTCCTGCCTTGATTCAGAATATCCACTCATGCAGGTTGTCTTAAGTACATTCAAATATTCACAACGGTAAAGTCCTGAGGTCATATATGACCAAGTGGTCATATACGACCTCCACATAGCCGGTTTGCTTATTGCCTGGTCTTATGCCAAAAACAGTTTTTGTCTCTTTGGTGCGCTGTATTGAAAAATAGTGTTCAGGCACATAGGGTATGGATAGGCATCTGCAAAAAATTTCTCACCGAAAAGTCGTTCTGTGAGAGGCTGATTTGTGAGACAATAGAGAACATCAGGAAATGTTCAACTTTGCCGGATTTTTATGAAGGGAAAGACAGGTTTTTGATAATGAGAACCCATCCGCAGAAGATATATGTGGGCAATACCCTATTGATGTTCATGATAATCCAGCCATGAAAGAAATATATTCACAGAACCACATAACACTGCTGCACAACGGCGAAGCCCTTTTTACTTCCATCGAAGCTTCACTGGATGAAGCGGTGCATGAAATTTATATCCTGAGTTATATTTTTAAAAATGATCACATTGGACGACGCATTGCGGAAGCCCTCAGGAGGGCGGCTTTACGCGGGGTAAGAACGCATCTCCTGATCGATGGATTCGGCTCGAAGAATTTGCCGCACACCATGATTGACTACATGAAAGCTGGAGGGATCATGGTGCGAAAGTTCCGACCTAAGATATCACCCTGGACTTTTCGGCGTAGAAGACTTCGGCGCCTGCACAGGAAAATAGTGGTGGTTGATCTAAAAATTGCCTTTGTCGGGGGCATGAATATTCAAGACCAGAAGATAACGTCTGATCAGGCTGAATCTTTTTATGACTTTGCCGTGAGCGTAGAGGGGCCGCTGGTTAGATCAATTTACTCGTCATGCGTACAGGTCTGGACGCATGTAACCAGAAACCGTTTACGTTTTGCCCTGAGTCGGAAGAGGAAAAGTGACCTTCCAAGACCGCAATCACCTGGCACTATGCGCGTAGCGTTTCTCGAAAGGGATAACTTCCACCATCGTCGTGACATTGAAAACGCCTACCTGCAGGCAATTAATCAAGCCGACACCGAAATCATCATAGCCAATGCCTATTTTTTACCTGGTATGAATTTTCGTCATGCCCTCTGTGCTGCTGCCAGGCGTGGTGTCCGCGTGGTTTTACTGTTGCAGGGAAAGATGGATCATCGTTTGTTTCATTTCGCAGCAGAGGCGCTCTATGGAAGTTTTCTTGATGCGGGAATTGAGATCTATGAGCACCACAAAGCTTTTCTGCATGCCAAAGTCGCTGTGATCGATTCATATTGGGCGACCTTCGGATCCTCAAATCTTGATCCTTTCAGTCTGCTGCTTTCCCTTGAAGCGAATGTCGTTGTTCTGAACCACACCTTTGCCACAGCATTGAAGGCCAGTCTGGACCAGGCTATCAGCAATGAAGCACGACGGATATGGGGAAATGCATGGAAATTACAGCCACTAGCGTTGCGGTTGGTGAGCTGGTTCAGTTACGGGTTGGTCAGGTTTATGGTCGGTATAGCAGGGTATGCCCCCAATAACTGGCCTGAGAGGATTGCCCGGAGATTGTAGAACTGCCCCCAATCAAACAGCCTGTCTCTACCTGACAAAAAAAAGAATAATAGCGCTCAAAGCTACCATCCCCGTTAGAATGTAACTGTTAAGGATAACTGCAAATTTTTCCGGACTGGTTTGTAAGAATCTACAGAGGCCGACCAACAATTTTCGTATAACGGTCGAATACGTCATCAAGTTCTCGCCGTGGATCCCATTTTGCTAATGTCATACTACACCTCACTTGGAGTGATTGAATTAATCTTGCCCCAATGGTTTCAAATTCAGATCACCATTGGGCCTTGCCCTGCACACCATCTCCTGATGTTACCTGAACCGATGAACATCCCGGATCAATACTGCTTCCCGGCAATATTTTTTAATCAACTGATCAATATCAAGGGGAATTGAGACGCATTAAGCAACAACCTGACCGGCCGTAGAAGGCGCCACGAAACAAGTCTGAACCTCAATTGTTGGCGAGAAAAAAAATACAATAATTCTAAATACTTTTTAATCGTGCTTATAGTTTGATCTGTATCCTTAGCAAAGGAGTAAATTATGCAAAAAGGTGACAGTGTTATGACTGACCACCCCGATAGCAGATCAAGGGAGTTTGTTCGATCTTACGGAATCGTACACGAAATCACAAAAGCGGGTGGTGTAATCATCCAAATGGCAGATGGTTCAATGATCAAGCGGGAGTTCAACTCGGTTGCGGTATACACCCATCCACCATCAAACTGGGATGAATTATTCAAGCAACAAACGATCGCATTTTCCCAGCCAAATAAGCAGATGATGAATCGCAGATCATCTCAGAAGAAACGACAGATTTGATAGCGCACAAAACAAACCTATAACCATTTTGACGGGTTACTATTCACGATTTTTCCAGTACTCTTATTGATCTGTACGTTTGAAGTAGTATTTGTGACAAGGCGGATTGAACATATCCATTTAGCAAAGTACGTTTCACGACGTGTTCTGTAGCTACACTTTACGGATATTGAGCTTACGCATTCGGGCGCGCAAGGTACTGCGTTCAAGTCCAAGAATCTCGGCTGCACTGTTTTTTCCGCTTACTTTCCAGTGGGTCTGTTCGAGCACCCGCGTAATATAGTCTCGTTCGACCGCTGCAAGTGTCTGCAATTCATCCGAACCATGTCGTGAAGCATGCTTAAGCTCATCAAAGATGTTTAGCTTGGATCCGGAAGAGCTGATCACCGCCCGCTCAAGAACATTTTCAAGTTCACGGACGTTTCCCGGCCAGGGATAGTTCTGCAGACTGGTCATGACGGTGGTCGGTATTATATCGATAGCCTTGCCTAATCGTTTGGAAATTTTCTGAACGAAGTATTTCACCAGAAGTGGAATGTCATCCAGGCGATCTCTAAGCGGAGGCATCGTTATGGGGAAAATATTCAATCTATACCAGAGATCTTCCCTGAATCGCCCTTCTTCAACCTCTTTTTCGAGATTACGATTAGTAGCGGCAATAATTCTGACATCAACACTCTGGGTTTGAGAACTGCCCAACCTCTCAAATCTGCCACTCTCTATCACCTGCAACAGTTTTGATTGTAACTCCAAAGGCAATTCTCCAATTTCATCAAGAAAGAGGGTCGTGCCGTTGGCAAGCTCAAATCGTCCTATCCTTCTAGCGTTGGCTCCCGTGAATGCACCTTTTTCATGTCCGAACAACTCACTCTCAACCAGGTTTGCAGGGAGAGCTGCACAATTCATCTTAACCATTGCGCGCCCCTTACGTTGACTCAAGTCGTGTATAGCCCGGGCAACAAGCTCTTTACCTGTCCCCGTTTCCCCCAAAATCAGGACAGTTGTATCAGAGTGTGCAATCTGCTCAATTTTATAAAAAACATATTTGATCTCATTGCTTTGGCCAATAATATTGTCGTAGTTGAGTTCGAGTTTTATCTCTTCAAGCAGGTACGCTCGCTCAGCCTCAAGCTGATCCTTGAGCTTTTTTATCTCTTCCAGAGCATCTTCGGCAATGCGTCTGCTTTCCTCTGCATTTTTCCGGGAAATCCGCAGTTCAGCAGTGCGTTGCTTTACAAGTTCATCAAGATTTCGTTTGCTGTATTCCCGATCTGTCACATCCTCAATTGCCAGAAGAATCAACTGATTTTCTTCTTTTTCGCTTGCAATGCGCCTGGCATTCAGATGCATGATCTTGAAACCGATGTCAGTAAAGGTATGTTCAACTTCAAAATCATTGAATTCTGAATTCTGGGGGAGGATCGTCTCCAGCAGCTCTCTCAGCCCGGGAATATCCCATTGACCATTGCCAAGATTATAGATTATCACGCCTTCGGTCTGATGAGGCTCAATAGCAAAAAAACGGTAAAATGAGCTGTTAGCCTTGACGACCCTGAACTCACTATCAAGGGCGACCAGAGGCTCACGAACGGCCCCAAGGATATCATCAAAAATGAGTAGAAAATTTTTCTTCATATGCGTCTCTACTCGCCGTTTTTCTTTTTACATCTTCATGCTTATCTGGTCACTACCTGTTAGGTGAAAACATTATTATATCTGTTATATGGAGTGTTATTGAATGGGACCATCGGAGAGGAAAATGATTAGCAGCAAGCGCTGACAACTTTGTTCTTACCTCCACACTTCGCTTTATAGAGAGCAATGTCAGCAATGTATACCAGGTCATTGGCAGATGCCAGGAGATCTGAAGCGACAATGCTGGAAACTTCTATACTCACTGTTATTGGTGGTCCAGCCTCCTGAAAGCAGTGAGCCAGATCTTCACGTAACGTATCCGCCTTTTGGGTAGCTTGAGTACTTGTTGTTTCCGGTAAAATGATAGCGATCTCCTCATCTCCGTAACGTGCAGGAAAATCAGCCTTCCATAGACTGCCAAGAATGGTATTTCCTATTCTTCTAAGCACATCATCCCCGAGCTGTTTACTGTAAAAAACCTATAATCTGACAACGTCTGAACTTATGAGAAATTCGAGCTAAATTTTACATCTGCACTTCAATATCCGAGATATTAAAGAGTATAGAACAACCTTTTTCTACCCTTCGCAGTTCCAACATCTTCACCTACAAATGTATCGCCTCTATCATTTCTTCTCCAGAAAAATTATTATTTCCTGGCGTTGACAAAGATGATGCTCAGTGGATTGTGTGGCTGACCCGAGAGCCGCTCTGCAGTAAAGGGATTTTTGAGACAACTTGCTGAATGTATCCTGGTTCTTGACCTTGAACAATGCACTCGCGACCAGAAGAAAACAGAAGTTGCCAGGCGGGGAGAGTCGTATCAACTACCCAAAGATGAGTCTATTAAGCAGATAATATACAGGATAAAAAAAGCTGTTTTGTTGATGATATATTTCGACATCGACAATGCCATCTAATCCTATAACTCGCCGTTCATTCGTGACCCGCTTCAGGAGTTGCCCCACTCTTTGATACCCACATCAGAAATGCAATTCCCGCCAGTGCAGAAAAAGCAGACGCAAGAAAGATTCCCATCTTAGCACTTCCGATCAGACTCTTGCTGAATGCCATGTTCGCAATAAACAGCGCCATGGTAAAGCCGATTCCTGCAAGCAGGCTCCCCCCGATCATTAATCTCCAGGTGAGCTCATGGGGTCGGATTGCAATGTGCAATCGTATAGCCAACCAGCTGAAAAACAGAATGCCAATTGGCTTACCCAAAACAAAACCTAAGAAAATCGTCAGGGTGACCGAGTTTCCCAGATCGTTTAGAGTGAGTGCTATCCCAGCATTGGCCAATGCAAACAGGGGCATGATGACAAAACCGACCCAAGGATGTAGTGCAATCTCCAGGCGCTCAACCGGAGACAGTGCTTCACGGGCGGCAATTTCAGCAATTTGCAATGTTTGTCGATCTTTCGTGTCTTCACTGCTTTCGCTGGTGACCGGATGTGCAATAACCTGGCCCAATATGGCGTATAACCGATCGTCGCTAACCCATCGGCGCGCCGGAGTCATCAGGCCGAGTATCACACCTGTGATGGTGGCGTGGATCCCTGACGCATCCATTGCCAGCCAGATGCCCACTCCCATCAGCACATAGAGCGGAAAACCACGAAAACCGAGCTTTGCCAAGGCTCGCAAAACCACTAACCCAAGCGCAGCTATCACCAACGGCCACCAGGCAATGTGGCTACTATAGCTGATCGCTACGACCATAATAGCGCCAAGATCATCAACAATTGCTAAAGACAGCATAAACACACGTAAGCTCTGAGGGATGCGCGAGCCGAGCAGTGCCAGGCAGCCAATAACAAACGCTGTGTCAGTTGCCATGACAGTGCCCCACCCATGATGGCCTGGTTGTCCTGATTGTAATGACAGGTAAATCGCGGCGGGGACGATCATACCTCCCAGAGCGGCGGCTATGGATAGCGCAGCCATACGAGGTTTGTTCAACTCTCCGAGAACCAACTCCCGCTTGAGCTCCAATGCGACAATAAAGAAAAACAGGGTCATCAGGCCATCGTTGATCCACTCTCGCAGCGAGCGGGCAAATTCAAACGAACCAAACTGGAGACCTAGCTTTGTCTCCCAGGCGTGTTCAAATGATTCGGCCCATGGGGAGTTTGAGAAAACGAGGGCCGCAACAGTGAATAATAGCAGAATCGCACCACCAGCAGACTGAATGCGCAAGAAACGCACAAAGGGGTTCGTCAGCCGATCAACTAACTCAGTCGGCAACCGGGTTGCTTCGGAATTTACTTGTTGATCTCTACTCATAAGAAACCTTCCCGACTGCCAAACACTAACAGATGTTTACAGATAAACTGAAGACACATACTGCAAAGAGTATACAATCACAACGTGTGTTAGGCAAATTGCCAGATACCACAGAGATATCTCGGTATGATGAATGACTCAGGTAACCGTTCACCGCTGTGTGGAAAACATGCCCGATACCCGAACATGTAAGCGTTTACCAGTGCACAATATGCGTACAAGCAGGCCGCAGGGCTATAGCCTATCTATGCAGGAAGCTATGACCACTCAAAAATGGGGGGGCGTGTAAGAAGTGACCCACCGTTTTCATTAAATAAACATAGAAACAGTACAGTCAGGCCAACATAAAATGGTTTCATGATCTCTTTTTACGAATCCACGTATTGGACCATCTTGAGAAATAACAAAGACGATTGTGTTTTCATTTTCGCTATATTCGATTAATAAGTGCAACATTCTTACCTAAAAGGTTTTCCAGAGGAGTTTGTTCTCCGGGTATCCTTCTTAGGCCAGAAACGTTGAATCCTACCATTTGCATTCACGTTCATGCCTCGCTGCCACTGTGCTGTGGCCTAGATTTACGTAGCCTTGAGATCTGATATCTTTGTTCCTGAGTGAGTTGTCGATAGTGTTTGTGCTGTTTCATGCAGTGCAGACCTTGGTTAAGTGAAGGAGCTAACACTATACCGTAAATAAGAAGTCAAAACAGCACGTTAACGGCAAGGTGCATGAGATGTCAACTTGTATCTCGGATTATCTATGCGAATTGCGTTATGAACGGCTCATGAACAGAATCATCTCTGATTGAATGAAAAATTTTATCTCCAGGACCTCTGCAAAATAGCAAGATACAATCATGCAAAAGATATTGAAGATGTATCTCGGCAATCTAATGGTGTTCGCGGATTAGGGAACTGAAGATTATTCCTGATAATGTCCAGATCCTTCTCGCTGGAAAATTGCTCCATTTTCGATCAGAGGCGGTGAAAGAAACTACTTTCGTATCAACCACCCTGATCAAGCCTAAACAGCCCCTCTGTCGGAAAAGCTATACCTGAGAATGTTCCAGCCTGTCAGGAGAATCTTCACCGCATGGATTGCAGTTTTTTCAAATAGCCGAGGGGATAGATTGTTTCTCTGCTTGGAGAATGTTACGGTTATAGAACTGACTCAAGAAAACGGTTGGGCAACCTATGCTATTGCAGATGTGTGGAAGATCTGCAGAAATATAATTGGTGAGAAGAGGGGTGGGCTATGATAATTCTTGATACTGGCGGAATTAAGGAGCTGATGTTAGGAAGTTTCGTTGCTGCAGTATGTTTTGGTGCTCCCGTATTAATGAAATATACGTTTCCTGAACCTACGGCAATACACGAAGTGGTTAATGAAATGCCGTTTCTCGGCTGTCTGATTGTTGGTTTAACGTTTATCAGACTGTTGCAGCGCAAGAAGAATCTCGAAAAAGATGCATAAAACTAATTAATATGATTACGTTTTTGGCGACCCCACATTGAGTGAGAATAACCAGCACTCTTTAAAGGATTGAAGAGACTACTTTACTGTCAGGCATTACAACAGTGTTGCCTCCCAAGTAAGATACCGGAATGTTTTCCCCAAATTATGTAATGTTCCTGTAAGAACATACATTCATCAAAGCAAAATAGCAGTACAGTTATATCAAACAGAAGTGGGTGCGGTAAATTGGACCATTAGCTAAGGTGGAGATCTGGCTATAGTATCTGTTACTCCATACTATTCTACCGGCTAACCTATCTCTTCCGTAATTATTTGTGACACATTTTTTAATTTATCAGCTACCCCTGGAATTACATCACTGGCAATTTGCAGACCAGATAAAGTCATTGCTGCGATAACTTTTTTATGGATAAAGATTGGTACCGAAACACAAGTAACTAAGTCATTCCATTCACGATCATCTACCCCATAACCACGTTTTAGGGTTGTTTTCAATTCTTCAATGAAGGCGTCTTTTGATGTGATCGTGTTATCGGTAAACGGTGAAAATTTAAGTTTTGATAGAACCTTTTTTTGTTTTGCATCTGTCATATAGCTCAACAACACCTTGCCTGAGGCAGATGCATGCAAAAAGTCTTTTGTGTTCGATGAAGCAGGGGTTATTATTGCTCCCTTCGGGGTATGTTCAAAAACATAATTTAAGACGATCCCTTCAAAAACAACTAAAGAGCTTGCCATCTTCATCTGATCTGAAAGTTTTAAGATGTGTGGCTTTGCAACACCATAGAGTTCTTTATCCCCCGCATACGCCGTGCCAACTTCATTAGCCATAAAACCAATATAATATCGATTGCTTGATTCCCTCAGGAAAAGTGCCATTTTAAGGGTTCGCACGATATCAAATGTACTGGTTTTGGGTAATTTCAGCCTCTCTCCAATTTCCGTAACGGTTAACCCTTCAGGACACTGTGCCAGCAGTTTCAATATTTCAGTAGCTCTATGCGTGGTTCTGTTAATTTTCATTGTAATTGTTTAGTAACTTTATCTGTCATGATTTTCCACTTCTATTTATAAAAGATATTCCCTGAATTGTCTATAGCAACCCCTTGTCGATCGCATATACGAACGACAGATCGCATATACATTTTTGTATTGACTCGTTTTTATTCTTGGTATATGTCTATGCCAAGTTCAACGCGATTCACTTTTTTCAAATGATGGTTCCTTAATCAGTTCTACTTAAAAACTATTTAGGTAGGACTGGTTTTAAATGCAATATCGCAATGAAACCATGTTTCATCTGTAGACAATTGGCTGCATTAAATCTCACCAGGAGCTCAAACTGTGACCAAGACAAAGAAGAAAGCACGCATGGTGCAACATTATGAGAGATGCAAAGGATGCGGATTTTGCGTTCTGGAGTGTCCCAAAGATGCATTGTCGTTTTCTCAGAACGTTAACAAAAAAGGATACACCACTGTTGTTCTCGATATTGAGCGTTGTATAGCCTGTGCAATTTGCTACACAGTATGTCCGGATTACGTATTTGAAAAAAAGGAGGCCTGCTGATATGTCACGCCGTCTCATGAAAGGAAATGATGCCCTTGCCGAAGCCGCAGTTCGAGCAGGTTGCCGCTTTTTCGGCGGATATCCGATCACTCCTCAGAGTGAAATTCTTGAATATCTCTCAGCACGTCTTCCTGAAGTTGGAGGAACTTTCCTTCAAGCAGAATCAGAACTTGCCGGGATCAATATGGTCTACGGAGCAGCAGCAGCAGGATTCAGGGCTATGACCAGTTCTTCCGGTCCGGGTTTCAGTCTGTTGCAGGAAGGAATTTCCTATATCGCATCAGCTGAACTTCCTGCCGTTATAGTTGACGTTCAGCGCTATGGCAGTGGGCTTGGCGACATCTTCCAGGCCCAAAGCGATTACCATATGGCAACCACCGGCGGAGGACACGGGGACTACCATATGCTGGTTTACGCACCGGCATCCGCTCAGGAAAGTGTTGACCTGATGTGTCTTGCTTTTAATAAAGCCGAAGAGTATCGCAACCCTTGTCTGATCCTCACCGATGCATCCATCGCCCAGATGATGGAGCCTGTCGAACTGCCCGAGATGAAAGAAGTAAATCCTGATAAACCTTGGGCAGTACGAGGCAAGAGCGGACAGGATTTCAAGAAAATCACCTCAACTATGTATTATATCGATGACTTCGATACATACATAAAAGAAAAATATGATGCAATGGCAGAGAAGGAGCAGCGTTGGGAAGCTCTCCATATTGCCGATGCAGACGTTGTACTTGTCGCTTACGGAATCAGCTCCCGAATCTGCAAAGAAGCAGTTGCTACTGCGAGGGAGCAGGGTATCCGTCTTGGTCTCTTACGTCCAATTACCGTCTGGCCTTTTCCTGTAGACGGTTTCAAGGAAGTAAATCCGGATGTCAAAGCGTATCTTACCGTTGAGCTTAGCTCTCTGCCAAAACTTGATATAGACGTCAAGCTCGCCTGCAAAATGAAATCACCCGTTGAAAATTTCCTTGGTGGTGCTGTTATTCCGGAATCTCAACAGATTATAGAAAAAGCTGTTTCTGTTCTCGAAAAAGTGGAGGCGACATCATGTCTGAAAAATTAATTCCTAACCTCCTTGTTGAAGACAATAAATTCTGTCCAGGATGTGGCCACGGCATCATTAACAGAGTTGTTGCCGAAGTCCTTGAAGAGATGGATCTTGCAGACAAGGCAGTTGGTTCACTTGCTGTCGGTTGCGCATGTCTGATGATGGATACCTTTGGAACCGACTGGATTCAAGCACCCCACGGACGGGCTGCCGCTGTTGCTGTCGGCGTTAAACGTGTCCGCCCTGAATGTTGTGTTTTCACCTATCAAGGAGATGGAGACTCTCTGGCGATAGGTTTTTCTGAGACGATGTATGCAGCTCTTAGAAATGAAAATATTACCGCCATCATCGTCAACAACGGCATATTCGGAATGACCGGTGGCCAAATGGCGCCAACCACATTGCCAGGACAACGCACGACCACCTCACCTCAAGGAAGAAACGCTGATACAACAGGCCAACCCGTAAATATCATCAACCAAATTAAGGAAGTACCAGTCGGATATTTAGCACGAGGTTCGGTGGATACTGCCAAAGAAATCAACAAGCTGAAAAAATATATACGCACCGCAATCGAAACCCAGATGTCCGGGGGGGGGTACTCTCTGGTCGAAATATTATCCCCCTGTCCCACAAACTGGAAGATGACCCTTGAGGCAAGTCTTGATCATATCAAAACAAAAGTCAAGGAAACCTACCCATTGGGTGAATATGTCAAAAATGGAGAGAGAGTCGATGCTTAGTATTACTTGTGCAGGTTTTGGCGGCCAGGGAGTGCTTACTGCAGGGATGCTGCTTGCCCATGTATCCATGGTTTCCGGCAAAGAGTTAACCTGGGTTCCTTCTTATGGCTCGGAAATGAGAGGAGGAACGGCAAGCTGCCATCTGCGGATAGATGATCGGGAAATATTAAATCCATTTTTTAAAACCCGCGATGCCCTGATCGGTATGAACGAAGAGTCCGTTAAGGACTTCCAGGAGAGTATTATTCCGGGGGGAGTTTTGATTTCCAATGCAACGATGGTAAAGGATGTTTCCTTCAGGGAAGATATCAAGGTCATAGAGGTACCGGCCACCTCGATTGCTGCTGATCTGCAGAATCCAAGAGGGGCCAATATCGTTATGCTTGGTGCGGCAATTGAAGCAACCGGACTCTTTCCGCCTGAAGAATTCGCAGATGGTATTGACGCCTATTTCAGAAAGAAAGGCCGTAACAACCCGCTCAACCGCGAATGCTTTATTCACGGCGTCAAAATTGCTACAAGAGCATAGGGGAATGGGATGAACATTACGAAACTCCTTGCCCCACGAGCCGTCGCTATTATCGGAGCGAGTGAAAAAGAAGGTTTTGGCGGCGATACCTGCCGAAATGTCATATCCTATGCGGATAAAGAGAAGGTCTATTTCGTCAATCCAAAACGATCGACTGTCTTCGGCAACAAGTGTTATCCATCATTAGCCGAGATACCAACAGAAATCGATCTGGTTGTTCTCTGCACACCCCAGAAAACCATTGAACCTCTACTGCGAGAAGCTGCGGTTACCGGTGTTAAAGCCGCAGTGGTTTATGCTTCAGGCTACTCTGAAACTGGAACAGAAGAAGGGCGTAGAGCCGAGGAAGACCTTAAACAGTTGTGTAAAGAGTTGGATATTCTCCTGATGGGGCCCAACTGTGCAGGTTTCATGAATTATGTCGATGAGGTAACTGCTTTCGCTTTTATCTCACAGGAGCGGGACAGAAAAGGTTCTGTAGGACTTGTTTCACAGAGCGGTCAACTTTGCCTTTCATTCATGGATCATCCTGCGATGCGGTTTTCCTACGCGATTTCCGCCGGCAACTGTTCTGTTGTCAGTATGGAAGATTACCTCCATTATCTCGTTGACGACGATCAAACCAAGGTTATCGGGATTTACTTGGAAGGGGTAACCCAACCGGATAAATTCAGCCAGGCTTTAAAAAAGGCTGCTGAAAAGCGAAAGTCGGTTGTTGTTCTCAAGACAGGCAGAAGCGAAAAGGGCAAATTGGTTGCAGCATCGCATACCGGTTCACTTGCAGGAGCCGATGCGATGTATGACGGTATCTTCAGAAAGTTTGGCGTAATCAGAGTCAATGATGCTGAAGAGCTTCTTGCAACAACCCAGCTTTTTGCCACTCTGCCATATATTCCTGAAAAAACAGGCTTTGCTTCAATCAATCTCTCAGGAGGCGAAACCGGAATCTGTGCCGACATGGGGGAATTGCATGGAATTGATTATCCGGACTTTCAGGAAGATACTCTAGCCCGACTGAGAAAACTTCTACCATCGTATGCAAATCCGGCCAATCCCCTGGATACTACTGCCACAATTTCCTACGATGCAGACATCTATGCGCAGGTATTGCAAGCTGTAATGGATGACCCAGGTATAGGTCTGGTAGTTATAGGATATACTCTGCTTCATGAAATTGCCGACCCGTGCATTCATTACATGGCCAAGGGAATTGAACAGGTTGTAGAAAACGGTAACGCAAAGCCGATGGTAATGCTGCCGTTTTTTGAGAATACCAGAAATCCTGAATATGAAATTAAATTGGCCAAAGCGGGTGTGCCCGTACTACCACCTCCTGCCTATGGCTTTGCCGTCCTTAATCATCTCAAAAGTTTTATCGAATATAAGCCTGAAAACCATACCCTCGAACTTGCGATTCCAAAATCTGAGCAGGCTACCCAGCGTAGAACCCTATCAGAGTATGAGAGTTGCAAGGTCCTTGCTGATTACAACATTCCTACTCCAAAAGGGTATATAGCAAAAGACCAGGGTGAGGCTGTCAAAATTGCCAGGGAAGTCGGATTCCCTGTAGTAATGAAGATTGCATCTGCTGATATTGCTCACAAATCCGATATTGGGGGAGTTGCTCTTGGCCTTCGTGATGAAGCAGAGGTGCGCACTACCTTTGATCGTCTTCTGGAAAATGGGAAGAAACATGCCCCGGAGGCAGAGGTGGACGGTGTCTTTGTCCAGCAAATGTTATCTCCCGGCCTTGAGGTAATTATAGGCGTAAATAATGACCCGCAGTTTGGTCCTGCAGTCCTGGTTGGGCTAGGGGGAGTATTTGTTGAAATTTTCAAGGATACCGCCCTGCTCCCAGCACCTCTCACCAAGCCGGAAGCACTGCAGATGATTCAAAGTTTAAAGGGCTTCCCTCTTTTTACAGGATATCGCGGAGCCAAAGAGCTTGACATTGATGCTTTGGCAGAAATTATCGCCCAAGTGTCATTGCTTGCCCAGGACCATAAGGAGAGTCTGGTTGAATTGGATATCAACCCCGTTTTTGTCTACGAAAAAGGGCAGGGAGTCTGTGCTGCTGACGGACTGATTGTAATGAATAACTGAATTGTTCCATCTCATCGTTATTGAAAAGTTGACAGTAAGGAGAAAAAGCAAATGGCTGAAAACAAACCGTATATTCTCGTCGAATGGAATGACACTGAAACCGATGCCAAGGGATGGCTATGTGCCTACAATTTTGTGAACAACTACTGTGGTGGTGGAACAAGGATGCATCCAACGGTTACTGCAGAAGAAGTCGTCCGCTTAGCAACTGCAATGGGCTACAAGTATAATGCTTGCGAATCCAAAACAACTGGAGGCTGTAAAGGCGGAATTGCCTATGACTACAAGGCACCGGACGCCAAGGATGTCTTGCGCCGATACCTCAGGGCAATGATTCCATATATCAACAGCGGGGTTTCTATCGGTGGAGATCTTGGCGTTGATTATGGTGATGTCCTCGAAATTTTAGATGATTTCGGGATCGGTCTTCCACAGACAAACTCAATGCGTAACGATCCGGTACAGCAAAAACGCATTCAGGACCATGACGATGTCTGCAAGATGACCTATGACGGTTTTCTCATGTATGACATGATTACCGGTTACGGTTGTGCTGCCGCTCTTGATGAAGCATGGAAATTCAAAGGAAACGTGGCGACCGGTACCCGTGTCGTATTGCAGGGTTTTGGTTGTGCCGGTGCAAGTATGGCCAACTGTCTCGATAAATGGGGTTACAAAGTTGTAGGTATAGCTGATGCCAACTGTCTGGTTACCTGTGAAGAGGGACTGGATGTCAAGAAACTCGTGGCAACACGTAAGCCAAAAGGAGAGCTCGATCCGGCAGCATTTGAAGAGAATTACACCGTTTTCTCGAATGACAAATGGCTCGATATCGACTGCGATATTTTAGTTCCTGCTGCCCTGGAAGACGTAATCAACGAACAGAACGTGGACAAAGTAAAAGCCTCCCTCATCGTGGAAGCAGCCAACATCCCGGTAACTTTCCAGGCTGATAACGTGCTGGCGGAAAGGGGTATTGATGTTTGTGTCGACTTTGTTACCAACATGGGTGGTATCCGAATCTATGAAGTTGTTGTTTTTGGACTCGTTAACCCGGAACCCAACGCAATAGCGGAGGATACCATGGATATCATACGTAAACAGACAAGAAAGGTTTTTGAAGAAGCCAAAAGAACCGGAGAAAGCACAAGGGAAGTTGCCCGCAGATTGTTCGCTCCCAACAAGTCAGACTTTCCAGATATGCCTGTTAATACTGAAAATATTGCCAATTGAGTCAATAAATCAATGAGTGTCACGTCACCTCATTATTGACGTGACATAAACTGTTCACAGTTTACAAATGACGATTGCTTTATCAGGAGGTTGTTATGAGTCCATTCTTTAGAAAGTACTTGTGTATTCTGGCATTGTCCATAGCCGGAGGTTCCATATATACCCTTCCTTATCTCAAATACGTTTTTTATGATACGCAACTGCAAGTGATGGGGATAACCAATGCTCAATCCGGGTTCTTGCTGAGTATGTATGCAATTGGCTGCATGTTGTCATATATCCCAGGTGGGTTGATTACAGACCGAATCTCGCCTCGAAAAGCTATAGCATATTCCCTCTTGGGCACTTCGGGCCTGGGATTTTTGTATGGCTTCACCTTCAGCTACTCTATGGCACTTGTTATCTGGTTTCTCTTTGCTTTGACTACAGCATTTGTCTTCTGGACTTCGCTGATCAAGGCGATAGGGATGGCCGGAAACCGTAATGAGCAGGCACGGTTATATGGCATCTACTATGCCGGGAATGGCGTAACCGCTGCCATCGTCAATAGTATAGCCCTAAAGGCGTTTACTTTTGGTCAGGACCCCAAGCAGAGCCTCTTCTATGCAGTGGTAGCAATGTCGATTTGTATTCTTCTTTCTGCTGTGATGGTGATGTTTCTTGTAACTGACGAGAAAGTTCAAACAGCCGAAGAAGACAAATTTGATTTTTCTGTCATAAAGGATCTTGTTAAGAGCCCGATGCTGTGGTGTTTTTCTTTTATTGTTTTTGCGGGATATGCTATTTACTCAAGTACATCCTATTTTACCCCATATCTCACCCAGGTTGTCGGTTTGTCTGTGGAGGAATCTGGTGCATTCTCCATTATCAGAAGCTACCTGTTCTATCTGCTTGCACCATTAGGCGGGTATCTGGCTGACCGAGTCCTGCACTCAACCTCCAAACTTTTTACTGTTCTTTTTTCACTTCTTGCTATCAGCATATTCGGAGTAATGTTCCTGCCTTCAACGATGAGTACATTATCCATTAGTATCTATACCCTTATTCCGGGAGCTATAGGCTTAATGCTTTACGGCATCGTGTTCTCGGTAATTCAAGAGTCTGGAATACCTGTCAAAGTTGCAGGTACAGCCATAGGACTGGCTTCGATCATAGGGTACACTCCGGATTTCTTCTTTTCACCAATGTTTGGTCATTGGCTCGACACCCACGGGAACGACGGTTACACCATCATTTTTTACTTTTTAACTGGTGTTGCCGTTATGGGTGCGATTATGTCGTTCATCGTTTATAGACGTAACTTTGCAAAACCGGTCTTTGATGCTGATACTGTAGCCCAAAGTGCATAACCGCGTTTTTTTCTCACCAGCAAGCCGCTCTTTATTGACGGTTTGCTGGTGCTCCTGCAACTCGTATCAGATTCGAGCAGAGTTCCATGCAATCATTTGATTACCTCATTCTTCTTCTCTACTTCTGTTTACTGTTAGTCATTGGCTATTTTGCCAACAAAAAGCAGAAAAATACCGATGATTACTATGTTGGCGGCAGAAACGTTGGAACACTGTCACTAGGAGCATTGTGGATGTCTTCCTGGGTCGGTGGGGCCTGCATTTTGGGTACTGCAGAAAAATCCTATGAAATGGGAATTTCCTCACTCTGGTATTCAATTGCCATGTTTATTGGTTTTATTGTCTTCTCACTTACATTTGCAGGGCGAGTTAAAGAGATGGGAGACAAGTTTCGCCATATTACCTATCCGGACCTGATAGAAGAACGGTACGATACAAGGAGCAGATTAGTCAGTACTGTTACAACAATTGTTGCATACATTGGATATACCGCGACTCAACTCCTTGCGGCAGCACATATAATAACAACCATAACCAACATATCCCTTGGTTATTCGTTTGTCATAGCAACTGTTATAACCATCAGTTATACGTCTTTTGGTGGTTTTTTCGCTGTTGAGAAAACGGATAGGTTTCAGGCTCTTCTGGTGCTTTTGGGAATTTCACTGTTCGCTGTCCCACTCACCTGGAATAAGGTGGGAGGTCTAAGTCAGCTTACCACCAATCTCTCTCCGACCTTTTTTGAACTCGACACATGGGGTGTAAGTACTATTTTTGCAATGATTACAAGTATTATACTCACCTTTTTCACTTCCATGGACAGTTATACACGCTGTTACGCCGCTAAATCTAAAAAGAGTGCAAGAAACGGAACATTGATAGCAGGATTTGCTGTACTTTGTATTGCCTTCTCCGTTTGTTTTCTAGGCATGAGTGCCAGATTGTTATTTCCGGATCAGCCTGGTGGAGAAGCGGCCCTGGTTCAACTTATCATCACAGTTTTTCCTATCGGTATTAAAGGGCTGATGCTGGTAGCCATCTTATCAGCCATTATGTCAACTGCAGACGCCTGTATTTTGAGTGCTTCGGCAAATATAACACGAGACATTTACCAACGTTTCATTAACCCTGAAGCGGATTCTCAAAAAGTATTGCGTTTAGGTATATTCAGTTCTGTGATGGTAGGTACAACAGGAGCACTAATCGCATGGTACTCGGAAAGTATTATTTCACTCTTGGTCATGACTTTCACAATCAACTCTGCCGGGCTCTTTTTCCCAACAATAGGGGCTTTTTTCTGGAAGCGTGCGAATAGTCAGGCAGCATTCTGGAGCATGACAATTTCCCTGGCGATTGTTTGTGTCTGGTACCTTGGGCAATACCTGCATTTTAATTCCACAGTTTTCAACATAGATCCTTTGTGGCCGGGACTTATTGTTTCGTTTACTGTTTTTAGTCTTATGTCGGCACTTTCTACGGATTCTTCAACAGAAATGGATTTGACCAAAGGTATTCTTAATGTCTCTGACAATCGTTAGCTGGATCTATCTTTACGCCGCAATACTACTTGAGGTTACAGGAACATATTTCATAAAGCTCTCGGAAGGCTTTTCAAGGCCGCTTCCGTCTCTTTGTGTTCTACTCTTCTATGGCATCTCTTTTTGGTTGATGAGCCTTGCTGTAAGAAAAATAGATCTTGGTATAGCTTATGCCATCTGGTCTGGCATAGGAATTACCGCAATCACAATCATTGGAACTGTAATTTTCAAGGAACCTATTACCATTAAAAAAATTATCAGCATCGGTATTATCATGATTGGTGTGATTTCTCTCAACCTTGATCCAATGAGCAGCTAACGAGTATACAATGAGCTTCCTTTGGTTTTATTAAGGAGTACGTTGATTACCCGACATAGGCCTGGGATTATATGACGCTAATTCATCACTATAGCTCTCCAGAACGCCTATGCAATGTCGGCTAATCAGGTTCCGTCTTAATAGTATGCAGTAGTTGCCTATATGGGGTATCAAATTCAAGATTTGTTCTGGCAATAACAGGCCATTGACAGATCCATTATTAAGAGATGTTTCCTGATGCTCTTCAGGTGGACGGAGGTGGAAAGCCGATCCCAGGCTTTTGCGGATCAGAACCGGCGATGCACAGTAGCCATTTCAACTTCAAGATTCGGTGGAATCTTCAGTCATTCGGAATGGCTATATTAATCGCGTTATTGGATGGAGCATCTTGTCCCAGCACAAGCCACTTGGAACAGGGGTAATAACGATGTCAGTACAGCCATTATCGGCCACTATTTAACCGATAATTTAGGCATCCTTAGCATGCCCACAGTATGTCATATTGAAGCAAGCAATGCTGCACCCAGAATGGCCCCAGTATTCAACTTCTTATGGAAGCATCATTCCCGCCAGAGAATAAAATTGATTTCTACAGGCACTGAGGCATCCGCATGATATGGTATCACTCTCGGAGTGTAGTCTTGTGCAGATCGCCCTTTTGATACAACTGCATGATATTGATAGCCGATAACAGACCCTGATAGCCTCTCACCACGATCCATGGTTATGCGGACGGGATTCGAATCAGGTGACAGCGGGTCAGCATACAATTCAACCCTAACTGCTGACGGATGCACCTCACCCAGATAGACTTCAACGAGAAACAGGTTTCGCACGGAAGACTCATCGACAGTGCATTGCCCAAAACGCAGCTGCTGCCAGTGACTAAGAAGAGTAAGATGCCACTCATCCAGGGCGGTTGCAAGACTACCATTGTCTGCGGCCCTCCGTTGATACGCCGCTGCTGCCGGCACATAGTAATCGCTGGTGTACTCTCGCACCATCCGATTGCAGGAAAATAGTGGCGTCAGTCGTGCCATGCTATGCCGCATTCTGGTCACCCATGCCGTGGGAATGCCGCGTTCGTCGCGGGTGTAGAATGCCGGTACCACTTCCTCCTCCAGCAGCATATACAATTCTTCAGCCTCTTTGGCATCCCAGGCGGGATCGTGATCGTGCTCCTTTCCATCACCAAGTGACCAACCTACTCCAGGTTCATAGGCCTCGGCCCACCAGCCATCAAGTTCGGACAAGTTGAGCCCTCCGTTAACCAGCACCTTCATTCCACTGGTACCGCAGGCTTCCCAGGGCCGGCGAGGTGTATTCAACCACAGATCAACACCCTGGACCAGTTCAGCAGCAAGGCCCATATCATAATCCTCAAGGAAAACTCCATGCTCACGCACTTCCGGTCGGCGCAAATACTCACTCCATTCGCGGACCAGCCTTTTTCCTTCTTCATCCTGAGGATGTGCCTTACCGGCAATAATAAGCTGAACAGGATGCTGTGGGTGCGTGAGTAGGTGGGTCAATCGTTCCGGGTCGGTAAGTAGCAACCCTGGTCTCTTGTAACTGGCAAAGCGGCGAGCGAAGCCGATTGTCAGCACATGCGGATCAAGCGTCTCACGGCATTGCCGAAGATCTTTTTCAGACAGGCGGCAAGCTTCCTGCTGGCAAATTAGACGACGGCGCACCGCTGTAATGAGCGGTTGGCGTGCCTCATTGCGCATAGTCCACAATTTTTCATCGTCAACGTTTTTCAAGGCATACTCGACGGTTTCCAGGGTGCTGAACCAGCTGCCCTTGCCGCACCGTTCAGTCCAGAGCGTATCGGCAGCCGCAGAATCCCACGATGGCACGTGCACACCGTTTGTGACATGTCCTATGGGGATTTCCTGTTGGGGCCAACGGGGAAAGAGGGGACGAAAAATTTGACGGCTCACCTCTCCGTGCAAGCGACTGACGCCGTTTGTCCTACCGCAGCCCCGGAGTGCGAGATATGCCATGTTAAAGGAATCATGGTTCTCGGCCTCCCGTGAACATCCCAACGAGAGTAGAGCTTCCATGGATATGCCGAGCGTCTTCGTATATTCGGAAAAATATTGCGTCATAAGCCCTGGTGGGAAACGATCAAAACCTGCTGCTACGGGCGTATGGGTTGTAAATATATTGCCAGCCCTGGTTGCCTGAAAAGAAATACTGAATGAACGATCATGCTGATCCATAAACCGGCGGGCTCGCTCCAGCACGACGAAAGCGGCATGCCCTTCATTGAGATGACATACCGAAGGTGATATCTTCAGTGCGTCCAGCAACCGCCAGCCGCCGATACCCAAAACGATTTCCTGTCGCAGGCGCATTTCGGTTCCGCCACCATACAATTCACCGGTGATGCCACGGTCGCCCGGCGCATTGAGCAGATCGTTACTGTCGAGCAAATACAGAGGAACTCTTCCAACCTGCGCCAGCCAGCCACGTAAATGCAGTGTCCGGCCGGGCAGTTCGACACTGACCCGTAGCCATTCGCCATCCGGGCCCTGGAGAGGGAGCACCGGCAGCATGGTGGGATTGTTGAACGGAAAAAATGCCAGCTGTACCCCATTGGTGTCAAGCGCCTGACGAAAATACCCCTGCTGATAGAGCAGTCCAATACCCACCACGGGAATACCCAGATCACTTGCAGTCTTGAGGAAATCCCCTGCGAGCACACCCAAACCGCCCGAATAGATGGGCAGTGCATCACTTAAACCGAATTCCATGCTGAAGTAGACCACAGATCCCAGGCGATCACTTCCATACCTCTCATCATACCATGTGGGCTGTCTCATATACGCCTGTCGATACGCCAGCTGGTTCCGAAGTTCCTCCATAAAGGCTGGATCGGCAGCCAACGTTTCCAACCGCATTCTCGAAACACTTTCCAGAATCAGCCATGGATCTTCCGTACCTTCCCAGATCTCCGGATCAATTGCCCGCCATAGAACATCGGCACAATGATTCCAGTTCCATCGCAGATCCAGCGCCAAGTCCGTCAGCCCTTTAAGCGAAGCTGGTAGAGACCGGGGCAGGTATCGTTCGGGGTTCATGGTCCGCCTCCTTCAGTCAGTTTGAATACTCCAGTTATCATCTCATAGTCTTTCAAAAAGCTAGTTTTCAGTTTCTGGATCCGCATCCGTTTACGGTTAGCTGGATTACTTGTAGTTTGTCCTGAGTGACATTCAAGGCAGCTCTTGCTCTCTCAGCACTTGACTACCTATATGGATTTATAACCAATACCGGGCATGGAGCCTTTCTGAGAAATTGTTCGGAGATACTGCCGAGAACAATTTCACCCTGTGTCTGTTGGCCATGGGTCCCGACAATGATCATATCGGCCTTCTGGCTCTCTGCATGGGTGAGAATTTCACTGACAATATCACCAGCTACCACAATTATGTGATATTTTCGGCATTCACGGGCAGCATTAATGATGCCCTTCAAAAGTGGAGATGACATCTTGAAGGGAATCCTGCAATGCTTTCCAGGTATCCTCAACCCCTTCCATAATTTGCTCCGACACACTGTCCTGAGTCCGATTCAATTCGAGCAACCGCTGCTTTGCTTCTTCAATTCTCTGTTCCAGCAAATCAATACGTCCGACATTTTCGGATCAAACACTACCTGCTACGCTTTTGATGTTAGCTTTGAACTCAGCAAGTTTGACTTGTGCCAGTTCAACATCGTTTTTAAGCTTTTCCTGTAATTTTTTTTTATCACTCATTGTATTCTCCTCAAATAAAGAAAGGTGAGACGATCGTATGCGTTCAGCAGCACCCCATCTTCGCACGATCAGGCTGTCGTGCAGAGGACTCATCTGAATACTCATGGCAGAACCTGTCTTCCACATGAGATGCAGCAGAAGTGTACCTATAATCTTAGTTCAGCAATTCCCATGCTAAGTGCCCGATACCAGCTCTCTCTACACCCCATCACTCTGCATTTTTAGTATAATTCACTTATGCCGCCTCCTCTGAATGTGTGTCGTCACCCACAGGCTAAAGGTCATATTTAACCACTTGGGCAAATATGACCTTTAGACCCTCACTGTCGATGCAGCCATTCCCATTTTATTGGAGCATCTTGTATGCGACGCAATGCTTAGTGCTCACTGTTGTGCTTCACTTCAAGCTCTCGCAAAGGGAATAAAATATGCGAAAAGCTGACAATGTCATGGCTGTCCTGTAATGCTTCAGTTGGAAATGGAGAATCCATTGTTTTGAGTTGGTTGGCCATCCTGATAGCTGGACAAGAGAGTTTATATGATCTTACGTTATCGGCTTGTAAACGTTCAGCAGTGAACCGGCTGGGAAAAGCAAGTGCTTTTCCCAGGTCCTATTGATAGTTAGAATTCATTTCTTGTTACTCTACTTTAATCTCAATGGCTTTTTGCTTTACCTCCTCAGTCTTCAGAATCTGCAGGTTCAGCATGCCATCCTTGAACGAAGCCTTGATGTTCTTTTCATCGACATTGTCGGGCAAGGTAAAACTCCGGGTGAAGATTCCGAAAGATCGTTCGATTCGATGGATTTTTTTTCCTTTCTCCTCTATCTCCTGTTTTCTCTCCCCCCGAATCGTCAAGATACCATTGTCTACTGTAACCTTGACATCTTCTCTATTTACCTCGGGAATTTCTGCTTTGATTACGAATGCCTTATCGGTCTCAATGATGTCTACACGGGGAGCCCAATCCCCTGCAGCAATAACCTCTTGGCTTCCCGCTCGAGGTTGCCCTACAGCTCTCGTGTAGCGTTCGACCATATCCTCAATTTCTCGCCATGGATCCCATCGTACTATTGCCATAATGAACCTCCATATTTGCGGGCATTTGTTTTCCCAACTGGACGATTCCCGCATTCAGCCCATCAGGGGGTTACGTGGATTTCTCTGTGTTTCCAGAATGGTCAACATTTTCATTATCGCTTTTTCCGGCGCTGTTCGAGGATGGCTGCTCGGGAGATATGTTCGCCATTCCCGATGGGGCTACTGACAGCATCTTCCTCAGCTCCTCTCCCTGCACGCTTTCCTTTTCAAAAAGGATATGGGCCAGATCATTCAAGACACCCTGCGCTCTGAGAGAAGCTTCATTGATAATGTTGGCCAGGTCCGCCCCGACAAAACCCGGTGTGCGACCGGCGATTTTGCCGAGGTCGACATCGGGACCAAAAATCACATTTCTGGAATGGATCTTCAGGATGGCTTCACGTCCATGGATATCCGGTCGGTCGACCAGGACCTGCCGATCGAGTTCGTCCAAAACGATCCATAGCGTTCGAATAGCTCGCTTGAGTAAAGAGGTGTAGGCGACATCGAACCGGTATCCCGCCTCGCGCAAGGCAGCACCAGCCTTATGTGCCTCGGCGATTCCGGCTTCGGCAAGGTCTACGTCTTGCCAACCGGTAAAGCGGTTCTGCTGGTTCCAGTCACTTAACCCGTGCCGCAGGAGTACAAGTTTGTGCCTGCTCTCCATAATTGGCTCCCCTGATCCAGGAGATAAGAATTCAAGATTTTGGGATATTGAGCTTTCACTCTGTCAGTTGATCCTGGCCTGCATGCGAGTCATGTGTAGTCATATGCGTCCACCACGAACATGTTGTGCACCAGCATTCACTATCTGGGATATTGAATTTTTAGAGCCACCTTTTCGGCCTTTCGCAATTATTAAGCCGAAACCTGATTGGCGGACATGAATCGATGATTTCTAGTTGGGTAAATATCGTATTATCGGATAGATGCACTTTCGAGCAATGTTCGCTAATTACCCTTCGGCCTAATACACCACAGTCGTTAAAATTATATAGCCTCTTCTGTATGTTCTCAAAGAAAAATTCTGATTTCTAGGCTTTAATAAAAGTTGGCCATTGGGTGAAAACTCGACCAACAGCCCTGCTGCATTAGGACTGCTAAGACAGTTTGCTAAAGCTATTAGCTGCGTACGACCAAAGAGATGGGGGGCGCCGATCCGGACCATCTTCAAACAGTTTGAAGTAGACTCAAGCTTGAAAAGTGATGTATATCCCCTGCACAACAGGGTGTGTCTCGTTGGCTTTGGAGCAGTATCATCAGCTCGAACCACCCCGGAACGATTGAAGGAGATGGGGCAGCCATCCTCGATGGAGACAGCAATAGATTTATCCTGGCAATACATTGCCGTGGATTCTTCACCTCGGTTTACCTTGTTCCTGATAATGTCCAGATCCTTCTCGCTGGAAAATTGCTCCATTTTCGATCAGAGGCGGTGAAAGAAACTACTTTCGTATCAACCACCCTGATCAAGCCTAAACAGCCCCTCTGTCGGAAAAGCTATACCTGAGAATGTTCCAGCCTGTCAGGAGAATCTTCACCGCATGAATGCAGTTTTTTCAAATAGCCGAGGGGATAGATTGTTTCTCTGCTTGGAGAATGTTACGGTTATAGAACTGACTCAAGAAAACGGTTGGGCAACCTATGCTATTGCAGATGTGTGGAAGATCTGCAGAAATATAATTGGTTAGAAGAGGGGCGGGCTATGATAATTCTTGATACTGGCGGAATTAAGGAGCTGATGTTAGGAAGTTTCGTTGCTGCAGTATGTTTTGGTGCTCCCGTATTAATGAAATATACGTTTCCTGAACCTACGGCAATACACGAAGTGGTTAATGAAATGCCGTTTCTCGGTTGTCTGATTGTTGGTTTAACGTTTATCAGACTGTTGCAGCGCAAGAAGAATCTCGAAAAAGATACATAAAACTAATTAGTATGATTACGTTTTTGGCGACCCCACATTGAGTGAGAATAACCAGCACTCTTTAAAGGATAGAAGAGACAGTACTTTACTGTCAGGCATTACAACAGTGTTGCCTCCCAAGTAAGATACCGGAATGTTTTCCCCAAATTATGTAATGTTCCTGTAAGAACATACATTCATCAAAGCAAAATAGCAGTACAGTTATAACAAACAGAAGTGGGTGCGGAAAATTGGACCAGTAGTTAAGGTGGAGTCAAAACATCAAAAAGGACTTCACTCATGACCAAGAGAAGGAAATTTCAGCCGAATTTAAAGCAAAGGTTACCCTCGAAGCCCTGGTGTATCGCTTCTTTTTCATTGAAATCTCCTGTGTCCAAGTATGTTAACTCGGACTCCGGAAATTTCCAATTCACGCTGAGCCTATATATACCCAAGCCGTAAATTCGGCATCTTTGCTCTTGAGTGAGTTGGTGATAGTGTTTGTTGTGATTGTTCATGAAATACCGTGGTTAGGTGTGAGAGCTGAAACCATATCGTCAACTCACTCACTTTTCACCCTTCAGTCTGTTGCACTTATTGTATTACCCCAGCGATGAGCATAACAACAGTCGATCTGTTCTATTTGCCTCTCTTTCTCTGTCCGTGTTTCCGAGCGTAGAATCGATATTTGACCTTTTTCTTAAATTGGTGTTACTTAGCCGGAAAGGGCGTGGGGAAACAGTTTGGGAACTGACCTGCCGGTTCGCTTAGTGAAGGAGGGAGGGATGGATGTTCTTGATATTATGCATGACAGGATAGTGTTCCTGTCTGCTGATGCAACACTTCGGGATGCTGCGAAAAAGTGTGACCAAAACCGGGATAGGGAGATTGTTGTCAAAACGAGCGATGGCATCCCGGTAGGAGTTGTCACGCGCGATGATGTTGTCGCGGCGCTGGCGGCTGGGGCCATGCCTGACGCTAATGTCGGCAGCATGACCCGAAGTTCTGTCGGCAGTACTCTCTCGAATGTACCGATCGACTCACTTGTCAATGAACCATTTGATCGCTGGGTGGTGTATGATGAAGACCAAATTGCCGGCCTGCTGAGGCGTTCTGACTTCGATGTATTTCTCCTCAATACTCCCGATCATATTTTTGCTCTGCTCGACCCGCTGCTTGACTGTGTCGATGAGCCAATCGTCATAATCAACAATCAGTGCCGGGTGGTTGTTGTTAACGCTGCGGCCTGCAAAGAGTTCAAGGCCAAAAGAGAAGACGTTCTCGGGCAAGCAATAACAAACATGTTTGGGCCGACCTCGCCCAAAACCCTCCTTAAGAACAATGATTTCAAGCTGATTCAGAAGTTCAGGCAAAGCGACACCATCTATGTGGCAAATTGGACCTCCATTCGTCATGACGGGAGAATGATCGGAGGTTTTGCTATATTGCGTGACATAACCGACTACGAGTCGATGTCCACAGAGTTGGATCGAATAACTGATATTTCCAAGGAACTCAAGGCGATCATTGATTCTTCCTTTGATGGCATTTTTGTGACCGACGGGGAGAGTACAACTCTGAAAGTCAATACGGCCTATGAGCGCATAACAGGTGTCACCAGAGAAGAAGTCGTTGGCAGGACCATGAGTAGCCTGGTTGAGGAGGGCATTTATGATGAATCTGTCACCTTAAGGGTTCTTCGGGAAAAAATGCCTGTCACAATCGTACAGCATATCATGAAGACTGGCAAGACGGTCGTGGTGACAGGAAATCCGGTCTTTGACGGTGATGGCAACATCTTTCGGGTGGTGACCAACGTACGAGATGTAACCGAGTTGAATCAGTTGCAGAAAAAGATTAGCAAGATGGAACAGCTGCAGTCGCAATATGAGATAGAAATCCAGCAGCTGCGTATGCACGCTGATGATCAGAAGGATTTTGTCATAAAGTCGAAGAAAATGAAGGAGGTGTATACACTCGCTTTAAAGCTTGCCGAGGTGGACTCCACCGTTTTGATCCAAGGGGATTCCGGTGTTGGCAAAGAGGTCGTTTCCGAGATTATTCACCGCCACGGAGCGCGGCGGAATAGGCCTTTTGTCAAGCTCAGTTGTGCGGCAATCCCAGAAAATCTCTTGGAGTCGGAGCTGTTTGGGTATGCGCCGGGAGCCTTCACCGGAGCGAGCAAGGAGGGCAGGGCTGGTGTTTTTGAACTCGCTCACGGAGGAACCATCTTTCTTGATGAAATAGGGGAGATGCCGATGGGGCTGCAGGTAAAATTGTTACGCGTGCTGCAGGAGAGGGAGGTCGTCCGTATAGGTGGAGCCAAGCCCAAGAAAGTTGATATTCGCATCATGGCAGCAACGAACCGGGATCTGGAGCAGATGGTCCGTGAGAAGCTCTTTAGAAAAGATCTCTTCTACAGGCTCAATGTGGTGCCGGTTGTTATTCCTCCCCTCTGTGAAAGGAAAGAGGCCATTAGTCACTTTGTCTATTTCTTTCTCCGCAAGCACAACAAAAAACAGGGGTTGAGCAAGCAGATCACCACGGAGGCGCTGGAGGTCCTGGTCGGTTACGATTGGCCGGGAAATGTGCGGGAACTTGAAAATATGGTGGAGCAGCTGCTTATTATGGCACAGGGAGAGGTGATAACGGTCGAAGCCCTGCCAACCCGGCTGAGAACTCT
Organism: Desulfosediminicola ganghwensis; assembly: GCF_005116675.2. NCBI lineage: Bacteria > Pseudomonadati > Thermodesulfobacteriota > Desulfobulbia > Desulfobulbales > Desulfocapsaceae > Desulfosediminicola > Desulfosediminicola ganghwensis. The sequence continues at coordinate 2,192,703 of NZ_CP050699.1, forward strand.
GCTTTCACCAGTTGCCTCCGTGGCCCACGGGGAGAAACCATTCAAGGTGGCGCTTGAGGAGTTTGAGTGCAGGCTGCTTAAAGGTGCCATAGACAAGCACGGCAGTTCCCGTAAGGTAGCGAAAGCGCTGGGTATCAACCAGTCGACGGTGGTCCGCAAGGCCAACCGTTTCGGGATACAGTTTTGCGGGTGATCACCTGATGCCGGTCGGCATCAGGCGATGCGGATAAGCATCGGTGTCTTGGCATTCCTTTCGATAGAAGGGAAAACCAAATTGTTTGATAGCTGTTTAGAGTGAAAAATGAGTGTGGTTGATGCGAAACAGCATCAATTTTGTGGTGAATTGCTATGGTTGTCGAATATTCTTCCTCTGTTGAAAGCCATCTCCTTTCGATATTTCACTGTTCCCTTTCACCTCCTCCTGACAAAACATGTTTCTCATCGAAAACGGTGGGGTGGAACGTGGATGATGTCACTTTTATCCAGTTATGGCAAATGATTGCCAATCTGCTGGATATTCCCTTTCTGAATGACCATTCAAGGGATCCGTGTATCAGGTTGGTTGGGCCAAATCCAGTCTCATTTTCAAGGAATGACTGAAAATGACAAAAATGTACACTCCGGGCGCGCTTCTTGCTTTACTTGTAACCACCGGCACGATAGCCGGGTTCTCTGCGCGGAGAATTGATGAAATTCAAGCAGGACAATTATTCACGTTTAACCAGGAGTGATTGTACATGAAAGCAAAGAGAGAATATGGTGCATGCCAACCGGGCATACGTATGGGGTCGTTAACCTTCCGTTTGCCTTTCATCCACTACCGATTCGAAATAGCCGATTATCTGCAGGGGCTGCTGATGTGCACGGTTTGCCTTGCGATTATACCGGTACTGACGGGTAAACTGGGGATGTCCTTCGAGGTCGCACTGGCAATCGTCATTATCAACGGAACGCTGTACCTGGCTCATGTAACTTTCGGTGATCCCGTGATTCCGGGCTGGATAACCCCCGCAATTCCACTGCTGATTGCCTACGTTGAAACCTTCGCGCCCGGGGCTGCGCGGATGCAGGCACTTATTGCCTTTCAGCTCACCTTCGGAGTGTTTTGTGTCTTTCTCGGGGTGACCGGTCTGGCGAAGCGTTTTGTCTCCCTTATTCCCAATGCCGTGCAGTCAGCCATCTTGCTGGGGGCCGGCTTTTCCGCGGTCATGCTGGTCTTTAAGCCGGGCGAGGGCTTGAAGAGTTTTGACTCCAATCCATGGACCATTACCATCTGCATAGGTATCGCCTTTTATCTGTTGTTTTCAGAGCATTTCAAGAAGCTCAGGCGTAAGAACAAGTTCATGTATTACCTTGGTAACCTCGGCATGATGCCTGCGCTTGCCCTGGCAATTTTCGTCGGACCACTGCTTGGCGAGCTACCGTGGCCGACTTACGACGGCAGCATCATCACCCACCCTGATTTTGCAGGCCTGTTCAGGGACTTCACCGTATTTGGCAATATCCCGTTTCCCCCACTGGAGATGTTCATTACCGGTCTGCCCATGGTGATCAGCTGCTATATAGTTGTTTTCGGTGATGTAATTCAGTCACAGGCTCTGCTCGATGACGCCCAGAAATATCGTCCCGATGAGAATGTCGACTACAATCCCAACAGGTCCCACATCATTTTTGGTGTCCGTAACAGCATTATGAGTTTCCTCGGACCGGATATTTCCATGTGTGGCCCTCTCTGGGCGGCAATGCAGGTTGTGGTGTGTGAGCGGTACAAGCATGGTCCGAGAGCGATGGACTCCATCAATGGCGGCGCCGGTTCCTTCCGCATGGGAACCTGGACCGGTTATTTTCTTGCCCCGATCGTCTCCACAGTGAAACCGATCCTCGGAGTCGGTCTGGCCTCCACCATGCTGATTCAAGGCTATGTGAGTGTACGGGTTGGTGTGCTGAAGTCGCGGGGATTCAACGACCTCGGCATTGCCGGCGTCGCTGGCGCAATCCTTGCCACCCGAGGCGCCGCCTGGGGATTGGGCTCAGCAATTCTTCTTACTTTCTTGATTTACCTCAGCAGTTTTCCCAAGGCGTACGAGAAGGAAGATCCGATCTTTCCCTGCGATTCACCTGAGAATATTGAAAAGCAAGTCGCTGAAGCATTGAAAGGAAACATGAGGAACTGATCGAATGGCACAAATTGTCGGGTATCAACAGGGCAAGGAGCAGAAGGTTCCGCTCACCCAGGTAGCCCTGATAGTCATAGTTGGGTTTTCCCTCATCGGTTTCATGCTGGTGTCTGATCAGAAGTGGCAGGAGCATATGGTCTCTTTGGTATGCGCCGTACTGGTGATTCTGGTCCTGGTCTATTTCGCATCCAACAGGAAAAACCCAAACTGGTGGAAGCGGTATTTCAAGAAAGCCGACCACGCGCGTCACTTGCAGGGAGAAAAAAAGATTGTCGAGGCTCTCAGCAAACTGGGTGACGATTACACCATCCTCTGTGGCTTCACCCTGGAGTTGATCCATGTGAGTTTTTTGGTCCTGTCACCGAAAGGGATCTTTGTCATTGGCAAGGCTACGTTACCCGGAGCGATTCGGGTAGAGCAGGAGACTCTTATGGCCGGTGATGAATCCCTTGCCAAGTGTACCGGCAATTTGTGGCGAGTAAGTCATCTGGTGAATCTATTGATAAAGAAAGGTTATAGCACTGAAATCATGCCCAAGCCAATCCTGGTTCCAACCCATAGCGATTCATTGCAAGAGGCGCTGTTTGACGGCATATCCATCGTCAAGCCAGAAGGGTTGGCATTGCTGGTTGAAACACTCGCAACAGAGGAAATTCGACCAGACCTGATACACGGTTTCACGGCTTATCTGTATCAAAGGTATTTCAAATAATTTGGGCATATGTGAGCACTTCTCAATGCGGGCAGCTTATGCTGTCTGCTAGAGGTGCTTGAATATGGCCCCTTACGACATGCACATCGCGCCAATCTCCGGGCGGTGTGTCAGGAGATGCTGTTATGTCAAATATAAAGATGTTTCGTACCACCGAGCGCCTGGTCATGGGAGCCGGTGCAATCAATAATATCGTTCAGGAAATAGCCGCTCTGGGGGGCAGCAAACCGATGATCGTCACTGATCCCGGCCTGGTGGCCACAGGCATCATCGAGCGCCTGGAGGAACTCCTGAGTGAAGGAGGGTTGCAATGTGCCAGATTCGACAAGGTCGAGGCTGATCCCCGTTATGAACTGGTCAATGAAGTCGTGCAGCTGGTACAGGCAGAAGGTGTTGACTGCATTATCGGTATCGGTGGCGGCTCTTCCCTGGATATCGCCAAAATCGTTGCGGTAATGGTCAACAACCCAGGCAGCGTGGCAGAATATTTCGGTATCGATCTGGTGAAAAAGCCTGGTCTGCCCATGGTGCTGATTCCGACCACTGCCGGCACCGGCAGCGAGGTTACCCCGATCGTCATTTTGTCCGATCATCAAGAAAAACTGAAGAAAGGAGTGGTCAGCTCACATCTCTTTCCTGATTGCGCGCTGCTCGATGCGGAGTTGACGGTCGGTCTGCCGCCTGCGGTGACCGCTGCCACCGGCATGGATGCGCTTATTCACGCCATGGAAGCCTATACCTCGATCAACGCCAACTCAACCACGGATATGCTGGCAGTCAAGGCGATGGAGCTGATTTTCGATAATATCAGGACAGCTTACGCCAACGGGCAGGACATCGAGGCGCGAGAGAAGATGCTCGAGGGCAGCATGCTTGCCGGCATGGCCTTTGCCAATGCCGGGGTGACCGCCGTTCATGCCTTTGCCTATCCGATAGGTGCAGAGTTCCATATTCCCCATGGTATCGCCAACACCATCATGCTGACACCGGTGATGGAGTTCAATCTCATAGGAAATATAGAGAAATTTGCTGAAATTGCGAAAATTTTCGGGGAAGGCGAAAAGGGCATGAGCCAGCGAAAGCTGGCAGAACTCGGAGTGGCTGCAGTCAAACAGCTGGCGGATGACCTCAATGTACCCCAAAACCTTACTGCGTATGGGGTGAAGGACGAGGATATACCGGGTTTGGCGGAAGGAGTGATGAAGGTTACACGCCTTTTAGCCAATAATCCGAGGACGCTTCAGCAGGAAGATGCTGAAAACATCTATCGGCGTGTTCTTTAGCGGGGAGGAGGGCTTGTGTACGGATTCTATAATAAACTTTTGAAAATAGATGTTACTGATAACAGCTTTGAGTCAATTGAAATCACAGATGAACTGCTGCGTGAGCAAATGGGTGGCAAGGGTTTGGCCAGTCACCTGTTGATGCAGCTCAACCCCCCGGGGGTGGATCCTCTGGGGCCTGATAACCACCTTATTTTCTCTGTCGGGCCTGTGGCGGCGACACGGGTCTGGGGTTCCTGCCGGTACGGGGTGTTCACCAAATCCCCCCAGACCGGTTTCTATGCAGAGTCCTACTCCGGTGGAACCGTGGCCGAATACATCGCCGCGACCGGCTACGACGCCATTGTTTTCCATGGGCGCTCAGAAGAGCTGGTGTGGGTGGAAGTATCGGATGACACCGTGCGGTTCCATTCGGCGGAGCAGCTGCGTGGCCTGGACACCTATGCCACCGAGGACCGAATCAAACAGTGGATTTCCGCTAACAGACCGGAGACACCAAAATGCGGGGTGTCGGTGGTGGGTCCGGCCGCCGAGAACGGGGTGACGTTTGCCTTGATTGAAAACGACTACTGGCGATCTGCGGGACGAACCGGCGCCGGCGCCGTGCTGGGTGCCAAAAACATCAAGGCCATCGCTTTTCACGGCAGGCAGAAAGCCGAGGTGGCTGATCCTAAACTGGTGGCCGCATTTGCCCGGGAGTTGTCGGAAAGAAGCAAGACCGACAATGGGGTGAAGGCGTATAAAAAGCTCGGCACCCCAATGATGGTCGACGTGCTCAATGAGGCCCGGGCATTTCCGACCAGGTACTGGTCGAAAGGGCAGAGCGAACATCGGGAAAATATCAACGCCACCGCCTTGCATGAGCGGTGCGAGGTCAGACCCAATGCCTGCAGAAAATGTTTCATGGCCTGCGGGCGCCTGTCGACGGTCAAGAGCGGGAAACATCAAGGCCTGACCGTCGAAGGACCGGAGTACGAGACCATTTACGCCTTTGGTGGCCTCTGCGAAGTGGATAACATTGAGGATATCCTCTATCTCAACGACCTCTGCGACCGGTTGGGTATGGACACCATCACCGCAGGTAATTTGGTGGGGTTGGCCATTGAAGCCGTGCTTCAGGGTCGTATCGAGCTGGATCTGAGCTATGGAGATACCGAGGCAATTGCCCGACTCTTGCGGGACATTGCCTATCGGCAGGGCTATGGCGATGTGTTGGCCGATGGCATCAAGGTGGCTGCGGAGCAGTGGGACATGGTGGATCAAGCAATCCATGTCAAGGGACTGGAACCGGCCGGGTACGACCCGAGGGTTCTGAAAGGTATGGGGCTTGCCTACGGCACCTCCGCCCGTGGCGCCTGTCATCTGCGGGCGACCTTCTATAAACCGGAAATTACCGGAATGAGCGACCCCGAGAAAATTCAGGGCAAGTCTGAGATGTTCGTTGAATGGGAAGACCGGCTCACCTTTTTTGATACGCTGATTCTCTGTCGATTCTACCGCGACATGTACCAGTGGCAGGAGTTGGCCACCATGGTAAAAGGAGTAACCGGTCTTGATCTAAGTGAACAAGCCATGGTAGCTATTTCAAGACGTATCACTGATAACACCAGGTTGTTCAATATCCGTGAGGGATTGACCGTTGAGGATGATAGACTGCCCAAGCGGTTTGCCAGAGAGGTCTTGCCTGAATCTGGCCGGGTGATCTCTGAGGAAAATATGACCATTCTTCTGGGGAATTACTACAAAACCAGGGGCTGGGACGAGGAAGGTATACCGGTGCCTAAAGGTTAGAACGAAATCGAGATACAGAGTGACTCGTGGAGTTGTGGTGGTGCCCTGTTTAGGGCGCCACCTGGCTCGGGGGTACATAACCGCTGGAGTGAGAATGTTTGTTGTATCACCGGAAGCACTGGAATACGTAAAAAAGAAAGGAAGCGATATAACTGTTTGGCTTGAATTTACTCATTCGGCAGGTGGCTGATGTGGTGGAAGGCAGGTTATTGCCTGCACCCCGGCGGTTCGCTTGGGAAAACCTTCATGCCCGGAGAAGTATCAAAGTACGGTTCTTGAGGATGTTACTATATGGTTTGGTGACAATATTAAACCCGAAAAGGAATATGCAGTTATATCTCTGAAAAAGTTATGGTTCCTAAAAGAGCTGGTAGTCGATGGCGTACAATCGTTTGTCCGGCATGACTGATACCTGTTGCCGGGGCCAATTTATAACCACCCTCGCAGATGTTTTGTAAATGGCATACCCACCCAACGCGTTACACACTATACGCGGTGCCGGGATAGCTCAGTCGGTAGGGCAACGGCTTGAAAATCCGTGTGTCCCTGGTTCGATTCCTGGTCTCGGCACCATTTAGATAGAAAGCCCTTTCAGCAACATGCTGGAAGGGCTTTTTTCGTTTCCTGAATTTGTCCGGTCGTGTTTGCGGACGTTTTTCAATTGCCTGCAGTTATCGTGTGTCGCTCATTGGGTAGGATAATCCTTGGCGGCAATGATGGGGGAGATTCGTTCACGTGTTTGCGCATCTGCTTTTATTGCGTCAGAGTATATCTCTATTCAGTCCGAGCTTTGAAGATCCTATAACCTACCCCAGCCGAAATTATTTAATATCAGAGGAATGACCTACACTGTCGTGAATCTTATACATTGCCTAACGCCTTGTTGTTCTTGATCGCTAACGGCGCTGCCAAAGATAAGCAGGAAACACGTTAACTTCAAGAGGAAGACAACATGGATAACCTTCGGTTTGGCAATAAAAAATTCAATGCTCACAATCCAGCGTTACGGTTGAGGTTACCAAATAATTCACGTATGTCGTATCTGGCAGAAACATACCTCGACAATAGCCCATAAAAATCATCGTACATCGCGTCACCACTTCAAAACATCCCGAAGAATAGACCACCGGGGTAATTTATCACGCTTCATCGCATCACCCAACATCCAGTGGTTATATAGTGCATCAACCACTCCGTACGATTTCTCGTTGAGCAGCCAGGCGTTTATTGCCAGAAGCAACTGTTTATTGTCACGGGCAACAGCATAAACAACGGGTTCTCTGATTACAGGTTTAGGTACTACAAGAGTAAAGGCCGGGTAAAGCAATGTCACAGCAGCACCTTCCTCAGCTAAATCCAGTATTGCATCAACACTATCGAGATTGTTTTCAAGCATCCTCACCTGTTCTTCTCTATTCTGAATGGGCACAATTGTTGCCTTTGGCAGGGCCATTGAAAGCTTGGATAAGTTGCTGATGTTATTTTCAACAGCCACAGTGAAAGACTCTTTTTTAAGTAATATCTCTTGCCAGTTCAGGTAATCATTTCTGTTATGATCTCGTACAATCAGGCCCAAAGATGAGACATAAACTGTCGATGTCAATGAAAATTGATTTGTTTTTTGCCAGGAAACGGACACACTCCGTGTATATACGTCACATGCACTATTATTAAGGAACTGTGCTGCTTCTTGTTCTGATTCGGTTGCTATAAACTCGAGAGGCAAGCCAAATTTCTTTGCAAGCCTGTGCGCCATCTCAATATCAAAACCTACGAGTTGAGAGCGATTCTCATCCGTGAAAAACGATGAAGGATATTCGTCAGGTTGAAAACACACTCTCAACACCCCTCTTTCAACTATCTGCTCAGAATTTGCTGGTTTTGCATCTGTTTCAGTGACACCACCGTCATGGTCGTATCTGATAGTGAACGGTTGAGGAGTACCCCAAAATTGCATACTCTGCAGGGCTTTGTCCTTGGTATAATGAACAACAATAAAGGTAGAATATAACCAGCGAACTCCGAGTAAGATTGCAGTAATGAGCAAGATACTTATGACAGTCACCTGTACAAGCTGGCGCCAGTTGAAATAGGTTCTTCGTAACAACAGCATGGTACCGATCAAACCAATTGTTGCATATTGCATCGCAGATAACAGCGTTCCAAAACGTGAGGTTATTACATCAACAGAGACGAAGACCTGAAAAAGATCTGCGGGGAGATGCATGAGGTCCAGCAAAAACGGTATAGTCTTTATTGTGCCAGCAAACAAAGCGGGTACTCCGGCAGCAAAGAGCAGAGGATAGGAAGATGCAGAAACCTCCGAACCGATATACCACCCACCGAAAAGAAGAAATGATAGTGAGAGTACCCCCATGACACTGGGGAAAGTATAAAAGGTCGGGATTAAGACTTCGACCGATGAATCAGCATCATCCGGCGAAACTGATGGTAATTCGGCCGCATTGATAATTTTTTTACACTGCTCTATGAGCTGAGGTAACACAATTAGAGAACTCCCGGTTGCAAAAGCAGTGATTAAAGGAGTTCGCAGTTCGGAGATGATTCGTCGATAACGAAAGGGTGTAAAAACTGTAATCAGTCCAGGTAAAACAAAGAGGGCCAGAATGAGGCAAATTGCTGAGTAAATAACAACATACACCTGCAGTCGAGCAAAGTCCGCTACATCCGTTGTTCCTGCCATATCTGCCATAAGTGCAAATACGCCTATCGGACTGAGTTTTGAAATAATGGAGGTGATCTTCATGGTAGCCTGTTGAATCAACGTCAGGGGCTCCAGTACCTTTATTTTCTGTGAAAGTCCAATAAGAGCAATACCAAGCAAAATACTAAAGATAACAATGGCAGGAACAGCACCTTCGGCATAGGAGCTAAAAGGGTTTGAGGGAATGAAAAGTCGCTGGAAATCAAATGGAACTGGCTCAGTAATTTGACTTGTACTGAAAAACGACGATGTAATCCAGGAAGGAAATGCTATTGGAATGAGTATCACCAATGAAACCGCTATCGCCCAGATAACGAGCAGGATGCTTCCACCCTTGATAGCCAGAGATTTCACCTCCTCATAGTGGAGAGATCCTATTCCGGTGATCAATGCCAGAGAAATGTAAGGGATTACTGTGATCTGTAATAATTGAATAAAAACTTCACCTACAATTTTCAACCACCCCACTTGTTCACCAAAAAATAGACCAGTGATAATACCCAAAAAGACGCTGAGTAAAACCTGTTCGGGCAGACCAAAGCGAAGGGTGGCAGAGGGGGGGGGAGTTGGCGGCATATTGGAATTACTCATGGGTGTATTTTCCCTTGACTTGTTGAACCGACATTCTGTGATACAGGGTGAGCTAGTAAATTAAATGGTCGTGGGTGATCAGAAGAGATCAGACTTTACTAGCATACGTAATTGACGACTCTAATTTCGATCGAAGAATTTGACACCATGAAATGTTGAACAAAAAACTTTACAGTAAATCGATTTATTTTTTATCATCCTCTCGTTTGCAAACCTAGTCGAAGATCATGACTAAATACGTAACAAAAAGAATCAGATGAACCACTCCATGAATTATATTTGTCTTGTTACTGGAAAAGGTCACGATAGAAACAACCAATGTTGTGATTAGTAAAACCATGTCCACCTGACCAAGACCAAGAACCACTTTGCTGCCGGTCGCAAGACCAATCAGCAAAATTGCCGGTACAGTCAAGCCTATAGTGGCAAGGGCCGAGCCAAGGCAAATATTGACTGAACGCTGGAGTTTATCAGAGGTGGCTGATTTAATGGCCGCAACACCTTCAGGTGCAAGAACCAGCACCGCAATCAAAACACCTCCAAGGGCCATTGGAGCATTGTATGCTACAATCTTGTAATCGATAATCTTTGCCATGTTTTTTGAAAGTAAAACGATAGGCAGCATATTGAGAAGCAGCAGACACGCGTGATATGGCACTGAGCGAATAACCAGGTTGCCATGGTCATGCTCACCTTCCGGGTCACCACCTGGTATCATAAAGAACCCTTGATGACGCATGGTCTGTATTGCCAGGAAGGTACCATAGAGTGAAACAGAGGCAAGAATACCAAAAATCATCTGAGTAGTAGAATATGTCCCCCGTTCAGTGGCAAGGGTAAAATCTGGCAGGATGAGGCTCAGAACCGATAGTGGAATGAGAACAGTGAGGAAGGTATTGGCACCCTGAAGATTATGGACTTGTTCTAAATGGCGTAAACCTCCACAAAGTAATGAAATGCCGATCAACCCATTGAGTACTATCATCAATACAGCAAACATCATGTCGCGACCGAGGGTCGGGTTTTGATCCCCTGTTAGCATAACTGCTGAGATCATCACAACCTCGATACTGATTACTGAAAGTGTAAGAATGAGTGTGCCATAGGGCTCACCAAGCTTAATTGCCAGGCAGTCAGCATGTTTGACCACACCAAAAGACAACCACAGCATGATAAGGAAAAGCCAGAAGAAAAAGGCTGTTGGTAAAACCGCACCTGACATGTTGGTCAGCGAGGCCTTGCCCAAAAGTAGAAAACAGGCAAGAGTTATCAAACCAGCCAGTAGACCAACTTCTTCCTTTACGAACTTACCTAACGTATCTCTGTTCATCCTACTCCTAACTTGCTTTTGAATTATATTTAAATAAGTAAAAGCTTGAAGCACCCGTAGAGATATAGACCTACATGAAGTCTTTGATAGATAACCAACAGCAATACACTTTATCGTAATGATAGAGGCTATTATTTGTAATGTAAACTATTTAAGCAAATCTGAAAATTCACTCGAGTTCCTGTTACGGTTCACTTAATGCGTATTGGAACAGTTGTTCCATCAACGGCAAAGGGCTGTGGACAATTCCACTTTGGTGTCAACCACCCTGATCAAGCCTAAACAGCCCCTCTGTAGGAGAAGATCTATCTGAGCATGTGCCAGCCTGTCAGGAGAATCCTCACCGCCTGGATTGCAGTTTTTTAAAAGAGCCGAGGGGATAGATTGTTTCTCTGCTTATAGAATGTTACGGTTATAGAACCGACTCAAGCAAACGGTTGGGCAACCTGAGCTATTGCAGATGCGTAGAAGATCTACAGAAATATAAATGGTGAGAAGAGGGGTGGGCTATGAGAATTCTTGATACCGGCGGAATTAAGGAACTGATGTTAGGTAGTTTCGTGGCTGCAGTATGTTTTGGTGCTCCCGCATTGATGAAATATACGTTTCCTGATCCTACGGCAATACACGAAGTTGTGAATGAAATGCCGTTTCTCGGTTGTCTGATTGTTGGTTTAACGTTTCTCAGATTGTTGCAGCGTAAGAAGAATCTCGAAAAAGATGCAGAAAATAATTAGTGGGATCAGGTTCTTGGTGACCCCGCATTGAGTGAGAATAACCGGCACTCTTTAAAGGATAGAAGAGACTACTTGCAAATCAGGCATTACAACAGTGTTGCGCCCCAAGTAAGGTACCGGAATGTTTCCCCCAAATTATGTAATGTTCCTGTAAGAACATACATTCATCAAAGCAAAACAGGCAAAACAGGCAAAACAGGAACATCAATTGATTGCTAAATAATTTTCACGATAACTATGGTAATATCATCCGCTTGAGCGACTCCTGAGGTAAAACTGTTATGCTCCTGAATGATCTGGTCAAGAATGTTCTTCGCTGTTTGAGTTGAATGTTGTCGGACTATATTTTGCATGCGTTCTTTACCAAACATTTCATTATCTTGGTTGCAGGCTTCATAGATACCATCTGTTGTCAACAGAAGAACTTGATGAGGTGCCAGGCTCTCGAATTGCTGCTGATGGTAGTCATAATCCTTATCAATACCGAGTGCGAGACCGGGGCCTTTCAACTCCGTAAAGAGATCGGTAACCGGGTCGTACAGAACTGCGGGGTCGTGCCCGGCGCGAACCCACTCCATGCTCGTATGACACCGATCCAGAGTAAGATAAAACAATGTCATGAACCTGCCGTTTTTTTCCATATCTTCGGTCAAATGTCGATTCATGGCCATCACTATATCCTTCACTGCTCCTTGCTGTGACGCCCGCATCCTAAGAAATGCTCGAGCACTTGCCATCAGAAGAGCGGCATCAACGCCATGTCCGCTAATATCGCCTATGATTATCGATAAAGATCCATTCCCCGTTGTAGATTCGGGTAAATAATCGAAATAATCACCACCCACCTCATCACAGGGGAATGTTTTTCCTGCGATATCGAGGCCGTCAATAATGGGATCATCCTCAGGCAAGAGGCTCTTCTGCACTTCTGCCGCAAGTTGAAGAGCTTTTTTCTTCTCATGAATATCGATCACAATACCCTGGTGGTAACGGGTTCCTGTAGAGGGGTCTTCGAAAATTGAGGTGCGATCCTCGATCCAGCGAATATCACCATTGCCGGTGATAATACGATATGTCTGAGAGTAGCTCTCTATCCCTTGTTTTACAAAATCCTGTATTTCCTTTAGAGTTCTCGCTGAATCTTCATGATAGACAATATCCCTGAACATGATTTTTCCCACCAGAAAGTCTTCTGCATGATAACCAAAGCACGAGATGTTTGGAGACACATAGACCATTTTACGCTTTTTGGGATCATCGGCTGCCAAACGACGAAAGAGGATGGCGTTACTGTTTTCAAGTATAATTTCAGTCAGTGATAACGCGCCTAAGTTTTCGACTTCCTGCTCTTTGGATTTCAGTCGATGAGTCAACTCCGCAATCTCTTCTCGCAGGGAACGGTTTATGGATTCAAGGGTGCTGCATTCTTTATCCGAGGTCATTATCAGTTGCTCCAGAAGCCTGTATTGTCAATTTCCGTTTCATTAGAAGGGGGCTAGCCGCCTGCTATAAACAGGTTAGAGCACCTTCTGGCCCAGATCAAGTCCTGTATTTCACTAAGTTTACTGCTAAACCAGGTTCTATTTTTGCGAAAAATGAGACACTCAATCATGTAACGAGTTATTAACCAGGAGCCTGTCGGAGAAAACCCTTTTCCCCAAGTCGGCATTATAAATGGAAAATTAATGCTTGTAATATCAGCCATATGGTCCGGCATGATCTGCCACCCCCCTCGATGTCTCGATCTGTGCAATAATTGCAATTCTCCGACAGGCTTCGAGTAAAGTGAACAGGTAGAGACCAGAGGAATTCACTCAATATCCTCCAGAGGCTTTTTTTTGAACTTGTGGTGTCTGAGCCTGAGAGAGAAATCAAAGATGATGCATCGTTTGAAAATGCTTTTCTTGATAAACGGGAAAGCCGATTTTGCTGTGGTCGATAGCAGTAGTAGTTTTGCAGTATCAATGTAATCAGGAATTTTTGTGCAGGATTAGGATTCTCAGGTCCCACTCCGGTCGTCTGGAGGTTGAAGGACAACTTCTGCAAATAGCATTTGAATTGTCATCGTGCGGAGCAGACACTGCAACTGTGGCGCAAAGAAGCTGTAAAACTGGTGCTGGAGCCGGGTAAAGGCGGCTGACATAATGAATGATTCAGTCAGGCAGGGAGCAAAGAGACGGGAAGGAGGCAAACCTTACCAAGATCTCTGGGGAGAGGCGTTACACCAAGACAAAAATTGTGTTGGGTGAAAATCAGCTTGGCGCGGTGCGGATGCATGAGGAAAAATCAGGACTGTAATGAACTACGAACTCTACGCAGTCTAACCAATTGCTGGCCTTTTTCCATGTGGTTTATACCGCTCCGGTATGGGAAAAGATACTTCTCCATCTATCTGAAAATTGGTGCTATTATTTTAAATCGGTTGGTTGTGTATTGCTTATAAAGACATGGATGAGACAAAAGTCAAAGGGGTTTCGTATCCTGTATGTTCTCTGGTCCAGCTTCAGCGTATCCATTGAGATTTTGATCCTGCGAGGAATGCGGGGACGTGGGCCCATGTTCTGTGTGTGGCACAGTTTCACGTAACCTTGATTTTGACTTGTTAGTTGTGACGTTGGGGATGTCGAGTATTTTGGAGGAAACTAACCAAGAGGAGAAGAAAAAATGATCAGTGCGTGCAATAATATCCGGCCAAATCTTGTTGGAGATTATCCAGAAATTGATCCCACGGCTCTCATAGATCCATCAGCACAGATAATAGGGAACGTAAAAGTGGGCAAAAATGTATTTGTTGCTCCGTTGGCTGTAATCCGATCTGATGAACCGGGGCCTGATGGTAAAGTTAGCCCAATCATTCTGGGGGAGGAATGCAATATTCAGGATGGTGTCATTATCCACAGTCACGGTGGCGATATTGTCAGTATAGGGGAACGTTCTACCGTGGCCCATGGCGCGGCTATTCACGGGCCTTGTGAGGTGGGAATAGGGTGCTTTATTGCCATGCGCAGCACAGTGTACAGCGCAAGCCTGGAAGCAGGTGTGTGGGTGGGGATGAACGCGACCATAATGAAAACGACTCTTGAGGCTTACACCTATGTACCCGCCGGTGCGGTAATTCGATCAAACCGTGACGCTCTTGATCTCCGTCTGGTCTCTGAAAAGGAAAAGACGTATATGGACAATGTCTTGCTGGCAACGAATCGGTTGCGGGAGGATTACCGACGGATGCTGACAGCCAGGTCTGCTGGCTAATTACAACCTGGATGGCCCGGGCCGTTACTCCTGTCGGGAGAGGCCTCCTGAGTGTATAACAGTGAATGAGTATCGGGGGCCCGCTTCATTGTGGCACAAATCTAATGGGTGGGGATTTGGCCCTGTCTTTGTCTGGTGTCTTCCTGGGTTAAGTTACCCGGGCGTGTTGCTCGTTTGGAATTCAAATAGGAATGACAATCCTCGGTGCCAATGTTGGTTGAAGATTCGCTCACGTGTTGGCTCATCTGCTTTTATTGCGTCAGAGCACATCTCTATTCAGTCCGAACTTTGACGACCCTATACTCACTTCTGTTGAGATGATTTACTGTAAGAGAGGGAATGAACGATACTGTGGTGGTATATCTCATCAGACTGATAACTTCACAGCCAGATTGCAGGGTGCGCCCGACAGACGACTACTGTTAATGTTCTTATATCGCAAGACATAAGCTTGAACTTGTGTTCCTCTGGCTAACCTGAGATGTTAGCCAGGTGTACAGAGCAGACAAGATGGCTGCGCGAAGAGAGAACTGAAAGAATTGAACGGGAAAAACTTTATCTTGAACAGGAGTCTCCCTGGATCATATCTGAGTCGATCCTCCCAGTTATTTTGAATATGTACATCTCAACAATAAAAACATTCGACAGCAAACAAATAGAGAACAGGAAAATGATAATTACACGAATGGAAACTAAACAGCGGATGAGTAGGATCGTTATCCATAACGGTACAATCTATCTCTGCGGTCAGGTGGCGGAAGACGCGAGCATGGGTATCAAGGAACAGACTGAAACGATGCTTGCCAAAGTTGATTTTCTCCTTGAACAGGCTGGAAGCGACAGAAAACATATCCTCTCTGCCACCATCTATATAAAATCCATGGAAGATTTTGCCGAGATGAACGAGGTTTGGGATAACTGGGTCCCTGAGGGGCACGCACCGGCACGTGCCTGTGTGGAGGCGTCTATGGCAAGAGACGCGTTGCTGGTTGAAATCTCCGTTGTAGCGGCTGTTGCAAAATAGCAGTTTTAAAGGTTAGGATCTTACCTGGCAGTTAGAGTTGAGCAATAGTGTCCTACCCCGGCCCGAACGATTTTGATCATCATATCAAAGATCCTTGAGGGTTGGCGGTGTTGGAAGCCAGGGCTCACCAGATTCTGCCATCTGGTAGCCGAGATCGAATAATTGACGCATATAGTTGGGGTCAAATATTTCACTTGGTTTCTCATTAAAATCAGCAGGTATGAAAGCCAGATTGTAATTCAGTCCATCCCTCACCGCGCCATAATATAATCTGTACATGTCGCCGATACCTTGGGTGCGGATGAGTGAGGTAATTGCGCTACCTGCAATTGGAATGATTTTGGGATCAATGGGTTGCATTTGGGGGTACAGGCGGGCATTACGTATCAGATATAGATTGGGGGTGCCTTTGATTTCAAGCTTCCCAATCACTGTTGACCACTTAACGCCCACCGGATAGAGGAATATCTGGGTTGTTGTACCACCATCGACATGAATTTCGTCATAGCGCTGCCCGTTTGCTTCGACCTCGATAAAAATGGGTGGGAAGGCCGCTGGTATTGACGCAGATGCCAGCAACACTTTATGGATCAATTCTGATGCCTGTGGATGGCCGCTGGCCGCAATTTCGGTAATGTTCCAGATAACCGGCCTTCCCGCCTCCAGATTGGTTGTTCCGATAAACAGCTTGCGCCCTTTGGTATTCTCTGTCGCAATTGCGTCTACGACTTTTTGATCTATGTATTTCTTGATTTGAGCGTAAATCGGTTCGTTCCCCATCGCGGCGTCCCCCGATATGATCGAGAGGATTGAACGTCTTCTCAAGAGATCTTTCGTTGACAGGGTGGTGTAAATTTCTTCGAGTTGCGCATCGTATTCCGGACCCAGAAATGCAAAAGGTGCGGTGAGAGCTCCTGTACTCACACCGGTCACGATGGTGAATTCTGGGCGTGTACCGGTGGCTGACCAGCCCACGAGCAGTCCTGCTCCAAAAGCTCCCTCGGCTCCTCCACCAGAGATTGCCAGATAATTGTGTTCTCTCCCCATTATGCCGCTGAAGTCATCTGCGAGTTCTTCCTTGGAGAGTGTTTGCCACCTGTCAGCCCAGGGCGGTGGCAAATCGCCCCAGAACCTACCTTTGAGGGGTATTCCTGGGATCTGGGCCAGTCCTTTGAAATCAGATGGCAACGGTTGGTGGGGCGTTACTGAAGCACAACCGGCAACAATACTCATGGTCACTACAATGAGTATCAGGAGGTTTCCTTGTATTTTCATAATCTGATCTTTAAATAATAATTCATCTATCAAATTGTTATGGTTTGATTTTCTAGGGAATGTCTTTCTGCTTCTTGCGTTTGGCTGGGTCGCTGTCAACTCCCAATACAGGACTGTGATTTCGGCGGGCAGTTTCCACGGACAGGGTTGGCATCATGTGATCATTGCCGTCTGCGAGAACATCAATGTGGCGTTTATTCCTTGATTGTTGTGTATGCACCGGGCCCACGTCGGGGTAAGAGTTGAACTCATACCAACCACGAAACCACGCTTTATGTACTCACGATAGATGCAATGAGCACACAAAGTCTAATAAAAAAATCTGAGGAGACTCTGGCGGAGGTTGAATAAAACGGACACCAGGGGAAAAAATGCCAACGGCAATGGAGGTGTCGCTAAACGCTGACCATCAGACCTTTCTGTTCAACGATTCCAGGTGGTCGTGTTCACAGAGCTACCACCAGGCAAAAAGGGATTTACCCAACCTGCCGCAGTTGCAGGAGCTGAAACCATGAGGCTGCCAGTTACGGCTCACAGCAATAATGACATGTCATTGCTATTGATATCGCCAGATTCGCTTACAAGCAGTCTCGCAAGGCCCTCGCTCATACATTCGGACTGCATGGTGTGGAGGGCCTCATTAGCCCGGCATTTCAATCACCTGTCTGCCTCGTTTGCCACTGACTTTTGGTATCTCAGACTCGCCTATAACTCTCTTCGTCTGAGATTGGATACCTTTTAACAGGCGGTGGCTACCGGCCAGTATGATTTTCATCGCGGAAAGGGTGATGGTGTTGCCTGCGTATGGAAAATAAGCAGGCCGCAACCCATATCCGAGTTGTCTTCTCTCGATGGCATTGACATTGGACACGGAATAGAAATTTGTAGAATTCTGTTTAGTTACCTACTTACGTCGAAGAGCTTTACGGGCAACTGTGGAGAACTGGCGCTGAATTGAGGCGGCTTTTAGAGGCAGAAAATGTGGAATATGCATATCATTTAACACATACTATTCAAAGGAATAACAGGTAATCTGGTTATAAGCCGGGCGGCAACTGTTGCCTCCAGCATCAATACCGCTATCAAGAAACAGTAAGGAGCCTGATTGTGACGGAGCAAAGGGGAAAGCATTTAAACTGGCATTGAAATTACAGATGGATATGGATGAATAGTTTGAACAGCAACCGGTACAAAATACTGCTGGTAGATGATACACCTGTCAATTTGAAGTTGTTGGGGCAGATTCTGGACCCTGAGTATGAGGTGTTTTTTGCCGAGGATGGGGAGACGGCCATTGAACTTGCCGGCACGGTTAGGCCGGATCTGATACTGCTGGATGTCATAATGCCAGGATTGAACGGCTATGACGTATGCCGACACCTGAAGGCACAACATGACACAGCCAATATTCCCGTCCTTTTTGTCACCTCTATGGGGGAGTTGGAAGATGAACGCCGAGGTTTTGAGGCTGGCGGGGTGGATTATATCACGAAACCGATTTCCCCGTCGATTGTTCTGGCAAGAGTGCAAACGCATCTGGCTCTCTACAACCAGTCTCGATTGCTTGAGGATATGGTCGAGCAGCGAACGAAACAGTTGAAGCAAGCCCTCGAGACAATAAAAAATGCCACCTTGGAAACCATTCATAGGCTATCCATGGCAGCCGAGTACAAGGATAAGAATACCGGCGCACATATTCAGCGCATGAGCCATTATTCTGCTGCGTTGGCCCGGCAAATGGGATTAACGGATGGGGAGGTTGAAAATATTTTTCACAGTGCTCCCATGCACGATGTGGGCAAAATTGGTATCCCCGATCGTATCTTGCTTAAGCCGGGAAAGCTTGACGCCGATGAGTGGAAGATTATGAAGCAGCATACGACTCTCGGTGGCAAACTTTTAAAGTCGTCTACCTCCAAATTTTTTAAGACCGCTGAAATCATAGCCTTAACCCATCATGAGAAATGGGAGGGCAGCGGCTATCCCAAGGGATTGAAGGGAAGAGAGATCCCATTGGTGGGGCGCATTGTTGCCATTGCAGACGTATTTGACGCCTTGACCGTGCGTCGGCCATATAAAGATCCTTTTTCTTTGAAAAAATCTTATGCCATTATCCAGGACAAAAAGGGAAAGCATTTTGACCCGGATGTGGTGGATGCCTTTTTTGCGATCAAGGACGAACTGATCAGCATTAAGGGCAAGTTCCAGAATAAGGGAATCAGTTCAATATTTTAGTTAAACTGATCTGGTTGCGTACCCTATGTGTTTCCATCATCAGGACATCGGGGTAATGAAATAAACTTTTCCGCCGGTGGGTGCGGACGCACATGTGCGGTTTACCACTCAGTGAGATGCGTCGGGTGGGTGAGGAGAGTGCCGTCCCGATATTCTTTATATCCAGGGGGGACGCGGCTAGTTGATTTATGAATGGCGGCTTTCCAACCTGAAAGACTCCAGCGCATCCTTGAGCCATTTACCTGAAGGCAACCGCTCATCACCACATTGGACTTCATACTGCTTTCTGGTGATGGAACTGGCTGAAGCGATTTTAGCGATGAAGGTATCGGCGTCGGGGATACGGTTTTTTACCTTGCCGTATTTGTATTGAAGGTGTTCCGCGGCTTTGGTGGAGGGGTACTCCTTGCCGTTGCGAATGAAGGTGCAGCCGCTCTCGCTGATATAGTTCAGCAGGTAGTCAATTTCTTCATTTGCCCGGTTCTCAGAAGCGGCAAGGTTTGTTGTGGTGGTGGCGAAAAATATAAGGGATAGCAGAAATACTTTCATGGGTGGTTGGTTCTGTACTGGCTGAGAAGCGGATTTGCCAAGCGAAAAACAGCGGTTATCGGGTTGTGATCAGAAGAGTCCACCAGATGCACATCATTAGAGACAACTTCAAGTCCGCGGTAGAGAATATGGTCGATAGGGGCATTGAAGACAGTTGTTCTCTCATCATCCTCAAAAGAGAGTGCGGTCAGGCCGAGGCTTCCGGCCAGTTCATCAATCACTGCCGATCGTTTGTCGCTCCAGTTATTGAAATCCCCGGCCAGGATGATCGGGCCGTTATGATCATCCATTAACTGCTTCAGGGTTTGAAATTGCTTTTTGTAGGTGGCGGTGCCCAGAGTGAAATTCACCCCGTGAATATTGGCAACCATCAGCGTCTTCGTTGAACCGGCGACAGGATAGAGGCTGATCAGGGCAGTTTTGGGCAGCCTGAGCAGCGGTTCCATCTCCTGAACTCCGCAACTCTCTTCCGGTGATATCCATGAGGCGATCATGACCCCCGAAGCCACTCCCTTGTAGCTGAAGGCACTGTTGAAGTTCCAATACAGGCCTTTTGCCGAAAGACTATCCAGATTGTTTTGAAACTCGTTGTCGAGATAGGCCTCCTGCAGCAGGATCAGGTCTTTGCCTGCACCGAAAGTGCGCAGATCCTCCCGCCAGCCATTCTTGTTCTTTTTATAGATATTCCAGGTAAGAACAGAGATATGTTCAGGGGTAAGACCGGTGATATTTAAAACCGGATTCAGACGCTGGTTTTTGCCCGCTATCTGATCGCAGGTACCGGGGCTCACGGAAACGGGCGACTCATCTTTGGCTGAAACCATCCGCTCACTTTCAGGCGTGGGCGCGCAACCGTTCAGCAGAGCCAGCGTTGTGGCAATGAGAAGCAGGGCTGATGATTGGGGGATAAATCGTTTTATGAATCGGGCGATATGGGTTGCAGGGTGTCGAGTCATTGTATGACAATTGTGATTCGAAGGTGGAAAAGCAAGGATAACTTTAAGAAGAAAGCATAAGGGTGAATAATTATCACCTTGCTTCATACCATGTTCCAGGTCTGCTTATGAAGAATAATTTGTGCATGGTGCAGGCAAATGAGCAGTGTACTGGCGATTTATTGAAAATAAATTGATCAATAAATATCTGGTAACTATTTAAAATCAGATGGTTGCGGAGATTCGGTTGACTCAGATAACAGCAACAGAGGCCAGGGAATTTTTTTTAGCGAGCGGGAGAGCCAAGGTGCTTGAAAAGACGTAGCTGATCAATGGCACCGGTGATTCGGCGCCAACGTATGCGTGGCAAGCATGGAATCTGAAATGGGCATGTCGATGCGGGAATGAGCGTGATTTTCTGGTGAGAAGTTCACGCGACACGTTTCGAAGATTCAGATAATCGACTTCACCATGAAATAGAGCAGTGGCAGAAAAATAGCCGGCAACATATTACCAATCTTGATTGTGGTGATTTTCAGCATATTGAGACCGATAGACACGATAAGCAACCCGCCCACCGAGGTCATCTGGGCGATGGTTTCGGGTATCAGATAGCTTTTGAGGAAACCGGCCGAGATTGTGATCAGCCCCTGGTAGGCAAAGACGGCGATGCTGGAGAAAATGACACCGATGCCCATGGTTGAGGCAAAGATAATGGATGTTACCCCGTCCAGTACAGATTTGGCCATTAAGGTCTGGTGATTGCCGGTAAGGCCGCTCTCCAGTGAGCCAACAATCGCCATGGAGCCGACACAGAAGACCAGGCTGGCGGTGACAAAACCACGGCCGATGGCGCTGGTGTCTCCCGATGCGGAGGCCATTTTCTTTTCCAGAAACTTGCCGAATCCCTCGAGTTTATTTTCAATAGCCAGTGCCTCTCCAAGCAGCGAACCGATGATCATGGAGAAGATGACGACCATGAGGTCATCCGTAACCAGTGCACTTTTCAGGCCGATCAATACCACCGACAGGCCTATGGCACTCATCAGGATCTCTTTGTACCTTTCTGAAATCCCTTTATTAAAGAGCAGCCCGATAAGACTGCCGCCGATTATGGCCAGACTGTTGACGATGGTTCCGAGCATGATATGAGCCGATCCTTGCCGCTGTTACGCGCTGTAAAAATATAAAACTATCAATTTGTTCCAGCAATACTATCTACATGGTTCAGGTTGTTTTAACCATTGTATATTTTGGTTTTCTTCTATTTTCTGGCTGGCAAAATTGATAAACGGCCTCGCTTTTTCAGACTGCAGATGAGTGGTTTGAGCAGCCAGGGGGACAGGTAAACAGGGAACTGGGCAAGAGCGAAGTAGAACCCAGGCCAGATAAGGAGGTGCTGGTGAGGGCACGGCGAGTGGTAATCCGATATTTCATTGGGAAACCATAATGCCCATGGTGTGTGCATTGAGTTTAATGGGGCAGATAAAAATCACTACTTTTCCAAATACCACCAAAAATTCAGGCACTCTATGAGATTCTTTCTAATAGAAAAAAAGTAGATAACGACTGATATCGTCAATGTTGCCGGCTTTTTTACTTGGTGGAAACGGCGTCAACCGAACTAACATTCTAAAAGTCTATTTTATGGCAATTCACAACAGTTTCCATAACAAGGAATTTCACAATACACACGCTGATACACACAAATGAGAAATGCCCTAAATTTATTCCACCACCTAATCTATCCCAACAATTTGACCTGATGCATGATTGAATGACCTGTGTAGCAGCTACACCGGATAGTCAATATTCAAGACCTGATCCCGATCTTTACTCGTCTTTGCCCTTCTTCGTCATGGCTTTTTGTTTTTATTGTAGCTGATTTTTTGTTTCCAGGCAGGGAATGGAAAGAGACTGTCAGTTCGCTCCTGGCAAGGTGTCGGCATGGGAAAAGTGCAGCATCAGGAAGGTGTCAGTTCGCCAGGTTGGCAGTTGTGGGTGGGTATCGGGAGCCGATATCTGCTCCACCGAGAATACATACGGAATGACAGCCCGACTCATGACGGCTCTACCGGACCACGCGGCCACAATCAATAGGGTAGAATCGGCAGTATAGAAAACACATCAGGACAATAATCTGATTAGCGGGTCAAGGATCGGCTCAACTCTTTCTCATCCAATAGGGTCGCCGATGGCGACCCTATTCCGATGAAGGTTACCGATGAGGGTTACATATGCTCAGACACCTCAATCTTCTTCTACTACTTGCAGCACGCGCATCATCTCGTGGTCCTCATGCGAGAGGATGTGGCAGTGCCAGACATATCGACCCGGCTTATTGAAGTGCGCTTTAATCCGCACCAATTGGCCGGTTGGGGGGTCTCCATCAGGATCGCCTGGCAAAGAGGTCACCATGTCTTTCGGCGCAGCCTCGAAGTATTCCGAACCCACAGATACGGCTGAAAAATTTCGAATATTGGAAATCTCCGGAGCCTCTCCAGTTTTGCCATTGTGCTGAGCGATTGTCTGGGTACCGGTTATATCGTATTCGAAATCCTCCCGATCCAGGATATCAAAGTTCACCAGATGCAGATGGACGGGGTGCGCATCCGCCGTGAAGTTGTAGATCTCCCAGATCTCCGTGCTGCCTAAGACCGGGGTTTCAGTGGTCGGCTGGAACCAGGTGTAGGCGGTCGCAACATTAGTACCGGTTAAATCACCATCAGCCACCGTACCCAGCAAGGGCTGCAATCGTCCGAAATCGTCCTTACCCTCGAAAAGCGCCACCCGCCGGGTTGTTGGCTCTGTCCCGCCGTTGGTTACCAGATTATATCCAGGAAGACTGGCAGGGCTGAAGGTATCCTCTACACCGGACAGTGGCATGACCACATCAAACGCCATGATACGGTCGGTTTGTCGATCAGGGAACAGGTCTTCAAGGTCAAGATCGTCACCGAAAGCACCACCGAAAGGCGCATCCCCGCCGAGGTTTTTCATAATAACTCGGCTACCGGACGGGACCTGCGAGAAGTCAACGACTACATCGTAGCGGCCGCCGGGCTCAAACACCAGCGTGTCGGTCTGTTGCGGAGTGCCGAGCCCCTGATCGCTGCCGATAACCCAGAACGGGATGGGATCGCCCGCGGTGTTAAAATTGGTTTCTCCGGCGTTGACAGCCACGAACTGAACAACCATGAAGCGACTGTCACAACCGTTGAGCAAGCGAAGGCGGTAATTTCGCGGCTCGACGTTTTCCTTGGGCCAGATCTTGCCGTTGACCACCATGTGATCGCCAAAGAACTCGGCCAGCGCTGTAGGTCCGCCACCAGGGAACAGGTCTGGCGGCAATTCGGCTCCTTCTCCGGTGATGAAATCATCATAGAACGGATCGCCCGGAAAAGCCGGGTAAAAAAGCGCCCCCCGGTCGGTAAACATGCGATCCTGGACAGCATAGGCCAGCTCGTACGGAAAGGCCGGCAGACCGAGAGGATTGCCCGTCTGACCGGTATCGAACTCATCACGGACAAAGTAGAAACCGGCCATCCCCGCATAGACATTCAAGCGGGTGAGGCCCAGGGCATGATCGTGATACCAGAGGTTGGCGGCCGGCACACCGTTGTTGTAGCGGAAGGTGTTGGTGAATCCACCCTCCACGAAATCCCACTGCGGCCCTTTAACCGTTCCATCGGGGCTGTAGAAGAACTCCGGATTCCCGTCGAACTGAAAGTCGGTATTGCCGCCGTGAAGGTGGGTGATAATCGGCACCCCGTTCTTTTTGATGCTGTACTGTCTGTAATCAACGTCATTTGAAGAGCTTGCACCATGCAGGGAATAGCACCAGTGAAGATTGGTGTCCACGGGAAGCAAATGTTTCTTGCCTTGAAGCTCATTCTCCCAGCGGACCACCGTTTCATCCGCACCACCAGCTGATGTGCTCATTACCTGAAAGGTCTGCCCGGGCCAGGAGACGGTGTCCGCGCCATAACCCCAGATTTTCGTGCTCAGCCTACGGCCATTTCTCGGATTGATGAGCCCGGTCTGCTGTACGGCCTCTTTGACGCGAAGACTGAAGTTCGGACGTTGAGCTGGCCCACCATCCTGATTGAGATCCTTAAACAGGAAACCCGGATCCAGTGCGTTCGGCGCCAGTTCGACAAATTTGGGCTGGCGAGCTGGATCGCTCAACCCAGCCAGTAACTCTATACCGAATGCATTTCGTGGCAGAAACCTCAACGGTAGCATCATTCCCGCACCACTGACCATGCCAGCCTTCAAAACCTGTCGTCGGGTTATCTTAAAGTTCGATGTATGACTTTTCATGGTATTACCTCCTCATCGAAAGGGTAATAAGTGAACGTATGTTTTTTTCAGCAACCGCATTCGTTATCTCCAATTCAGGAGCACCTCCTTTTCCAGTGAATCTCTAGTCGGCTGGTCTGGAAACACTCCTCAACAACTGAATCAATTCAGCTTGTTGGATTTTGGTCAGGGCAACGAAATTCAAGCCGCGAATGCGTCTTTATCCTCCTCTGAAGGAACGACCTTCCACCCGGGTGGGTATGCCATAAACGGTCCTCCCCGGAATATTCTGCAGGGAACCGCAAACCGTCGCTTTCCACCCCAGCCTCACGGCTAGGGTGGCTTTGTCTTGAGCATCCCCACATCGAAAACACACTGTCTCCTAAAGTACGTTTAGGAGTGAGTTAAATTATGACAGAGTGGTACTTTGAGTCAAGGGGCAAATCTGTAAATTCGACGCACATCCAGCCACATAAGCAATGTCAGGCAATACAGTCATTGGACAACACTCACGTTTTTGTAATTCTCTTTGTAGTACAATTTCTCATCAGTCCTTTTCTGGTCGTATCATCTTCATCCAGGAAATAGCGTTTGGCAATTTGCCGATACTGCCGGGCGGCAAAACCATTCCTGACGCACCCATACCCTTTTCACCTGCAGGAAACGGTCATATAATCATTGAATACGTACCCTATTCATCAGCCAGGCAACCTGCACTTACAGGCTCAACAGCCAACCCGGCAGCTTACTCTCCGCAAAGGGGGCTACCATGAAAAAATCGTCTCTATACTCAACTGTTTTCAGTGCAGTAGCGTTTTTGGTCCTCTGTACCTGCTCCGCCCAGGCAGCAGGTGGCGGTGCGGTTGAGAGTGATTGGTCGCCGACCAGGCCATGCCCCCGGCATGAGGTCTATTTTCCGGGAACAGAAGAGCTTAAGCCAGATGAGATGCGCGTCATTACCATTGGCTCCGGTATGCCCATGCCGCGCCTCAAACAGGCCGCCGCAGGATTTCTGATAGAACTGGGCAACGGCGACAAGTTTATCTTCGATGTGGGGACCGGTTCGTTCACCACCCTCTATTCGCTTGGTATTCCACTGGACTATATGACTAAGATCTTTATCAGCCACCAGCATGCGGACCACATGGGTGACTTGCCCACCTTCTGGATCTACGGCATGCAGAATGGACGGTCCCAGCCCCTGGTGAGCTGGGGGCCGGGTGGCGGCGGCATGCCCGACAGCTGGGGGATGAAGGCTGCTATGGATGGGATTCTGCAGTTCTACAACTGGATGCTGGAGACCAGCAAGGGCGGCCTCGATACAAGATCATTGGCCATGCAGGTGACTTTTTCCGGCGACACCCTCGCCAACCAGTGGTGGGTCGGGCACACCGGGAGGGGTGGATCTGTCGATCCATGAATGCTTTTGCCCAACGAGTACTTTGTCATCAAATACAAATTTCAGCCAGCAGAGGCAATTTACGTGAGCACTCTGGTGCATACTGCAGCACCTGTATTCGGCAAGATCATGGCCATGACAGAACCGAAACGGGCGGTGGCCTATCATTTCCAGAACGACCCGGACACCATTGCCGATGTGGTTACGGCGGTGCGCCAGTATTATGACGGTCCTGTTGATTTTGCGGTGGACGGCATGACCTGGAACATCACCCTGGATGAGATCGTAACCCGGGTGGAGGTGATGAACTCCCAGCCTTTTCCTCCTCCTTCGGTGACTCCCCGGCAGCCTGAAAATGAGCACAAGGAGTGATGGATTAGAGAGGATGTACTTCCACAACCATAGGGGGAGCCCACTCTTGTCTGTTCCAACTTCAGTGAAGAAGCATCAGACCTCTTGAGACTGAAAGGCAAGTAGCAACCTCGGAGAAGACTTCAGAACCATCAAGCACGTCATCGGCAGCGGCTAGTCCCTGACAACATTAGAGAGGATACACAATGAATTTCACAACTGCTTTGCCCAAGACACTTGCGTTAGCTACAGCTGTTTTGACTCTGCCACTAGCTGTCCTGGCATACGACATCGGAAGCACTGACCCCGAGGTTCTTAAGGAACTTTACCCAGGTGCAACCTATTCGCCGTATGCACAGCGTACGTTCCCAAGTACGGTCTACTGGGGAGAGACCCACTTACACACGGGATTATCGCTCGATGCAGGACTGTTCGGCAACATCCTAGGTCATGAGGATGCATACCGATTCGCACGGGGTGAAGAGATTACCTCATCTACCGGCTTACCGGTAAAACTCAGCCGGCCTCTTGACTGGATCGCTATCACTGACCACTCCGACATGATGGGCATTGCCACGGATATTCAAAACGGGGCGCCGAACATCGTCGCGGATCCAAAAGGCAGGGAGTGGGCTGAGGGCTTCCAAAAAGGAGGTGAGGCCGCCGCTAAGGCCGCCTTCGACCTGATTACCAATTTCTCCCAGATGACAATTCCTGAGAAACTTGTTGCCGACTACTCCCCCGGTTCCGGAGTGTATAATAAACTGTGGGACAAAATTATCAGCACTGCCGATGATTTTTACGAACCGGGCCGCTTTACCACCTTAATCGGCTTTGAATGGACTTCAGTTCCCAAAGGTTACAACTTGCATCGCAATGTCATTTTACGTGATGATAGCCGCCGGGCAGGAATGGTCATTCCTCTTACGACGCAACCTCCCTTGGGCACCCAGGACCCTCTTGATCTCTATAAATGGCTGGAGACCTACGAAAACAAGACCGGAGGCCAGGCCTTTGCACTGGCCCATAACGGTAATCTTTCTAACGGCTGGATGTTTCCTCTGGTGGAAACCTATGCAGGAGGCAAGGTTGACGAAAATTACCTCACTCTGCGGGCCAAATGGGAACCACTCTACGAAGTCACCCAGATCAAGGGTGATGGGGAAGCACATCCGTTTCTTTCGCCCGATGATGAGTTCGCAGACTATGAAACCCTGGACAAGGGCAACCTTGACCTCACCGATCTCAAAAAAGATGATATGCTGCAGCGTGAGTATGCCCGAGAGGCTCTGAAAAACGGCCTCCTACTGGAGCAACAACTGGGCATCAATCCGTACAAGTTCGGCATGGTCGGGGCGACAGACAGCCACACAAGCTTATCCACAGCCGAAGAAGAAAACTTCTTCGGGAAATCAACCAGTGCTGAACCTTCAAAAACACGAGTAGCGCACCCATTTGTCAAATCAGAACTGGGGGCTATTGAAGGTTATGAACTATCTGCGTCCGGCTATCAGGCTGTTTGGGCATCAGAGAATACCCGTGAGGCTATTTTTGATGCCATGGAGCGCAAAGAGACCTATGCCACAACTGGTCCCCGTATCATAGTCAGGTTTTTTGGCGGATGGGAATTCGTTGAAGATGATATCAGAAATCGAGCTCCTGCCTTTATTGGATACCAAAAGGGCGTTCCCATGGGCGGAGATCTGACAACTGCGCCTGAAGACAAAGTACCAAGTTTCATGGTGGTCGCACTCCGTGATCCTATAGGTGCGAATCTGGATAGAGTCCAGATCATCAAGGGCTGGCTTGACGAGCAGGGCAAGACCCATGAACGCATCTATGATGTCGCCGTCTCTGACGATCGTTCGATAGATGCAAATGGCCGCTGCCTGGAAGCTATTGGCAACACCGTCGACATTGACAAGGCCACATGGAGCAATAGCATCGGAGAATCAGAACTCACTGCCGTTTGGACCGACCCCGAGTTCGATCCAACCCAAAAAGCTTTTTATTACGCAAGAATACTTGAGATTCCAACACCCAGGTGGGTGCTCTATGATAAACTCCGCTTTGGCGCTGAGATACCTGATGAAGCACAACTCACCCATCAGGAGCGGGCATATACGAGCCCTATCTGGTACACGCCGTAGCAACGGTAAACGAAACAGAGACCATGGCAGAAGTGGCCTCATTGCCCAATGCTCATTGCAGGCAAGTGCATATGTTCCGTATCCGGTTTCTGGCTGGCCTCATCATTCGTGTAATGATGAGTGCTGGCTATGCATAAGCCAAACCAATTTTACCTTGGTATTTAAAGATATTTTCGGTTGGAGTGGCACTTTACCTGAGCACCCTGGTGCATGCTACGGTGCCCGTTTTCGGCAGCAAGATCATGGCCATGACAGAACCACGACTGGCCGTGGCCCATCACTTCCAGAACCACCCGGAATGATCCGTGGTCTGTCCCGAATGGCGCTAGTTTAAGCGTGTTTTATAGGTGAAAAGCAACTGAATATATTGGCAAAAATTGGTATAATTTGCTATGCGAAACCAACACCAAATCATGCCAATGTTGCCCGGTTTTCACCTTCCCAAACGAGGTAGAAAACCTCATAGCCAACAACAAAAATTTGCTCGAAAAATCACTTCCCTCAGACAGAACTCTTTTAAACAGATAGGAGAGATTTTTGGGCAATTCATTCCCACGAAATTGCTCAAACAGGATCCTTCGGGAAAGATGAGCAGACGACGTTTGTTTACCAAGGAAAACACTTTTTGGTCCTTCTTAGGCCAAGTCCTTGATGCAGACGGTGGATGTAGAGAAGCTGTAAAAAAGTTGCAATCATATGCATCTAACCACGGCCTTCGGCTTCCATCATCATCTACCGCTTCATATTGCTGTGCACGTAAGAAATTAGATGAAAATCTGCTTGTTGAGGTGTTTCAACATACTGCTAAATGGTCCGGAGCACGACGTGCATCTCATTCATTAAATGATCGCCAGGTAATTGTTGTTGATGGGACAGGTGTTACAATGGCGGATACAGCAGAAAATCAAGAGCTTTGGCCACAGTCATCGAACCAGAAACCAGGATGCGGCTTCCCCTCAGCACGAATATGCGCATACTTTTCATTGCAAACCGGAACAATGCTCAGCTATGCCATCGGTAATAAAAAGAGTAACGAACTTCCATTGTTCCGTAAGCAGTGGTCCACCTTTGAGGCTGGTGATATCTTTCTTGGTGATAAAGGTTTTTGTAGTTACTTCGATTTAGCCGAGCTGAAAAAACGCTGTGTTGATAGTGTGATAACACTTGCTCGTAGAAAACCAGTCGGTAGGAAAAACTGCATTAAAGAATTCGCTCCTGATGATCTACTGATTGAATGGAAAAAACCAGTATACAGGGAAATGGTGTCGTATTCGCGGAAAACCTGGGAGGACCTTCCCGACAAACTCGTTATGAGACAAATCAAAGTAAAGGTGACTCAATCAGGGTTTAGAACAAAAGAATTTCATATTGTTACCACGCTAATCGATCAAGATCAGTACCTGAAAGACGAAATTGCAGCGTTATACCTTAAGCGTTGGGATGTCGAACTTTTCTTTCGTGATATCAAGACAACGATGGGATTTGATATCCTCCGGTGCCAATCGCCTGAAATGATAAAGAAAGAAATTTTAATGTACTTCATAGCGTACAACTGCATCCGGCGCATAATGTTACAAGCGACACAGCTGGTAGACATTGATATCCGGTCTATCAGTTTCAAAGGAAGTCTACAGGCTATTAGAAGTTGGGAACCACGGTTGGGGTCCTCTAGGTTGAGCACAAATGAAAGACAAAACATGCTCTCAGATTTATCCTTTGTCGTGGCTCGTTGCAAAGTTTTCGACAGGCCTGGACGAAGCGATCCGCGGTGTCTTAAGCGAAGACCAAAACCTTATCAGTTACTCAACAAACCTAGGAGTGAAATGGTCGAAATACAGCATCGGAGCAGATATGAAAAAAAGGCTTAAACTAGCGCCATTCTGGTCTGTCCCCAGATTCTTCATGACCAAACTCGGAATCCTCCCACAAGGATACATTTACCCCAAAGAAGTGCGACCTATACGAGATCTCTTAAGAAAACGAGGACATTTGGTCAGTTTGCGGACCTCATTAATCAACAGCCTACAGGGGAGATTGTCAAGAAACTGTGGCCACAGCCTTAATGGCAACAAGATCAAACAGACAACAGAGAATCACGTAGCACCCCTCCTTTGTGACAATGATGACTTGGCGCTCAGCGGCGAAGTTTCCAAACAGAGCATCGATTATCTGAGCAGGCAAATAACCAGGATAGAAAGAACCTGCCATGAAAGGATGAAAATTGAAGATCAATATAGAAATTTACTCACCATCCCAGGTGTAGGCAAAATTCTGGCCTTAACCATTTCCCTGGAAACAGGATCTATCGCTATGATCTTGCAACAATAAAGTGGAACCCTAGTTAAGCCGTTTTTTCCCTATCCCACCACTCCTGCTCAAAAAGAGCTGGTGCTTTGTAACCGTTCGTCGAGTGCTTCCTCTGACGATTAAAATAGACCTCTATATAGTTGAACAGTGAATGCTCGGCTTCCAATTTGTCGCGAAATTTCACATGATGAGTCAGCTGTGTCTTCAAAGAGGCAAAGAAGGATTCAGAGACTGCATTGACGCTCCTATGTCAAGAGGTCAAGGCGGCATCTTCCAAATCAGCCAAAATTAATGGGTACAATTCTCTGACAATATAACGTTTCAAACAACGATGTATCTCTTTCACGGATTTTCCTTCTGCAGTTCTACGAGCGACATAAACCTGGGTGCGTGGATCACTCCTCATGCGTACCATGGCGATCGTCCAGAGAGCATTGTTTGCAGCTCGGTTACCACCTCTATTCAGGCGGTGACGGACTGTTTTCCCAGAAGATGCTTCCAAAGGGTTAACACCGCACAACGATGCAAGTGCTGATTCACTTCGTAAACGTTCAGGATTATCGCCGGCTACAGATAGCAATATGGCAGCTGTTTGAGGCCCGACACCAAACTGCTTACGCACCCGCGTAGCTGCTTTTGCAGTCAATTGTTCCAGATCTTTGTCTAATAACTTCAGTTCTTCTGTCAAGTATAACCAGCGCTTAGCAAGGAGGCGAAGTGTTGTTGCCAAGGTTTTCGACCAGTTTGTTTCACCCAAAGAACGAAGGCGTGCACAGCATTTCGCACACTCGGCAGCATTTGATTTCCATAATCTTGATCTTATTTCATCTGGCGCAGAAATTAACAAGCCTCTTAGCTGGTTGATTGTCTGTGTCCTGGATTTAACCGTGCTACGTCGAGCAACTGAAATAATACGCATTGCTTCTGCTGCACCTGACTGTGATTTTGGAACTGCACAGTCGGTACCTGATAAAACGGTGCGGGCTGCACTCTCAGCATCTGTTGGATCAGATTTTCCACGAAATCGGCGCATTGAACGATCTGGTCGATTAATTTCCAGAACTAAAACATCCTCCGCAGCAAGATACCTGGCCAGGCCCGCACCATAAGTTCCAGTACCTTCAATCCCCGCTCTTTGCAGGTCTCCAAAAGATCGAGCCCATTTAGCTAATTGTTTATATCCTTTTGAATTAGCTGTAACTGATAAATGACCTAAAAGTTTGCCTACGCTATCAATGACGACTCCAATGTGCTGGTCCAAGTGGGTATCAACACCAAGGATTACCTCACGTGTCAGTTGGCTGCTCATCGACTACCTCCTAAAAGTTTAGTAGGTATCACCAGCCCGGATTACAGGACAGGACACTCAAGATGCAGGACAAAGCTCCTATTAGGTCACAAGCAATCGGCCCAGTGATGCATGGGGAACGCCAGGGCCAGCCGACAGGTCAACGCAAAGGCAATAGAGCCAATCCCAGCACGGGTCAGGCTAGCCTGACATTCAATACCACTATAACTGAGTATCCCAACAATTTCCCTTGCGACTCATGCTTTGAATATATCCATTCTGTGTTAGTACAGCCCTGAAACTGGAACTTGCATACTGAATGCCACGATCACTATGGATCATCAAACCTGGTGCAGGCCTGCGCCTCATTATTGCTTTTTTAAGTGCATATATTGCAGATTTACTCTCCAGGGATTCGCTCAGATCCCAGCCAACAATCGCGCGAGAAAATAGATCAATAAACACTGTGAGATAATGCCATTTTGCACCGACCTTGATGTAGGTGATATCGCTCACCCAGGTGGTGTTCGGTGCTGAAACTGAGAAATTACGATCAAGCAGATTCGGCGCTACAGGTTGCTTATGTTTTGAATCGGTTGTTACTACGAATTTCTTTGTTGTTTTGCACCTCAACCCCATTTCTTTCATTAATCGCGCAACGCGAGGCCGACTAACGCTGGAAAATTCACGCTCATCTCGCAAGTCAGCGGTAACAAGCGGGCTGCCGACCATGCCTTTATGAACGCTAAAGATCTCCTTCACGCGCTCTTTAATCCGTATATTTTCTCGTTTTCGCTTGGAGATAGGAGCTTTCTCCCAACGATAGAAACCACTCGGGGTAACTTCTAAAGCCTGGCACATCTTCTTCACCGGAAATGCTGAGCGGTTCTTTTCAATAAATCTATATTTCATTTCGGTGCTCTGCTGAAGATGGCCACAGCTTTTTTTAGGATATCTCGTTCCATCTCGGCATCCTTGAGCTTTTTCTCCAGGTCCCTGATTTTCTTTTCCTGCTCAGTCAGAGCCTCACGACCGTTCCCAGGGAAAGCTAGTTCTTCTTTGGCTCGAAACTCACGCCTCCACTTGTAGAGAAGGTCTTTAGAGATACCGAGACTGTCGGCAACATCTTGCACTGACCTGCCGGGATCATCGGTCAGCTGAACTGCATTGCGCTTGAAATCTGGATCGTATCTTCTTCTTTGAACACTCATATCTTCCTCCTGCCAATCTCTTTAATATTGGCTTATCTGAGTGTCCACTCTTTTATAGCAGGATCACTAGGTTTAAAACGGTCGGAGACTATGCGTCCTATTGTCGAAAGGTGCCGACAAAATGGCTAAGCAACAAAAACGCAAAGGGAAAGGCAACAGCAAAAACGGTAACAAGTACCTCTCCTGGGCATTCGCCGAGGCTGCGGAATATGCCCGGAGATATAACGATCAGGCAAGGACCATTTACAACCGGAAATCGTCTAAAGCTACAGCATCTGTCGCCTATGCAGCATTAGCACATAAACTGGCACGCGCTGCCTACTATATCATGAGGGATAATGTTGAGTTTGATGGCAACAAACTCTTTGCCTGAAAAATCGGCCGGAACGGGGAACCTGAAGAGGGGATGGAACAACCACCAGATCTGATTGGTATCCGTTTCGCCTGTGCCGAATATCAGTTTCTTTGGCGCCCATGCTGTGAGCCACTAAAGGGTTGGGTTTAAGCCACGAGATCTGTGCAAACAATTGGACACAACATGGCACCGATAATTTTCTGGGTCCGCGAGTATGCGGACAGGGCGTAGGTTGAAGGTTACATTGCTCCACTGCGAGATGTTGTGCGGGTCTCTCCGTTCTGTAATGTAACCTTCAACCTACGCCTCGATCCTGATGGGTGACTGGTGCGGGAAAGTATTTCCCGACACGCTACTCTGAAAAGACGGGCGCGAAAAAGATCGGTATTCTGCACGCCAGGTGTTTTATTGCAAGCACAACACCTTAAAAAGGAAAGACGTTCGTTTCCTCACAGGGGAGTATTATCCATTGACAAGGGGCCTTTTAATGGGTGCCCCCGATCTTTATCACAGAACCTGATTGACCGGTTGAGCGCTTGAATAAAACACCTGCATACGATAGGCTTTCAGGTAATCAGCTAACGAGTGACAGGTACGGTGAGTTCAAAAGTTAGCAACACCTGCGGCAATATTCAATGACTATAAGGAGACCCATCACCTGAGTTTTCATCTACCTCTGAAAGGCCATGAAGAGACGGAATAGAATGGCTTTCTCCAGATGCAACCAACATGAGGTTTCTGTAAGAGGGGTGCTTCAGGAGGACAACGACCATGAAAATGCCAAAAGTAATGGATTGCACTGTTTCCGGCTGCGCTTACAACACCAGCAAGGCCTGTCATGCCATGGCAATCACTATCGGTGGTAATCCCGACCAACCAATTTGCGATACATTTTTCCAATCTTCAACCCACGGCGGTGTCAAAGATTCAACCGCCGGCGTCGGAGCTTGCAAGACCTCTGATTGCAATTTCAATGAGGAATACGAGTGCGTAGCACCCAATATTAATGTCGGCATGCGCAACGGAGAACCCGACTGTCTGACATTCAGGAATAAATAGCAAACGCATTACACCCCTCAAGACAGAAACCTCTGTAATTTTAAATTGATATCGACGGGTCGAGCAAAAAGAGCTTTGCCCGACAGGCTCCTGGCCACCTTAAAGGAGATGGACAATCCTGGTGGGATGCAGGGCGATTGAGGATGCAGGCCATCTGAAAAAATGGGGAGGAGTCAGAGGTGAGATTGAGGTTTGCGCCTCAGGGGATACTGCAATGGCTGGCAACACTGGGTTGTCTTCTGCTTCTGATGGTAGGAATTATGAGCAGTTTCCTTGCCCTTATAGGGATGCCGGGCTCTTCTTATACCGGTCCCCTGCAGAAATTAAGTGCTGCCGAGAGCTACAGCACCGCGAGACTGGCCGGTCATGTCCGGGCTCTGGCCCAGGACATCGGCCCGCGTAATATCTGGACGACCGGCTCCATGGCTGATTCGGTTCGCTATATCCACGATGAACTCGCCGCCCTGGGCTATCAGGTCGAGGCTCAGGAGGTACCAAGCGTCAAGGGGATGGTTGTCAATCTGGAAATCGGGATCCCTGGCCGGAAGCTGGCCTCGGAGATTGTGGTGGTGGGAGCCCATTATGATACCGTGCCCGACTGCCCCGGTGCCAATGATAATGCATCCGGCCTCGCCGTCTTATTGGAACTGGCCCGCCTTTTGGCGGACTGCGAGCCGCAACGCACCATCCGCCTGGTGGCCTTTGCCAACGAGGAGGCCCCTTTCTTTGCCACTAAGTCCATGGGCAGCCGGGTCTATGCCATGCAGGCGCGGATGCGACAGGAGAAGATCACGGCCATGCTGTCCCTGGAGACCATGGGCTACTATAGCGATGAACGGGAGAGCCAATTCTATCCTTTTCCCTTAAGTTATTTCTATCCCGATCAGGCCAACTTCATAGCCTTTGTCAGTAATATCAAGTCGCGCCGACTGGTTCGAAGAGCCATCAGCGCCTTTCGCCGCCATGGCCATTTCCCCTCGGAGGGGCTTGCCGCCCCCGTTTGTATCAGGGGGGCGAGCTGGTCTGATCACCAGTCTTTTTGGGCAGAGGGCTATCCGGCCATCATGGTAACGGATACCGCATTTTATCGTTATGCGGCCTACCACACCCCACATGACACCCCGGAGAAGCTCGACTATGAACGTCTGGCCCGTGTGGTTAGTGGTCTCGCAGCCACCATTCAGGAACTGGCCTCTACAAACCAGGAAAATATGAAAAGAATCGAGAATGGCGTTAGGTGAGTTTCCATCCGAAAACGGTGCTTTTCCTCTGCTGTATCTCCCCTATCATATCTTGATTCCGATACATGTATGCCTACAGTATAGTAACAAGGCGGTTCCCGCTTTGTAATGTAAAAGGAGCAGGTACGTCATGGCATCAAAAGAAGATATCTGTAGAAAAATAGAGCAGGTTATACCCGAAGCCGGGAAGTGCGGAATCGATTATAAGGTCGAATATGATGACACAAACCACTGCTGGGCTGTAGATATGCAGGAAAGTGGTCATCACTTGAAAACCTTTATTGAGAAGTTCGAGGCTGAGGAGTGTATCGGGAACGAGAAGTGTATCCCGGTCGGAGTGCAGATCGGTCAGCTGAAGGAAAACCTGAAGCTTTACCACAAATGCGCAACCTCGAAGGTTCTGTAACACGCATTTCCCACGAACGGCTCTTACCGGCAGCTCACGAGGCGCCGGGCAAAACAAGCCAATCAATCAGTTGTCGGCATCATTGGATGACAGGCAAGGGGGAGGTCGCATCAGGTGACCTCCCCTTTTATTGTATTCGCTGAGCGTGTATTTCAAAACTCAACCTGATTCACTTCCGCAAGCGCCAGGTCCTGATACGCATGAAACAGGCGATGGCAAAGGTTATCCCACTCCCTGCAGGCCGTACGCATCGCAGGGTTCTCTTCCGTAAGGCTGGGAAGGGTGGCAATTTTCTCAACCTCCGCAGCCAGATCCGTCACAAGCGCAGTGTCCGCTCCGGCAAGGAGGTTGTGGACAAACTCCGCCGGCTCATACCACGGTTTTGCCCTGTGCAGATCACGGTGAATTTGATCCAGCAGGACATTTCGCGGTCCCTCCCAGAGCTCATTCACCACCCCATCCCGATATAACCTGGGCAGAGAGGAGAAGTCTTCCATTACGCCATGCCCTCCGAAGATCGACATGGCCAACCGCAGCTGATCCACTGCATCCCTGGAGGCCGTTATTTTCTGTAGCATTACCAGTTCGCGGGCATTGAACCGCTGTTGCTGAACCGGGGGGCGTTCCTCCGGATTAATACTCAGCTTGTTTTTGCCGTCGAGCTGCAGGAATTGACTATAGAGCTTGAACGCTCCGGCAGTCGATCTTTTGGCACTGTGCTCCAGATCGGCAAGTTGGCCGGCCACCATTGGAAACTGGTGTATGGGGCGGCCGAAGGCGCTTCGGAATTCAGCATATCTCAGAGCTTCCCTGGCTGCCCTCGTCATGCTTGCGGCTGCGGACAGACCTACTGTCAGACGGGAATAGGTCAGGACAATGCCGACAACATGGGCCATTCCGCGATCGAGTGGGCCTATCGGATAAGCAACTGCACCCCTGAAGGTCATTTCTCCGGTGGTCAATTCAGTGGTACCCATCTTCCATTTAAGGCGATCGATGGTATGCCCGTTGCGAATCTCCCGTGCTTTGTTGCCCGGCAGCCAGGCAGGTACGACGAACGTGGCGATGCTCTGGGAACCGCGGGGCTTGGCGGTTACCAGGGCATAGTCGGCATGGGTTGCGGAACAAAAGAACTTGGTGCCGTACAGCCTCCAGGTGGTTCCTTCCTGAACGGCCTCCAGCAGGTTGGCGGGGACATCAGATCCGCCCTGTATCTCGGAAAGATACTGGGCCCCGATAGCGAAATCGCCGTCTATCCCTTCCCGACAGTGGGCAAGGATCTGCTTTGTCTCGTCCGTGTCGGCAAATGCCTCCAGAATTGCCACCAGCCCTTCCGTGCAGGTAAGCGGACAAGCAATACAGGCCTCGCCGTTCTGATAGATCAGAAACATCTTGACCAACCGCTCCCAAGGCGAGGTCTTCCGGGAAAACAAAGCCTCAGCGAAAACCTCCTCTTCCATGAGAACCGTTTCCAGCGGCCGGACAATCCGGTCGATACGATGATTGTGACCGTCATACTGCAGCAGATAAGGGCTGTTTTCCGGCCTTGCCGCACGATCGGCAAGATCGCGCCAGCGAAAGGAGGCCTGGCGTGAGAGTATTCGGGCTGCCGTATCAACGTTTGGCCAGTCGTCACCTGCAAAGTGTCGCACCAGTTTTTGCAAAAACGGGTCATCCGCGTAGTAGTCGACGTTATTTCGCCAGCCGATGAATGCATCGAAGTTGTACGGATTGTCTCTGTTGGGAAAGGACATGTCATCCTCCGTCAGGGTTGCTGTCTTCTTATGTCCACCTGGAAAAATTTCTTTTTCAGGGTGTCCTCATGCTATTCCCGATGCTTCAGGCCACAATAGTCCGGGAGCCATTTGCAGCAGTGCTCAAAAGCTAAGCCTGGTGTTGCCTCCTGCAGATAAGTATACCATGGTATGCATTGTATTATATGGCCTTCGAAAGAAGAAACGCTCGCTCAGAACCCACATCTGCTGGCCTTAAAGTACTATATTAACGTGGATGTATGGCGAACTGCAGCAATAGGTCCTTGATAAATTTTCTGCCCCAACTTTCAGGGAGAGCATGGGTGCGCAGTTGCTCGGGACGCACGATCGATGCCGGTGCTAAAATTTGAATTCACCTGTACCCAATTCAACTCGAAGATAGTTTTTTATGTAATGACAGTTCATTACTCTCATTGCTATTATGTTTGCTGCTATCGGTGGACAACTCGTGCCGTGCTCAAGGTTACAGCAACTATCTGAAACTTATTAATCAAGCAGTGGGGAGAGCATGAAGAGAGAACAGGAAATCGCTGATGCTTTCAGGGTCGACGAGGCTGTTGAGGCAATCAAAGCCCGGGACTGTACGACGGCAAAGGAGATTTTGCAGGATGTTGCGGCAGGCGCTCCCATGCAATATGAGAATATGATAGAGGTCGAAGGAGCGATCTTTATTAAATGCTGGGATCTTGATGCCTTTTTCCATTATCTGAACTACCAGGCAGAACATGGCGACCCGAGCCTTGATATTCACTGGTCTCCTGGCGCCTACCCCAGAGCGTACTATTATCTTGGTTATCTGGCAGTGCAGGACAGCGACTTTGATAGCGCAATAGAATATTTAAATAAAGGTTTACTGCTGGAGCCCGAACATCCCAAACTCCGGCTTGAAAAAGCACAGGCACTGATAGGTAAGCATGAATTTCAGGCAGCGCTGGCAACGCTTTTGCCAATTACCAGTACCACCTCGCTGGTAACCGAAGCCGATCTTGCTGCGGTGTTGCGTTGCCGTGCCTTTATTCTTATCGAGATGGGCGATCTGAATACCGCCAGGGGATTGTTGCATGCTTCATTACGACTTGCCCCCGATAATGACATGGCTCGCGATGAACTGGCCTATATCGATAACCAGGAAAAAGTCTGAGCCGACATTCGTCATTGCAGAAAGGTATGCCTGAACTGAATCTGATGATCTTTCTATTATTTTTTCTTTGAACTATCAAAATTTTATGGGGCTCTTTTCATTGCAATTCAGATAGCCATCAAATGTAATCAGGTGAACAGGGTGATACGCTGATACCCCCTGATATTCTGCTTACAGATTGGCACGTGCCCACTGCCTGAAATCATAACGCAATCCCTTTGTAGAGAACAGCTCTTAGCTTTAAGTTGTTTGCCCTGTCGCCGCTCTCTTCCGTCCTCCCGCCTAAAAACTCCCTTACTTTTATATGCTCTGTGCAACTATTTGACAGCGACTTCAGTTTGTGATGCTATTGGGATATTACAGGCTGTCATTTGCTGGAGGGCTTGAAATTACAGCTTCTTTGCGATGGTGCGCAGGGGTTCAAACCATTTTCAGCTAACAACTTCAATTTAATGACGAAAGCCGTGTGGAGTGTTTCCGGTTGAAGAACTCTTTGTTGGCAATGTTGCTACAAATGGCCCATGAACAGTTCTGGGGTGATGGGAAAGTATTTTAAAGCAAGGTAGCGCCAGGTTTTGGGGCTGTAGTGGAAATGTTGCCGGAAACAGCAGGGGCTGGTGGACGGCATGGTGAGAAGATGCTCCTTGAAAAGCCTAGCTATATATAGGTTCATTCTCTGTCTGGCTGTTGGCTTGCTGCCTGGTTCAGTCAACTTTCGTCAATAGGGAACCGGGCAGAACATGATTCGCCTGGAGGTGTTATGTACGAGTTACCTGGGATAGCAAAAGATATCGTACTTATCAGATGTGGCCAGAGCAGTGACTTGCCGGGTGAACCGAATGATGCCGGGAATCCCGGGTTAAGTGAATTAGGCAAAAAACAGATGACAGCCGTAAAGGCTCGACTGGATCAGCACACGTACGATTTTGTCTATGTCAGCCCTTTGCTGCGTGCGTATCAATCGTATCAGATTGCCTCCCCGAAGGCGTGCTATGTGGAACTTGATAACCGCATCACCGAAAACAATGCGGGCAGAAATTGGTATCAGTCGATGGTCGGATATCTGCCGGCGGATCGACTTACCTGTCGATGTGGTGACGGCTGGCTGATTCCCTGTGAAAAACGGGCTGAAATGATTGCTGCAAACATAGCCGCCAACGGTGCGGAGAAAATCCTTATTTTCGGCCACCAGGAGATCATTAAATGTCTTATAGCGACCTGGCTTGGAGTAGATGGTGTCAAGCTGCATGAAAATCTGGTTCTCGATAATGGGTCATTCACCGGCCTACTGCTTGACTCGACGGGATGCAGGCGGGTGAAGTATGTGAACGACTCCAGCCATTTGACTTTCGCTCAAGCTCATCAGGCAAAGTCTATGAACCCGTGGGGGCAAGCTGAGTTTCAGGGCGCTGGGGCAATGCGTCAGCAAAAAAAGAACGATGATTGAAGGCGGACATTGAAAATACTTCCGTATGTACTGGGAATGTGTTGTGAATTTTTATGAAATATTCGGTGCGGGAGTTGAGTAATGAGCGATACCATCATCAGAAACGATCTCACTTTGAAGTTTGAAGATTCTGAAGAGATAAGCCGTCAGCAGGATGCGCCTGAGGCGATTGAGGCCAAGGCGTGGGAGATTATTTCAGGTGGTTGGCTGCACCACGGCTATTTTGATGAAGCCAATGTAGATGCCAGTCTGGCGGAGGGGGCTGAGCGATTTGCCCGGATGATGATTGATAAGACCTCCATTTCCGCCGGACAGACTTTTTGTGATCTGGGTTGTGGGGTCGGCCGTACGGCTATTATGCTGGCTGCAGAGCGGGGCTGCTTTGTAGAGGGCGTGACCAACAGTTATCACCAGCAGCAAATTGCGACTAGACATGCCTGGCTGGCGGGTCTGGATCATCTGGTGGCATTTCATCTTGAAGATGCCAGGGATCTGCCCTTTGCCGGAGAGTCGATGGCCGGTGGCTGGTTTTTCGAGTCGATCTCACGCATAGGCCATGAAAAGGCGCTGATCGAGGCAAGACGGGTCTTGAAAAGTGGTTCTACACTCCTCATTGCAGACCTTTACCTGCGGGGGGAGGCCCAGCGCGGCTTTTGCCAATATGCGGTTCGGGAGATGCAAACTCAAATCATCCGCTTGCAGGCGTATCGTGAGGTGCTCGCCGATTGTGGTTTTGAAGTTGTTGAACTGGAAGACGTGAGCACATTTGTCGGTAAACCTTTTCCGCAGAAATTTGCCGAGGCCTTTCACCTCCACCGACATGAGATCGCTCATCTTGTCGGGGAAAAAGAGGTTAAAAGATGGCTCGAGGTTCATGAGACAATTGCCAGAAATACCGGCTATATCACTGTTGCTGCCAAAGCTGTGTAACACCGGAGCCGACCTGTCTATGGGCCAGAAGTGCGGTTGACTGTGGTGAAGAAAGACAATCCTGCAATCCACACTGGGAGATGTTGACGTGCTAAAGAAACGAATGATGAAAACAGGGTACTTGATTACCGGCGGTTTGAAAATTTTCGCTCTGGTTTGCTCCATTACTTTCTTCTGTACAGGATTGTCGGCGGCGCAACTGGAACGCATTCCTTCTCCGAAATCTTTTTCAGCAGATGAGGTTCATTTCATAGTCTTCGGTGACAGCCGCAAGAACGTTCTGGTGGGGAAAGACAGGTATGACGAAGATAAGGTACGCAGTGCCCGCAGATACAACCATTTTCGACATCTGGTTTTTTCGGATGTGGCGGCAAGTCTGGAAAAGCGTGAGGCGGATTTTACACTTTTTACCGGAGATTTTATCTGGATGGGAGGCGATAAGAAACAATGGCAGGAAATCCATCGGTATTTCCCACGGGGGCTGCGCAGCAACGGTTCTGCGCAGATGTTTCCGGTACTCGGTAACCATGAGTTGCTGCAGGAGCCGGGCAAACAGGACGCGCTCAAGAATTACTTTGCAACCTTTCCCTATCTCACCGACGGCGGGAAAGGGCTGCATAACTACTATTTCACCGTTGGCTCAAACCTCTTCGTGTCTCTTTGCAGCGGTAATACCACTGATGATGAGAAAAAGGTGCGCCGTGAGTTGGACCAGTACTGGAATTGCGATTGCGTGGTCTCTTTCGATAGCCTGATGCTGGAATTACTGTCACTGCTCGATGGGGTGATGCTGGAAGATGGCTTGCAGAATGTTTTCGTGCAGTATCATAAGCCGTCATTCAGCAATTCGGTTCATCCGCCCCTGAACAGCTCATTCGACCCACTGATGGCTTTAGGGCAGTGGAAGAAAGAGCATCCGGAGGTGAATGTGGCTGTCTTTAACGGGCATAACCATACGACTGAGATGTATCGTACTCAGGAGGGAATTCTGGTGATGGTAACCGGAGGTGGCGGTGCTTCCCAGGATGGCTATCTGGCAGCACACCAGCACACCAAACAGACACCCGATGAACTGTTCTGGCAAACTCTGGGTAAGGTTGAACGTGAGCCGCGGATAAATTATTTCAGGGTCGATATCGATGCAGAAGGGCAGGCTGTCATCCGTGAGATGGTATTGGTGATAGACGGTGGGCTTTTCCCTCATCTGAAGACCCATTTCGCAGAAGGAGTGAGGATTCTGGCCAATGGGGAAATGTTGCCACCCGTTATTCAGCTGGAAAGCATCAGGATGAAAAGGCTGCTCCATGCCAGAATGGGAGCAAGGTAAGTTTCTTGCGTTATATGCTGGTTGAGTCGACTGGAGGGCCACTAGGCGCAAGGTTGCTGTTGCTTGACTAATAGCTGGGCGTCAAGCGATAATGAAGCACGTTTGGCCTCGTTTGTAACAGTTGATGCCCTGAGAAGCAGCTAAATGATTCTCTGAGTTCGTGTTACTTGAAAGATCACACGTTAGGTTCTCCGGGTTGATTCTCAATCTTTTCCATGGAGAGGTTGCTATGCGATGGAAAGTATTTTTTGCCTTCCTGTTGGCTGTCCTTTTGTGTGTAACAGTAGCCCAGGCCGAAAATCAGTGTCTGACTTGCCATGAGGGGATTGAGCCAATTTCCGAAGATCCGGAAGTACATGATATGGAGTGCGTGGAGTGTCATTTCGGTGACGCTTCTGCCACAGATGCTGAGGCGGCGCATAAGGGGATGTTTGCCAATCCCAGTGACATGCGGGTTATCGATCAAACCTGTGGTACCTGCCATGACGAGATTGTGGAGCATGTGAAAAAATCACTCCATGCCACCAGCGCCGGAAAAATTTCAGGCACGCGCTACGCCTGGGGGTTGCAGGATAAAATGGCTGCAGAGTACGCCACCTACGCTGTCGAGGATGACAGTCCGGAAGGTGAGCATGCAGTCAAATCCCTGGCCCAGCTCCCCATGTACAAGTATGACCAGCCAGAGAGCCCGGACAACCACCCGGCCAACGATTATTTACGGAACCAGTGCTTGCGCTGCCATGTCTGGAGTGATGGACACCAGCGCGATGGTGACTACCGTGCCAGTGGCTGTGCTTCCTGCCATGTGGAGTATTCTGATGCAGGGCTTTATGAGGGTGGTGACCCAACTATACCGAAGGATCAGAAGGATCGCCCAAAGCTGCATCGCATTACCAAAAAAATAACTGAGACCCAGTGTCTGCATTGCCATAATCGTGGTGGACGTACCGGCGTGAGCTATATCGGCACCATCGAAAGTGATGGCTACGGTACCCCATGGCGTGCCGATGGCAGCAAGCAACCCAAGCTGCATGGCAAGAATTACAACCATCTGCAGGCCAATATT
The DNA here is from genome assembly GCF_005116675.2 of Desulfosediminicola ganghwensis. Lineage (NCBI taxonomy): Bacteria > Pseudomonadati > Thermodesulfobacteriota > Desulfobulbia > Desulfobulbales > Desulfocapsaceae > Desulfosediminicola > Desulfosediminicola ganghwensis. Next base: position 2,237,074 of record NZ_CP050699.1, read on the forward strand.
CACTATGAAAGGGGAATGACCTGTATTGACTGCCATACCATGCTGGAGTTGCACGGTGACGGAAATATATATCTAAAACGGGAACATGCGCTGGAGGTTGTCTGTGTGAATTGTCATGGCACCCTTGAAGCCGCAACGGATATGAAGACCAGCCGTGGCAATGAGATGACGAATCTTGCCAAAAAGGGTGATTCGATTGTGCTTACTTCAAAGCTTGATGGCAAGGAACATGTGGTTCCGCAATTGGTGGAAGCAGAGCTTTCTCCTGAGGCGTATGTGGCCAAAAAGGCGGTGCCGGTACATATGGAGAAACTTGAATGTTATTCATGCCATGCCAGGTGGGCCTCTCAATGTTATGGCTGCCATGCCAAGCAGGATGTCTCAAAGCCATCGGGCGATTGGCTGCAGGGCAAACCCGGTGGCGATCCGAGTAAGAATTCCATGAAGGGGAATCGCGAAAACAGTGCCTACGCCTGGGATGAGTCCCGCTCCTATGTGCGTTGGATAACCCCGGTTCTGGGGATCAACTCCAGGGGCAAGGTGAGCCCCCTTATTCCTGGTTGCCAGGCTATTTTCACCCAGGTTGATGGCGAAAACCCGCTGGTAAACAATAAGGTCTTTACCACCAGGGATGGACTCACAGGTATCAGTCATACGCCGATTCACCCCCACACTACTTCTATAAAAGCCAGAAGTTGTATGGACTGCCATGCAAACCGCAAAACTCTGGGACTAGGAGGTGGAATATATGATATCGAAGGGAATTTTCCAGACGGAGCGCCCATCGATTTTGAGCTTGAGCGAATAGTGGATGAAAACGGTACGCAGCTACAGGCTATTCCCCATGAGGTCGCACGGCCATTTAACAAGGAAGAGTTGGAGCTTATGCAAAAGGCGGGGACCTGCATCGCTTGCCACAAGAAGGATCAGAAATTCTGGATGAGCCTTAAAGAGAAAAGTGGAATTAAAGGAGCGCCGAATGACGAATTGCACCAGAAGGCGATTGAGGCGATTCTGGAACATGGTAGCAAGTAGCTGAAACGGAATAAAAAGATGTGATGAGCCGACAGCCGCTACAATACATATCTGTGCTGTATATGGCTACTCCTGCACGAAGCTCTTAACATAGGCCAGGTGCTGGTTATAGCTGTCGGTTCCGAGTTCGTTGGTCATCAGGCTGAAGCCCAGTACCGAATCGGTTGACAGACGAACCATGCCCTTGGTGAGGTATTTAAAAACACCAGCGGGGATTTGCTCTTTATCTGCGAGCTGCCTGTCGGAGAGAATCGTCAGGTAGCCGCGTCGGTTTTTCCAGAAAAACTCCCGTAGCGCTACTTCCGTTTCAACGACATAAGGCAGGTATGGTGTGGCTGCCTGGTAGAGGTTGTCCCGGATTTTTTGGGCAGTATCAAATTGGGCGAGATCGGGAGTGTCGCTTTTGAAAAAGAGCAGGAGGTCAAAATCTTTGCCATTTTGGGGAGTGACCTGAACATTGGCAAAGCGGAGGATAAGTTGCTTCTGGAGAGTGACCTTGTATTCCTCTGTATCCTTGACGATGAAATAATCATTAAGGCTCAGACGAATCCGGTATTCTTTGGGACCGCTCGCAAAAGAACTGTTTTGCCAGAAAAGCGACAGTAGAATCAGTAACTGGAGAAGCCTCATGCGCTCTCCCTTTAGTAGAATATGTGTGAAACCCTATCACGTTACTGCATCAAGTTATCTCTTTTTCAATTGCAACGCAAGACTAATTTGTTTGTTATGGTCAGCTATAAATTTCTGAGGGAGGGGGACAAAGGGGGGAGGTGTGGCTTGATCGTAACAAGTAGGGCTGTAAATTTTTTACTATTTAATATCAATGCGATAGGGTGAATGACATAGTAACTCAACGCAAACTGCATCAGGGCTGCGCCTGACCAGCTCTTGTTGAGTCCCAGGGTGGAACAAAAAAAATGAGTGAAAACAGTCTGTTGAGATCTTCTGGGGGCGATAATTATAATTTTCTCTGGATGTAGGAGCTGTAATCCTGCAGCTGTGGATGATACTCCTGCCGCATTAACGGCGATGAAATCAGGAAATCTGCGCTGGAGCGGTTATTTGCCGTGGGAAGATTGTAGAGTACGGTAATTCTCAAGAGTGCTTTTACGTCGACATCGTGCGGGTGTGGCTGCATCGGGTCCCAGAGGAAAATCAGCATATCCACTTTCCCTTCAGCGATCATCCCGCCCAGCTGCTGGTCACCGCCTAAAGGCCCGCTTTTCAGCTTCGTGATCAACGGGGCTGGCGCACCGTTTTGGCATAGACACTCCTCCACCAGTTTGCCGGTGGTGCCTGTGCAGATAAGTTCATGTTTTAGGAGTTCGTCACGGTTGTGATCAACCCATTCGATGAGTGCCTCTTTCCTGTTGTCGTGGGCCACCAGGCCAATTCTTTTTTGTACTTTCATAGTTGATCATTCTAATTCCTTCAGAATAAAAGGCTATATGATTTCGGTTATTTTTCCGATAAAGATTCGGTTCTGTCGTCTCGCTGTTGTAGAGTGTTTTATAACCCGTTAACCCTGAAAAGGAGTATCTCATGTATATCGTAAGTGTATGTTTTGTTATAAAGGATGCATATGTCGAACTGTTTAAAAAGGAGATGAGCCAACAGGCCAGAAGGTGTCTGGACAGGGAGGAAGGCTGTCTTCAGTTCGATCTGGGGCAGGACCCGGATAACCCCAGCCGTTTTTTCCTCTACGAGTTGTATACCGATGAGGCTGCCTTTGAGGTGCACAAAAAGACCGAGCATTTTGTCTCTTTTGCGGAACTGGTGGGAGATTGGATTGCCGAAAGAAGCCTGGATACCTGGCAGAGGATAGAGCAGCAATAGCAGATCTGCATTTGCCCGGAAAGCAAATTGGCGGTTGAGCAAGATGGAATAGCAAAAGCCCCGTCGGGTGACGGGGCTTTTGCGTTTTTACAAAGAGTAAGGATGTGGTTTCGGATCAGTCTGTCTTGACTGGATTGCAGAGACGACCGGAATCTGCGGAAACTCTGCCGCAGGAGTCACAGGTAAATTGCATTTCAGTTATCTTCTCCTGGCATACAGGATCTTTTGCTGAGTCGCTGGTGCCGCACAGGGGGGCCCCTGGTACCTCGTCGATGGGATTGCAGAGATGGCCCGGGGCTTTTGCCGAGACTCCGCAGGTTTTACATGTATATGCCATTTCGTTACTCCTCCAAGCGCCTGATACAGATAGGCGCAATCGGGTCATCGTATAACGATCTTCAATCGCTGTGGCGGGTTTGAGTCTCTTGGACTGCTTTTAAGGAATTTCATTGAGCAATCAAGTTCTGTCGAACCCAGCTCAAAAATTAAAACTGTATCCTGCTGCTGTCAAGTTGGCGGGCTGGCGTCGCTCGCGGTATACAACCAACAAACCAGGAGCCGGCAGGTTGCCTGCGTCAATGTGTTTTGCCTTTTACCATTCATGTATTATCTCTTCTACAAGGCCTCTTGAAGGCTGCAAATATGATCAGCGCAAGACGTTATGAGGTACATACATGTTAGCATCAGATAAGATTGCCGGAGCTTTCCTGGCAATAGTCGAGGAAGCGGAAAAACTTCGTGGCACCAGTCTGAATGAAGAGCAGGAGAAAGCGGTGAAAACTATTATCTCCATCGCCAAACACCAAAGTGACATTAGAAATGCTAAAGCGGGCGAATGTCCGGCACATCCATGATGTGAATAGCCGATATTGAAATACCCTGCAAACAATGGGATTACCGACTCGTATCCGGTACTCCCATTGCTTTTCAGCGTGCCAGGTGCAGTTCAGTTTTTAAACCTGACATATATCAGCCAGTGCTCCTCGGGTAAGCGTCAGTAAATCATTGTGGTTCAGCTCAATTTCCAACCCTCTTCTCCCTGCACTTACATGGATGGTGGGGAAGGTGGCGGCACTCGCATCAATATAGGTTTTCAGCAGTTTCTTCTGGCCGAGCGGGCTCACTCCACCCAATACGTAGCCGGTGGTTTTCTCCACTTTTGCTTTATCAGCCATGGTAGCTTTTTTGGCGCCGGCGGCTTTTGCCAGCAATTTCATGCTGAGCATCTGATTGACGGGGATGATGGCAACGACCAGGGATCCATCACCGAGTTCCGCCACCAGGGTCTTGAAAACCTGATCAGGGTCCAGGCCAAGCTTTTCAGCCGCTTCAAGACCGTAGGATGGATGGTCGCCGTCATGGCTGTAGGAGTGAACTTTATGGGTGATTTTCTTTTTCTTCAGGATATTGATTGCGGGTGTCATAACAGGATTACGTAAGAAGTGGCTAAGTGCCGTGATTGATAATTGTTCTAGTCGGACTGGTCTGCAACGGATCATCAGGGAATTTCTCTGACAACAAGCCCGACAGATAATATGTCATGCATTTTCTCGTCTGTAAATCGTTTGTCGATATAATCATTCTTCCCGGCAGCAAGGCATCGCTTGCCTTCTCATCCGGAGGTACCGTCCAGCCAATCCCTGAGGGCACTACAAGTATACCTATGCCTGGGGAACTGAACAAGTTGAAAGCATAGTGGAAATTGGAACTTGAACCATTCTGGATGTATCCACGATAGTCCCGGTCCTTGAGCCTCAACCAGCCGGAGTGACGGAATCTGCACCGGTAATGAAGGGAGAGCCTGAAATTCCTACCTGTTTAAGATGCATAAACGCCCACCAATGATTACCATCTATTTTACGTAAACAATGAAATATGCTGTTGCGGCAGCAGTTCAGTATTTGCCGGTGCTGTCGTTAAGCCAAGCGCTGTTCGTTACTGAGCAGAGGTCCTATAACTCTATACTTTCAATGTAAAACTGGAAAATATGTGGCAGGCCATGACAACACTTTCGTAACTGCAAAAGTGGTTTGAACGAGAAGAAAAGTTTTTGAAAAATGGTTGACTTAAACGTAAAGGTACGGTATCTAGGGGTTGATGCATAAGTTTTCCGCGTGAGAGTGGGCAATAGTGTCAGTGTGAAAATTAGTGTGGAGCAGATGAATTATGAACTTTCTGTCATATCAGTCGGTCCCAGCAATTCTCAGAGACAATGCCAGGAAATATGCCGGAAGGACGGCTATCAGCTATAAAAAGCGTGGGGTATTTCTTTCCCTGACCTACCAGGAGTTTTATGAACGGGTAATACTGTTGGCGCGAGGTCTGAAGAAGGCTGGCGTCAAGCCCGGGGACAGGGTGGCGATTTTTTCCGAAAACAGATTGGGCTGGGCGATTTCCGATTTTGGAATTCAGTCGGCGGGGGCCATTACAGTCCCGATCTACGCAACAAACACCGGCAAGCAGGCGGCATACGTTATCAACCACTGTGAGGCCAAGGTAGTCTTCGTTTCAACCAAGTCGCAGTACGAAAAGCTTTTTGCCATACGGGATCAGATTCCCAACGTCGAACTGGTTATCTCATATGAACGTTTTATGGGAGACCGCTCTTTTCCGGTTTACACCCAGTATCAGCTTTCTGAAGTATCGACTCCGCTTTCTGAAGAAGATTGTAGTGTTATTGAAAAGGAGATCGATTCAATCAAGCAGGAAGATATCATCACCATTATTTACACCTCTGGCACCACCGGTGTTCCCAAGGGCGTGCTGCTCACCCAGAGGAACATCCTGGCCAATGCCCATCACGGTATCAAAAGAGTAAAAGTGACGGAGAGTCAGCAGACATTTTTGTCCTTTCTGCCACTCAGTCACGTGTTGGAGCGTACCGGCGGGTATTACACTACGCTGCTTACTGGCAATCACGTCGCTTTTGCCGAGAATGTGCAGAAGGTCATGGAAAACATGGTCGAGATACGTCCGACCAACATGGTCAGCGTACCGCGTCTGTTCGAGAAGATCTATTCCCGCATTTACGAGAACGTCCATCAGGCATCAAACTTCAAGCGTAACCTGTTCCACAGGGCGGTTGAGGTCGGGCGGGAATATGTGCATAAAAAGTATATTAAAAAAGAGCCACTCGGTTTGCTCGAGTTGCGCTATCAATTCTTTGACCGTCTGGTTTTCAAAAAGGTCCGAGAACGTTTTGGCGGTAAGCTCGATTACTTTATCTGCGGCGGTGCACCGCTTGACAAGACCGTCAACGAGTTCATGTGGATTATCGGTCTGCCGGTCTTTAACGGCTACGGTCTGACTGAAACCAGCCCTGCGGTAACGCTTTCAAGTTACCAGGATGTTCGTTTCGACTCTGTTGGTAAACCGTTGGATGAAACCGAGGTGAAGCTCGGTGACGACGGTGAGCTCTTTGTCAAAGGTCCGCAGGTCATGCGTGAGTATTACAAGAATGATGAAGCCACCAGTAAAAACCTCGAAGATGGTTGGTTCCGGACCGGCGATATCGCCACCATAGACGAGCAGGGGTTTGTCTATATCATCGACCGCAAAAAAGAGATCATCGTTACAGCGGGTGGCAAGAATATCGCTCCGCAACCAATCGAAAATGAATTGAAGCTTGATAAGTACATCTCCCAGGCCTACGTGTACGGCGACATGAAACCGTATCTGGTGGCACTGCTCACCCCGAATCTCGAACGTCTGATCGATTTGGGCCGTGAACTGGAGGTGGACTATATCGACATGGAAGAGCTTGTTACCCATAAAAAGGTGATGGAGCTTTATACCGAGCGTGTGGAGGCACTCAATGCGAATTTGCCTTCATATAAAACCATTAAACGATTTGCCCTTCTTCCTCGGGAATTCACCATTGAAGGAGGCGAGCTGACCCCCACTCTCAAACTGAAACGTAAAGAAATCTTCAACAAGTACAAAGACACCATTGAAGAATTGTACATGAAAGCTGGTAACGGCTTAGTCGGCCGGCCGAAAACAGATAATGGAGATAACAAATGAGGCAGATTAATCGTGTAGGTGTACTCGGCGCCGGAGTCATGGGAGCGACTATCGCTGCTCATCTGGCAAATGCTGGGCTTGAGGTTCTTTTGCTGGATATCGTGCCGAAGGAACTTACTGAGCAGGAGCAGGCAAAAGGCCTGACCATGGAAAGCCCCCAGGTGCGTAATCGCATCGCCCAGGCTGGTCGTGACGGACTGCTGAAGATGAAACCGGCCCCGTTTTATTTGAAAGAATATGTTGCTCAGATTGCAGTGGGCAACCTGGAAGATGACCTGGCTAAACTTAAAGAGTGCGACTGGGTTATTGAAGTCGTGGTCGAGTACATGCCTATCAAACTCGACTTGCTGAAGAAACTGGTACCTAATCTTGCTCCGGGTGCGATTCTTTCCACCAACACTTCAGGACTCTCGGCAAACGAGATGGCCGAGGTGCTTCCTGCGGAGATTCGCAAAAATTTCCTGGTAACCCATTTCTTCAATCCACCGCGCTACATGCGTCTGATGGAGCTGGTGCCAACCACTGCCACCGACCCGGCAGTTATGAAGGGCATGGCCGATTTTATCTCCAGCCGTCTGGGTAAGGGTATTGTTTTCGCCAAGGATACCGCAAACTTCATCGGTAACCGCATCGGTGTCTATGCCATTTACAAGGCCATGCAGCATATGGTCGAGATGGATATGACAGTAGAAGAGGTTGACGCAGTAGCAGGTCCGGCCACAGCACGGCCCAAGAGTGCCGCTTTTAGAACCGCTGATCTGGTTGGTCTCGATACCCTGGCCCATGTAGGGAAAAACTCGTATGATCTTTGCCCGGATGATGAGGAGCGTGAGGTCTTCAAGACACCTGATTTCATGGCCAAGCTGGTTGAGAATGGCTGGTTGGGTAACAAGACCAGGCAGGGCTTTTATAAAAAAGCGAAGGTAGATGGCAAGCGCCAGATCTTTTACTTCGATTACAAAGAAGGTGACTACAAGCCGTTGGCCAAGCCGAAGTTCGCTTCTGTAGGCATGGTCAAGCAGGTGGATGACCCAGCCCAGAAAATCAAGATGATCGTTGGTGCCGCCGACAAAGGTGCTGAGTTTGCCTGGAAATCAATCCGCGACACCCTCATTTATGCTTTTAACCGCATTCCGGAAATTGCTGACGACGTAGTCAATATAGACAACGCCATGAAGTGGGGTTTTAACTGGGAAATCGGCCCATTCGAGATGCTGGATGCAATCGGTATTGCTTCTTTCGTCAAGCGGGCGGAAAAAGACGGTGTGGTTGTTCCCGAGAAAATGAAGGGAATTGAGAGCTTCTATCGCTTCGCTGATAACGGAACCCAGGAATACTACGACGTTCTCAAGGGCGAATACGTACCTGTACCGTTGAAAGAGGGTCAGATCAAGCTCGATATCCTGAAGAAAGCCGGCAAGGTTGTCGAGAAAAACGCCAACTGTTCCATCATCGATCTGGGTGACGGTGTTTTCGGTTTCGAGTTCCATTCCAAGATGAACTCTATCAGTGGCGACATCCTGGCCATGACCCATAAAGCGGTCAAGCGGGCTGAAGAAGAAGGTGTTGGCCTGGTGGTCGGTAACCACGGGGCGAACTTCTCCGTAGGTGCCAATCTGATGATGCTGGCAGTCGCCATGGCCGAGGGTGCGTACGACGACATCAATATGGTGCTCAAGAATTTCCAGAATGCCACCATGGCTCTCAAATACGCCAAGGTGCCGGTTGTTGCAGCTCCATTTGGTATGGCTCTGGGCGGTGGTTGTGAGTTCAGCCTCCACGCCGATGCTATGAATGCCTATGCCGAAACATATATGGGGCTGGTTGAAATCGGTGTTGGCCTGCTGCCTGCGGGTGGTGGTACCAAGGAGATGTGTGTTCGTGCGGTTGATATCGCAGCTCAGTATAAAACCGACCCACAACCATTTGTCTTCAAACACTTCGAGCAGATCGCCATGGCAAAAGTGTCCATGGGTGCTGCAGAACTGGCTGGCATGGGCTACATGCGCAACGGCGATTCCATCACCATGGACATCGACAGACTGATTGGTGATGCCAAGCAGAAGGTGCTGGCTCTTGCAGTGAATTATCGTCCGAAACTCAAGCGCACTGATATCGCAGCCCCAGGTCGCAACATTGCTGCATCAATCAAGAGTCAGCTCTGGAATATGCAGCAGGGTAATTTCATCACTGAGTATGAGTCCCAGATGGGTGGCATGATTGCAGATGTTATCTGCGGCGGTGATGTGAACCCCGGCACCATCGTGACCGAGGATTATTTGCTGCAGCTCGAGCGTGAAAATTTCGTGCGGTTGTGCGGCAACAAGAAGACCGCCGAGCGTGTCCAGCATATGCTTAAGACCGGCAAGCCGCTAAGAAACTAGGAGAGCCTGTCGGAGAAAGCCCTTACTCCCCATTTCTGTGTCATGAGCTGGGAGAAGATGGCAGTTCTCCGACAATCTCCAAGGGTAGCGAAAGTGTCCGATCACATACGAAGAATACACTAAAAGAGGATCAGATATGAAAACAGCCTACATTCTGGCAAGCTACAGAACTCCTGGCTGCCGGGCGACTAAAGGAAAATTCAAGGATATGCGGCCGGATGACCTGGCGGCACTTGCCATAAAAGGACTGGTGGAGAGGACGGAAATCGATCCCGCCACCGTGGAAGATGTTTATCTTGGCTGCGCCTTCCCGGAAGGGGAGCAGGGCATGAACATGGGCCGTGTGGCGGCAATGAAAGCGGGCTTGCCCATCGAGGTATCCGGTCAGACAATAAACCGCTTCTGCTCTTCAGGTCTGCAGACCATTTCCATGGCGGCAGAGCGTGTCATGTGCGGTTTTGCCGACTGTATCATCGCCGGTGGCGCCGAGTCCATGTCCAGTGTGCCCATGGGCGGTTTGAAATACTCCGCCAACCCGGGCCTGATGGTCAACTGGCCGGAGGCGTTTGCTTCCATGGGTGTTACCGCAGAAAATGTGGCCGCGCAATATGGCATCACCCGTGAGATGATGGATGAGTTCGGTGCTGCCAGCAATGCAAAAGCAGCCGCGGCAATCAAAGAAGGCCGGTTTACCGATGAGATCATCCCGGTAGAGATTGAGCACACCAAGCTGGTGGGCGGCAAGATCAAGCGCGAAAAGGAACTGGTCACGGTTGATGATGGTGTTCGCCCTGGCACAACTGCAGAGAGTCTTGGCAGGCTGCGTTCCGTATTCAAGGTAGGCGGCCCGGTTACAGCCGGTAACTCCTCTCAGATGACCGATGGTGCGGCGGTGACACTGGTAGTTTCAGAAGATTACCTGAAAAAGATCGCTAAAGATCCTTTTGCCCGCTTCGTATCCTTTGCCGTGAAAGGTGTTGCCCCTGAAGTTATGGGTATCGGCCCTATTGCCGCTATCCCGGAGGCGCTGAGGCTGGCCAACCTGAAGAAAGAAGACCTGGACCTTATCGAGCTGAACGAGGCTTTTGCTGCCCAGGCCCTGGCCTGCATCAAGACACTCGGTCTCAATAAGGACATTATCAATGTCAATGGTGGCGCCATCGCTCTCGGTCATCCGCTTGGATGTACCGGTGCCAAGCTGACCGCAACCCTGCTGCACGAGCTGGGCCGCCGTCAAGGCAAGTATGGCATGGTTTCCATGTGTATCGGCGGCGGTATGGGCGCAGCCGGAATATTCGAAAAACTGTAAGTACGTCAAGCGCACGCGGGGCAAGCCCCGCGTTCCCTACTTATAGAGATAAGAGCATCTTTGAAGGAATATAGGTGATTAAATGTCTGATAATATATTAAAAGGCGGCGAATATCTGATAGCGGAAACTCCTTGTGCGAGTGTCTTTACTCCGGAGGATTTCTCAGACGAACAGCGACAGATGGGGGAAACCACAGAGCAGTTTGTTCAAAACGAGATTTGGCCTCATGTGGAAGAGATTGATAAGCAGGATTTTGATATCGTAGTCAAGGGCTTGCGGCAGTGTGGCGAGCTCGGTCTGTTGATGATGGATGCGCCCGAAGAGTATGGTGGCCTTGAACTCGATAAGGCTTCATCAATGCTGGTTGCGGAAAAAATTTCCCAGGGCGGGTCGTTCTCTGTGGCATATACCTGTCACACTGGTATCGGCACCCTGCCACTTGTCTATTATGGAACCCCGGCGCAGAAAGAAAAATACCTGGAGAAGCTCATCTCCGGCGAATGGCCTGCCGCCTATTGTCTGACCGAACCGGGTTCGGGCAGTGACGCCCTTGGTGCTCAGTCGACTGCGACCCTTTCTGAAGACGGGAAGCATTATATTCTGAACGGTACCAAGCAGTTTATTACCAACGGTGGTTTTGCCGAACTGTTTACGGTTTTCGCCAAGATCGACAAAGAGCACTTCACCGCCTTCCTGGTTGAAAAGTCATTTGACGGTCTGGTGGTTGGTGCTGAAGAGAAGAAACTTGGTATCAAGGGTTCTTCCACTACCCAGATCATTCTCGATAACTGTAAGGTTCCTGTAGAAAACGTGTTGGGCGAGATCGGCAAAGGGCATAAGATCGCTTTTAACGTGCTGAACATCGGCCGTTTTAAGCTCGGTGCAGCTGTCGCCGGTGCGTCCAAAATGGCTCTTGTTGAAGGAATCAAGTATGCCAACGAGCGCTCTCAGTTCGGCAAGAAAATCTCCAGTTTTGGCGCAATAGGTGAGAAGATCGCCAATATGACAGCCGAGATCTACGCCGCAGAATCTCTGGTCTACCGCATGGCCGGTGTACTTGATGAGACCATTGCCAAGATCGACAGATCCGCCGACAATTACTACGAACTGTATCTGAAGGCAATCGAAGAGTACGCCCCTGAGTGCGGTATCGCTAAAGTCTACTGTAGTGAGGTTCTGCAACGCACCGTGGATGAGGTTGTCCAGATTCATGGTGGGTACGGTTTTGTCAGCGAGTACCCTGCAGAACGTTACTATCGCGACGAGCGTATTAACCGGATATTTGAGGGAACCAACGAGATCAATCGTCTGCTCATTCCAGGCATGATCCTCAGAAAAGCCATGAAAGGTCAGCTGCCGCTGCAGTCAGAGGCAATGAAGGCCTTTGAGTCGCTGATGACCCCGAGTTTCGATGAGATTGACGACTCCATACCTTTTGCAGCGGAAAAAGCGTTGATCAAGAATCTCAAAACCCTGTTCCTCATTCTCGCCGGCGCTGGTGTCCAGAAGTACATGGATAAGATTGCCGACGAGCAGGAAATCCTGATGGCGGCTGCTGATATCGCCATTCAGATCTACGCCCTTGAGAGTGCAGTGCTTCGTGCAGAGAAAATCATGCCGGCCGCAAGCGAGCGTAAGCAGGAACTGGTGAAAGCCGCAGTGAAAGTCTGTGCATTTACCATGACCGAAGAGGTCAGCAAAGCGGCAAAGCAAGGCGCTTTTTATATCGAAGAGGGCGACACCCTGACCATGATCCTCTCCGGTATCCGTAGATTTGCCAAGTACGATGCAACCGGCCTTTTAAAGGCCAAGCGTCTCCTGGCTGCAACTGCCTGTGAAGAAGAGAAATATCTCTTCTAGCAGCTCAGCACTTCCCGGGCCCCTTCTCCAATCCTCGCGCCCAGGCCCGGGGGGTGCTTTTTACACGCTGATACGGTCAGCTATCCTGTGTCGCCTTTGAGAACCACATACTCAAGGTAGAGTGATTTTCAAGGCTTCTCAGCCAGCAGACCATCTCAACGTGTAAAATCCTCAAAATATCTGGGTATGAAACGTGGGGTTTTCCTCCAGAGCAACGACGAGTTAGAGGAAAAGAGCCGTTTCGGCCAAAACCTGGAAATTCCTCCGGGGTTCCTGTGGTACCGCTTACGCGACCGGTGCCGCGGGAATCCCGGTCTCGGAAAGTATGCTTACGCAACATACAATCAATACACCCTACATTGTCGGACCTGTTCACTGTTACACTTTAGAGCGTGACGGTGAGTTGCTGCTTTTCGATACCGGCCCCTACACTATGGACGCGATGGGCTTTATGCGTAACAACATAGATCTCAGCCGTCTTCGCCATATCTTCATTACCCATTGTCATATCGATCACTACGGATTGGCGCATTGGCTCGAAAAAGAGACCGATGCCACCATTTACCTGCCATATCGCGACGCCCTGAAAATGGAGCACCATCATGACCGGATGGAGTTGATGTATGACTTGCTGGTCAGTCTGGGGTTTGGGGAATCGTACCTGAGAGAGCTCAGGAGAATATTTGAAAGCGGCGTACTGTTTCCACCGTTTCCCAAAGAGTACCAAATAAGCGAAGATTTTATACCAGAGGAACTTGGCATAGAGGTGATCAATTGTCCCGGTCACTCACAGAGTGACGTGGTCTATGTGGTGGATGATTACGTGGTGACCGGGGATACGTTGCTGCGTGGTATTTTTCAGTCCCCCCTGCTCGATATCGACCTGAACACGGGCAAGCGCTTCAAAAACTACGATGCCTACTGCAAAAGCATCGTGAAACTCGCTGCTCTCAACGACTACACGGTACTTCCCGGTCATCGTGAGAGTGTAAGCAGTATTGAAGATATCCTGCTCTTTTACATTGATAAGCTGCTGATTCGGGTTGAGCAAATGGTGCCGTTTCGTGATCAGGACAATGTTTCGTGGATCATAGAAAAGTTTTTCAACAAATCCATGACCGATGTATTTCACATTTACCTCAAAGCATCGGAGATACGTTTTATGCAGGATTTGCTGGCTGAACCCGAGCAACTGAAAAGATCTCTTGAAACAATAGGTCTGTTTGACAAGGTGGCCGATAAATATGCGCGTGTAGCATTGAAATAACAACGGAGACAAAATGCACGATCCTTTATTTCAACCCTGGAACATTGGGCAGTTAAGCATCAGGAATCGAATTTTCATGCCGGCTATGCATATGAATATGTGCCGGAATTTTGAGGTGACTGATCAGATCGTCGACTTTTACCGGGAACGTGCCTTTGGCGGTGCCGGCCTGATAAGTGTCGGTTATGCGACCGTTGACGAATTGTCCGGAACCCCGCTGAATATCGGTGCTCACAGTGATGCATTTGTGCCGGGGCTCGCCAGGCTTGCTGCCGCGATCCATGAAGGTGGTGCCCTGGCAACAGTTCAGCTCAACCATGCAGGGCGATACAACGCTTCGTTCTTCCTCGGCGGTAAAAAGCCGGTGGCGCCTTCACCAGTGCCGTCCCGACTGACCAGGGAGACCCCCCGCGAGATGACCAGAGAGGAGATCGATGCGACGGTTGCCAGCTTTGCCGATGCGGCGGTTCGGGTAAAGGAGGCAGGGTTTGACCTGGTCGAAATCCTGGCCGGTACCGGCTATCTCATCAGTTCCTTCCTGTCGCCGTTTACCAATCAGCGTGATGACGAATATGGCGGCAGGCTTGAAAACCGTATGCGCTTTGGTATCGAGGTGATCAAGGCCGTGAAAGAACGGTTGGCTGGCGCTTGTCCGATATTGGTTCGTATCAACGGCAACGACTACATGCAGGGTGGTATCGGTTCAAAAGATATGCAGGCCTTCGCTGTAGCACTGGTCGAGGCCGGTGTTGATGCCTTGTGCGTCAATGTGGGTTGGCATGAGGCCCAGGTGCCCCAGATTGTGACTAAGGTGCCGAGAGGTGTGTTCGCTTATATGGCACGTGAGATCAGGGAGAAGGTCGATGTACCCGTCATCGCTTCCCATAGAATAAATGACCCGGCCACAGCCCGGAGACTCATCAGCCTTGGATATTGCGATGCGGTGGCAATCGGCAGGGCGCTTATCACAGATCCCGAATTTCCGGAAAAAGCACAACGGGGCGAAGAGGATCAGATTGTTCACTGTATAGCCTGCGGCCAGGGTTGTTTTGACAACATCTTCAAGATGCGGCCGGTCGAGTGTGTCTGTAACCCGAAAGCAGGTTATGAGAAAGAACGAAAAATCGAGCTCAGCGACTCTCCTTGCAGGGTAATGGTTGCTGGTGGTGGCGCTGCCGGTATCAGCGCCGCGCTGGCTGCAGCGGAACGTGGCCACCGGGTAAGCCTCATTGAATCTTCGATGAGGCTTGGTGGCCAGCTGCATCTGGCCGGAGCGCCTCCAGGCAGAAATGAATTTCTGGTCTATGCGAATGATCTGAAAAGTAAATTGTCAGCCTCAGGTGTTGAAATTGTGCTGAACACGTCGGTGGATCGGGCGTTGCTTGATGAGCAAAGACCTGATGAACTGATTGTTGCTACCGGCGGCAAGCCGGTCACTCCGCAGATAGCCGGGGTCGAACAGGATCATGTGGTGCAGGCCTGGGATATTCTATCGGGTAAATACCAGGCGGGTCGCAGGGTGGTTGTTGTGGGTGGTGGTGCAGTGGGTGTTGAAACGGCACTGAAACTTGCGGAAGAGGGCACATTGAGTGGCGAGGAGTTGAAGTTCCTGCTTGTGAACCAGGCAGAGGACCCTGCTGAATTGGTCCGCCTGGCCACAGAGGGCGGCCGGGAAATCGTGATGGTCGAGATGCAGGAGAAGGTGGGGACAAATTTCGGTAAGACCACCCGCTGGGGCATGTTGCAGGATGTCGCCCGACATCGCGTTCAGGCACTGGCAGCAGCGAAGGTTCTGGAAATTACCGCAACCGGTGTATGCGTAGAGGTTGAGGGCAATAAACGTGAAATTCCGGCAGACACGGTAGTGCTGGCGGTGGGAACGGCTTCGGAATACTCGCTGAAAGCTGATGCTGTCGAGCTCGGTATCCGGGTCCGGACCGTGGGGGATGCTTCCCAGCCGGGTACTGTTTTTGAAGCGTGTCACCAGGGTTTTCTGGCAGGACGGGGGATCTGATGCAACTCTTTGATCTGCTCGACCCGCTGACCACGCGGGCACGGGTATCGAAGGGATGGCTGTGGGTGCTGAACCGTATCGTTATGTGGGTAATTCCGTTTAATGGAGCACATAATTTTGTTATCGCTGGCATCGGTGAAGATTTCGTGCGCACCAAGGCCCCGTACAGAAGAAAGAACTTCAATCATATCCGCGGAATTCACGCCTGCGGTATTGCGACTATAGCAGAATTTTCTGCAGGATTTCTATTGCTGACTCAGCTCGATCCATCCAGGTATCGTTTGATCATGTCCCATATGGAAGTTGAGTATACTTACCAGGCTAAAGACGAGATCTATTCGGAATCACGGCAGAGTCTTGATAAACTGAACCGTGATGTGGTGGAACCGTTGAAAAGTAAGGATCTGGTCACTGTCACCATGGAGAGCAGGGTTACTGACAGTTCCGGCAATAATGTGGCGCTGGCCCACACGACCTGGCAGATCAAAAACTGGCGGAAAGTGAAGACCAAGGTGTGAATTCCGGACTATTGCCATACAGCAAAAAGCTTAGGAGACTTAAATGTTACTCAATCCAAAGAATTATGATCGTCCCCATATTGATGAACGCTATCGTGAGCTGGTGGAGAAAACCATCGAATATTTCGAGACCAAAGGGCTGAATAAGATCAAGGAAGATGATCAGTCCCAGGTCTGGTATGAAGATTTTCTGGAATTTATCAAGCATAAGAAGGTATTCGCTACCTTGCTAACTCCTGAAGCGTACGGCAAAGGTGAAACCCGCTGGGATATGTACCGTATTAGTGAATATAATGAAATTCTGGCATTTTACGGACTTTGCTACTGGTATGCCTGGCAGGTCACTATTCTTGGTCTTGGCCCTATCTGGATGGGTAAAAATGAGGAGCAGAAGCAGTTGACGGCAAAGCTTCTGCAAGAAGGTGGGGTGTTTGCTTTCGGCTTGTCCGAGAAGACCCATGGGGCGGACCTCTACTCTTCAGAGATGACCCTCACTCCGCAGGAGGATGGCACCTATCTGGCCAACGGTTCGAAATATTATATAGGCAACGGCAACTGCGCGGCCCTGGTCTCCACCTTTGCCAAGATGGCCGATACCGGTGAGTATGTGTTCTTCACCGTGAACCCAGAGCACCCTGCATATGAATGTGTTAAAAAGATCGACACCTCCGGTGTTCGCCAGGCCTATGTGGCTGAATATGCCCTGCACGATTACCCAATCACCGAGGCAGATATTCTCTCTGTCGGTGAACATGCCTGGAACTCCTCGCTCAATACCATTAATGTCGGCAAGTTTGAACTGGGCTGTGCTTCCATAGGCATTGCCACCCACTCATTTTACGAGGCGCTCAACCATGCGGCCGCACGAAACTTGTATGGTCGTTATGTGACGGACTTTCCCCATGTGCGTAAGATCTTTGTAGAGAGTTACGCCCGCCTCTGTGCCATGAAGCTGGTGGCCTATCGCTCTGCCGACTATCTGCGTGTGGCCAGTGACGAAGACCGCCGCTATCTGCTCTTTAACCCCATCGTCAAAATGAAGGTGACCGGCCAGGGGGAAAAGGTGGTGGCGCTCCTGCATGAGGTGATTGCAGCCAAGGGCTTTGAGCAGGATACCTATTTCGAGATGGCCATTCGTGATATCGGTATGTTGCCCAAGCTGGAAGGAACCGAGCATGTCAATATGGCGCTCATCATTAAGTTCGTGAAAAACTATTTCTTCGAGCCGGTAGAGTATCCGGAGGTCGGGAAACAGTGTGAGGCCAAAGATGACAGCTACCTGTTCAACCAGAAGACCGGCAAGCTGGCCTCTGTGCGCTTTGCCGATTACCGCCGTGCTTACAAAGGTTTTGAAACGGCAAACATCCTGTTGTTCAGATCACAGATGGAGCTGTTCAGAAAGCTGCTTATTTCCGCACCACCATCGAAAGAGCAGGCAGCTAATATCGATTATATGCTGAGTGCCGGTGAGCTTTTCACCCTGGCAGTCTATGCCCAGCTTGTTCTTGAAAACAGTAAGATCAATGGCGTGGACAGCGACCTTCTGGAGCAGATCTTCACCTTCCTGGTGCAGGATTTCTCCCGGGCAGCCCTGCAGATGATCGTCAGCTTTGACAACAGTCCTGAGCAGGAAGAGATGTATCGGGAAATGCTGAAGAAGCCGGTAAACGACAGCGACAGTTTTGACAGGGTCTGGCAGAACCAGGTCTATCCCTTGCGGGATACATATGTTATGAATGACTAGATAATTAAGCTGATAGAGTAGTCAATATATATACTTTGCATTTTCAGGGGTTGAGATGGGTCATCATATTAATGGTAAAGATTCGATAGTTCCGCTGATCGATCGATTGAACAGGTATCCGATCGGTTTGCCCGATAATGAAAAACTGCGGCAGATTCTGGCCATTCTCTTTTCTGAAGATGAAGCCTATGTCGGTTCGAGGTTTCCCTTGCAGGAATCGACCATGAAGGAGTTGATACGCGCCACCGGCTGGCAGGAAGAGAAGCTGACGCCGGTACTTGATTCCATGGCCGACAAGGGTCTGATAATGGATTTCAAGTATGGCCGTCGTGTCTACTACCTGCTCTTGCCCGGCCTGATCGGTTTTTTCGAGCTGACCTTTATGAAGCGTAGGCAGGATCTGCCGGTGGAGGAACTCGCGCAGCTGATGCACGATTACCTCTTTGAAGATCCCGATGATTCCATGGGCAATGAATTCTTCAACAGCCCGACTCCGCTGACCCGTTCGCTTACCTATGAAGAACATATTCCGGTGCACTCCGAGGTGACAACCTATGAAAGTGCCCGCGATATAATAAAAAAGGCGGGCTATGGTGCGGTGGGCATGTGCTATTGCCGCCACAAGAAGGAGCATCTCAACAAGAGTTGCGATAAAAATGCTCCGGTGGAAGAGATCTGCATATCACTTGGACATGGGGCAAAGTTCATGGTTCGCCGTGGCTTTGCTGAAGAGAGAAGTGTCGATGAACTGCTGGCAGTTCTGGATCGTGCCCGGGAATTGAACCTCACTCATATCACTGACAATATCCGCAATAAGCCGTCATTTATCTGCAACTGTTGTTCATGCTGCTGTGAACTGCTGGGCGGTGTACTGCGTGGTTTTCCAAACGGTGTGGCCAAGGCGAATTTTACCCTGGAGATTGAGGCTGAGAGTTGTAAAGGATGTGGGTTATGCGCCAAAGCCTGTAATGTTGAAGCGCTTGTCCGTGTGGAAAATCCGGCTGGTGGCAAACCGAAGTTCAAGATGACAGTTGATCCGGAGCGTTGCCTTGGCTGCGGTGCCTGTGTATCCGCCTGTAAAACAGACTCCCTGTCAATGGTTCGCGTTGAACGTCCCGAGACTCCGGAGAAGAAAAAGGATCTCTTTAAACAGATCTTAAAAGAGAAGAAGCGTCTTACTCCATTTGTGATCGAAGGGGTAAAAACAACGGTGATGAGGAAGATTGGTCTCAGTTAGTCCTATATCGTAGTTTCAAGTCATATTGCACTCCCAAAGCCCCTCGGATCCCGCCTGAATTTTTAATATCCTTGGGGCTTTTTATCGCTTTATTCCAGTTGTGTCCGGATTTGTATTTTTCTTATGTTTTTCAGCATATACTCTAGCCCTGCAATGGTATTGTAATGTTTTATTAATCTTCATCTAACCTCGTCGTAGAAAGGTAAATGTTTTAAGATACTTAAACTCTACACAAGAGGAACAGGGATGAAAAAGACTATTGTTCGTGGAGCAATTGCGCTGGGATTAGTGTGTTTTGCAGGGCTTGGGACTTCATGTAAAAAGGATGTCGATACCACCGCGCTTGAGATCAATAACCCGAACTTCGGTGGGGGGAAGGTGCTTCTGTATACCACTGGCGGTGAGTTCAAAGGTGCGGCACATGTTGGCAATCTTCCGGATATGGTGGCTTTCCTGCCTTCAGGTGATGGCTTGATTGTTGCCAATGAGGGGGAACCAAAGGATGACTACTCTGTTGATCCGATTGGTTCTATCAGCATAATTACCTTAAATCCACGGCTTGATGGTCTGGTCCAGGATGTTACTACACTCAACTTTGATGGTGTGGCTATTCCATGGGATGTACGAATCAAGCCTGGTGCGACACCAATTGCCGACCTCGAGCCTGAGTATGTGGCAGTAAATGAAGATGGTACCAAGGCCTGGGTTACCTTGCAGGAGAACAATGCCATTGCCGTCGTCGATCTGGAAGCGAAAGAGATTGTGGCAGTTAAATCTCTGGGCAAAAAGAGCTTTGACAAGGTTGATATAGACACGAAGGACGGTGCTAATGTGGTTGCGCCACCAGCAAATGTTTACGCACTGTATCAGCCGGACACAATCAAGTCCTATCGTGTTGACGGTGTCGACTATATCGTTACCGCCAACGAAGGCGATGATCGTGAGTATGCTGGTTGGGAGGATTATGAAAAAGCATACAAGCTGACCGGGAAAGCAAAGGTCTCCGAACAATTGACTCAAGATGTTCTTGCTCAGAAGGGCAAAAAGAAGCTTCGTGTATTGAAAGATATGGGTATGGACGGCACCGGTACCTACACCGAGTTTTATCTCGCTGGAGGTCGTTCATTCTCGATATGGGATGCTGAGGGCAATCAGGTATATGACAGCGGCAGTGAGTTTGAGAGGTATCTGGCTAAGAATTTTGCGGATAACTTCAACACCCGTGTCGATGATACCAAAGATCCTGAGGATATAGCCGAGCTGATCAAAGATGGTGTACCTTTTGAGATGGTAGGTGAAATAGTCTACTTCTGGGAAGGTGTGGATGCACGTAGCCAGAAGAAAGGTGCTGAACCAGAGGCACTGGCCCTTGCTGCAATTGGCTCCAGAACCTTTGCCTATATTGGTCTCGAGAAGCAGGGTGGTTTCTTTATCTATGACATCTCTAACCCGAAACAGCCTGTAATGATCAATTACATCAATGAGATCGACTTTGAATCGCTGCCGAGCGAAAGTGGTGATCTGGCTCCAGAGGGAATGGTCACTTTCGTTCAGAACCAAAAGCATTACCTGGCTATTGCCAATGAGTTAAGCGGTACCGTAGCGATCTATCAGCTTGCTGCAGATGGTGATGCCACCAGGCTTGCCTCTCTTGGCATTGGTACTTTCGGTGAAGGAGCTGCTGAGATTCTCGATTATGATCCGAAGAGCCAACAGCTTTTCGTAACCAATGGTGAGAAAAAGAGTGTTGATATAATCAATGTAGCTCAGCCGGAAGCACCTGAACTGGTTGGTTCAATTGATTTCTCCACCCATGCAGACAGCCTGCAGTCGGTTGCTGTGAAAAATGGCCTGGTTGCCATTGCGGTGGAGTAAGTGCCGGATTGTACATTGTGCTGAATGGGGAAATTTCTTTTGGCAGCGGTAGCAATAAAAAGGGGCCTCAGTGGGCCCCTTTTTATACCTGTTGTGCTCCTCTTTTCTGTGCCAAAGTTATGCACTGCTGGAGGAGGTTGGTGTGCAAAAACTGAAATCACGCCTACCTCCTGCCGTTGTAGACATTACTTGTTGTACCGCTCTTCTTCCCGATAATAGTCATTAAAGCCAATCACATCCTTAACGTGCTCGAAATCACGGAGTCCTTGCGGATGGGCCCCTTCCAGCAACCCGGCGAGCGCATTCTCCATGGCGGTGATATTGGCCTGCAGCAGGGTGAGCGGATAAGCGGCAATGGAAAAACCCAGCTTGTGCAACTCTGCCGGCGAGAGCACCGGGGTGAGGCCATGCTCGATCAGGTTAGCCATCTTGACACCAGGAACAGATTCACAGAATTGCTGCATTTCTTCCATTGATCTCGGTGCTTCCAGAAAGAGGATATCTGCACCCAGATCGTGAAACGCCTTCATTCTGGTCAGTGCCTCCTGCATGCCAAGTACGCCACGGGCGTCGGTCCTGGCCATAATCAGGATATCCGCACCTTCCTCACGTGCATCAACAGCGGCCCGGATTCTCAGCACCGCTTCATCGAAATCGACCACCTGCTTGCCTTTGGTGTGGCCGCAACGCTTGGGGGACACCTGATCCTCTATCATGATGCATGATGCACCGGCGGCGCCATATTCACGCACGGTGCGTTTGATATTCATCGGGTTGCCGTAGCCGGTGTCACCATCAGCCAGTACCGGAATTGAGACACCGCTGGTGATGGTACGCAGCTGGTCGACCATCTCCCCAAAAGAGATTAAGCCGGTGTCCGGCATGGCCAGCCGGTTAGCAGAGACGGCAAAGCCGCTCATGAAGGTGATGGGAAAACCGGCACGCTCAATGATGCGTGCAGAGAGTGCGTCGTGGCAGCAGGGCATGGTCAGCATCTCCCCGCCCGCCAGCAGTTCTCGTAATTTTTGAGTTCTTGGGTTCATAACAATCACAGTTTAAACGGTATATAGAGAACGATATCCGGAAAGAGATAGATCAGGATAACAGAAGTGAACATGATAATGATAAATGGCCAGACGCCTCTGATTACCTCTGACAGTTTTGATTGGGCCACTGCCTGTATCACAAAGAGGTTCATACCGACAGGCGGAGTGATAAGAGCACATTCTATCATTACCACAAAGAGAATGGCAAACCATACCGGATCGATCATTAAGGCGCCGAGGGCCGGGTGAAGAACAGGAACCATGATGAGCAGCATGGACATCGATTCCAGGAAAAAGCCCATGACCAGGAGTACACAACAGACCATGACCACGAACATCAGCGGCTCTGAAAAGGTGCTGGTAATGGCCATGGAGAGTTCCTGCGGGATTCGATACAGGGTAATGGCTTTACCGAACAGCTTGGCACCGGCGATAATCAGAAAAATTGTCACGGTGGTAATCATTGAGCTGTAAATCGCTTCTTTAAACTTCTGCCAGTCGAGTCTTCGCATCAGGCCGACGATGAGAAGCGAAAGCGCAAGGCCTACACCTGCAGATTCGGTTGGGGTAAAGATGCCGAGGTAGATGCCGCCAATAACCACAGTTGCCAGGAGTATGGTGGGCAGCGCCCTGATGCTGGCACGCTTTCTCTCCTGCCAGTCGGCTTTGTCGCATGGGATGTAATTTTTATCGAAGTGTGAATAGATCATGCAATACAGCATGAAGAAAAAGGTCAGCATCAAACCGGGACCGACACCAGCCAAAAACAGATCGACAATGGACTCTTCGGCAATGACACCGTAGAGGATAAGCGGAATGGAGGGTGGAATGAGTATGCCGAGTGTTCCGCCAGCTGCCAGCAGGCCGAGAACAAAGGGCTTGTTATAGCCACGTTTGGTCATCTCCGGAATAGCCACGGTGGCGATGGTTGCGGCGGTGGCGACAGAAGACCCGGAGATTGCTGAAAACATAGCACAACTTATGATAGTGGCAACACCAAGGCCCCCAGGCCAGTGGCCTACCCAGGACTGAACTGCATTGAAGAGGTCTTTACCAACCCCGCCTTTAAGCAGAATATTCGACATCAGCAAAAAGAGCGGCACGGCCAGAAGTACAAAGTTATCAGTGGTGCTGTAGAGCGACTGGGGCACCATGATGATGTTGATATCCTTGAGCCAGAGCAGGAAAAGGCCGAGTCCACCAAGGGCAAAAGCTACCGGAACCCGAATGAGCAGAAGTGCCAGCAGGGCAATTAATATTAAGGCTGTAGTCATTTCGGTAAAAAGCTCAGTGGTGGTTATTGGTATTGGGCTGCGAATATGCGAAAATGGTTCGGTAAAGTTCGGCCAGACACTGCAATAACAGGAGACCAAAACCGATTGGAATGGCGATCTCAGTCATCCAGCTAGGTACTGCCATCATGGTGGAGGTAGCTCGACCGATCTTAACTGAAGCAATGACAATCTTGATGCCGTAGATGCAAGCCACCGATGAAAAAATCGCGATTATCACAAGGGACAGCGATTCGAAGAACTGCTGGGCACGATGCGGCATTTTGCTGACGACCACGTCGATTGCAATCAGCTTACGCTGGTGCAGGATGTATGCTGCTGCAAGGTAGGTGGCCCAGATCTGCAGAAAACGCGATATTTCCTCACTCCAGATGGTAGGTGAGAAGAATAGGTAGCGGGCGATTACTTCATAGACGATTATGCCGCCTATGACGAAAAACATCCACGCTGCGAGTTTGGCAAAGAAGGTAGTTGTAGTGTCAATCAGTTTAAGCATGGAATTATAGAGAGCGGGGACCAGGCAGGTCCCCGCTACGTAATGGGATTACATCGATTTTGCTGCTTCAACAAGTTGCTTGCCAAGATCACCCGCATTCTGGATGTACTCTTCAACTACCGGCTGGGCAAGTTCACGCCAGGCGACCATTTCCTCTTCTGTGAGGTGAACAACGTTCATCTTGTCATCGACAAAGTCAAAAGCTTCAGCTTCAAGGCCGCTCATCTGACTGCGCAGTTCTTCTTCAACTCTCTTGGCGGCGGCGGTGATGATCTCCTGCTGTTCGCCGGTAAGGCCTTGCCATACCTGGTCGTTGATCAATACCACCCACTCGATGTCAACCATGGATGGTGGCGCGGTGAGGGTATTCATTACCTGGTAGAGTTTACGCTTCTGCACTGCGGTTACACCGGTGGTGCCGACATCGACGGTGCCGCGCTGGTAGGCGATAAACTGTTCGGAACCGGAGATTGAAGTTGCTGCACCTCCGGCTGCCTCGATCATGGCACCAAGGGTTTTACTGAATACGCGAACCTTTTTACCTTTAAGGTCGTCAGGTGAGCGAAGCGGGGTGTCTTTGCTCAGGAAAACGGCATCACCATATGCCTGCCACCAGAGAACGCGAGCGCCGGTTTTGAGTATTTCATCATCAAGAGGTTGGCGAATTGGGCTGCCTGGAGCGACTGCTTTACGTACAGCTTCTTCATTTTTGAAGAGGAATGGCACGTAAAAAAGATCAACAGCCGGGATGGTGCCTGCAAAGCGTGTGAGAGAAGCTACACCCATTTCGATAGCGCCGGAAGATACAGCTGCCGGGACTTCTGTATCTTTATAGAGTTGGGCAGAGGGGTAAACCTCGACATTGAGTTGACCGTTGGTCTTTTCCATCACTTCATCTGCAAAAGACTGGATATTGAGACCAAGATGATGGGATGCCGGAAGCTGCAGGGTGATTCTGATAGTTTTCTTGGCGTGGGCGGTTGTAGTAAAGATAACTAAGGCTGCAATTGCCAGGAACAGGCCTATTCTTGAGCTACGCATGACTTCTCCTTGTCTGAAAGTGGGAAACTGCTGACTATTGTTCGTAAAGAGTCGTGAAATATCATTTTTGATTAAGCAAAGTCAAGAAAAATGGCTAATGAAGTTCAATTGGTTGGGCCATAGAGACAGCCTGAACGATTAAATCTTACCGTAACCTGATGATAATCATTCGTAAATACAGAAGATATAGTTGTTAAAGAAGGTGGGCCACGGTGTGTTAAAGTGTTTGCTTGTGTTGACCGGCCGGATGCAGCCAACCTTTTGCTGAGCAGGGGGAAGGTGTCGGAAAAAGAGCCGAAAAGGAAAACGCCCGGCGTTCAACCTGGAAGATGAATGGCAGAAGGGGGGGAATCGGTGTTCAGGGGGGGAACGATCCGGTCAATCAGGATAAAAAACCGACTGGAATTCTGTAATTTCTGGTCGGGCAAACAACGTGTTAATATTTAATATTTCTTATTTTACAGGATAAATTAAATGGGGAAGAGGATGCGGAATCATCATCGTTGAATTAATCGTTAATACGTTTGACACCCCAACCTTTAGTGCCATCAACATAGGCCAATTCATTCGTCATAGTTTTTTGATCAACGAATTCCTGAATATTACCTAAGGTGGTTGTGGCAATATTCCCCAATGCATCTTCAGTGAAATACGCCTGGTGGGAGGTGACCAGCACATTTGGGAACATAATCAGCCTGGAAAGTACATCGTCACCAATACCTTTTAAGGAAAAATCTTCGTAGAAATATTCGTTTTCTTCTTCGTAAACATCCAAGGCTGCGCCACCGACTTTACCGGTTTTTAAGGCATCAATAAGATCTAAAGTGTTAATGAGTTTGCCTCGACCGGTGTTGACGATAATTACGTCATCTCTCATTATATTCAGCGTCTCGCGGTTAATCAGGTAATGATTGTCTCTTGTTAACGGACAGTGCAGGGAAATAATATCACTGTTTTTGAAAACGTCTTCCTGAGACATATATTCGAAACCGACTTTTTGGGCGTAGTCATGATCCGGGTACAAGTCATAGGCAATAACTTTACATTTGAATCCCATGAGGATTTCTATGAAAACCCGGGCGATTCTGCCGGTTCCGATGAGACCAACTGTCTTGTTACAAAGATCGTAGCCCAGCAGACCCTGGAGGGCAAAGTTAAGATCGCGTGTACGGTTGTATGCCTTGTGAATCTTCCTGATCAAGGTGAGAATCATCAGGATGGTGAACTCCGCTACGGAATTAGGTGAATATGCAGGCACATGTACTACCTGGAGTTTACCCTGTGCCGCCTCGAAATTGACGTTGTTATATCCTGCACATCTCAAGGCGATAAGTTTAACGCCGAAAGAATACAGTTGGTTGACAACTAATTCTGAAGCATCGTCCGCCACGAAAATACAAACTACGTCAAAACCTTTTGCCAGGACAGCACTTTGCTCTGTGAGACGTTCCTGAAAAAAACGTAATTCAAAGTTGTAATTTTTATTGTGAATTTTAAAGATTCTTTCGTCGTATCCTTTGGAATCAAAAAAAGCAATTTTCATGATGCACCTGATTTAAATCAAATATTACTGAAATTTAGCCTTTTATTTGGATATATTTCACTGTGTTAAAGTCTAATGCACAAGCCGGGTAAGTCAACGTTGTCTCTATGTTTGCATTACGACCAATAAAAGGCGTGTTGTTATATAATTATGTTGTGTTTTGAGCAGGAGTCTCAGGAGAAAATAGAGAGGAGAGAGTAGAGGGGATGGTGTGTCATGTTGCCGTGGCAGAATCGTCTCATGCCGACTCGACATGCTTCTTGACGGTTCTTCGGTCCAGCCTGGTTATGCGGGCTACTGCTTCGTAGGTTCCGTGCTGGCTGTAGAGCCGGGCGCAATATTTGGCCAGTAATTGTTGAGCACTGTAGCCCTCTTCGGCAAGACTGGCGAGATTGTGCTGCAGGGTGGCCTGGTGGGCTGATTTTTGCTGCCAGCTATAGCTCTTGTTGAGCAGCATGCGTCTGGCGCATTGTTCGAGTTCGCGGATGTTGCCCGGCCAGTGATAGTCAGCTGGTAAACTGTCCCTGATTGAACCATGCAGCTGTTCGGTAAGCTCCTCAGAGACACCGCCGATTATGCGTTTTACTACAACGGTAAGCAGTTCCTTCAACTCTTCAGGGTTCTGCATGATTCTGAGTCGAAGGGGCGGGATTTCAATGACATCAGAGCAAAGGCGATAGTAGAAATCGTCCCTGAAGTCACCGCTTTGCCGCAACTTTCTGAGATCCTTGTTGGTAGCTGCGATAATCCTGCCCTGGAACAGTTCTGTATTCCGGCTGCCGACTGGGGTAAATGTTCTGGATTGCAAAACCTGCAGGAGTTTCACCTGTACCGGCACGGTAACATCGCCGATCTCGTCTAAGAAGATCGCACCACACGGGCTGCACCTGGAGAATACTCCATGATGGGACTCTATTGCCCCGGTAAAGGAACCTTTTTTATGGCCGAACAATTCCGATTCAATGAGCTGTTCAGGAAATTGGGAAAGATTTATCGAGGTAAAGGCTTTGGCGAAACTTTCACTGAACGTTCCTGTTTTCGCATTGAAAGGAATAAAGTTGGAGCGACCGATAGCAGTGGCTGAAACGCCTTTGCCTGTGCCGGTCTCTCCAAGGAGCATGGTCGAGAAATCTTCCATGCGATTCCAGAGATAACGATGGTATACCTTTATATCCCCGGTAAAGATGTTACTCCATAACGCGCTGCGAAGTTGCCGCACGCACTCACTGGAGCCGGTTATGGAGCGAATGAAAAAATAGGCCCGGCGCATTTGAAAGGCGAGTTCGAGAAACCTCCCGGCATCCGCATCATTGAAGCCGAATTGACTGAGCATACCGAGAAAACCGTCGGCAAATTTGACCGGGCAGCATTCATCTCCCTGCTTGATCTGGTCCTGAATGTGGGCGTCGATGTCCTCACAGAAGAGGTGAAAAGTGTAGAAGAGCTTGCCGTAACGCAACAGTTCTTTTTGCTCTGAGTCCAGCTGGTGCTGTTGGCACTCGACTTCCTGGATTGTGTTTCCTACTTTTTCTACAAGGCTTTTCAGAATTACCGGTAATGGGGAACCGCTGGTCATGCCGGTTGCCTGCAGGTCGTGTTCAAGCCTTGCCGAACCAAAGGGGTTTGCGAAAATTGCTTCCCTGACTGATGTGAAAAAATCCAGCTCACTGCCCAGCATAACGTTGTCTCCTGTTCATTAATTGTGCGTCAACTATACAAAAAATGAACATTGCTTGCCAGGTGAAAAACGCTGTATATCAAGTGCGCCAAATGAATCCTGCGAAAAGACAGGGGTAAGTGATAAATATATGATATTGGTACGGTTCCTGCTTCCTGGGTTAGCAAATGAGGTTTTTTTGAGAATTCAGGGAGAAAAAATATGACATTTCAAGACGGGGTAAGGACAGAGCAAATGATCTGTTTCAGGATGACACTGCTGGCTACGGCACTGCTGTTCAGCTTTGCCGGAACAGGTTCAGCCGGGGTCACAGAGCAGAACGAGGTAGTGATTCTTCTGCATGGTCTTGGCAGAACTGATAGATCAATGGCAAAGATGGCCGATAAACTCCAAAAGGCTGGCTATGCGGTGGAAAACATAGGGTACCCATCCACTCGATTGTCTATTGGCCAGATCAGCGACCAATACCTGGTGCCGACTGTGCAACGGGCCTCAAAAAAATATGAAAAAATCCACATCGTCAGCCACTCCATGGGTGGCATTGTCATCCGTCAGTATCTCGCTGATAACGGTTCGGACAAGATCCGCAGGGTGGTAATGCTCGCTCCCCCCAATCATGGCAGTGAGGTTATCGATAACCTAAGAAAAATTGGCCTGATGAAGTCCGTGCTTGGGCCGGGTGCCGATCAACTCTCAACTGCTGCTGATTCACTGCCGAATACCTTGCCGCCTCTCAATTGTGAAGACTGCCAGGTGGGCATTATTGCCGGAACGCGTTCGTATAACCCCCTTTTTTCGTACTGGGTTAAGGGCAAAGATGACGGTAAAGTCTCGGTACAGTCTACCACCCTTGAAGGTATGTCGGACCATCTGGTGGTGAAGGCAAATCATTCATTTATCATGCGAAACAAAAATGTTATCGAGCAGACTATCTATTTTCTGAGCGCTGGTCGGTTCAAGGCAGATTGAGCTGGAATTATCATCAGATCCAGATCGTGTCAGCCAAGGTGAACACGTTGGATATTTGATGCAAACCGGCATTTGACTGAAAAAGCTTGAGACACAGAGTTTTGTGAAATTGATTCGATGTTCATGGGAACTGCAGGTTAAAGGAGAACATAATGAGACCAGCTAACAGACAGAAATCACTGCCGGCAATGGCTGCTACGTATTGTCTGGGAGTTTTTAACGATAATTACTTCAAACAGGCTGCAATGCTCCTGGCCGTGGCGGCGGGTGCCAACCAGTTGCAGGGGTGGGCCGCCATTCTCTTTGCTTTGCCCTTCATCCTCTTTTCAGCACACGGGGGCTGGTGCGCTGACAGATTTGCGAAAAAGCGTGTGGTCGTCATGGCCAAGGGGCTTGAAGTGTTGGCGATGATGGTCGGTGCTGTAGGACTGATTACCGGCAGTTGGGCCTGCATTCTTATGATGGTTTTTGTGATGGGGCTTCAATCCACCTTTTTCAGCCCATCTCTGAACGGCTCTATCCCGGAGTTGTATCCTGCGGAGTCGGTTCCGCGCATCAACGCAATTATTAAGTTGGCAACCACCGTGGCCATTCTGGCGGGCATCGCTATCGCCGGCATCTCCCTTGATCAGAACTGGATGGATACCGATGCAGCCCCCTTCGGTGTACTCCTGGTGGCGGTGACGTCGGTTCTGGTGGCAGTGACGGGTCTTGTGGCCAGCTTCGGAATTCACAAGTATAAAGGGGCGACAGAGAATTCAGAGGTGCCGTTTCCCTGGTTCGGGCCATACCGCTCGGTCAAAGATCTCATCGATATTTGTCGTGATCGACAGCTGCTGGTGGCTGTAGCTGGTGATGCCTGGTTCTATTTCATCGCCTCCATCGCGGTCCTGGTTATTAATGCAGTTGGAATCCAGCAATTCGGTTTTTCCCAAACCATGACCAGTCTGCTTTCCGTATCCCTGATGCTCGGTGTCTGTGCAGGTTCCTTTCTGGCAGCCCGTCTGACCCGTGTTGATAATTGGTCAGCCTATCTGGTTCCGGCAGTTTTGGGCATTGCAATCGGTTTGATTATGGCCGGCATGACTACCAGTGTGCCGGAGAGTGCCCGTTTCTGGTGGCTGATGTTTGCACTCGGATTCGCAGGTATTGCCGGTGGATTGTTCCTTATCCCGATTACCAGTTTCCTGCAAATTCGACCGGCAGATTCAGACAAGGGCAGGGTACTCGCCGCTGCCGGTTTCACCGCTTTTGTGGCCATTCTGCTCTCTGGCATGCTCTATAATATTTTTGAGTCACTTCTTGCTCCCACCGCTTTCATGCTGGCACTTGGTGTGCTGAGTGTGCTGATGGTTTTTGTCTTCCAGCGGCTGGTGGCAAGCACCGGCAGCACTCCTCGCAGCTTTGTCGGAACCGTACTTCGCACTATGCTGTGTCTGCGCTACAAGATCACTGTGCAGGGACGTGAGGAACTTGTAAAAGCTGCAGAGCATGGTGGAGACCGCCCTCAACCTGGTACGATATTTTTGCCGAATCATCCGGCACTGATCGATCCGGTAATTGTGATGTCCATCCTGCATGACAGGTTTGCACCGCGACCTCTGTCCGATGAAGCGCAGCTTAGAAAACCACTGACAAAACATGCCATGCGTTTTATCGACCCGATCGCTCTTCCCGATATAAAAACCAATGGGCGAGGCAGCAGGGAAGCAGTTCACCAGGCAATAAATGAGGTGGTCGCCTCCCTTAAACGTGGCGAGAATGTACTTTTTTATCCGGCAGGTCGTTTAAACCGAGGACCGCTGGAAGATCTGGGCGCAAATTCGGGTCTTGAGTTTATCCTGCGTAATGTGCCGGGTGTACAAGTGGTTCTGGTACGAACAACAGGTCTCTGGGGGAGCAGTTTCAGCCGGGCTTCAGGCAAATCACCAGCACTTGTTAAGCATTTGAAGCGTTATCTGACAGCGCTCCTGGCCAATGGACTCTTTTTCGGGCCGAAACGAGAGGTTCGTGTCGAGTTCAGACGGGATGACCTGGTGCAGGAGCTCGGTGAGAGAAACAGCATCAACAGGTATCTGGAGGAATTCTACAACGAAACTCCCCAGGCTAATATCAGTGTACCCTATTTCTGGTGGCAGGGAACAAAGCAGGTAGAGCTGCCCGAAGAAATAAAAAATACTGCTGAACAGGATCTTGCCGCAGTGCCAGTCTCACTGCAGCAACAGGTCAAGGCAAAAGTTGCCGAGCTTGCCGGTGTCGAAATAGACGCGCTCGGCCCCAATCTGCGGCTGGCCAACGACCTGGGCCTTGACAGCCTCACCATTATGGAGATCGCCACCTGGCTGGAGAGCGAGTTTGGTACCAGGATTGATGATCTGGCAGTGTTGGACAGTGTTGAAGACTGTATTATGGCTGCGGCCGGTCAGCTATATCACTCTGAAGCGGTACAGCATGAACCGCCGCCGAAGAAGTGGTTTAAAGAGGATGCAGAGATTCTCAAGGTGAGCGGTGCGCAGACTCTCACAGGGGCATTTCTGGATAAGGCGCTGGCAAATCCGGGAAAAGTAATTCTGGCTGATCGTATTGCCGGAGTAAAAACCTACCGGGATATCCTTACAGCTGTCTTTATCCTGCAGCCTGTTTTAAAAGAGCTCAAAGGGCAACGGGTCGGCGTAATGTTGCCCGCCTCGGTCTCAAGCTCAATCGTTTACCTGGCCTTGCTATTTGCCGGTAAGACGCCGGTTATGTTCAACTGGACCTCTGGCCGGGTAAATATGCAACATGGGATAGAGGAGACTGGTGTCAACTATATCCTGTCAGCCACTCCGCTCTGTTCCCGCCTGGAAGAGCAGGGGCTTGATCTCGCCACGTTACCGGTAAAGTGGTTGCAGCTTGATCAGGTGCTGCCAAATCTTGGTAAAAAGGCAAAACTGCTTGGGGTTGCCAAATCGTACCTGTTGCCGCTATTTGCCGGAAAATTGCGAAGAGCAGAGGTGGGAGAGAACGCCGCCATCCTTTTCACAAGTGGTTCAGAGTCGAGGCCCAAATCCGTACCTTTGAGCCACGAGAATATTCTCACCAACCTGCGAGACCTGTCCGGTGTGCTTGAGCTTACCGGCGAACACAAATTACTGGGCATGCTGCCTCCATTTCACTCGCTCGGCCTGGTGGGTAATATTGTGCTGCCGCTGACCATGGGAATCCGCACAGTCTATCATGCCAACCCGACTGAACCGGTGATTATGGCGGATATCATCGACCAGTATAAAGTTTCCCTGGCCCTTTCAACTCCGACCTTCTTAAACGGAATTCTCCAGGCGGGTGAACCAGCCCAGCTGGAAAGTCTGCGACTGGCGTTTACCGGTGCGGAGAAATGCCCTGAACATGTGCGACGGAATTTATATGAAATGGTGCCTGAGGCGGAACTCTGCGAGGGGTATGGTATTACCGAATGCTCTCCTCTGGTGAGTTTGAACCTGCCGGGAGAGTCGCAGGCAGGGACTATAGGCCGGGTGCTACCTTCGGTGGAATTTGCCGTTGTCGACGAGGCTCAGACCAGAGAAGTGGAACCTGGAGAACGTGGGCAGTTATTGGTCAAAGGGCCATCCATCTTCAATGGCTATTTGAATAATGATAACCTGAAGGGGTTTTGTGAGTTTGATAATTCAATCTGGTATCAGACCGGTGATTTTGTGTCGGTGAATGAAGATGGTCACCTGGTCTTCAAGGGGCGCAAAAAACGCTTTGTGAAGCTGGCCGGTGAGATGATATCCCTGCCTGCAATTGAAACGACACTCTTTGAGATGATTACGGCAATAGATGAGCTTGATGGTCTACTTGAGAATTCAGGCCCGAGACTTGCTGTAGAAGCAACTACAGGTGATGGCCATCCTGAGATAGTACTGTTTACCACGGTTGGTTTAAAACGCCAGAAGGTGAATGCGTATCTCAAGCAGCAAGGGTTTTCTGCACTGCATAATATCCGGCGCCTGATTGAAATTGATGAAATCCCGGTACTGGGAACAGGAAAAACCGATTACACCAGATTACGTAGTTCACTCGCTTGATTGGTCGCATATTCAACTCCTGAGCTTTGAAGTCCAGGAGTTGAATATGTCAGGCAACATTCAAAATCTCTTTCCTGCTGGATTCTCCTCTTCGTCTGCCGACCTGGCAGGCTGACAAATACCCCTGTTTGCACATTCCGTATAAAACCCACCGGCCAGTCTGGAGGTAGCGAGAATACCATTAACATTGCAAGCGTCTGGTTGCTTTTCTGCCATAATCAAATTTGCTTGTCTGGTGGGTAGAATTGAATTGATATATGCTTCAAGTAATCAAGATGTCAGGAAAATTATGACCCACAAGTGTCACATTTCTGGACCATATGCCTTATATTGTGTATTTATATTGATATAACGCAAATTTATAGATACTATCAGTCGTTAGCGGGTTTGTGTTGTGGACGGGCCGGTTCCCACCTGTACAAGGTGGTGCCGCTATCATTTATCAATTGCTGTAATACCAGACAGCTATATTAACAGAGAGGAGGTCTTCAGCGTCTATCAGCGAAAATCGATGGTTTTCTCCGATAGATACCAACACTTAAAGCAATATTGCAGAGGTATACGAACACTTAACCATCAGCACTTAAGGAGTCATCATGGTATTTGAGACGCGCGAGAAGAGTGGATCGGTTATGGTTGTAGGAGCAGGAATTTCAGGGATGCAGGCATCGCTCGATTTGGCTGAGTCCGGCTATTACGTTTACCTTGTAGAAAAATCTGCCGCCATCGGCGGAGTAATGTCACAGCTCGACAAAACCTTTCCGACCAACGATTGTGCAATGTGAGTAATTTCACCAAAACTGGTCGAGGTCGGCCGGCATCTGAATATTGAACTGTTGACGAATACAGAGATTCTGGAGCTTGAAGGCGAGCCCGGAAACTTCACCGCGAAAATTCACCAATCACCAAGATTTGTAGACCTGACAAAATGCACCAGCTGCGGCGAATGCGCCAAAGTCTGTCCGGTCTCCCGCCCCAACGAGTACAACGAGAAGCTCGACTTTCGTAAAGCAATTTATAAGCAATATCCCCAAGCCATTCCAGGCGGTTACGGCATCAATAAGGAAGGAACAGCCCCCTGTAAGGCTACCTGCCCTGCCCATGTCTCCATTCAGGGGTTCGTAGCACTCATCAACGAAGGAAAGTACGACGAAGCGCTCAAACTTTTCAAGCAGGATCATCCTTTCCCCGGCATCTGTGGCCGTGTATGTCACCACCCTTGTGAGAGTGAGTGTACCCGCACCCAGGTGGACCAGGCGCTGAACGTTCGGGAATTACACCGGTTCCTGGGCGATTATGAAAGAGAGAAGGGCGAGTTTTATATGCCTGAGATCGAGGCGGAGAAACGCGATGAGAAGATCGCGGTCATTGGTTCCGGCCCAGCCGGCGTGACCGCGGCGTATGAGTTATTGCAGCAGGGGTATCAGGTAACCATCTTTGAAAAGCAGGAGGAACCTGGCGGCATGATGCGTTACGGCATCCCGGAATACCGGTTGCCGCGCGATATCCTGGCTGGCGAAATCGAGGTCGTTCAGAATATGGGCGCCGAGATCAGGTGCGGGGTCAATTTCGGCACCCATGTGACCTTGGAGAGCCTCAAAATGGATGGCTACTCTGCCGTGTTTCTGGCAATTGGTCTGCATGCCGGGCGAAATCTGGGCATCGAAAACGAAGAAATGACAGGCGTTTTGCAAGGTGTCGATTTCTTGCGCGATGCGGCCAGCGGCAAAAAAGTCGAGGTCGGCAAAGAGGTCGTTGTGGTGGGCGGCGGTAACGTGGCCGTGGATGTGGCCCAGACCGCCAAGCGTCTTGGCGCCGAGAACGTGACCCTTATCTGCCTTGAGCGCAGGGAAGAGATGCCTGCCTGGGAGTATGAGATAATCGAGGCGCTGGAAGATGACATCAAGATCGTCAACAGCTTCGGTCCCCGCAATTTCCATATAGATAAAACCACTCAAAAGGTCTCCGGCATCGAGTTCAAGAGCTGTAAATCTGTCTTTGATGAGAGCGGCCGTTTCAACCCGGAATATGACGAGAGTGTCTGTGAGATATTCAACTGTGATACGGTAATCGTGGCCATCGGCCAGGCCACCGACCTGAACGGCATCAAGGAGCAGGGGATCGCAATTTCGCGACCAGGCGGCCTGGAAGCCGACCCGGTCACCCTGCAGACCCCGATCGACTGGGTCTTTGCCGGTGGCGATGCTTTCTACGGCCCGAAATCGGTGGTGGACGCGGTGGCATGCGGTAAGGAAGCGGCCATCTCCATCCATCGCTATATCAACGATATGGACCTGCGCGAAGACCGCGACAAGGTGTGGGAATATGTACGACCCGCTATCGAAGGGGAAGGAATCATCGAGCGGATCAAGGCCAGGCATCTCGACCCGGAAGTCAGGGCTGGGAATTTTCTGGAAGTTGCCAGCGGCTACAACGAAGAGCAGGCACGTCTGGAATCAGCCAGGTGCATGAGTTGCGGTATCTGTTCTGAGTGTTACCAGTGTCTCGATGCGTGTCTGGCCGGGGCCATCGACCATGAGATGCTGCCGGTTGACAAGGATCTTACCGTCGGTTCAGTAGTGCTTGCTACCGGTGCCAAACCCTACGATCCAAGCCCCCTCTCTGAGCTGTACCTGTATAAACAGAATCCCAACGTACTTACCAGTCTGGAATTTGAACGGCTGCTCTCTTCAGGTGGACCGACCATGGGACATCTGGTACGGCCATCTGATCATAAGGAACCGAAGAAAGTCGCCTGGCTGCAGTGTATCGGCTCGCGGGATAATAACAAGTGCGGCAACAGCTACTGCTCTTCCGTCTGCTGCATGTATGCCATGAAAGATGCGATGATCGCCAAGGAGCACGCCAGCGAAGACCTTGACGCTGCCATCTTCTATATGGATATTCGCTCGTACGGCAAAGATTACGAGATGTACTACGACCGGGCCCGTGACCGGGAGGGTATCCGTTTCGTCAAGGCCAGGGTTCATTCGGTGGTCGAGAACAAGGAGAACAAAAACCTTATCCTCCGTTTTGCCGACGAGAATGGCCTGATTCTGGAAGAAGAGTTCGATATGCTGGTACTCTCGGTGGGGCTTGAGGTCTCTAAGGAAACACTGGAACTGGCGGATAAGCTCGGTATTGAGGTCAATAAAAATAATTTCCTCAAGAGCGATCCATTTAATCCGCTGGAAGCTACCAGAAAAGGTATCTTTGCCTGCGGCACCTTCCAGGGACCAAAGGATATTCCGTCTTCGGTTACCGAAGCAAGTGCGGCCGCTGGTCTTGCCGGTTGTCTGATCGCCGAGGCCCGCGGAACTGATACCAAGGTGCTGGAGGTCCCGGAAGAGATCGATATCAGTGGCCAGGAACCACGGGTCGGCGTATTTGTCTGCAACTGCGGCTCGAATATTGCGGGCGTAGTCGATGTGCCGGCAGTTCAGGATTATTCAGCGACACTGCCCGGCGTGGTCTTCACAGACAACAACCTCTTCACCTGCAGTCAGGATACCCAGGCCAAGATCAAGGATAAGATCCTGGAAGAAGGGTTGAACCGGGTGGTTGTGGCCTCATGTAGCCCCAAGACCCATGCACCGATGTTCATGGAGACCCTGGAGGCCTGCGGTTTGAATCGCTATCTATTTGAGATGGCCAATATCCGCAACCAGGATTCCTGGGTCCATACCAATAATCCGGAACTTGCCACCGAAAAGGCAAAAGACCTGGTGCGCATGGCTGTGGCCCGCGCTGTTACGTTGCAACCGCTGCACGGTAAAGTTATCCCCGTGAACAAGCATGCTCTGGTGGTCGGTGGCGGTATCGCCGGCATGAACGCGGCGCTGGATCTGTCACGGCAGGGGTTTGAATCCACCCTGATCGAAAAGCAGTGCGAGCTGGGCGGCATGGGCAAGAAGCTGCACCACACCATCGAAGGTGCAGATATTAGAAACTATGTGGATAAGCTATCCAGCCAGGTTGTGGCGGATGAAAAGATCACCGTGCTCACCGAGTCGGAGATTGTTGCATTTGAGGGCTTTCAGGGCAACTTCAAGACCGCTGTCAGTGCCGGCGGCCGGGAGGCGCAGCAGATTGAACATGGTGTGATCATCGTTGCCACAGGTGCGGGCGAGAACACGCCAACAGAGCACCTCTACGGTGAAGACGACCGAGTGCTCACTCAGAGCCAGCTGAGCGACAGGCTGGCGGATAAAGGGGCTGCAGATCTTGACACCGTGGTAATGATCCAGTGTGTCGGTTCACGTAACGAAGAGCGGCCCAATTGTTCGCGGATCTGTTGTCAGGCCGCGATCAAAAATGCCCTGGATATCAAAAAGAAGAGCCCGGATACCCAGGTCTATATCCTCTATCGCGACATGCGTATGTACGGTCAGATGGAAGACTATTACACCGAGGCCAGGCAGCAGGGTGTGCTTTTCGTACGCTACACCAAGGACAAGCTTCCGGTTACCGTTTCTTCAGATGAAGGCGTGCTGATAACGGTGAAAGATCATGTGCTGCAAAGGGATATCGAGATCTGTGCCGACGTGCTGGCCCTGTCGGCAGGGGTGCTGCCCAATATCTCGGATGAGCTGGTGAACAGGATGAAGCTCAACACCAACCCTGAAGGCTATTTCCTTGAAGCGCATGTCAAACTGCGCCCGGTGGATATGGGTAGTGACGCAGTCTTCTTATGTGGCACGGCCCATAGCCCGCAGCTGATTTCGGAGGCAATCGTCCAGGCGAATGCTGCGGCATCGAGGGCGGTCACCTTCCTTTCCAAGGATGAGATCAAACTTTCGGCAATCAAGGCCGAGGTCTTCCCTGAAAATTGCGTCAAGTGTCTCACCTGTGTTCGGTCCTGTCCGTTTGAGGTACCAACGTTCAATTCTATAAAGGGCGAGATTGAGATCGATCCGGCACTCTGCCAGGGATGCGGTGTATGTGCCTGCGTCTGCCCGAGACAGACCATCAACCTCAATAACTACAAAGACGACCAGATAACCTGTGAGGTCGAAACTCTGCTGGCTGAGGAGCTGAAATGGACGATATCAAATTAAACATTGTAGCGTTTTGTTGCGATTATTGAGGGTACTCTGCAGCGGACCTGGCAGGTTCGATGAGGCTGACATACCCAACCAATATCAAGATCATCCGTGTTCCCTGCACCGGCAAGGTGGATGTGACCTATCTGCTCAAGTGCTTCCAGCAAGGTGCCGACGGCGTTTTTTGCGTTGGCTGCCTTGAAGGCAACTGTCACTACAACGAGGGCAATCTCAGATGCCGGGAGCGGGTCGAGTATATCCATGAGCTGCTGGAAGAAATCGGAATCGAGGGCGAACGGGTCAGGATGTATAATCTCTCTTCCGGTGAAGGACCGACCTTTGCCAGGTATGCCGAGGAGATGACCGAACACATCCGCGCTCTCGGGCCCAATCCATTGCGGGACAAACCCAGAAAAGCGGCTGAACCCGTGTTGGACGGGGAAAGTGCCGGGACTCTGAATTAGCAGATTTGGAAAGGATACGTCGAAAATAGCGGCACCTCATAAAAGGAGTCAATCATGTATGAAGGAGCTATTCGAATAGGCGGTAAAAAGAAAAGCAGGTTGATGGACCAGGTCAAGCAACTGCTGCCCGAGGGCGGCAATCTTGATATGTGCCTCACCTGCGGAGCCTGTACTTCAGGCTGCCCTGCAACGGGGCTGGAAGATATGGACCCGCGCAAACTGCTGCGCATGGCCGCCATGGGCATGGACGATGAGCTATTGGCCTCTGACTGGCCCTGGATGTGCACCATGTGCCAGCGTTGTATTTACGTCTGCCCTATGAAGATTGATATTCCCCAGCTGGTATTCAACCTTCGGGCTCTACGACCACGCGAGGAGCGCCCCAAAGGCATCCTCGGTTCATGTGATATGGCGCTCAGAAGTGACACCTGCAGTGCCATGGGGGCAAGCGAGGAAGACTGGAAGTTCGTGGTGGAGGACGTAGCCGAAGAAGTACGGCGGGATCAGCCGGGAATGGAGAACCTGCAGGCGCCCATGAATAAGGAGGGCTCCTACTTCTACCTTAACCAGAATTCCCGCGAACCGATGACCGAGCCGGATGAGATGGTTCCGCTCTGGAAGATATTAGATAAGGTCGGAGCCGACTGGACCTACGGATCCAAAGGCTGGGCAGCAGAAAATTACTGTCTGTTCCTTGCCGACAACAAGAGCTGGGAGCATATCATCAGGGTGAAAGCCAAGGCGGTGGATGATCTTGGCTGCAAGGTGTGGCTCAACACCGAATGAGGTCACGAACTTTTCGCAGTCCGGG
Organism: Desulfosediminicola ganghwensis; assembly: GCF_005116675.2. Lineage (NCBI taxonomy): Bacteria > Pseudomonadati > Thermodesulfobacteriota > Desulfobulbia > Desulfobulbales > Desulfocapsaceae > Desulfosediminicola > Desulfosediminicola ganghwensis. The sequence goes on from NZ_CP050699.1 coordinate 2,276,626, forward strand.
CCGGACTGAAAAAATTCAACATCGAGCATAACTTCGAGATTGCCAGCATTATTACATATTACGCCAAGTGGATACGGGAAGGCAAGCTACCGGTAAACTCCGACTGGAACAAGGAGAGAAAGATCACCTTCACAGTGCAGGACCCCTGCCAGCTGGTACGAAAATCTTTTGGCGACCCGGTAGCCGACGATCTGCGTTTTGTGGTGAAGCAGGTTGTGGGTGAAGAGAATTTCATCGATATGGCGCCGAATAAATCCAACAACTATTGCTGCGGCGGCGGTGGTGGTTTTCTGCAGTCAGGCTTCCCAGAAGCCCGGCGGGAATATGGACGTCTGAAGTTTGACCAGATCAAGGATACCGGAGCGCAATACGCCATCACCCCCTGCCATAACTGCCACGCCCAGGTGCATGATCTGGCAGAGCATTTCGGCGGCGAGTGGCACACCCTGCATCTCTGGACGTTAATATGCCTCTCCATGGGGATGCTGGGTGAGAATGAACGTGTATATCTTGGGCCGGATCTGGCTGAGGTCGGCCTGTAGCGCGAATATCTCAGGAGCATTTTGTCGAAACTCAAGAGGGGGATCCATTATCAATGCTTGAAAGTACCTACAAGAATAAGGGTTTCGACAAAATGCTCACCAGAGCTGCCCTGAAACAAATGCTCTTGGAGTGCAGCCCATGCGGTGCCATCTTCTTCAGTATTTTGGCTGTCAAAGTAGTTCACTATGATTTACAGCCCAAAACTTCGAAGCTGACACCGTCTGAACTGACGAGAAATTCGAGCCAGCATACATTTTTTCAGAGGATCGGGGGGAAGGAATTGTTCAATTTCCCGGTCCATATTGGAGGACATTTTTATGATAGTTGCCAATAGAAAGCCTTTTGCCGAGATTAAGGAGATGCTTGAGGGGTATACCAAGGTCTTAAACGTCGGCTGCGGCACCTGTGTCTCTGTCTGTTTGACAGGTGGAGAGAAAGAGGTGGAGATCCTGAACACCGAGCTGGAGATGGCCAGGCGTCTCGATGACAACCCCATAGATATTCACGGTCATACCATCGAGCGTCAGTGTGATCGCGAATATCTGGCCGAGCTTGACGAGAAGATAGCAGAAGGTGAATTTGACGCGCTGATGTCCATGGCCTGTGGTGTGGGAATCCAGTTCCTGGCGGAACGATATCCCGATATCCCAACGTTTCCTGCAGTGGATACCAGTGGTCTTGCGGTTAATCAGGCGGTTGGCTGGTATGAAGAGCGTTGCAGATCCTGCAGTCAGTGTGTGCTCGGTTTTACCGGCGGTATCTGCCCAATCACCCTCTGTGCCAAAGGGCTGTTAAACGGCCCCTGCGGCGGGACGAATATGGGCAACTGTGAGATCTCAAACGATCAGCCGTGCGCATGGTTCAGGATTTATGAACGTCTCAAAGGTCAGGACAGGCTCGATGCGATAAAAAGCATTAACGTCAGCCGTGGCTGGAAAGATCAGTCTCCAAGAGATCTGCTGCAGCCGGGATATAAAAAACCGGAGAGCATGGCCAAATAGTTGAAACCCGAAAGCGGTGCTTTTTCTCTAACTGATCGTTGTTCAATGATTTTTACCCTTGGGGGATTTGCTATATGGTTCCGGTAAAATGAATCGAATCTCTCGATTTAGAAGAAAATCAATCGCTTCGGGATAGATGCTAATTGACTGAACGTAAATGGTATCATTTCCTCGCTACCATCAATAATCAGAGGATTACATATGAGCACAGAAACGAAAGTAAATCCCAAGAGCAACCTGGAAAAGGTGCTGACAGGTGGCCACTTTGCTTTTACCGGAGAACTCGGTCCCCCAAGGGGTACCGATGCCCAAGAGGTAAAAGAGAAAGCCCGCTTTCTAAAAGGCAATGTCGATTCCGTCAACATCACCGATAATCAGACTGCAGTGGTGCGAATGTCAAGTTGGGCGGCATCGCTTCTGATCCTCGAAGAAGGTCTTGAGCCCAATTACCAGATGGTCTGCAGGGACAGAAACCGCCTTGCCATGCAGGCGGATATTCTGGGTGGAGCTGCCCTGGGCATAAAAAACATGCTCTGCCTCTCCGGTGACCATCAGCAGTTCGGCGATCACCCGGATGCCAAAGGTGTTTTCGACATCGATTCGATCCAGCTGATAGCCATGGTTAAACAGATGCGGGACGAAGGAAAGTTTTTAAGCGGTGGCGAAATTGAGCATCCGCCCGGGATGTTTATCGGCGCAGCTTCCAATCCTTTTGCTGAACCGTTTGAATGGCGTGTGGATCGTCTGGCCAAAAAGATTGAGGCGGGTGCAGACTTTATTCAGACCCAGTGCATCTATAACATGGATCGTTTCCGCGAATTCATCCATGTTGCCAATGAAGAGGGGCTGACGGATCAGGTCTATATTCTTGCCGGGGTAACTCCCATGAAGAGTATCGGTATGGCCAGGTATATGAAGAGCAAAGTTCCCGGTATGGATGTACCTGATGAGATCATCGATCGTTTAAAGGGGGTCGAGAAGAAGAAGGTCGCCGATGAAGGCATCAGGATAGCCTGCGAACAGATTGAAGAGTTCAAGGAAATGAAAGGGGTCCACGGCGTGCATATGATGGCGATCGAGTGGGAGCATAAAGTTCCTGAGATTGCCGAGAGGGCAGGGGTGTTACCTCGTCCGGGACTGTAATCTTTCTTTTGGAGTGATACTGCCACAGATTCAAACCCGGCTCCTGTCGGAGCCGGGTCACTATTGAAGGTTTCGTCCCAATAGTAACCTGGGTGAAGTCGTATTTGCCAACGATGAAGTCACCGTTCAAACAGGCCAAGGGGGATACATCTGCAGAAAGCCGGGCTTGTGAGGTATAAAAATTTTCTAGCTATCAAAATTGTATAGAGCTCCCTTCATGGCAATTCAGATAGGCGTTAATTGAACCTGGAGAGCCAGATGGGGCGTTGATAACCACTAAAGCTCAGCTTCAGGGAGAGAGGTGTTCGGAGAAAGGTGATTGGACTGACAACTTAAAGCTAAAAAGCTCTTCTCTACAAGCCGATTGCAGAATTGTCCAGGGATTGGGCACTGGCCAATCGGTCACGTTTCACAATGAACCTTTATAACCTCATCTTTTCAAGCTGAAGATCAGGGGCAAACAGATCTGATTTTACTCTGTCCTTCGTTGGTCGCCCTTCCTTAACATCACAAGCGGTTACTGTTAAGGAAGAATCTAACGTTTCGGGTGATGGCTGCAAGACGAAGATTGCCAAAGCAAATGTTTTCTAATTGAATACAACCTAAGTCATCACGCCAAAAGGGAATTTCTTGCCTCCCAGATCTCTGTTTTTTGAGTTCTTCACTGTATTCTGCCCCAGAAGCTTGACCTTTTTGGCAGTTAGGCAATGCTTGTCTATGTGGCACTCGAACTCAACCGTTACACCAATCTTCAAAAATTGACAGTTTACCAGATCAGCCTTACGAACCATTATGTCCGGACCATTTCCGTTTTCGAGAAATCCGGTGCCTTTGTCACGGAACCATTTTTTAACTACTGTTTGCAAAAATATACCTCCAATTTGTTATTGAATTCTATAAGATTTCATAGAATTGAACATAATCATAGCCAATAACCAACATTCTTTTGTCGAACCAATGCGTTTTAGAGAATCTGCTAAAATATGAAAGAGGCAATTCTATTCTGAAGCCAATGAAACAAAGCAACGAACCGTTGGATGGATGGGCAACTTCTTATCTGGGATTTGCCTGTATGTCTTCAATATTACAGAGCATGAGGCAATCAAGACCTATGAAATCTTAGTAAGATATTTTGAACCTTTGGCGATGGATATTTTCTTGTTGCCTTCAAAGATAACTCTAATCACACCACCTTTTTCTACAGTAACAATTTTTCCAATACCCCAATCCGCTTTCTTGTTGTGTCGAACTTTTTCACCTGCATATAATATTCCACTCATTAATTTCCCTCCAGGAAAATATTTAAACACCAACATACTATTATAAACCTTAATCGTATAAAGGTCCCAGGTTTTATAATAATTATAGATGTGGCCTCTTCGGGTAACACGGCAGTCCACAAATTATATTTGGCCGAAATTGATTAATCGCTTTAAAGATGCTGGTGGAGATCGCAACAAAGTAGGTCTCATCCAAGATGTTGTTTTACCAGGGGTTAACCTGGCAAATACGAGCCACTGAAACCTTTGGAACAAGGGCGTGGGGCACCTCAGCCTTGGTGCGAGTATTTGGTATAAACGAGATGAAACCCCATCTTTTTTTCTGGTGATAAAAGGTCGTTCTCGGTTTTGAGGTACTTGGCCAAGTCCGCGGCCAGAGACTGCACCAGTTACTTTTCAGGTCGAAGTAAATTGATTGTAAGCAGTTAGATAATTTTATTTATAGACTCTCAGGCGGCAGGAAGATAAGAGAGTTCTGGTAAAAGCTGTATTTTGTATAGGTCGATCAGTTCTTAATTTTTGGATTCTGTGGTGGAGGTGTTCTCCTGATCCTCTTCCGGACTGTTCTGTTTATCTAGCTTGCGCTGCCTCTTATCCTCTTTTTTCTTTTTCTTTTCCAGTTCCTTTTGGCGCTTTTCAAATGAATAGTTTGCTTTTCTGGCCATGATTTTCCTCGGGAAAGTTTAATTCAATTGCTGCCAAGAATGTACAAAGTAAAGACCCTGCCAGGCAGGGTCTTTACTTTGTACGACAGCTATTACAGCTGGACTACATTCGCTGCGGCTGGTCCTTTCGGACCATCTACAATCTCGAAGCTCACGCGTGCATTTTCTTCTAGGGTCTTGAAGCCTTGAGCCTGAATTGCTGTATGGTGGACAAATACATCTTTGCCGCCATCTTGCTCAATAAAACCAAAACCTTTAGCATCGTTAAACCACTTAACTGTTCCTTCAACCATTTTGTGATACTCCTGTGTACCTGGTTCCCTTGGGAACCTTTTGTTAAAAGCCATGCCATCAGTTGTGGCTTGGCCGGTCATCCGGTTGTTCCGGATGGAATGTTTTTATTCTCAGCTTGAAAGACTATTGATTCCAAAGTCAAAGGACGTAGCCTTGCTTCGATTGCTCTTTCTCGGAGCAGTACGAGCCGGATGCCTTTTCTGGCTAGTCTTTCTGTAAGGGGCTGAGGTACCCTTTGGGTTTGTTGTATTATCTTTGACGTCACCGAAAGATTCGATCTGTTCAAGATTCATCTTTTTACCGAGATTTTTTTCGATAAGAGAAATAATTATACGATCATCTCTGTCGGCGAAAGTGATGGCACTACCGCTTTTTTTAGCACGCCCAGTCCGTCCGGTTCTGTGGGTATATGTTTCTGCTGTATCAGGCACGTCGTAGTTTATTACGTGGGAAACGCCGGATACATCTATTCCACGTGCAGCAATGTCTGTTGCGACAAGAATCCTGTAGGTGCCGTCACGGAAGCCATCCATTGCACGTCGACGACTTTGCTGGGAAAGATTACCCTGGATAGAGGCTGCTTTGAGGCCTGCTTTTTCAAGCTGTAATGCAAGATTTTTCGCCTTATGCTTGGTTCGGGTAAATACCACGGTGCTCGTCATTTCCTGCCTGGTCAACAGATTTTTGAGTAGAGAGGTCTTCTGTGCTTTCCCGACATTGATGAGGGTATGGGAGATCGTTGCCGCAGGTAATGCGTGATCGATCTGAACGGTACATGGGTCTACCAGAATCTCTTCGATAAGGTGTCTGATTGCTTTGGGCATAGTAGCGGAAAAAACCAGAGACTGCCTTTTGTTTGGTAACTGCTTGATGATTCGACGAATATCAGGGAGGAAACCTTTGTCGAACATATGGTCTGCTTCATCAAGAACAAATGTTTCCACGTCCCGAAGTGAAATACCCTGCTCTTTGAGGAGATCAAGAAGACGTCCCGGACAGGCTACGATTATGTCAACCCCGGAACGAATTGCTTTTATTTGGGGTTGCTTTCCTACACCGCCATATACGACGACACTGCGAAGTGCAGTCCCATTTGTCATACTGGTGATTGTATCATGAATCTGTTGTGCCAATTCTCGTGTGGGGGCGATGATTACTGCCCGTGTTTTTTTGGATGATCCTGTTATCAGTTTCTGCAGTATCGGTAAGACAAAAGCTGCAGTTTTGCCGGTACCGGTTTGGGCAAGCCCAAGAACATCCTGACCCGCGAGGATCGGCGGTATTGTTTTTTCTTGTATAGGTGTTGGGGTGGTGTAACCACAGGAGGATATGTTGCTAGTGATGGAAGGGTGAAACCGAAAATGCTCGAAACTCATTAAAACTCCGTTGAGATCTTATAGTGTGTAGCCAAGGCTTACCAAGGCTTGAAAGTGCGTACAATGGGTGAGCGCCGATCAACTGCGAAACTCAGTTCAATGTGGAACCTGAGTGTAAATCAACAGCTATTGACCAGATGCAGAACGGTCATCAAAAGTACACCTTCATACTGATTCCTGTTTAAGTAAACAGTATAAACTTCTATGGTTGCGAACTACGCTAAGACATAAACGAGGTTTACGAGGAGAACATAAAGGAATTTAACTTCTACTTTGTAGGATTGTCAGGATTAATATACTCGTCCTGAGCAATAGTGCAATAAAATAATAATGTTTTCTTAAAATTACCATTTCCTGTATGAGCAAAAAGCTTTTTTTTCAGAGCTATTAGAAGCGTAATTTCAGCCAGATACATGGATGGTGATTTGATTGTTGAACCAGCCGCATAGAATGCTGGTGATTAGCAGAAAAAGACAAATACGTGTTCGGTAGGGCAGTCACAGCGAATCGTGCCTGGCAGACTTTTAACTCTTTACTCACAAGACAGCCAGGTCTCCCGGGTTGGGTTTGATTTCACGCAGATAAATCAGGTAGGCGGAAGGGGGTACGAGGTGCATGGTACGCCAATTGAGTTGGAGCATAAATCGCCGGAGATTGCTGAGAGGCCTTTGACTGGAGGTGTGATATTATTTTTGAATTCAACCTGCCAAATATTGAAACCCGGCTCCTTTAGGAGCTGGGGCCATATTCAAGGGCATGCCAGTCACCAATATATCGTTGGAATATACAAAGCATTCTAGCTCAAGCCAATAGAGTCATACCCAGGTCGACAAATCAAGTCTTTGCCTCATAATGCCCGTGGCAATCCCAACCACCCCCGTTCAGGAGATACTTGGATTGCCATGAACATTATCATTTGCTTGCCATCTAATTGGTTTCCTGTATCATTTTGTTTTCAAAATACTCAATGATCGCCATTTCAAGATTAATTTTATCTTACCGGAATAGATGGAACTTCCAATAGTTCACTGGAGTATTGCGTGAAAAGCTTTTGTGGTGGAAACGGTGAGGGGAAAGGACCACTCTTGCTATTCTGAAGTGCTTTTAATAAGGCATTCTGACTATTGTGGCATATGTTTCTTTGATGATCTCCAGCCCACTTTCAATATTGATTGCAATAGACTTTTTAAGTCCCTCGCGGTCCTGGTTTTTTAGGGCTTCGATAATTAAATCATGCTCTTTATTGAATTTCACGGAGTGCTCTTTATCTCGTCGATAAATATTGAGTACACTCTCCACTGCCCCTCTTAATGTCCTGGCAATATTGCATAAGTGAGGGAGGTTTGAAGCATCATAAATGAGAAAATGAAAATTGCTATCCAGGTGGTGATGATTCTTGGGGGTCTGCTGCATGGCAACATGGAGTTCCTCAAGTTTAAGGATATCCGCATCGGTTATGTTTTCCATTGCTTCAGCAGCAAGTTTAGCCTCTAAATCTATTCGCAGATCAAAAATGTGAAATATTTCCTTCTCGGTGGGAGGTGTCCCGACAATAGCGCCTTTATACGGAATATTTTTTATCAGTCCGGTTCGATCGAGCCTCATTAAAGCTTCCCTGATTGGACCACGCCCTATGTTCAGTTCCTCTTCAAGATCGTACAAGATAAGACGGGAACCTGGCAGTTTTTCGCCCCTCAGGATCATGTCCCGTATAATCTCATACGCTTTCAGTGATTTCATGGAAGACTTAGTGCTTTCCATTACAATACCTTTTTTAAATTTTAGAATGGTGTTTATTGCATTTTTTCAATATTCGGTTAATGCCACCGCTTTTCTTGTCACTGCAGTCGATTGATCTTATTGAGAAATCAGAGTGATTTCAGCAGCAAATGTCCTGGGCTATTGGCTCACAGCGGCACAGTATGAGCGACACTTTTTATAATGTCGAGAATTATTTTACAATCCTCTTCACTAAATGTAAGCGGAACACGCATATCACACATAGTACTGAGAATACGATCTGTACGGGGAAGAGAAGGGATTTCGCTAAAATACTCCCAGCTTGAATAGACACTAGTAAACCCAACAGGCTCTTTGTTGCCGAACCATTTGAGCTCAACACCCCGGTCTAAACAGGCCTGGAGAAACGTTTTTATGGTCTCTTTATCTTCGACATCCAAAGAAAACTGGATGGAGCTTCCCACATACGATTCCCTGGGGTCTCTTCTCGGGCAGCTTATTCCATTAATATCATTCAGCCCTTTCTCCAGAATCCGGTAGCGCCTGTTCCAACGTGCACATTGCCCATCCAGCTTCCGCAATTGAGGCCGCAGTATGGCCGCCCGAAGGTTATCCATACGGCATGAATAGTTAGGAACTATACTTTTTATGCATTCAAACACATCCCTGTCCGGTCGTGCAGTGTGACGTTCATATAACATATATGACCCTGAATGGAAGATAGCCCGGGCAATAACCTCGGGATCATCGGTCACAAGCAGTCCGCCTTCTCCGGAATTGATATGTTTATAAGTCTGGGTGGAAAAGCAGCCTACCTTGCCAAACGATCCAGATTTCTTGCCGTTCCATGATGCCCCGAGGGTATGGGCACAATCCTCGATGAGGGTCAGGTCATAGGTCTTGCAGATCTCCATAACCCGGTCCATATTTGTAATGTGCCCCCTCATGTGAGAGAGCATAAACCATTTCGCTTCCCCGGCCTTGCTTTCCAAGTCATCAAGGTCAATGGTGTAGTCTTCTGTTATCTCGACAAGTTCTATGTCTGCACCTGCGTTTTCTATTGCTCCCGGAACGGGGGCTAAGGTATAGGCATTGCACAAAACTTTATCCCCGGGGCGTACACCCAGAGATTTCAGAGCCAGATACATGGCGCTCCCGCAGGATGCGCAGGCAAGACAGTATTTCTTACCCAGATATGCTGCAAATTCTTCTTCCAGGAGAGCAACATCACCTTTTTCTTCGCTATTGACATTATACCTGTGGAGTCTGCCGGTCCTGAGAATGTCGAGAGCTTTTCCCATCCCTTCCTCACAAATGGGCTCCTGTTTGGTGAAATCCTTTGTAAATACGTGTTCCGACATCTTCGCTTGTCCCTCCCGGAAGGTTAAGAGGCAGAATGTTAGCAGACTGTAAAATCCCAATTAATTTCAATGGAATGTATGGGCTGGAAATCCAGGGCCCCTGCTCTTTTTATGCGTGCCATGCCAGTGACAGGACCTGTGAACAGGTCCTGTCACCAGGAAACAGTCTTGTGTCTCCGGAAAGCCGCGACCCAAAAAAAATCTGGTAAGCACCTTGAATGGTATAATATATTTCTCAAAGGAAATTATACTTTTACCACCATGATGCACGATCGGCTACGCCGAATATTTGCTCGCGAACTGTTGCATGAAATCAGCGAGGGCGGCGGCGTCCTCTTCAGTGATTGCATTATACAAGCTCGCTCTGAGATAATCTCCCACCCCAAAGGGTGTGAGGGTGCGCAGCCCAACTATACCCTCGTTCCAGCTCTGAATGAGAAATTCTTCGGTTAATTTTTCGTCCCCCCCTTTGATATTGAAGGGGATATTCATACGGCTTCTCAACTTTTTATCTTGCACAGGTGTGCTATAGAAGCCGTCAGAGTTATCGATGACATCGTAAAGGATACGGCTTTTGGCGATGGAACGGCGCTCGTTCTCCGCTACGCCGCCTTCGCGCTCAAGCCAATCCATGAGGAAACTCACGACTTCGATGTTGAAGGTCGCGGCGGTATTCCAGAGGTTGTCTGCCTCCACATTGGTTGTGTAATTAAAAACCCCGGGGCAGAAGGGGGATGCCTTGTCTTTTCCAAGAAGATCCTTGCGCACGATGGTCAGGGTGACACCCGGGTGACCAATATTTTTCGACGCACAGGCAAAGAGTACTCCAACACCGTCGGCGTGCCAATCGATCGGCTTCGTTGTGAAGTCCGAACTTGCATCGATGACCAGGGGGATCTCCCGGCGCGACTCTGGAAGTCTGGGAAGCCTGTGCAGCTCAACGCCATTTACGGTCTCATTGGAGCAAAGAAAGACGTATTTACTCTTGGGATCAATATCCTCTTCTTTCAGCTCGGGGAAGGTCGTATACCCCCCCGTTTGAGGGTCCCTTCCATCAATGGCTTGAACGGTACAGTACCTCTGAGCTTCTTCGCTGGCCCTCTCTGTCCACGTGCCGTTAACGATGTATGTCGCAACGTCCGAGGTGTTATGGCAGAGGTTCAACGGTACGGCGGCAAACTGCCCGTGGCCGCCGCCATGTGTAAACAGCACCTCGTAGTCATCCGGTATCTCCATGATTCGTCTGACAGACGATGTTACGTGGTTGAGTATATCCAGGAACTCCGGTGAACGGTGCGATAATGCGAGAGAAGTGAGCCCGGGTTTTTGGAAGCTGGCAGCAATCTCGTCCTCGACCGCTTTGGGTAAGGATGTAGGTCCAGGACTGAAGTTGATGAGCTTTACCGAAGGGGAGGCTGGCCTGAGTGACCCAACAAGGGCAGGGTGAGAATTCTCATTTATTGTGGTTGTCATTTTCTTATTCCGAATTGTCATTATGGGTAAAAGGGACCAATATTCAGTCCGGTTAAATACGGGCTACAAGTGGTCTATCCCGACACCGATGACCAGAAGAGCCTTTTAGACATTGGACATCATACGCGCTGGCAAGGGCCGACAAGATACGCTGGGAGAGACAGGGCAGGTTTGAATGGTTCTGTAACAAGCTTGTAGGAAAAGGTGCTGATATTCAGGCTTTCGCTTGTACCGATTGTCGTATGATCTCCCAAAATGTACCAATTATGTACCTCGATGCTGCAAATCTTATCGCCAAAGAATTGGTACCACATCATTCTCTCTAAATTCGAGGGTGTTCAGGTACCACAAGTTATATACAAAGCCGAGCAAGCCCCTGGTCATAATTACATTGATGTTCCGGTAACTTCGTACAAACGTTTCGGGCGTATCTGTGTATGGTTGACTGCGGAGTTGCAATAAACTGGGTGTCACACCTGTATGAGTGAGGATACCCGGCTATAATTCACTGAAAAACAGTATTAAGAACATTGGGCAGCCATAAGGTCAGCCCTGGCAAATATGCTATGAGAAAGACAACAAAGACACTGACAAAGACAAACGGCAGGGCATTGACGGAGATCTCTTCCAGGGTAGCTCGTGCGACTCCGGAGGCGATAAACATATTTTCGCCAAGCGGTGGGGTGGCAAATCCAATTTCACAGCAACATACCAACACAACACCAAAATGGATGGGGTCTACCCCTAAGGAGACCATCACGGGCAAGAGCACAGGAGTGACCAGCATTATGGTGGCCAGAGTTTCCATAAACATCCCCATGAACAGGAGGAAAAAGATTATCAATGCCCAGATCACGTAGAGGTTGTCGGTGAGATTCAGCAGTCCCTTGGCGATGAGATCAGGAATGTTATTGAGGGTGAGAAGATGGCCAAAGGCAAGGGCTGTGAACATGATGATCAGCACTCGGCCAGTAATCCATGTGGTGCTCTCCAGGGCCTTCATGACCCCGCCGAGTTCTATTTCTTTATAGATGAAAATACCGACAAAGAGAGTATAGAAAATCGAGACGATAGCAGCCTCGGTCGGTGTAAAAAAACCGGTGTAGATCCCGCCCAGGATAATGACCGGAGTAAGGAGCGCCCAGAACCCGTCTCTCATTGTCTTGAGAATTCCCTGGGCGGAAATCTCTTTGCCGTCTCCCTCATACTGTCTGCGCCTGGATATGAAATAGTTCATGCCCATGAGGCCAACAGCCAGCATCACACCGGGGATAAACCCTGCAATGAAAAGGTCTGCAATCGACTCCGATGCGGTAACACCATAGATAACCATGGGGATGCTCGGGGGAATGACTACACCCAGACCTCCGGACGATGAGGTAATAGCTCCGGAATAGCCTCTGTCATAACCGTGCCTGACCATTGCCGGAATCATCAACATACCTACTGCGGCAGTGGTAGCAGGACCTGAGCCAGAGATTGCGCCAAAGAACAGACAGGACAAAACCGTGGAAGCAGCCATACCACCAGTGAAAGGCCCCGCTAAGGCTTCGGCGACTGCAACCAGTCGTTTTGATATCCCGGCTGATTCCATCAACGCCCCGGAAAGGATAAATGCGGGAAGGGCCATGATAGGGAAAGAATTGACGGAGGTATAGGCAATCTCAACAAGGCCTTCAAGAGGCTTGCCGCTGACAAGCATACCGCCCATTGCCGCAGCGCCGAGGGATAAGGTAATGGGAGCACCGAGGAGCAGTAACCCAATAAATGAGACGAAAAGAACCGCTGTAACACTCATTGCATCACCTTATCCTTTGAACTCATGCTTTCATATGCTTCAGTTTCGATTCTATCCACGTCAGCAATTTCAATTTTCAGGACATATTTCATTATATTTACCTGAATAATCCGCATGGTCATCAGAGTGAAGGCGATAGGAAAAATCAGGAATACATAGGCCATAATCCAGTCGAGAGTCGGAGAATATTCCGGATACTGAAACCCTTCTTTGATTACGTTGATACTGAAGAAAATCATGGTGGCGTTAAAAGCAATCCAGACAAGATCCGACAGCAGCATCGAAATATTTCCGACGAATTCGGGAAACAGCTTGAACTGGAAAGTGACCCTGTTATGGGCAGCGAGTCGTGCCGCATACGTTGCACCAAAATAGACAAACCAGACAAAAGCGAATCGTGATAGCTCTTCACCCCAGGGCAGAGATGCAGGCAGGTCATATTTGTCAAAAAAAACGATATAATGGGACAGAGTATCCATTAAGCCAAACACCAGCCTGAGAACAATCTGCAAAAAGAGCAGACACACAAAAAAAACCAGCAGGATCTGACAGAGATAGCTCTCTAAATTGTCCAATACTTTCAAAACTGTTTTGGCTCGCATAAATGACTCCGATCTTTCGTAATAACCTGCCCGCAAGTAACGGGCAGGTTATTAAAATCTAACGTCCAAGTGCTGTTACAACCTCATCCACGGCAGCTTTTCCGCCTACACTGTCATAAAATTTCGGCCAGACCTTCTCCATTGCAATCTTTGCCCACTGATCTTCATCTTCGATGTCGTTATATGCGACACCTTCTTTGATCATGTTTTGTTTTGCTGTTTCAGCTCCGGTAAGGCTGAACATGAGATTATACTGCTGCGCCTCTATACCAGCCCGGGTGAACATTGCCTGATCTTCCGGGGAGAGGGATTGAAAAAATTTCTCTCCGAAAACAAGGGGCTGCAGGGAAAAAAGATAATGGCATTCAGAGGTGTAATTCTGCACTTCATAAAACTTCATGGTGTAGTTGACCATATGGGGATTGTCCTGCCCGTCAACAACCTTTTGCTGCATGGCGGTAAAGGTCTCCGGCCATGCCATGGGCACTGGTTCCGCATCAAGTGCTTTCCAGGTTTCAATCATGATTGCATTCTTCGGAACCCTGATTTTAAGCCCTTTGAGATCTGCAAGTGTATTGACAGGTCTTTTGGAGTTGGTCAGGACGCGGAAGTTAGAATACCCCCATCCCAAGGGACGGATACCTGCTTCCTTAACAAGAATTTCTCTCCACTTATTGCCAAGATCACCAGTCGTTGCTTTTACCGCATCATCGAAGCTCTGTAAGAGATATGGCAAGGTCAGAACGCCTAATTTCTTAGCAAAGGGAGTGACGTTATTAATGGCCACAACCGCTCCATCAATGGAACCCCTTCTGGCATCCTTGACCATTTTTTGTTCGTCACCGAGTTGCCCGCCTGGGAAAATATCGACTTTGTATCTTCCACCACTGGCTTTTTCCACGATATCTTTAAAACGTAAGGCCAGAACGCCCTGATCGGAGTCAATGGGGTCTCCCAGGCCTATTTTCAAAGTCTTTTCTGCAAATGCAGATAGCGGCACTGTGAACGTCACAACCAACAGAGCCATCAAACACAACATCGTTAACCGTTTCATACATCCTCCAATTTTTTTCAGTTTTTACATCTGATTGTCTGCAAGCAGCAGGCAACCTCAGAAAGCCCAGTTATATAAAACGGGCACGAACTTATCGCCCAGGTACTGGTGATTCGATGTATGCCAATCAGTTGTCAGCAGGTAGAAAAATAACAAAAATGTTAAAGTTATGTAAAATTTTATAAAATGTTTTTTTTGTGTTGTCAACATTTTATAAAATATATTATAAAATGTTACTGGGTGTAGAACTGCGACCGGCGACTACCCAAACTTAACGGGAAGTCGGAGGGGATACGCGGCCTGCAGATTTGTGTTAATGAAGGAAATGCGCCGATAAACCTATGGAATTGTTTGGAGATACAGGCAGTGTGGTCGTGACAGAAACAAAAGAATTATTTCTTAAAGGGATGACCGAATTGCCCGCCTTTAGGTTATGGCGAAGGCAGGAAAATCAAGCCGACACAGCGGCTGAAGATATTTTTCACTGTGATGTACCGTACCACAAATGGCTGTTTGATCGCAGTTGAGGCATCTGGTCTTCGTCAGTGCATCATGACAAGAATTTATGGGAGCGCGTAACAACATTGTGGCCACATTTGCCTGTCTGAAATCAGTGTCGTGGCCATATAAAGATATTGTCTGGAGTTTAACGGAATGAAAATTATTGATAAGTTATTTGACCTTAACGGTCGTGTTGCACTTGTTACCGGCGGCAACTCAGGAATTGGCAGAGCTATTGCGTTCTGTCTTGCCGAAGCAGGCGCTGCCGTTATCCATGTGGCAAGAAAAGAAGAACCATTAAAGGATGCTGTCAATGATGTGTTAAATATAAACGGGAAGGCAGCGTATTTAACCTGTGATGTGGCTGATATGGATGCTCTGGCTGAAACAGCAGAAAAATCGGCGTCATTTTTCGGAGCACCTGATATTCTGGTGAATGCTGCTGGTATTAACATGCGGCAGTCCTGGGAAAACATCAGCACCGATAGTTGGGACAAGCAGATTGATATTAATTTGAAGGCACCTTTCTTTCTGGCGCGACACCTTATTCCAGGCATGAAAGAAAAAGGGTGGGGAAGAATCATCAATATTGCCTCACTTCAATCAGAACGTGCGTTTCCAAACAGTGTGCCCTACGGTGCCTCCAAAGGCGGAGTAGTGCAGTTAACCAGGGCTATGGCTGAGGCATGGTCCGCTGATGAAAGTGGTATCACATGTAATGCTATTGGACCTGGCTTTTTCAAAACAGGTTTGACTTCAGGCCTCTATGGTCAGGAGCAGGTGATTGACGCCCTTGCCCGTCAAACCATTATTGGCCGAAATGGAGAGCTTGATGACCTGAAAGGCGTTGCAATATTTCTTGCTTCACCTGCGTCTGGTTATATTACTGGCCAGACGGTTTATGTCGATGGTGGCTGGACTGCAAAATAAATAGCCACGCCAGTGTTTCAGGATCGGTTCTTGACTTTTGCGAAGACCTCTTTCTAGGAGTCTGTCGGACTGACCACTTTAAGGCTCTGAGAATCGCATAATTTGATATCAGAGTCCAATAGGAGTCCACGGATTAAAGTAGAAAAAGGCTAAAGTCCGACAGCCTCCTAGTCAGAACTATCGGCATATCTGGTTCTAATACATTGAGTACCAGGGTCGTGACCCACAACGAACTTCTCTTCTAGTTTTGGGTCACGATTCTACCAGTACTATTATTTCAAGTTCCCCAAGGCCTCCTTTTGCTTTTAGGCAATACTCATTGGTCTCCTGTCAGAATAATCCAGGGCATATTCAGGAAAAGCCTTAACTGAGTATGTGCCTACTGTTGATTACCCTCACCTCGTGACCCTGACTATTTCGTACAGGAGGCTGGTCTGCCACTGAACGGCAGTTTGCTGATCAAGACCTTGGTTCACAGATACAGGAAGAATCTTCAGTAGCCCTTTTCTGCAATCCCATTAGATTGGCAATTGAAATCCTTAATCCTGCATCGAATGATTCTGTCGTGTAATCTTACATTCTGCCTAACACCGTAGAAACCCCAACCTCTGAGGTCCGTAGATGACGATAAACAGAAAGCACCTTTCGTTGGAGTAAGTGACAAGAATGACAAGCTTCGTCCTGGCAACGTTAAGGCTTATAATAAGTCGCAGACATTATGTGATCAGGATGGACATCTTCTTAACCCTGAGAGCTATAATCAAAGCTGCGGTTGCCAATATCAACTCCTCATAATCTTAAAAAGTGGAAACTCAAACTTCCCTTACAAAGATAACATATCAAAGGGTTCACATCAGCGGCATATGGTTAAGAGGCATGCGTAGGTGATTCAATGTGTTCCTGAATCTGCGAATCAAAGATATTAATTGCGACAAATTTGCCTGTTTGGATATGTCTTTTGCAATTAAACTCTGCTGACAATATCTTTCATATTTTGACGAATCTGCTGGTAGTCTTCCTTGCTGATGCCGGCACCGAGACCGACCTTTTCTGCCATCTCAGCAGAAAGGAAGTCGCTTGAATCGTGGGCATCGGCGTTAATGACCAGAGGTGCCCCGGTCTTTGCAGCCATCCTGGCGACATGACCATTGGTCAGGCTGTGGCCTTTGCGGCCTGAGAGCTCAAGGTAGGTGTTGTTTTCAGCTGCAAGAACTGAATCCTCCTCACTGAGAAAACCGGGGTGAGCCAAGATGTCAACTCCAGCCTCGAGCGCTGCCCTGTTTGTACCGGCAAGGACCGGCTCCACAGGTGTTTCCCCATGCACAACAACCAGTTGAGCTCCGAGTTCACGGGCTTTTATTGTTAATGGCTTGATTAACGATGGTGGAACATGGGTTAATTCAACACCGACGATGAGCCTGGTTTTCGTGACGGGATTGAGATCAGCAGCAACTCGGGCAAGATTTGGGATCAAGATATGCAGATTTGAGGAGTCTGCATGGTCGGTAATGGCGATAGCCTCGTAGCCGAGTGTTTCCACTCTCCGTAGGTGCTCTGAAGGAACAAAGGCGCCATCACTGAACAAGGTGTGGGTGTGAAGATCTATCATGTTGTTATCCTTTCAGGACGCTTGTCGTGTAAATTGAAGTGCTATAAATCAGTCTTGAAACTGAGTAACGGTGTATATTCATCATCCATTTTGTCCTTAAGTCTGACACCTGTCTCGCCAATTCTGAACCCCTCCTCAACAAGATACGCTATTTTTCTGACTGCTTTGGAAACGGACATTCCGCCATGTCTGATGTTTGAGATGCAGTTTCGAGCCTCATCGGTTGTACCAGGCTTCGGATCACAGGTTATATATGCCCCAAGTGAATTAGGCGAACTCAACCCCGGTCTTTCCCCTATGAGTATCACGACCATTTTTGCTTTTAAGAGAAGGCCGATCTCATCTCCGACAGCAACACGCCCGTTGGTAACCATACAGACAGGTGAAGCGCTCAGGGTTGTCTGGTCAACGAGTTCCAGCAATCCGTTCGTTACCGCTGCTGCTGTTTCATTTACAGCAGGGGCAGACAGGCCGTCGCAGATAACAATACAAATATCAAAACCGCTTTTCCCGCTACGCAATAACTCTTTGGAGGTGTGGTTGAGCGCCCTCCCTATATCAGGCCTAGTGAGGTACTCCATCCTGTCAGAGGCCATGGAGTGAAGCAGCAGTGCTTTTCTTTTATCGGTCTCCAGGGACGAAAGGATGTCATCGGTTCGGACAGGCTGATACACGGCATCCCTTGCTCTGGCGTGGGCAAGCTTGAACCTCAGGTGCTCATTGAGAGGGAGGCTGACCCCAGCCCTTCCAAGGGCAATTCGGGCATCGGTGTGCCGCCGCAACTTTTTCCAGGGATCCTGGGTGATTATTGGGTTGTGTATACTCATGAACAGGCCTCCGATGTTAACCGCAGCAGCGTATTACCATTTTGAATGGGTTGTAGTTTTCCTTGGTGGTTTATGATAGACATGCTCTCCACCCATGCGGTGAATTCCGGAGCCGGGGTCAGGTTGAGCAGTTTGCGTATATATGTTGCATCATGAAATGATGTTGATTGATAATTCAACATGATGTCGTCAGCGCCAGGGACGCCCATGATGAAATTGCACCCCGCATTACCAAGTAAAGTAAGAAGTACATCCATGTCGTCCTGGTCGGCTTTGGCATGGTTGGTGTAGCAAATATCAACGCCCATAGGCAGGCCCAGTAATTTTCCGCAAAAATGATCTTCCAGGCCTGCTCTTTGGATTTGTTTGCCGTTATAGAGATATTCGGGTCCGATGAAACCGACAACGGTGTTGACGAGTAACGGTTTGTATTTCCTGGCAACTCCATAGGCTCTTGCTTCCAGGGTCTGCTGGTCGACCCCGTGATGCGCATCTGCAGAAAGGGCGCTCCCCTGTCCTGTTTCGAAATACATGACATTCGTGCCTGCTGTGCCGCGATTCTGGCTCAGGGTTGCGTCCATACCCTGTTTGAGTAAATCAAGGGTTATGCCGAAACTGTTGTTGGCTTTTTCTGTTCCTGCAATCGACTGAAAGCAGAGGTCTACAGGTGCGCCTGCTTCAATCGCTTCGATGGTGGTGGTAACGTGGGTTAGAATGCAGCTCTGGGTAGGGATTTTGTATTGGGTTATCAGGTCGTCAAGCATAAAAAGCAACTGCTTGATATTGGCAACGCTGTCTGTGGCAGGGTTGATGCCTATCACGGCATCGCCACATTCGTAGCAAAGCCCGTCCAGAATAGATGCAGCGATGCCGTTCAAATCATCTGTTGGGTGGTTTGGCTGTAACCTGACCGAAAAAGTACCAGGAAGGCCGATGGTGTTCCTGAAAGCTGTTATGACGTACATTTTGCGGCCACCTGAATAAGATCCTGCATGCGCATGAGTTTTGAGACCGCTGCCACCATTTCAGGAGTGAGCCCCGGAGACAACCTCGCAAGTGCCTGGCTGTCTGCCTGATCAGTCAGAAGCCAGTCTCGAAATTCTCCGACGGTAAATGAACTGACCGCTTGAAATGCCTCATTGTCATGTTCGTCAAATATTAAACGGGTGACCTCATCTTCTTCATAGGGGATAACAGGCTCGTGTAAAAACCGCTGTAATAGTGTGTCGGCCAGGGCCATTTGGGCGGTTACCCGATCCTCTTCAGTTTCTGCAGCTATACTGGCAAGAACATCACCGGAACGAAGAGGCGAGGCTTTTGCCAGCAGCTTTTTCAAGGACATTTTTTTGCATGGGATACTCTTAATAAGTCATACCTGGGGTTCTGGTGTGCAGGTTCTTTTTGTCATGAGGATTGTCTGGGCAATTCGGACAGAGCGACCATATTTGCAATATTTGCGATATGGTTGATATCGTTTGTTCAAACAATGTCATTTTCCTCTGTCCGGCAGCGCATTTAGGCAAAAACTATATCCTCGATTTTGTCCTTAATCTCCTGAAGTTCCTTTTTTTTCAGAGCCTTTTTGTCGGTGAAGAAGACATCAATATCCTCAGTCGGGCAAAATCCAACCCGACTGATTCGACCAATTTTTGTCGAGTCAGCCAGCAGGTAGGATGCCTTGCTGTTGCCGATCATCGCTCTGGCAATTTCCGCCTCAGCGGGGTCAAAACTTGTTGCGCCGTATTGTGCATCAAGGCCGACCGGTGAGACGAGTGTGATGTCGGCATGATGACGATAAATTTCAGCGATTGTCTTTTCGCCAAAGGTTGCCGGGAGAGAGTCATGCAGCATTCCGCCGAGGAGAATAGTCATAATAGAATTTGTAAGCCGGCACTTTTCACATGAAAGTCTTTGGGCGATGTAAAGCGAGTTTGTGATTACGGTAATCCCAGTTATTTTTGCCAACTCTTCCGCCAGTATCGAGGTGGTGCTGCCGGCATCAATAAACAAAGTCTGGCCGCTTTTAATTCGCGAAACGACTGCTTTTGCAATGGCTCTTTTTTCTTTCCTCTGTTCGTAATTTCGTAATGTTATCGGTGGCTCGTGCTCTGGGTCCAGAGCGATTGCACCGCCTCTTATTTTTTTTAATTCGCCAAGTTGTTCCATTTCAGAAAAATCTCTTCTGATGGTTTCTCTTGATGCATCCAAATCTTCAGCAGCTCTTTTTATGGTGACTCTGCCATAGGTTTGCAAAAGGGTTCGTATTTTCTGGAATCGCTCTTCTTTCCACATATATCCTGTACCGTTAATTCCTTTGTGAGAAGTATCGGATGTTATTAGCCGACACTTGTGTTACAAATATGTAACAAATTAGTTAACGAGTTTCCTGTGTTTGCTTTAATAAAATAATTACACAATTATGAAAAAAAAGATAGACAAAAAACCACAAAAGTGCAAATGTGGTCAAAACGCCACATGCGAAGTGAACCAAAATCCAATGAAAAGTAAACACGAATGGAGGGTTAGATGAAGAGTTTCAGTATCAAGAGTGTGAGAAGGTTGACCACAGGTGCGCTTGTGGGCCTGGCATTTTGCACTCAGGTTCAGGCCGGAGAAATTACAGTCTACAGCGCCTTGGAAGAAGACGAGATCGCTGATTATCTGGCAGTTGCAAAGAAGTCACTTCCGGACATCGAGATAAATGTCATGCGTCTTTCAACAGGTGATCTCGGGGCGAGGATAATTGCCGAGTCTGAAAATCCACAAGCGGATGTGATCTGGGGTTTTGCAGTCACAAACATGGCGGATAAACAAATAGTATCGCAGCTCGAACCCTATAAGGCTGCAAATTCAGAATCTCTGCCGGCCCAATATCGGGCTGAAGACGATTCCTGGTTCGCAGCCACTGGATACATGGGGGCTCTCTGCGTTAATACTGCTGTTTTGGAGTCTAAAAATCTTCCAATGCCCAAGTCGTGGTCTGATTTGACCAACCCGGTTTACAAGGGTGAGGTTGTCATGCCAAACCCTGCATCATCGGGTACCGGCTATCTTCAAGTAGCGGCAATCATCCAGGGGGCAGGCCAGGAGGACGGCTGGAAACTCATTGATGATATGGATGAGAATATGGCCCAGTACACATCATCCGGCTCCAAACCATGCAAGATGGCACGAGCCGGCGAGTATGCAATCGGTGCTTCCCTTTCATTTGTGGCAATGAAATCGGTGGAAATGGGGTACCCCGTTTTGATGGTGCTCCCTTCCGACTGGGCCGGTTACGAACTCGAGGCTTCAGGTCTTTTGGCCGGGTCGAAGAACAAGGAAGACGCTAAAAAGTTCCTCGACTGGACCCTTTCACAAGAAGCTGCCGAGGTATACGCCAAGTACAAGGCAATCATAACCATTCCTGGGACAAAACCTTCAGCAATGGCTGCTGCGGCAGGTCTCCCTGAAAACCTCTCAGAAGTTCTCTATCCTGTAGATTTTGCCAAGTCTGCTGTGGAAAGGCCTGAAATATTGAAAAAGTGGAACGCAACCGTAGCGAAGTGATTCCTTGCAGGAAGTAATCAATATCTAAAACAATGCACCTTGAGTCCGGTAAAATTTAAGTAATGAAACTGTCAATTAAAAATCTGTATAAAACGTTCAACGGCTTTGTCGCGTTAGATCGTATTAACATGGAAGTTGGTGAGAATGAGTTCGTCTGCCTTTTAGGGCCGAGCGGTTGCGGTAAAACCACGCTGCTGAGAATCATTGCCGGACTGCTTGATTTTGACGGCGGAAGCATGAATCTTGGCGATAAGGATCTTGTTGAAATTGCAGCCCGTGATAGAGGTTTCGGTCTTGTCTTTCAATCATACTCACTTTTTCCAAACATGACGGTGAAAGAAAATGTGGGATATGGGCTTAAGGTGCAAAAAATTGATAAGAAAGAAATTGATGAGAGGGTAGAAACGCTCCTTGAACTCATTAAATTACCGGATCTTGCCGGTCGATACCCGCATCAGCTATCCGGCGGTCAGCAACAGCGTGTGGCCATTGCACGCGCTCTGGCTGTAGAACCTTCTTTGCTGCTTCTTGATGAACCTCTTTCAGCTCTTGACGCCAGGGTGCGTGCAGAGATGCGTTTTGAGATTCGTGAAATGCAGCAGCGTCTCGGGATACCGACAATCATGGTTACCCATGACCAGGAAGAGGCGTTGACCATGGCAGATAAAATTATCTGCATGAAGGACGGCCGCATTGAGCAGATTGGTACTCCCCGGGAGTTATATGCTGAGCCGGCAACTCGATTTGTCGCAGATTTTGTCGGGGTAAGCAATATTTTTCCGGCCTCCTGGATTCGTAAAAACATACCTCAAATGGAGGAGACGAGACCTGAGGGAAGAGACGATGCCTTTGAATTTTCTGTTCGCCCGGAGCAGTTGATTATAGACGCCAAGGAGGGTGGGGCTGAGGTGAAGGATTTGCAGTTCCTCGGCAATTTGAGCAGGGTCACCCTGGACTGGCATGGCGAAGATGTGGTTGTCGAGATGCAGGGTTACCCGGACTTTACTGAGGGAGCTTCAGTTGAGGTTTCGGTAGCCGATGGCTGCGGCAGGTGGGTGAAGGTATGAGCAGTGTAACGGCAAAACCATGGTTAAAAAGAAGTCAGGTGGTTGGAGACAGGTTGCTGGTGACTTCAGCGGTCGCCTTTCCCCTGATCGGCTTGTGTATTTTCTTCTGCTACCCCATGTTGCTGGTGGCTGGGAAAAGTTTTCAACTTGCCGACGGAACCTATGGCATAGCAAACTATATCAACGTTCTCAAGTCGCCAGGTGTTGTAAAAGCCGCCTTCAATAGTCTGGTTCTCAGTACCTGCACCACTGCATTTTGCCTGGTTTTGGGTTTTTCCGTCGCTTTTGCCCTGCAGCGGTCAGGTATTGGAGGGAAACGGTATTTGAAAGGAGCCTTATCACTGCCATTGCTTGCCCCGTCACTTGTTCAGGCCTTAGGCCTTCTGTTTCTACTTGGACGAAATGGTTTGGTACACAAGTGGACAGGGTGGGACATTGAAATATATGGTTTCTGGGGGCTGCTCATCGCAAACATTTTATACGGCTTACCCCAGGCGATACTGATAATCGAGGCTGCCCTGCGTCAATCTGACGCAAGGTATTATGAAGCTGCCGAGATTCTAGGAGCTTCCAAGTGGAAACAGTTTTTCGATATCACCCTTCCAAATGCAAAATTCGGCCTACTCAGCGCCGGCTTTGTGGTCTTTACCGTCACCATAACGGATTTTGGTAACGCAGCTGTGATCGGCGGCAACTACAAAGTGCTGGCTACAGAGATTTACAGCCAGGTGGTGGGGCAGATGAATTTTGGAATGGGTGCCGTGATTGGTATTATCCTTCTTTTGCCTACCTTGGTTGCTGTCTATATAGAGAGGGTTGCCTCTCAAAAACAATTTGGCGGCTCCTCTGAAAGTGCCATACCTGTATCGGCAGAATTTTACCCAAAACGAGATTTACCCCTTGGAGTGTTTGTGCACACCATCGGATCGATAGCTGTGCTTGTTGTGATTACGGTGATCATAGCCAGCTTTATAAAGCTGTGGCCTTACCGTATGGACTTTACCCTTGCTAACTATAACATAACACTTAGCGGCGGTTATGCACCGCTTTGGACATCTTTGCTGGTTTCCGTTGAGGCGGCAGTTCTTGGAGTTGTTTTCCTGTTTGCTCTGGCCTTCAGCATGAAAAGAATACCGCCAAAACTTGCCAAGCTCGTCTATCTGCTGGCTGTTCTGCCAGTTGGCGTTCCGGGTCTGGTATTTGGTATCTCATATGTACTTGCCTTTAATGTGAGCGATAATATGCTGGGGATGCTGTATGGCAGCAGTTTCCTTATCGCTCTCTGTAATTTTTATCACTACCATTCACAGGGTTTTCTCACCATGGTAACAGGAGTGCGTGCGGTGCCTCCTTCTTTAGAGGAGACGGTCTCTTGTTTTGGAGGTGGAAATTTACGAATTCTTCGAGATGCTGTTTTGCCATTTATGGGGCCAACCATAATATCCGTGTTCTTTTTTATCTTCATGCGATCCATGGTAACTCTTTCAGCTGTTATCTTTCTTATCTCATCAAAAGTAAGTGTAGCCTCAGTCTCTGTGATGAGGCTCGACGAGGCTGGGTTTACATCCCAGGCGGCAGCCTTTTCAACCTGCATCATGCTTACGGTGATCTTGGCGATGGGCCTGATGAACACTCTTATTCACCTCTATTCAAAAAATGGATCCAGGCAAGAGCAAAACAGCAATCAGCAGGAGGAACAGAAGAGTGGTTTTGCAAGGATGTACGATCGAACATACTGCTGGACAAATGCGTAACCTTTGGATTCGAAGTCTTGCTACGTGCCAGGAATGCAGTCACTGAATAACTCGATATCGCATGCAGGGTCCGTTTCTGAAGATCAATGGAGAAAAAAATCTTATCGTTTATTTCCAACTTGTTAGTATTGCGTAAACTCGATTTTCTTTTCATTATAGTTACTACTGCGAGCCTGCAAAGGCACAGGTTATAGCAACTGTAGAGGCTATTATTGGCAATGTTAACCATTTAAGAAATTCTGAAAGTTTACACTATTCTTGTGCAGGTAGGATTTTGCCTAGTTGATAGATGGCGGCACGCCGAGATAGAGATGCCTCAGAAGAGAAACAGGAAACATCTCTACCGTTTACTGAACGAAATTGACTATGATTGCCAATTATAACCTTTGACTACTATACGGCTTTTACCAAGTAAGAAATCAGTGGTACCGTCAGGAAGGCTCGTACCTCCCCGACGATCCTAATCCAGCCGTTGCCTCAACCGTTACTGGATATGCTATTTTCGTTCAGCAAGCTTCTGTTTGATTTTCTTTCTCATTTCCTCTTGAGCGTTTTTATAATCATTGAATTGATCCTGGCTCAAAACCTGCTCAATTTTCTTATATTTTTCAGCGAGAAGCGATTTGATAGCACGAAATTTTTTACGCCTCGATTTACCGCTGTTTTGTAGAGTTTGTATTTCTTCGGCATAGTAGAGATTGATCATTCCAACCTCTGCGGTTTTCTGATCACTGAGTTGCAAAAACTCACTCATCATTTCCGTTTGCATCTGTGCTCGCTCAGTTGGAGAGGAATCGGCAAACGTCCCTCCCGCACCAGATTGAGCCAAACAGGGAGTGGTGACCAGCAATGAAAAAAATATCAACATCATCACTATTGGATTTAAGAACGAGTGTGTGGTTTTGTAATTGTTCATTGTAATTCTCTTTATTCTGAAAGTGGGGTATCCACTTCACTGGCCTAATTGTTTTAGCATGAATAGAAAGTCCAATGTTAGCAACAGGTTGCTGAAACAATAAGTATTGCAGTAATTGATAAAGTAGTTGCCTTGTAAAGATTCAGAGAATCACAACTGCTTGAAAAAAAGGCATTTTCGGCTGTGAAACTTATGGTAAGAAATCAAGGCCAGTGAAATGGATACCCCCTTTCTGAAATATTGAAAGTATCGTTTTCTATTCTACTGCGTAGTTTTTTCCCACCCAGAATCTGGCGAATAAACAACTTCGTGTTGCTGAATAGTGCCGTCGGCTGAAGTAGTAGTAATCGTTTTGTTTCCTGAGAGATTTCCACCCTCATCACGTATAAACGATCCTTCTCCCTCAACTGTCGTTCCATTCTTCCCAGTGTAGGACGATTGAGAATCACGGACTATACTTCCATCCGCATTGACTGTTGTCTGCTTGTTCTTGCCGCCACTACTTCCGCCCGCTCCATGGAAAGCCTTTGTTTTCTCATAGGTGGCATTTCCATACTGATCCGTTGTGGCTGTTTTTCTTTTCATCCGTCCATTACCTGACCCATCTGAAATTCTTCTACTTTTAACAGCGGTAGCTGATCCGTCATCATCATAGAAAGAACGCCCTCGCGATACCGCTCGTTGACCGGTATCACTGACAATGGCTGATCGTTTTCCTGCATAGACATCAGAACCATTACCGGCAACGGTACGCCGTTTTCTTAAAGAACCCGCTTCCGCATCCATGTGATATAATTCAAAAACACTTGTTGCCAGAATGGAAAGAGCTATACAGATAATAGTGGTAAACTTCATTCTTCTCATAATGGTGAACTCCTCTTAGTTATAGAGTGATAACCGTCACACCTGATCTTGCTGTAGACCAGGAAAATGCTGCATAACCCTTGATTCAATGATCGATCGCACTACAGTGCGCAATGCAGTTGCTTTTACCCGCTGCTCCGGTGTCAATACCGAGCCGATTTTTGCTTTCAACTCTTGCCTGATCACAATCAGATCATTAATAAGTTCCGATTGCTGTTGGGCCGAGTCCAAAACAAATTCTGGGTTATAATCTCCAGCCTCATGCATAACTCGTAATTCCTGGCGGAATGCACGAACTTGTTGTACCAACTCCTGAATCGTTTCTTTTTCTGATGAAACAATTCCACGAATCTCTGCAATCTGCTCTTCGGTGAGATTAAGATACTCTTCAAGCCTCTCAAAAGATCGGTAAGTACCAGATGCATGAGTTGTATTGGTAGGTACCGATGATTCGATTACCTCGGGTAGTACATTTTCATTTGCCTGGCAGCAGATGGGAAAAATGAGTGTCGCAGAGAGCAGAACGGTACATATACGTTTTTTCGTTATCATGTTTTACTCCTTAAATTGTTGTGTATACTTCTTGTTAATGTGGAAAATATCAGCTGATGTATGTGACAAGCATAGAGGTTTTTTCCAACAAACCCCAGTTAAGTAAAATTAAGAAATTGGTGTACTCCGGTGCCTGAAATTTACATTTCTTAACATTCAAAAAATGAAATGGTGTGGTACTTAATGTTTTTACAGCTGTGTGCCTGTTTCCTGCGCTCTCAACATGCTGTGATACGATAGAAAAAGTCTTTAAGGCAAGATGATGGATACTACAAAAATTCTAATTATCGATGATGATACTGAGCTCTGTGAACTATTGGATGAATACCTCAGTGATGATGGATTTGAGATCGAGATGGTGCATAACGGAGAGGATGGCTGTCGGAAAGTGACAGAAGAATCCTTTTCTTTAATAATCCTCGACGTCATGTTGCCGGATATCAATGGGCTTGAAGTTCTGAAGATAATCAGAAGAAATTCTGAAATTCCAATCATCATGCTCACTGCACGAGGGGAAGAGGTGGACCGAATCATCGGCCTGGAAGTTGGGGCGGATGATTACCTTCCAAAGCCGTTTAACCCGAGAGAACTTCTGGCTAGAACTCGATCGATTTTGCGCAGATCGGCTACTGAAAATGTTGAAAAAGCTGATACGAAACGAGTGGTCTTGTCTCTGGCTGATTCAATAACAATGGATTTAACACGAAGAACCGTACATGCATTCGAACAGGAGATTAACCTTACTTCCTTAGAGTTCAAACTGTTGGAACGGCTGGTTTCAGCAGAAGGCGATATTGTTGATAGAGATGAGCTTTACCGGTCCGTTCTGGATCGCGAGCAGTCCCCGCTAGATCGAAGTCTTGATGTACATTTAAGTAATCTTCGCAGAAAGCTGAAACAGGCAGTCGGAAAATCAAAGCTAATTGTGTCTGTACGAGGTGAAGGGTATCTCTTTGCGGAAACAATACGGCCAATTTAGTTCTATGAAATCAATTTATTGGAAAATATTTTTATGGTTCTGGCTTTCGATGATGGGAGTCGGAATACTCTTTGTCTCTTCTTCATTTTTTCTTGAATCAGATTCTCTTTTATCGAAAGGAAGAGAGAATGCTTTGCGTTCCCTGGATCGAGTTGGAAATTTGAGTGTCACCCTGTTTGAACAGAACAAAATTAGAGCGCTCGACAGACTGGCAAGCAGAGTTGAAGAGACTAACGGTTTTGTCCTGTATCTGTTTTCAGGAGACGGTCAACATCTCTATGGCGACCGTCTCCCCCAAAATGCAAACAGGATCATTAACCGGGTTCTGGATAAGGAAGGACCAGCATTTTTAGTTTTTGGCAGTAGGCCGCTAGTGGCAAAACCGATTACTTCGAACAATGACAAACAGTTTATAATTGCTGCTGCATTACCCAAACGGTGGATAAATGAACCTCTCAATCCTTCGTACTACAGTAGTGTAAGGTTATGGATAACCATCGTGACATCAGCCGTTGTTTGTCTGATCCTTGCCAAACATATTTCCAAGCCTATTACGATCCTGACCAAATCAACCCGGAAGTTTGCAGGTGGTAAATTTGACGAACGGGTTCTTCCCTTAATCGGAAGAAGGCGGGATGAGTTCTATGACCTGGCCGCAGGATTCGACGAAATGGCAGGGAGAACTGAAAAGCTTATATCATCAAGAGAAGAGCTGTTGAGAAATATATCCCATGAACTGCGATCTCCTTTAAGCCGCATGACCCTTGCTCTGGATCTGGCGAGGAAAAAGGGTACTCCTGAGGTTGAAACAGCTCTGCAGCGAGTAGATAAAGAAATTGTAAAGATGAATTATCTGATAGGCCAGGTAATTACCCTCTCACAGATCGAAGCTATTCATTCCCCTGTTAAGCAAGACCCTATAGATCTTGAAGAACTCATTCAAAAAATACAAAAAGATGCTGAATTGGAAGCGTCCAGTCGTAACTGTTTCGTAGAAGTTACTAAAACAGAAAAAATTAGTATAGCGGGAGATTATGACCTCATCTACAGCGCAGTGGAAAATCTTGTCAGGAATGCGATACGGTTTACAAATGAAAGCACAGCTGTTGAAATAAGCCTCAAAACGGAACCGCTTCTTGCTGAGAAAAAAGCTGTAATCGCAATAAGGGATCATGGCCCTGGTGTTAATGATAACGATCTGGATAAGTTGTTTTTACCATTTTTCCAGGCAGGAACAGAGCTGCGGACGACGAAGCGGAACAGCGGACTTGGGCTGGCTATAACCTTAGGGGCTGTCGAGCAGCATGGTGGTAAAGTTACGGCCAGAAATAAGGATGATGGCGGGCTTGAGGTGTCAATCACTCTTCCTTATATAGGTGAGCATAAAGATTGACAGAATAGGTTTATCAATAGTTGCGCTCTGGCAGTCCTTGAATTCACAACAAAACATGCTGCAATTATTGATAAACCTTGAGAACTGAACTGCGGGGGAGTTGTGGCCGGAAACGTTATGCTATGGGGATTAATTGCGGTTCCTGATTACTGTTTATCGGTCGTGGTGCAAGATTGAGAAGCGGGTCTTTCGAGCATAGCCGGCGAAACTGGTCTTTGATGACGCTGGTTTTGCGACAAAATGTATATTTTTTCATGGCACCCACGTATTTGCTCGCAATTTTCACCTGTGCAAGATGCAGCTATCCTGTTGAATCCAACATCGGTATATCTGGAAATTAGATAAATCCTGATACAGAAACCTGATCAGGAGCTATCATCATAAGCCAGGTCGGTAATCGGCCTGAGATAGACCAGCTTTCCCTTGCCGCACTGCGGGCAGCAGCAGATGTCGATGCCGGTCAAGCGCAGCATCATCTCCTGAACGGTCTCCACTGTTTTCTGTGTATATTTGACGTCTGAACCGATCAGGGTGCGGATTAAAGCGATGCAGGTTTTCTTGTTAGCATGAGCCAGGAAGCCGTAATAGCGGATTTTGGTAAAGCCGCTCGGCAGCACGTGCAGGAGAAATCGCCTGATAAATTCTTCAGCACTGAGGGTAAGTTCTTTTTCCTTATTGTCGTCGCTGCGGTCCCGATACCTGAAGCTAACCTTGCCATCATCGATAGCAATGATCCGGTTGTTGGTTATTGCCACCCGGTGGGTATAGCGACCGAGATATTCGAGTACCTGTTCCGGTCCACCAAAGGGCTGTTTGGCATAAGTGATCCACTGCTTGCCACGCAACGTTTCTATGAACGTCAGGAACTGTTTTTTCTCTTGCAGCCCTGCAACCTTGCCAGGGAAAGAAAGGAGGTTTTTCTTATGTGCCCTTTCTAGCTTGTCCAGATAGCGTTTTTTGAGCTCCTTCGCCAATGACTGAACCCGGAATAAATATTTTCTTCTGGTGCCGGTCCAGCTTGTACGATCAAATGAAAGAACTCCTGCCGGGATGATGCAGTGCAGGTGGTAGTGGTCCATGAGTTTCTGATTCCATGTGTGAAGCACGGAAATGAAGCCGAGTTGGCCCCCAAGGCGCCACTGCGGATCACGGGCGAAGACCTGCAATGTTTCTTTGACTGCGGTAAACAGCAGAGTCAGCATAATGTGTTTATTGCCCATAACCAGGGGGTTGAGCTCATGCGGCAAAGTGAAAACGTTGTGAAAATAGGGGCAAGGCAGCAGTTCTGTCCTTCTGTCACTGAGCCATTTCTCCTTGACCATGGTCTGGCATTTCGGACAGTGTCTGTCCCGGCAGGAGTTATATGCGTTGCGGCTATAACCGCAATGATTACAGGCTTCGACATGGCCTCCAAGGGCAGCGGTCCGACATCTTTCGATGCGTCTCATGACCTTATATTGCTGCGATCCCACCACATGCATATCCCGGTATTTCTTACCATATCTGCGAAAGATATCGGCAATCTCCGGTGTGTTGCCATTATCTTTCATCTGCTCCCTCCTTCGTCTCGTCCAGCAGATCAAGCGGACTCTTGAGTTGGACATACCTGGCTGGAACCAGATGCAGATAGATCGTCGTTGTTTCTATGTTGCTGTGGCCGAGCAGTTGGCTGATGGTATAAAGGTCGTAGCCTTTATAGAGGAGGTGGGTGGCAAAGCTGTGTCTGAGAGTATGGAGACTGCATTCCCTGGTTAAGCCGATTTTTTTTTAGCTGCGTAGAGCATCATCGAGACGGAAGCACTTCTGATATGGGTTCCGGGCTTCTGGCCGGGAAACAACCACAGCTTGGGCTTGTACTCCTGCCAATAGGCCCGCAGTTCAGGGAGCAACTGTCTGGACAGAACCGTATAGCGATCCTTGCGTCCCTTGCCCTGTTGGACCCTGATTACCATCCTGGACGGATCGCTTTCAATATGCTCCGGCTTGAGGCGAATAGCTTCCCCGACTCTAAGCCCTGCGCTGTAGATGGTCTTGAGCAGAACCCGGTGTTTAAGGTTATCAATGCAGCCCAGAAGACGGCCTACTTCTTCCATTGACAGTACGGCCGGTAGTTTCTTGCTCCGTGGTTTCGGCGGCAGGCCAAAGCGGTCATCAACCTCCCGGTCGCAAATATGACGGTAGAAATAGGTGATGCCTGAGAGATAGGTCTTGCATGAACTCCATGCCAGTTTTTTCTCCAGCAGCAGATGGCGGAAATAGCCCCGCACCTGGTCATTGCTCAGCTTCTCCGGGGACTGATTGTAGTACTTTGCCAGGCATCTGACCCCACTGATGTACCCACGCTGGGTCTCATGGGTGAGACCGTGAAAATTCATGTGTTCGACGAACTCGTCTCGGATCGGACTACTCATGACGCACCTCCTTGGTTGAGTTGATAAGGACGCTACTACAGTATCTTATCAATCAAGGAAGTAATGGTAGAAATGAATTTCATGCTGGAAGAGGTGGGACAAAAGGGAGGCTGGTTGGTCGGTTTTTCCGCGTAGCGGTTCAGTTCTCCTTGATAAGCTCAAAGGCTATGTCATTTGGCTCTGCTTGACCTTCTTCCTGTTAAGGCAAAGCTCAGATCAACATTTACACCAAGCTCCATGCGCCAAAGCCGTTGGTCAAATTTTGCCAACAAACATAACCCCCAATTTCAAGGCCTGGCCCCAATCTTTCCTTGAAGGGAGGATGCTAATGACTTCTCAGGTTGACAATATTTTTACAAAGCAGTTATATTTTGTTCATGTCTGAATATATCGTAAAAACTTGCCCTAAATGTGACCAGCAGCTGCGCTTCCCCAAACGCATAGGAGGAGTGCTTATGGCATGTCCATCGTGCAAAACAAAATTCGCTTCTGACTTCAAGATTGGAAGTACGAATAAGATCGAGTCTCGCGGGACTTTGACTGCAATATTTGAAATACCCTCAACACTCCTCGAGCGGATTCTTCGATTTTTCGTTTCCCGATAGCCCATGCGGGGCAGGTCTGCCCTTTCTTCTAATGTTGAATCATGAACGGGGGAGGTTCTGTATGACCTCTTCTGTGATGCTGAGGATGCGAACCCGAAAATTCAGATGAATTGGCGAGATATTACATCAATCGTGGTCCGTCTCCGATTGATTCTTGTTCGGATGCTGTTTCAAGCTCAGGGGTGTAACGTCCACAACTCTCAGAGTAAAAAATATGAACTCCTGCTTCTTATGACGACCCCGACGAAAAAGAGTAACAGACAGGCAAGCAGAATAAGATAGTCGAACATGACAAGTTTCGCTTTCTTCATTACAGTCCAGTTGTTTCGGCAGCCGAAGCCTCTATTAAGCAAGGCAATTGACAGGTGCTCAGCAAGGGATATCCCCTGAATTATGAGAGGGATCATAATAGCGATCCTGGCCTTTAAGCCTCTCAACCACTGCCCCGTTTCCATATCGACACCGCGCGCCCGTTGAGCATTAATTATCTGCTCTTTCTTGCGGTTGAGTTCAGGGATAAACCTGATCGCGGTGGTTATCACAAAACTGACAGAGGGTGGTAATCCGGTGGTATTGAAAAAATCTATAAAATCATCAAGCGAGGTGGTCTGTAAAAGGATTGAAGTCGAGAGGATCATGAGAGTAAGCCGACATAAAAAGCTCACCCCCAGCAGAAATCCTCCCCTGGTGGCGCAGACACTGTCACCAATACAGAACAGCACGCCATTATTTGCAGGATCAGTGAACCTGACCACAGAAAAAAATCCGCTACAAATTCCAAGCAGTATAAAAATCGGCAGTAAGGGAAGAAGTATTGCTGCCACTTTTTTCATATCCACAGAACAGACCATACCGATCAGTAGGGTACAAAGTAGCAGGGCGGACAAAAAGAAGGGCGAATTGAAAATCATCGAGAACACGATAACAAGAAAGAAAAGAGCCAGTTTTGAACGAACATCCACAGATAAATTTTTCATCGTCCAATAAAATCCTTAAATTCTATACTCTGCAGTGCACTGGCAGTTGACATGTTCACCTTGATCTCGCCCTGTTCAAGTAAAAGGAGCCGGGAGCAATGCTCTCTTACCAGTTCCATATCGTGCGTGATCATTACAATTGCGGTTCCTCTGTCGTTGAGCTCCCTTAATCTGGATAGTATGATCTCTTTTCCTTTTGTGTCTAAACCTGTGGTCGGTTCATCAACCACCAGAATTTCAGGCGAAAGGGCCACTATTGAGGCCACACTGATAAACTGACGAATCCCCTTTGGCAGGGTGGCGGGATGATGGTCCCGGTAATCCTCCAGAGCCATAAAGCCCAGAACTTCTTCGACCTTCTTCTTAATCTCTTTAGTATTTATGCCCTGCTGAACAAGGCCGAAAGCGATCTCTTTTTCCACGCTTGTTTCAAATATTTGATGATCAGGGTTTTGAAAAACAAAGCCGATCGAACGTGCTATCTCAGCGCGACTAAACTTCTCGAGGGATTTCTTCTGATAGCTGACGGTACCTTTTTGTGGTTTCAGCAACCGGTTGAGATGCATCGCAAGGGTTGTTTTACCGCTGCCGTTGTGTCCGACCAGTGCAAGAAAGTCCTGTTGCCGGATCTCCATGCTGATGTTTTTCAGTACCGGTGTTTCGGGGCGATATGCAAAGGAGAGGTTTTCAACAGTCAGGACGGTCGGAGCTTCGTTGCTCGAAAGAACTGGTGGCAGCGTACAAGGTACGGAACACTCTCCTATGCTATCGGCTTCTTTCAGCTCACCATCCTTTAGGAAGAGCACCTCATCTACCAGGGGATGACTTGTGGGAAGCTGCTGGTCCACAATAACGAGACTAAGACCCTCTTCACGTTTAAGCTTGAGCAGCAAATCATAGAGATTTCTGCGGCCTGCAGGATCTAATTCTGAAGATGGTTCGTCGAGAATCAGCACCTGAGGCTTCATCAGCAGTACACCGGCGATAGCCAAACGCTGCTTTTCTCCTCCTGACAGCTGGTATGTTTCTCTGCCCTCATAACCTTCGAGCCCAACTGCCTGAAGAACAGAGGGGAAATCTGAAACGATTGTCTCTTTGGCGATCAGGAGATTGCGAGGACCAAAGATCAGATCTTCATAAACATTACGGCCAACAATCTGGACCTCCGGATCCTGAAGAACAAAGCCAATGTGCCTGGAGAGAGTTTGGATTCTGTATTTGGTTACATCCATCCCGGCTATTTCAAGCTGACCGCTAAAATCCCCTTCAACAGCCTGCGGAATCAGACCTTTGAGACAATAGCAGAGAGTTGTCTTGCCAGAACCTGATTCACCTCTTACAAGGGTGCATGTGGCGGGTGAAAGCTGAAAGCTTACATCGTTTAAAGCCGGGACGTCCCCTGTCCTGTATTGAAAAGACACCTTGGAAACAGATATAGCCGGGCCAATATCTGTTGTAATTGCGTGTTGTTGTTCAGTCATGGCAAATGTTGGGAATACATCAAATCAGTTTGCCCTTTTTCAAGCTTTTATACGCAATTGCGGCGACTAATATATTGAACAGAGATCCTGCAATGAGAAATGGCATAATTCCAAGAGCAGCACCCACACCACCTATAAAGACCATGGTGAAAGCGGAAACCACCCCGTTGAAGACCACACCGGTTAAAACTGCTGGCCAAAGCCCAAGTTTTTGTTTGATAAAGCGAACCAGTATCGCCCAAAGTGCCATCTGTAATCCGATGAAAAGGTGGAGAGGTAACCCTAAGGGAAACCCGACAACTCCAGCTGTGAGCAGATGTCCGATAAAAATGACAGCAGCACCTTCAACATACCCGAAAGCCAATGCACAGAAATAGCCGGGGGCTGAATCAAGGCCGATCGTGCCCACCGGGCTGGGAATTTTAATCATCGCTCCAACTGCACTGAGAGCAACAAATATCGCAATGTATGCAGCACGTTTTACCAGGCGCACATCATTCTTAAGGTCTGGGGCGGTAATATCTTGCATAGCAAACTCCTTAATCAGATTTCATGATGAGTTGACCAACGGGATAAATTTCGAAATGATTCAAATCTTCTATAGATTCAGGGCTAGAAAAAAGAACGCAGGTTGAAGGACCTGCTGATTTTGCAAGGTCCAGTTTGCAACCTTGGGCGGCATCGAAAATGGTTCCAGACTGTCTTGCCAGTAATTCAGCTTCTGCCCTGATGCCCCTTGAGCCAACGGGAAGGATATCATGAATCAGTGGATGTGGTCTCAATTGTGTCACGGTGCCGCTGTGTATGATATCCATGCAGCCTGAATCAATGACTTCTCCTCCTAGTCTGGGTACTCCCAGGCAGAAAATTTTGTCTGCCGCTTCTGATTGGGCAATCTTGA
This sequence comes from Desulfosediminicola ganghwensis, assembly GCF_005116675.2. NCBI lineage: Bacteria > Pseudomonadati > Thermodesulfobacteriota > Desulfobulbia > Desulfobulbales > Desulfocapsaceae > Desulfosediminicola > Desulfosediminicola ganghwensis. Next base: position 2,312,272 of record NZ_CP050699.1, read on the forward strand.
GGTCACGTGTCCTGCAGGTCCCTGTGGCACCAATTCCAAGACCCGTCTGCCGCGTCTCAAAGTTTTTCTCGGTGCTCACGGCAAGCTTTACATCAGGATGACCACTCAATTGCAGTTCCTTTTTGATACCCCGCAATATTTCGTCTCCAGTTGGGCTGGGTTCCGCACAGATAGAGACTGTCATAGCAACAGGTGAGGCCCCCACGGCTACAAGCTCCATGAGGACTGTTCGAGCGGTCAGGCGGCCAACAATTTCCGGCGGAGCGTTAACGAGATCCAGCTCCTTGCTGCCAACCGATCCACAGGAGTCGCAGGCAATGACCAGGGAAATACCCGATCCTATATCGATAACTTCTACATCTCGTCCTCTGTATCCCATTAACAACCACCATATTGTAAAAACAAAAAAAGCTCATAGCTGTTACCCCATGAAGGGTATAACAACCATGAGCTTTACCATTGATCATGATGCATGCGTGAATCTGACAGGCAGGCTTCCTGACTCGGTTTCATCGAACAATTGCGCCTTCCCGTAAAATACAGTGGCTTAATGCAGTGTTCTCAACCTTACAGTGGCGGGACCGTTCAGGTTTTTCACCTGATTTCCTTTTATCCGTCTTCGTTTGTCATTGCAAAGACAGCACCTGTAGCATGTATATTAAAGAAATATCAAATATTTTTGTGATGAAAAGTCAACCGTTTTTCCGGTTTCCCTTGCCCACCAAGTCGATTCTGCAGGTCAGTGAAAAGCCCGAACAGTGGAGTTGATATCATAGAAAAGCCAAAACCTATACTGCCGTGAACTGATGCTGCAAAGAAGAATATCGCTGCTGCCGGCAGCAACAACTCCCAATTTACCTTCCATTGGCTATCGCCTCGCGTACACAATCTTTTCACAATTGGTTACAGCCACCTGAATGCCCAGGCAGCGTTGACCTGGAAATGATGATGTAACTATTCGATTTTATAAAGGTTGATGTAGGGTTTTGTTATTGCTGGCAGGTGTCTGGGAAAAGATGTCCGGGGGAGCGAAAGCGGCGCTATTGCAGATGGTCCTCCCGATTGCGGTGGATAAAAAATGCTCTATCTTTTGGATTGGTTTGACCTCAGGTAACATTTGATTTTGGAGTTTGCATTATGAAAAAGATAGCGAGCAGTATTGTGATTATTCTAACGATGGTTGTTTTTATATGGCCATCATCAGTTTTCGCAAATGGGAGAGGTCCTCACCATAAACCGCAGAAGGTATACAAAAAGCATAAGCCGGTTCAGTTGCTCAACTATAACGAGAAAAGGCATTACAAACATAATCCCGCTCACCTGCCCAGCTATCAGGCGAGAAACTACCCCAAGGCACCGTTTCGGTACTATCATCATCCTCGATCCTACCAAAGGAATCATCTACCTTCGGTAGCAGCATTTGCAATGACTGCAGCTGTATCCTATGCGATCATCGACAATAGGTATTATCGCCAGCAGGGAGATACGTATATCTACTTGGAACAGCCGCCGGCCTATCGCTAGCGGTTAGGGATGTGTAGCTTGTGTAGAGAGCCGCAAAGTGAAGAATTCATCCACTTTGCGGCTTTTTTATGCGTTTTCCTTTTTCTTTAGCAGCAGATTGATGACTGCAAAGGTCGAGGTGGTGATAATCAGCAGAAAGGACACTGCATTGATGATTGGGGTGGAGCCGTCCCGTACCTGCAGGTAGAGATTGATCGGCAAAGTTGTCTCTGAACCGACCAGAAACAGGGTAGTATTAAAATTCTCAAAGCTCATCAGAAAGGCCACCGCGCCGCTGCCGATGAGGGCCGGGCGAAGATAGGGCAGGGTGATATAGCGGATCACCTCCAGCCGGGTTGCTCCCAGGTTGAGGGCCGCTTCTTCCAGGCTTCTATCAAACTTTCTCAGTCGGGCAGAAACAACTAGCAGCACAAAGGTGGTAATGAAGGAAAATTGCCCAAGCACCACCAACCAGAAGCCGGGACGAAAGAGGGGGATATCTATGCCAAAGGTGTCTTCGAAATAGATGCCAAGGCTGTTGGCGGTCAGCAGTATTGAGATACCCAGAATAACCCCGGGAATGACCAGCGGGGTTAATGCCAGAAACCATAGTCCACGTTTCCCAGGGAATTCTTCATGTTCAAAGAGAAATGAACCTGCCGTTCCTACGATAACTGAGAAAAGAGATACCCAGAAAGCGGTTTGGCTGGAGACCCAGAGCGACTGCATATTTGAGCGGTCATGGAACAGGCCTATTCGTTCCGGACCATCGCTAAAAAACCAGTCGAGAGAGAACCCATGCCAGGGCAGTGCCGGAAAGTTCGAGTCATTGAATGCCAGAACGCAGGTGACCACCAGCGGGGCGAAGAGAAAAACATAAAAGAGTGCTATGTACAGCTTGAAAAGGGTCGCGTAGCCACGCTGCTGTGGCAGAGTACGAATCATGATAAGGCCCTCCCCAATTCCTGCCTGCTGATTTTAAGGCCGGTCCAGATGATTATTGAGCTGAGCAGCAAGAGCAGGAAGCCGAAGGCGGCGCCCTGGTTCCAGTTGAAGCTGGCAATGAACTGATTGTAGATCTGCTCGGTGAACCAGAGTGAGTTTTTGCCTCCCATCAGGTTCGGAGTGAGATAGTTGCCGAGAGTCAGCATAAACACCACAATGGAGCCGGAAGTGATACCTGGTGCAGCATAGGGGATTATGATCTTGAAAAAGATGGTCAGAGGCGAAGCACCGAGATCGTGAGCGGCCTCGATCATTGAATCGTCCATACCTTCCAGGGAAGAGATGAGTGGAACCACCATAAAGAGCATCGAGGTGTATACCAGGCCCATCACCATGGTTATGTCGTTGTAGAGCATTTCTATGGGGGTATTGATAATACCGATGGAGAGCAGCAGGTGGTTGAGCACTCCACTCTCGCGCAGCAGGATCATCCAGCCATACACCCGGACCAGTTCACTGACCCAGAAGGGCATCAGCAACAGGATAGTGAGAAAGCCGGTAAATCTGGGGGAGACAATCTTGGTGATGTAAAAGGCTACCGGAAAAGTCACCAGAAAGGTGAGGATGGTGACAGTGATCGCGTATGTTGCGGTGCGGGCAAAGGTGTACCAGTAGATCTCTTCGCTGAAGAAGGAACGGTAGTTATACAAGGTCCAGCTTGGTTCCCCATAATCATTGGTGCCGCGTAGCGACATAAGCAGCAGCTCGATATGGGGGATGAGAATCAGCAATACCAGCCAGAGCAGTACCGGGGTCAGAAAAATCAATAATCCGAGGCGAAGATGTTGCTTCATGCCTGTTCCCTCCGCCTGTAGCATCGACAACTGTCACGATGTACACCGGCACTGAGAATATCGCCTCGTTTTATGTGGGCGAACTGTTCATTCTGGGGCAGTGCCACGGTGAGTTCAACCTCTGTATCGGCATTTTCGACAGTGGCGAGAAATTTGGTGTTGGAGCCATCGAAGAGGATGTTTCTTACTTTGAGCAGGAACCTGTGGATGCCTTCCAGCTCTTCGGCCGGGTTCAAGATGATAGCTTCGGGGCGGATGAAGAGGTCCAGTTCGTCTGTGAGTTGGCCATCTGCCACGGCCTGCATTTCAAGGCCGAAGGCGGTACGTACCGTAAGAGGATTATTCTGCAGCTTTTGAACCGGGAGCGTATTGGTCTCACCGACAAAGCTCGCGACAAAACGGCTCTCCGGGTGGCGATAGAGGTTGGTCGGGCTGTCGATCTGTTCGAAGCGACCGTTATTCATAACAGCTACCTTATCCGACATCACCAGGGCTTCAGACTGGTCGTGGGTAATGTACATGAAGGTGGTGCCGAAATCATCCTGCAGTTTTTTCAGCTCAATCTTCATTTGTTCACGAAGTTTGAGATCAAGCGCTCCCAGGGGTTCATCCAGAAGCAGCAGCGAGGGTTCTAAAACCAGGGAACGGGCGATGGCAACCCTCTGCTTCTGACCACCGGAGAGCTGCGTAATATCCTTGTCTCCATAGCCTGTAAGGTGAACGCGTTCCAACATCGTCTCCACCTTTTTAACAATCTCCGATGAAGGAAGTCCCTGCCGTTTAAGGCCGAAGGCGATATTGTCGCGAACATTCATCATCGGGAAAAGCGCCAGATTCTGAAAGACCAGATTGACCGGTCGCTTGTTGGGCGGCACCCCGACCATATTACGGCCACGAATGGCAATTTTTCCGGAAGAAGGTGAGAGAAAACCCGCAATCATTCGAAGCAGGGTGGTTTTTCCGCAGCCGGAGGGACCGAGAATTGAGAAAAAACTGCCTTCTTCAACCTGAAAGTTGATGTTATCTACGGCTGTGAAGGTGTCGAATTGTTTAATAAGATTCTGGATATCGAGAACTGGAGGCATAATCTGGTATTGAATGAATAACGAAAAAAACGATGCCGCCTCCAGCTTGGAAGCGGCATCGTTAGTGGAGGTTAACGAACTCTTTTTCGAGATGGGGCTATTTTGCAGCTTTCACCTTGTCAAGAATCTTACCTTCAATCTGCTCGATGTTTGCACTGACCGGCGGATACCAATTGATGTTGTCAATATCCGCAGGGCTAAATGAACGTTCGAGGTTCTCACGTACTTCGGCTATGAGGTACTGGCCTGCATCCTTAGAGGCGGTCGGGTATCTCTCAGCATTGGTGAAAATAGCAGCATTTTCAGGGCGCAGCATAAAGTTGATCCACTTGTAGGCGCCTTCTACGTTATCGGCCTTGGCCGGAATGGTGAAGGTATCGATCCAACCCAGGGCACCGCTTTTCGGGGCGATGAAATCGATATCAGGGTTCTCGGCGTGCAGCTTCCAGCCACCATTCTCCCAACCCATGGCCACGGTTACCTCACCGCTACGTACCATCTCCAGCAGGGCGTCACCGTTTGACCAGTAGTTCTTTACGTATGGCTTGGACTGGATCATTTTTTGCGAAACTTCATCCATCAATGCCTTGTATGCTTTAGGATCATCATACTTGGCAAACGGATCTGCACCCCCGGCGAAAGCGAGTCCGATCAGGGTCGGGCGCTTGAGACGGTAACTGATGCGACCATCATATGCCTGGTCAAGCAGCGCATCGTAATCTTTGGCTTCAGGAGCAAGCTTGGTATTGACGATAAGGCCGGAGGTTCCGTAGCAAAATGGTACACCGAAAGAGTCATCACCGACCTTGGTGTTTTTCTTAACCGCGTCGAGCATTGAGGGGATGAACTGAGCGCTTTCCACCTTGCTGTAATCAAGTGGCTGATAGAGCTTGAACTCTGCCTGTACGGAAGAAATACGATCCTGGCTTGGCTGGGCAAGGTCAAAGCCTGCACCGCGGGTGGCGCGGAGTTTGGCAATCATCTCCTCGTTGTTGCTGAAGGTCAGCTCAACTTTCATACCGGTCTCTTTTTCAAATTTTTCAACCAGCTCCTGGGGGGCGTATCCTTTCCAGGTAAGAATCTTCAGGGTGTCCTGGGCCTGGGCAGTGGTGGCAAGGCCAATGAGCGCAACAGAGGCGAAAGTCAGAAGTCTCTTCATGGTATTCTCCTTGTTTCAATGATAGGGTGATATTTCGAATGCAGGTTTATGAGAGCGTCATGTTCTATATAGCTATGGGTGGTCTCAGGTCGTCTACCCCTTGGAACGATAGGATATAGTGACAGAACAGGGACAACCCTAAACCTTGAGACAGCGGGACGCAACGACTAATAGCATCTATAAAATGGCTTAACTGACATTTAATGAAAGATCAATGAAATTATAGAGTTTTGCTAAACAGATCTTAATGGAGATGTCGCTTTGCAATATTCGGGGGAGCGGACGACAACATTGGGCAACACTCAAATATTGTTTTGTTCGTCTTAACCTGTACAATGGGCCGCTGATGTTGAAAAACTGGCAAGGGCATTGCTGATCGGATGCTTTTTGCCAAAGTAATAATCCATAGAGAACGTAAAGAAATTATGACAGAGCAGAAAACAGCACTTATAACTGGCGGGAATAAAGGTATTGGTCTGGTACTTACAGAAAAATTCATCGAGGCGGGATATACCGTTATCGTTGTCGCCAGAAATTTCGAAGACTTCGAATTCGCCGACCATCCCCAGGTGACAGTTGTACCTTTCGATTTAAGTAACATAGCCGGTATTCCGGAGTTGATCGCCGGTCTCCCAGCGGTGGATATTCTGATCAACAATGCCGGAGTACTCTTTTCCCTGCCGTATGATAACTATCCGCAGGAGAAGATGGAGCAGATGATTAAAATTAACCTCGAGGCTCCAGTGGCTCTGATCCGTGAAGTTTCAAAATCCATGGTAGAGAAAGGATACGGGAGAATTGTCAATAACTCCTCCATCGCCGGCCACATCGGTCACCCGGATCTCTGGTATGGTATCACTAAATCTGGCGTAATCAATATGACCAAATCATATGCCAAGATTCTTGGTGGCTATGGCATCGTAGTCAATGCTGTTGCTTCGGGTCCGGTAGAGACTGATATGCTGTATACCATTCCTGAAGATCGAAGAAACGCCATAAAAGCGAGCGTTTATACAGGTAGATTTGCAAAACCTGAGGAAGTGGCAGCAGCTATGTTCTGGCTGGCAACCGATTGTCCGGAATATATCAGCGGCACCTGTATCGATATAAATAACGGTGCATTTCCAAGATAACAAGGTATGGTATCTCCCCGGAAAAGTAGCTTTCGCTACGACGGGTGAGCTTTGAGACGTTTTTGTGATAAATCGATGGGGATTGCAACAAGAATGTAATCCCCTGTTCCCAAATCTTTCCGGTTCTGATAAACTCCTCCCCCAATTATCAGGGTTCATGTCTTTATTTAGTTGTTAAATCAGATGGATAGGGAAATGTTTCTGATTTGCTTCATGCTGGCATCGTTCTTGATGAACGGCATCTATGCAAAATGCTGATTCGGGACGATTTGCACCATTTACAAAGCCTGACAGCGCGATGTGTTTATATTTTGTTTTAGCTCGCAGTAGCCGTGTAAAAGATAAAATACAATAACGCCCCACTATCAATGGAGATGAATCATGAAAAAGACACCGTTTTTCTTATGCAGCGTTCTGTTCGTTGCGCTGTTCTGCCTGCCAATCGGCTCATTTGCTGAAAAGATTAAGGTCGCCGGCATTTATACCCAGCCAATTCAGCAGAAATGGGATGCCACTCTGCACAGGGCGCTCGTTGCCCTCGCCGATGAGGGAGAGGTTGAATATGTTTTTTCCGAAAAGGTCTCTAACACAGACTATATTCGGGTGTTGCGCGAGTATGCAGAATCCGGGGTGGCCCTGATTGTCGGTGAAGCATTTGGTATTTCCCGCGATGTTCGCAAGGTGGCGGCCGATTATCCCGAGGTAGCTTTTCTGATGGGTGATACCTTTGGCCCTTCTGGAAATAATCTGTCGGTTTTTGATAATTACATCCATGAGCCATGCTACCTGATGGGCATGATCGCGGCTACCATGACCAAGAGCAACAAGATTGGCATGGTCGGCGGATATCCAATCGGGGAGGTTAACCGCCTGTTCAACGCTTTTATGGCCGGAGCACGTTCTGTAAATCCCGATGTGGAGTTCAAGGTTTCGTTTATCGGCTCCTGGTATGATCCGCCCAAGGCCAAGGAGTTTGCCTACGCGCAGGTTGAAGCCGGTGTTGATGTCATGTACGCCGAGCGTGCCGGTGTTGTTGATGCGGCAAGGGAAAAGGGCATTGTGGCATTTGGAAATGTGAATGACATGAACAAGGAAGAAAACGGCGAAAACGTTGTGGTTGCCTCCGCCCTGTGGCATATGGAGCCGGCAATCGGGCACGCTGTCAAACTGGTGAAAGCCGGTGAGTTCAAGGCTGAGGATTACAGGGAGTGGACCATGATGGCCAAAGGTGGTGCGTCCCTTACTCCATACTATGAATTTGAGGACAAACTGCCTGCAGAGATCAAGGAGAAGGTTGCTGAAACCGCTGCTGCGATCAAGGCTGGTTCTTTTGTTGTTGAAATTGACGATGATGAGCCGAAATCGACCTTCTAAGTTAACGAGCTGTCGGCGGTATTAGGCCGCTGACAGCGACGAGTTTTATCCATGGACGGGAATAAACCGCTTCTCAGGCTTCAAGGTATTACCAAAACCTTCGGTCCGCTGGTCGCTAATGACTCCATAGACCTGAAACTGGACAGAGGAGAGATTCTGGCCCTGCTCGGTGAGAACGGGGCCGGCAAGACCACACTTATGAATATCCTTTTCGGCCATTATGTTGCCGATCAGGGGAACATTGAAATCGACGGCTTGCCCTTGCCGCCGGGTTCACCGAAAGAGTCGCTGGAAGCAAAACTGGGCATGGTTCATCAGCATTTTACCCTCGCGGACAATATGACTGTCCTCGACAATATTATGCTGGGGACCGAGCCGCTTTTTTCGTTTCGTCGTAAAGACAGTGAAGCGAAGGCGAAAATAAAAAAATTGTCAGATCAGTATGAGATCGATGTCAATCCGAACACATTGGTCAACAGGCTCTCTGTTGGCCAAAGACAAAGGGTTGAGATACTCAAGGCACTGTATCGGGATACCAGAATTCTCATCCTGGATGAGCCAACGGCAGTTCTGACTCCCCAGGAGAGCGCTCATCTCTTTGCCACCCTTAAACTTCTGGTTGCAGAAGGATTGTCTATCATTTTCATCACCCATAAGCTGCGTGAGGTAATGGCTGTCAGTGATCGTTGTCTGGTGCTCAGGCACGGCAAGGTTATTCACCAGTGCAAAACCGCCGAAACTTCTGCCGATAAGCTGGCAAGAGAAATGGTTGGCGGTGAATTGCCGACGGTTGAGCGCAAGATAGCGTCACCGGGAGAACCACGTCTTGAACTGGCGAATATCAATATCAACAGTAACGACGGACATCAGCTGCTCAGAGAGCTGTCTCTGACTGTTTATAGCGGTGAGATCGTCGGTATTGCCGGAGTTTCCGGTAACGGTCAGGGGCATCTGGCCGATCTTGTCTCCGGTTTGCTTATCCCTTCTTCAGGCAAAATGCTTCTCGATGGCGAGGTAGTACGTTCGCCTTCTCCGCTCACTATGTTGCGGCAGGGGGTGGGAAGAATACCTGAGGACAGAACTTCGACAGGAGTGATAGGTGATATGACGGTGGTGGAAAATGTTGCCCTGGAAAAGTATTGGAAGTCGGAGTTCAGTAGCTTCGGGATACTCAACGGGGCAGCTCTCGCCAATCACACCGATGAACTGATTTCGACCTACGACGTACGCTGTGGCGGGCAGGATGCCAATGCCCGCACCATGTCTGGCGGAAATATGCAAAAACTCATACTCGCGAGGGCATTGTCTGAAAAGCCCAAAGTCATCATCGCCAACCAGCCGACCTGGGGCCTTGATGTCGGGGCTACGGCCTTTGTTCATCGTCAGCTGATCGAGGCGAGCAGGGATGGTGCCGGAGTAATTATCATCTCAGAAGATCTCGATGAACTTTTCACAGTGGCCGATGTCATTCAGGTAATGTATCAGGGTAGCCTGTCGCCACCTATAGATCCGGGCCAGACTTCTGCTGCAGAGCTGGGGCTTGCCATGAGCGGCCATCGGGATGTGCTTCATTCGAAGCAACTGAGGGAGGAGCAGTCATGAGACTCGAACCTCGAGAAAACTCAACCCTGTTGCTCAAAGCCCTGGTACCGGTCAGCGCCGCCTGTATCGCCCTGTTTTGCTGCTCACTGCTCATTCTCTGGGCCGGAGCATCACCTGTTGATGCAACCATTTTGCTGGTAAAAGGCGCGGTTGGCTCACGGTTTGCCATCTCAGAGACACTGACCAGGGCTATTCCACTGATTTTTACCGGCCTTGCCGCCTCGGTGGCTTTCAGGGCCAAACTGTGGAATATCGGCGCCGAAGGCCAACTCTACGCTGGTGCCTGCGTTGCCACCTGGCTCGGTACCGGCATGATTGATCTCCCTGCCGGGTTGATGATTCCCTTTCTTTTTCTGGCCGGGGCGTTAGCTGGTGGTCTGCTTCTGCTTGGGCCAACGATTCTGAAAACGAAATTTGGCGTTGATGAGGTTGTGACTACGTTGCTGCTCAACTTTATCGCGCTGCTCTTTGTCAACTGGCTGGTGTTCGGCCCCTGGAAAGATCCGATGGCCATGGGCTGGCCCCAGGCTGCACCAGTGGTCGATTCAGCGATACTTGGCCATATGATTCCCAAGACCAGACTCCACTGGGGGCTGGCTATTGCCGTGGCCACTGCCGTATTTGTCTGGCTGCTGATGCGCTTCACCACCTGGGGCTATGAAATCAGGGCGGTGGGGTATAACCCGAAGGCGAGCAATTTTGTGGGTATCCCGGTAAACAGCACAATTATACGTACCGCTCTCATCTCCGGAGGCATCGCCGGTTTTGCCGGTGTTTCAGAGCTTTGCGGGCTCAGGGGCTACCTTACCCTGGATCTCTCTCCGGGATTCGGCTATTCGGGTATCGTGGTTGCCATGCTTGCAGCCCTGCATCCCCTTGGCGTTCTACTCTCCTCGCTCTTTATTGCCGTGCTCTCCATCGGTGCCGACTCCATGAGCAGGTCGTTGAATATTTCTAATTACATTGCTGATGTGGCTACTGCAGTCTCATTGCTCGCGGTACTCTTCAGCATGATGCTCACCAGATATCGTATCAGGTGGAGGTAGCCAATGGAGATCCTACAATTCCTCTTTGAAGTCGGTTTTTGGGCTGCGACTGTGCGTATGGCAACTCCGTTGATATTCGGTACTATCGGTGAGCTTATCTGTGAACGTGCCGGTGTTCTCAATCTCGGGATTGAAGGCATTATGGCTGCAGGCTGTATGACCGGCTGGACCTGGGTGTATTTCGGTGGAGACTTATGGACCGGGGTGCTGGTGGCAGCTGCGGTAGGAGCTTTGTTTGGGCTTTTGCATGCACTGTTTACCGTGTATCTGGGGCTGTCACAGCACGTGACCGGGCTGGGGATAACCATGCTTGCCACGGCCCTCTCATCGTTCGTGTTCAGGATGCTGCTGCCCGATGTCACGACGCCCCCGAAGATTATCCCGTTTCAGCCTCTGCAGATACCTGTACTGAGCGATATTCCATTTCTGGGGGAGGTACTGTTTACTCAATCACCGATGACCTTGCTGGCCCTGCTATCAGTTGTGGCAGTGGCCTATTTTTTGAAGAAGACACCGGCGGGGCTTGCTCTATGCATGACCGGCGAGAACCCGATGGCAGTAGAATCCCAGGGGCTTTCAGTATTCGCCATCCGTACCGCAGCGGTGATGGTTGGCAGCGCCTTCATGGCCATTGGCGGCGCGTTTCTCACCATGTCCGCCTTTGATGCCTTCTATATTGGCATGGTCAACGGCAGGGGCTGGATCTGTATCGCTCTGGTTGTTTTCGCTTCATGGAATCCGGGTAAAGCGCTGGTGGGCACAATAATATTTGCAGCCTTTGACGCATTGCAGATGAGGGTCCAGCAGCAATCCGGCATGGTTATTCCCTATCAGTTCTACCTGATGATGCCCTATGTGGTGTCCATTATAGCTCTTATTATTATGTCCAGAAGATCTGCGTATCCCAAAGCACTGTTGGTACCTTTCAGAAAAGGCGAACGTTAAGGAGAAACAATGTTTGACTATCTCGTAAGAAATGCAATGTTACCGGGCAGCACAAGTCCTGTGGATATCGCGATTGATGAAGGTCGATTTGTGGCCATAGAGAGTGTTATTACCGGTGATGCGCATAATGAACTGGACGTGCAGGGATGTTTGGTAACCCCGCCATTTGTTGATTGTCATTTTCATCTGGATGCTGCTCTCTCACTTGGCGTACCGCGATATAACCAGAGTGGCACCTTACTGGAGGGTATTCAGATCTGGAGTGAGCTGAAGCCTGACCTTACTGCCGAGGCGGTTAAGGAGCGGGCACTGAAGTTGCTTCAGTGGTCAATCGCCAAAGGGACACTGGCTATCCGAACCCATGTGGACGTAACCGATCCATCTCTGCTGGCAGTTGATGTGTTGCTTGAAGTTCGGGAAGAGATGAAAGAGTGGGTCGATATCCAGCTTGTTGCCTTTCCCCAGGATGGGGTACTCCGTACCGAAGGTGGTAAGGATTTGTTGCTGAGAGCGCTGGATAAAGGGGTGGATGTCGTTGGTGGTATACCCCATTTTGAGCGGACCATGTCCAAGGGCAGTGAGTCGATCAGCTGGCTTCTTTCCATTGCCGAGTCCCGTGGCCTGCTAGTGGACATGCACTGTGACGAAACCGATGATCCCATGTCGAGACATATCGAGCATCTCACTTTTGAAACGGAGCGCCTTGGGCTTGGTGGGCGGGTTGCCGCTTCCCATCTGACCAGCATGCATTCCATGGATAATTATTATGTCTCCAAGCTGTTGCCGCTTATGGCAGAAGCTGGTATCCAGGCGATCTGCAACCCGTTGATCAACATCCATCTGCAGGGTCGACATGATAATTATCCGAAGCGGCGAGGTTTAACCAGGGTTCCCGAACTGCTTGAAGCAGGGGTTAATGTTGCCTTTGGGCATGATTGTGTCATGGATCCATGGTATCCGATGGGGAGCCATGACATGCTTGAGGTTGCCCACATGGGTGCCCATTGCCTGCAGATGATGGGCGCCTCCCAGGCACATACGCTTGTTGAAATGGTTACTTCACGAAGCGCCGGAGTTCTCAATCTTGACGGCTATGGTATTTCCGTGGGCAATCAGGCGGACTTTGTGGTCTTGCAGGCTGTAAACGAAATGGAAGCACTACGCTTGAAACCCGCCAGGCTCTTTGTGTTTCGCAAAGGGCAAATCATCGCCTCAACACCGCATGTCGAGAGCACACTCCATCTGGACGGAGTGCGGTCTAAGGTATCTTTTCAACAAGGAGATCCTGGCTGAGAAGACAGATTTTCAGCGCTTTACTACCTGGTGCCGGGATTCTCCCGGCACCACCATGTACCTATTCAATTCTGCCTCCTTGGGCTGATTCAAACTCTTTTCCTTCCTGTGATCATATAGTATCGATTTTATGAGTATAATTACCTGTTTCGCACTCCTTTTTTCTTGGTCAGCTATTTGTTTTATTAAAGAAAATCTGATTGCCATTTCAATGCAGATTAAAGTGAATCAGAAAAAACAGTGAGGTGGGAACGACGAGGATGGGAAGGCCTACCTGAATCGTTAAGCCGTGATGTAGGCATGTTGCCCATTGTTTTTAGAGTTGATCCGCGGCGGTGCTCGGCTGTGGTGAATAATTTGGTCAATTTGCTTGGAGTAATCAATCCAATATGTTGTATTTGCTCGAATTAATTAATTTTTAAAAGGCATGAAATGGTGACTGGTGATAGTATAACAGAACCTCTGTGTGTAATGATTGTGATTGGCAGAGAATAAAGATTATGTGGTTGGCATAGACTTCAGGTTCTTCGATTCCAGATGTTTAAATTTCATCCAGATTCAAAAGGAACAGTGCAATGCAAAGAGAAATATGCGGTTTCTGGAGGCGGGCGGCATCGTTTTTTATTGATATTCTGATATTGGGTCTATTCGGAATACTGCTGGGGCTATTCTTTTCACAGCAGTTTGTTGTTCTTGGAGGTTGGGGAAGGATTGTTGGTTTTGCAATTGCTGCGTTGTATTTTGGGGTATTGAATAGTCGGATTTTGAATGGGCAGACAGTAGGTAAAAAGATCTTTGGGATTCAGGTCGTTGATGAAAATGGCCAACTCATAGACATCTGGAAGAGCCTGATACGATATTCCATAATTGGTGTGCCATTTTTTCTCAATGGTGCACAGATTTCAGCCAATGTCTTGCACTCTGTATGGCTTTACCTGGTTGCTTTTCTGGTGTTCGGGGTTGGCCTCTCGATAGTATATTTACTGGTATTTAACCGGAACACCCGTCAGTCATTGCATGACTTTCTGGTAGGGACGTATGTCATAAAAATCAGAAATGCTGAGATGAGCACGCTGAAAAGAGTATGGCGCTTTCACTACGGTGTATGCGCTACTCTTCTCGTGACGTCATTATGTATTCCCATTCTGGTAAAGCATCTATCGCAGACAGAATTTTTTGCAGAATTACTTGATGTGCAAGAGAGAGTTCAGAGTCTACCAACAGTGGCGCACGCTTCAATAAGCGATGGCAAGACGACGTTTAGGCCTGTTGATGGCGATGCGACTTTAACCACGTATATAAAATGTGATGCCCTGTTATCTATAGATGAAACGGCTAATGAGGTTTTAGCTGCTGAAATTGCCGATGCTATTTTGGCCACACATACTAAATCCAGTGAGCGAAATGTGATACATGTGGCATTGATTTATGGGTATGATATTGGGATTTCTTCTTTCTGGAGGAGTAATAGCTATAGTTTCAGCCCCGCTCAATGGAAAGAGAGAATAAAAAATACTTCTGAGTACCACTAAGGCTCAGCTTCAAGAAGTGAGGGGAGAGGAGTAACAGCTTAAATCTAAAAAACTCTTCTCTACAGGCTGGTTGCATAAGATTCCTGGGGAGGGGTATTTGCCAACCTGTCACGTCTCACTTCGTGTCACTGTTTTTTAGAGGTAACCAGCAAGGTGTTTATAAATTGTTATGGTCTTTAAAAGCACTTTTAACGCAATACTGATGAATAATATAATTTGTATTCTGATTTTTATCTTTATTCCGGTAACCTCGATTGCCGGCGAGTTAAAACCATTAACGACGGATGGTTGTAGTGTTTTTCCCGATGGTACCTTAAAACACCAGTCACTATGGGTGAATTGCTGTATCAAACACGATATTGCCTATTGGCAGGGCGGCGACTATGAAGAGCGGTTGCTGGCTGATAAGGTATTGGAGCAATGCGTCGCTCAAGTGGGTGAGCCGGAAATAGCGAAAATTATGCTGACCGGTGTTCGTGTGGGAGGTTCTCCCTACTTTCCGACCAGTTACCGATGGGGATATGGTTGGCCATATCCCCGTGGTTATAAAGCACTTACAGCAGAAGAAAAAGAGGAAGTTCGTTTAAAACTCAATGCCTTGGAAATATTGATCGAGGGGCTACTGGTTGAACTGCAACAGTGAAAAGTAGACGCATTTTTAGAAATGGTTTCCTTTCTGTTTAAATGCACCTGCAGGCATTGCAGGTATATCTGTTATCAATTGTATGAAATAATTAGAAAAATGTGGGTTGTTTCAGCTAAAATATTTTCAATTTCAATTGCTGCACAATCGACAGATGCTACTGCAACTTGAGTAGCATGTTCTTGCTCGCCTTTCAAAAGCGGGTACGCAAGAGATAACGGAGAATAGAATGCAAAAGTTCAAAGAGGCGGCTATAGCGTTACTATTGGGGTTGGTCGGTTGTAATTTCTATATACTGCTCAGTCAGTGGCTCTTTGAAATAGACCTTCTCAGGAACTATCATGGTTGGATTGATGGGATGCCCATTGCCTATCAGTATTTTGCCTCAATACTGCATTTTGCAGCCTCAGACTGCCTGGTGGTGTTTTTTACCGTAACAATGACTGGTATTTTGCTAGGTCTTATAGTTCCCCGCAATCCACTGGTATATGGAATCCTGGCTTCCATAGGATTTTCTTTTTTCCTGCTTGTCTCCTCCTCTTTTGGCATAGCGAGCCTCTTTATTGCACTTTTCCGTGCAGTTCTCTGGTGCGTTCTTGTTGTTGTGGCAGCCTCCACAGGTATGCGAATACGAACAAGGTGCCGACCTTCCCGGGCAGAATGAATACCTGCCAGATGACACCTTGATCCCACCTTCATACGTTTAATCTTTCTCTGTATTTTGGCGTGCTCTTATGGTACACTGGTCCTCTACCTAACTATCAAAAGGTGTTTTATTGTCATGGCGTTATCAGTGGAACGTCAGGCAGGGTGGCCTGGAATCCCAGGGTAATTTATCTACATTGGGTGTGGGCAACATAAACGCAACAGGTCCAGCAAAAGAAGCGTCAAAACTCCGCTGTATTGAAACGGTAATCCCATACTGCCAATAACGCACTGAGGTATTGAGGAGGGAATATGAAGAGCTTCAAGGTCGGAACATTCAATCTGTATAATCTGGTGCTGCCAAACCATACATACTACGGCAATAGAAAATATTCTGTCGAGGATTTCGGCAGGAAGGTGCAATGGATTCGCAACCAGGTCGAAGAAATGGATACCCAGATCATGGGATTTCAGGAGGTCTTCCACAAGGAGGCACTGGTCACCGCCCTCGGCTCGACCAGCTTTTCGGCGGAAGACATTCATGTATTTGGCGAAACCGGGAACTCACCCGTGGTAGGTCTGGCGTCGACATTTCCTCTGGCGGGAGAGGCAGAGTCGATTTCACGAATTCCTGAAGAAGTAACTGAATCGATAGAAGGGGTTGCAGGTCATTACAAAACTTTTTCGCGACCGGTTTTGAAAGCGAGGTTGAAATTGGCAGAAGACGTTATGGCGACGGTGATTGTAGCCCACCTGAAGTCGAAGCGGCCAAGCATCGCCGAAGGTGAGGATGATGATGACTTTTTGGTGCAGGCTATTGGGCAGACCAGGTCATTGTTGCGGCGATCTGTAGAAGCGACGGGCCTCAGGAAACTGGTACTTGATGCCTTGAGTGAAAACAACGACCCGGTGATTGTACTTGGCGATCTCAACGATGCGACCCGTTCAGTTACGAATTCCATTATCGCGGGGCCTATGCCCTGGAAATTCGATTCCAAGGCAAACAAGAAAAAGCATTGGGACAGGGCGCTGTACAGCGCTTTTGATATTATCTCTTTGAAATCATATAAGAATGAGTGGCCTACCCATATCTATAACGGTAATTATGAGTCACTGGACCATATTTACGTATCTCAGGAGTTCTTCTTTCGGAATAAAGAACGGCTTGGTGATGTGAATTTTGTCCATGTCCTGGACGATCATTTAAAAGACGATACTCTCTCAAGAGATAAACTGCCCAAGTGGCAATCGGATCATGGCCAGGTTGTGGCAAGTATTAGATTCAGGGATGAATGATCTCTGGATTGAGCCGGCGGCCCAGAGAGAAGGGCACCGGCTTAATCTAGAGGTTTTGCATACTCTCTGTAAAAGAGTGAAATACTAGAAATGGTATTGCAGATAGATGGTGTTGTAGTTCGCTCCACCTTTGATCCTGCCAAATTGTGAGGCCGATTCAAAAATTGCCGATCTGTGATGGATCGAGTAACCCAGATACCAGTTGCGCATGCGCTCGCTCTTGAAAAGATCACCAAGATCGACATCAACTGATAAATCCAGATAATTCATAAGATTACTCGGTTCATAATCCTTTCTGTCCATTTCTGACTGCTCGATATACGTGATATCTGAAAGGTAGGAAAGACCTTCTGCAACACCAAAACGCCAGCGTGTTGGCCAGTTGAAAGTATAGTATGCTTTTATGGCCACTACGTATTCCTGGATAGAACTTTGTACCGACGAGTTCCAATGCCAGACCAGTCCGGGAGTAATATATACATCTATAGGGATACCGAACAGCTCGTCAGCGATCGGGTAGCCGTAAAAGATGGAGGTGAGCTGGTTGTTGTATTCGTCTGAGACGGTTCCACCGGTGATGATATCACCTATATTGGATTCCGTTGCCCAACCGTGGGCAATCCGTAAGTAAGGAGTATTGGAAAGAGGACGTTTTCTTGGTTTCTTTTTGTCGTTGAAAAAACCAATACCCAGTGAAAATTGGTCAATCCTGTCCTGGTCCACAAGTTGGGAATTTCGGATACTGTCACCAAGAAACGTTGTCTGTATATTGCCTATTGCGTAGAGATTCTGCCAGAGATGATAGCGAGCGTTTATGCCAATTGAGAACTCTGTGCCGCTACCCACACTGGTCTGATCATAGCCATAGTAATAATCGTTAAATGTACTCGTGGAATAGCGGAGGTTGGCATAGGGCGAGAGTTCGAGATCGTCGTCGTGGTAGTTGTATTTGATACCGATATTTGAATGTACCCGGCCGTGATCATCGGTAAGAACCTCCAGATCACTGACAAGATGCTCAGTGGGAAAGAGACGCAATCTCAGCCCCAGATCAATGGTGTCGGCCTGGACATCGTTCTGATAGCCACCCGGAATGTCAACGAATCGCAGGCGACCAAACAGGTCCAGGCGATAATTCTGCTCTTCAATCAGTTTGACGCCGCCACCCATTCCATCCAGAAAAAATCGTTCACCGTTGAAATAGAGCATCGGCACGAAGCTGCTCACGGTATTATTGTCGGATGCGTAGGGGATGGTAGCTGTACGTACAACAGCTGCAACACCCCATTCCTGTTCCTCTATGGTCTCGAACTCCTGAATGAGAGCGTTGCCGGTGCCGGGAAACCAAAGTATGGCAGACACAAGAGTAGTAAAGATCAGAGGCGATCGTTCTTTAGCAGGGTAACGTATTAACTTCATAAAGGTAAAATATGAAATAAACTTTCAGGTGGTACTGTGAGGTAAACTACGAAGTACTGCGGGCAACAGGCAGGCAGTTGTCGTATCACTTTATTTACGGGGCTTTTTCAGCAAGGCTTACGCCTGTTTTTGAAAATTAACAGAATGTTAAACGCAAATTTTCGACATAGCTTATAACAAAAACGCTTGTAAAAGGGCAAGGGCTTATGAAAAGTCGGGGAGATTTCGAATAATACGCGTTTGGGGAGGACTCCAGATGAGAAAACGAATAAAGTGGAGTGGTTGACAGAATCGTGATTGCAACAGTGATCTATAATGACTAATGCTATGAGCGCTATTATGTTTTTCAGCCCTCTTGTTCGCCCGATCTGACGACCCGACCGGGCCCCTGTATCCGTGGAGGATCTGCATTCCCATTGATTGCTGGATTTCTCTTCCCGGCTTTATCAGTGAACAACTTTTCGTTCAGCTTACATTACGGTTATGGCGATGCTTTTCCAGGTTTATATATGATTCAAATTATTGCACTTCTGGCACTTCTTGCTGCTTTTCCCGCGCTATCCACAGATATGTACCTCGCTGCTATCCCCCTGTTGGTGAATGAATGGCAGCAGCCCCTGGTCATTGTCAACCTGACCCTTGTTGGCTTTTTTATCACCTACTGCGGTTTTCTGCTCATCTATGGTCCCCTTTCAGATCGCTATGGCAGACGACCGCCGCTGCTCGCCGGGTTGATCATATTTGTCATTGCCAGCTTGCTCTGTTCCATGGCGGACGATGTCTTCACCATGATTGTTGCCCGGGTCATGCAGGGTGCCGGTGCTGCAAGTGCCTCGGCCATCTGTTTTGCCATCTGCAGGGATCTGTTTGATGGTAATATGCGGCAGCGGGTATTTGTACAGCTGGGGATTATTGTGGCGGCGGCGCCAATGCTGGGGCCGCTTATCGGTAGTTGGATTATTGACCACATTGGCTGGAATTGGGTTTTTGTGGTGCAAGCCGTTATGGGAACGATAGCGTTTCTGGGGGTATGGTGGTTGCCGGAATCATTACAGGAGAAAAGTACGGAAAAGCTGCGGCGGGTGATGTTGAGTTACGTGCGTCTTGCCAGGAATCCCAGGTTTTTCCTCCTGAACCTGGCCTTCTCAGTGCTCGGCATTCCCATCTTTGCTTTTATAGCAGTATCTTCAAATATCTACATAACCACCTATGGCTTCTCCGAGCAGGTCTACGGCTATTTCTTTGCTCTCAACGCTTCGGCATTTATGGCGGCTCCTCTTTTGTTCTCAAGGGTTTCCCGCAGCAAGCCACTGGCGAGGCTGTTACCGTTGAGTTATACGGTATTGCTGCTTGCGTCACTGCTGATGCTGTTGCCTCTTCCAGACCCTTACAGGCTGGCTGTACCAATGTGGCTGGTGACTTTTGCCTTCGCTTTCGGCAGGCCGCCAGGCAATAACCTTCTCCTGGAGCAGGTCGAGCAGGATATCGGTGCGGCGTCCTCCCTGATGGTGTTTCTTTACTTTCTGACCGGTGCCATGGCCATGTGGTTCATCTCTCTGGATTGGCAGGATACTGTCCGTGTTCTGGGGATACTCGGTACCTGTTCCGCCACGCTGACTCTGACGGCCTGGATCGTGATCAATCGGGTATTCAAATTGAAAATGGTGTCTTGATAAGGTCTTTCTCAGTAATGTATGATACGTGCTGATGCTGAAAGGCTATTATTTCTGCCGGACTCAGCGGATAGAAAGGGCAATCTCCTCGAATATCGAACCTGTTTATATATAGGAGTATCAATGAAAATAAAATCTTACGCTTCGGCCGCCATTCCTTTGGTATTTGCGGCTTTACTTGTATCGTGTTCGGTAGCATCCGGGCCGAGCAATTCGTCCTCCGGCAGCGAACAATCCCTCCCAGCAGAAGAGGCAAAAACCTTTGTCTACCAATGTGATAACGAGTTTGAATTTGTGGCCCGTGTTGGTGAAGAGAGTAGCTGGCTTTTTTTGCCAGAGCGGACTGTTGAGTTGCCGCGGGTGGTTTCCGGGTCAGGTGCAAAATATACCGATGGCGATACCACCTTCTGGAACAAGGGCGAGCGCGCGTGGTTTGCGGGGAACGAGGGAGAATACAAAGAGTGCCGGAACAACCGGCCAAAGGCTATCTGGGAGCATGCCAAATTGAGTGGAGTTGATTTCAGGGCCCAGGGCAATGAGCCTGGCTGGCATGTGGAGATCCGGCCGGATTCCATTATTTATGTGGGAGATTATGGAAACGTGCAACATAGGTTCCAACGCCCTGAGCCACAGATTTATCAGCAGGAGCGGACGACAATCTATGAAACTGCTGCCGATGGTGTTTCATTCAACATCCGGATACGGGGCAGGGAGTGTCAGGATTCCATGAGTGGTGAGGAGTATTCCAGTGAAGTGACCATCTGGGTCAACGGGCGGGAACTTCACGGTTGTGGCAGGGCTCTGCACTGAATTCCGGCAGATGAGTAGCATTCTTTAAACGTGACCCTGAATCAGGGAGATGCTCTACAGCCGCCTGCAAAGCAGATGTGGGTGGCTTAGCTCTAAACGGGAAAAAATTGTTTGAGGCATGGTTGTGCTTGGCGTTGACACAGCCATTGCATAGCGGTAGGTGTGTTCCTGAAGGTTCAGTTCAGTTGTATCCTGTCACGGAAGACCGATTAGCCTGAGTAATCGCTATTCAGGTTTTTTTCCTGGTCTTTCCATTCAAATAAGAAGGCTATATCATTCACACTGAGTGCAATTTGCATGAGAGGCCGGTTCACAAGTCCGTCTCCTGAATATTGCTGGTCTGCATCTTGATGTATATCTTTCAACTATTTTGAAAATCCGCACTTTTTCCGGGGGGGAAATGTAGCCTGCATAATGCAGAATATTGCCTGAACGGCGTACAAATTTCTAATGGAGAAAAATATAATGATTTTTAAAAAAATACTCATGCTCATGGTAGCCAGCCTGGTGCTTGCAGGCACTGCAGCCTATGCAGATGATGAGGAAACTGTAATATTGGATCTTGAGACCCTAACCTGCAAAGAGCTCATGGCGGGTGACGACACGGAGCGTGCTGCTGGTTTTGGTCTGTATCAGGGGATCCTGGCGGGCGAAAAAGGCCAGCTTAAACTTGATGTTGATAAGGCCTACCAGCTCACTGAGGATGTGAAAGACTATTGCCTTTCCAACGCGACCAGTACAGTTCTGGATGCATTCAGGAAAGCCGACCAGTAATCATCAGGGAGGCTGAAATGAACAAATTCGTTGTACTACTTGTCGTGCTGCTTGGGCTGCAGTTTTCTGCCTCTTTGGCAATGGCCAAAAATCACAACAAGAAAGGAAATCACCGTCAATGCGACAGCTACGCTATAAGAAAGGCTGATCGCGACAATTCAAAAAGTAGTAACCGCACGTTAAAAGGGGCGGCCTACGGAGCGGCTTCCGGAGCACTTGTCGGAGCCGTTGTTGACGGTGGGTCAGGCGCCTGGAAAGGTGCCGCTGGAGGTGGCGGTGTCGGGGCCGTCGTCGGCAGTATTCGTAATGACCGTAAATGGCGTGACAACTACGATAAATATTATAGAGATTGCATGCGGGGTAGAAGATAGCCGCTTGCTGGATATAAGAATAACAAAGCCTCGATGGGAATGTCCATCGGGGCTTTTTTTATATTGATCTGTGGCCTGTGCTGAAATAATTCGCAGATGTAAAAACTGGTTCAGGACAAGATACGGTTTTAAAAAAAATGATTGTGCAACGCGCAACAGGGTAACGCGAAGACTCATGCGGCGGAAGGATGTGGAATAGAACCAAAGGCTCTTAAAAGGCGCAAACAAGAAGAACGTACGGGTGAGGCGTTCGCAATTCAGTGTTGGCAACCATTTGAGATTCAATTTGAAAAAATCATGAAAACGTGCGGGTTAGTGCTCTTTCAGTAACTGTAGCATATTAATTACCTATGTATCCGGCCAGCCACATGGAAAGTGGCGGATAGAAGGAGATGATGAGCAGGTCGACTATCAGTATCAGCAGAAAAGGGACAATCCTTCTGCTGATGGCACCGATATGCTCCCCTGAGATTGCACCTGAAACGATCAGGCAAATGCCCATGGGTGGGGTGAGCATACCGATGGCCAGGTTGGTGACCACGATAACCCCGAGATGGATCAGATCGATACCGAGGGCCGGCACCATGGTGACGATCATCGGCACCAGCAGGATAAGCGCTGCGGTGGTTTCCACAAAGGTGCCGGCGATAAGCAGTAGCAGGTTGATCAGTAGCAGCAGGATAATCGGATTATCCGAGATGGAGAAAAGTGTTTCGGCGAGTCGTGCAGGAAGATCTTCTATGGCTGCAATCCAGCTGAATACCGACGCGGTTGAGATGATAAACATGACCACTGCGGCGATGATCGAACCTTCTATGAAAACTGTTGAGAGGTCGCGGAGCCGAATTTTTTTATAGATAAACATTCCGACGGCCAGGGCATAAGCGACAGCTATTGCAGCTGATTCCGTGGCGGTGAAAATGCCGAACAGGATGCCGCCTAAAACGATAATGGGTGCCCCCAGCGACAGCAGCGCCTGGCGCAGGGCTGTAAAAACCGCTTTGGTGCTGAAAACATTTTGCGCCTTATAGCCGTGTTTGACCGAGATGAGGGTGGCGGTCGCAATCAGGGTCAATCCTATAAGAATGCCCGGCAGGATACCTGCGGCAAAGAGTTTGCCGATGGAAGCCCCTGTCAGAAAGCCAAAAATAATCATAGGAATTGATGGTGGAATAATAACGCCTATACTCCCCCCGGCCGCCTGCACCGCCGCGGCGAAATCTGCTCGATATCCCGATCCCCTCATTGCCGGGATGAGCAGTCCCCCAACCGCGGCGGTGTCGGCGGCCGCTGAGCCGGAGATACCTGCAAAGAACATGGCCGAGACAATGGTCACAGCAGCAAGACCTCCAGGCAGCCAGCCGACCAGTGCATTTGCCAGATTGATGAGCCGCTCGCTTATGCCGCCTTTTTCCATCAACAGTCCCGCATACATGAACAGCGGTACCGCCATCAAATGAAAGGAATCGGCTCCGGAAAACATTCGCTGAATAACAACCATCAGGGAAAAATCGCTGCTGATTATCATCACCGATACGGAAGCAAGGCCGATGGCGATTGCGATGGGCACATTGAGCAGAAAGAGTGTCAGCAGGAGTATCAGCAGTAACGATCCGCTCATTTTTTCCCAATCCTTGTCTTTATCTCATCCTGCACTTTTCCGGGGCAGAGCTCAAAGAGGAGCATGGCCAGCCCGTGCAGGCTCAACAGGAGGCCGCTGGCGGGAATGATTGAGAAGATAATCCATTTGGGAAGCATCAGGGCCGGCGTGGTCTGCAGCCGGACAAAGTAGGCGAACTCGATCCCATAGCGGATGATGATGAAGAAAAAGAAGAGGCAGAGCAGATGAACAAGAAGCCGGTTGAACAATTTAGCATGTGAGCCCAGGCGCGAATAGATGAGATCAACCCCGGGATGCATACCGCGCCAGTAGGCTACGGCGGCACCCAGGAAGGTCAGCCACACCAGTAGGTACCTGGCCAGCTCTTCAGACCAGAATAGTGAACTGTTGAGGACGTAGCGGCAAAACACCTGGCTGACCACGACCAGTGTCATCAATGAACCGAGCCCAAGTAAACTGTGTTCAGTCAGCCTGTTACAAAAACAACTGAAACGGGCCGTCTGCAGCGCAAGCAGAGCCAGCAAACTGATCGACCGGTCCCTGGGCTCGGAGGGAATTAGAGGCAACATTATCTTATGAAGATGAAAATAGTATTCTGAGCCTATTCTTTTGTTGCCTCAAGCACCCTGCCGAGAAGATCCTGTACTTTGGGTTCACCGAAAAGAGCAATGTTTTTCAAGTCTGAAACTTTTTCCCTGAAAGCAGACCTGTCCAATTCTTCGATCACCACCATGCCTTTTGCTTTGAGAAGAGTAAGCCTGTCAGCGTCCTTGGCCCGATTATCGGCCCGTTGGAATCTGGCCGCCTCCTGCATCGCCTCAGTTATGAGCTGCTGCTCTTCGGGCTTCAATCTTTTCCACCAACTCAGGGAGGCCACGTCAATATGAGCCGAATAGACGTGGCGGGTCATACTCATATATTTCTGGATTTCAAAGAATTTGTAGACTTCCATAACCCAGAGAGGGTTTTCCTGGCCGTCGATGACTCCCTGCTCAAGCTCGGTATAGATGGGCCATGGCATGGGGGTGGGGTTGGCTCCGAGTCCCTGCCAGATCGCTTTGTGCAGGGCGGATGCCATGACACGGATTTTTAACCCCCGCACGTCATCCGGGCTTTGCACACTTCGCTTGGAATTTGTCAGGTTACGAAAGCCATTTTCGGAAAAGCTGATGCCTTTAAATCCCGATGATTCAAGACTCTTAAGTATTTCACTGCCAAGCGGACCGTCCAGTATCTCGTCGGCCTGATCATTGTCTTTAAAAAGAAACGGATAATCGATCACCCTGACTATCGGGTCGAAACTGTCAAAAGGACCGGAGGTGATAACACCCATCTGGATGGTGCCCATCTGTATTTGCTGGAGAATCTCGGTCTCATTTCCCAGGGAGGCGGAGTGGAAGATCTTGACCCGAAACCTGCCTTCGGAGCGGGCTTCCAATAGTTCCTTGAATTTGTCGGCCACAATATTCTGGGCCGAACCCGGCTTGGTGACTACTCCAAGCTGAATGGTGGTTGCAGCGTTTACTGAGGAAAGAAGAACAAGGCAAAGAAAAAGAGGGAACAGTAGAAAGGAGTGTCTCATAGCCTGCGTACTCGCGTTGAGGGTGAATGGAAAGACAATCGTTTCGGACAGTTCGGGAACTATATCATTTTGCGGTGAAATGTCAAAGAAAGCCCGAACCGTTTTACGTGTATTGAGGCTGGCACAAGGGTGCGGGCAGTGTGGGAAACGGGTTGACTTAGTTGTACTGATCGGCTATGGGCTGGATTTATCCCTTAAAATTTTATAATGGAAGACATGGTTCCGGATTTGTGTTCCTATGGCTGCTCTGAAATGGTCGCTTACCCAGAGACCGGAAAAGAGCGCTGAGAGAAGGATGGGCTGACAGGATCATGCGGGGACCCTTTTGTATCGAAAAGGAGTCTCCGGGGCCCTGTCGGAGCCTGTAGTCGCAGCACATTGAACATGGTCAGATCGACAGAAAAGCATTCAATTGCAAACAAATAGAGAACAGGAAAATGACGATTACACGAATGGAAACCAAACAGCGGATGAGCAGGATCGTTATCCATAACGGTACAATTTATCTCTGTGGTCAGGTTGCGGAAGATGCGAGCAAGGGAATTAAGGAACAGACTGAAACGATGCTCGCCAAGGTTGATTCCCTCCTGGAGCAGGCAGGGAGTGACAGAAAACATATCCTCTCTGCCACCATCTATATCAAATCTATGGACTATTTTGCTGAGATGAACGAGGTGTGGGACAATTGGGTCCCTGAAGGGCATGCACCGGCGCGTGCCTGTGTGGAGGCGTCCATGGCCAGAGATGCTTTGCTGGTCGAGATTTCCGTCGTAGCGGCGGTAGTGGAAGAGTAGTTGCAGCAGAGGGTCGTGGAATCTGTCCCACCCAGGATAAGGTAATGTGGTAGAACCTGGGATCGTGCATGATTATCTGCAGAGCGTCCTTCTGCTGTTGTGAGGAGGGCGCTCGTTGTATTTACGCTGGGAGTCTGCCGGACTCAGCCCTCTTCAAACAACTCATCGTTCTCGAAGGGAAAATAATGTTGCAATATCAATCGTATGGCTCCGCTTATTTTCCTTCGATGCCTCGACAGAAAGCTCAGGAGAAATTCGGGCTAACGCGCAGAGGCTGGTGGGTTGAGATTGGTTATAAAGCTTGGGAAGGCTGTCCCACCAAGAACTTCTGCCAGCTTAGTAAATATTGCGGTAATGTTGGGCAGGAGTTCATCGGGAACGATCGCCTCGATTTTCGTTTGAGTGGAGTGGTGTACCACACGTTCAACACCTCTGTATGTCTCTGTTTTAGCCTCACCTCTATTGAAAACCCGTATTTCCGCCGCCGCCACCGAAAGGGCTCCGGCTGCAAAAAGTTGTTCTTCAAATTCGGTAATCTGCATTGATGTGGGTAAAAACGCCTCAATTTTAATCATCTCTTTTCCCCTAGTAGTGTCCCTTCTATAGATCTGGCCAGTTCTTCTGTTACACCAGTGTTGCTGAGTGGCTTGAGGTAGTAAATGTCCTCTATACCATTCTCTCTTGCAGTGAAACGGGCGATCACGGTATCGAGCTTTTGCCGGCAGAAAATTTCCTGCAATGATTTGCGGGCTGCGGTTACATTCCCTGTTGCCCTGATAATAAGCGCTGGAAGGTTGCCGCTGGCGTCCACTGTTATTGTAATATCATCACAGACGGCTCCAGAACTGTCAGGCGGTGTTGATTCTGAAAGTTCTCCCTTCTCCAGCATATCCTTTATTTCATCCTGAAGACGCTGGATGTTGCCAACAGTTGGAGGAGCGGTTGTGAAGGTTATGAAATCTTTGTTACCTTGCCGGTATTTTCTGCCACCGGTAATGGCCATGTCCCTTATTGCGAGCACGTGAAAGATTTTATAAAGAAAGCTGTGGTTAAGAGTTGAGTCGATTGTCATCCGGATGGAAGCTTCGGACAGGATACTTACCCGGCAATTCGCAGGAACAGACGACTGGGGAATGAGTTCTTCCATATCAGAATGAACATCGTTTTTCTCTTCCTTAAGAGGCATTCGAGCAAGAAATGACTGGCACGGGTATGACTGGATATCGACAACGTTTTCAAGCGCGGAGAGTTTACCCACGAGCTCTGTCGGGTTTTCTCCGGTAAAGATTTCGACTCTGGTATCGGCGGAAGCATTTACGCTATCCTGGCCACCCTTATGCCGGAAAGAAACGTCCAGTGCACCAACAAGACAAGGGGTGTCGGGCAAGTTACCAAGCAATTGAGTGAGTTCTTTCTGCTGGGTATACACTTCAATTTTGTGCATTTCCATCTGTTTACCTCATAAGTGAATATTCTTTTCTTACGAGGGTAAAAGCAATAAACGTGCCTGACCTTTGTTTGGTTAATTAGCTGTGATTATTTAACTAAAAGCTCGATTGTGGTAGTTGCGACGTTTGAGGATAGAGCGAGGCTTACCAACAAATATGTGTAGGATAGTTACAGAAATGTAATGGCAGCTGAGGCTGGAAGGAGGCAGTGAACGTAACTGCCTCCAGTAAATACAGGTTAGTTTCGATGACCGTTACTGGCAGTAACAAGCGCTGAGAAGAGACCGAGAAAATGGGTGTGTTTCAAGGTAAGGTCTTCAGGGTGCCATTGAACGCCGACGGCGAAGGAGTGGTCCTGGTGTTCGATCGCCTCGATGATCCCGTCGTCTGAGCGGGCGGTAACGGTAAAAGAATTGGCCACATCTTTTACTGCCTGGTGATGAAAGGAATTGACCATGAGCCTGGAGGACTTGAAAATTGATTCAAGTTGGGATTTTTCTTCAAGTGTTACCGCATGATAGACTGAGTCCACCGGCATGTTTTTGGGAAGGTGCCCGAGAGAGGCATCAACCTGGCTGAAGACATCCTGATACAGGGTACCGCCACAGGCGACGTTTAAGGTCTGCATCCCCCTGCAGATGCCGAGGATGGGTATGTTCTGCCGCATCGATTCAGTAATGAGGTGGACCTCGCTACAGTCACGCTCCGGACAGATGCATTCCAACTGACGAACTGGGTTTTCACCATAAAGCTGAGGGTTTACTCCTTCGTCTCCACCGGTGATCAGCAGGCCGTCGATGATGGCCAGATAACGTTCCCGGGTCTCGGCATCAGCCACCACCGGCAACAGCAGCGGTATCCCCCCGGCTCGTTCAACGGAATGAACATAGTTATTACTGACGGTGGCATACACTTTTTTGGCACCCTGGATAAGGGCGGTGGTAATTCCGATTACTGGTTTCATCTCATCTCTCCAGCCAGGTAAAAAATATTATAAAACCGATTACTCGGTGCAGGCAATTCCGAGGTTTGGTCATGAATGACGGTAAAAGCGTTTATCATCAAAAAACTGCTGACGTTCTTCGAGAATATCCATCACTTTGTCTTTCTTGCGATACAGCACCATGGAAGAGACAAGGTTGACCCAGAACAGCGGGCCAATGAATGAATTGCCGAAAAACATGGCATCTGTCGGGCAAAAAAAGGTATTTTCAGCCAGTTCTGCCAAGGGGCAACGCGGCGAATCTGTTATCACGGAGATGTGCACTTTGCGATCAGCCAGTCTTCGCACTGCTTCAATCACCTCAAGATTGTAGGGGGGGAATTCAAAAACAAGTAATATATCTCCAGCTTGTAAAAGTGTAGATTCTTCAAGTAAAGTTCCATGCTTACGTGTGATTGTGTTGCAGCGAATACCGGTCATCTTCATCCGCAGGGCGAAGATCTCAGCCAGATGGCCGGAGACTCCCCAGCTCATGGTATGAATTTCACCAGCCTGCAGGAGCGCTTCCACCAACGTGTCGATCCGGTTAAAGTCTATAGATTCCAGTGTGTTGGAAATGTTTTCTTTTTCTTTTTGACACAGTTCTGCAGCATCAAGATGGTAATGGCTGTTGATGACACTCTTCATTTTGCTGGCCGGAGAACCTTGCAGCAGTACTTCCTGTTGCAATACCTTCTTGAACTCGGCATAGCCTGAAAATCCTGCTTTGGTGGCAAAGCGCATCAAGGTGGTTTTTGAGATGTTAAGCGTCGATGCTACTCTGCCGATCGAGTGAAGGGCAAAAGTCTTGGCGTCTTTGGCCATCAGGTCATAGATACGTTTTTCATTGGCGGTCATCTCCTGGTAGCGGGTACCTATGCGTTCTATCAAGGTCATTGTTTCCCCTCCGCAGCTTTTTGATCACGTTTGATATCCTGCCAGTGGTGGCAGGCGATCTGGTGTGGTTCGAGATCCCTTCGTATGATTGTCTCCAGCATGGGCTGCTTTTTTCTGCATATAGCAGTAGCGTAACGGCAGCGAGTCTGGAATTTGCAGCCTTCAGGAGCATTGATGGGTGAGGGGATTTCACCCTCAAGGCCTATTCGCTTTTTGCGCTGCCCCGGTAAAGCGGCGGGGATAGCTGAAATGAGCGCCTGGGTGTATGGATGCCGGGCCCCGTCCCGGAGGGCACTGCTTGGCAGCAGTTCCACAATGTTGCCCAGGTACATGACAGCGATGGAATGGGCGATATGCTTGACCACCGACAGGTCATGGGTGATGAACAGGTAGCTGACATGTAACTGCTGCTGGAGACGTTTCATCAGGTTCAGCGATTTGGCCTGCACTGATACGTCGAGTGCAGACACCGGTTCATCGGCTATAACGATTGCAGGTTCGGTGGCCAGCGCTCTGGCGATACCCACCCGCTGACGCTGACCACCTGAAAATTCATGGGGATAGCGCTGGGCGTATTCTCTTCTGAGTCCGGTCAGTTCCATATATTCATGGACCAGCTTCTCGCTCTCTTCTTCCGGCCGGTGAAACTTCACTGCCTCACCGACGATCTCACCTACAGTCATCTTCGGGTCGAGCGATGAAAACGGGTCCTGAAAGATCATCTGCATCTGTTTTCTGAAGGGCTTCAATTCTGCCTCACTGCAGGAGAGAATATCCACGCCTTTGCAGGTGACTTCACCACCACTAGCGGCGACAAGTCTGACCAGTGCCTTGGCCACGGTGGTTTTGCCGCAGCCGGATTCTCCAACCAGGCCAAGGGTTTTGCCGCGATACAAGTCGAAGGAGACACCGTCCACAGCCTTTACATGGCCTACAGTGTGCCTGAAGAGGCCTTTTTTCACCGGGAAATGGACCTTGAGATCTCTTACAGACAGTACTTTCTCATTATCCATTTTCCTGGACCTCTTCATGCTTGGTATCGGAGTAGAGCCAGCAGCAGGCATAATGCTCATTGCCGAAGCTGGTGCGGGGTGGTTCCTCGGTTTTGCAGCAGTTCATTCGCTTCGGGCACCGTGGTTCAAAATTACATCCCCCGGGCAGATCGAGCGGGTCGGGTACCGTGCCGTCGATGACGTCGAGCATATCCATCTCTTCATCAATATCGAGCACTGAGTTTATAAGGCCTTCAAGGTAGGGATGCCTGGCGTTGAAGAAAATGTCATTCACTTTGCCATATTCAACAATCTGGCCACTGTACATCACCGCTACTTTATCCGCGGTTTCGGCAACTACGCCCATATCATGGGTGATAAGGATCACCGCCATGCCTATTTTTTGCTGCAGTTCGGCAATCAGTTCAAGAATCTGGGCCTGAATGGTTACATCAAGGGCACTTGTGGGCTCATCAGCGATGAGGAGTTCCGGTTTGCAGGCCAGGGCGATGGCGATCATCACCCGCTGACGCATTCCTCCGCTTAACTGATGCGGGTACTCATCCACTCTGGCCCGGCCATCGGCAATTCCTACCATGGCCAGCAACTCTATGGCTTTCTGCTTCGCCTCGGAGCGGGAGTACCCCTGGTGCAGAACCAGACTTTCACCTATCTGCTGCCCCACAGTCATGACCGGGTTAAGCGAGGTCATCGGTTCCTGGAAAATCATGGCAATGGAGTTGCCGCGAATGCGCTGCATTTCATTACTGTTCAATTCCAGCAGATTTTCGCCCCTAAAGAGAATTTCGCCGCCGGTGATCTCGCCCGGCGGGTTAGGGATAAGCCCCAGGATGGACATGGCGGTAACCGACTTTCCGGAGCCGGATTCACCGACCACAGCCAGGGTCTCACCTTTATTGACCGAGTAATTCACTTTGTCACAACCTTTGACAATACCGTCCTCGGTGTGGAACCAGGTTTGCAGATCTTTAATTTCCAGTAAGGGTGTTATTGGAGGTGTTGTCTGTGATTTCATAATTGCGTCACCTCTAAGCGTTGAGTCTGCTGTCAAGCGCGTCCCGCATACCGTCGCCGAACAGGTTGCAGGAGAGCACAATAAGCAAAATGGTTACACCGGGAACAACCGACATCAGCAGGTTGTCATGGAGGAATTGCTGACCGTTGGCAAGCATGCCCCCAAGACTCGGCATCGGCGGCTGGATGCCAAGGCCAAGAAAAGACAGGCCTGCAATTACCAGGATGGTTTCACCGATTGAGAGACTGGCCATTACCAGAATTGGTGATATGCAGTTGGGAACTATGTGACGCGTGATAATGGCCGGGTTGGAGATACCAATAACCCGGGCAGCGGCAATGTAATCAGCCTCTTTTACCGTGAGCACCGAGCCGCGGATAATTCGGGCAAAAGCCATCAGGTTTGAAAGGCTGACAATCAGGATAAGTTTACCCACGCCGGTTCCCAGGGCAGCCATAATGGCAATAGCCAGCAGGATAAAAGGGATGGAATTCCAGATTTCCAGGGACCGCATGATGATTGAGTCGGTTCTGCCGCCGTAATAGCCGGCGATCAGACCGAGGAAGGTACCGATCAGGGTGTTGAGAATAACTGCGGTGATGCCAATGCCGAGAGCGACCCGGATACCGAACAGGGTGCGGGCAAAAATATCACGGCCGAGATCGTCAGTTCCCAGCCAGTGACTGCTGCTCATGCCCTGGGACAAGGCACCCCAATCCGTCTCAAGAGGGTCATGGGGGCTGACAAATGGTGCCAGCAGTGCGGCGTAAATGAGGATTATGAGTACCACCATGCCGAACATGGCGTTTTTGTTTTTTGAAAGTCTTTTCCACATCAGCTGGCCGGAGCTTTTTACTCTATTTGTAGCCATGCGCTGGTTACTCCTATTTATGGCATAGGCCATGAAGAGTGTAGCGGCTGTGAGGAGAGCGAAGAAACAATAGGAGATCAGATCCTGTCCGGCCTTGGGAGCGAAGCTCACCAGCAGGACAAAAGAAAAAAGAAAAAGATAAAAAGTTTTAACCCGCAGCATAATATCCCCTATTCGTAACGCACCTGGGGATTGATTACCCCATAGAAGAGATCAACGAGCAGGTTGACCAGTACATAAATGACCGAAAGAATCAGCACTGCCCCGAAGACCAGTGCTTCGTCGCGGCGAAAGATGGCGTTGACAGCAAGCCTGCCTACTCCGGGCCAGGCAAAGACAGTTTCGGTGAGTACCGCACCGGCAAACAGTCGTGCCACCTGGTTACCGATATTGGTGGTAATTGGCATCAGAGCATTGCGGAAAGCATGCACCAGAATGACAGAGCTTTCCCTGACACCTTTGGCGCGGGCGGTGCGAATATAATCTTCGCGGATCACATCGAGCATGGCCGAGCGGGTGATTCGGGTGGTGGAGGCCATCAGGGTAAAGGAGAGAACGAGCGCGGGAAGCAGCACGTGCCTGGCGCCATCGACGGTATAGATTGGGCCACCATACCCGGAAGCGGGCAGCCACTGGAGCTTTACGGCAAACAGATAGATAAGAAGAATACCGCTGAAAAATACCGGAATCGAGATGCCGAACAGCGCTGTGGTCATCGAGGCATAATCAAAAAACGAATTTCTTTTGATCGCTGAGACGATGCCTGCCGGAACGGAAACCACCACCGCCAGAAAGAGGGCGGAAAAGCCGAGCTCAAGAGTTGGTATCATACGCGACATCACCACTGAAATCACGTTATCGCGATAGTAGATGGAGTTCAATTCCCCGGTGAGGAAGTTCTGCATCATCTTCAGGTATTGCACGATAAATGGTTGATCCAGAGCATATTTTTCCCGGGTCAGACGCAACAGTTCCTCGGTGGCACGGTCCCCCAGCAGGATCATGGCCGGGTCACCCGGGGTGAGCTTTAAAATGGCGAAGATGATCACCGATATGGCAGCCAGTATCGGTATGAGCATCAAGAGTCGCCTGATGGTGTAGTTGAACACAGTGTTGTCCCTTGTGATTTCTTAATTGATTCTTGAAATCTTGATCTCTCCGGCGGGAAAAGTGAATATCCCGCCGGAGTTACAGCAATTGCGCTCTGTTTGCTACTGAACGCTTACGTTACGTTTTTCGGTCACCAGGTGGAAATAATCCTGCGGGGAAGGCGCGAAGTCCTTCACCCGGTTGGAAGTGACTGCGGTAACGCTCTTGAAGACCAGCGGAATGTGCACATATTCCTGGGCCAGGGCGGTACGCATAACCTTTTTATACTGCTCACCACGCTCCGCGACGTCTACCAGTACGCGACCCTTGTCCAGCGCTGCGTCGATATCGGGGTTGGAGTATTTGGAAAAGTTCATGGAAGAACCGGTGTAGAAGATCTTGTAGGTCCAGCGATCCGGATCGGGTACAGAACCCCAACCCATTACGTATATACCGAGATCGTTGCCCTTGAGGATCGGGAAGAGGGTACCCCACTCCAGAGATTCGACCTTGGCTTTGATGTCATATTTGCGAAGCTCGGTGGCAACTGCGGTGGCAATTTTGACCCGGAACGGGTTCTGGGAGGTGTAGATGGAGAACTCAAATCCTTTCGGCAACACTCCCTCTTGTCTCAACTCGTCAAAAAGGGCGGTGGCTTTTTGGGGATCATGCGGCAGGGCATGCTCTTTCATGTAGTTGGTGTCTTCAGGAACCACACCGTTGGGTATCCAGGAGTAGGAACGTTCGCCAACGCCTTTCCAGATACCTTTGATGGCAGGCTCAAAAGGGACTGCATAGTAAACGGCCTGCCGGAAGCGCAGGTCGGAAAACGGTGCCTTGTTCACGCCAAAACCGAGGTAGGAGTTGGAAAGACCTGGGATGGTCATAACCTGCACGCGGTCGGAGCTTTCAAGACGGGAAACATCCTGGGGCAGCAGCCGGTGGGCGATATCGATACCGCCGGACTCAACCTCGGCAGCCATAACTTCAGGCTTGGGGATAGGGCGGAAGATAACCTTGTCGAGCTTTGGTTCAGTTAAGAAGTAGTCACTGTTTTTCTCGAGCACGATACGCTCATCGGGCAGCCACTCAACAAACTTGAAAGCACCGGTTCCAACCGGATGCTTGTCAAACTCATCCATGCCAACTTCAGTTACCAGTTTCTCAGGAATAATGCCTGAGGTGGCACTTCCCAAGGCGAGCATCAGCGGGGCATACGGATCTTTCAGGTGCAGCTTTACGGTATAGTCGTCAACAACTTCCACGCTCTCGATCGGGGAGAAGAACTCCTTGCTTGGCGAGGCGTTGTCCGGGTTCATAATCGCTTCGATGGTGTACTTGACGTCTGCTGCGGTGAAATCCATACCGTTGTGAAACTTTACGCCTTTACGAAGCTTAAAGGTGTAGAGCTTGCCGTCCGGAGTGATATCCCAGCTCTCAGCCAGGGCTGGTGCCGGACTGGAAGGGCTCTCTTTAAAAGAAATGAGGGTGTCGAAAATGTTGCCGGCAAGTGCTTCACCAAATACACCGGGAATCAGGACCGGGTTGAGTTTCGCCGGTTCCTTGGCGATACCGATTGTCAGGGTGTTGTCGGCGGCCAGAGCATTAAAGCTGGCGCAGACCATCGCTGTCGATACTGCCAACGATACGAAAAGCTTTTTCATCATTTCTCCTCCAAAGTTTGAAAAAATAACTACGGTTACATTTTATTCTCCTGGGATAACTTTGGTTACCTTATCGGAACTAGATGGAAATTGCGAATAAAAAACTTTTTCGATACATGTGCCGAAAAAGTTTACGGGGCGGGCAGAATAGGTTGAAAAAAAACAGGTATTTAATTAAATGCTATACTTGACAGTTGTGATCCCACAAAATAGTATTGCAATAAAATTGTAATAAATTCGGACTAATAAGCTTTAATCGTTATGGCGTATGCCAGGTTGTCAGAAGCGCATATTCGTATATGCATTTGAGTTGCACTACCATTTTTCCCGAGGGGAATGGAGTATGAGTATCAGAGTACGGTTTATCTTGGTTATCGGCTGTCTTAGTCTGATTGCGACAGGTGCTTTTGCTTTCTTGAGTTACTCGTTCACTATTAACACAGCACTGGACGAAGCACAGAAAAAGGGGGATATCGTATCGGCATTTTTGGAGTCATCCCTGGCTTTTTACAGGACTGAGCAGCGACCTCTTATCATGGATATGGTTGATAAAGAGCGCTTTCATCCGACCCTCATGTCCGGTTTTGCCATATCCCGGGGCGTGTGGGACGAGTTTAAGCAAAAGCTGCCGGGTTACCGGTTTAAACAGGCAACTGTAGACCCGCTCTATACTCCAAACAAGGCTGACATCGATGAAATCAGGCTTATTACCGATTTTAATGAAAATAAGAGTTTAGAGCGAAAATCAGGAATAATGGAGAAAGATGGAGAGGATTTTTTCTATTATGCTCAGCCCATTGAGGTGAAAAAGGGCTGCCTTCGTTGTCATGGTAATCCTGCCGATGCACCTGAGGACCAGCGAAATATGTATGGCACGGAAAATGGCTACAATTGGGTCGCCGGCAGTGTGGTAGCCGCCTATGTGACCTATGTTCCAGTGCAAAACGCAATTGATGATGCACGTAACTCGGCCATGACTCTCTTTGGTTATGGTGTGGCCGGAATCTTTGTGTTGTCGCTGGTAATCTGGTTTTTCTTTGAAAAAAAGGTGGTATTGCCAGTTAGGGCGTTGGAAAAGAGGGCCTCGGATATCAGTGTGGGTAAAAGGCTTGATGAGAAAATTGAAACTTCATCGGAAGATGAAATCGGCAAGCTCGCCAAGGCCTTGGAGAGAATGCGTATTAGTGTAGTGAAGTTAATTGAACGTCATAGCAGCAAGTAATCTCAGATACTGTATTTTTCAGCCAAAACACAAAAATTGATTACCCGCTGAAATCCGGTTCCAGGATGTGAGGTGCGAGAGCGAGCGGGGAGGGGGAGAGGTTTAAGGCTGAGGATTGGTGGGAACCAGAAAACAAAAAAGGCGCTGCCGAACTATCGGTAGCGCCGATCCGGGTACCATTTTGATAATTACCTGACTATTTGGTATCAACTGACAAATCCTGAGGTTTAAGGGTGCTGAGCAGCTCTTGTCTGTCTTCATTGCTGTCTATCTCGGCAAGGGCAGCCTCAATCACCTCCTGACGTGCGCTGTCGCTGTCATTTTGTAACAGGCTGGCGTATGGTTCCATAGCCACAGCGGCGAAAGGGCCTACAAATTCGGCCAATTCCTCGGTAACTCGTCTAAGAAAGGCAGCTGGAGTGTGTTTTCCTGCTTCACTGCCGGACTCGCCAATGGCGAGAAAGTTGTGTGTCAATAACTGCTGTATCCCTTCCAGCCCTTCATTTTCAGCGACCATTGCCTGTCTGATGATCTCGGACACGGTCCGCTTACCGTCTGCGAGTATAAAAAGCCTGCGAACTTTGCCATCCTTGATTGGAAGTGCTGTAAGTTCAATACATTTCCCGGGTACTGATGATATATCCATGGAATTACCCTTACGTGAGAAGATGCTGGACCGGCCAGACTGTGCCTGTCTATATACGGGTGAGCATTACTTCTACTATGTAATAAGGCAGAGTAAAGGTCAAGATTAAATTTAGTAATAACAGGTATATAAGCTAGTCAAGTATGGCTGAAAGGGTTGAAAATACTGTTCTGGCGGCTGACTGAGGAAAACGTAAAAATGGACAATGTCATAATATGAAAATAGTGAGCCTCCTGGGTACCGCCGGCGGCCTCATTATTCGGTTTCTGCGGTAGCTGTATCAGTAACAGGTTGATCTATGTTTTCTGTGTCCCGATCTGTCCCTTCATTTTCTGCCCTGCTGGTTTCGAGGCCCTGCTCAAGTTCTTCCAGGGACCGTTTATGGCCGATATGAAAGAGGGCAAAACCGGGGCTGACAAACTGGTTTTGCGCTCTGCCGAGGATTGTACCGGCAACGGGTGAGTGGATGGCTACAGTGGTGTTATCAAGCGGGTTGGAGATTTCTGCCAGCAATGCGCCTTTTTTCACAGATTCCCCGAGTTGTACCTTGTTGATCAGGATGCCGCCTGAATTGGAACGAACCCATTCACTCTCATAAAACACTGGCTGTGGGCTTGGCCAGAGGGTGATTTTATCTAGCATGCCAACAGATTGCAGAAAACTTCGAATTGAGCGCAGACCCACCTCAACCTTATCTGTTTCAAGGCTCAGTGGTCCACCGATCTCCATAACAATAGTGGGGATTCCTGCATCTGTTGCTGCCCCACGGAGACTTCCTGCAGGAGCAACACTATGAAGTGCTGTAACGGCGCCGAATCCTGTTACCAGCTCAGCAACTTGTGGAACAGTGAGGTCAACTCTCAGTTGAGGCAGGTTTTCTCTATAGAATGAACCAGTATGGAGATCGATGACCATATCGCCCCGCTGTACTATGGTGGTGAACAGACTGTGGGCAATACGGGACGGGTGTGAGCCTGATTCGTTACCGGGGAAATAGCGGTTCAGGTCTTTGCGGTCGCCCAGGTACCGTTCTTTTCGCCAGAATCCTTCAAGGTTGACGATTGGTACGCCAATTACAACTCCTTTCAGCCTCTTGGGGTTCAGCTCATGCAGGAAACGGCGGTTAATCTCAATGCCGTTGAGCTCGTCTCCATGGATCGCCGAAGTCATTACCAGTACGGGGCCGGGTTTAGCACCATTGACGACGATTACAGGTATCTCAATTCTTTTGCCGAGCGGTGATTGCAGAGAAGGCCATTCCAGAGTCCGGGTCGTGCCTGGGGCAACGGTGTGCCCGATGATTTCAAAAGGTTGAGCCTCTTTTACCTT
The DNA here is from genome assembly GCF_005116675.2 of Desulfosediminicola ganghwensis. Taxonomy (NCBI): domain Bacteria; kingdom Pseudomonadati; phylum Thermodesulfobacteriota; class Desulfobulbia; order Desulfobulbales; family Desulfocapsaceae; genus Desulfosediminicola; species Desulfosediminicola ganghwensis. The sequence continues at coordinate 2,350,547 of NZ_CP050699.1, forward strand.
AAACGTTTCAGCAAGATCCTGATGGACTTGATCGTCAGGTACCTGGACAGCAGCACCCTCATCAACATCCTTTTCCGGCGTTTCTTGCTCTACAGGCTGCGTAGCCGGTTCAGTGATGGTGTCACTATGATCTTCGATGGTCTCTGTTGCGCGGGAAATTTCTACTCCCGAGCCCAACAAAAAGGCCCATATAAGAAAGCAACAGATCAGGTTTGAAGTGAATTTCATGGTTCTGATTGTTTCCTCGATGCCTTTTGTGTAGTTAAACTTTGGATAGATGCTCCATGGAATGTTCGGCACGTTCATGTGCACTGAGATTGGATATCACCAGGGACTGCATGGCATCGATGGCATCGACCCTCGGTTGCAGGCCACTGCCGTTAGCTATCTGAATGGCGAGGCCTGGTCTGGCATTCAGTTCGAGTACCATTGGGCCCTTAAGTTTATCGAGTACGATATCAACACCAAGATAACCGAGCGAAGTGATTTCATAACAACGTGATGCCAGCAATAGAAAGTCAGACCAGAGTGGTACCTCGAAGGTCTGCAGTGCAACTCCCGTGTCAGGATGGTGGCTCACTGGCCGGTCAAACTGGACAGCACGCAGGGCCTGTCCGGTTTGTAAGTCGAGCCCGACTCCAACCGCACCTTGATGCAGGTTTGCTTTTCCGTCTGATGCCTTGGTCGAGAGCCTGGTCATGGCCATCACCGGAAAGCCTTTATAGACGATGATGCGAATGTCGGGCACTCCCTGGAAAGAGAATCCGTCAAATGTATCAGAGAAATGGACCATTTCCTCTATCATTGCTACATCGTTGGCTCCACCAAGACTGTAGAGGCCGCTGAGAATGTTTGAGGAATGGCGCTGGAGCGAGCGGAGCCCGATAGTTTCGCCGCTCGCTTTGGTATACTCTCCGTCTGTATGGGAAGAGACCACAAGAATTCCTTTGCCGCCACTCCCCTTGGCAGGTTTGATGACGAAGGCCTGGTGTTTTTGCAGGAAATCTTCAAGTTCACGGATATTACCCTGGTGATGGACGACACCAAGCAGCTTGGGTGCTGAAATACCTGCCTTGGCGAGGATTTCTTTAGTCTTAACTTTATTGTCGACCAGCGGGTAGAGGCTGCGGCGATTGTTTCTGGCGATCAGCTGAACATTTCGGCCGTTCATGCCGACCACACCAGCTTTGCGTAATTTTGCAGGTGAAACAAAAAACATGGCTATTCCCCTCTGGCGAGTGGCTCGAAGCGGCGCAGCTCAGTCAACCGATAGCCGGAGTAGGAGCCAATCATGATGATGATGGCCAGTACAACCAGTAATAACTCGGGAAACGAAAAAGTGAGATGTTTGAGGTAACTATTCGACATGGCAAAGTAGATAAGGCTTGCCGCGAAGAGGCTGCCGCCACCCTGCTTGAATACGTCGCGTGGGCCTTCTTCTTCCCAGAGTACAGACATTCGCTCGATAGTCCAGGAGATGATAATCATCGGAAAGAAGGTGACCTGCATGCCTCCGGCAATGCCCAGTTTATGGCTGCCGACACTGATAGCCACATAAATGATAATTACGAAGACCAGTACCGCTGATATTCGAGGTACCAGTAATAAGTTCAGATGACTGAGGTAGGAACGAAGCACCAGTCCCACGCCCACTACAGTAATGAACAGCACAAGTCCTGCTATCAACTTGGTTTGCAAAAAGACCAGAGCTATCAGGATCGGCATAAATGTACCGGAAGTTGGAATGCCAATAAGATTTCTGAGGACGACAACCACCAGCGCGCCTATGGGGATAAGCAGCAACAATTTGAAGGTGTTCTGGTCTTTGATCGGCAGGCTGTAGATGGAAAAATCGATTAATACGCTGCCGGATTGATGGCCATGGAGTACAGCGGCGCGTTCCGCAGCCATCCGGCCTCCAAGGATTGAAATTGCAACCTTGCCACCACTACCGCCAATAAGGTCGAGCAAAGGTTCATCATCAATTTGCCAGCTGAGGAATGTTTCTCTGCTTTCCGGTTGGGCCGTAGTGGGATTAAGGAGTACCAGCTTGTTGTTGTCAACGATTTCAATATAGGTATCCAGGCTGGCGTTGTTCTGGTCCCGAACCAGGTTGATGCCGCGAACAGGTCGTGCCTTGATGCCTGCCTTGTTCAGCACAGTCGCCGCAAGATTGGCTTTGGTCGGGAAAAATTTTGCCTCGCTGATGAGAACATTCGTGTCCGGTGATTCTGTATTGTTCAGTGCCGTAAGCAGATAAATGGCTTTTGTTATGGTTTCACTTTTTATGGTTTCACTTTTGATCAATGGGCTGTTTGTTCTGTTCTCAAGCCTTTTCTCAACCTCTGCTATTATGTTGTTTGCTGCAGTGGTGGCTGGTTCCTTGAGTTCCCGTGCATACGGTTTAAAGGATGATGGCACCAGGTCCTGACCGCCTTTTAAGCTGGAAACCGTGGCTCTGAAAAATATCTTCTGGGCCCCTTTTGCCTGTTCGCGACTCCACTTGGCCTGGTTTTCCATCAACTCAAAGGTATAACCTGAGTCGATGCTCGACATATCAAGAACAGCAATATTATCGGAGGTGTTGGGCAGATTGAAAATCATTTCAACCGGACCGTCGTTGGCGGTAAAGGTTATGGCGGATTCAACAGTCCAGGTTCGGATACTTTCAGAAGGCAGAAAGGAAAAACCGAGAGAATAATGCTTGTAGATCGCCGAGCTTAAGCCAACAACAACGAGGGTGGTAACGATAATGATAAGTTGTAGCCGTTGTTTCACTCAATTACTCCTCAGCCATCGATGAAGTGGTGTTCTTTCTGGAGACATCCACAATAAAATTACTGTCAAGTATGTTTCTGCCTATGAGCACCGGGAAGTCCAACTGGCTGCGGTCGGCAAGAGTAAACTCTTCGGTAAGGGTTTTATTACCCAGGCGAACCTTGAGGCGAATAACCGGTCGCCGATGGGATTCGGCATCTATTCTCTTGATCAGGACAAATTTAATAATCCTGTTCTCCAATTCAGCCACTTCACCCGTGGTACGCTCCAGCAGGTGGTAGCGGACCCATTTTTTGCCGTCGCGTTCAAATTCAGTGTAGTCTTCCACATCAAGAGAAGAAGTTGTAGCTCCTGTATCTATCCTGGCCTGCTTTATCATCTTTGCCCGAACTATGGTGACAGGTTCGATCTCTCCGATTATCTCAGTCGCAGGTCTGGCAATCACGCTCGTATTTCTGCCAGTGACAGCTTCGGGATTGATGATGATTTTTGCCGGTTCATCGATGATGGGCTCTTGAGGGCTGAGGTCGGGTGCGGGCAGCACTTCTTCAATAACGGATGGTTCAGTTGGTGGTTCATTAATGGTCACTTGCTTGTTCGGAGCGGAGCAGGCCGCCAGAAATAAAATAAATAAACAATTGAGTAAGGTGGCAAATAGATTACAGGTCCGAGACTTCATGTTTTCTGTTGTGGTTGATTTTCGGTTGTTTTATTGGTCGGAAGGGCAGGCGCTCAAGAGTGAAACGGCAAACCGGACATTGGAACTGATTTGTATTATTAAACAACTGAGATGAGAACACAAGGGTGGCGGGTAACAAATTGTGTACAAATCCATGGTTGGAAGGCCTGGGCTAACACCAGGGGCAAACATTGCGGTAACGGAGAGGTTGTCGATAATTGCGTAAATGATCATCGGGTTACCGGGAGGGATGAGAACACCGAGGTTGGTAAGAGGCTACCAGGCATTCTGCCAACGAGGCTTTTCACAGCCTTGAGATCTTCCCTGTACTTGCTGATGAATTTTTCAACGATGCGGATGTTGATAGGCAGGAAGCAGGCATGAATAACAATTTCGACGTGGGCTATAACTACCAAGAGGGTTGGAGAGATCTCAGTAAATTCCGAAGCGATCAGATGGGTGTCGTAGCATGCCCAAACCCAAACCAGAAAGAAATTGATACTGATCCATGAGGTGGAGCGAGAAAGCTCCTCTGTGAAGGCAAAGGAAGTGCTGAAAAAGGCTCTGGTTATAATCTGAACTACAAGGCACATGATCATTATGGTCAGCAGAGACATGCAGGCATATTTTTCGAAATTTCGATAGAAATCTTTCTGATTACCCCCACAATTTTGCCCAATGCTCAGCAACTCGTCCGGGAGCCAGATTGATTGTAAAGGAAGTGCAGGGAGGACTGATCTTTTTTCACGTAGTCCAGTGAAAACAAATCTGTTTCCGGGCTTAAAAAAGAAAAATTAAATCAGTCCTCTCGCCACAACTTGGATTGCAGTGCTGAGTTTCAAGGGTAATTTGATAATTATTTCATAGCTATTAGTATGTAAAAAATGCAATCCGGTCTTTTGGGAAGATTACGGCGTATTCATGATTTCCAGCGCGCGGTCGATATTTTCTTTTCCCCCAACTGCTCTGTAAAACCTGGGCCAGAGGGCTCGGGCACGTGCTTTCCACTCATGCTCATCACTGAGGCGGGTGATTTGCATGCCGTTGTCCAGACATTCCTGAAGTGCCAGCCGGTTTTGCTCGTCAGCCCATTGCCACTGGTGGGCAACTGCTTTGCGGGCGGCACGATCAATCAGGGCCTTCAAGTTGGGCTCAAGGTTCTGGTACCAGCGCTCGGAAACCAGCAGCGGACCAACCCACAGCATATGGTGCAGGTCGGTGACGTATTTTTGAACTTCCCAGAGTTTCTGGTCACGATTGACGGAGTGAGGATTTACCTGCCCGTCAACAACGCCCTGTTCCAGGGCATTGACGGTCTCGGACCATGCGAGAGGATGTGGCTCTACTTCCCAGGAGCGGAACAATTCGAGTTGAATCGGCACCTCCGGGACCCTGATTTTCAGACCCTGAAGATCAGCAATTCGGGTAATCGGTTTTTTGGAATTTGTCAGTGACCTGTAGTCGCTGATCATCCAGCCAAGAGGTCGGGTGAGACTTTCAGCAGCCACCCGATCGCCGAGCTCCGTTATGAAGTTGTTATTCTCAAAAAGCGTATATGCCTTCTCAATTTCAGGGAAAAGATAGGGCAGTACAGTTATGGTTGCAGAAGGTGCAAATGGGGCAAGATCACTGGTGGCAACCGCTGCGACCTGGAGTTCTCCGGTGCGAAGCTGTTTGACATTGTCGAGCTCGTCCCCCTTGGAACCGCCGGTAAACAGGGTTACGGTTACATTGCCTTTGGACTCCTGTTCCAGGATTTCGGCAAATTTCTCAAGTGCCGTGACATGGACTGAACCAGCATGATTGGCAGTCGCTGCCATAATCCGTGTTTGAGGATATTCAATATCGGCAGCATGAATGGTCTGAAAGGAAAGCATCAGACAGACAAAAGCTGTAACGAGAATTGTTCGCACATTTATACAACTCGATATCATCGGACCTCCGTTAGCTTCACGATTCTCCAGGCGCCTTCTCCTTGGCTACATGGAGACCTGTCTCATAAGCGGTATTGGCATAGATGAGTGTTCCTTCATCGTCTGAAATGCAGATAACTTCATATATGGCATTAAAATTGAGCATACGTAGCGTTGGATCATAGGAAAATTTCTGGGAACTGCTGTGCCGGCCTGCAAGGTGGATGTGCGGTTATTTATCGCGTGATGAATGGATTGTGGGGGCATACCTGGGACGGCGGCTACGTTCTGTCAAACTGCTAAAGTTTCTCCCCGAACGGCTTCCTATTCTAGCTTTGGCTGCGAAAAGTGCAACAGTATCGTCCACTCTGTCACCGTGAGAATAATAGTAACATCGATTTTCTGAATTTTTTATGTCGTGAAATGAAGTGATTAATCTATTTTTTATGCCAGGTGTTTTTTTTTGATTGCTGCTGTGGATGTGCTGAATAAACCGCCATAACAATGCAGTTCTGACCTGCTGGGGCAGTTCCATGAGGTCGATTCGGTATCAACTTGTATCGACTGCTGGTTGGGCAGTTGTCGTTTGAGCAACCTTTAGAACACCTTTTTCGTTGCAGAAGGTTGCAACGTGTTGCTTTGGCGATCGGTTGATGACAAATTCTGAGCGATATCGGGAATTGAGCTGTCGATCTTTTGCAGGGAAATGTGTAATATTCGATTCCACTCTGAAGTTGCACCCTTTGAGCCGGTCTGAACAGACGGCGCATTCCCGATGAAGAATAATGCTTGAGTTGTTCAATATTTGTTGGAATTCAACAATTCAAAGAGGTTTTATATGTCATTTGCAGTGCTGGTTATTGATGTTCAGAGTGGCCTGTTTGATCCGGAACCGAGACCATTTGAGGCTGATGTTGTGGTAAAAAACATTAACAGAGTTACTGCTGCTGCAAGATTGGTCGGTAAGCCCGTTATTTTCATACAGCATGAAAAGGCTGGTACCGTGCTGGAGTCTGGAGCAGATGGTTGGAAACTTCAGGCCAATCTGGAGATTGGTGATACCGATCACTACGTTCGGAAAACAACACCGGACTCATTCCAGGGCACAGATTTGCAACAGCTTCTGGCCGATTATGGTGTCGAGAGCCTGATTGTTTGCGGATATGCATCTGAGTTTTGTGTCGATACCACCGTTCGACGTGCTGCCGCTCTGGGTTTTTCGGTGCACATTGTAAAGGATGCACACACAACCCACGATAAAGAGCATATGGAAGCAGCCCGGATACGGGAACATCACAACAAAACGTTATGTAATATTCGAAGTTTTGGCCCTGAGATCAGAACTGTTTCAAGTGATGGGATTAGTTTCTCCTGATCTGGGTGAGAATAACTTAACGACATACTTCTGAAATAATTTCTGCTGCATTTCATTTAGGCTAAAGGTGGTGTGAGTCAATGAATCACGTACTAAACTGTACCGGGCATGAAATGAAAATGGATAATATCGTCAGGGCTGATGGTGTCTATCTCTTTGATGAAAATGGCAGACGGTACATGGACCTTGAGTCTGGTGTCTGGTGTATTTCTGTCGGCCACGGTAACAGGAAAATTATCGAAGCGGCAAAAGACCAGCTTGATTCGATCATGCACGCGGGGTTTTGTTACACCAGCAGTGTGATCGGAAAATCAGCCGGAAAACTACTTGACACTTGTGGCCTGGAAGATGGAAAATGTCTTTTTCTCTGTTCGGGGAGTGAGGCCATAGAAGTGGCACGGCAGGTTGCACGTCACCTGACCGGCAGGAAAGTATCGATGACCTTCCACGACGCCTATCTTGGTGCATACAGCTCCGCCACAGATCGAAGCCGGGACTGGTATCTGTTTGACTGGAGTTATTGCCGGCAGTGCAAAAAAAACGACACATGCGATACTGACTGTCCGTCACTTGGTGATATACCGGTTGAGGTTTCGGATTTTATTTTCGAGCCGGGCAGTTCCTCCGGTTTTGTCCGCTTTCCTCCTGAACCGCTGGTGCGGAATATAGTAGATAAAGTGCGGCAGAATGGGGGACGGATAATCGTCAATGAGGTGACGACCGGGGTAGGCCGTACCGGCCGCTGGTATGGTTACCAGCATTACAAGCTGGTGCCGGATATGATTGCGCTTGGTAAGGGGATAGGGAACGGTTATCCAGTTAGTGCTGCTCTGTTCAGTGGCGAAGTGGCACGGGAGTTGACCCGAAAGCCTTTTAAGTACTCGCAGTCACATCAGAATGACCCGCTTGGTGCTGCTATTGCCGGCCAGGTTGTGGCTGAGATTACAGAACGTGATCTTATTGCCGAAGCAGAGAAAAAAGGATTCCTGTTCCTTGCGCAGTTACAATCACTTGTCGATGGACAGATTGTACGGGCTGTTCGTGGAAGGGGTTTGATGTTTGCTATTGATCTGGTTGATGAAGGTCTGGCAGACAAAATTTACAACAGTCTTATAGTCAAGGGGTATATCATCGGTAATCGAGGTTCTACATTACGGATTGATCCGCCGCTTATAGTCAATGAGGCACAATTATCTGAATTTATTGATGAGTTCGGAAAAATCATAACACTAATAAAGAGCGCAGGCAGAAGTTGATGGTCGATTTTCCGGAGCCCTCATCCTCCGCAGGCGCATGAGGTGAGAGCATGAAAATGAAATTTTTTTTATTGACGAGTATATTAGCTTTGTTATTATCAACGTCTGCGCTTCACGCGGCGGACAACATGAAAGCCTTTCCCGAGGCTGAAGAAGGGCTGGTCCGCTATGTTTTGAACCTTCCCGCACAAGAAAATGAATCCCACTACCGCGTGGAGCTTATTGTAGGCAAAACCGTCCAAGTAGATACCCAGAATAAATACTTTTTTGGTGGTAAAATAGAGAGCGAGACCATTCAGGGGTGGGGTTATACCCGTTACCTGGTCAAAGAGTTCGGGCCGATGGCCGGTACGCTGATGGCTGTTGATCCGAACGCAGAAAAAACAGAGCGTTTTATTCCTATCGGTGGTGAACCGTTCATGATTCGCTACAACAGTCGTCTGCCAGTGGTAATTTATGTCCCTGAGGGTGTTGAAGTACGCTACCGGTACTGGGTTGCAGGTCCTGCTGCGGACGTGAATAACGGGTAATAGACGTTTTTTGCTAGCGTTGAAACAAATCAGTATAATGCACTTGTGGAGTCCTGTATTAGCTGCGGGTGCATTCCTGTCGTATTGTAATCCTGAACTCTAGGCTGTTTTCACAGAATTTTATCCAGGTAACAGCAGCGTATTAGGCGCATTACTTTCGCCCGCAGCAGATTCTCTCTGCTGTCGTTCTGCAGGCTAGTAGTTTCAGTCTCCTAATCATCCAATTACACTCGGGAAATGCTTTGAAGAAAAAAATTCTTGTTGCCAATCGAGGGGAAATTGCCATTCGACTGATTCGTGCGATCCAGGAGTTGGACTGCACCGCTGTCGCGGTATTTGAAAAACCTGATGAACGTTCCAGGCATATCCGTCTGGCTGATGAAGCTGTGCTGCTGGGAGATGGTCCCAGAAAAGATTATCTCGATATTGCCAAGGTGATCCAGGCAGCCAAGAGGACAGGAGCTGATGCGATTCATCCAGGCTATGGCTTTCTTGCGGAAAACCCTGAATTTGCCAAAGCCTGTGAAGCAGAGGGTATTGTCTTTATTGGTCCGTCATCGAAAGTGATTTCCGATCTGGGCAATAAAGTCATTGCCCGTCAGATCATGGCTGATGCCGGCATTCCGATGGTTCCCGGTACTGAAAACCTCTCCCATGGTGATGCCGGTGTCCAGGAGGCGAAGGCGTTTGGAGCCAGGTATGGGTATCCGGTTATGCTGAAGGCGACATCCGGCGGTGGCGGCAGGGGAATCCGGCTGATTGAAAATGAGTTCCAGTTAATTGAGCAGATTCCTGTGGCGCGTTCTGAAGCGCTGGCTGCGTTCAATGACGACTCAGTTTATCTCGAGAAGGTTGTGATTAATCCGAAGCATGTCGAGGTTCAGATCCTGGCCGATAAGGCTGGTAAGACTTTGCACCTTGGCACCCGCGACTGTTCTATCCAGCGTCGTAACCAGAAGCTGATCGAAATTGCTCCCTCACGTGTGGGCAACCCTGAGTTGCTTGAAAAGATCTGCCAGACTGCTGTCAAAGCTGCCAAAGCTGCAAACTATCTTAACGCTGGTACCGTTGAGTTTCTGATCGACAAGGATTTCAACTACTATTTCATGGAGATCAATACCCGAATCCAGGTTGAGCATACTGTAACCGAGATGGTTACTGGTATTGATATAGTAAGGAACCAGATAAAGCTTGCTTTTGGCTACGAACTCTCTTTCGGGCAGGAAGATGTGCAGATTCGCGGCCATGCCATCGAGGTGCGCATCAACGCCGAAGATCCGAAAAACAACTTTATGCCTGAGGGCGGCAAGAAAGTGAGCGTCTACCGTTCCACAGGTGGATTCGGGGTTCGCCTCGACGGTTTTGTCTATCAGGGCTATGAAATTCCAGAGGTTTACGATTCACTGCTGGTGAAAATGACAGTGCATGGTTTCACCTGGGATGAAACCGTTGAGCGTATGAAGCGTTGTCTCAAAAACTTTGCCATTGTCGGACCGAAGACCACCATTCCGTTTTACTTGAATGTTGTTGATGACCCGGATTTCATAAAGGGAGACTTCAATACCTCATATCTCGATACCCACCCGCATCTTTTCCACTATGAAGAAGAGGTGGGGGAAGCAGGCAAGCTCGCCAAACTGATCGCAGAGATTCATCACCGTGGTGAGAATCCGTTTGCATCGTAATTTTCCGTATCTTGATTTCGCTGATCATTAAAAAACGTGAGGATTTAAAATAATCATGGAAAGAATTATTCAGGGAACATCGGCGGGCGAGGTGCTGAAAAAACTTCGTGCGGCCAAGAGCTATTACATAACCAATACCGCCCGTGACATCTCTCAGTCCGATTTCAAAAATCGCATTCTCCTGCACACCGATTTACTGGCGGCGGAGCAGCGGGATAAGGCGGGATATTATTCACTGGAAATCACCGGTGGCGCTTCCGTCCATGTGGATATGCTTAAAAAACAGGTAAATCCATTTACCAAGCTGGAGCTGTTGCGGGAGAAGATGCCGAACACTATGTTTCAGACCCTTTGTCGGGGTGTGAACCTCTTTGGTTATCGGCCATATCCACAGAATGTAATTCGTTTTACTGTGCGGGAATTTGCCAAGTATGTGGATGTCTGGCGCGTGTTTGACTTCCTCAACCACGTACCCAATATGCAGGCAGTGCTGGAAGAGGTTGCTCTTGCAGGTAAAATCAGTGAGCCGTGTTTGTGTTTTTCAACCGGTGATGAGCATACCAATGCATTTTATCTGAATAAAGTACAGGAAATACTGGATGTTACCGGGCCGGAGGCAGTGCTCTGTATCAAGAATCATGGTGGTCTTGGCACCCCAAGAAGGATCGGAGAGCTGGTGGATGCGATCAAACAGCGTTTTCCTGATCTGGTTCTGCATTATCACGGTCACAATACCGATGGCAATGATGTGGGACGAATTGCCGAGGCGGTGATTAAAGGTGTGACCATTATCGATGCGGCCGACGCAGCTTTTACCGGTTTTTACGGCCCGCCACCGGTACTGACAGTTATTCAGGTGTTGAAAGAGCATGGCTTTGATCCTGTAGGTATTGATGAAGAGGCGGTGATTGCCACCTCTGATATCATTCGTGACGAGCGTCAGCATTATCAGCAGTTTGAATCTCAGATCAAAGGTTTTCAGCCGACAGTGCAGATCCATAAACTGCCTGGTGGTGCCATGGGCTCAAGCCTCGAGCAGGCTGTGAAGGGTGGATTCCTGAAAGAGATGCCTGAGATACTGCATAAGGAGCTGCCCAGAGTTCAAAAAGATCTCGGCAATTTCTGGTCGGTTACTCCGGGTTCCCAGATTCTCTGGACCACTGCGGTATCCAACGTGCTTGGCGGAGAGCGTTACGGCAATCCATCCGGCGACCTGAAGAACCTGCTGCTCGGCAAGTATGGTCCGTTTCCTTTCTACCAGCCGGCGGAGTGGATTTACGAGAAGGTCCTTGGTGAAGATTGGAAAGAGCAGCTCGCCAGTGAAGGTGGTGTGGATACAATTGCCGACATCGATCTTGCCGAGGAGAAGGCGGCCCTGCATGAAAAAATTGGCAAAGAACCCACTGATCGGCAGCTGGTACTCTATCTGCAGCATCCCGTCGACGCGGTGGATTTTTTCAAGTTTGAAGAAGAGTACGGCATGGCCTATGTGCTGCCGCCATCTATCTTTTACCGTCAGGGTGGTTTTGAAGTTGGTGACACCCTTTACTTTACTGACCTGGTAGGTAAAGAGCACATCGTTGAGATTGGTCCATCCCCAACGGTGGATACCGGTGAGACTGCGGTCTATATGAACGTTGACCATCATCCTATGGTGTATACCTTCCAGCCTGAGCGAAACGGTAGCGAAGCTGCAGCCCGCATACAGCTCAGCAAAGAGGAGATCATGGATCTGGCCATGGCGGGTGATGTGCGCGCTGGATTTGCCGGCAACCTTGTTGAGGTTACTGTCGCTGAGGGTGATCAGGTGAAACGTGGAGACAAGGTCGCCATCATGGAGGCGATGAAGATGCAGACTCCTCTGGTCAGCGAAATCGACGGTATCGTTACCGTCATTACCGCCAAGAACGGGGCGGCATTGCAGCCTGGCGACAAGATCCTGAAGATCGATTTTGACGAGTAAGGTATGTAGATTTATAGATCTATCGATCTGATACGATTGTTCTGTTACCCATTGACCCCAAAAGGCCTGAAAGAATTGAATTTCTTTCAGGCCTTTTTTGGTACTTTCAGTATCCAGGTGTATTGTTTCCCTTAGCTTTGTACTAATAAAAATATACACTAACGCTCAGCTCTAAAGAGTGAGGAGTAACAACATAAAGCTGAAAGGTCTTCTCCAAAAGCCGGTTGAATAATGATTCCGGTGACTGGTACGATTGCCAATTGGTCACAGCTCACGTTTATCTGATCACCTTTTCAAGCTGAAGAATTGAGGTAATCAGGTTAAAAAATACAAAGAAGACAACGCCGAATATGAAAAAAGCTCCAATGTATACCCGTTATGCCCGAGAATATGAGCGTGCTATAGAGGATAATATCTATAATGCCCGTTTCGAGCGGCCATCCCTGCTGTCGATGTTACCCGATGTGGCTGGCAAATCAGTCCTTGATCTTGGCTGTGGTCCCGGAGTTTACGCAGAAATACTATTGCAGCGCGGAGCAGAGGTTACCGCGGTAGATGCTTCCAGCGAGATGGTGGCACGGGTGAAAGAAAAGTTTGGCTCAAGAATAAAAACGTACATCCAGGATGTGAGTGAGGGGTTGCCGCAGGAAGCCGACTTTAGCCATGATCTTGTCATTTGTCCTTTGGCTGTTCACTATATTAAGGAGCTGGCGCCTCTTTTTCAGGAAATATATCGGGTGCTGAAGCATGATGGAACCTTTCTCTTTTCAACCCACCACCCGATGATGGATTTTCAGTCATCTCCTTCGGGGAATTATTTCAGAAGGGAACTCGTTACCGAGACCTGGGATACTATCGGCAATCCGGTCGATGTTCAGTTTTACAGGCGTTCCTTAACCGAATTGTTCGGTTCGATTACAGAGGCTGGGCTATATATCTCGAATTTCAGCGAGGGTATACCAGACAAGATGATCGAAGAGGTTTCTCCTGCGGATTACCAGCGCTTGTCAAAACTACCAACGTTCATGTTCATTGAGTGCAAAAAGAACAATTGATATCTTTGGCGACCAGGCTCGGTTGTGGTTGCTATAGTAACAAGCTGTTCAGGCGTTGATTACGACGCTGTATGGCTTCAGGATAACAGAAAACGAGGCACAGCCGTTTTGCCTGAGACAGTGGTGGGGACTGTCTGAGCAATTCATCGACTGCAAAAAAATGTTATCGGCTGTTTAACATTTCGGTTATTCGAACCCGATATTCAACAATATCATTGCGAAGTGAGGAGAGGCTTGCCATCTTCTCGTCTACCTTGGAGATATGTTGATCGAGGATTTCGATAAGCTTAGGAGTGATGGTGTTGAAGTTTTGCGCGTTGATGTCGAATATATCACTTAATTCCTGAATTTCTTTTAGAGATATTCCTAATTGCTTGAGCTTGAGAATAAACTTAAGTCTCAGCACGTCATCCTGGTTGTAGGTCCTGGTGCCACCGCCCAACCGTTCACTCGAACCCATAAGTCCGATCTCTTCGTAATACCGTATTGTTCTGGTGGTGATATTCAGCCGTTTGGCTAACTCACCGATCTGTACAAACGGTTCATTTTTACTGGACATTTTTTTAACCTCATAAAACTACAAAATTACCCTTGGATAATCGGGCATTTTTCATAAGTGTGGCTGATACCTGGTGAAAGGTTCACCCCGTTCTGAAACAACCTTATCAGGAATAAATTTAGTTGAAGCAACTCTTGGGATTTACCTTTACGTAATTTTTCAGAACAAGTTAGCATAGGGGATGAAGTGGTGTCAAATAAAAATAGTTAATTAGATGGTTTTGTAAAGATTGTGTGTGTAAAGCGATGTCCGCTCGATGTGAAAAATTCTTGACCTTTACGTAAACAAGGGATATATAAGGGGGAATATTTCTGCATGATTTCACTTATTGCTCAGGTTATCAACTGGAGAGTGGTTTATGATCTTTGAACTAACGGAAGAACAGGCGCTTATTCGCAGCATGGTACGGGAATTTGCAGAAAAAGAAGTTGCACCTTCTGCAGGTGAGCGCGATGAAAATGAGCGTTTTGACCGGGAACTGATGTTTGATCGGCTGGCAGAGTTGGGCCTGACGGGCATCGTATTTCCTGAAGAATATGGCGGCGCCGGCGCCGATTACATCAGTTATGCAATTGCTGTGGAAGAGCTTTCGAGGGTGTGCGCATCCACTGGTGTGACACTTTCGGCCCATCTTTCCCTGGGAGCCAACCCCATATTTCTGTTCGGTTCCGAGCAGCAGAAGCAGAAGTATCTGGCTCCTCTTGCTTCCGGTGAGAAAATGGGTGCTTTCGGGTTGACAGAGCCTGGGGCGGGATCGGATGCCGGTGGTACCAAAACCGTGGCCAGTCTCGATGGCGAGGAATGGGTAATCAATGGTTCAAAGATTTTTATAACCAACGGCGGCGATGCCGATACCTATGTGGTTTTTGCCCGGACAGACAAAGAGGCTGAAAAACATCATGGCATAAGTGCTTTTATCATTGAGAAAGGCACCCCGGGGTTTAGTTTTGGCAAAAAAGAGCAGAAGATGGGGATCCGCTCCTCACCTACGTTGGAGCTGGTCTTTGAAGATTGCCGTATCCCCAGGGAAAACCTGCTTGGTGAAGAAGGACAAGGTTTTCGGGTGGCGATGAAGACCCTTGATGGCGGGAGAATTGGTATTGCCTCCCAGGCATTGGGCATTGCCCAGGGCGCACTGGATGCCGCTGTGGACTATGCGCGGGAACGCAAACAGTTTAATAGCTCCATAGCCAGTTTTCAGGGCATTCAGTTTCAACTTGCAGATATGGCTACCCAGGTGGAGTCAGCGCGTTTGCTGGTTTATAACGCTGCCTATCGGGCGAGTAATGGCCTCGGCTACTCTCAACAGTCGGCGATGGCAAAGCTGATGGCCAGTGAAACCGCAATGAAGGTGAGTACACAGGCTGTTCAGATTTTTGGTGGTTACGGCTATACCAGGGAGTTTCCGGTAGAGCGCATGATGCGCGATGCCAAGATCACCGAGATCTATGAAGGAACCAGTGAGGTGCAGAGAATCGTAATCGGTTCCGCTCTCACCAGATAGTAAACGAGTGGGCTTTATATGCAGTAAAAGGGCGTGGGCGAGGACGCCTGTTTTTGAGGCACGAGTGTAAGTACAAAAGAGTTCAATGGAGAGAGCGATGGAATTTACCCGTGAGATTTATTGGAACGTGGGGCATGGCGCTGCAACCCTTGTCCCTATGTATCTTCTAGTAGTCGTTGCTGTAGGTGTTGTTGTATGGGCTTTTCGAAAAAAACTGGATGTGTACAGGCAGGGGCTGCCGCTGGAACGAACGGATCAGCTCGGTAGCCGGATAGGCGCAATGCTGAACAATGCCATCTTCCAGAAAAAAGTAACCCAGGTGAAGATTCCTGGTCTATTCCACGGCATATTCTTCTGGGGCTGGTTTCTGCTGCTTATAGGAACCACGCTTATCGTTATTCAGGCGGATTTCACAGACCTGCTTTTCGGTTATAAATTTCTGGTCGGCAATTTCTATAAAATCTTTTCAGTTACTCTGGATATCGCCGGACTCGCTTCAATTGTTTTTTTGAGCGCTCTCTTTGTCCGGCGGTATTTTTTTAGACCTGAAGGACTCGAGACCAAAAGAGACGATGCCATTATGCACGGGCTGATGACCATCATCCTGCTTACCGGCTTCGTAATTGAAGGTAGCCGCATGGCCGTCACCGAGCTAGGAACGCCGGTCGCGCTCTGGTCTCCCGTAGGTTATCTGCTGGCGCAGTCTGTAGCCTGGATGGGTGAAGACAGCCTGCGGCTTATCCATAAACTTACCTGGTGGTTTCATCTGCTGCTGGTGATGGGCTTTATTGCTCTTATTCCATTCACCAAGTTTCGTCATATACTTACTACCAGCGCGAATTACATTTTTGCAGACAGGGGCCCGAAAGGAAAGCTTCGTTCCCTCGATCTTGAGGACGAGGATGCTGAAACCTTTGGTGCAACTTCTGTAAAGGAGCTGACCTGGAAAGATATCTTCGATGCCGACGCCTGCACCCTGTGCAAGCGCTGTCAGGATCGCTGTCCGGCCTGGAATACCGAGAAACCTTTGTCACCCATGAAAGTGGTCAATCAGATCGGCGAGGTAGCCTACAACGATCCCGAGGCGAATCTGATAGAGACCCTCAGCCGGGACGTTCTCTGGTCATGTACCACCTGTCGGGCCTGTCAGGAAATCTGCCCGGCTTCCATCGAGCATGTGAGCAAGATTGTCGACGTTCGTCGCTCCATGGTGCTTATGGAGGGTGAGTTCCCTGATGATGCGACCATGGCAGCCATGGAGGCAACCGAGGTCAATGGTAACCCGCTGGGACTGGGCTATGCCTCCCGTGGTGATTGGGCGGCTGAGCTTGGGGTGAAGACCCTGGCTGAAGATCCGGAAGTTGATGTACTCTACTTTGTCGGTTGTTACGCTTCATTTGATAAACGCAATATCGCAGTGGCCAGGAGCTTCATTCAACTCTGTGAGGCTGCAGGCGTGAAAGTGGGAATCCTCGGCAAGGAAGAGAAGTGCTGCGGTGAGCCGATGCGTAAGATGGGCAACGAATACCTTTACCAGAGTCTTGCCATGGAGAATGTTGAGCTGATCAATGGCTATGGTGTCAAGAAAATCGTTACAACATGCCCGCATTGTTACAACACTCTGGAAAAGGATTACCGTGACTTTGAGCTTGAAGCTGAAGTGGAAAGTTACACTGTATTCCTCGAGCGACTGTTGAAAACAGGCCGCCTCAAGCTCAAAGCCGAAGGGCTGGATTGCACCTATCATGACTCCTGCTATCTTGGCCGTCACAACGATATCTACGATGCGCCTCGTGCGCTTATTGAAGCCGCTGGCGGGACCATCAGAGAGATGGAGAAAAGCAGGGCTGAAGGGTTCTGTTGCAGTGCCGGTGGCGGGCGTATCATGGCCGAGGAGAAGATAGGCGAAAGGATAAGTGTCAAGCGGGTGAATATGGCAGTAGAGACAGGTGCGCCGACGCTTTTGTCAAACTGTCCTTTCTGTCTGACAATGTTTGAAGATGGTGTGAAGGGGGCAGAGGCCGAAGATAAACTGAGACCTCGTGACATCGCCGAGTTGCTTGCTGAGAGATTGTAATTGCGGTTGTAGTAAAGCAGCTCGGGCACTAGGCTTGAATTGAACAAAGCTGAAAAAAGCGAATCGTTATCGGAGGATGGAGAATGAACATTCTGGTATGCATTAAGCAGGTTCCCGACATGGAATCAAAGTTTAAAGTTGCCGCGAACGGTACCTGGTATGACAATCAGGATCTGGCCTGGCGGATGAATGAATATGATGAATATGCAGTTGAACAGGCGGTTCAGCTGAAAGAGCAGGTCAAGGATGCTGACCTCACCGTGCTGTGCATCGGCTCGGACAAGGTCAAGGAGACCATGAAGAAGGCGCTGGCAATGGGCTGTGATCGTGGCGCCCATATCGACGACGCTGATTCCTGGGCCAAGGAGCCTTTCGAAATAGCCGGAATTATATCTGAATACGCCAAGGATAAAAGCTTTGACGTCATTTTTACCGGTATGCAGTCCCAGGACCGCGGCAGTGGTCAGGTCGGCGTACTGGTGGCAGAGATGCTTGGTATTGCCAGTGTCTCAACCATCGTGGATTTCGCTTTTGATGATGGCACAATCAAGGCCAAGCGTGAACTTGAGGGTGGAATCAAGGCCAATGTTACGGTTCAGGTTCCGGCCCTGGTGACCTGTCAGCTTGGCTTGAACACCCCACGCTACCCTACCTTGCCTAATATCATGAAGGCCAAGAAAAAGGAGTTGCTTACTATTCCGGTTGCAGATGTGCTGAAGGTGGATGCACGTATGGAGACTTCTGCCATGTACTTCCCTGAGAAGAAGGGCGGCGGACTGGTGCTGGAAGGTGAGGCAGGTGATCTGGCTGACAAGCTGATTTCGATTCTCAAAGAAAAAACAAGTGTCCTGAAGTAGGAGGGGAATCATGAAAATAGTATTGATCGCGGAATACAGGGATGGACAGATGCTCTCAGGCTACACCGAGTTGCTCGGCTTTGCCGAGACCATGGGAGCAGAAACAGTGATGTTTGTTGCCGGCAGTGATGCTGTTTTACCAGCCTATGACGGCAAACTTTATCTGGCAGATGCTGCTGTCTGTGGCGAATATAATCCTGATTTGCATAAGCAGATGATCCTGGATGTTGTTGCCAAAGAACAACCTGATATGGTTGCTTTTTGTCACTCATCTTATGGCTGGGATCTCGCCCCACGAGTGGCCTTTGGCATGAAGGCTGCCCAGGTCTCTGAAGTGGTTGAGGTAAAAGACGGAGCCATGGTCGCTCCCGCCTGCAACTCCAAGCTGCGCCGTACTGTAACTTGCAAGACCGGGCAGACAGTGGTGACCCTGCAGGCAGGCGCATTTGCCCCGGTTGAGGGCGGTGGTACTCCAGAGGTTGAGAAAATTGCCGTTGACGGTCAGGGACGAGTGGTCTTTGAGGGGTATGAGGAAGCTGAGGCCGGTGGCGTTGATCTGAGTAAAGCCGAAGTCATTGTCAGTGCCGGCCGTGGTATTGGCAAACCGGAAAATGTCGCGATGATATCTGCTCTGGCTAAAGCACTCGGTGGGGAATATGGCGCAAGCCGTCCGGTTGTCGATTCTGAATGGGTTGAACATAACCGCCAGGTCGGCACCACCGGACAGACGGTTGCACCCAAGCTCTATCTCGCCTGCGGTATTTCAGGTGCTATTCAGCATCTGGCCGGTATGAAGAAGTCTGAGTTTGTGGTTGCCGTGAATACCGACAAAGATGCACCCATTGGTGAGGTGGCAGACGTGCTGATAGTAGCCGATCTGTTGCAGTTTGTACCCGCGCTGACTGAAAAAGTTCAGGCGCTCTAATTGCCATAGGGAGGAATCTGAAAATGTTGGATGATACATTCAGCCAGATGGCTGAGTCCTTCGTCAAGGATGCGGTCGATGGGCAGAAGAGCTTCTATTTCTCTTTAGCTGATGTGAAAAAGACTGTGGTGGTGAGTGGTTCTGAATGTACCATCACCGAGGGTAAAACTGTAGAGCAGGCTGATTGCGTTTGTAAGACCAGCCCTGAGTTTTTTCTGCGGATCTGGGATGATGGCTATCGACCAGGAATGGCGGATTTTATGAAGGGCACGATCAAGTCGAATGATCCTTCTCTGCTGCAAACCTTTCTGAAATGTTTCGGTAAAGAGTAGGCTGAGAATCAGCACACCACGGTACCGTTTCGAAGGGATGGGAACTTAGGTGGCGACGGAGTTGCCGTGGTGTGTGTTGTGCAAAGTGTTGAAATTGTAAATCTCAGTTGTGTTGAGTGTGCCTATCTTATAGGTGGTGATTTCATAATGTTTGTTAGACAGGGATAGGGGAATTACATGGATGCTCTGACGGAAATTAAAGTACGTGGATATCATGCAGACTTTTACGGTCATGTTAATAACGCCAGGTACCTTGAGTTTTTTGAGGAAGATCGCTGGGCCAGGCTTGAATCCCATATAGATCTTATGAAATGGGCTGCCCGGGGGTTAGGTTTTCTGGTCGTGAATATTAACGTAAACTACCGAAAGGCTGTACAGGTCGGCCACACAGTTGTGGTTACCACTGGAATAGAGCAGGTCAATCAGAAGAGTGCGGTGCTGAAACAGGAGATACAATTCAAAGGATCCAGCGAGGTTGCGGCCGATGCGATGATCACTTTTGTGATAATTGACTCGAGTGGTAAGGCGGTTCCCCTTGAGGGAGAAATTCTTGAAGAATTACAGATGTTAGGACAATAGGTATAAATAATTGAATTTCTACAGTATAAATAATTGTCCTGAATGAAATATCTTGACGAATCAACAGGTTTTACAACTTTTTAAGCTCTATTTATAGTTGACATTTGTGTAATTTATATTAGACAAATGAGAATATGACGATTTGCTGATCGTGGTGCTTGTGTTGTGAAAAAGAATTCACCATTACGTAAACGTCATGTCATCCATTTGTTGTTCTGCTGGAAAGAGAGAGCTGGTAGGACGGAGATGTACCCGTAAAAAACACTTTGCTTCAGGTGGGCAGTTCGGCTGAAGCAGATTCAGGAGAGATGGGGCGCATCACACATCAATTGATAGAAGGGGAGATAAGCATGAAAAAAGTATTATCCGTAGTAGCATTGGCTTCGTTGTTTGGAGCCACATCCGTAATGGCATCCGGTTTCCGTATTCCGGAGCAGTCTGTTGATTCTACCGCTAAGGCTGGCGCCAACATCGCCTCCGCCGATAAGGCGGACGCCGCTTACTTCAATCCGGCGATCATGAACCTGATGGAGGACACCTGGCATGTGGAGGCTGATCTTTCCTATATTTATCTGAGTGAAATAGACTACGAAGGGACAGCGGGAGAAGCACCTTACCCGTTGCCAATTGATACCTCTTCTGAGAGGGAACACTTTTTTGTGCCCACCCTGTTTGTAGTTTCTCCAGACTACAACGGCTTCCGTTTCGGTTTCGCTTCAGTAGCGCCTTTTGGGTTGGCCAAGCGCTGGCGGGAAGACCCGTATGCTAAGGCTCTCTCAAGCAGGTTCTCTCTGCAGGTGATTGAACTCAACCCTACCGTTTCCTACGCTTTCAACGAGATGTTCTCCATTGCCGGTGGCGTTCGCATGACCTATAGCAAGGCGACGGTTATCAATGAAGGCTTTGCCGTGCCTCCAGGTAGCAGGTATCTGGATGGAGATACAGTGGATTGGGGCTATAACCTGGCGGCCAACTTCAAGCCCAACAAGGACTGGAATTTTGCTGTCACCTACCGTTCCAACATCGATCTCGATTTTGAGGACGGTGATACAGAGATAACCATTAATCCGGAGATTACTGAGGGTGATGTCACCGTTTCGACCCCGGGCGTTCTCTCCTTCTCTGCCGCCTATACCTACGACAAATGGACTTTTGACCTCACTGTCGATCAGACCCAGTGGTCCGAATATGAAAGCCTGGATTTTACTTATAATAACGCTACTGGGGATTCCTATTATGATAAATTCAACCTCTCAGTAAAGGATTGGGATGATACCTGGGCCATCAGGCTCGGCGTGGAGTATGAGCTGAATCCGCAGGTGACCCTGATGGGCGGCATCGCCTATGACGAGAACCCGGTACCGGAAGAGACCGCTAGCTTCGAGCTGCCCGATTCCGACGCCTGGCTTTTCTCGGCTGGTGCACGCTATGCCTACAGCGATAATATGGAGTTTGGTTTAGCCATTCTTTATGATTACAAGGAAGAGCGCACCTTCAGCAACGAGTCGGTTGATGGTGAATTCTCCAACGCCTCCGCCTTCCTCGTCACTGCTGGTCTGAGCTATAAGTTCTAAAGCAGCAAATTCCCAGAATGTAATAGATAAAAGCCCCCTGGCTGACAGCCAGGGGGCTTTTTCGTGTGGCAATGGTTTGAACTTACAAAGCCCGCATATATTCAGGCTTCAAGTTCACCTTTCCCGCCAGCGCCTTTTGAATCAACTCAAGCGTCTTTCTCTTGTCTTCAGGCAATTTCGCCTTAATCGGCAGATAATTTGAAGCATGGTTGGCATGGAAATAGCCGTTGGTGAGTTCAGTTGCCGCCAGCATGGAACCAAGTTCTTCCAGCATTCCATTGGCATCCGGCAGTTGCCACCTTCCTTGTTGCTGATCAGTGAAAAGTGGTGTGTTCGGGGTTAGCATCAGGCTCAAGGCCCCCACATATTCCGGGTCGATGGCAGACAAGACCCTGCCGGTCTCAGTGGCATGCTGCTGTGATCTTTCCGTGCCGCCTACTCCCAGCAGCACTGTGATCGAAAGCTTGATGCCAGCCGAACGAATCTTTCTGCCCATCTCAATCATTTTCGATGAATCGGCGCCTTTCTTGATTGCGGCCAGTGTTACATCATCTCCGGACTCAAGGCCCATATAACCGATACCAATTCCCAGTTGGTGTAACTCTTTCAGCTCATCAACACTCTTTCTTTGTATACTTTTGGTGTTGGCATAGACGCCGATCCGCTCAAGCCATGGAAGTTTTTTCCGCACTGTCTCCAGTATCTTCACCAGTCGTTTTTGTGGAATTATCAAGGCATCACCATCGCAAAGAAACAGTCGGTTTTGCCTGCGGCAATGTTTGGCGGCAAAATCAATATCAGCCATGATGGTGGCGTCGTCTTTGATGGAAAACCTGGTGCCCTTATACATTCCGCAAAAGGTACATTTGTTGTGGGAGCAACCGGTGGTGACCTGTAACAGAATCGAATGCGCCTCGCTGGGTGGCCGAAAGATATTACCCTGATAATCCATGGATCTCTCCTTGTCGTAAACGTCATGGTGTATTTCCTGTAAAGATATAGTATACTCACTCTTTCTTTCGCAAGAAGATTTAATTATTTTAGTACTATGTTGTTCGGGCACCTGAATTCAATCAAAGAAGGCTGCAAGCGCTTACCCGCAAAGGACGAAATGGTATGACATCAACACAATCCCCGTTCCCCCTCCTGTTTCAACCCCTGGACCTGGGTTTTACCCAACTGAAAAATCGCATACTGATGGGCTCGATGCATACCGGCCTGGAAGAAGAGAAGGGCGGATTCAGCCGAATGGCTGAATACTTTCGCCTGCGGGCCGCAGGTGGAGCCGGGCTGATCGTTACCGGCGGAGTAGCTCCCAACAGAGCCGGCTGGGTGGCGCCTTTTTCCCTGCGGCTGAGTAATAAGGATCAGGTTAAGGACCATAAGCGAGTGACCGAAGCGGTACATGGTGAAGATGGCAAGATCTGTATGCAGATCCTGCACTCCGGCCGATATGGGTATCATCCTTTCTGCGTGGCTCCTTCGAAACTGAAAGCACCAATAAATCGTTTCAGGCCCTGGGCTTTGAGTGCAAAGGGGATTCATTCGACCATAGCAGACTTTACCAAATGCGCTGTTTTGGCCAGAGACGCGGGCTATGACGGAGTTGAGGTGATGGGCTCTGAAGGGTATTTGATTAACCAGTTTATTGCCTCTAAAACAAATAAGCGTGATGATGACTGGGGTGGCTCGTTCACGAACCGTATTCGTTTCCCTCTTGAGATCATCCGTTCTATCCGAAAAGCAGCAGGGCCTGATTTTATCATCATTTACCGCCTCTCCATGCTCGATCTGGTCAAAGACGGCTCCAGTTGGGATGAGGTGGTTCAGTTGGCCAAAGAAGTGGAGGCAGCCGGTGCGACCATCATCAATACCGGCATCGGCTGGCATGAGGCGCGGGTGCCGACCATCGCCACCATGGTGCCACGGGCTGGATTTGCCTGGGTCACCAAAAGGTTGATGGGTAAAGTCGGAATTCCTCTCATTACCACCAACCGTATCAACATGCCCCAGGTGGCTGAATCGCTGCTGACCGATGGTTGCGCTGATATGATCAGTATGGCCAGACCATTCCTGGCAGACCCGGATTGGCCAAACAAGGCCGCTGAAGGCAGAGAGCAGGAGATCAACACCTGTATCGGCTGTAATCAGGCCTGTCTGGACCACATTTTCCAACAAAAAACAGCTACCTGCCTGGTGAATCCGAGGGCTTGCCGGGAAACGGAAAAGGTCTTTCAACCCGCAACGGTCAAAAAGCGGGTGGCTGTGGTTGGTGGTGGCCCTGCCGGAATGGCCTGTGCGACCACTGCGGCAGCCCGTGGTCACGAGGTTGTGCTTTTTGAGGCGGGTGAAAAGCTGGGCGGCCAGTTTCTTCTGGCCAGAAATATCCCAGGCAAAGATGAGTTTGCCGAAACCCTTCGATATTTTCATAACCAGCTTGAGCTACATGGGGTTGACGTGAAGTTGGGCTATCGGGCGGAGCTGTCTGATCTTGAGGGTTTTGATGAGGTTGTGATGGCCTCGGGTGTGGTTCCCAGAAAAGTTGATATCCCCGGTTGCAATCTGGACCATGTTGTTGCCTATAATGATGTCCTCTCCGGCAAGGCTGAGATAGGTTCGAGAGTAGCAATTATCGGAGCTGGCGGCATTGGCTTTGATATGGCTGGATTTCTCTTGCAGCATGAACGGGCAGGCGATGAAAAAAGTCAGGTGGAAGAGTTCATGTCGGAATGGGGGGTGGATATGGATTACGGCCAGCGGGGAGGGCTGGGGATAGCGGTGGTTCCAGCTCCGGCGCGGCAGATTCACCTGCTCCAGAGAAAGAAAACCAAGCCGGGAGCGACCCTTGGCAAAACCACGGGTTGGATTCATCGTCTGGAGTTGAAAAAGAACGGTGTCAAATTCTGGAACGGTGTGGACTATCTCAGCGTTGATGAAAACGGTTTGTGGATCAGCCATAATGACGAGGACCGTTTCCTAGCCGTGGATAATATCGTGGTGTGCGCCGGCCAGGTCCCGGAGCTGAGCCTGGCACGGGAGTTGGATGGTGCGGACATAAAGTATCATATCATAGGTGGTGCCTTAAAGGCGGCTGAGCTGGATGCGCAACGGGCTATTACGCAAGGGACTGAGGTGGCCGATAAACTGTAGGATGGTAGGAGATAGGCGTGAGGCGTGAGGCGTGAGGTGTGAGAGGTGAGGCGCGAGGAGTGAGAGCTGAGGGAGTAGGAGAAGGAACAATGGTGAAGGTGAAAATGACTGAAGGTGAAATTGCTCCGGCAAAAATTGTCTGTGTTGGCCGGAACTATGTGGCCCATATTGAAGAGTTAGGTAATGAGGTTGCCGAAGAGATGGTGGTGTTCTGTAAACCCAATTCTTCTATAGCCCCGGTTTTGTGTTCATCCCATGCTGGTCAGCAACTGCATTATGAAACGGAAATCTGCTATATGGTACAGGGCGGCCAGTTTGCGGCGGTTGCCTGCGGCCTTGATTTGACCAAGCGCGAGCTGCAAAGTGGTTTGAAAAAGAAGGGATTACCCTGGGAGCGGGCCAAGGCATTTGACGGTTCAGCCCTGTTCAGCCCCTTTGTACCGATACCGGACGGTGAGTCCGAGCTTACCTTAGAGCTGTATGTAAATGGGGAACTGCGCCAGCACGGCACTACCTCGATGATGATCTATTCCCCCCGGATTATTCTCCAGGAGATTTGTTCATTCATGACCCTGGATGACGGCGATATTGTTATGACCGGCACTCCGGCAGGTGTTGGCCAGGTGCTTTCAGGCGACCAGTTTAAAGCACGCCTGCTGGCAGGAGAAAAGCTGCTTACAGAGGCAAGTTGGAAAGCGGTTTGAGGCTCCTGTCAAATCTGAATCGTTAATTTCTCAGGGTAGCCCGCAGCCTGTCGGGTACGAGCAGCAGGTCCAAGGCATCAAGTATGGACGTGGTTACCAGATCCGCAGCTTGCACTACACCCGAGGCTGCCCCTTCCTGCTGAATTATGCAGATGCCGAGGCTGGCAGCTTTCAGCATCTGCACATCATTTCTGCCATTACCAGCGGCTACAACAAACTGGGTACCAAGTTCTTCGACAAACCGCCGCTTCGCGGCAACCTGATCCTGTAAACCTATGACATGCACGGCTATATCGGTGGCGCGTAATTTTTCCCTGACCGTACCGTGGGTGTCGGCGGTCAGGACATGAATTGTCAGGCTTCTGCGCAATTGTTCCAGGCGCTGGACTACTCCGGGCAGCAATTCACCATCAATCGCGATTGAGCCGTTATAATCCAAAACAAGATGGGTCAACGTCAAAGGGGCAGAGCCGGGTATATCAATGGTCAGCATAAGGCAAAGTACTCTCGTTGTGAATGTGCAAAATGTTACACTGATTTGAGCGGGCTAATAATCTCTTACCGTTGTCAGCCTTACCTCTGGTTACCTTTTCAGTCAAGAATAAGTTCAGGAATTGATAACGATAATTTCTCTTAAAATGCTACAGCTTCCTTGACCGGATCATGATCAGGTATTACATGGTAATACATACGAGAAAGGAGGTGTATTATGAAAAAAGAACGGGTCTTTACCTTTAAGGCGGATGAAGAGCTTGCGGAAATACTCGACCGGATTCCCAATAAATCGGAATTCATCAGAAGGGCAATTGAAATGGCAATGGAAAATCGATGTCCCTTGTGCAACGGCACCGGCTCTCTGACACCTGCGCAACATAATCATATGAAGCATTTTATGGCGGTGCACTCCCTTAAGCGTTGTGATGAGTGTGATGCGGTACACTTCGTGTGCGGTAAAGGGGAAGAAAAAGGATTGCACTGATCTGCAAAAAAAGAGGGTTGAGCGATGATGAGATTTTTAGAAAAGCAAATAGCTTTTGTGGCTTTTGGCATAGCGCTGGTCTTCCCGTCTGCCGGCTGGGCCATTGATGTCTTTGTCACTGTCCCACCGCAGAAATGGGTGGTGGAGAATATCCTTGGCAATGGGGGAACAGTCAATGTTCTGGTGAAGAATGGTCAAGACCCTCATACCTTTGAGCCGACGCCAAAGCAGATAATGGCCCTTTCCAGGGCGAAAATCTGGTTTACCATGAACATGCCTTTCGAGAACAGGCTGCGGAACAAAGTCGGCCAGGTTGCTCCTGATCTGCGCATAGTCGATATGATCGGGGATATTGAGAAACATTCCATCCATGATGCTCATGGTCATGACGATCATGACCATGAGGCCAAGGATCCCCATGTCTGGTTGTCGCCGGTCAACCTGGAGGTCATGGCGGCGACGACAGCAGCCGTTTTAAGTGAAGAAGATGCAGAAAACATGCAGCAATATAACCAGAATCTGCAAGCAGTGCAGAAAAGCCTGACAGAACTGCATGCCCGGATCGGGCAGCAATTGGCCCCATATGCAGGCTCTTCGTTCTATGTTTTTCACCCTTCCTTTGGTTATTTCGCAGAGGAGTACGGTTTGCAGCAGAAAGCTGTTGAAGCAGGCGGGAAGTCTCCGGGGCCGCGGCAGATTGCAGCGCTGGTGGCAAAGGCCAGGGAAGATCGGGTCAAGGTGATTTTCGTGCAGCCTCAGTTTGATCAGAAAAGTGGTGAGACCATCGCCAGGGCAATCGATGGAGAGGTCGTCTCTCTGGATGCCCTGGCAGAGGATGTGCCCGCCAACCTCGCTGTGATGGCCGATAGCATTGAGCAGGCATTGAGTGACAGGGGGATAAAGTGACAGAGGGTAGCAGTCCGGCCATAGAAATTGAAGGGGTCGATTTTGGTTACGAGAACAGGCAGATTCTGATCGATGTCAATTTGCAGATCGATGTCAAAGATTCGATCTGTATAGTGGGCCCTAATGGTGGAGGCAAGACCACCCTGGTAAAGCTGATGATTGGCTTACTGGCCCCCGATCGTGGCCGGATCACTATCTTCGGCAAGAAGGTCGAGGAGGGGAATCGGCTGATCGGCTATGTGCCCCAGTATGCAGAGTATGATAAGCAGTTCCCCATCTCGGTGAAAGAAGTGGTCTGTATGGGCAGGCTGGGCAATTCCTTTATGAACCGATACTCGAAGGCTGACTGGGAAAAAACAATGGAGGCATTGCGGGAAGTCCGGTTAGAGGACTATGCGGATCGATCATTTGCGGCTCTTTCGGGAGGGCAGCGTCAGAGGGTGCTTATTGCCCGTGCCCTTGCAGCGGGTGGCAAAATCATTATTCTCGATGAGCCCACCGCGAATATTGACCAGGAGGCAGAATCGCATCTCTTTGAGTTACTTGAAGGTTTAAATACCAGAATGACAATTTTGATGGTTACTCACGATGTCGGTTTTGCATCGAAATTTTTTAAGCGTATCGCCTGTGTCAACAAGAGGGTGGTTATTCACCCGACCAGTGAGCTGACCGGGGAACTGATAAAGGATATGTATGGGGGCGACTTACGCATGATCCGTCATGATCACACCTGCAGCGAGGAGGGACACCTGCATGAGTGAGTTCCTCGCTGCTCTTATGGACCCGAATCTGCCTTTTATCCGGTATGCTTTCATTACAGGCATTCTTGCCTCCGTTCCTTTTGGCATCATAGGCACATTCGTGGTTGTGCGACGAATCAGTTATATTGCCGGGGCAATTTCTCACTGTATTCTGGGCGGGATAGGTATTGGCCTGTATCTGCAGAATGCGGTAGGCGTTGGCTGGTTTACGCCGCTTTATGGGGCGGTAATTGTGGCATTATTGGCAGCGGTGGTGCTCTCTTTAGTGAGCATGTTTGCCAAACAGAGGGAAGACAGTGTAATAGGCGCGCTCTGGGCCGCAGGCATGGGAATTGGTCTGCTGTTTCTGGCAAAGACACCGGGCTACGTGGACCCGATGAGCTATCTGTTCGGTAACATTCTGCTGATAACCAGAACTGATATCTTTCTCGTGCTGGCACTGGACGTGCTGGTGGTGGGCGTCGTAGCGCTCTTTTATAATGTCTTTCTGGCGATCTGCTTCGATGATGAGTTCGCCGGGTTACGTGGCATCCATACCCATTGGTTTTATTTAGTATTACTTTGCCTTACAGCACTGACCATTGTGCTTCTGGTTCGGGTGGTCGGGATTGTGATGGTGATTGCCTTGCTCACGCTGCCGGCGGCCATAGCCGGTAATTTTGCATCAAGTATCAAACAGATGATGATACTATCCGTGTTGCTCTGCGGTGTTTTTATCCTCTCCGGGTTGAGTACCAGCTACACCTTGGATTTACCCAGTGGGCCGGTAATTATTGTGATTGCTGCGGGAGTTTATCTCACGGTGGTGGTGGGCACAAAACTGTTTGCCCGGCGCCGTGCCTAACCTTTTTCCATCTAAAGTAACTCTTGTGCGCCCCTCCCTTTGCCTGGTCGATACAATTCAACTGAATCGGCCAGGCCTTCTTCTCCTTATGAGCATATGTGCTCATTTCTAATTTTTTTCGTTTCGAGCCTATATTATCTGAAGATAGTTCAAAAAACAGCTGACAAAATTGTATTTATGACGGTTTCGGTAGAATTATAGCTCGGCTTTTGCGGAAAAATGAGTTATGCAGACTGCTGCTTGATCAAATGCTAAGAGTAGTAATTGTATTGTGAGGACCTTGCAGAAATAGGAGCAACAAATGGAAGGATTGCAAAAGAAGTATGGTTTCTGGACCGCTACCGCCATGGTTATTGGTATCGTTATAGGTTCAGGTGTATTTTTCAAGGCTGATGATGTTCTGAAGGCAGCCAACGGCAGTTTGCCGATTGCACTGCTGGCATGGCTCATCGGTGGTTGCATCATGGTGGTGACCGCATATGTTTTTGCCAGAATTGCCACTCGAATTCAAAAGGTTAATGGCCTGGTCGATTATTTCGAAGAGGCATACGGCTGGCGTGCAGGCTATCTTGTTGCCTGGTTTATGACCTTTATCTACTATCCGACACTGGTTGCCGTTCTCGCCTGGGTTTCCGCAAACTATACAAGTGGATTGCTTGGCCTTGATGGTGCGGTCTGGT
Source organism: Desulfosediminicola ganghwensis (assembly GCF_005116675.2). Classification (NCBI taxonomy): domain Bacteria; kingdom Pseudomonadati; phylum Thermodesulfobacteriota; class Desulfobulbia; order Desulfobulbales; family Desulfocapsaceae; genus Desulfosediminicola; species Desulfosediminicola ganghwensis. Next base: position 2,380,212 of record NZ_CP050699.1, read on the forward strand.
TGATTGCCGCCATTTATATGGTGTTCTTCTTTCTGCTGAATATACTTTCGCCTGTGCTTGCCGGTAAATGGCAGGTATCTGCAACCGTTATAAAACTGATTCCACTTTTTCTGGTGGCAGTGGTTGGTATCTGCAGCGGTATTACAACCGGACAGACCTTTTCCAGTTTTACCGTCTCCGCCCAGAGTGTCTCAAACGGTGGCGGTCTGGCAGTGGCAACTCTTGCCACAGCGTTTGCTTATGAGGGCTGGATTATCGCGACCACCATTAACGCGGAACTGAAAGATGCCAAAAAGACTTTACCAAGGGCTCTTTTCCTCGGTTCGATCGCGGTAGTGATCATTTACATGCTCTACTATCTTGGTATTTCCGGTGTACTGTCAAATGAAGAAGTGATCCAGGCTGGCAATAATGCCCCTGTAGAAGTTATTTCCATGATTTTTGGACGCCTGGGCGGAACCCTGCTCACAGTGTTCGTAATCATTTCCTGTCTCGGAACCCTTAATGGTCTTATTATGGGCTCTTCCCGCGGGATGTTCTCTATCGCTTCGCGTGGACTGGGACCAAAGGCGAAATTCTTCGCAGCCATCAATCACAGCTATAACAGTACGGTAAACTCTGCCATGGTCGGCTTTGTGCTATCCGCCTTCTGGCTCATGGTATGGTACGGCAACTTTGCAGGCTGGTTTGGTGCCTTTATGGATATCTCCGAGCTGCCCATTGCCTTCCTCTATGTGATCTATCTTTCCCTGTATCTCTGGGTAATGAAGACATTTACGGATCTGGGCCCTGTCAGCAGGTTTGTAGCACCATTTCTGGCAGGAGCCGGTTCACTCTATATCATCTGGGGTGCAATCCAGAAGGATATGTTCATTCATTTCCTTATCCTCGCTCTGGCTATTGTTGCCGCCGGTATCCCGTTTATGAGGGTAAAGAAAGACTGATACAGAGAAGGTGGTTGAGTTGACCGGTATAAAGGCAATTCAATAGTTGCTCTTGAAAAGATTAAGGCTGTATCCGTTAAAGGCGGATATAGCCTTTTTTATTGTGAAAAATTTAAGGAATAACTAGTCCTCTTTTGGAGAGGTGATACTTCTCACCCCTGTCTCCTTACTTGGCTAACAGTTTTGGCACGTTTAAGCTTTTGGCCAATCCAGAATGACCAGAGGAGCAGTAACAGGTGAATACCTGTCCAGCCACCAACCAGAACCGAGTAGCTGTTAAGACCTTTCATCAGATAAATGGTCACTGTCCAATAGATTTCAGCCGCGACAAACATGAAAAAGCTGAACAGGCCCCACCACGTACCATGCAGTTCGTATGTAATCCAGCAACTCCAGAAATGGAGCAGCAGACCAAATGCCGCTGATATGGTAAGGATCAGCTTGATAGTTGAGTGTAGATAAAGTTCCGGGGGCGGAGCCGGTTTCGGTGGGATGACTTTTTTCTTTCGTTTCTTCTTTGCCATTTATGAATACTATACGGTAATATTTTTATTTTCGTACGTGAATACGCGCTACTTTACTGTAAATAGTCAATAAAAGGCAACCCTCTCCTGAAAGGACGATAGAAAATTATGGACTTTACCGCCACCTTGGAAAAATGCCGGGTAATGCTCACTGAAGGGGCTGTTGCAGAGCGATTGCGGCGCCGAAAAGATATTGAGCTGCACCCAACCTTGTTCAATACCCCCCTTGTCAACAACGACTATGGCAGGCAGTGTATGCGAGAGATATACCGTCAGTATCGTGAGATTGCGCGCAGGGCCCAGGTACCGTCGTTACTGTGTGCACCGACCTGGCGGGTCAATATCGAACGGCTTGAGGCTGCCGGGCAGTCAACAGAGCTGAACAGGGATGCGGTCTTCTTCATGCAGCAATTGAAGGATGAATGGCAGGATGAGACGTCGCCGCTCTTTGTCGGTGGATTGATTGGACCACGAAACGATTGCTATAAGCCGGATGAGGCACTTTCAATCGAGGAAGCTGAACAGTTTCACAGCTGGCAATTGCATAAACTTGCAGCGGCGGGGGTGGATGTTGTCATTTGCCAGACATTTCCAGCTGTATCAGAGGCAATCGGTGTGATCAGGGCCTGCGCTTCGATTGGTGTTCCATGTATCATGAGCTGTGTCATCAACCGTCGCGGGCTGGTGCTCGACCAGACCGACCTGGCAGAAGCTGTTCGAATTATGGACGAAGCTTCAGGCAACAGTCCGTTGGGGTATATGGTAAACTGCGTGCACCCGACTTTTGTGCTGCCGGAGAAACAACCACCAGAACTTTTCAGGAGACTGATCGGTATCCAGGCCAATGCCTCTTCCCTGGACCATGAGGACCTGGATGGCTCGGCAGTACTGATGCAGAGTGATATGCAGGAGTGGGGGGAGCTGATGCTCGAGCTGAACACAACCTACGGCATGAAAATTCTTGGCGGTTGCTGTGGAACCGATGAGAAGTATCTGGGCTATATCAGTTCCAGGATAAAGAGCTGAAATGTCAAGTTCCAATAGTGTTGGTCAAGCGACGAGCGGCACTGTTTTCTTGCGTAAAGGCAGCAGGATCGATTCAATCTCGTAATAAAATCTATCGGGCTTGATGGGTTTGGAGATGTAGCCGTCCATTCCCGCTTCCAGGCAGCGTTTCCGGTCACCTTTTACTGCATATGCAGTCATGGCAATTACCGGGACATGGTTTCCGGAAATCCGTTCCAACTCACGTATACAGCGCGTCGCCTGGAAACCGTCCATTCTCGGCATCTGAATATCCATAAGGATCAGGTCAAAGTCCTTTTTATGATCCCGGATCATCTCCACTGCTTCCTGACCATCTTTCGCAGAAGTTACCTGCCAACCGGCACGTTCAAGTACTGTGGTGGCAACGGTGCGGTTGATGGGTTCGTCCTCGGCCAGCAGTACCTTAAGGGAATCCCTCAGTTTCGGATCGGTGCTGGATGTTTGGTTATGGGGGATAAGGCTTAAGACAGGTGAGGCCGGCAGCCTGAATTCCGCGGAGAAGTGAAATGTCGTTTCGCGGCCCGGTGTACTCGCTACCTGGATTGTACCACCCATCTTCTCGACTAATTCTGCGACAATGACCAAGCCGAGCCCTGTGCCGCGCTTATTGCAGTCCAGTCTTGTGCCGACCTGGCTGAATGGGCGAAAAACATGATTGAGTTTGTCAGAGGGGATTCCCACACCGGTATCCCGAACCTTGAATTGAAGTTCGAGTTGCTGAGAGCCCGGAGTATGTTTTTGCGTTCTCGCCACGGAGAGCAATACCTGGCCATAGTCCGTGAATTTAATGCTGTTGCTGATGAGGTTGGTGATAACCTGGCAGAGCCGGGTTGCATCCCCGATCACTATCTTTGGTATGGTCTCGTCCCAGGTGAAATCCAGATGCACGTGTTTTTTCTCGATCCCGATTTTCAGAAGCTCGAGGGTCTCAGTAATTTCTTTATGGATATCGAATGGGAAGGTGACGAGATCGAGCTTACCTGCTTCTATTTTGGAAAAGTCCAGAATGTCGTTTATTAGTGAAAGCAGACGGTTAGCAGAAGTCTTAACCATGCCAAGATATGTTCGAACATCGTTTTCGAGTGGTTTGTCCAGGGCAATTTCAGTCATGCCGATAATACCGTTCATGGGAGTTCGGATTTCATGACTCATAGTTGCCAGAAAGGCACTCTTTTTCTGTTCTGCCTGTTCCGCTTTCTCTTTTGCTTTATGTAGCTGCTTTATCTGTTGTTTGCGGGCGAGGGCGTCACCGATATAACGGGCAACAAAGGACATGAAACGCATGTCGTGACCAGAATAAACGATGTCTGTAAAGCATCGTAATATCAAAGCACCTGAGATGTTCCCTCGTCGGAACGGTACCCCAAGCCAGGAGACCGGCCGGGGGCCGGTGAGGTGGAGGCCATGGGTATCGATGAGTTCTTCAATGTTCTCCGGGGTGATGAGGAGCGGATCCGGATGGGAAAAGAGAAGGGAGTATAATTCTTTTTGGCCCGGATCATATTCCACACGTTGGCAGCTGTGATAGGGGAATTGTGTGTCGGAAACGTACGGGAACGAGTAGTAGAGTTTCCCGTCCTTTTCGTACCAGGTCATAATGCTGAAATTCACTGCATGAACAAGTGTGCTTATAGTGCTATGGATTTGTTGATAGAGTTGTGGGAGTGAATTGAAATTATGGGATTGCTCACTGATCTGAAAAAGTACAGAACGAATTTGTTCGGAGCGTTCGAGTGCCTGCATGGAGAATTTCAGCTGTCTGATGGTGTCCATGCTTTTTAAGCGTGAACCGATGACGGAGCAGAGTGTCATAAGTCCGGTGAGCTGTTCGGCGCTGAAGGTGCAGGCTTCGGCGGAGCCGATGTAGAGTGTTCCTACGATGGTGTTCTGGTCAAAAATAGGAGTAACTATATGGGTTGAGTTGCCTGTTTGTCGCAACCATTCGGGTTGCTCTTCAGCCTGAATGATGGTCGGACTTCGTGTGGAAAACGGCTCTAGGAAACGTTCCTCGTCGAGGGCAATTGAAGAGGGGATACGCGAGCGGAGTGTCGTTGCAGCATTGGCTGGTGGTTTCAGATCTCTCGTGCTGTTCTCCGAGATAAGATAAAGCTGGATTGCAAAGTTACCGATTTTAGGGAAAATCCTTTTGTGCAGAAAGTTGTGCAAGCGGACTGGTGTGTCAGCTGTGCGTTGGCCGATGGTCAATTCCTGAATGAGTTCCAGGAAAGTGGCTGAGGCAATAGGAGCTGCAGCGAAAAGGTGTCTGGGCATAATTACCTGTTGTCATGATTACGTGGGAATTGTTGCTGGTTACGTCATTGTATTATCGATAAAAATTAGCACGACAGACCAATCATATCAAAAATAGAGATGAGGTTGAAGGGTAAGTGGAAAAAAGGATGTTAAAAAAAATCGGGCGACTATCTGATGTGCCATTTCTACTCGGCTCTGAGTTACCGAGAGAAAAGTAATTGATGCAATATCCAGTCAAACTCTTGGCATCGGTGAGTGGTAGGAGATATATTTTTTGGTAACTGCTGTGATACACTTCATTCGAGTGCAGGTTGCGCAAATTCTAAGAGCTATACAACTTGATGGGGAGTACTGATGAAAACTATGAAAGCCCTGGTCAAGGCAAAAAAAGAACCAGGATTGTGGTTGCAGGATCTTCCGCTGCCCGACCCGGGGAAAAGTGATGTGCTCATTCGTATTGAACGGACCGCAATTTGTGGCACCGATGTTCATATCTACAATTGGGATGCCTGGGCACAAAAGACGATTCCTGTACCCATGGCCATCGGGCATGAGTTTGTCGGCAGAGTTGCCTCGGTTGGAGAAAATGTCAAAGATTTCAAGCCAGGTGATCTGGTTTCGGGAGAAGGGCATCTGGTCTGCGGGCATTGCCGGAATTGTCTGGCTGGCAGAAGGCATCTCTGCCCCAACACAAGTGGTGTCGGTGTCAACAGGACAGGTGCGTATGCTGAATATCTCTGTATCCCGCAAACTAATGTATGGTACTGCGACTCTGCCATTCCTCTCGATATTCTGACCTGCTTTGATCCTCTGGGCAACGCAGTGCATACCGCGCTGTCTTTTGATGTGCTAGGGGAGGATGTGCTTATAACCGGAGCGGGGCCCATAGGCTGCATGGCTGCCGCTGTCGCACGACATGCCGGGGCACGGCATGTCGTGGTAACTGATATCAACCCCTATCGACTGGAACTTGCCAAAAAAGCGGGGGCGACCCTCGTGGTCAATGCGGCTGACACCGACCTGAGGGATGTACAGAATGCCCTGGGCATGAAAGAGGGATTTGATGTGGCCATGGAGATGTCAGGCAGTCCGGCGGCCCTGAACTCAATCCTTGAGAATATGTGTCATGGCGGCAAGATCGCCATGCTGGGCATTATACCTGAGAATACCGAAGTAAACTGGAATACAGTGGTCTTCAATGGTCTGACGATCAAAGGAATTTACGGGCGTGAGATGTTTGAAACCTGGTATAAAATGACAGCCATGATCCAGAGCGGTCTGGATATTTCCGAACTGATCACCCACCGTTTTCGCTATACTGAATTTGAAGAGGCGTTTGCCGTTATGCGCTCGGGCAATTCCGGTAAGGTTGTGCTGAGCTGGGGAGAGGAGAAAGAATAATGTCCATGGAAAAACTTGACGCAGCCCTTGTAGCTGAATTGAAATCCCTGGAAGAAGAAGGCAGGGCAAAGCCGCCGGAGAGGGTGATTACCGGTTATATCCCCCCTAAAGACGAGCGTGGTCCCAGATATACCCTTGCGGGTGTTGATGGCGAATTTATCCGTCTGAATTCCAACTCCTATCTATCTCTTTCCAATCACTCCGCGCTTATTTCCGCCGCCGATGAGGCGACTCACGCCTGTGGGGTGGGGCCCGGGGCAGTGCGCTTTATAGATGGCACGTTCAGTTATCATAAAAAGCTGGAAGAACGAATTGCCGCGTTTGTCGATAAGCCTGCGGCCAAGATCTTTAATTCTGCCTATACTTCAAACTGTGGTCTGGCTCTGACCATAGGTAACAGGAAAACCCATTGGATTGGTGATCAGCTTAATCATAATTCCATTATCCGTGGCATGCGGATTTCCGGGGTGCCGAGTAATCACAAGGGAATTTTTGCCCATAATGACATGGGTGACCTGCGTCGCTGTTTTGGCGAAGTGGCAGATGACATCGAACGGGTTGTGGTAATTTTTGACGGTATCTTCTCCATGCGCGGAGATTTTGCTCCCATCGACAGGATTATTGAGATATGCAAAGAGAATGAAAATCGTTTTCGTGACGGTATAATCACAGTGGTCGATGATTCCCACGGTATTGGTGCCTACGGCGATACCGGCAGAGGAACACCGGAGCACGCTGGCGCTGTGCCTGACATTATTATCGGAACTTTTGGCAAGGCTTTCGGGGTGAATGGCGGCTTTATCGCGGCCAGCGAGATGGTTGTGGAAGCCGTGCGCCAGAAGGCGGACACCTATATTTATACAAACCCGTTAAGCGTTGCTGATTGTGCAGCTGCCACCAAAGCCCTGGATATTTGTGACAGTGAAGAGGGGCTTGAGCTGTTAGCCAATCTGAAAAACAGGACGACACAGTTCAGGGAGGGGCTCGCCGATTTGGGTCTGGAGTCTATTCCCGGCCCCCATCCGGTGGTGCCGCTGATGGTACGTGATACAACCAAAACGCGCCGGATGGTGGAGCATCTCTGCAACAAAGGAGTATTGGTTGTCGGCTTGACCTTTCCTGTCGTCCCCCGGGGAGATGAGTCGATTCGCTTTCAGATCAATGCTGCTCATACCAGGAGTGATATCGAGTATGTACTTGCCTGTCTTGCGGAAAAAAACTGATCTCCGCAGTTCATTTCACAAATTCGATATGGCACCATTTATTATGTAAAAAAAGATGGAGATGGTGCCAGCCCGATCGAATTTCTCATAAGTTCGCATTTTCGCCCTACCATCCCGATTTTTCCCAAAAGATCTTGTTCTGCAAGTAGTAATTATTCAAGGGGCTTCGTTTTATTTCCTATATATTTAGGTGTTTATGCCTATTTACAGCTGCGATTTATACAGGCTAATTAATACAGCAAGGAACTTTGGAATGAGCCGCTGTGTCTGGTAGTGGCAAAAAACAGGCATAAATAGTTGGCCATGAGACATCCCTCGTACACAACAAGGAGATTTGATGAAGCGACTGACTTTTGTACTGCTGTTGGTTCTCGGAGCAGTATTGACAGGCTGTGCACAGAAGCTGCCTGTCAACACCGGTAATGATGTAGGGGTTCTCGCTATTCCGATGATGGGGCAAAAGAGTGGCAGGGGAGAGTTCATTTTCAGTTATGAGCTTACCCATTCGATGAACCATGAGATTGCTATCAGGATAACTCCTGGCGCAGGTGAAAAATTTGTTTTTTCTGAGGCTCTGCCAGCGGGTAGTTACACTTTCGACACTGTGACCATGTATGCGAAGCCAACAATAACCACGCTATCCTCTGTGAATAAGCTCTCCCGAAAATTGGATCCTCCTGTTCGTATCCAGATAGAGGCAGGGAAAGTAGTTCTTCTGCCTTCACGGTTACGGGTCTCTATTAAACCGGGAGATGCCGAGGAATTCTATCAGGTTACCAGTTGGGAAGAAATGGATGAAGAAACCATTGTTACTATGAAAAAAAGATTGGAGTCAATGGAGAACGCCGATGGTTGGCAGATACAATAGTACTCCTATAATGTTTTGGGATCTTAACTATATACGATAACCGTACCGTTCATTACGAAGGGGCATCTGTTATGCACTCAAGGCCCCGTATTCTTATCATATTCATCGTGCATTCACTTGTTGCAGGGTCCGTTTGAATGAGCTCTTTCCTGTACAGATTGCGTTCTGCAATTGGTACAGAATGAAAGTTTTCGTTTATCAGCACAATGGGAAGCGTTCAGGGTGAGAGGTTACACTAAAACATGTTTTCAGGGGGAATTATGAAACGTCTGATGTTGCTTTTGTGTTTGCTTGCTGTATTGAGTGGCTGCGGTCAGAAGGTGCCGGTTCTAGGTGATGGTGAGAATTTGGGAATGCTTGCGGTTCCCATGGATGTATACAATAACACCGGTTTTCCTTTCACCAGATACTTTGTCCTGTCAAATAGCGAAAATCCGGATTTTTCAGTGAGGCTTGATCCGTGTGTTGGTCGCTATTTTGCACTTTCAGAACCGGTTCCACCGGGCGTATATGTTTTTGATACTGAAACTACCTATCTTGTTCCATCATCCCGCTTTTCTTCTAGCACCCATAAGGGAAGCAGACGGTTAAATCCTCCCTGGAAAGTACAGGTTGAGAAAGAGACCCTGTTAATTGCAGGGCAAAAATACTCCGTAATGTTCAAAAAGGGCGAAAACCATATGTATTGGACAAATACCGATATTACTCATCTGGACTGGAATGAGAGAAAAGATTACACGGAAAAACTGACCCAATTGGAAAATGCAGACAAATGGCGTATTTTAGGGCAATGGGAGCAGTATTGAGAGGAAATGACAATCCTGGCAAGTTAAAGCAGTAGACGGGTTTTGTGGTAGAGACGCTACGGCTTTCGGCAGTTTGCTCTGTATTTGTAGTAAAAAGTAAGTATAACAGGTGGTTGTAATCGGGCTGGAGATCAGGGATGATCTCCAGCTTTTTTTATTTGGTCTCACCTGCGGGGGGTGTTAACTGATTATTGTTCCTTTTGTATTGTAAAAGTGACAGGAGGGGGGGGAGAATTAAATTCAGCAAATGATGAAGTTTGGGTAAAAAAATAATGAATAATAGCTCTACGGCGGATTTTCCATTGCCCACTTGTCACTGTTTTGTTAGTAATATTTGGATTCGTTTCTTGTATACAAAAAATCGGGGGATACTGTGATTTCGTTTAATAAGGTCAACAAGTGGTATGGGGACTTCCACGTCCTGAAGAATATTGATCTTGAGATAGAGCATGGTGAGGTTGTCGTTGTCTGCGGTCCGTCCGGGTCCGGTAAAAGTACGTTGATCAGGTGTATCAACAGGCTTGAGCCGATCCAGGAGGGAAGCATCGTCGTTGACGGTATGGACGTGAATGATCCTCGCACAAATATGACCCATCTACGGGCCGAGGTTGGCTTTGTTTTTCAGCAATTTAACCTCTATCCTCATATGACCGTGCTGGATAACATAATGTTGGCCCCGACCTTGGTGCGTCGCATAAACAAGGATGAGGCCAGAAAAATTGCTATGGATCTGCTGCATAAGGTAGATATTCCAGATAAAGCAAATTCTTACCCTTCTCAACTGTCCGGTGGTCAGCAGCAGCGTGTGGCAATTGCACGAGGCCTTGCCATGCGTCCGAAGATCATGCTCTTTGACGAGCCGACAAGTGCACTTGACCCCGAGATGATTAATGAAGTTCTGGATGTAATGAAGTCTCTGGCCCGTGAGGGCATGACTATGATCTGCGTTACCCATGAGATGGGTTTTGCCCGTGAGGTTGCCGACAGGGTAATCTTCATGGACGACGGCAATCTGGTTGAGCAGAACAGCCCGGAGGAGTTCTTTAACAATCCACAGAACAGACGTACCAAAGACTTCTTAAGCAAGATTCTCAGTCATTAACGGCTGAGGGAGAAGAGGCAGAACCCGTCGGTATAGAGCCTGCGGGGAGTACTAATCATTATTATAGGAGAAGATATGAAATTTCTGAAAGTTGGTGCAATGGCAGCGGCTTTCTGCATTGCCACCGCAAGCATGGCATTTGCAGGCCCCACCTATGACCGTGTTATGGGTGACAAGGTTGTAAAGGCAGGTATTTCCAACAAAGGTAAACCTTTTGGCTTCATCGATGCCAACAACGAGTGGGTTGGCTTTGACATGGACATGGCAAAAGAGATCGCCAATCGTCTTGGCGTGAAGTTTGAGCCTGTCGTCGTAAACAACAAAACCCGCATCTCCTTTCTGCAGACCAATCCACCCAAAGTAGATATGGTTCTGTCCAACATGACCCACAAGCGTGTACGTGATGAGAAAATCGACTTCTCCATCACCTACTTCTTCGATGGTCAGAAGTTCCTCGCCAAGAAAGGTGCAATTGCTGATGGCAAGGATCTCGCAGGCAAGAAAATCGGTTCCATGCAGGGCACAACTTCCATCGTAAACGCGAAAGCATACCTTGAGAAGATGGGTGACACTGATCCTAAGGTAACCGGTTACCAGAACGAGGTTGAGATGTTTGAGGCTCTCCGTTCCGGTCGTGTTCAGGCTATCTCCACTGATTCCACTCTGCTGATCGCTCTTGCAGCCAAAGAGCCGGGTAAATACGAGCTGGTAGGTGAATTCATTTCTGATGAGCCTTATGGCGTAGGTCTACCGCAGGATGATTCCGCATGGCGCGATATCGTCAACTTCACCATCCAGGATATGTGGAAAGATGGTAAGTACATGGAGATCTACAACAAGTGGTTCGGACCAGATACCGAGACCCCATTCCCGATGACTGAAAAAATTGAAATGTGGCCGTAATCAATTAACCCGGTTACAGATTTTCAAATTTTCCTTATCCCGGGACCCATGGTTCCGGGATTTGTCTGTTGATGGATGCCAATGTTTACGCACTACATGAATAAGACCTGGGTGCAGAACCTGTCACTGGTTCTCATGCTGGGATTGATAGCCTATTATTTCGGGTTTGTTTTCAACTTCGATTACAAGTTCAACTGGAGTGTTCTCTACACTGAGACCGAGTATGGCAATATGGGCCATATGCTCCTGAATGGCTTGAATCTGACGGTGAGTATCTCGTTGTACTCTGCTGTGCTTGCCCTGGGGCTCGGTACTCTGTTTGGATTAGCCCGATTATCGAATTTTAAACCGGTGTATGTGTTTGCAAGCGCATATGTCGAGTTTTTCCGTAACACCCCGCTGCTGGTACAGCTCTTCTTCTGGAACTTCGCCCTGCCTGCAGGTTTGCCTGAAGAACTGAAGATGAAGCTCTTTGAACTCGATTTCGAGTTCTGGGTGGCAACCCTCGGGCTGGGTATTTATACCAGTTCATTCATGGCGGAGGTTATCCGTGCAGGTATCCAGTCTGTCCCGAAAGGGTTGCTTGAGGCTTCATACTCTTCCGGCCTTACCTACAGTCAGTCACTGAGAAAGATCATCCTGCCACTGGCTTTTCGTGAGATTATTCCACCCCTGGGATCGGAATTTCTCAATAATATGAAAAACTCCTCCCTGGCGATGACCGTCGGTGTGGCTGAGGTGTGCTGGTCTGCCCAGGAGGTTGAAGCCCTGACCTACTCCGGTTTTGAGGCAACCGCAGCAGCGACTGCTATTTACCTGACCCTTTCGCTTATTATTGCAATTTTCCTGAACCTGGTGAATGCCAAGCTGAAGATCGTGGGCAACGATGGTGCCACCACGACCCGCAGAATAGCGGATCTGATCTTCCTGCCAGTGGTGAAGGTTTCACAGATTCTTTCCGATCTGCTCTGGCATCTGGGTAAGGCTCCTGTCGATTCCCGCACGCTCTCACCGGGTGCTGCGGCATGGTTGAAATTTCGGACAACCTGCTGGGCGGCCATTGTGTTCACAGTCAAGGCGCTGTTTGTCGCTTTCCTTTTGGGGATTGTATATCAGACGGTGAAAGGGCTTGCCTCGTTCAATTACCAGATAATCTGGGACAATCTCCGTGCGCTTCTGATCTGGCGCTTTCCCAACGGTGGCTCCACCGAGGTATTCTGGGGGCTTGGTGGTCTTTCTATGTCCATCATCATGGCCGTAATCAGTATCTCGTTGAGTTTCATTATTGGCCTGGTTGTCGGTGTCGGTCGTACTTCTGACAACCGTGCAATCAAGGTTCCCTGTATGTTCTATATTGAACTTATTCGAGGGAATCCGTTGATTATGGTAATTTTCTGGGTCTATTTCTTTCTGCCGCCGATTCTCAAGATTCAGCTTGATGTATTCTGGAGTGCGACCCTGGCCATGACCATCTTTTTTGGTGCCTATATTGCCGAGATCGTACGCGGTGGTATTGAAAATATTCCTAAAGGACAGGTGGAAGCGGCCGTATCAACTGGACTCGACTATTTCCAGACCATGCGAAAGGTCATCCTGCCGCAGGCGCTCAAACAGATGCTGCCCGCCATTGTCGGCATGTTTATCGCTGCGTTCAAGGATACCTCTTTAGCCTATATCATAGGTGTTATGGAGCTGACCACGGCGGCATACTCCATCAATAACCGTTTGATGCTCTATCCATTTGAAATCTATACTACTATTGCGGTATTGTATTTTGTCTGCTGCTACCTCATGAGTCTTTACGCCAGGAGGCTTGAGCGTAAGCTCAGCCCAGAGAGCGTTCGTCTGGCAATGTAATATTCATAAAAAACCTCCGGGGAATTCCTTCCCGGAGGTTTTTTTCTCTTCCCTTCCCCTTCGTTTGAAGGTTGTTGGTTTGATAATGAAAATCGTTTTCATTTCAGACTGATACCTTTTCTTTTCAAGATCTCTGATATATCCTTTCTCTAGACTATTTCTTTTGCTGTAAGCTCTACTGTGTTGGTTTTTTATTATTGGAACGAATATCGAAAGAGGAAGCTATGTTCAGAATAATACTGGTTTTGAGTGCCTGTTTTTTACTACTCTCTGCCGTTGGCAATGTCGGGGCTATGGAGGCCGGGACTCCTTTTAAAGTAGTCGCGTCCACCACCCAGATTGCCGATTTTGCCAGGCAGATAGTTGGTGATCGCGGCGAAGTGCTGAGTGTACTGGCACCGGGCGCCGATCCCCACACCTACCAGCCGACGCCGGCTGATGTACAGTTGGTTCTGGCGGCAGATCTCTGCCTTGAAAACGGAATACATCTGGAAGGTAAGAGCTGGATGGCCACTCTGGCTAAAGATGCCGGTAAACCTCTGGTAACGACTACCGAAGGACTGGCGCCTTTGAGTATAGACCAGGGTGGCGAAAGTATCATGGACCCCCACGCCTGGTTTTCACCGAAAAATGTGGCTCTGTATGTCAATAATATCACCAGGGCCATGATGAAATTTGATCCCGAAAATTCCAGCGAATATCAAGCCCGGGCCAAGCTCTATCTGCAGCAACTCAGGGTCCTCGACGGCTGGGTACGCGAGCAGGTGAATCGTATTCCGCCGGAGCGCCGTATCCTGGTAACCACCCATGATGCTTTCAACTACTTCTGCCGGGAATATAAGTTCAACCCGAATAATGATTTTCTCTCTATTGCCCCGGTCGGCTGGTCTACAGGCGCTGAAGTGGGTGCGGGTATTACACCCGAGCGCCGGCGAATGGTGGTACAGTCGATCAAGGACTCAGGTGCTCCCGCAATTTTTGTCGAAACCACTATCAACCCCAAGCAGATCAGGGAAATCGCCAGTGAGACAGGGGTGAAAATCGGCGGGGCGCTCTATTCCGACTCCATGGGGCCCGAAGGAAGCGCCGGGGAAACCTATATCGGCATGATGCGGGAGAATGTGCTGCTGATAGTGAATGCACTCAGTCAATAATTAATAGTGTTAAGGGGTTGTCATGAGATTTGTCCTTACAGCAGTAATCTGGATCGTCATAGTGGGAGGGCTGTGGGGATACACCCGGCAGCGGCTGCAGGCTGAGGCGGGAATTGAGCGCATTCAGCCGCAGCTGGTTCAGGTTACACAGAAGTTCGATCTTATCCTGACACCTACTTTTTCCGTTGAGCCCGACCCTTTTGCGCTGCAGGTAACGGATGAGCTTGCGGTCACTATGGATTTGCGTATCAATGGCCAGCAGGTCGCAATTGCCGCTGATAGTCTGCAGCGAGGAGTCCCGTTGGTGATCGAGGATGTTCGTGGCCTGGTGGAAGGGCAGAATGAGATTTATGTCCAGGCTAGCCCACCGTTATCTGAGAGCGAAAAATCACATGCGGTGAGAGTCCAGCTCAGGAGAGCGAGTTCATCACTGATGGATAACACTATCTGGGCAAGTCAGGGAGCGAGAGTGCTGGGTACGGTGAATTTTGTTTTAACCGCCAGGGGTGATAGTGGAACAGGGGAAGCAGATGAACACTGAAAAAACAGTTGAGGCACGATCAGATTTTGCGGTTGAGGTGGAACATTTGACGGTCAGCTATCATGCACGGGCGGCCCTGCTCGATGTAAGCGTGAGTATTGAGCATGATCAACTGGTAGGGGTTATTGGCCCCAATGGTGCAGGAAAATCCACTTTTATCAAGGCAGTTCTCGGTTTCGTCAAGCCGGATCTCGGTACGGTGAGAATCAACGGCAAGAATGTGCAGAAGGTAAAGGGGCAGGTGGCCTATGTGCCCCAGCGTGGCTCTGTTGACTGGGATTTTCCCATCACGGTCCAGGAAGTGGCGCTGATGGGACGTTATCAGAAAATTCCCTGGTATACAACACCAGGCCGTCGTGACCGGGAAGCTGCTCTGGAAGCGCTCGAAATGGTGCGAATGGAAGATTTTGCCGACCGGCAGATAGGTGAACTCTCAGGCGGACAGCAACAGCGGGTGTTTCTTGCCAGGGCGCTCTCCCAGGGAAGTGATATTCTCCTGCTTGATGAACCTTTTGCCGGAGTAGATGCGGCCACTGAAAGGGCCATCCTCGATGTGCTTGGCAGGGCCAAAGAGGCTGGCAAAACCCTGGTGGTGGTACACCATGACCTTGCGACAGCTGCCGAGTATTTCGACAAGCTCATCCTGATCAAACAGCGACTTTATGCCTACGGCACGCCGGAGATGGTGTTGCAGGAAGAACTGCTCAGTAAAGTATATGAAGGCCGCTTGCGGATCTTTGCAGATCTGAAAATGGGCGGGGCGGCTGCAGGCACACCTGTAGGGACAGTAAAGGAGGAGAGCAATGCTTGATGCATTTCTTGCACCGCTTCAGGAGACCTATTTTCAAAAGGCGCTCATTGGTGGGTCCATTGTAGCGGTGGTGGCCGGTGTGGTTGGCTGCCTGGTGGTGTTGCGGCGTATGGCGTTTTTGGGTGATGCCCTCTCCCACGCCATGATCGCCGGTGTGGCCGGCGGTTACCTGGTTATGAAGATGTTCTTTGGCCTTGAGGCCCATGCCCCGGGTATGCTGCTCGGCTCCTTGATCGCAGCAATAGCCACAGTGGCTTTGATCAGCTTTGTGTCAAGGGTATCGCGTATCAAGGAGGACACCACCATCGGGATCATGTATACCGGGATTTTCGCCCTTGGTGTTGTCGCAGTTTCCGTCTTTCGGCACTATATCCATATTGATCTCATGCATTTTATCATGGGTGATATTCTCGGGGTGGCCGATACCGATCTCTGGGTAAGTGCTTTTACAGCAGCGATAGTGCTGACAATTATCATCCTCTTTTTCAGGCATTTTCAGATTGCCACATTTGACCCGGTCATGGCTGCCTCCATCGGCCTGCCTGTGCTGTTGCTCGACTACCTGTTGACGATATGCGTTTCCCTGGTGGTGGTGAGCGCAGTGAGCATGGTTGGAGTGATCCTGGTGGTCGGGCTGCTTATCACTCCCGCCGCAACCGCTTACCTGCTCAGTGACCGGTTGGATCGCATGATGGTACTCGCCGGAATTTTTGGGGTGACCAGTGTTATTGGCGGTCTCTACCTTTGTGTCTGGCTTGATTCCGCCGGTGGTGGCGCGGTGATGCTGTTTTGCACCCTGCAGTTTCTGGTGGTTTTGGCTGTCGCTCCCAAATATGGCCTGCTGGCCCGCTGGCTGCGCCTGAAACGACTTGTTCCCCAGCAAGTGGTCGAAGATGTGCTGACCACCATCCTAAGGCATGGTAAAGCCACTTCACTTCCAGTGATTCGAACCTATGTGGAAAGTGGTCAGGGGGGGCTGCGAAAAGCACTCAAGCGTATGATTCAGGATGGCCTTATCGCAGAAGAGGTCGAGGGGTATGTTCTTACGGCAGAAGGTCGCAAGGAAGCGGATAAGGTACTCAGAGCGCACAGGCTCTGGGAGGCATATCTGGAGCGGATTGGAACACCGAAAGAAGAACTGCATACCACCGCCCATCAACTGGAGCACATCGGCGATGCCGCTGAATATCTTGACGAGCGATTGGGGAAAACAAAGAAAGATCCGCATGGACAGGTTATCCCGGAACCTCGTTAATGTGCGGTAGCTTTTAACTAATTATAAACCGGAAAATTCAGCAGTTCAGACGGCGTCATATTCGAAGTTTTCGGCAATACACTATAGATTGTCCTATGTGTATTGCCGAAACACTGAAGAAGATGGCGCCGTATGGTTTGCTGAATTCTATAGATTAATAGCTGTTCTCACCTAGCTGCACCTTCCCTCTAAATGTCCAGTAAATGATCGCGGTGTAGGAAAGGACCATGGGCATACCAATTGCCACGATCAACAGGCCGATCTTCTGGGTCAGTGGGCTTGAGGCTCCGTTGAAGATGGTGATTGAGTATTCAGGGTTGTTTGTCGCCGGCAGCAGGTTTGGGTAAAGAGCTGCGCTGAACAGGAAAACCAGCACCGCAATGGCGAAACAACTGCTGATAAAGGCATAAAAGGGTTTTTTCTGCTGAATGGCCCTGTATATATTAGCAATGGCCAGAAAATTGAGCAGGGGAACGAGCCAGAGAATCGGGTAGTCGCTGAAATGGTGGATGGAGGCGGGTACAAAGAGTGTTGACCAGAGAGTGACAACTATAAAGAGAGCCAGGAAAGCAAAATATGTACCTTTCATCCAGTGAAAGAGGCGATCCTGTAACTCTCCTTCCGTTTTCATGTACAAATAGATTGATCCGTGCATGGCGAGGAGCGCCACGGTCATCAGACCAACATTGATACTGAAACCGTTGAGCATATCGAGCATTGTACCCTGGTAGTCACCGAGTTCCGAGATGTTCAAACCTTGCATCAGCGTACCAATTGCCACACCGAAGAGCAGTGCCGCCAGTGTCGATCCTGTAAAAAAAAGAATGTCCCATAGGGTGCGCCAGGCTTTGCCCGATCGTTTTGAGCGAAACTCGAGTGAGACGGCGCGGAAAATCAGGGCAAAGAGCAAAGCAACGAAGGGGATATAGAAGGCGCTGAATATTGAGGCGTAGGCGTTGGGGAACATGGCAAAGAGTGCCCCGCCAAAAGTCACCAGCCACACTTCGTTGCCGTCCCAAAGGGGGCCTATTGAGTTCATTACCAGTCGCCGCTCAACATCCGTCTTTGCCACAAAAGGATGCAGTATGCCTACTCCCAGATCGAATCCGTCTAGGATGGCATAGCCGATCAACAGTACGTTAAGCAGAATAAACCAGATTATACAGAGTAATTCGGTACTCATATCGAGCCTCCCTCTGCCTCTTCTTTATCAAGGCGGGCGTGCTGGCGGTCCATTGCAGCGTGCCGAATGCCATGGGTGTCGGTTTCGTCATGTTCTTTAAGTGGTGTGGGGCCGGTTCGTATTTTCCTGTCGAGCACCATGATCCACACCGCAGCAAGTGCAAGATAGAGCAGGGTGAAAAGCGCCAGTGAGGTCTTTGCTTCTTCGACACTTACTGCTGCACTCACGGAGTTACTGGTCCTGAGGCCGAGAGTCTCATCATAGTTATAAAAACCGTCGGGACCTGTAACGAGGTCTGTACCATCGTCAGTCCACACAATTGGCGGATGAACGGTCCAGGGTTGGCGACCCACCTCTGCAGCTATCCAGCCTGCCTGGTTGGCAACCATGACAAAGCCGATGGCGAAAACGAAACTCCAGAGTAGCCATCGCTTATTCTGTATTGTTTTTCTATAGTTGTAGTACAACCCAAGTCCGGTGAGGACGATCATAAGTCCGCCAAAGCCAACCATGGCGCGCCAGGAAAGATAGGGGATAATGATAGGCGGCCGATCTTCTTTTTTGAAACGGTCGAGCCCTACGACTTTCTTGCTGAAGGTGAAGTCATCAAACATCATGAAGCTGAGGCCGCCGGGGATGCTCAGATCAAAGTGTATCTTCTCCGCCTCACCGTCCGGCCAGCCGATAAGGTTCAGGTCTCCCCGGCCGGTGTCAAAGTGTGCTTCAAAAGCGGCCAGCTTCTCCGGTTGGTATCTGTAGGTGTTCTGGGCCTGGGTATGACCATTTATTCCCAGACCCAATGAGGCGATAAATGCAAGGACCAAAGCGCCATTAAAGGATTGCTTGGCGAATTGCTGGTGGCGATTTTTCAGGAGGTAGTAAGCAGAGACCGAGAGCACGAAGAACGCGCCGACAGCAGCTGCCCCAAGTAAGGTGTGGCTGAGCCGTTGTACCGTGGTGGGGTTAAAGACCAGATCCCAGAAATTGACTATTTCAGCCCTGCGCTGAACGACTCCATCAACCACCCAGGGAGCGAGGCTGGTTGTACCGTCGGTCAGGGTCTGTTCGCGCATGATCTCCACGATATGATGTCCGGCGGGTGTCTGCTGCCAACTGTTGGCCACGATGATCCAGATGGCCGAGAAGGTAGAGCCGAGCGCGACCATGTACACACTGAAGAGATAAAAGCCCCGCTTCACTCTTTCCCTGCCGAAAGCGACAATGGCAAGAAAGCCGGACTCCAGAAAGAACGCAAAGATTCCCTCCGCGGCAAGGGCGCTGCCGAAGACATCCCCGACAAAACGTGAGTAGGTGGCCCAGTTGGTGCCGAACTGAAACTCCATGACAATGCCACTGGCGACGCCGATGGCAAAGTTCAGGATGAAGATCCTGGTCCAGAACTGGCAGGCCACCGCGAATGATTTGTCCTTGCTGAGGTAGTTTCTCGTTTCCAGGTAGGCCAGAATGATGCCCAGACCGATGGTCAGGGGGGGGAAGATGTAATGGAACATTATCGTGAAGGCAAACTGTAGTCGCGAAAGTAGAACAACATCCATAAATGAACCTCCCAAAGACTGAGCTGTCGGAGTTTGACTCTATTGACTGACGCATTACGACGAGAATTGCCATTGTGGATATAGCAATCCTATCGTAAAAAAAACATGAAAACAAATGGATCATGCAGGGAAAGAAGGACGTTGGGGGAGTTCATGGCTTACATGAGATAAACGCTGTCAGAAGCGGTGTAGTGAATACGGTGCAGGCAATTATCTTTTTAGCTGAAAAGAGGCATTGCCTCGCATCTCCATGAGGCGACGAGGGTAGTCTTTTCTTGATGGCCTCACCAGCTGTCTACGCATTGGCATCTACAGAAAAAACTCTGAATGCTTGCTAGATGTAATAGGGGAAAAAGGAATAACTCATATATCCAGTTATCTGATTCTTAGAGATATTTTACGATTATTATCCCTGTCTTGCTGGTTGTGCAAAGAATATGTGCACATTGAAGAACGAACCAATTGATAGCAGGGGAAGAATTTCGTGCGTATTTTTCTTGATGTCAACGAGTCCAGTGCTTACCTGATAACACAAACATCGTGCCCGGGGGGGTATGGAACTAATCGCTCTAAATCCGATGGTTATTTGCCATGCAAATCTCCGGGAGGATGAAAACGCAAGGCGATTTTAATTTTAACCTGATATTTGAAGAGTTTTGTTTGTGACGTTCTGGAGTTCCAATTTTTCTGGTGTATAGAACGTGAGTGAAAAACAGCGTCAAAGATCACAGGCGAACGTTTTTTTGTAGCAATTATGTC
This sequence comes from Desulfosediminicola ganghwensis, assembly GCF_005116675.2. Taxonomy (NCBI): domain Bacteria; kingdom Pseudomonadati; phylum Thermodesulfobacteriota; class Desulfobulbia; order Desulfobulbales; family Desulfocapsaceae; genus Desulfosediminicola; species Desulfosediminicola ganghwensis. Next base: position 2,400,399 of record NZ_CP050699.1, read on the forward strand.
ATGTCTTGTGTAATGTGCGCGGTTTTCTGAAGAGCTTTTCGGTTGTCAGGCGAACAGCATGCCTGTTGAAGTGAAGTTCCCAGAGTTTTGAATGTTTCTCAGAGTGTCAGGATTAACGACCTGGTTTTGCTTGGGAGACCGTAGTTTATAGGGAACCGCAAGCCTGACGGGAACATGCGGGGCGATGCTTACAGTGTTCAATTCCTGACCTTGATACGTAGCATATCAGTCGAATAGGGAGTTGCAGAGTGCTGTAGCTCCTTATTTTTTTTCATTACCCAAATGACAGACAGTGGGGCCGGAACCATTCCGGTGTGCAGAGTTGGTAGAGGATAGCAGCCATGAGAGATTTATCAAAAGTACGTAATATTGGTATCAGTGCCCATATCGATTCGGGTAAAACTACCCTGACCGAGCGTATTCTGTTTTACACAGACAGAATTCACGCAATTCACGAGGTTCGCGGCAAAGATGGTGTCGGCGCTAAGATGGACTCCATGGAACTGGAGAAAGAGCGTGGTATTACCATTCAGTCCGCAGCGACGTATTGTTCCTGGAAAGATCTCGATATCAATATTATCGATACCCCAGGCCACGTTGACTTTACCGTAGAGGTTGAGCGTGCACTGCGTGTTCTTGACGGTGCGATTCTGGTTCTCTGCTCCGTTGGTGGTGTACAGTCCCAGTCCATTACCGTTAACCGCCAGATGACCCGCTACAACGTTCCGCGCATCGCTTTCATTAATAAGTGTGACCGTACTGGTGCCAACCCTGCGAAAGTAACCCAGCAGCTCCAGGAGAAGCTTGAGCTGAACGCGCACATGCTGCAGATGCCGATTGGCCTCGAGAACGACCTTGAAGGTGTTATCGACCTGATCACCATGAAGGCAATCTACTTCGATGGCGACAATGGTGAGATAATCCGCGAGGAAGAGATCCCTGCCGATATGCTCGACGAAGCTCAGGAGAGACGTGAGTCTCTGCTCGAAGAGATCTCCATGTTCTCCGAAGAGCTGATGGAAGCACTGCTGGAAGAAGGTGAAGTAGATACGCAGCTCATCTGGGATGCCGTACGAAAAGGTACTCTTGCGCTTGAGTTCACCCCGGTTCTCATGGGTTCTGCTTACAAGAACAAAGGTGTTCAGAAGCTTCTGGATGCGGTAGAACTCTTCCTGCCAGGACCAAAAGACGTTGTCAATATGGCCCTCGACCTGAAAAATGAAGAGGAAGAATTTGCGGTAACCAACGATCCTGCAGACCCGCTGATCGCCCTGGCGTTCAAACTGGAAGACGGTCGCTACGGTCAGCTCACCTATATCCGTACCTATCAGGGTACGCTGAACAAAGGTGACACCGTAATCAACACCCGTACCGGTAAAAAAGTGAAGATCGGTCGTCTCTGCCGCATGCACTCCGACGAGATGGAAGAGATCGATTCATGTGGTTCCGGTGACATCGTGGCGCTGTTCGGTATTGACTGTGCTTCAGGCGACACCTTCTGTGCTGAAGCCGTTTCCGCATCCATGACCTCCATGCACATTCCTGAGCCGGTTATTTCTCTGGCGATTATCCCGGTTGATAACAAGGCCCAGGTTAACATGTCCAAGGCGCTCAACCGCTTCACCAAAGAAGATCCAACTTTCCGCTCTTTCGTGGACAAGGAGACCGGTGAGACCATTATCTCCGGTATGGGTGAGCTTCACCTTGAAGTGTACACCGAGCGCATGAAGCGTGAGTACAAGGCAGAGGTTGAGGTTGGTGCTCCGCAGGTTGCATATCGTGAGGCGATCTCCCAGCGTGCAGAGTTCAACTACACCCACAAGAAGCAGACTGGTGGTTCCGGTCAGTTTGGTCGTGTTGCTGGTTTCCTCGAGCCGCTTGAGGACGAAGAGTACGAATTTGTTGATTCCATCGTGGGTGGTGTTATTCCACGTGAGTTTATCAGTTCCTGTGATAAAGGTTTCAAGAAGGCGATCGCTAAAGGTTCTCTTATCGGTGCTCCTATCACCGGTGTCAAGGTTACTATCAACGATGGTGCCTTCCATGCGGTTGACTCCTCCGACGTTGCCTTCCAGCTCGCTTCCGTAGGTGCTTTCAAAGAAGGTTATATGAAGGCGAAGCCGCAGATCCTCGAGCCGATCATGAAGGTTGCTGTTGAAGGTCCTTCCGAGTTCCAGGGTGGTATCATGGGTTCCATCAACCAGCGCCGTGGTATGATTATCGGTTCTATGGAAGAAGGTCTCTATACCGTAATCGAGGCAGAGGTGCCGTTGTCGGAGATGTTTGGTTACTCAACCGTTCTTCGCTCCCTTACCCAGGGTAAAGCGGAGTTCACCATGGAATTTGCAAGCTTCAAGCCTGTGCCGAAGACTGTTAGTGAAGAACTGATCAAAGCTTTTCAGGAAGAGAAGAAGAACGGTTGATTCTAAATCAATAACCGTTTAGATATAAAAGATATCGGGAGCATCGAATGGACTCCCGGTATGTTTTAAGCTGCATGAGAAGACGTGCACACGCAACCACGAAATATGACGAGGTGATTTCATGGCGAGCAATGATTTGGTAGTGAACAACCCTCTCAAGGCTATCGGCCTTGAAGAGAAGGCGAAGAGCGGAAGCAAAAGTATGGGCCTGGTTATGTCCCGCGCTGGTTTGGGCAAAACCGCAGTGTTGGTCCAGTTTGCACTCGACTGCATGCTGCTTGGTAACAAAGTTCTGCACATATCCATTGGTGAGACAGTGGATAAAACCAGAGCCTGGTATGATGATATTCTCTCCCTCATTGCTGATGGTGAGAAGCTTGAAGATCTCCCGGCCGTAATGCAGAACAGAATGATCATGACCTTCAAGGAGAGCTCTTTCTCCAAAGCGGTACTGGAAGAGCGCCTGGACGATCTGGTAGAGCAGGATATTTACAAGCCGGAGTGTCTGATCATCGATGGGTTTGACTTTGCTTCAGCTGATCGTGCTACAGTGGAGGAAATGCGCAGCTTCATGGAACAGCGTGGACTGAAAATGATCTGGTTCTCAGCTATTCGTCATCGCGATGACGAGAGATTGAGTTCCGATGGTGTTCCTGCTCCGTGTCACGAGATCGACGATCTGTTCGACACTGTTCTGGTAATCAATCCAGCCGGTGAAGAAATGAATCTCGACATCGTGAAATGCGATGAGTGCACAGTTGATCCCGGTACTTCTTTGAAGCTCGACCCTTCTACCATGCTTATTCAGAAGGTATAAGAGCTGGAGTCGTCATCGACTTTGCAGTAGAACCATAGTAAATGGAAACGGGATGTCCGCTTGTCGGGTATCCCGTTTTTTTGTTTTTGAGGGACAGTATGAAATTCAGACCATGTATTGACCTGCATAACGGCACGGTGAAACAGATTGTCGGCTCCTCACTCAGTGATAGTCAGCCAGGTGAACTGAAAACCAACTTCACTGCGGAAAAGCCATCCTCGTATTATGCCGAGATGTATAAACGGGATAATCTCACTGGAGGGCATATAATCAAATTGGGCCCTGGTAACGATGAGGCAGCGCGTGAGGCCTTGGCAGCCTGGCCCGGGGGAATGCAGATCGGTGGGGGAATTACCGCCGACAATGCTGCCCAGTGGCTTGATTTTGGGGCAAGTCATGTGATCGTTACTTCATATGTCTTCTCAGCTGGTGAAATTGATCGGGAACGGTTGCAGAAGCTCTATGCAACTGTCGGACGTGAACGGCTGGTTCTCGATCTCAGTTGCCGGAGAAGAGGTGATGAGTATTTCATTGTTACTGATCGTTGGCAGAAGTTTACTGATGTGATCATAAGTAAAGAAGTTCTGGAAGATCTGGCTGGATACTGTGACGAGTTTCTGATTCACGCCGCAGATGTGGAAGGGAAATGCTCCGGAATAGAAAAGGTGCTGGTGGAAAAGCTGGGTGAGTGGTGTCCCATTCCAGTAACATACGCCGGTGGAGTCCGGGATTTGACCGATTTGCAGGCCATCCGTGATCTGAGCAGTGGTCGCCTTGACGTTACAGTGGGCAGTGCGCTTGATATTTTTGGCGGTACCACCCTCAGCTACAGTGATGCAGTGCAATTCTGCAGAAAGGGAGAATCTGCAGCGTAGCATTGGTGATCTACGCTGCTTCATTGGCGATTCAGACATTCTTACGGAATGATTACAAACGAGAGATGCCTGAATCTTGACCTACTGATTTTCTTTATCTACAATGCCCCGGATCGCACAGATGATGAGCTGGATGTGATGGGAAGAGAATATTGTGAGCCGGGGAAGTACGGTGAGACAGAAGTTATGATCGCCGTCGAAGGCAGGTTGCTGACCGTTTAGCGGGACGGGGCAGCGCAAAAAAACGATTGCGCGGTCTTATCAAAATATGCAGCTGATTCACCTGAAGCGCTATGGTGGTGTCTGCACTTACAGGGTGTATCGTCTTTTAATCCGCTCCACGCAGGTGAGATCCGCCTGAAATGGCAGGGGTGGTGCCAGGGCATGGGGCAGTTTCAGCTCTTTCGCGAAAGGAGTCTGGGAAATATTCCTGTTGTAGGCCTCTATCATCAACTGCTCAAGGTTTACCGTATCTTCTATATTATAGGCCAAGAGAGTCTCGAGAGCCGATTCGTCATTATAGCTTTTATATTCCCGCCAGAGCAGAACCGCAAAGTAGCCGTCTACTCCTTCCAGGCCACCTCGGTCTATCCCTAACATTTTTTCACAGCCTTTCAGGCCGCCCTTGAAGCCGAGCCGGGCAAGCACATATCGGAGATCTATCTGGGCGTGATCTAAGGTGATCTTGAAATATCTTTCCAGAAACGGGATATCGAATGATTTGCCGTTGTAGCTGACCAGTACCTTGTAATTCCAGATATCATTCAGGAAATCATCGAGGTTGCGGCCGTTGACATAGTATTTGACCTCCGCACCATCATAGAGGGCGATGGTGGTAAGGTCGGCATCTTCGGCAAGACCGGTGGTTTCTATATCGATATAGGCAGTCTGGTGCCGGTATTGCGGAAATATGCGCCAGACTTCATGGGAAGCCAGTCTTTCGGTAAAAAAAGACGGGTCGGTGTCGAGGGCCTCATCGGAGTTCTCGAGGAGGCTTATAATCTCATTTCTGCTGCTGTTTGGCAGGCGAACAGGTGCAGGTTCCTGCCACTGGTCCCAACTTGTCACTCCAGCTTCCCAGAGTTTTTTTTCCGTGGCCGGGCCGATACCCGGGATGTGACAAAATGTATTTTGCAGCATTTCTGAGAATGTGATTGAAACAGCGAGCAGAGTTATAATGCTCTGCTCGCCGTAGGATTATCTGTTTTCTCCTATACAGGAGAGAGGATCATGCCGCTTTTGAACGTGAGCTATTGCTCTTGGCAAGACTCTTCTGGCGAGGGCCCTTTTTGAAGTTGTTTCTGCGGGGCTTGTCACTGCGTGTCTTGCGGCCGTCGTTGCCAAAATTGTCACCATCCGGCTGGTCGTCAGCTATTCTGGTTCGCATCAGGCGGCCATTCACGCGGACATTCTGCAACATGCGCAGGACCGGTTTTGGCATGCCATTGGGCAGGTCAACGGTGCTGTAATCCTCAAAAATGGAAATGCGACCGATATATTCACTGCTGATATCCGCTTCGTTGGCTATGGCGCCAACAATATTGGCAGGGCGAACACCGTGGACTTCTCCAACTTCTATGCGGTACCTGTCGAAACCATCCTGGGAGTTGTGGTTCTCGTGTTTTTTGCCACGAACTTTCCTGTCGCTGCGTTTGCCACGCTCCTGCTCACCATATTGATCTCTGGAATTTTTGCGAGGCGCAGGCTTGGGAAGATCTTTCAACAGCAGTGGAGTTTTGCCCTGGGCGATTTTGGCCAGTGCTGCAGCAACATCTTCAGCAGAGGTTTCAGTCTCCTGGCAATATTCACTGATCAGCTGGGAGAAAAAATCGCAGTTACCTGAAAGGGTTTCTGTGATTCTGTTCTTATAGGCCGCAATACGTTTCTGGTTAATCTCCTTAACCGATGGCAGCTCTATCTGCTCAATACGTTTTCTGGATGCACGCTCAATGGATTTGAGCATGGATCGCTCACGTGGGGTCAGAAACAGGATGGCTTTACCTTCACGACCAGCTCTGCCGGTTCTGCCGATACGGTGGATATATGCCTCGGCATCGAAGGGGACATCGTAATTGACGACGTGACTTACCCGTTCTACATCCAGGCCACGTGCGGCAACATCGGTGGCTACCAGAATATCGAGCTTACCGGACTTCAGCTGCTCGACGGTACGTACTCGCTGGCTTTGCGCGATATCTCCGTTCAGGGCTGCGCATGAGTAGCCAAGATCACTGAGTTGTTCTGCAAGCTCAACAGTTTGCATTTTGGTACGAACAAAGATCAGCATCCCTTCAAATTCTTCAATTTCAAGGATTCGGTTCAGCGCTTCCTTTTTGAGCTGAAAATTTTTCACGATCAGGTACTGCTGGCTGATGGTGGAAGCGGTTGCCGTCTTATTCTGGATTGTAATTTCAATTGGCTCATTCAGATGAGTAACCGCAATGCGCCTGATGGAAGGCGGCATGGTAGCGGAGAAAAGAGCAATTTGCCGCTCTTTCGGTGCCTGGTCCAGGATCCACTCAACGTCTTCCAGAAAGCCCATCTTGAGCATTTCATCAGCTTCATCAAGTACAATGGATTCGATAGTGGAAAGGTCGAGGCTGCCCCGGCGAATATGGTCCATAACCCGGCCTGGTGTACCGACAACTACATGTACACCGCGGTCCAGCTGTTGAAGCTGGCCGACGTAGTCCTGGCCACCATAGATTGGCAGTACCCGCAACTGTTTCATGTTGGTGCCATACTGCTTAAAAGAATCACTGACCTGAATAGCCAGTTCGCGGGTGGGAGCTAAAACCAGCACCTTGGGCCTGGCCTTTTTGACGGGCTGAATCCGACTCAGCAGCGGCAGGGCGAATGCCGCAGTTTTACCGGTTCCGGTCTGGGCTTGGCCGACAACATCTTTTCCGGCCAGGACATGGGGAATCATCTTGGATTGAATTGGAGTCGGCTCGGTATAACCTGCGCTGTCAAGTGCGCGGAGAAGTGGTTCGGTGAGACCGAGTTCACGGAAATCTTGCGGCATTATGGTAAGAAAATCGTTAGACATGGTACATCCTATGCTGTTGTATTGATTCCTTCTGGAGAGGCGTTTGACGTCATCTACTCGGGAAATGATGGCGGTATCACTGAAGGCAAGGAAAACTATCTCTGCCTGTTATCGCTTAATCGGGGAACTCCCCACCGCCGCTCAGTGCCTCTCCAGATTTCTCAGCATGTCCATGGCTGATCTTGCTAAGCGCCGCTTAGTTATAGTTAGGTAATGTTCTTAATACCCGTTGTATAACGTTCGCGCTTTATACTGGTCCGACACTCACATAAAAACCCTTCTATCTAACAGCTATCCGTAGTATCTGCAATGCTTTTCTTTCAGGCAACGGATAGCCTCCGAAAATATTGTGCAAAAAAACAAGGATAACTGCTCAACACTTTTGACATTTATTGAAAAGATGCTGAATTCTGTTTAAATCAGTACCCATTTAAAATAGTTTCAATACCATATTCTGCAAAATAAAGTGTCCGGTAAAATGAAAAATGGCAGAAATCGATTATGAGTAACGCTGATGGAATAGATGATATCACACAATGAGCAATTATGGCGGGCCGTCGTGCACTCTTCTGAAGCTGAACTTTCTGCAAAGGCTTGAGTGATGTCGTCCATGAGTTCTCTGAATCCTAAGGAAAGTCTGGTGGGGCGATGAAATTGAACAGGAAAAAATTACAGGAGGCGGTGGGCGCTGAGATTCTCTCCAACGAGCAGGCGGACAGACTCTGGAGCTTTTTAGAAAAACATCCCACCGCCGGGCCCCGCTTTGACTTTACCCATGTCCTCTATTATATGGGAGGGCTGACCGCTATCGGCGCAATGACCGTTTTCATGACTCTCGGCTGGGAGAATTTCGGTGGTTGGGGAATATTCGGTATCTCCATGGCGTATGCTGTGTTCGGCGTGATCATGGCCAACATGTTCAGGTCAAGAGGATATCATGTGCCTGCAGCGATCTGTGCAACCTTTACCGTGGCGATGACTCCGCTGGCAATTTACGGTCTGCAACAGGCCATGGGATGGTGGCCTGATTCAACACAGTACCAGGATTACCATCGCTATATCCGTTATCACTGGTTGTATATGGAATTCGGTACATTGGTGGTCGGGGCCGTAATGGCCTATGTCTATCGCTACCCGTTTCTGCAGATGGTTATCGCTGCAACACTCTGGTATCTTTCAATGGATCTGGCTGCAATGATCGCCGGCGGCAGGCCGGACAGGGAGTTGCGTGCCAATGTCTCCATGTGGTTCGGCCTGGCCAATATTCTTTTTGCCTTCTATGTTGATTTTCGATCAAGGAAGTCTGCAGATTATTCATTCTGGCTGTACCTCGCCGGAGTACTGGCTTTTTGGGGTGGCATGACCTCTCTTGATTCCAGCAGTGAAGTTTCGCGTTTTTTCTATTTCGTCATTAACCTGTTAATGATCGGTTTCGGGGTATTGATCTCAAGGCGTGTTTTTGTGATATTTGGTGGAATTGGGTGTTCTTTTTATTTGGGACACCTCGCTTTCAGCGTATTCAAGGCGAGTTGGTTGTTTCCCATTGCATTGGCGGCGATCGGTTTTGTTATTATTTATCTCGGAGTGCTATGGCAGAAAAATGAGAAGAAAATGACCGCAACGATGCGATCGTATCTGCCTGATTCGTTGAAAGAGATGCTTGATAATCGATCGGCCTGAAAGTGAGTGTTTTCGAATCAAAAACGCTGTAAAGCTGAATGCAGCATAAGCTCTGATTGTGGTTGAGATTACAGGATATGCCGAAATTGCTTCATAAAGCTGCCGGGATAATTATTCAGGACAATTCGCTGCTGGTGCTTCGTTCCCTGGGGAAAACTCTTTTCTTTGCACCTGGCGGCAAGCTGGAGCGGCACGAGACTCCGCGACAAGCTCTGGTACGGGAGCTCTCTGAAGAAATCTCGATAGAGGTGGATGAGGCCAAATTGAGATTTTTTTCCACATTTACCGCTCCCGCAGCGGGTCTGGAAGAAATTACTCTCTGCATGGACGTGTTCGTTGTTCAGTGTTATGAAGGTCTGATATCGCCCCGAAATGAGATTGCCGAGTGCTGCTGGATTAACTCCGGGAATATAGATAGCATCGAGATCGGTTCAATTTTTCGTGATCAGGTTTTTCCGCGACTGCTCTCGGCCGGGCAGGTTCAATAATCGGCTTATGGACCAGCACGAAACGGTGTTGTCGCTTCGATATATGATTTTGAACCATTAGATGTAATGACAGATAAACCAGACATCTTTCTATTTGCAGATTTTGCGCAGGTCCCGCTGAGAAGTGGTATGAGCTTTTCAACACGGGTCGCGCGAGCAGATGATTTCGCTTTTCTGGACGCGCTCTATAGCGACAATATGAAGGGCTATGTGGAGCGGGTGGGCACCTGGGACCCGGATATGTTTCGGGGGAATTTCGAACCGTCCGCTATTGAATTGATAGAGGTGCAGGGGGATAGAGCGGGTTTTTTCAAGCTGGTACCTGAGCGGGATTCTATCTACCTCGCGGAATTGCAGGTGGGCAAAAAATACCAGGAGAACGGAATTGGAAGTTCGATCCTGGAAAAGCTTATTGACTATGCCGGTAAAAAGGAGAACCTCATCACCCTGAAGGTGATTCGTGGCAATCCTGCGGAATTTCTCTATTTGAGGTACGGCTTCAGAACCTATAAAAAGACGGGTCTCCATTTGCACCTGAGCCTCAACCCGTCAAGAAAACTCTAATAATGAACAGGGCGCCGGTGATTGGAGAAAAAATTGCGAAATGTTGTCTTGCAAATGATAAGCGCTGCCGGGAAGAGTCGATGAAAGTGAACATCCGAATACGACAGGCTACTCCCGAGGATCACCAACGTATTGTCGAAGTGATGCGGCAATGGTGGGATGGTCGTGACCTGAGTTCAGGCCTGCTGAAAATATTTTTCCATCATTTTCAGGAAACATGTTTTGTAGCTGAGAATAGTGATACCCTGGTAGGTTTTCTGGTCGGCTTTTTCTCCCAGTCAAAGCCCGAAGAAGCATATATACATTTTGCAGGGGTAGCGCCCGAATACCGCAGGCAGGGTGTTGGCCGGGCATTATATCGGAGATATTATACTGTCTGCCAGAGGCATGGCAAAACTGTCGTCACCTCCTGTACTTCTCCCGTCAACCTGCAGTCCATTGCGTACCACCAGCGTATGGGGTTTACTCTGGTTGAGGGGAATGGGGAAGTGGACGGGTTCCCTGTATTTACTGATTATCTTCGCCCGAACGACCCCAAGGTCCTGTTCAGGTTGGAGATTACCGACTAATGGATGATTACTTGATGGCTGATCGTTTGGTATGCCGCCTTTGCGGTGCTGATGAGGTAACGTTTTTCCATGCTGATGACACTCGGGAGTATTACAGGTGTCGAGAATGTAAACTGGTGTTTGTGCCTCAACAGTTCTGGCTGAGTGCAAAAAAAGAGAAGGCCGAATATGATCTTCATCAAAACAGTGAAGATGATAGCGGGTACAGAAAATTTCTTTCCCGTCTGAGTGGCCCTGTAATCAGCCGCCTCAACGCTGGAGCACACGGTCTGGATTTTGGCTGCGGACCGGGCTCGCCTCTCGCGAAACTATTTGCAGAGCAAGGGTTTTCTGTAGAGCTCTACGATCCTCTCTATCGCAATGAACCGTCACTGCTGGAAAAGCAGTATGATTTTATCTGTGCGACTGAGGTGGCAGAGCATTTCAAGGAGCCTGGTAAAGAATTTCAGTCACTGTTTGGTATGCTCAAGCATGGTGGTCTGCTCGGTATCATGACAAAGCGGGTACTGGGACTGCAAGCTTTCCGAAACTGGCATTATATTCGTGATTCAACCCATGTCAGCTTTTTCAGTGAAGAAACATTTGATTACCTGGCCAACCAGTATAACGCCGAGTTGAGTGTTGAAGGTAATGATGTTGTTCTGTTTAACAGGCAATGAGAGAGCACATGAGAGATTCCGGCCCGTTGCCTCTCAATCTATTGGTGTTGTTGCTGAAATGTTTTTGCCGCGAAGCGGATATTCATAATTTGGGGTAGAAAAAAAGAGAGTTGCTCCATCGGGTTTCATTAACACGTCGTATTCTAAGATCAGTAACCTTGGATGCTTTTAGCAGCGTGGTTGGTTTTCAAAACAGGCCAAAGAAGAGTGCAATTTAATGAAGGCCTTGTCTATAAAAGAATAAATGCTTGTTGTGGAGGGCGGATGTTGCGTAACATGTCGCTTTTACCACTAAAAAAAGATACGTGCAGTCGATTCTTGTTGCAAAGAAAAGCCTAACATGAGAAATTAAGCAATAATAGAAGAAACTGGCAGATTACCGTTTTCTGTGAATTCTATATAAAGACCAGCCTGTTGTGGTATGAGGCTGCCACGTACTGAAGGCCTTGGAACTCTTCGAAATCTAAAATCTAAAGCAGATTGATGACTGGCCGGGGTTTTGGTCTGAACTCCCTGCCTGCACTGTTTTATCATAATACGCTATAATAGAAGACGAAGTACATGCCGACACATTCTTATTGAGTGCTTCCATGCCATACGGATCATCGGGAAAAAGAGCGGTGCCCGATGTTGTGCAACATCTGAGGAGAGCTATATATGGAAAGGCGTGTGGTAATCTATGGTGGTTCGGGTGGTATAGGTTCAGCGACGGCGCGTCTGCTTAGCCAACAGGGCTGCGTGGTACATCTTGTTGGCCGCAATATTGCGCGATTATCGTCGATAGCTGAAGAGCTCGGTGCAGGTTATACGGTAGGCGATATAGAGCAAAGCGAAACATTCAGCCAGGTGCAGCAGGATTTCTCAGCCCCATGGGATGGCCTGGTGTACTCCATAGGAACGATTAATCTTATGAGTCTTCGCAGGCTGACCCGGGAGCATTTTATTAAGGATTTTCAGGTGAACTGTATAGGTGCAGCCATGGCTGTGCAGACCGGACTAGCTGCTTTGAAAAAAAGTGAACATGGTGCATCGGTGGTTCTCTACTCGAGTGTAGCTGCGAGGCAGGGCTTTGCCTTTCACGCTTCTGTGGGAATGGCGAAAGGTGCCATCAATGGTCTGACTCTGGCTCTGGCAGCAGAATTGGCACCTCGCGTCCGTGTTAACGCCATTGCCCCTTCAATTGTCAGGACCTCTTTGTCTGAACCTCTTCTCGTCAATGAAAAGATGGTGGAAACTATATCGCAGATGCATGCGATGAAGAGGCTTGGGTCAGCTGAGGATATTGCAGGATTGACGGGGTACTTGCTCTCTGCAGATTCCGGCTGGATAACCGGGCAGATTTTCGGTGTGGATGGTGGAAGATCCACGGTCAGACCGTCCGGTTGAGTATTGGAAAAATCATAATATTTTAACACTGCAGTAAACTTCAGGGTAGAGACTCGCAATAGAAGCTTTGTTGGGAGATTGTCAGGTGGTAACCCACTTTGTACTGAAATTCAACTCGGAGTGGTATTATGTCTTCTGTCGCACAACGACATCGACGTGGTGGCCCGGATACCAGAAATTATGGTGGGCGAAGGATAAAGGCCGGCGAAAAACAGGCCATGGTGGAGCGGTATGTCTATGCGTACAATGCCTTTGATATAGATACCATGCTTTCTTTGCTGCATCCGGCTGTTGAATTCCAGAATATCTCAAATGGTCAGGTGACCGTTCAGACCAAGGGGATTGACGAGTTCCATGCCCTCGCTTTGCAGGGCAAGACATTGTTTTCTTCAAGAAAACAGACAATTATGCACTATGCTGAAAAGAACAATAGTGCCACCATAGAGGTTGTATATGCCGGGGTTCTGGCAATAGACCTCCCGGAAGGCCTGAAAGCCGGTGAAACACTAAATCTTTCAGGCAAGTCGGAGTTCACGTTTCGTGATGGAAAAATTTATAGCCTGACTGACATTGTTCTTGATTAGCTGCCGACCGTCTTCTCCCTGCCAGATCACTCATTTTAGATTTTCTATCTTCCGAAATTCCAGTTTTTATCATTATCAGAGACAAGTTTAAGCAGAAGGTTCGGCTTGGTATTCAGCCATTCCGTCGGCCTCTTTTGCTTACAGGTGGCTCAAAGGCTCGCGATTCCGTTGACATGGTACATTAAGGAGTTAGCATATTTTTGTAGCCTTTGAGTATTTTCTGTGCAAATTGCAGGAAACTTTTGACCACAAAAGTTGGTGACTTGGCTCAACGGGCGCTGGAAGTCTGCCGGGTTAAGCCCTTTATCAATTTCCCGTTATGCTTTCTAAACTGCTCAACCCGGCATTATCGAGAGGACAGTTGTGAAAAAAAGTTAAATACTGCGACAGGCTTTCAGGGTATCGAAATGGTGCCGAAGGGCACCGTCTTTTTTTCTATTTGAGGGTGGGGTAATGAAAACACGATCAGTTCTCACGGTTACGCTCAATCCCGCAATTGATCAGACTATCTACATTGATGATTTTGCAATAAGTAAAGTGAATCGGGTACGTGATCAAAGGGAGGATGCCGGAGGTAAAGGAGTTAATGTTGCCGGATTTCTTGCCGATTACGGCATGCATGTGACCGCAACGGGTTTCCTTGGCACAGGTAATTCCCTTATTTTCAGTCAGTATTTTTCCGGCAAGGGTATACAGGATAAGTTCTTTCGTCTTAAGGGGCACACCCGAACAGGAATCAAGATAGCTGATCTGAAAAACAGAACTACCACCAATATTAATTTCCCGGGAATCGGTCCGGGGAGCGGAGATATGACCGATCTGTACGATTTGATTCGGGAGGTTGGTGCTGATTATGCATGGGCAGTGTTAGCCGGAAGTGTCCCCGAAGGTATTCCGCTTGATTGTTACGCAAACCTGATAAAGGATTTGAAGAATGTCGGTGTGAAAGTCGCCCTGGACGCAAGTGGTGAAAGTTATCGTCAAGGCCTGAAAGAAATCCCGAATCTTATTAAGCCAAATCTGGCGGAGTTGGAAGAATATTGCGGTACCACTTTAAAGTCGAAAGAGCAGGTAATTAGTGCCGGGCAGAAATTGTTGACCGAGGGAATTGAGACGGTGATCGTTTCCATGGGAGAGGAGGGTGCTCTATTTTTTGAAGGCGAGGACGTCATTCACACCATTGGAGAGAAAGTGACTGTTGAATCAACTGCCGGGGCCGGTGATGCAATGGTCAGCGGCATGATTGCGGGAAAGATTGACCAGAAATCCTTTGCTGATTGTGCACGGTTAGCAACAGCCTTTTCTGTGTTAGCGGTTACTACTGTTGGTGCAGGTATTGAGTCTATGAGTGATTTACATAAGATCGAAAAGACCATTAAGGTTATGGGAAGAAACTAAAGGTTACTGCATGTTACCCGGTTAAGACCGGTACCCGGCATGTGGTTGCGTCAGCTCAGGAACTTGATTGGCAGTTGGTAATTGTGTTTATCTTGAAAAAACTTACAGATAAAGTGAGGCAGTACATGGTTGCCCGACTTGAAGAGATGATTTGCGGTATTATTTTCTCTGATACCATGTAATCACTGCATGATAGAACAATGGTAGTTGTCACTATTGCAGATTTTTGCAATAAAATGGAAAAATGATAGCCTGGAGCTGCGTAAGGGGAGGGAGTGGCTCAAACCAAACATCCTGCTGTGTATTACATTGGACTTCTAATCGGTACTAGCCTGCAATTAAAAGGTATTCTGAATTTTCAGTAAAATGCTCATGAGGGCTCTGAGCTAATCCTCCACCTTTAGAGGGAAGATACTATGCCTAAGTTGATCGCTTATACAGAACTTGGTCTGGTGAACACCAGGAAAATGTTTCAGGATGCAATGAAAGGGCAATATGCAGTTCCTGCCTATAACTTTAACAATATGGAACAGCTACAGGCCATTATCACGGCCTGTGCCGAGTCCAACTCGCCGGTAATACTTCAGGTATCGGGAAGTGCAAGAAAATATGCCAACCCGGTTTTTCTACCCTGCATGGTGAAAGGAGCAGTCGAAATGGCCAGGGAAATGGGCAGCACTATCCCTGTAGCCCTGCATCTGGATCATGGCAGCAGCCTTGAGCTGGCAAAGGAGTGTATTGATAGCGGGTTCTCTTCGGTAATGATTGATGCTTCACATCACTCGTTTGAGGAAAACATTCGTCTCACTGCTGATGTCGTCAAATATGCCCATGAGCGTGATGTCACGGTAGAGGCTGAACTCGGTGTGCTGGCCGGTGTTGAGGATGAGGTTTCCCATGAAGTTTCCAGTTATACCCAGCCGGACGAGGTAGAGGAATTTGTCGAGAAGAGTGGGGCTGACAGTCTGGCCATCTCCATTGGCACCTCTCATGGCGCCTACAAATTCAAGTTGAAGCCGGGTGAACCTCCGCCAACTTTGCGATTCGATATTCTGGAGGAGATCGAACGTCGTCTCCCCGGCTATCCGATCGTGCTGCACGGCGCATCATCTGTTACTCCGGAGCATGTGAAGATGATAAATACCTACGGCGGCAAGATGGATAGCGCGGTGGGGATTCCAGCCGAGCAGTTGCGTCGTGCAGCCAAGTCAGCAGTTTGCAAAATTAATATCGACAGTGACGGCAGACTCGCGATGACAGCAATAATACGAAAAATTTTTGCTGAAAATCCAGGAGAATTCGATCCACGAAAATATCTGGGGCCTGCCCGCGATGAGTTAATATCACTCATTAAAGATAAAAACACCAATGTGCTGGGCAGTGCCGGTAACGGCTAACTCTTTTTCATGGCCATTATGGCGGAATTTCACCTGCTGCCCATCAGCATTGTAAAGTGAGGCGCAGCTGTGGTGAAGATTATTCATTCCTCGAATGAGTAATCCGGCTATCCTGCCTTGAAGAATTTGTGAAAAAATCTCAAGTTATGTACTATATGCAGCAGTGTGGCCGGGACGTTGGCTGAACAACGTCCCGGCTTTTTTTGTAATGTTATCATTATAGAGGTGTATATGAGAAAAATTATCGTAATCCTGGCATGTTTGCTGGCAGCAGGCCCGGCATTCGCGGGGAAAGATCACGGCAAGCACAATGGTAAAGCTCTGCCGCCAGGACTTCAGAAAAAGGTTGAGCGCGGTGATGACTTGCCTCCCGGTTGGCAGAAGAAGCTTACCAGGGGGTCGATTATGGGGGATGAGTACTATTCCCGGTCGGTGGTGATTCCTCGTACCTCACCAGAATATGTTCCTTATAAAACCCCGGGGACGGAGTTACTCAAAATTCAGGATAATATTTATAGAATCAAACGGGATACCAGAGAGATCGTTGATATTGTCACCGGCAAGGGAGGCCACTGATCGCCTGATCAGGCAATCAGTACAATTCCCTGCGGGCAAATTTGAAATTGAGCCCAAGCTTTTATAGCTGTGGATTCCTTAGGGGGGAAGCCCGCTGCCGGCTCAGGAGAATGGATGTGAGAATTGGAGTATTGTCGGATATTCATAGTAATGTTTTTGCGCTGGAGTCGGTGCTGGAAGATCTTCAACATAGAGATGTCGATGCCATAGTCGACCTCGGAGACATTGTCTACGGCCCCATCGCTCCCCGGGCAACCTGTGAGCTTTTGCAGGAGCAGTCGATAAAGCATGTGCAGGGTAATCAGGACCGTATGCTCCATGAAGTAAAAGATCCTGAAATAGCAAACAATCCTACCCTGCAGCTGATGCTTGACGAGCTGTCAACAGACCAGTTGACCTGGCTGAAGGCATTACCCTATGACCTGTATTTGGAAGATGATGTGTATCTCTGTCACGGTTCTCCGCGAAGTGATACGGATTATCTGTTAGAAGATATATCCGGTGGAACCCCGAGGGTAAAAGAAGATAGCGCAATTTTGAAGATGCTGGGCAATGTTACAGCACCGCTTATCCTCTGCGGGCATACCCACGTGCCCCGTATCGTCGAACTCTCCACCGGTCAGATCGTTGTAAATGCAGGCAGTGTTGGGCTTCCGGCCTACAGGGATGACCTCCCTGAAGTTTATCGGATGGAGAATTTTTCCCATCATGCAAACTATTCTATAGTTGATAAACGTTCCGTCGGCTGGTGTATTGAGCAGATTCGCGTGCCGTATGACTTCGGCAGAGCACTGGAGATGGTCCGCAGCAATCAGCGCGAGAATTGGGTGAGATTGCTGGAGGAGGGGAGAGCCTGATAGGTCTTCTCGTTTATTCTATCTTTTTCCGCAGTTTTTTTACCTGACTGTGTTTTGTCTTGCTTTCAAGCCGACGTTTATGGGCAGCCTTGCTTGGCTTGGTTGGTTTGCGTTTCTTGTGCACCACTGTTGCCTGGCGGATGAATTCTGCCAACCGGTTTAAGGCATCTTCTCTGTTTTTTTCCAGGCTTCTGAATTGCTGAGCTTTGATGATTAACGCGCCGTCTGAAGTGATGCGCTTGTCGGGCAGGGCTATCAGTCGTTCTTTGATATGTTGTGGTAATGATGAGCCGTAAATGTCAAATCGCAGATGTACGGCGCTCGATACCTTGTTGACATTCTGGCCCCCTGCACCTTGAGCCCTGATTGCGGTAAACTCCACCTCGTTTTCGGGCAGTGAGAGAGAGGGGGTAATTTGTAATCTTGCCATGATGTTATCCCTGACTAATAGTAATGTTAGACGCGATGTTGATATAATTCTTTGGATTTGCTATGTTTTTTTTGAAGGCCATTTTGGGGAAAAGTGGTTGCGAGGTCAAGAGAAGAAGGTATTCTACACGATCCTGACATAAAATCTTCTCTAAATCTTTATTAAATATAGTTCATTATCGGGGGAAATAATGGAGAATGGCAATATTCGGTGTCCCAAGTGCACGCATGAACAGGACGGCGGTACCGAATGTGAGGTGTGTGGAGTTATTTTTGCACGCTATCAACAGATTCTGGCCAGAAAAGCCAAAGCACTCGAAGAGCAGCGGGCCAGACAGGAAGAACTGGCGCAAAAAAGTAAAGGTGCTGGTAAGGGGCCGCTCATTGCGATAACCGTGCTGATGTTGGTCGTCCTGACTGCCGGTGCCACGTACTATCTTGTCCGACCCGATTCCCCGACCCCGTCAGGCGAGCAACTCGCCAATGTGGTTCCTGAGCAAAAGATAACAGAGGCTGAGCAGAAATTGCCGGTTCCGGCTGCGGCTGAATCGAGTCGAAATTCGGAAAATCAGTCAAACTCGGCTCCGGGACAGGATACCAGGCAATTGAGAGCAAGCGGTGGCACTATCGAGCAGGCAAGAAGAGCTACGGTATCCATTGAAACCCCCTGGGGGACAGGCTCTGGTTTTTTTATCAACGACAACTATATAGTTACCAACCGTCATGTTATTGAGCTCGATCAGAATCAGCTTGCCGAGTTTCGCAGAAAAGTGGAGGCAACCCGCGATCTGGTCGAACTGGAGAAGAAAAAACTTGGTGACTATCGGGCCGAGATGAAACGTCTACCCCAGGGAGCAACCCGCAGCCAGCTCGCGATTATCATTAAAGAGAGTGAACGGGAGCTGAATAAGGTGCTCCCCCGGTTGCAGGAAGCGGAAGAACGGCTCAGCAGAATGGAAGATAGCCTGCTGCCGTCTGATATCAAGATCATCCTTGCCGACGGCGCCAGTCATTCTGCCAATTACCTGATGGTAAGTGAAAAGCACGACCTGGCGATTATGTCTCTTTATGTCAAAGATACGCCATATCTTAAACGGGCACCCAAGAACGTTCCAATCCAGCAGGGGGACAAGGTTTTCACCATTGGCAGCCCGGTAGGGCTGAGGAATACCGTCACCTCCGGAGTTTTTTCCGGTTACAGGAAAGATGGTGCCAGCGGCAAGGTCTTTCTGCAGACCGACGCTCCGATCAACCCCGGCAACAGCGGCGGCCCTCTGATCGATGAGCGTGGCTATGTCCATGGGGTGAACACCATGATAATTAAGGATACCGAAGGCATAGGTTTTGCGATTCCGATTGCGACGGTTTTCGAGGAGTTCGGTTCATCGATCTATTGAACGCAGGGCTCTGTTGAACGTCTCTTCAGAACTCTCTTCTGCTCAGCTATCGTTTGCTTCAGCGAGCATTTTGCTGAGAAACAAGAGAAACCGAGACACATCAATGCATTGGGATGATTCTAGTTTATTTTAATAGGGCAAAGCAATCCTGAGGAATTGGGGCCAGGAGAAAGCGCGACAGGCTCGAAGCCATGTACTTCGTGCCTGTCGTTTCATTGGATGGGATGGGACTATTTACCGCGTAGACTGCCGTAGCATATCTGACCGGTTGAACCATCGATCGTCACGGTCTGGTCATTTTCAAACAGCTTGGTGGCATTGGTCACGTTGCAGATAACCGGTATCCCCAGTTCACGCCCAATAATGGCAGCATGAGAGGTAAGACCGGCTTGCTCGGCAATTATGCCGCGAACAGAGGTAAGTTTATCCAGCATCGAATGATCGGTCCCCTCTAAAACGACAATGGATTCCTTTGGCAGGTTGTTCCAGTCTTCTTCCGATTCGATGATGCGCACCGTACCATCGGTGATTGCAGAACCGATACCCTGACCAGTAAAGCAGACATCAGCGACAGTATGTACTTTCAGCATATTGGTCGTGCCTATGGTTTGAATGGGGAGGCCTGCGGTAATGACTACCAGGTCTCCGTTTTTAATCAGCTGCGCCTGGGTGGAAGCGTGAATGGACATATCCAGCTGTTCGTCCATATTCGATGCGGGAGCGCAGAGTAAAGGCACTACGCCGCGAATCAGCTGAAGCTGGCGAATTGCGTCTTTGCTGGGGCTTGCTGCAATAATAGGAGCTTTGGGGCGATATCTTGCCACCATCCTGGCGGTGGAACCTGAAGTGGTGGTAGCGATTATAGCTGCGGCTTCAAGATCGGCGGCGGTGGCGCAACTGGCGTAAGAAATGGCGTCGGTCACTACCGGTCGACGGTGTCTCAGCCCTGCGGCAAGAATCTCCTCGTAGTTCAGCGAAGATTCAGCTATCTGCGCACAGCGGGTAAGAAAATTTAAAGCATCGATGGGGTTCTTGCCCACAGCGGTTTCGGCGGAGAGCATTACCGCATCAGTGCCGTCAAAGATGGCGTTGGTCACATCGCTTGCTTCGGCCCTGGTGGGGGTGGGATTGGTGATCATCGACTCCAGCATCTGAGTGGCAGTGATAACCGGTTTGCCGGCGAAATTGGCAGCGCGAATAAGCATTTTCTGGATAACCGGAACTTCCTCGGCCGGCATCTCAACTCCGAGATCGCCACGGGCCACCATCAACCCATCGGCAGCGTTAATAATTTCGTCGATGTTTTCCACGCCCTGGCGGTTCTCGATTTTCGCGATAATCGCCTGGCGGCCACCATTGTCTTCGATGATTTTTCGTACCGCCCAGACATCGTCTGCCTGGCGCACAAAAGAGGCGGCTATAAAATCGACACCCTGCTTCACACCGAAGGCGATGTCCTCTTCGTCTTTTTGCGATAATGAAGGCAGGTTGACCTGCATGTCCGGCAGAGCCACACGTTTTCTGCTGGAGAGGGAGCCGCCCACCAGCACTCTGGTGTAGACGTCATCACCTTCTATGTGCATAACTTCAAGTGCCATCTTACCATCATCGAGCAGTACTTTGCAGCCGACTTCAACGTCACTGGCAAAACCGGTATAGTTTACACCTATACGCTCTTTGCTTGCGTCCTCCGGTTTTATCATGGTCCCGTTGAGGATCAGCTCCTGGCCCGGGATCAGGCCGATATTTCCATCAAGCTCCTGCACCCTCATCTCAGGGCCGCGCGTATCGAGCAGGATAGCTGTGTCGGCATCCGCCTCTCTACGAGCCTCCTTGACCACGGCGATCAGGCGCTCATGGCTTTCACGATCGCCATGGGAGAGGTTGATGCGGGCGACATTCATGCCGGCTTTGATAAAGTTCACCAGCTGATCGACAGACTGGCTCTGGGGCCCCAGGGTGGCAATAATCTTGGTCTTGTTCATGGTGATGTCACTTACACTTTATAAAACAGGTGAAAAAGCTGAGCTCTTTGAGAGTAGCGTGCACTTAATTGAATCGTCAAAACTCTTTTGCTATAAGAAACTTCATTTCAAACATGATTACTACAGTGGTTACAAAAGAAAAAGAAGAAAAATAACAAAGCAAAACAGATGAGTTCAGCTGATGAAGGGCTTCAGGATTACTGATGTGCGTGGCTCCGGTAAACGGCTGTCAGATAATGATCCGACTCAGGTTGTTTATCGATTCTCTACAACATGTTAGCAGAGAAAAAGGGCATGTATGTTCAGTGTACACTAGGCCCGGTGGGCAGTGACCTTTTTTTCGTAGCAGTAAAATCTGCCTTTTCGAAATTTCACCATACCGGCTCTATGATAGCCAAGCCTTTCATAGAGAATCAGTGCCCTTGGGTTGTTGGCAAACGCGTCGAGGCGGATTGTGTCATAGCCGTTTTTAGCAGCCATGGCCTCGGCGTGATGCATCAGCTTTGTGGCAAAGCCTCTGGACTGGCAGTTGGGGGAGACGGTGAGGCGATGGATGACAAGTACCCGGCCGCTATTGCGCCAGGCCACTTCACTGTACTCCGGTGCCTCTTGCCTGTTGATCGTGATAAAGCCGCAAATCGTGCCATGGCGGCTTGTGACGTACATCTCCTGTTGCCGGATGTCGGTTTCCAGGATCTCCCTGTCCGGGTAAATCTCGTCCCACTGATCGATGTTATGGGCTCTCATGTGCTGTATAGCGTCTTGCACAATTGCCTCTATCACAGGATAATCGAAAAGCTTGGCAGGTCGTATGGTGTTCACCCTGAAGTTTGTCCTTTGTTGCAGAGCCTGCAGGTTAGCCCCGGCATCTTGTTCAAATCGATGGAATTGTTGGCTAATGTAAACCTAGCGCAAAAATAGCTTTGGGCAACCATTTATCTCACCAACCCTGGACAAAGGCGGAAAATAATGAAAATCTGTCGGAATAGTCAGGATTCACACAGAACTTGAATGGATTTTGTGCTGTGCTATAGTGCCAGTTCATCGGTTACATGACCTGTGCAGCTCATTCTCGGGGATTGGGGGATATTCGCAATGCCTGTGAGAAATACGGGTGAAAGGTGATAATCGGTGCATCAGGTAAAGGGCGGAGATATTTTTCGAGTCAGATGGAGCAATCAGGAAATTAATGATTAATATCTGGCTTCAATCGTGAATGTAAAACCGTTTACTCAGTGCGATATTTATACATTATTAAAACAAGGAGCAGTGATGCAGCAGGTAAAAAATGGTGACACAGTAAAAGTACATTACACAGGTACTCTTGAAGATGGTTCAGTTTTTGATAGCTCAGAGGGACACGATCCACTTGAATTCACAGTAGGCAGCGGCCAGGTTATTGCTGGTTTTGATAACGCTGTGACCGGAATGGCTATCGGTGAGAAGAAGAGTGTATTTATTCCATGCGCAGAGGCTTACGGTGAAGCAAACTCTGACCTGGTGATGACTGTTCCCCAGGAGCAGGTACCACCCGATCTGAAGCCTGAAGTTGGTATGCTTCTCGAGGTTGGTGGTGCAAATGGTGAAGTGCTTAGAGTTACAGTGGTTGAAGTTTCTGAAGAGGTCATCATCCTCGATGCCAATCCACCGCTGGCAGGAAAAGATCTTACCTTTGCTCTGGAACTGGTCTCTATAGGCTAGAACGGTACCAAAGTTATCAAACCCGGTACGAACCATCGTCACCGGGTTTTTTTATGCCTTGTATCCCATCAATTGGTTATGAAACAGTGCGGCGTGGTTTGATGTGAAAAGGGTCGGATCATTCTGTAATATCCGTAGCAGCTTTGGGTCCCGCCTGAATTCATTGTCGAGGAACCTGCGTATCTCTTTACGGGCCCAACCTCTCGGGTGTTTGAAATCGCTGTAGATTGAAAGATCGCCCTCATAAAATTTCTGAATGTCCAGATCTTTAAGCTGGGGACTGCCAAGGGGAAGGTTAAATATTGCCAGATTGAGAAAGGTAATCTCTTTATGGAACTCGCTGGTAAATGCCATGGTCTGCCGCGCTTCGGCCAGCGACTCACCAGGAGTGCCGAACAATAGGTATACATAGGTCATGATTCCAGCCTGGTGCAGGGCGGGAAGCACTTTGCGCACCAGTTGCAGATCAATCCCCTTTTCCATTTCATTAAGTACATCCTGACTGCCCGATTCAAGACCAAGTTTCAACATTAAGCAGCCGGAGGCCCTTAATCTCCTGCAAAAGTCAACGTCTGCAAGTTGTTTTGTGAAGCGTACGAAACCGTACCACGGAACAGGCGTCCCGTTACGGTCTGTCGGCGGTGTATCTGCCAGACCCTTCAGGACCGCAGGGCTGACTGCGTTGTCCAGAAAATGAATCAGGCTCGGTGAGGTTTGCTCAGAGAGTTGTTGTACTTCCTGCAGCACGGTTGCACAGGTAACGGGGTGATACGGATTTTGCTCGCTGGTTTCAGGACAGAACAGACATTTCCTCCAGAAACAGCCGGTAGAAGTTGCATAGGGCAGTACAAATCCCGGAGATAGATAACGGTAATCTAAAAAATCACTGTAATCAGGGCAAAATCTTGCGTGTTGCGAGTTGAGGCCGAGCAATTCCGGTAGCAGATTTTCACCCGGTCCCGCTACCATATTATCTACTAAACCACTAAAAAGGTTCTGCCCATTTTGATTGTGTGGGCTTTGCAGCCAGGTGGTGACGAGTCCGCCGCCCAGAATAATCCGTATGCCCGGGTAGTGCTCCCGTAGATAACCGATGATGGCAAAACTACAGAGTGCCTGGCTGAGAAAGTTCAGTGAGATTCCGACACTCTCTATTGAATGTTGTTCAATGAGCGAGGCGAGCCTTTTAGAGAAAAACGGGTAGTAGAGGTTTTTGCGATAATCTGCTGCAGCCTGAATAAGCTCTTCACTCTTTAAAGGAGAAAGATTCTTTTCACCGTAATTGGCCAGACTGACATTTGCCCCGCATGCTTTGCCGGCGTTATCGATCAACTTGTTTATGTCGGTAACGGCTCTGGCATATTTGGAAAGATTGTCGTAGGTGGCCGGGTTGTTGAGCGCCTCAAGATTGCGTTGGCGGTTTTTTGCTGCCCGTTTGCTCCATGTGTCTGTGGCGGGATGGGCTTGTTCCAGAAGATAGTGCACTCCCTCTATGTTAAGGTCACATAGAGTGCAGTTGCACCCCCTCGCCCTGAGAGCGGATGCGAGCAGAGGTAATCCTGCAGGAGGTTCAGAAGGCTTGGCCTGGGGAGGGTGCAGAAGGAGTATGTTCATTGATAATGATCAGCTGATAAAAATTATCCTCATGCGAGGCGGTTGAGCGTGAGCCTGATAACGTAACCATTTTTCATGTTATGCAACAGTGATCCGACAGGAGTGGTGGATTGGTAGCGGTTGATATAGGTATCACGGCAGTTGCATATCGGCAAGAAAATAGCTCAATCCTGTTATTACAAAAAAACAAATGTTGTGAAATCATGCAGCAATTGACATTGGGAATCGATGAGCAGTATGTTTTTGCTAGGCTTTTGTGGGCGGGAATGTCAATGTTGAGACGGGGGAGAGCAGGAACAGGAGCAGGAGTGGTAAAAGCTGATAGAAGTCTTTGCTGCCAGAATGGCCCATGACCTGAATAATATAATTTCGGCAATTATCGACTATACGGATCTGAGCCTCACCTCGGAAAATCTGCCTCAAAATAACAAAAGCAATCTCCTGCAACTGCAGAAAGTATCCAGGTCCGCCTGCTATTTCATTAACAATATCGGCTTAATCAGTAGCAGAGGAATAGCAGCCCGCTGTATGTGTATGGATCCTCTTATCAGTGCGTCCCTCGAAACAATTCAAAAGAATTTCCCACCCAATATCGACATGGTAATCTCGGCACCGGAGAGGCTGGATAAGGTCAATATCGAGCCGACCCTCCTCGATCTGCTATTGGTGCAACTCTGTAAAAATGCGGTACAGGCGATTGAGAATAGTAATGGGGTTTTGCATGTAAAATATGAAAGAAAGACAGCAGGCAGTGGACCAGCCCTGAAAGTAATTGGTTCGTAGCAGACATATATGCAACTGAGTATTGCAGATACGAGGTAGGCATTCCGGCGGAGGTATTGCTCTATATTTATGCACCCTACATCACAACGAGGCGCCATGGAGAGGGCAAGGGGTTCGGTCTTTCCATCGTAAAAGGTAGTGTTATTGGCTGTGTGTGGGGAGGGATTTAGTGGACAGCCAGCCAGGCAAAGGGAGTTGTTTCAGTCTCTGCTTTCCCTGTTACCAGTTCAAGGTAAAGCTGTTATCGGTGTCGTTATGCTGGGCTGCCTGGAACTGGTATTGCGTTGTTCTGCAAAAGTAATGTGCCATCTCATCATATTCCCGACGCTCTTGCTCCCCGGTAATTTGTGCTTATACTACAACTGGTTCCAGCAGCTTATGTGTTTGGTTATACCAAGACCCGAAAAGCACTTTCGCAGGCAGTCTGCAACCCTTGTAAACTTCGATTTTGCATGACAAGTCGTCCACCTCCTGATAAGTTCCCCTGCAGGATGTGCCGCGGGTTTTACTGGATCTGGCGAAGCCCGCTGAAACGAATTTAAACATAAACTGAAAAAAACAAATTAAAAATATGGTTAATTTTCACAAGAGATTTGTTCCGGTTCTCCTGGTGCTTTTTGGATGTTTCATCCTGGGAGGAGGACTGATGGTCGACACGGCTGAGGCCAGGTCGAAAATTGGTGGTAAATCGTTCCGTTCTGCGCCGAAATCAGCCCCGGTTCAGCAGAGAACACCTGCACAGAATACCCAAGGTCAGCAGAGCGGTTCATTTGGCAAAGGTCTTGCCGGTGGTCTGCTTGGTGGTGCGCTTGGCGGTATGTTGTTTGGATCTATGTTCGGTATGGGTGGCAGTGGTATGGGTATCCTGCCGATGCTGCTTCTGGCGGGTGGCGGATATTTTCTCTACCGCAGGTTCAAGAGTTCGCAGCAGGCTGGAGGCGCTGGATATCAGCAACAGGGCGGAGGCGGTTTGGGAGGCTTCCCCGGCAGCGGTCAGCAGGGCGGAGCCTTTGGTCAGACCGGAGGCGCTGGGGGGATGACGGACATACCACCGCCACCGCCAGGATCACCGATGGCGGTGGAAGCGGGACTTGATGAGATTCGTCAGAGCGATCGCAATTTTGATGCTGCGCATTTTAAAGAAGTTGCCTCTGATGTGTTCTTTCAGGTTCAGGCTGGCTGGATGCGTCGGGATGTTGCCTCGTACCGTCATCTGCTTGGAGAGCAACTGGCGGGCGAGTATGAGCAGCATTTTGAGGAAATGAAGGGTAACGGAATTATTAACAAGCTCGAATCCATTGCTATTCGCAAGATTGAGATTGTTGACGCAGGTTGTACCGGTACCGAAGATTTTATTACCGTTCTGTTCACAGCAAACCTGCTTGATTATAAAGTTGATGAGAAGACAGGCGATGTGGTTGAAGGCAGCAATAGCCAACCTGTCAAATTTGCTGAAGAGTGGACTTGGGCCCGGCCAATCAATACCGAGGATTGGAAGCTTGAAGGCATAAAAATAGCGGATGAGTAGCATAAACCGGCACCACAAGCCGGTAGCTTTTCCCAGTATTTGAGGAATATTACGTGGATTTAAGTCAGTTTCGCAGGGAGTATTTGAAAGGTGGTTTGAGCCGCTCTGATCTGGAACGCGATCCCCAGAAGCAGTTCAGCCTCTGGTTTGAGCAGGCGCGTAAGACCAGTGTTGCAGATCCAACGGCAATGATTCTGGCCACTGTAGGACCAAACGGCCAGCCAAGTCAGCGTACGGTATTGCTGAAGTATTACGATGACCAGGGTTATGTGTTCTTCACTAATTTTGAGAGCCGTAAAGCCCGCGAGATTGCGCAGAATCAGAAAGTGAGTCTTCTTTTTGTCTGGCTCGAGCTTGAGCGTCAGGTGCAGATCAACGGTATAGCAGAGCGTATCTCTACCGCAGAATCGGCAAAGTATTTTATGACCAGGCCCAAAGAGAGCCAGATCGCTGCCTGGGTTTCCAGCCAGAGTCATAAGCTCTCTTCCAGACAGATCCTTTTGCAGAAGTTCCAGGAGATGAAACATAAGATAGGCGAAGGCAAGGTGCCCTTGCCATCATTCTGGGGAGGTTATAGGGTAAAGCCTGAAGAAATTGAGTTCTGGCAGGGTCGCAAGAGCCGCCTCCATGATCGATTTCTTTATACCCATTCCAGTGAGTCTGAGTCAGGCTGGAAGCTCGAAAGACTTCAGCCCTGATCCGCGCGTAAGTATATTTTCGCAAAAAGAGCCATCCTGATTTGGGGTGGCTCTTTTTTTGTATAGGCTTTTTGTCACGAGGGAAGGAATACGTTGAAAGTGAATGGGGGACAGGATACCTCACCCTTCGTCTTCCGCCTCGTAAACTGCCTTTTTCCGCCGTTTTTATTGCCGGGTAAGTATGATAAAAAATTATCAATATAAAATTCCATTTCAACTAGCTGAAAGTCTGGATATTATTTTAGACTGTGTGAAGGAAGTTCCACAGTGGAATCTCGTAATTTTAGAGGAGCAAGCCGGTGTTGTGGAATGGAAACAGAAGGTATGGCCAAGGCTGGGAGTAACTAAAATCAGGGCGTATCTCAGAGAGCCAAGACCCCGGGACACTTTGGTTACTCTATATATCAATCGGCCATTCATGTTGGCTGATCCATTTAAAACCTGCGATAGAACGTTTGAGACACTGGAAGCAAAGCTCAACGACAAAATCAATACGCTGAAAGAATGCCGATAACCGGCCCATTAGGCCATCTGTGAAATGATCAAGTCAACTCAAGGGTAGATTGGCAGTCTCCTTTTTAATAATAACTGAACGAGCCAAGCAAGGACCAAACTGATTTAACGGAGGAGATGTAATGGAACTGTGGATAACATTCGCCCTGGCCAGTACCTTGATCCTGGTAATTCCGGGACCAACCATAATCCTGGTGATTACTCAATCTGTATCCTGTGGCAGGAGATCGGTGGTGCCCTTGGTGATAGGAGTGTTGTTGGGCGACTTCACGGCAATGACCATGTCTCTGTTGGGCTTAGGGGCTATTATGACCACTTCAGCTGCAGTTTTCACCTTCTTTAAATGGGTTGGCGCTCTCTATCTCTTTTATCTCGGTTTCAAGATGTTGAAGTCAAAACCAGCGGAATATGATGATGAAAAAACTTATGGCGAGAACCTGGAGACATCACATTCGCTTTTTAGAAGTTCGTTTATCGTCACAGCCTTGAATCCTAAAAGTATTGCCTTTTTTGTTGCGTTCCTCCCTCAGTTTATCAGTCCTGATAAGCCCATCGTGGCGCAATCGTTTGTTTTGGGAAGCACCTTTCTCATACTGGCAACAATAAATGCGGCGATTTATGCAATATTTGCCAGTCAGCTCAAAGAAAAGATCAGAAGAGAGTCAGTGCAGAGATGGTTTAATCGTTGCGGCGGCAGTGCCCTGATTGGGGCTGGTGTTATTACAGCCAGTATGAAGCAGTCCACTTAGCCCTCATATTTCATGAAAATCAACCGTCAGACTCCAGTGAGTGTTATAACCCTCAAGTCTCCCGGTCGGCAGACTGTCTCAACATGATAAATATTTGGGGTAGAGCGCTCGATGTCTGTTATGTAGCTGTTCTGTGATTTCAATTTCAGAACGATGAAACCAGACCTGTTTACAAAATTGAGCTTTGTTGCGCCTGGATGGCGGAACTCAGGATTGGTGTTGACGTTCACTGCACGAACCCGCAATCAAGATAAATACAATGGAATGTATGCATACCTGGATTAAAGAATTACTCACCAGCCTGGATGACCTGGTTGATGAAAAAACAAAACAAAAGGTTCTGGAAAGGTGCGGGGAGAAATGCCCCTTCAGTCACATGCCTGATGAGCAACTCATGGACCTGCGAAAAAAGGCAGCTGATGAGCAGGAATTTCTGAACCAATTAAGTGATCAATGGCGTTTAACAAAAGAGGATGGGCAATACTACGTGGTGTTTGATCAATGTTACTGTCCTCTGGTAAATAAAGACATCAAGGAGGCTTCACAAACAATGTGCTACTGCACATTGGGCAATCTGAAGCGCAAATTTTCCATCAGTCTCGGCCGAACGATTGAAGTTGAAATGAGAAAAACGGTCCTGGCAGGAGACGATGAGTGTAGATTTAGAGTTTTGATATAAAGCCCATCAACGGCCATGGCCGAAAGTGTGCATTGAGCAAAATTTCTATTGGTGCAGTAGCAGTTGTACATTATGGCGCATAGCATTCTACCCGAATACATATATCCTGAATAACTTCAGGAAGATCTTGGCACCCTTCCGGATTGGTGTTGTTGCGGCGCCCACATCCAGCCAGGTTATGCTGCAGATAACCACCTCCCAAAACACTTGAAGATTGGATGCAGATCTGGCAGGATGCTGCTCCGAATTGGAACAGGTCTGGCATATTCATATCCGGAAGAGGTGACTGCCAGATCAGGAAAGATCAACGTCTAATAAATGAAATTTACACAAACACAATGACATATGTCTACCTTGCATTGGCGATAACCTTCGAGGTTATTGCCACAAGTGCCTTAAAAGCATCAGAAGAATTTACCAGAGTAATCCCCAGTATAATAGTCGTTGTCGGTTATGGATTGGCGTTCTATCTGTTGAGTTTGGTTTTGAGAACCATGCCTGTCGGAGTAGCTTATGCGCTGTGGTGTGGTCTTGGTGTGGTGTTGGTATCCCTGGTGAGTATGGTTGTTTATAAGCAATCACTCGATATGCCTGCGGTTATCGGTATGGCTGTAATTGTTCTCGGGGTAGTTATCATCAATGTTTTTTCTAAAACAGTGAGTCATTAAGTAAAATAGCTCAATATCTCAATATACCTCGCCCAAACAGCTGCCATCTTCCGCTTGATATCCTACCAGTTTTTGCTCGGCTTCAGGGGGAATCAGATCTGGATTGAGCTTTTCAACTCTTACCCGACTTCCTGACTGGTAACCGGCAGTGTTTGGAAAAATGCTCAGTCTGGAGCACGTGAAATTCATAGGCAGAATAATATTACCTGAAGAAGACCCTGGATTTTGACACATAGTGTCCGGTAACAGAATCGTGTCATGGCACACCCCACCATCTGGTCGCTTCGATGAAGTGAAGCACCTCCCTCTTGAATGAACCATCCGAATAAAATAGAAACACGGCCAATCTTCTCTTTCAGCCCGGCTGGCCACCACGTGGCACATTGTTTGCAACTGATATACCGAGGATCATGTTGGGTACGAGGATTGGAATGTAAAGGTTTTGATTTGATCGGTCAGCCTGATGCGAGCCTTGTCCGTTGGGGTGAGAACTGGTTGAGAGTTTTTTTTTCACATTTTCATTTTTAATGAAAAGAGAGGATGTGATTTGTGCGAAGTGGTACCCAAAGAGCAGTGGGCATAACGGAAAGGGCCAAGGTTTTTGGTGCTGATTTAGCGGGGATTGTAAGTCTCGAAGATTTGATCCATTCCCCTGCCTATCTGCTGGCCCCTAAGCTGGGATTTTTCGCTAACAGGAACAAAGATAAAGAAAGGGAAATACGGCGAGATTTGCCCTGCTGGCTGGTTGAAGCAAAGTCCGCAATTGTAATAGCTGTCCGGCACCCCGAGTATGAACCTCAGCTGGATTGGTGGAGTTCCCAAAACGGTTCAGTGGGAAATACCGAAGGAAACGTGATTCTGATGAGGATCATGGCAAAGTTGGCAGACTGGCTGGAAATCGAGCAGGGGATTCGATGCTTCAAAGTCCCATACAATGTCGAACGGGGTGGAGTTTTCATGAAAGATACCGCAGTACTTGGCGGGCTCGGCTGCATTGGCAAAAACAACCTTCTGCTAACACCTGAATTTGGTCCCAGAGTGCGACTGCGGGCAATGTTGTTGTCTGTAGACTTGCCCTCAACAGGTACGATGAACTTTGTCCCGTGCGAAAAGTGTGAAGAACTTTGCCGTAAAGCGTGTCCGCAAAAAGCATTTGCCAAACAGGTGTATTCTCCGGATGAGTTTGGTATTAAAACCCTGCCAGGTCAAAGCGGTATGTATAACCGGGTACGCTGCAATAACGAAATGGTGAGGAATGAGTCTGAAGCTGAAATCGTTACCAGTGAGGACGACACTGGAAGAAGGGAACTCGTGAAATATTGTCGGCTATGTGAATTGGTTTGTCCTGTAGGTACTCAATAGGGCAGCATCTTATGAGCGGATGGTTGCCTGTAGCACATCGTGCAGTTTTACGCGTAACCCGCGATGTGACCGGTTATGGGGAATGGTTCAATACTCATTGTGGTGATAATTGCGGCACAGGTTGGTAAAAGATCTGTCTATGCTGATATTGTCTCCATCGCGTTTTTTTTCTGGAATTTGAGCTGAAACTGTTTGTAGTTGATCTGCTACCCGGCATCTCGGCCAGTACAGTCGCTGCAATTCTCACGTGTATATCCTGCTCTCTGGTTTAAACCGCGGCAGCCATAACGGCCCATCGAATATTGGTGAGAGAGATCGATTCAGTGGCTGGCAAAGCGGTATAATTCTCTCCGATGAAGAGATGAAGGCGAAAAAGGCGAATGAGAGGGACGTTCCCTTAATTGCTGATGTGTTTTCGCTGCTCCTCTAATCAAGTATTGACGGACGGTGTTAATGCTCAGCCTGCTGTACCGGTATTGGCCAGTGCCGGTTCATCCCTGGTCCGGAAATGTCATGTGTTTGCCGTGCTCCCGGCTAAAAAATAGTTTTCTACTGTTAACTCCCTATGACACCGAACTTTTGAGGGAAATTGTTCTGCTGTCATCGGAAATTATCCCTACAACAAGGATCAGTTTTCTTCTGTCCTTTACGAAGTGGAGAAATTTGGTATTTTGCTTCCAAAACAAATATGAAACCTCTGTTTCATAATTGCATGAAACAAGCTTTTTGAGTTGGAGTGTATGATACTTGACGAACACAACCTGTCGCGCTTCTGATGCTTTTGTTCGTTCCTTCAAAATTTGCTGAACCTATTCTGTGTGTCAATGTTACAGGGCTGACCTGCGGGGAATAACTTTTTTAAACATAGAAGTTGTAATAGATACCTCATGATTGAAAAGAAATATGAAGTAGATGATTTCAAAGAAAAGTATGGTCATCTCTTCGGTCATTTAGATAGTATCTTCAACGTGTTGCATGAAGGTGTTTGTGTAAGTAACGCGGAAGGGGTAATTATCAAGATGAATCCCATGTATGAAAGGCTTTCCGGCCTTGCCCCCGAAGCGTTACTTGGCAAAAAGGTTAGTTATCTGAATAGCAAAGATGGGGTCTTTGATGAAGCGGAACCAAATGCTGAACAGGTAGAAAAACAGGAAGGCATTTTCATGGGGGCTGTCAGTCCTCTCATTCTCAAGTCAAAACGGCCTGCAAATTCCATTCAGACGACCACAGGGGGAAGGAAGAATCTTCTCCATGGTTATCCCCTACTGAGCAGTGAAGGGGAAATTGAACTTATTATCACCTTTATTCGTGATATCAGCCACCTCACACTGTTCAAAGAGCAGATGGCCACGCATAAGGATATTCTCTCTGCTTTTCAAAGTACTTCGTCGAATGTCTATACCGATCAACAGGCTGATCCATCTCTGATTATTGAAAGTCCAAAGATGAAAAAGGTCCTGGGGCAGGTGGATAAGATCGGAAAAACCGACGCAACAGTACTCATCCTGGGTGCGACAGGAGTAGGTAAAGGGGTCGTGGCCCGCCAGATTCACTCACGGAGCAAAAGGGCGGACAAGGTGTTCTTTTATGCCGATTGTACCACTATTCCCGATAGTCTTGTTGAGTCGGAACTTTTTGGCTATGCGCCTGGTGCCTTTTCAGGAGCAAATCGTGAAGGGAAAAAGGGCTATTTTGAAATGGCTAACAATGGCACAATCTTTCTCGATGAGATAGGTGAGCTATCGCCTCCGATGCAGGCGAAATTATTACGTGTCATTGAAGATCAGGAAATTATGCAGGTTGGCAGCAGCAGCCCTAAAAAAGTTAATGTTCGTATAATTGCAGCTACCAATGTTGATCTGGAAGATGCTGTCGCCAAGGGTAATTTCAGGCAGGATCTCTATTACCGCCTCCATGTGAGCGTTGTGAAAATTCCACAGTTGCGTGACCGGGTTGAGGATATTCTGCCGCTCGTGTCCCGATTTGTGCAAAGCTATAATAGCAAGTACAAAAAGAAAATAGCTTTTTCAGAGCAGGCCTTGATCTTGTTTCTGAACCACAGTTGGCCGGGGAATGTTCGTGAATTACAGAACCTTGTTCAAGGTATTATAATTGCACACGAAACTGATGTCGTGGAGCCTGAAGATCTGCCGACCTTGCTGGGTAGAGAGAACATTCGATCCAGTTGTCGTAAGTCGGTGTTGACCCAGGCGACCCATTCGGGCCAATCTTTGAAAGATATTGTCAACGCATTTGAGTACGAGATCCTTCAGCATGCGATGCTTGAGCATGGGTCAATGACTAAGGTTGCCAAACTGTTCAAATTGAATCGCTCTACTGTGTCGAGAAAGCTTCAGGGTGGCAAAAACTAGTCTGAATCTCTCATCCTTTTTGACTTTCCATACGTAAAATATCTTTCACGGCAAAGCCGGTGCTCTGCCATGAAAGATCCCGCTTGGCTTATCTGAAAAGTATCTTCAGCCACAAACTGTGGCAAGTTACCATACGCGTTTTTTGACGAAGCGGAGCGCAAAAAGAGCTATTGGCATTGCGATAAGATAGGCAATGAACACCGGAAGCATGAAAGATCCCTCTGTTGGCACAAAGGGAAGATTCAGGTAGATGATCTGCACAATTGGGAGAATGAACACGTTCATTATTGCAAGCTCAACTGCAGCCGGAGATTTGAAGTCGGGGTCGACGATGCGAAGTAACAGAATACCTGATGCCACTGTACCGGTGTAACAACCGAGGATTGCAAGCCCGCGTTCGAACCCATATTCAGGCATACGACGTGCAAAATACATAATTACAAGATAGGTTAAGAAACCTGCTGCCAAGACAGTAATGATGAATGGCACAAGGATTGTCTGAATATCACTCATGGAAATACCCATGAATACGGCGCAGATCATGTAATCAATAGTGCTGCTGGTGATGCGGCGAGTGCTAGCTGGGTCGAGAATGTGAATGCAATTGATCTTGTCGAGCACCTTGCGAGTGATAAGGCCTGTGATCATACCCCAGGTATAGAGAAGACCAAATCCAAGCCCGCTCACACCTTTTGGCAAAGTGAGCGACCAAGCGAGGGCAAACATGTAGCCGACTGCATAAAGAGCCGCCATAACAGCAATGTGAAAGGCGAAGTTATCAATATTTGCAGGGTGGGTAGTGCTGTTTGCGCAGTTCTCAGACTCACCTTTGGCCATCATGCCTTTACGTAATGATTCGGGCAGGGCGGCTACGGTCTTTTCAGAAACCCACCCATTTTTGATACCGCGATTGGCAAGTGGAATACCAAAACAGATGGCACAGAGAAAGCCCATAGCGCCAAAGGCCAGGCCAACACTGCTTGCCCCCTGGATACCGTATTCACTCTCCCAGATAGTACCAAAAGCGTGTGCGGCACCTGGTGATTGAGAAAAGCCGGAGCCAATGAGATAACCGAAACCTGTAAAGAAGTCTCCGCCAATAACAAGCTTGTAGAGTTCAAACACGGTCTTTCCGGTGATGCCCTGGATTGCATAAACCATGCAGTAAATAAGCGCCATCCACAGGGCACCGCTACGCAGCCAGTTGGTGCCTGCTTCACTGGTCTTTGATTTTGCCTGTTGCATCAGGCCGATTCCTACAAAGCCGAATGCAAAAAGATGATAGACAAGAACACCAAAAACCTTTGAAGGAATAATCACCCAGCCCTCAGCGGTAGGCATGCCGATAAGACCTGTGTTCATCAGGACAAAACCGATAAGACCACCGATCAGTGCCGAAGGGATAAGTCTTTTTTGCAGGAATGAAATTTTCGCACGCAGGTAGGATCCTAAGACCAGCAATATACTGATCCAGATGAACGCTCCTACATATGGGTAAAATGTAGCTGACATAAGGTTTTTCTCTCTTTTACAGGTAGGGGCTTAGGGGGCCTGCGCTCTCACTGCAGAATGCAATAATCAGTTGGTAAAATTGTGTCGTTTTACAAAAGCTGCTTTTAGACACGAGCGTGTAACTGACTGGAAGTAGCAATAAAAATGCCATGTTAGCTGGTAGATGTGAGCGACTCGTTGTTAAGGGGTTGAAAATGAGAGAAAAAACTTGGTTTATTGAGATCAGGTCAAGTGCAGTAGAAAGGTGACGTCTTAGACCTCTTGCAGAGTTGCACAAGGGTGCTTTGTTTATCGTGCTAATAGTACGTAAAAGATACCGACAGGTGCAAAAGGCACAGGGGTGCAGAAAAGCACTGTTGAGAGAAATTGTCAACAAGTAGCAGTGAGGAGAACTATTTTTTCAAGATATGAGCATCAACGGGCGGTACATGTCGGTGAATGCGTCAGCTGTAATTTGCTG
This sequence comes from Desulfosediminicola ganghwensis, assembly GCF_005116675.2. Taxonomy (NCBI): domain Bacteria; kingdom Pseudomonadati; phylum Thermodesulfobacteriota; class Desulfobulbia; order Desulfobulbales; family Desulfocapsaceae; genus Desulfosediminicola; species Desulfosediminicola ganghwensis. Next base: position 2,436,171 of record NZ_CP050699.1, read on the forward strand.
AAAATCTGAAAGGGGACGGTGTGACTATGACTGATCAAGCCGGAGTGGAGGCGGTGAGAGGTGCCTGCATACTCGACACGACTCGAAATACCCTTTTACTGAGTCGTGTCGATAAAGCTGTGTGGTTATCCCTGGCTCTTTTTTACATAGGATGCGGCAAGTCCGCCAAGGGAAGTCTCACGATAGAGTGAAAGCATGTCATGGCCGGTCTTCTGCATGGTTTCAACGACCTTGTCAAATGAGATAAGGTGGTTGCCATCAGTGAGCAGGGCATAGTCTGCGCAAGCAATGGCTTTTACTGCAGCAAAAGCATTTCTTTCAATGCACGGGACCTGAACAAGCCCTAATACAGGGTCGCAGGTGAGACCAAGATGGTGTTCAAGGGCCATTTCCGCAGCATATTCAATTTGTCGTGGTGAGCCACCCATAAGTTGAGCAGCAGCAGCTGCCGCCATGGCACAGGCAACACCCACTTCACCCTGGCAGCCAACTTCTGCGCCGGAGATCGAAGCGTTCTCTTTAACCAGGTTGCCTATAATACCCGCGGTGGCAAGAGCATTGAGAATGGACCTGTTGCTGTGGCCCTTATCATAAGAGTAATAGTAGAGCACGCTAGGCATAATTCCGCATGAGCCACAGGTCGGTGCGGTAACCACATAGCCGCCATCCGCATTCTCTTCCGAAACAGCAAGAGCATATCCGGAGAGAAGGCCACTGCGGGCCTCAATGTCTTTCAGCCTTCTGGCCTGAACCATGAAATCTCTGGCTTTTCTGGGCAGATTCAGGCCACCGTGAAGTACGCCTTCCTTCTTTAAACCGTTATTGATGCTGGTCTGCATCTTTCGCCAGATATCGCCAAGATAATCGTTTATAAAACCATCTTCTTCCACTTCGTCAACCAGTTGCCATAATGGTCTTCCTGTGCTTGCCGCCCACTGAAGAACTTCTTCCATTGATTTTTGGCTGTAAATATGGGGTTGCTCACTGACCGAATCGTTTTCACTACGCAGTTCACCGCCGCCTATGCTGTAGGTAGTCCACTCTTCTATAAGCTGTCCCTGGCCATCAAGCGCTTCAAGCTTCATGCCGTTGGGGTGAAAAGGAAGTTCTTCTTCGTGCCAGACCAGCTCGCAGGGAGAGGGTGCGAGACCGTCTATGATGGCCTTATCTGTGAGGTGACCGACTCCGGTGAGACTGAGGCTGCCATAGAGATGGACTCTATAACTCATAGCTTCGGGAGTTCTGGCTTTGAATCGTTTCGCGGCGTTATTGGGGCCAATGGTATGACTGGAAGAAGGTCCCATACCATAGCGATAAAGATATTTGAGTGATTGCACTTGCACACCTCGTGTTTGCGTGTAACAGCTCGATAGATAGCCTGATTTGCCAGCGGTGAAACCCTTGCTGGCAAATCAGGCTGTATTACCGCTTATGACAAACAGGATAGTTCGTCAGTGAGCATACTGCTCAGTGTTATTAATAGATGTCCAGACCGAGTTCAGCAATTTTTTCAGGGCTTGGGGTGCCTGTTGCAACATCCCAGCCGCAGGCTGCGTAATAGCTGTCGAGCAGCTTGGAGTAATCACTGATAACGCATTTTTCTTCATCTTTGTATGTACCGAATTCCGGAACGGAAAGAACTCTTTTCGGCAGCATATCATCTTCACGGCCAAGGCCTTCACGCATATTGAACATGCGCTGAAGATTATGGACACGCTCACCAACCTGAAGAAGCTCTGCTGCATCCATGTCCCAACCAGTGGTCTCTGCAACCAGCAGCGCCCAGTCTTCAGGGTTGATACCTGCATAGCTCATGAATTTACAGGTGCAGAGAACGTCCGGCAGAATCATTGCCCGCTGCAGCAGTGCGCAGTCCTCGCCTTTGCCTTCTTCGTCCCAGCGATCGATGGTTTCAGGGTCACGGGCGCCATGCGCTTTCATGCCCCAGTCGAGCTTACCCCGATCAAAGGCCATGCCTTCGAGCGGATGCATGTGGCACATACCACGGTTACCTGTGCCGTAGGCGATACCGAGAAGCTTGCCGGAGCGTGGATCATGGGCCGGGCCTTCGAGACCTTTAACATGAATCGCGAACTCTCTGGTGGCTTCACCAAGGGTTTCTGATGCATTACGAACACCGTTTGCGAGAATGTCGCCAAAACCTTCTCTGAAGGTCATCATCTTCAAGAGAACAGGCAGGGCTGAAGCGTTACCCCAGGTCAGATCGAGACCATCGACATCATCTGAAGTGATGATGCCCTTCTCGTAACATTCCATGGCAAAAGCAATCATGGCACCGGCAGAGATGCTGTCAATACCCCACTTATTACAAAGATAATCACAATGTACGGCGGCATCCATGTTTTTGTTGAGAACAAATGATGTGAACACACTGATGCTTTCATATTCGCCACCCTCATGAACAGGGGTCTTGAACTCACCTTCTTTTACTTCACAGACACGGCCACAACCAATAGGGCAACCGGTGTAACAGCGTTTGGAGCTAACGAGATTCTGCTCTTGAAAGTGGTCGAAAAGGCGTGCGCCTTCGCCCCAACTGTTGGAGCGCCAGTTCTGAGATGGCCAGTCACCGTCTTCATCGTTGGCAGGCATGTCGCCAATGGTACCGAATTCGTTGAAGCCACCACAAATTTCATTGCTGCGAACAGTCTTCATGGTCGCCTTGCTGGCGTCACGAAAACCTGCCTTGTTGGCAGATTCAGGCTGACTACCACCTGCAACCGAGATAGCGAGAAGGTTTTTCGCGCCCATAACAGCGCCACCACCATTACGTCCGGCAGCCCTGTCCCGGGACATGATGGCAGCAAAGAGAACTTTCTCCTCACCGGCCTGACCAATGCACATAACGCTTGGTTTCTTGCCGTTAAAGCTTTCATTCTCTTCAAGAAAGTCGGTCTTCTCATACACATCTTTACCAACCAGTGCAGATGCGTCTTCAAGTCGCGGAGTGCCGTCAGCAATGGCAAGGTAAAGAGGTGAGTCTGATGCACCTTCAACGATGATATGGTCAAAGCCTGCGCGGCGCAGATCCGGTCCAAAGTTACCACCACATCGGGATTCACCCCAGGCACCGGTTGCCGGTGACTTGAAGCAGACCATGATGGAGCCTCCACCTGCAACGGTATTGCAGGTAACCGGGCTGGTTGCGAATACAATTTTATTGTCAGGGCCGAGGGGATCTACGCCGGCTTTTACTTCATTGTAGAGTACTTCCGCACCAAAACCGGCTCCACCGAGGAACTTACGTGCTTTTTCCACATTCAGCGGCTCTATGTCACATTGTCTGGTGCTGAGGTTGACCCGCAGTACCTGTCCAGAATATCCGTTGGCCATTTTAGCCTCCTATAAGAAATCTTTTTAATTCTACTACCTGCCCCTCATGCAAGAGGGTGGTATCCTTTTTCAATACTCCGTTTTCAGAGCGAAGAATAACCGGACCCCGGGGCCTGCTTTTTTCGTTGTTCCATACGGCAGGCGATATCTCAGCCCCGGCAACGCGGCCGATTTCCTCGTACAGATCGGAGAGTTGCGCTCCCTCCTTGAGTTTGACTTCAAACTCAAGGGCCGGGAAAAACCTCTCCATGTTGGAGTGTATGTGTATTGTGATTTTCATGGTTAACCCTCCTCACTACAGGCGATACAGTTGTTGACCTGCTCAAACTCAAAGTTCTCCATAGTGCAGTTCAGCCCGTCAAAGACAACGAACCGGTTTGTGCAGAGTTCACCGGATCTGGTGAGGTATTTAACCACTTCGGTAGCCTGTAATCCTGCCACGATAGCTACAGAACTCCCTAGCGAAGGCGGCGGAGTGTCGCCAGCTTTATCGCTTTCTGATACAGGACAGATCGGGCATGCAGTTTTACCGGGTATAAAGGTGGATATTTGTCCCATCAGCCCTTCAACTGCGCCATGGATGAGCGGGATGCCATGCCGGCTGGCAGCAGCGATCAGCTCAATTCTGCTGGCCAGATTGTCAAGACAATCAACGATGATATCGGGCTGGTATCGCGATATCATCTCGTCATTGTAGAGCTCGCACAACGCAACTATGTCAGTATCGGGGTTGATCTTCTGCAGTCGTTCTGAGGCGATATCGACTTTGTTGCAACCAATCTCATCTTCGCGATATAAGGTCTGACGATTGAGATTGGACATGGCAATAGTGTCATGATCGCAGAGAATGAGCCTGCCCACTCCAGCCATGGTCAGATTGGTGGCAACGTTTGTTCCCAATCCGCCGACCCCAGCGATGAGGGCGGTTGCGTCTTGCAGTGCAGTCTGATCAAAATTCGGTGTTAAACCGCGTTGACGGCTGTATCTCTCTTTTATCACGTCGTCTTAGCGTAAAGTCCGGGCGAATAAAACTATGTCGTTTAAAAGCAACTCTGGCTCTTCAAGGGAAGAGAAGTGCCCACCTCTAGGCATCTTGGTCCATCTGGTAATATTGTAAAGACGCTCGGCGTAGGAGCGTGGCGGCCATGGAAAGCTCTCAGCAGGAAACATCGCTGCAGCAGTTGGAACTTCAACACGAGGACGCTCTTTGGTGCCAAGAATACGGCCACCTTCCTCGCGTCGGCCATAGTAAATCCAGGTGGAGGTGTTAAAACTTCTGGTCGCCAGATACACCATGATATTGGTGAGCATACCGTCTTTGGAATGGGCACTTTCCACATCGTCGTTTTCAAGATCTGACCAGGCGTGAAATTTCTCAACAATCCAGGCGGCAACACCGACAGGACTATCCATCATGGCGTAGCTGAGGGTCTGTGGCTTGGTGGCCTGCTGGGTGCGGTAACCATCCTGTAAAACAACGCGCGGGCTGGTTTCACACTCGTGCGCCCACGCTTCTTCTTCCGGCGTCTGAGGGCCGTCAATGTGACGCATGGTCGGAAAACAGATATGGATACCATCGCAGTGTGCACCATGATCGTAACCGAGCCAGCTGGAGATCGCGGAACCCCAGTCAGCGCCGTGGGCAACATAGTTCTGGTAGCCAAGCACATCAACCATCAGGCTGTTGAGTACAGCAGCAATTTTGCGCGGCCCATAAGGCCGTGGTGGCCTTCCGGAGAAGCCGAAACCAGGCAGAGATGGAACGATGACATCAAAGGCGTCTGCGACATCGCCACCGAAACGCTCCGGGTGGGCAAGACGCTCGATAATCTCGACACTTTCAACAAACGATCCCGGCCAGCCATGGCTGATAAGCAGCGGGGTAGGGTTATCGCCACTACCTTTCTCGACGATGAAGTGCATATCGATGCCGTCAACAGGAGCTTTGAAATGGGAGAATTGGTTTATCGCTGCTTCCTGTTTTTTCCAGTCATACTCTTCAAGCCAATAAGAACACAGCTCTTTCATATAACCCAGATTGGTGCCATAATCCCAACCAGCCTCATCCGGCATTTCGTGCCAGGAGTAGTCGGCGACTTTTTTTCTGATATTGTCCAGGGTCTCTTGTGGAATATCTATGGTAAATGGCTTCATCATTATGTTCCTTTAAAAATCCTTTAGAGCGGTGTTTTCACAGCGCTCTAAAGGTAATTAGATAGTAATGTATTGAAATATTAGTATCTGTAGATCAGGGCTCGGTGCCCGCGGACCATGTATATGTTCAATCTTGTTACCAGATACGTTGTTTGACGAAGCGCAGGGTGTAGAGCGCAATCGGCATCAAAATCAGGTAGGCAACAAATATCGGCAGCATCATTGAACCCTCTGATGGAACAAAAGGAAGGTTCAGGTAGACTATCTGAATGATAGGCAGAATGAAAACATTCATAATCGCGAGTTCAACTGCAGCAGGGGATTTGAACTCAGGATCAACAATACGAAGAAGCAGCATACCCGAGGCGACGGTGCCGGTGTAGCAACCAAGTATCGCCAGGCCACGCTCAAAGCCATATTCCGGCATACGGCGGGCAAAGTACATGATGGCGAGGTAGGTCAGGGAACCGGCAACTATGACAGTGATGATGAATGGCACCAGGATCGCCTGAATATCACTCATCGAGATACCCAGAAATACGGCACAAATCATATAATCGATAGTGGAGCTGGTAATACGACGGGTGGTAGCCGGGTCGAGGATATGAATGTTGCCGATTTTATCCAGCGTCTTACGGGTGATGATACCAGCGATCATCGACCAGGTGTAGAGCAGCCCAAAGCCAAGGCCACTGACTCCCGGTGGAAAATTGACTGACCATGCAAGGGCAAACATGTAACCAACAGCATAGAGAGCTGCCATTACTGCAATATGAAAGGCGAAGTTATCAATATTCGCAGGGTGCGTGGTTGTGTTGGCACAATTTTCAGACTCGCCTTTGCCCATCATACCTTTACGCAGGGATTCAGGAAGGGTGGCAGCAGTTTTTTCAGAAATCCAGCCGTTTTTGATACCGCGGTTGGCAAGTGGAATACCAAAACAGATAGCGCAGAGAAAGCCCATGGCGCCGAAGGCGAGACCAACACTGCTGGCACCTACTATACCGTACTCACCTTCCCAGATGGTACCGAAGGCGTGAGCAGCGCCAGGGGACTGGGAAAATCCGGAGCCGATGAGGTAACCGAACCCTGTAAAGAAATCTCCACCAACAACCAGCCTGTACAGTTCGAATACAGTTTTACCGGTAAGGGACTGAATTGCGTATACCAGGCAGTAGATGAGTGCCATCCACAGAGCACCGCTACGTAGCCAACTCGTACCTTCATCACTGGTAGTGGATTTACTCTGCTGCATAAGGCCAATACCGACAAAACCAAAGGCAAAGAGATGGAAAACAAGAACGCCGAAGACGGAAGGAACGATAGTTATCCAGCCTTCTGCAGTAGGCATACCGATGAGTCCTGTGTTCATCAGGATGAAACCGATGATACCGCCAATCAGCGCTGATGGGATGAGCCCTTTTTGCAGGAAAGGGATTTTGGCACGTAAAAAGGCACCTAAAACTAGCAGAATACTGATCCAGATAAACGCACCCACATATGGGTAAAATGTAGCTGACATGAGACACTCCTCTTTTGTTCAGGTCGATTCAGCAACCCTAATTTAAAAAAAATGCAACTAACTATTCCTCGGCCTTTCCAGAAGACACTTATCTGGCGGAGGCGACGTATCTTGCCGCTAGATAGCAATTAAAGTGCCATTGAGGTGCATGAGTTGAGTCTTGGGGGTTAAATGTCTGTAAGTACGAGTTAAAAATTGAGTAGTTGCAAGGGGGGGATGCATTTGGGAATTATGGCAACAACACAACGTGCAAAAAAGCACAGGGTGGTTTGGCTAAGTGAGCGATTGTGCGAATAAAGGCAAAGGGTGAGAGAAATGCACAGGGGGTGCAAAAAAGCACGGGGTGCGGAACTGCACAGAGAGGTTTAGATTAATAGTAATAATTTCAAATCATTGCAGGGGCTATCCGGTTGGAAGTTTTGGCGCAAGGACCGTGAAATATTGAGTTAACCTTTAATTACAGCCAATGGTTGCAACCTGGTTTCTGTTTCGATGAGATCTTGCTGCTGGGAAATGACTTCCTCAATATCTTTATATGCTCCTGCGGCCTCGTCGAGATCGCGTTTACTGCGAATGGTGTGGAGGATATTCTGCCTGTCCAGTCGCTTGACCTCCTCCGCGAGGTCAAGGCTTTTCTGGGCCTGCTTTCTACCGAGCCTTCGACCGGCACCATGGGAGCAGGAAGAGAGGCTATCGGGGTTTCCTCTGCCGCTGACTATATAACTGGATGTCCCCTGTGACCCGGGGATGATGCCGGTTTCACCGGCTCCGGCCCGTGTCGCCCCCTTGCGGTGGACGATGACCTCCTGACCGAAATGTTGCTCGAAAGCAGCGTAATTATGAGCTACATTGATCATTCCAGAGAAATGCACCGGCGGACAAAACTGTTGCATTACGTCGATGACCCGTTCCATCATCAGTCGTCTGTTACATAATGCAAAATCCACACAGTATCTCATTTCAGCAAGATAGAGCCGGCCCTGGGGGGAGTCGATGGGCAGGAAAGAAAGTTGCCAGTTCGGGGGCACGATCATACCCTGCTGCTTGTTGTATTCGATAGCCAGTTTGTTGTAATGATTGGCCACCTGGTAGCCGATATTTCTGCTGCCCGAGTGGATCATTAACCAGATATAACCATCATCACCTTTCTGGATCTCTATAAAATGATTGCCTCCACCGAGAGTGCCGACCTGGCACCTGCCGCTACTATATTCCCTCGAAACGATTGGCAGATCGCGCAGGGTCATTCCCCCGGGAGGTTTGGGCATATAGTGAGGAGGCTGGGCCTTTTTATGGTGCTTGAAGCCGAGCGGCACCTGCTGCCTGATACCGGCCAGAATGTTTTTCAGTTCTTTCCTGCCGATGTTATGCAGTGAAGTTTGTACTGCACACATACCACAGCCGATATCGACTCCGACAGCGTTTGGAATAATGATATCCTTGGTGGCTGCGACACCCCCGATTGGCATGCCATAGCCAACATGGGCATCCGGCATGATGGCGACATGGCCCACCAGCCCGGGGTGATTGGCAAGGTTTTTGGCTTGTTGCAGAGTGTCGGTATCGATATCCGGAAGCCAGAGCTTGATCGGTTTTGCTTCGGTGGTGATTGTCTGTTCCATAATAAGATTCATCTACTTAATGGCGTGGTTATCACCGTCGCTGTTAGAGATGCGCATCATTTCACTTTTGAGAATTTGTGAGAGCTTCAGACCATGTTCGGCAATATTGTTTTTCTCGCCGGTCACGGCAGAAAACCATGCCTTGCAGACACGTACATTCTCAGCCGGCCAGGCAGTGGTGAAGCCTTCTGAACCGGCTGTTTCCGGTACGGCCAGATCACGCGATTGCTGCGGTGACTGATAGTCCCGACGCCCATGGGCCCAGTTGATGGTGTGTTGGTAAAAGAGCAGAGCCCTGTTGATGAGTATGAGCATCAGGCTGATATTGGTGGCAGGCCCGATTTTCAGCTGTTCACCACCCAGATTGAGGCCGAGAACATTTTTTATTTTACTCAATTTTTTGCCACCGGCAAGTGCACCGATGGCACCTGCCGCACTTCCCAGGCCGGTAAATACCCCGAAGGAGAGTCCGGCTGCCAGTATATCGAGTTTGGCTCCGACCACGGCTCCACCAACGGCACCGGCGATAGCGACCTGTTTCTTACTCATCCCCAGCAGGTGCCAGGTCTTCTCGCTGAAAAGATCTTCGTTTAAGATGGAGTGCGGTGGTAATTGGTAGTTGAAAATATTGTGTTTGAACAGGGCGCGAATCTGTTCGTGGGCTTTGCGTTCCTTGCTGGCGATGGAACTGCGGTACTTGTGCAGCAATTTTTGCTGGGCTAGATTCTGGTCTTCAGTTTTTTCACCAAGCCCGGCGGAGACAGAGTAATTGAGGCACTCGGTCAGCAAATCAAGCAGGATATCCACTGTCGCTTCAGTTCGTGCTTCCCAGTCTCTGCGAAAAGCACGGACCACTCCATCCAGGGTTGGCTGCCAGTCTTGATCAATAGATTTCAGTGCTTCAAACAGCAGGATGCGTTCTGCATACGTGGCGCGGTGGGCGTTGAAGACCCGGTTGGAGTTAAAGTTTTTGCGAAACTCGTTCTTCCAGTTGTCGAGCTGGCTGAAATCGTCGTTCTTGCAATTGATGATGGCCATGCGCGGCCTGCCGGTGAGGCGGAGGATCTCCATTTCTGCTCTGTCCACATTGCGCACCGGCCGGGAGCCATCAACCACATAAATAATGCCGGCTCCCCGCTCAACCGGTAGCAACAGCTCGATATCGTCTCGAAGTTCGGGGACATCTTTGAATTGCGCCCGGAAATCACGTACGGCGTCACTGCTGACAGCAGCGATCTTACGCATCTCTGCCACCACCCGCAAAGGGTTTTGAAAGCCTGGAGTGTCGGTAAAGCGAAGGAGTTCCCGCCCGTCGATCACCACAGGAAAGGTCCTGCACTGAGTGGTCTCGCCAGGAATTGCGCTGACCCGTACAGAATCATCTTCGGCAAGGGTGGAAAGCACCGAAGATTTGCCCTCGTTCGGGTGACCGAGCAGGGCGATTTCCGGTGCTGCAAGAGAATTTGAACTATTTGTTTTATCAGTCATTATTCCTCAATCAGCGGCCGGATTTCCATATACGGGTCGCCCAGGGTATCGAGTTTTTGCTGCCACACTTTGAGACTGAGTTCGTCGCTCACTGGCGTGAAAATCGAGGTGGTGTCCGGCTTGCCGGTTAATCGGATCGTTATGGGCAGGGAACCGACTGCGCCACGCATTTCTTTTAAATAGCTTAAAAAGCTCACCAGTGGTGGCATCCATGCTTCTTGTATAATAGTGATTCCGGCAGAATCGGCCCACTCTGATTGGTGGAATTTTTTCAACAGTTGCTGGTCTTTTTCGTAATCGGCCATAAAGCGATGGGTGTCAGCTATGGTGAGGCCTTCCTGCTCCAGAATGTGAGCCAGTTGCTGCCTATCACAAGAATCATGAATTTCATCTGGCAGCAGTAAAGTAGTTGGTTGCAGATCTTGAGGTTCCTGCCTGGGAACCTCAAGATCTGCAGGTTCGATTGCGTGTGTAGCTGTGAATGCATCAGACTCAGGTCCGGCCTGGGTGCGTACCACCGGGGTTTTCATGCGTCGCACTATCTGTCGAGCTGACGGGGTATCGAATTTGAGGCGTTTTGCAGCACGTTGGGCGGAGAATTTACCCCAGGCATAAAACAGCAGTCGGGTAAACAGCCCGTAGAAAAGAACCGAAAGCAGCAAAAATGGCCACCATGATACCAGATCTGGTGTCTGCAGGTTAACGATACCTTCCTTCAAAACTATGCGGCTGCCTTCTATTTCGCTGAGACCGGGATGCCCGATCGGGGCCGGGAGAAACCAGGACCAGGGGAGAGCCAGCCAACTTATGAAATTATAGAGAGACTGGGCAGAAAACTGCAAGGTGGACTGCCAGCCGAAAGCGATATCGCTGACTGCAATTTTCAGCATGGTTGCTGCCAGCAGCCCGAAATTGAAGCATATTCCGAAAAGCTGTACGACCAGAAACAGAGGCCAGTAGAATATACCCCTGTAGATGCTGTCTGTGGCTTGAATTCTGCCAAGTGCGGCCTGCATGGCAAGGCGTTTTTCAGCGTCCATTTCCTGTTCATTGCGGCGCAGCAGCCAACCACCCAGACGGGCAACGGCTGTAGCAACAAACTGAAAGGATAGGGTATTTGACAGCTTAGCGCTTCTCTTCCCCAGTTTGGCAAATAATCCCCGCGAAAGTAGAAGCAGGCTCATTACCAGCTGGCTGAATACGAAGACAACCAGAAAATTCAGTACATTTATTGGGGTAGAACCGGAATAGCCAAAAAAAGCAAAGCCTGCTGAGCTGCCGATAAAAAGCCCGAGAAGTATAAGCAGAATCCGCAGCAGTCCATGGGCCTCCGCAGCGTAATTCCCAGGTAGAATTGTATCTGCGGGCGACGTTTTTCGACGGGCATCCAGCCAAAACTTTAACAGAGCGGGGGGATCGGTTTGTTCGGTTAATCCGCCTGGCTCATCGTTGGTCTTGGCCTGCTGCAAATATATTTCACGGTCCCGTTTTTGCAGTTCTTCGGTACGGACTTTGACGTCACGCTGCAAAAAGTACTCAAGGTCGATGATATCCTGATAATTCCAATTGCTTTTCATGGCACAACTATACCAGAAGCGAAGGGCTATTCCATCCATCTTCTTCACCCATTGGCCTGTTGGATGATAGGTTCTTACTGGCGGGTGTGGCTGGCACCTATCATTTCACTCCTTCAGTTTTCTTGCAATATCGGCCGGTGGTGTGTCGTTTTATTTCGGCCCGGCAACGTTTTTACCCCGAATTGTAACCAGCATGCCAACGGTAACTCAATAGAATTTCAGGAGAGTGATGAATGCTCGGGATGTGATTCAAGTCGCACGCCCTGCAGGTTAAAGAGGTGCAGCTGTGTCAGATCCGGTGCCAGGAGGATCTTTTCCGGTAGCTGGTGGAGATTGCCTGGCAGTCGGGCGGCCATGACGTGTTGCTGAAGGGTCTCGGTTGGCTCGGCGACGGTGCTCTTCGGTGAAGAGAAGTAGAGAAGGGTTTCATGCCCGAGGAGTTCACGACCGGTTATGGTGATCTCAACCTGACCGGTTGCGGCCTCTGTCATTTTGGGCAACCGAAACGACTCCGGCCGCAGCCCGCAGATAAGAGCATCACCCGGCTGCATTCCTGCCGGGTCAAGTACCTTGTTTAATTGGCGTGGTAAGGGGAGCACGGTGCTGTTCCAGTAAATCCCAGGTAGGCCATCTGCCGTACGCCCAAGATGAGTCTGGAACAGGTTCATGCCGGGAGTGCCTATGAAATCTGCCACAAAAATATTGGCCGGGCGGTTATAGAGTGTCGCGGGGCTGGCGACCTGCTGGAGTTCCCCTCCGCTGAGTATGGCCACCCGATGGCCGAGTGTCATGGCTTCGACCTGATCATGGGTGACGTAGAGGGTGGTGGTGCCCATGTTCTGCTGCAGCGAAACAATATCACGCCGTATCTGTACCCTGAGTTTGGCGTCGAGGTTTGAGAGCGGCTCATCCATCAGAAAAACCGTGGGCTCACGAACAATAGCCCTGCCCATGGCAACCCTTTGACTCTGGCCGCCCGAAAGTTGAGCGGGTTTACGGTTCATCAACTCACCAAGCGATAATATTCTCTCGGCCTCTACAACTCTTTTCCGTATCTGGTCCCGGTCATACCCTCGTACCTTAAGCGGAAATTCAAGATTTTTCCGAACGTTCATATGCGGATAGAGCGAGTAGTTCTGAAAAACCATGGCGACGTTTCGCTCCTGGGGCGTCTGTTCGTTGACGCGCTGCCCATTTATACATACCTCTCCGCTGCTGCATTGCTCAAGGCCTGCCAAAAGGCGCAAGGCTGTGGATTTACCGCAGCCTGACGGCCCCACCAGCACCATAAACTCACCATCCCTGATGGTGAGTGAAAAATCATTCAAGGCACAGGTGTCGGGCTCGAATATCTTTGTTACCTCTTTGAATTCAACCCTGGACATGGGTTTACCCTTTAATTCCAGTGGCTGCCACGCCACGCACAAACCAGCCCTGGAACAGGAGAAAAACAACAAGTACCGGCAGTACCATCATTACGCTGAAGGCGAAGATATCTCCCCATTGCAGAGGGGGCAGGGTATAAAACATTGCAATGCCAAGCGGTAGCGGTCGTACTTTCTCACCGCTGGTCACCATTAAAGGCCAGAGGAAAACGGACCAGTGCGAGAGAAAGGTAAGAATGGCTACGGTGGCGAAAACCGGTTTGGAATTTGGCAGAATGATGGCGAAAAATGTCCTGAAAACTCCAGCCCCGTCAATATAGGCGGACTCTTCAAACTCACGGGGCAGTTCAAGGAAAAAGGTGTAGAAGAGGTAGATGGAAAAAGCGTTGGCCACGAAAGGGAGAATCTGCACCAGGTAGGTGTCGCGCCAGCCGAGCATGGTGACCTGGTAAAAGAGCGGCACGGCGATGGCTTCCAGCGGGATGATCATGATTGCGGTCACGGCAGCAAAGAGCAGCTTTCGGCCTCTGAAGCGGAGTCTGGCAAAGGCATAGCCTGCCATGGAGTTGATGGCAAGCCCCACCACTACCACTGTGGTTGTGATATAGAGTGAGTTCAGGCAATATCGCAGGAAGTCGGCACGCCTGAAGACATCACGATAGTTTTGCAGACTGGCCCCGGTGGGCCGGAAAGCGAGCAGGGACCCTGATTCAATCAATACCTTATCATCGGGTTTCAGGCTGCCGATCAGCATTACCAGCAGCGGGGAGATAAAGACGGTGGCGCTGATACCAAGTACAATTATCACGCTATAGCGAAGCAGTAGATGAGTTGTCTTTCTTTTCATGAATTATGCTCTCCCGATCCGGATTTATTAGCCAGGGTACTGCGCCGAACCAGATAGCGCTGCATGAGCGTGAGCAGCAACACGATGAGAAAAAGTATCACGGTCATTGCAGATCCTTTTGCTATTTGTAAACGCACAAAGGCGGTCTGCACTGCTTCATACATAACGGTGGTTGAACCGTCGTTGGGTCCACCTCTGGTCATCACCTGTACCTGATCGAAGAGCCGGAAGGAGAGAATGGTGGTGACCAGGATCACGAACAACAGGGTATTACGGAGCATGGGTAAGGTGATGCGGAAAAGCTGCTGCAGCCGATTGGCTCCATCGACTGCGGCTGCTTCGTAAAGGTTTTGGGGTATAGCCTGAAGTCCGGCCAGGATAATGATCATCTGGAAGCCGACGCCCTGCCAGATTGAGGTGAGCATTATTGAGGGCAGGGCGAGATATGGGTCTCGCAGAAAATTTTTTGGTTGCCAGTGACCGAAAGTGACATATTCCAGAAAGCTGTTCAGCATCCCGTCCGGACCCGGTGCCAGGATAAGCACCCAGATTACAGCCACCAGCGAGAGTGGGAAAATCACCGGCATGAAAAAGAGTGTCCTGAAGACTGCCATACCGCGAAGCGGGGTGTTCAGCATCAGGGCCAGCAACAGGGCGCAGATGGTCTGCAGGGGAACAACCACTGCGGCAAAGAGGCTATTGTTGATAATAGCCTGTCGGAAGGTGGGGTCGGAGAGGATTCGCTGATACTGACGCAGGCCAACAAATTCTGATGGTACTGGTGAGCCGAGCCGCACGTTGGTCAGTGACAGGATAATTGCCAGCACGAACGGCAGCAGCACGAAAATGGTAAGCCCGGTGAGTGCCGGAGCTGTAAAAAAAAATGTGCTGAATGTTACCGCCCGACCAGAGGGCGGAGGTGGTTTTTTCATGGTTGTTACGCAAAAAACGCTCCAGGAAGCATAGTGCGAAGTGAAGCACCTCCATTGCGGCGAGTCTACTTTATGACAGACTTGTATCCCGTATCCTCAATGTCTTCGTCTATCAGCTTCGCTGCCCGGTCCAGGGTATCCTGTATTGGTGCCTTGTTGATGATTTTCATAAAGCTGCTCTGAAAGGTTGAAGAGATTATCGGGTACGCGGGGGTACGTGGTCGCGGAACTGAGTAGCCTTCCAGTAGCTGCTCGGAAAAGAGGTGAAGTGGTCCGTCCGGGCCATAGAGATCTGATTTGGCGATGGCGTCTTTGGTGGCCGGGACAGCACCATTACCATTAGCCATGGCGAGAACCTGGTCCGTTTCCAGTAGAAAACTTAAAAAGTCAATCGCTGCATCCGGGTTACTGCAGGCTTTGGTGATGCCCCAATTCCACGAGCCCTGACCGGTTTTGCTGCCGCTGCCGAAATCGGGGAGGGGAACAATGGCGAGTTTTTCACCAAGCGCTTTGGAGTAGCGGTCGTATTCCCAGTGGCCAACCCAGGAGATTGCCACTCTGCCAGTGGTAAAGGCGGCATCGTCGGTGTTGTAGTCCACCAATTCCTGCGCTACCCAGTTTTGTATATACTTCAGGGCAGTCACTGCAGAGTCGCTGTTCAGTACGCCGGTGGCGAACATGGTCTCCCGGTTTATCAGGTCGGCTCCGGCAGACTGCAGAACAGGGGAGAAGGCATAGCTGTACCACTCTCCGCTATAGTTCAGCTTAAGATCAAGCACTGCACCGTCCGGGTCTTCATCAGAGAGTCTGGTCAGGATGGTGTTGAACTCATCAATGGTCCAGGCATCGCCGGCCGAGGTTGGGATCCTGGCATTAATGGCCTCGAGCATGTCTTTATTGACATAAAGTCCCAACCCCGAGTCAAAAGTCGCCACAGAATACAGGCTGCCCTGGTAGGTTCCCTGGGCGATGATGGAGGGGAGCAGGTCCTCTTTGATTTTTTGCGGGATATAGTCGTCGAGGGGGAGCAGGTGGTTCTGCCAGACATAGTTGTAAAGGTACGGGCCGTCAAACTCGAGTACATCCGGCAAATCGTCAGCCATTGCTGCGGCCTGGATCTGGGCATTGTAGTCGCGTTCGGGAATAAAGGTGAGGTTCACTTCCACCGTTTTCCGACTTTCGTTGAAACGGATAACCTGCTCCTGAATAATCTCGCGTTCGGCTTCCTGCCCGGCATGGAACCACACATCAAGGGTGGTTTTCCCGGCTGAGGTCGACTCCATTTCAGCAGGATTGCCGCTGAGCGCGCACATGATAACCACCAGTGCCTGAAGTTTCTGAGAGGGGAGCGCACTAAGCATGATCTCTTCTCCGTTACAGCATATATCCAAGAAAGATAATTTGTGATCTTTTTGCTTGTCAGGCTGATGCTCCATCGTAACATAATAATTTGATAAGGGTCAAATTGTACCTGCACATGATATGTGCGTCGACAGCCCTGAGAATGGGCGAATGAGGGAGAGAGGCTGCTCTCTTCTGATTTCAGAAGGGTGGTGTTGAGGTGTAGCTCAATCGTTCTCCGGAAACGGGGTGGATAAAGCTGAGCATACTGGCATGGAGCAGCATTCGGTCGCCATCAACGCCCCTGCCGTAAAGACTGTCACCAACTATTGGAAAACCAAGGCCAAGTTCATGGGCAGCATGGATTCTGAGCTGGTGAGTACGGCCGGTAAGGGGGATGAAATGCACCCGACTGCGGTTATTCTCATGGCCAATCAGGCTCCAGCGCGTGGTACCCATTTTACCATGAACAGGGTCATACATCTGCAGGGGGCGGTTGTCCAGGTCCACCCTGAAGGCAAGCTCGATTTCACCGGATTCATGTTGGATCTCTCCATCCAGCAGCGCTGTATATTCCTTGTCGACCAGTCGCTGTTCAAACTGCCGGTTGAGATGTCGGTGCGCTTCCCGGGTAATAGCGACAACCATCAGGCCGGAGGTGTACATGTCGAGCCTGTGTACCGATGGTTGCTCGATCATTTCCGGATAGATCTGCCGCAACCGGCTGGTGACGCAATCCTGCTTATCGGCGCCGCGGCCGGGCACGGACAGCAGCCCGCCGGGCTTGTTGATCACCACCAGTTGCTGGTCTTCATCGACTATTTCTATATCACCGTATATCATTGCCACCTGTATAGGCCTTGTTCGCTGCTCTTTCACCTTTATCACTTTCCTGCGCTCCGCAGAGCAGGTAGCCGAGTATCGGCTGGCACTTTTCCCTGCATGAAGGATAAAAGCGGCCATGATGGCGGGTATTGGATTTATTATCAAGTCCCCAGTAAAATTCCGCGATGGAAACCGGGGTCAGCCGCATTCGGGCCGCGTGGTTAAGTAATTTCGGCGCGCAGCAGTCACCAGTGCCGGTGGGGATACCGTTTTCACCTGCATAGGCTTTGCTGAGGCTGACAACCTGATCACGAAAATTGTGAAGTTGATACAGCCCATGAAGATCCTTCATCAACTGGCGGGACATGCTCCGTCTCATCTGGCGGAGTGTGCGCCACTCTTCTGAACCGTGTTCCAGCCCCTCCATCTGCGTTCCAAGTGCCTTTATCTGCCGCTCAACCGGGTTGTTGGTGTTTTTGAATTCAGTCAGATCAAACAGGGGAGGTGCCCAGCCGGCTACGCTCCACTTGCCATTGTACTGGCCTGAAAAGGCACGAATAATGACGGTTGTACCCTCGGTGTCAAGGCATTCGAGTACCCCGAACATCTTGCCCCGTGCTCTACCGAAAAGGTAGTCGGTGGAGAGCTGCCTCTCGGCTCTGCCCGTTACTGTTGATTCTTTGTCGAAGTCAAGATCGATGGTTTCATTCTGCTGAAAATGGTGTATCAATTCCTGGCAATGGTACTGTGCTCTGCCCATGGGAAGACCATGAATCACTTTACATTTCCGGCAATATCCGGATGTGGCGACAATCCCATTCTCCTGAAGAGGCAGCTGGTGCGCTGGTGGTGGCATGTATTTTTCAGGGACCTGGGGCATTACGATTTACCGGTGATAAAGGTAACGATGTGTTAATCTACTGTTTGGGAAATACCATATAACATAGATTAATCTTTCCGGTGATCAATAAAAAAACAACAGCCGGTGCAGGCTGGGAGCGATATGCAGATAACTCAATATGAAGACCACATTTTTCACGATCTGGGCCCTGACCTGGTGCTCGGCCTGGTTGAGAAACATCTCGGTGTTGAACTGACCAACCTGTTTCGTCCACTCAATAGCTATATTAACAGGGTCTACGAGCTTGAGCAGGATAATGGCAATGGTCTGGTGGTGAAGTTCTATCGTCCCGGTCGCTGGTCCACCGAAGCGCTCAAAGAGGAACATGAGTTCCTGGCTGAGCTTGCAACGGAGGAAATTCCGGTTATCGCTCCGCTGCCGCTGAAAAATGGCGAGACCCTTGGTAATCACGAAGGTGCGAATTTTGCAGTGTTTCCAAAGCGTGGCGGCCGCAGTGTCGATGAATTTGATGACGAGCAGTGGCTGCAGCTTGGCAGGCTGCTTGGTCGTGTTCACGCTATTGGAGAGAGAAAACAGTCACGTAGTCGGCCTATTATGTCTCCCACTGAATCCACCAGACAGCAGCTCAATTATCTACTTGCTTCCGGACAGGTGCCGCCCGAAACACAACCTGCTCTGAAGCGGGTTATTGAGGAAATTATCGTTGAGATAGAGCCGGTATTTGAAGGAGTCCAGCCTATCCGTATTCATGGTGACTGTCATTTTGCCAACTTTATCTACAGGCCGGGAGAGTCGTTTTACCTGATAGACTTCGATGACATGGTCATGGGCCCGCCGGTGCAGGATATCTGGATGCTGTTACCGGGAACCCTCGAAGATGCTTTCGTCGAGATGGATCTTCTTCTTGAAGGGTATGAAACCTTCCGACGTTTCGACCGTCGCTCTTTCAGGATGATCGAGCCGCTCAGAGCCATGCGATTTGTTCATTATATGGCCTGGTGCGCCCATCAGGTGGCAGCAGACGGTATGACCCGGGTGGTGGATGACTTTGGCACCCATGCCTACTGGTCGAAAGAGATCGCCGATCTCCATGATCAACTGGAACGCATAAGAGAAGGGGCAGCAGACAACATCGGGAATATGTTGTGATACCAATTGTAAGAAATGAAGAGAGGAGTTAGGGGAGAGGGGAGTGGATGTCAGAGGTATCGCAGAAACCAGCGTAAGCGTGCTGGCAGTTTCATGTTTTTTCTGATTGCCAGCTTGCCGATGGTGTTGAATTCTATCTGGTATTTCTCCTGGAGGTTTCTGGACTGTGCTTTTCCGGGCAATAACCGGTGCCAGGCAATTGGCTTGTGCAGCATATTGGCGATAACATTGCCCCTGTAAGGTATCGGCAGCAGGTAGTTGTGTGGGAAGCTACTCTGCAGCCCCCTGATTACGTTTGAAATGACAGTCTTTTTGTTGTGCCAGATATTGAAGCTGGCCACGCCATCCGGGTGTAATCTGTCACTGCAGAGCGTGAAAAATGAAGCTTCATAGATTCCTGTGGCCATGCCCTCTTCATCGAAAGCGTCAATGAGGATGAGATCATACGGTAAAGGTGAAGGGGGCGAGGCCAGAAACTCCCTGCCGTCGCAACAATGAATGGCCACCCGGTCACATTCCTTTACCTCAAAAAAATCCTCGGCGATCTCGATAATCCGTTTCGAGTGGTCAACGCAATCAATATGGCAATCAGGGAAATGATGGCGCAGGAAATGTATGAGTGAGCCAGCGCCAAGGCCTATGATCAGTACCCGGCGAAGTTCCGGGAGCAGCAATAGCGCCGAGACCATGTAGCGTGTATAGACCAGTGCAAGCCGCTCCGGTTCGTTGTGCAGCATCTGAGACTGCAGGTACTTCCCACCGAAATAGAGAAAGCGGCTTTCCCTGGTGTCAAAGATCTCCACCAGACGGGGCCCGAGAAGCTCCCTGTGGATTTTATGTTTGATGTTCAGGTCCATGAATTTTAGCAAACTCCTGCTTCTGGCAGCTTACCATATTTCATCTAACCTAGAAAAAACCGGCCTGCTGCAAAGGCTGGATAGATCGAATTTCTGCTCTGTTTCAAGCTAATTTTATTGACTGGAATCAAATACATCTGGCATAGTATCCCTGCTGCTTTTTCTCCGGGGGAGAAGAGTGGAAAATAGTGGGAGAATATTGAATTGTCGAATATAAGCACCAAAGGTAAAGTCCTCATTCTGGATGATGAGGAGATGGTTGGAGAGATAACCTGTCACATGTTGAGTTACCTTGGCTACCAGGCAACCCTGGTTGAGGAAGGTGAACTGGCAGTCACAGAATATCAGCAGAAGTTCCGCGACGGTGAACCATACGATCTGGTCATAATGGACCTGATGGTTCCGGCAGGGATGGGAGGCAAAGAAGCTACCCGGGAAATCCTGGCCATTAATCCCGCAGCACGGGTCATTGTTTCCAGCGGACTCGGCACAGATCCCGTGATGACCGATTATGCTGATTACGGTTTCGCCGGCACACTCAATAAACCGTTCAACCTGGATATCCTGCAGAGTTCATTGGAAATGTTCAGCACATTTTCAGCCTGATCGCCAATGAGTTACGATGTAAATTTCAAACTTCTGCAATTCATTATGGCGGATTGAGCCGGATGCATTCAGGCTCAATCCGTTTTTTTATGTCGTGCTTCTTTTTCAATGACCAGCATATGTTGCCATTTCCCGGTGAGATATCGCCCGGCAGAGAGTAGAAACAGGGCTACTACAAACAGCAGGACACAGGACCAGGCTCCGGTAATTCCCATACCGAACCTGGTGATGCCGAGATAGACGGGCAGCACCAGGCAGACCAGGGAAGAAATCCCCACACTCACCATAATAAAACGGGTATCGCCCGCACCTTTCAAAACTCCGCTAAACACCATATAGAGCGCGTCCAGCAGCAGGTAGATGGAGATAATCTTTAACAGGGCCGCTCCTGTCGTCATGATGGCAGCCACAGACTCCGTGTCCCGCTCACCATGGATGAAGGGGCTCAGCACCTGTTCAGGGAAGAAGATAAAGAGCAGATCAATGAACAGAATGTAGAGCATTAAAAGATGAATCGATGACCAGATTGCCCTCTTGGCGAGGATTGGTTTTCCCTTGCCCAGCGCCTGGCCCACCATGATGCTCACCCCATGACTGACGCCCATGGACGGCATAAAGGCCACAGCATTGATGGAAAGTACGATGTTGGTGGCGGCGAGTTCAAGAGTGCCTATGCGGCCCACCAGGAGAATAAAGAGAGTAAAGGCAAGGATGTCGAGGGTGAACTGCAACGAGCCTGGAATACCATAGTGCAAAAGCCTTTTAAACAGCTTTGTATTGAGTCTGTAGCCGCTGAAAATCCCGAATCTGCAATTGTCTTTTCTGAAGAAAATCAGTGCGGCCAGAATCAGCGCATTGACTCCCCAGGCAAGTACAGTGGCGATACCTGCGCCGGTGATACCCATCTCAGGCAATCCCCAACGGCCATAAATGAGTGCGTAATTGAGCGGAATATTGAGAAGGACGGCGGCAAAGGTTATCAACATCACCGGCCGGGTGATGCCCCGGCCGGTAAAAAATGTTCCCAGAGTGTTTGCGGCCACCTGCAGGACAGCGCCCTTGCAGAGTATGGAAAAATAGATCTCCTCAAGTTCGCGTACCGCCGGTTCATGTCCGGCCAGGGCGAATATCGGTTGGGTGGCGAAGAGCGCCAGCAGCCAGAAAACCAGGCCTGAAAAGAGGGTAAAGTAAATGCCTTGCCAGAGTACTTTGCCGATTCTGTCATTTGCACCGCTGCCGTAATACTGGGCGATGAACACGCCGGCGTAGCTGCCCACGCCCCCAAAGAAAGCGATGAACAGAAATGCAGTAATACCAGCGGGGACTGCGGCGGAAATTGCCTCTATACTGTAATTGCTTAAAAAGGCGCGGTCGGTGAACTCCATTACCGTGGTGGCAGACATACCCAGCACCAGCGGCAGGCACACTTTGATCACTTCGCTGTAATTATATCGGCGCTTCCAGTGCCGCAGGATGTTATGCATTATCTATCGCCTCAACGGTGTTCCGCTGTTTACGAAAAGTAGTGAAATGGCAGCCCTCTGTTTGAGCAAGTGGCGTAACCATGGAAACTTGTTAATAGTTCGCAGGGTGGGTATTGTGTACCATATAATTTTTATTGGCAAGCGCTTAACCCGAATACATCAATTTCCGGCAAAATACTCATGGGAAATCCGGGTTGACAGAATTTATTACGACTTTCCGACAGAGGATAATGAAAAATCCTGTAAACATAGACAGTGTAGTTATTAATGGCGAGGTATGCACGGGTTGTGCTCTCTGTGTAGATGTCTGCCCGCATCGGTTGCTGGCGTTGAAGAAGGGGAAGGCCGTATTTGACAACGGGCAGGACCAGGATTGTATGGAATGCGGCCATTGTGCGGCCATATGCCCGTTGGAGGCGGTAAGCGTTGAAGGTGTGTCGGCCATCCTTGATTTCCAGACATTTCCTGAGAAGCTGAAGGTTTTGAAGCCCGAGGAATGCGATTGCTCCTCTCTGGTGCAGTTGATGCGTTCGCGGAGATCGTGTCGAAAGTATACCAGCCAGCCTGTGGAAACGGCCCTGTTGGAAGATCTGGTGAAGATTGGTATCACCGCTCCATCCGGCACCAACAGTCAGTCGTGGGATTTTGTTATTTTACCGACGCGGGCAGATGTGGAAGCACTCGGTAACCTGACCGCAGACTTTTATCGCAAACTCAACTCCCAGGCGGCCAACCCGTTATACCGTCTGCTGGCAAAGTTTTTTGCCAATGATGCTCTTAACCGATATTACCAAAATTATTACCAGTCGGTTGCAGAAGCGCTTCGGGAGTGGGATGAAGATGGTGTGGATCGCCTCTTCCACGGGGCAACTGCGGCGATTGTGGTGACTGGTAGAAAAGATGCGAGTTGCCCTGCCGAAGATGCGCTGCTGGCCACCCAGAATATTCTTCTCGCTGCCCATACCATGGGGTTAGGGAGTTGCCTGATCGGTTTTGCAGTGGAGGCTGTCAAGAGGAGCACATCTGCCAGGGCTGCGCTTGCTATGGCAGGTAATGAAGAGATCTACAGCGTAATCGCTCTTGGCTATCCGGCGGTGACATTTCGTCAGGTAGCAGGTCGAAAAGAAGTTCAACCGCGGGTGCTTCATCTGGCGGGGGCGCTTGTCCGGTAGAGTCAAATCGCAGGGAGCGGTGAAAGAAGGATGGGTGAGTTGTACTTTGAAGAAGAGTTTTTTGAGAAACGGGACTTTACCAGCACCCGGCTGAAAAAGGGTACATATGAATATTGCACCTTTGTGGAATGTGATTTTTCAGCTACAGACCTGATGGGTATGAAGTTCATGGAGTGTGAATTTGAAAGGTGTAATCTGAGCATGGTGAAGCTGGCAGGTACCGTGCTGAGAGATGTCAAATTCAAAGGGAGCAAGCTCCTCGGGGTGCAGTTCGAGAGATGTAGCGATCTGTTACTCTCTGTTATGTTTGATAATTGTATACTCAGTCACGCTTCATTTTTTAACCTCAACCTGAGAAAAACAGTATTCAGTCACTCTAACCTTCAGGAGGTAGATTTTTCTCAGGCTGATTTAACAGAGGCGGTCTTTACCAGTTGTGATCTTGCCGATGCCATTTTTAACAGGACAAACCTTGAGAAAGCTGATCTTGCCACATCATGGAATTACCTGATAGATCCTGACGAGAATCGAATACGAAAAGCACGGCTCAGTATAGCCGGAGCACTGGGTATGTTGATGAAATATGATATTGAAATCAGCTGATATAAAAAAAATTGTAATCACACGTTTAAAATAGAAGAGGCGAGCGCATGGGTGGGGAGAGCACGACTGAAGAGTTTGAGCTGACCATTTTTTCATTTGGGTTCAAGTATGGTTCACCGGGGGACGATGCCACCATGGTCTGGGATGTGCGGTTTCTCCCTAACCCGTACTGGCAAAAAGCAATGCGAGACCGCAACGGTTTGGAAAAAGATGTCGCCAGCTTTGTGCTCGAGAGTGTATCCGGTAGTTCTTTTTTTGAAAAATTATTGCCGATGATTGAATTTCTGATTGAGCAGAACAGGCAGGCAGGCAAGGCCGAAATGAAAGTAGCAATTGGTTGCACCGGCGGCCATCACAGATCGGTTGCAGTGGTGGAGAGACTCGCGGAGGAATTGGCTGGCGAAAAACTTTTAAAATTGCACGTTTACCACCGGGATATCAAAAAAGAGTAACCAGCGTAATCGGCTGCTGTGAAAAGAGTACGCCTGGCCGAATGTTCCTTGGATATCCGGTTCGTTTCCGAGTAGCCCTTGTAATCCTGTCGATGTAGCTAGGGCTAAGGGAGACTGATTGCACCCAGCGTGATGATGCTCAAAATAGCACCGAGCACCAGACCAACAAGAAAGAGCGTCGCCAGAAGTATATAGACAATACATCTGAATGAAAGCCTGGTCATTGCCCGAATGGTTCCGAATAACAGGGAAAGGCTCAAACTCACTATTGTGACGACAAAGGCGATGAGCCAGGTGAAGAGTGATACAGTTGCCGTGCTCAGCAGTGCTGTGATGGATGGGCGGTGTGTAACGTGCTGCATTGCAATTGAATTAGCTTTGTTCATTCTGTAAGTTATAGGTAATCCGTTATATTTTAATAGAACAATTGTGTCGTACGTACATTTGCAACATGAAATGCAAAATGCGGTCCAGTTTCAGAGAGTTAGAGTGTTTGATGTGGGGTAGTTTTTTATGTGGCTGATAAGGCGTGGTAAAAACGCCTGTGGGGGGTGTGTTCGCTGGGCGAAATAGTAGGGCACTGCCTGATAATCCCCACAAATATGCACAATAGAGTGTAAAAAATTTCGATATTGTGTGTTTTACGCAACAGTTGTCCGGGAATCTTCGGACTCTACGTTTATCTGCAGTGAACTCCAGGCGATGGCGGTATTTCGCCCCACAGCCTTGGCGTGATAGAGCGCTTTGTCTGCTTTTTCCACCAGCTGTTCGACGCTGTCGCCGGGGCTATACTGTGCTACACCGATTGAGGTTGTAACTCGTAAGGGGATTGAGGTATTCAGTCCTTCAAGAAAGCTGTTCCTAATGCGCTCTGCAAAGCCCAGAGCCTTTTTCTCATCAGTATCAGGCAACAGGATGATGAACTCTTCACCTTCCCAGCGGGCCAGGTTGTCGTATGGTCGGCAGTTTTGTACCAGATGCTCCGCCGCTACACTGAGAATTTCGGCTCCAACCTGGTGTCCGAACCTGTCATTGATAGACTTGAAATGATCTAGATCGATAAAGACGAGTGAAAGCGGTGTTCTTTTACGCCTGTTACGGGCGAGTTCTTCTGAGAAATTCTCAAGAAAATAGCGTCTGTTACTAATACCGGTGAGCGGATCGAGGATTGCTTTCCTGTTTAGAATTTCAACCTTTTCCAGTACTTTTCTTGATTTCTCCTGGTATAAGGTGCCGATTATGCCGAACAGCCAGCCTGAGAGGAGTGGCGGGATAAGCTGCAGCCAATATTCCGGTTGCATGGCGAGCAAGGAAGATAGAGTTCCGCTTGGCGCTGCGGAATCAACAACCTGGTGAGTACTGTGAAAGAGAACAAGAGCAAGCGGTATAGGGAGCGCAACTGCTATTCCAAGCGGAATGAAATAGTTTTTTAACGGGTTGTAACTCTGGGCGCACAAGGCTGCGGCAAGAATTTTTTTGGTATACTTGCGCAGGTTGTCTTGCATCGTCATGTTTTTTTGAATGTATTTTCAGATTATCTGCCTGCTATCGCCTGGCATCCTGCTTTAAAATTTGCTTGCCTTCGCAACAAGGTGAAAAGCTGTTTCTTGTGCAAGGAAAAATACCGTTACCTGGTCAGTTAATCAAATTTAAAGAGTAATTACTTAATCTGATAGTTTCTTGGTCTTGCGAAATGTGCATATACCTTTCTTATAACGTATTGTATCTAATAAAGAAATACCATTGCAGAATGGCCTTACGTTGTTTTTGAGTAAATATATCATGTACATATCATTTTAATTCTTTCTGTGTGCGCGGCTTTGTCTGCCGTGGGAGGAAATAGGCTGGAAGTCTGTTTGTATTTCAACCATATGACCGGAAAAAAAGTATTCACCAGCCGGATGCGGGTGGGTAATAATTATACAGCAGCAAGGGGCTGGCAGACTGGCACGGATAGTGTTTTGAATTATAAACAACAATATATTAGTTAGTTAGTCTCTTTATGGTCGATGTGGCACATGACTTGCTTTATATTCTGCAAGAAGTGAAAAGGCAATGTCAAGCCAGTTGATCGCATTATGCATCAACTGAGAGAAAGACAAATTATGTTGCAAGGAGTCAGGTTATGAAAAAGAAAATAATTGCAGCGGTTCTGGTATCCGGGTTGGCAGTTTCTACAGTGGCAATGGCAGGTTGGGGTCGAGGTGGTGGAAATCCGGCTGGTTGTTACTGTGGTCAGCAGGGCGGTTACTATCAGCAGTTAGATCCAGCCACTCAAGAGAAGCTTGATGCTTTCTACAACGATACCGCAGATCTCCGCAAACAGATGGTCATGAAGCAGGCAGAGCATCGTGCGCTGCTTAACAGTGATAACCCCGATCCCGCGGCGGCGAGCAAACTGGCAGGCGAGCTTTTTGATCTGCGCACCAGTATAACAGAAAAAGCCGAGGCTGCCGGAGTTGACCAGTACGTAGGACCACGAGGCCCTAGAGGCGGCGGAATGGGCAGAGGCATGATGGGCGGTGGTGGCAACCGCTTCTAAATTCAGCAGATAAGCATTCTTTCTTCTCCTCCCTTAAAACCCCCAGGTGACCCTCCCTTCACCTGGGGGGTTTTGTTTTCAGCCATGATGTTCATATGGGGAGTTCAGGTAGGTTCTCACCCGTTTTTGAGAAGTGCATGAGCATTATGCAGCTGTTCAAGAAACAACTCGGTTATTGCGGGATATTTTTGCTGGATTTCCTCAAAATTAACAGCTTTGATAAATGAGGCATCATTACCCTGAACCCAGGCACTGCCATTGTTCAGCATCCCATAGCGTGTGCGGGAAAATTCCTCTAAATCCCAGCCGCGGCGCAGGTTGTAGAGCCAATGGATAAAGCGCAGATTGATTGTGCCCGGGCAGTTTTTCCAATGGGGCAGTTCATCCCAGTTCGCTTCAGGGCGTCTATGACCGGTTTTCTCTACCATTCTTTCTTCAAGTTTTCGGATGATATCGAGCACCAGTGGTGTCCGCTCAGTGGTGTCCGCTGCCTTGAGATGTTCGTCGAAATCGCTTGTTCTGCTCGCGCCTACACTGATACTGGTGACCCCTGGCTGGCTGAGGCAATAGCTGTCATTGAACAGAATAGGTGAGATTGGTTCACAGAGCGTTTTTAGCGTCTCAGGCGGGTTGTACAGCATACCACCCTTGTCGGTTGGGCTGATGATGTAGACTCCCAGGTCGCGTTTGGCCGCGCGCTCTATAGCTGGCTGATTAACGTTATAAATATAGTACCAGTGCAGGTTGACGAAATCGAAGCCGCCGTCTTGCTCATGGTTGATAGCCTCCAGGATAACGTCAAGCGGGCCATGGCCGGAAAAGCCAATATGCAGGGCTTTTCCCTGTTGCTGCAGCTTCCTGGCTGCAGCAAGGCAGCCGCCTGGCCGGCAGCTTTGCCAGAGTGACTGGTGGTCGTTTATGCCGTGGATGGCAAGCAACTCGACATGGTTCACCTGGAGTCTCGCTAGGGAGTCGTGGAAGTTGGCCGTAAATTCTTCCGGGTCATCTGTGGGGCCGATCTTGGTCTGCAGAATATATTTGTCACGTTGAAATTTCGGCAAAACCAGACCCAATTGTCTCTCCGACGAGCCATACCCGCGGGCTGTCTCGAAATGGTTTATGCCATGGGAGAGTGCAGTGCGGACAATAGATTCAAGTGTTGTAGTAGAGTCTTCTGGTATCTGGTTGCAATTTGTGTCTGTCCAGCTGTGCATTGAGCGCATGCAGCCAAAACTTATGACCGGCATTTGTAGCTCTGTCTTGCCAAAACGTCTGTAGCGCATTGTCTTTCCTTGCAGTATTTCAGGTGAATAACGGTACTGCCTGTTGTCCCTTGATCCTGTATAGTTGGTAATATCAGCCTCAGTAAATTATGCAGGGTACGTAGCTGAAGGTGTTTTTCCACAGGGGACGAATATTGATTATCAGATTTTCAGGCTATTGATAGCCCATGACTATAACCAAAAATCGTCAAAGGGCAAAAGAAACTGCTCCAGGCTCAAGGGGGACCAGCGTACCAATGACTTCAGACAATGTAATTGAAAGCGATGAAATGAAGGTCAGAACTATCTGCTGTGGTTATGATAATTTCAGTTATCTGGTGATCTGCAAGGCAACGGGTGAGGCGGCGGTAATTGACCCTACAGAGGCCTATCCAGTCTGGCGGGAGGTTGAGGCGAGTGGGGTACGGTTGGTCGCGGCACTCTGCACCCATCATCACAATGATCATATAGCAGGGCTGGAAGATTTGCTGGCTGAGCAACCCGGGCTTGCCGTTTACGGTTTTGAGAATGAGGCATTGCGTATTGCACATTTGACAAGGCAATTAAAAGACGGCGACAGCCTCACCATAGGCAAACTGAGTGGCAGGGCTCTGCATACGCCCGGGCATACTACCGGCAGTATCTGTTATCTGTTCGGTGACAGGCTCTTCACAGGTGACACTCTGTTCGGTGGCGGTTGTGGCCGCCTTTTTGAAGGTACAGCCGAACAGATGTACGTTTCGCTCAATAACGTAATCGGTGCATTGCCTGATGACACGCTGCTCTACTTCGGCCATGAATACACGGAGCAGAATCTGAGGTTCGCAGCCCAGGTTGAGCAATCTAACCGGGAGATAACCAGGCGCCTTGAAGGAGTGCAGCAGGCCAAAATCTCCGGCCGGCATTCGACTCCCTCATCACTTGGGACTGAAAAAGCGACCAATCCTTTTTTGCGTTGCAAAAGTGATGCGATTCGCAAACCGTTTTCGGAGGCTGGTTCAACTGCATCGGGAGCAGAAATTTTTTCCCTGCTCAGAACCATGCGGAATAGCTTTAAAGGCTGATGTATCAGCGCGTGAATACATGTTTTGTTGCGGTAAATTGGGCTTTTGTCAGCGATTGTGAAAAGATTTTGGGTAAATGGAACATTGCCAAAAAGACAATAATGGTATAGATCTTCGGCGTTAAAAACATCATCGTCAATGGCAGAGAAAGTTGTGATTGTCGAGGATGTTTTCCGGATATTTACGGCAGATTTTTATGATTACCTGACGGAGGAGAAGATATGAAGCGGATTATGTTCGCGGCCCTGGCCATGGTTGCCATATGCGGCCTTGCGGCGCAGAGTGTCAGCGCCCAGACCTACACAATTTCAGTTAACCAGTTTGTTGAGCATCCAGCTCTGGACGCGGTATTGAAGGGTTTTCAGGATTACCTGAAAGAAAATAATATTGATGTGGAATACAACGTTCATAATGCTCAGGCCAATATGGGAACTGCAACCCAGATCGCCCAGCAGATGATCGGCGAAAATCCTGATCTCCTTATGGCAATTGCTACCCCTTCTGCCCAGGCTGTTGCTCAGGCGAATGCCAAGGCTCCTGAGAACATGAAACGACCATATCTTTTCACCGCGGTTACCGATCCGGTTGCAGCTGGTCTGGTAAAAGATATTGAGCATCCGGGCGGATTGACCACCGGTGTTTCCGATCTGCTGCCGCTCGATAAGCATATCGAGATGGTTCTCACCTATATGCCGAACCTGAAAAAGCTCGGTATCCTCTACAACGCAGGTGAGGCAAACTCCAAGGCCAATGTGGCAGGCATCAAGGAACTTGGCGAGAAGATGGGTTTTGAGGTGGTTGAAGCAACTGCCGCCAAGACCGCAGATGTCTACCAGGCTGCAAAAAGTCTGATAGGCAAGGTTGACGCGATATTCATCCCGACTGACAATACTATTATCTCGGCACTTGAGTCTGTGTTGAAAATTGGTATTCAGAACAAGCTGCCCATCTTCTGTGCTGACACCGACTCTGTTGAGCGTGGTGCGATTGCGGCCATGGGCTTTGATTACTACAAGCATGGCTACCAGACAGGTGCTGTTGCCCAGCGTATCCTCGGCGGTGAGAAGCCGGCCGACATCCCGGTGGAGTTCCAGAAAGATCTCCAGCTGCACATCAATACGAAAGCTTCCGCACAGATGGGTGTAACCCCACCTGAGGCACTGCTGCAGAAAGCGACCAAGATTTACGAATAGTGAGCGGTACTGAAATATGACAATTTATGCAGCACTTGGTGCCGTAGAGCAGGGACTGGTCTACGGCATCATGGTTATCGGGGTATACCTGACTTTCAGGATTCTCGATTTCCCTGATTTGACTGTTGATGGCAGCCTGCCGCTGGGGGCCTCTATCTCAGCGGTGGCTATCACCAGTGGCCTGAACCCTTACCTGTCTCTGCTTCTGGCAGTGGCAGGCGGTTTTCTGGCCGGTATGATTACCGCAGTCTTGAATACCAAGTTCAAGATTTTGCATCTGCTGGCTTCTATCCTCACCATGATTGCCCTCTACTCGATCAATATCCGCATCATGAGCGGGCCGAATGTGGCCCTGCTTGGTGCCGATACCGTTTTTGATCCGGTAATTGCCATGGGGGTTCCTTCTCAATACGCAGGAATTCTGGTCTTCGGGCTGTTTGCCGTGTTGGTTGTGAGCTTTATCGTCTGGTTCCTCGGCACCGAGCTGGGGCAGGCTGTACTGGCAACGGGCGACAATCCCCAGATGATCACCAGTCTTGGTGTAAACACCCATACCATCATCATCCTCGGTGTCGGCATGTCAAATGCCCTGGTGGCGCTTTCCGGTGCCCTGGTGGCCCAGAATCAGGGTGCGGCTGATGTGGGGATGGGTATTGGTACCATTATCGCCGGCCTGGCCTCGGTTATCATTGGTGAGACGGTATTTGGTTGCAAAACCATCCTGCGTGCGTTTATTGCGGCCCTGCTTGGCTCTGTGCTGTATCGACTGGTGATTGCCATGGCACTCGGCGTCGAGTTTGGTTCATTTAAGTTCAATCCCAGTGATCTCAACCTTATTACCGCTCTGCTGGTAATTTGTGCGTTGATTACCCCCCAAATCAAGAAGAGACTTATCGAGCGGTGATTTCCTTACAAAACATTCAGAAATACTTCCATAAGGGGAGTGTCAACGAGGTATTTGCCCTCAACAACATCAATCTTGAGATTGAAGAGGGTGATTTTATCACGGTGATTGGTTCCAACGGTGCGGGAAAGTCGACGCTTTTAAACTGTATTGCCGGTTCTTTTTTTCCTGACTCAGGCTCCATCACCATTAACAACTCCGACGTGACCGCTTGGCCCGAATATAAGCGGGCAAAGTTTATTTCCCGTGTTTTTCAGGATCCACTGCTCGGTACCTGTCCTTCTGCCACCATTATGCAGAATATGGCGCTGGCAGTTCGCCGTGGCATGAAACGTGGCCTGGCACCGGGAGTGAAAAAGAAAGATAAGGTGATGTTTCGCGAACAACTCGCCCATCTTGGCCTCGGCCTTGAAGAGAGATTGTTGGATACAGTTGGCCTGCTCTCGGGTGGCCAGCGCCAGGCGCTGACCATGCTGATGGCCACCATGATCAGGCCGGACGTGCTGTTGCTCGATGAGCATATTGCCGCCCTCGACCCGAAAACCGCCAATCAGATCCTCAACCTGACCCGGGATATCGTGCGTGAGCAGAACCTCACCACCCTGATGATTACCCACAATATGAAACACGCCATCGGCTTCGGCAACAGGCTGATCATGCTGCATCAGGGCAGAATAATTCTCGACCTTAAAGGCAAGGAGAAGGAGAATCTTACCGTTAAGGATCTGCTTACCAAATTTTACCAGTCGCAGGGGGAGGAGCTGGCTAACGACTCTCTCCTCCTCGGGTAAATCTGCAGCGAGTCGATCAGGCCGCTCTTCTTCGTCGCTTTTGAGACCCACACACTAAAAGTGTAGTGGATCTCAAGTTTCTAGCTGGGAGGCGCTTTTTCAGGGCTGCTTTGCATATCGTGGTACAGCCCCTGTATTGATTTTATCCCCGTTCGGTGCGTATAACTAAAAGAGCACCTGACGGGGATTTTTTTATGCTTTGTGGGTGAAGATGATCTATTTTCATAAAATCGGTGCAAGTGATTATCGTTGCGGCTATAGTGTGCTGCCTGAAATTGGGATGAGAACTTTGAAATAACGCACACAGGCCGGCTTAACCATTTTGGGTTGGAACGGTGAGTGCTGATAAATAAAGAGTATTACGCACCAGGATTGGTGCGGCAGCTTGTGAAGACCGGAGGTAATTGTGGATAATAACGATGTATTACGGCGTGTACGCTATATACTTGATCTTGAAGATGACAAAATGATAGCGACCTTTGCGGCAGCTGATTGCAGGGTGTCGCGGACGCGTCTCAGCAACTGGCTCAAACGGGATGATGATCCTGCCTTCAAGCATATAGATGACAAGCATCTTGCAATTTTCCTCAAT